>CAVSSB010000001.1:0-32350 GCA_963730505.1 uncultured Actinomycetota bacterium
AAGTTGTACGCGAGCGCTGCTCGGGTGCCGATCACCTTGTTGGCAGCAATCTGCTCGCCATTGCCAGACCCGCCGATCACTACGCACAGCGAGCCGGGATCGGCTACCACAGCCTCTGCAGCAGGGATGCAAAAGACGGGATAGTCATCCTCGGCGTCATAGGCGTTCGGCCCGTGGTCAACCACCTCGTGACCATCCTCGGTGAGAGCCTCGACCAGATAGTTCTTCAGCTCGAATCCGGCGTGGTCGCTGCCGATGTGTACGCGCATGGGAGCACTATGGCAGATCCGGCCACGACAGACGAGCGATCGCCGTTGCAGCGTACGTCACCGAAGCGCTCAACTCGGCCGGGTGATGTGCAGCGTCCTCGGCTGACGTGCCGCCTCTCCGAGCTGCTGGATGCCAGCAGTCAGACCGCCAACGATGTCCCCGCCGGCAAACGAGGTATGCATGGCTGCGGCCGCCAGGCGACATTCAAGATCGCTAAGCACTCGGCGAGCTGCGATGCCGGTGACGATCTCCAGCCTGTGGAACTCCGGATCGCACATCACCAGGACTGAGTGATCAGGATCGCTGAGTGACTTGTGCAGCCGTTCGGCGTACCCGCGTGAGTCCTCTTCCGCGACACCGACAAAGACCGAGAATCTCAGGCTGGAGACGGTCTCGGCGTTCCGGACAGCGCGCTTGATCCACTCGCGTTGGCTCGGGGTGAACGAGTCACCAGCGGGCACCCGCGCCACCCACATGCTCGCCAGTATCGTCGCCCTCGGCAGCGGCCTCACCAGCAGGAGCCTGCCCGGCGTCAGCTAGTGGAAGCCTGGTCCCTTGCTTCGATCCCCGGGTTCGCGGTCGCCGCCTCCAGTTCAGCCGACTCACGGTCACCCACCCAGAACGGATCGTTGGCGTGGATGTCGTCGCCACGTGCAGCGTGAATGGATGTCGCGATCTTGTTGATGGCGATCACGATGAAGAAGAACAAGAGCGGAAAGCCGACAAGGAGCAGGAGAACCTGCAAAGGCGTGGGATTAGTGACCTGTGGCCACCCCGAGAGCGTTTCCAGAGGCACTAGCATGCTCAGGAGTTCGTTCACGGCCCTACGTTATCGCCCTGACGCGGTTCCGCGGAGGCTGTGAGGCGCCCAAGAGGAGGATTGTTGTCAGGTACCGGCGCGCCGCAGGCCAGGCCGGAGGATTCGACGCCGGGCGTCGAGGCCGGGTCGCTGGCGTCCCGGGAAGCCCTGGACGCTGATCAGATTGCCCGCGCCTGCGCCCGGATGGCCCACCAGATCCTCGAAGCGAATCGCGGTGCCGAGGGCCTGGTGCTGATGGGGATTCCTACCCGCGGTGTCGTACTGGCTCACCGGCTCGCGACAGTGATGGACGAAGTGGAAGGCGTCAGAGTCCCGGTGGGCGCATTGGACGTGACCATGTATCGGGACGATCTGCGGCGCCAACCGACCCGGGCCGTAGGGCATACCCATCTACCGGTCGAGGTGGACGACAGCACGGTTGTGCTGGTCGACGACGTGCTTTACTCCGGGCGCACGGTTCGGGCCGCGCTGGATGCCCTCGGTGATCTTGGTCGGCCGCGTGCTGTTCGGCTGGCGGTGCTGGTGGACCGCGGTCACCGCGAATTGCCCATCCGAGCTGATCACGTCGGCTCCTACATTCCCACCCGGACGGGCGAGCACGTCAGCGTAAGACTGGCTGAGATCGACGGCGTGAACCAGGTCAGCATCGAACAGGGTAGCGATCCCGGTCGCGAGGGAGGCCTGATGCGACATCTGCTCTCCGCAGCTGATCTTGATCGGCCTCAGACCACCGAAATCTTGGACCTCGCGGAAGAGATGTCGCTGGTGCAGGGGCGGCCGGTCAAGAAGCTGCCAGCGCTCCGGGGCCGTACCGTGGTCAACCTGTTCTTCGAAGACTCCACGCGAACCAGATCCTCCTTCGAAATTGCAGGTAAGTGGCTGTCGGCGGATGTGATCAACATCAGCGCCAAGGGCTCGTCGGTGTCGAAAGGTGAATCACTGCGCGACACGGTGCTGACGGTCGCGGCTATGGGCGTCGACGCCCTGGTGATCAGGCATCATGCGTCTGGCGCACCGTGGCAGGCGTCTCGCTGGATCGACGCCCATGTCCTCAATGCCGGTGACGGAACCCACGAACATCCCACGCAGGCATTGTTGGATGCCTTCACGATCCGGCGGCATCTGCGGAACACGGCCCCTGATCTGACGAGCTTCGATGGCAAGACCGTGGCGATCGTCGGAGACATCACGCACTCGCGAGTCGCACGGAGCAACGTCTTGCTGCTCACGACGCTCGGGGCACAGGTGATCCTGGTCGCACCACCAACGCTGCTCCCGGCAGGGCTCGACAGCTGGCCGGTATTGGTGTGTACCGACCTCGATGAGGTGCTGCCCCAGGCCGACATCGTGATGATGCTCCGGGTACAGCGCGAACGCATGTCAGGCGGGTATTTCCCGACTCCTCGCGAATACACGATCGGTTATGGGCTGACCCGTCCCAGGCTCGAGGCGATGAAGCCAGGTGCAGCGATCTGCCATCCGGGGCCGATGAACCGTGGCCTGGAGATCTCCGCGGACGCCGCCGACGCGGCCAACTCTTTGATCTTGGATCAGGTGGCGGCGGGTGTGTCGGTGCGGATGAGCGTGCTGTATGAGCTGCTGGGAGGGGCAGAGTGACCGACCTGCTGATCCGCGGTGCCGACCTCGTGGGCCGCGGGCGCTCAGACCTGCTGATACGGAACGGCCTGTTCGTGGACCCTGCCGACGCGGGAGCCGACCTGAACGAGCTCGATGCAGACGGGCTGGTCGCGTTGCCCGGCCTGGTCGACCTACACACCCATTTACGCGAACCTGGACGAGAAGACGCGGAAACGGTGCTGTCCGGCACGCTGGCCGCGGCGCGCGGCGGGTTCACCGCGGTGCTGGCAATGGCCAACACCACTCCGGTGACCGATACCGCCGAGGCTGCCGCCCACGTTGCTGCGCTAGGTGCCCGGGACGGTCACGTGCAGGTGGTGCCGGTGGGGGCCGTCAGCAAGGCGCTGGATGGAATCGAGCTGGCCGAGCTCGGGCTGATGGCCCGGTCCAGCGCCGGCGTGCGTGTGTTCTCCGATGATGGCCACTGCGTGTGGGACTCCCGCCTGATGCGACGAGCACTGGAGTACGTCCGTGCCTTTGACGGGGTTATCGCTCAGCATGCTCAGGATCCGCAGCTCGCCGGAGACTCGGCCTGCTGTCACGAAGGTGAGATCTCCGGAAAGCTCGGACTTCCGGGATGGCCTGCGGCGGCCGAGGCAAGCGTGGTTGCTCGAGACGTGCAAATCGCGGAGCTCACCCGATCCCGGCTGCACATTTGCCACGTGTCCTGCGCCGAGACCATCGACGTGATCAGGTGGGCCAAGCAGCGCGACATCAACGTCACAGCGGAGGTCGCACCTCATCACCTCATGCTGACGACGAATGAGGTGCTCGGCTATGACCCGACCTACAAGGTGAATCCGCCGCTGCGGCCCGCCGAACACGTCGAGGCCTTACGCGAGGCGCTGGCTGATGGGACCATCGATGCGGTGGCGACCGACCATGCGCCGCACGCGCGACACGACAAGGAGCACGCGTTTGCCGAGGCAGCGTTCGGGATGCTCGGTCTGGAGACTGCCCTCGCTGCGGTCGTGGAGACCATGATCAACCCTGGCTTGCTGAGCTGGCCTGAGCTGGCGAAACGCATGTCGATCATGCCGGCACACATTGCGCGACTTGCTGATCAAGGTCGTCCATTGGCTGTGGGTGAGCCGGCCAATGTCATCCTGGTCGATCCCGCCGCACGACGGGTCGTCGACCGCAACGACTCAGCCTCGCTCTCCCGCAACAATCCCTGGCACGGCCGCGAGTTGCCCGATCCGGTGGTCGCCACCATTTGGGCGGGCCGGATCACGTTCCAGAAGCTACGCTGACGCTCGGTCTTGCGGGCGAGGCGGAGCGAGCAATTAGGCACGGCGCCGGGCGATAGCAACGCCCACCAGCGACAGTGCACCGCCGACAATCGCTAGGGTCGGCGGCACCTCGCTGAGGAAGAGCCAGCCGAGCAGGATGGTGATCGGTGGTACGACGAATGTCGTGACACCCAGCTTCCCGGCCGAGCTGTGGCTGAGCGCGTACGCCCAGGTCGAGAAGGCAAGCGCAGTCGGCACCAGCCCGAGGTAGATGACTCCGACGATCTGCCGGGCGGGTGCGGCAGTAGATGTCACGGACCAGCTCAGCGGCAAACGGCAGGCAGGCGACTGTTCCGATAAGGCAGGCAAGCCAGGTGACCTGCAGGGCAGGGATGCGACGCAGCACGACCTTCTGCGCCACCATGGCGATCGAGTAGACGGTGGCGCTCAGCAGCACCAGGAGAACACCAGCAAGGTCGGCCTCGCCGGTGCTCGTGGCAAAGCCGATGATCAGGGTGCCGGCGAACGCGACCAGGCCGCCGATGACCAGCATCCGTGGAAACCCTCGCCGAGGAGGATGCCGGCGAGTACGCCGATGAGGATCGGTGCGAACTGGATGAGCATGGAGGCGGTGCCGGCGTCGACATGCTGCTCACCGGCATTGAGGGCGACGCTGTAGACCGCGAACCAGGCAACTCCGACCAGCGACCGTGAGCGCCCACTCTCGGTGAGCTCATGCCGGACGAGCTTGCGACCGATCATCATGGCGCTGAGGGCAAGGCTGCCTACCAGCAGCCGGCCCAGGCTGAGGGCGCCAGGGCTGATGTCGTGAGCCGCATACCTGATCACGACAAAGGCTGAAGCCCAGGCGACAACAGTGACCGTCACCGCGAGCAATGACCGCCAGTCGGACCCGTCTCCCGTGATCTTGGTCTGCTGGATCTCCCTCGCCGTGCTGGTCACCGGTCCAGCATGGCCGGATGTACTGTTAAGCACAAGCAATATCCAGTTCGAAGTATTGTGTAGGTTTCGTGAAATGTTGCATTTTGAGCGCCTTCAGGCGCTGCATGCGGTGTCGACCTTTGGTTCGGTAACCGGCGCCGCTGCGGCGCTCCAGCTGACGCCGTCGGCCGTCTCTCAGCAGCTGGCCAAGCTCCAGCGCGATGTGGGCCAGCGACTCGTCGAGCCGTACGGCCGCGGCGTACGACTCACGCCGGCAGGCACTCTGCTGGCGAGGCGAGCGCACGCGATTCTGTCCGAGGTCGAGAGCGCTGAGAGTGAGCTTGACCGACAGCGCAATCACGTCGTCGGTGATCTGGAGATTGCCGGTTTCGCCACTGCAGCGCGAGCCATCCTTCCCCGGACAGTGGCCCGGCTTCGGAAGGAACATGAGCAATTGCGGCTTCGGGTGTCCGAGCGGCAGCCGGACGAGGCAATCCGGCTAGTCGCGGCGGGACATCTCGACATTGCTTTGGTCAATGACTGGATGAATGCGCCACTGGTACTCCCGGACGGCCTTGAGCGCTTGCTGATCATGAACGACCCTGTTGATCTCGCGGTGCCTGCTGACCATCCGCTCGCTGAGCGGGCAAGCGTCGAGCTCACCGAACTCTGTACCGAGCCCTGGATCACGTGGCCGTACGGGGCAAGCTGTCACGAGTGGCTGACCCAGACGCTGCGGCAACACGGGCTCATCCCAGAAGTGACCCACACCGCCGAAGAGCATCAAACTCAGCTCGCGATGGTCGCTGCCGGGCTAGGGATCGCCGTCATGCCGAGGCTGGGACGGGGCTCCACTGAGGGCGTTTCGATCGTGTCGCTGAAGCCGGCATTTTCCCGCCAGATCTACGCCATCTGGCGAACCCTGGCGTCTGAACGGCCCGCGATCGCTGTCACCGTATCGGCGATCCGTGACGCAGCTGCCGGATGCGAAATGACACCTTAGGCTGAGGCACATGCCGGAGTGGTTACCAGACAATCTCGCCGAACTGGTGTTGTTCAGGCCTATTCGCATCGTGCTCTTGGTCATTGCGGCGTTTGTGCTGCGGTACGTCCTTCATCGCATGATCAAACGCTCGGTTCGGCATGCGGTCGACCGGCCACTGACTTCGCGCTATCAGGTGACCCAGAAATTGATCGAGGCCACCACGGTGTCTGCCGCGCGTCGCAAGCAACGCCTCGAAGCGCTCGCCTCCTTGGCCTGCAGCGCCGTAACTTTCGTGATCTTTCTGGTCGCGATTCTGATGATCTTGGCCGAGCTGGGCTTCAACATCACCACCATCGTCGCCGGCACCTCGGTGGTCGCTGTGACGCTGGCGTTCGGGCTGCAGAGCATTGTGAAAGATCTTGTATCGGGAGTGTTCATGCTGGTCGAGGACCAGTTCGGGGTAGGTGACTACGTCGACATGGAGAAGGCGGCAGGGGTGGTCGAGGGCATTGGCTTGCGTGTCACTGACTTGCGGGGCGACGACGGCACTGTCTGGTACGTCCGTAACGGAGAGGTTCTCCGGCTCGGTAACTTCAGCCAGGGTGGCCCCGGTCACCCACCGGCCGAGGCCGAGCCTGCCGAGTCTGCGTAGTTGTTGGAGCTGCCAAAATCTCAGCTTGCGTGCGTAGCCTCGAGCGTGATGGTTGTGCCGGTGATTGCCTTGGAAACCGGGCAGTTCTTCCTCGCGTCCTCAGCAGCCGCCTCGAACTGCTCTGCGGTGATGCCCGGCACCACTCCTGTCACGGTCAGCTTGATGCCGGTGATGCCTTCGCCAGGCTGGAAGGTGACGTCGGCTCGGGTGTCAAGCGAAGTTGGGGGGTTGCCGCCCTGGGCAAGCACGTTCGACAAGGCCATGTTGAAGCACGAGGAATGCGCAGCGGCGATCAGTTCTTCCGGGCTGGTATGGCCGTTCGGTTGCTCGGCGCGTGTCGCCCAGGTGACCTCGAAGTGGCCAAGGCCGGACGAGACGAGCTCGACCTCGCCCTGTCCCTCGAAGAGAGATCCTTCCCAGTGTGCTTCCGCAGTGCGAACTGTAGCCATGAATGACTCCTCCCGATCGGTGCAAACGCGTACGGCGTCTCATCCTGCCAGTCGATCGATCGCGTGATGGAGAATGGTCCAGATGTCCGAGCAAGCACACCTACAGACCTTCTACGACGCGGTCGGCGGCCATGAGACCTTCGTGGCACTCGTCAAGCGGTTCTACGAGGGGGTCGCCTCTGACCCACCGCTCCGCGCCTTGTATCCAGAGCCCGATCTTGCTTCGGCCGAACAGCGACTTCGGATGTTCCTGGAGCAGTACTGGGGAGGTCCGACCACCTATAGCGAGCAACGTGGGCATCCGCGGCTCCGGATGCGCCACGCCCCCTTTGCAGTGACACCAGCGATGCGGGACCGCTGGTTGCAGCACATGCGGGATGCGATCGACTCAATCGAGCTCACAGCACAACAGGAGCACGAGTTGTGGACCTACATGGAGCGCGCCGCGTACTCGATGGTGAACACCTTCGATGAACACCCAGGCACGATGCCGGGCCTGAAGCTTTAGCCGTGAGGCTTGTCAAACGGCCCACTTTTGCAGTGCCAACCGCTGATCGGCGCTCAGCGAAGAGACGCCGACCACGATTGTCCGCGCGGTTGCGAAGAGCGTCTCAGATGCTGGATCGCGGATTTCCGCGGCTAGCGTAAAAGAGCGGTTGCCGATTGCCGCGACTGCCGTGCCCACCTCGTACGGCTCTGTCTTGAAGTCAATCGGCTTGAGGTACTCCAGGTCCTGACGGACCACCATCCAGACAGCCTCGGGTTCCCACCCCACAGTGTCGTTCACGAGGCTGATCCTGGCCTCCTGGATGTAGTCGTAGTACTTGACATTGTTGACGTGGCCGTACGAGTCGAGGTCGGACCAGCGCACGGTCAGCGGGTAACGATGGTAATTTCCCAGCACGCCGACCCTGGGCAGCAACCGCAAAGGCTCAGCAGGCGCGTGGTACCGGGCGAGCAGATCTCGCTCCTCCGCAGTCAGGCGCCGCAAGATGTTGCGCGCCAGATCGAATGGCACCAGTCCGGTCCGAGCCCGGGCCGCCAGGTCGTTGCCGTCAGAGACGTCGTATCCGATAGAAAACCGGCTCCCGCCGATGGCATCGAGCCAAAGGTTGATTGTCAGCGGCCGGTCGCTGAAGGTAACTGGTTTCAAGTACTCCAACTGGTGATTCACGACAAGTACGCCAGCATCGAGTAAATGGTGCAATATCGGCGATCCGGACAGCAGGAAGGCGACCCGAGCCTCCTGCAGGTAGTCCAGATACGCCGCATTGTTGACATGGCCCTGGGCGTCCATATCGCCCCAGCGCATCGGACAGCGGTGGGTAAACGGGCTCACGGTCGTCGATCATCTCAGAAGATGAAAATGATCCAGAGCCGCTGTTCACGTAGGGTCTCCTGCATGAGAGTTGCAATCGTCACCGGCGCGGCGCGCGGCATTGGTGCTGCTATCGCCCATCGGCTCGCCGCCGACGGCATGTCGATCGGTGTTGTGGATCTTGATGAGCAAGGCAGCGCGCGCACTGTCAAAGAGATCGTTGAAAATGGTGGCCGTGCTATCCCCATTGGCGCGGATGTTGCCGACGAGAAAGCCGCCGGTATTGCCGTGCAGCAGGCTGTTGCTGAGCTTGGACCGGTGAACGTTTTGATCAACAGCGCTGGCATCATCCGGGATAACTTGATCTTCAAAATGAGTGCCGGTGACTGGGATTCAGTCATAGACGTTCATCTGCGTGGTGCCTTCTTGATGACCCGGGCAGCTCAGATCCACATGACGCAGGCCGGGTGGGGGCGGATCGTCAACATCTCCTCGACCTCCGCACTGGGAAACCGAGGTCAGGCCAACTACGCCACAGCGAAGGCCGGCTTGATCGGCTTCACCAAGACTCTGGCGCTGGAACTGGGCAAGTTTGGTGTGACAGCAAACGCCATTGCGCCAGGTTTCGTCGAGACCGACATGACGATGGCATCGGCGGCACGCCAGGGTTTGGACTACGAGGACTGGAAACTAACCGCGGCTCGGGATATTCCTCTAGGTCGCATCGGAACACCGGAAGATATCGCTGCCGTCGCGAGCTTCCTGTGTCGCGAGGAGGCCGGCTATGTCTCCGGTCAGGTCATCTTCGTCAACGGCGGCGCCAAGGCCTAGCCGACTTGTCAGAAGCTAGATCGGTTATAGCTCAACTGGCTTCTGACAACTCGGCGCTATTCTGAGTCGTACATGCTGTTCAGCACGTCGGCGTACTTCTTCTCCACGGCCCTGCGCCGGACTTTCAGGGTCGGCGTGACCTCACCCTCCTCAACGCTCAACTCTGAAGGCAAGATCTCGAACCGCTTGATGGTCTCCCAGCGCTCAAGGGACTGGTTAGCCTCCGTGACCTGACTCTCAATCAGGTCATGAACCTCACGTGAGCCCGCCAGTTCTTCGAACGAGGAATAGCTCAGACCTTGATCTTTGGCCCAACCCTCGATGGCCTCTGGATCGAGCGTGATCAGCGCGGTGGCGTACTTGCGGCCGTCGCCGTGCACCAGGACCTGGCTGATGTACGGACTGGCGACCTTCACCACACCCTCCACCTTCTGCGGAGCGACGTACTTGCCGCCGGAGGTCTTGATCAGGTCCTTCTTCCGGTCAGTGATCCGCAGATAGCCCTGTTCGTCAAACTCGCCAATGTCCCCGGTCGAGAACCAGCCATCTTTGAGCGTCTCCGCGGTTGCCTCCGGCATGTTGTGGTAGCCGCGCATGACGCCAGGACCTTTGACCAAAATCTCCCCATCGTCGGCGATCTTGACCTGAGTACCAGGCACCGGCGGGCCAACGGTGCCGAAACGGGTGGCACGCGGGTGGTTCACGCAGGTCGGAATGCAGGTCTCAGTAAGGCCGTAACCCTCCAGCACGAGGAGCCCGGCAGCGTGGAACCATTCCTGCACCTCCAGACTCAGCGGAGCGGAGCCAGACACGAAGAATTCGATCTTGCCACCCATCCTGGCTTTGATCTTGCTGAAGACCAATCGATCCGCCAGCGCATACTGGATGCCAAGAAGCCCGGACGGTTCCTGTCCCGCCAGCCGCAGCGGCGATACCTTGCGGCCGACGCCGAACGCCCAGTCGAAGATCTTGGCCTTGACTCCGTGCGAGGCAGTCATCATCACTCTGGCTCGCACTTTCTCGAAGATCCGCGGCGCGCCGCACATGAAGGTCGGCTGAATCACGGCAAGGTTCTCAACGATCTTGTCGATCCGGCCGTCAACCGCAGTTGTGAAGCCGATGTGAAGCTGGATCGCGATCAAGCCCTTACCGAAGACATGGCTGAGCGGCAGCCACAAGTATTGGAGGTCGTCGGGGCTAATGATGTCGAACGCCTCGACGGCGGCGCCCTCGTAGGTCCAGGAGTCCTGCGCCAGGCGTACGCCCTTGGGCCGCCCGGTGGTACCGGAGGTGTAAATCAGCGTCGCCAGGTCCTCTGGCCCGATCTCTGCAATGACGTCATCGACCGCGGTTGGATTAGCGTCCAGACAGTCGCTGCCCAGCTTCTGCAGATCGGCCCAGCCGATCACCTTCGGATGATCAACCTTGCCGTCCAGCTGCACGATCGTGATCAACTGTGGCAGCTCGTCGAGATGATCAAGTACTTTGCCCACCTGCAGATCGTCTTCGGCGAAGACCACCTTGGATTCGGAATCGGCAAGGATGAAGCCGACATCCTCATGCTGTGTTGACGGATAGATCGTGGTAGCCGCACCGGCCGCGCACATGATGGCAAGGTCGGCCAGGATCCACTCCATCCGGGTGTTGGATGCGATTGCCACGCGGTCCTCAGGTTTGATTCCTAGCGCGAGCAACCCAGCTGCCAGCTGGAAGGCCTTGTCCTTGGTCTGCAACCAGCTCAGCGAAACCCAGCGGTCATCCTCAAGGTAGCGAAATGCTTCCTTTGAGGGCGATTTCTCGACCCGCCGCAACAGCAAGGCGCCCACCGAAGCCGGCCGCGCTGCCAACAATGTTGTCTCGGTCACATCCGAAGGGTAGCTGGTGCTTCACAGCTCCGCTCACCACGGTTAGGAGAGTCGCTCCAGCACAATAGCCATTCCCTGACCGCCACCCACGCACATCGTTTCCAGGCCGAACTGGACGTCCCGCACCCGCATCGCATTCAGCAGCGTGGTCATGATCCGCGCGCCGGTGCAGCCGAACGGATGACCGAGCGCGATCGCTCCGCCATGCACGTTGAGCCGCTCAAGATCGATACCGAGATCCCGGGCCGACGCAATCACTTGGACCGCGAACGCCTCATTGATCTCCACTAGATCGATGTCGTCGATCGTCATCCCGGCACTGGCCAAGGCTCGGCGGCTGGCCTCAACCGGTCCCAGTCCCATGATCTCCGGGCTGAGAGCGCTGACGCCTGTTGCAACGACGCGCGCCAGCGGGGTGAGGCCGAGCTCGGCCGCGCGGCGATCGCTCATGATCACCACTGCAGCCGCCCCGTCGTTCAATGGACAGCAGTTGCCTGCAGTGACCGTGCCATCCGGGCGGAAGACAGGCTTCAGCGCAGAGACCGCCTCGATGGTGGTGCCTGGTCGAGGGCCGTCGTCGGTACTCACCACGGTGCCGCCAGGCAGAGTCACGGGCACGATCTCGGCGTCGAAGATCTGGTTCGCGATTGCCTTCTCGGCGAGGTTTTGCGAGCGTACGCCGAACTCGTCCTGTTCGGCGCGGGAGATGCCGCGGAGGGTGGCGACGTTCTCCGCGGTCTGGCCCATCGCAATGTAGATGTCGGGCAGCTGTCCGTCCTTGCGCGGATCATGCCACTTCTGATTGCTTGCCGCCGTCGTCAGGCTGCGCTGCTCTGCGGCGGCAAAGATCGGATTGTGGGTGTCGACCGGGTCAACACCGGCGGAGCCGAAGCCGCGATAACGCGAGACGCACTCCACCCCGGCCGAAACGAATGCATGACCCTCACCCGCCTTGATGGCGTGAAAGGCCATCCGGGCGGTCTGCACACTGGAAGCGCAGAAGCGATTGATCGTGGCGGCTGGGACGTTGTCCAGTCCAAGCTGCACGGCGATCCGGCGCGCCACATTGCCGCCCTGCTCGTCGCGTGGCTCGGCGCACCCGACATAGATGTCATCCAGCGTGCGGGGGTCAAAACCCTCGAGTTTGGCCAGCGCAGCGCTGATCACTCCGGCCGCAAGATCATCTGGGCGCATCTGGATCAGCGATCCCTTGGCGGCACGCCCAATGGGCGTACGCGCAGCAGAGACGATGACGGCTTGTCGGCCTTCGAAGATCGATGCGTGGCATGATCACAACCCCAGGTCTCGGCCGATGAGCTCTTTCATGATCTCGTTCGAACCCGCCCAGATCTTGGAGGCCCGCGCATCGGCCCAGGCGCGGGCGACGCGGTATTCGTTCATGTAGCCGTAGCCACCCCATAGCTGCACACAGGCATCGAGAATGTCGTTCTGCGCCTGCGCCGACCACCACTTCGCCTTGGCCGCATCAACAGCGGTCAGCGTGCCGTGTACCGCCTCCATGACGCACTGATCGACGAAGGCCTGGGTGACCTCGGCCAGCGTCTGCAGCTCGGCGAGGGTGAACTTGTTGGCCTGGAAGGAGCCAATCGCAGTGCCGAAGGCTTTGCGTTCCTTCGCGTAGACCAGGGTCTCGTCGAGGATCTGCCGGGCGTGAGAGATGTTGTTCACCGCCGAGCCAATCCGCTCAGCAACCAGCCGCTGCATCATGTAGACGAAGCCCTGGTCGATCTCGCCGATCACATTCGCCGCTGGAACTCTGACATCGTCGAAGAACAGCTCAGAGATGTCCGACTCCGGCTGACCAACCTTGTCCAGCTTCCGCCCACGTTCGAAGCCAGGCATGCCGGCCTCGACCGCGAACAAGGTGATGCCCTTGGCACCCTTCTCCGGACTGGTTCGCGCCGCGACCAGCACGAAGTCGGCGCTGGCGCCATTGGTGATGAAGGTCTTCGAGCCGTTCAAGATCCAGTCCTGGCCGTCGGGTACGGCTTTGGTCTTCAGCGCAGCAAGATCAGAACCGCCAGAAGCCTCGGTCATAGCGAGCGCGGTGATCAACTCGCCGGTGCAGAACCCTGGCAGCCAGCGCTGCTTCTGTTCCTCGGTGCACAGATCGACTAGATATGGCGCGATGCAGTTGGTGTGGATACCGACACACGACGGGTAGGCAAACGCCAGCCGGGATAGTTCTTCAGCCAAGATCAGTGAGAACCGCAGGTCGTTGACGCCCGCGCCGCCGTATTCCTGGGGCACGTTGAGCCCGAGCATGCCCTGCCTGCCGAGCTCAAGCCACACCTCACGGCCGAACTCGTGGCTGGCGATGTGCTTCTCCTGACGGGGCCGCAGCGTCCGATCGACGAACGTCCGACAGCTTTCCCGGAATGAGTCGTGGTCCTCGTTGAAGATGGTTCGCCTCATCGCGCCTCCACTGAACGCTGAAGTTACTCACCGGTAAGTTTAATGCGTGCTGAGCTTGTCGAAGCGCACGGGGATGCGCCCCTTCGACAGGCTCAGGGCACAGCCTTCGACAGGCTCAGGGCACAGCCTTCGTAGGGCTCACGGCACATTCGTTGGGCCCTTCTCTCAAGGGCACTACGATCAAACGCGATCATGCTGTCAAAGACCGTCGCGCTCTCCCCCGAGGTCACCGAGCTTGCGTTACAGCTGCGGCGGCGGGGTGTCGCTGACGTTCTCGACGCAACCGACCTCACCCGCGCGCTCTACTCTTCCGACGCCTCGCTCTATCGCGTTCTGCCGCAGGCGGTCGCCCAGCCCCGTACGGTCGAAGAAACGGCAGCTGTCCTGGACGCCGCACGGACCGTCGGCATGCCCGTGACTACCCGCGGCGCCGGCACATCCTGCGCGGGCAACGCGGTCGGCCCTGGATTGATCTTGGACACGTCGCGGCACCTGAACAGGATTCTTGAGATCGACCCGGAGGCGCGTACCGCGCGAGTCGAGCCAGGCGTGGTGCAGTCGGCGTTACAGGCCGCAGCGGTTCCGCACGGCTTGCGTTTCGGGCCGGATCCATCGACCCACAACCGCTGCACTATCGGCGGGATGATCGGGAACAACGCATGCGGTCCGCGGGCTCTCGGGTACGGCAGGACATCCGACAATGTGATCGGGCTCGAGATGATCACCGGCTCCGGTGAACATATCAGGCTTGACGGGACGGCGAACCGTGATCACCACGGAAGCCTCACTGCGCTGAAGTCGGTGGTGCAGGCGAACCTCGGTATCATCCGCACCGAGTTCGGGCGCTTCGGGCGACAGGTGTCGGGCTACAGCCTGGAGCATCTGTTGCCGGAGAACCACTTCGACGTGACCCGATTCCTGGCTGGCAGCGAAGGCACTCTGGCGGTGATCATCGGCGCGACAGTGCGGCTCGTGGCCGATGCGCCGTACAAGATCATGATCGCGCTCGGCTATCCGACGATGGCCGATGCCGCGGATGCAGCGCCGCTGATCATTGATCACCGCCCGACTGCTTGCGAGGGCTTGGACCGGCGGATCGTCGATGTGGTCCGTCGTACCCGGGGCGAGGCGGCCGTGCCGCCGCTGCCTCGAGGCGACGGTTGGATGTTCGTCGAGCTCGTCGGCGAGGACCTGGCCGAGCTCAAGGTACGTGCGGATGCCCTGCTTGCTGCCGCCGGCGCCTCGGATGGCTTCGTGGTGACCGATCCCGCGCACGCCATGGCGCTCTGGAAGATCCGGGAAGACGGTGCCGGATTGGCGAGCATCAGTTTGACCCGACCGGCCTATCCCGGCTGGGAAGACGCAGCGGTGCCGGCGCGGCACCTCGGTTCCTACCTGCGGGACTTCGACCGGCTACTTGATGATCACGGATTGGATGGGCTGCCGTACGGGCACTTCGGGGACGGATGCGTCCACGTACGCATCGACTTTCCGCTGACCGAGGATGCCGGGGTCGGAGGGTACCGGGCATTCGTCGAGGAGGCGGCGCGGCTGGTTGCACGCTACGGTGGCTCGCTGTCGGGCGAGCACGGCGACGGCCGGGCCCGGTCGGAGCTACTGCCAACGATCTACTCAGCCGCTGCACTTGAGGCCTTCGGTCAGGTGAAGGCTGCCTTCGACCCGGAGAACCTGCTGAACCCCGGCGTGTTGGTAGATCCGCGCCCGGTGGACGGTGACCTGCGTGCCGTGGTTCTGGTGGGTCAGATCGATCACTTCGCGGAAGCCGTGCACCGCTGCTCGGGCGTGGGCAAGTGCCTCGCCAACACCACGGCTGGGTTGGGTGTGATGTGCCCGTCCTACCAGGCGACCCGCGAGGAGAAGGACTCAACTCGCGGGCGCGCGCGGGTGCTGCAGGAAATGATCAACGGTGAGGTGGTCCATGGCTGGAAATCGCCTGCCGTGCACCAAGCATTGGATCTCTGCCTCTCCTGTAAGGGATGTGCGCGAGACTGCCCGACTGGCGTCGACATGGCCGCGTACAAGTCGCAGGTGCTCGATCACACCTATCGACGCAAGATCAGGCCGCGCAGCCACTATGCGCTCGGCTGGCTTCCCCGCTGGGGTCGGTTGATCACCCGGATACGTCTTCTGTCGGGCCTGATCAATCTGGGCACCGCAACCCCCGGAGTCCGAACGCTCCTCCGCTGGGCCGCGGGTATCGACCAGCGGCGCTCGCTGCCCAGGTTCGCCTCGGTCGCGGCGCGGAAGAGAGTTGTGGTTGCTGAGTCGTCGGGTGATCCGGCCGTCGTCTGGGTCGACTCCTTCTCGGACTGCTTCACTGGGGACGCCGTCGCTGCGGCCGTCTCAGTGCTCGCGGCGGCCGGTTACGCGCCGCAGCTCGTGGAACGACCAGCCTGTTGTGGCCTGACCTGGATCAGCACCGGTCAGCTCGACGGCGCCCGCCGCCAGCTGCGCGCGGCCTTGGACGTCCTGCATCCCTACGTCGCGGCGGGAACGCCGGTCGTCGGCCTGGAACCCTCCTGTCTCGCAGTTTGGCGCAGTGACGCGGCCGAACTCATGCCCGAAGATCCCCGGGTCGCTGATGTCGCGGCGGGAGTGTTCACATTGGCCGAGCTGCTCGGGCGCACGCCGAGCTGGGCGCCGCCAGACCTCAGCGGAATCGAGCTGGTCGTTCAGCCCCATTGCCACCACGCCTCAGTGCTCGGCTGGCAGGCCGATGCCACATTGCTTGCCGCCACCGGGGCGACCGTAATCACGGTCGGCGGCTGCTGCGGTCTGGCCGGCAACTTCGGGGTGGAGAAAGGCCACTACGAGGTGTCCGTCAAGGTGGCCGAGCATGACCTGTTGCCAGCCGTTGCCGACCACCCCGATGCTCTCGTGCTGGCCGACGGCTTCTCCTGCCGTACCCAGCTCGTCCAGCTCGCCGACCGCAAGGCCATCACTCTCGCCGAGCTACTCGCGCACCCCGACTTGTCAGCATTTCGGAGTCGGCGATCTAGCGGGTGAGGCGGCGATGGGTTACCCGGTGTGGGCGGGCCGCCTCCGCGCCGAGCCGGGCGATCTTGTTGCCCTCGTAATCGGCGAAGTTGCCCTCATACCAGAACCACTTGGCCTCGTCCTCGTCATCGCCCTCCCAGGCCAGGATGTGGGTCGCGATCCGGTCAAGGAACCAGCGGTCGTGCGAGATCACCACGGCACATCCCGGAAAGTCGAGCAGCGCATCCTCCATCGACTGGAGGGTTTCCACGTCAAGATCATTGGTCGGTTCGTCGAGCAGCAGCAGATTGCCGCCCATCTTCAGGGTCAGCGCGAGGTTCAGGCGGTTGCGTTCACCCCCAGAGAGAACTCCGGCAGGCTTTTGCTGGTCCGGGCCCTTGAAACCGAAGGACGCGACGTAGGCGCGGGAGGGCATCTCGAAATTGGCCACCTTGATGTGATCGAGCCCGTCCGACACCAGTTCCCACACGTTCTTCCTCGGGTCCAGCCCAGAGCGGCCCTGGTCGACGTAGGAGATGCGCACCGTATCGCCGAGTATCAAGTCTCCTGAGTCCGGCTGCTCTTCCCCAACGATCATTCGGAAGAGTGTGGACTTGCCGACGCCGTTCGGCCCGACCACCCCGACGATTCCCGCACGCGGCAAGGAGAAACTCAGGCCGTTGAAGAGCAGCTTGTCCCCGAAGCCCTTGACCAGCATCCTTGCCTGGAGCACACTGCTGCCCAGCCGTGGGCCGGGTGGGATGTTGATCTCTTCGAAGTCAAGCTTGCGGGTGCGCTCGGCCTCGGTCGCCAGCTCCTCGTAGCGAGCCAGCCGAGCCCTGTTCTTGGCCTGCCGCGCCTTCGGGTTGGATCGTGCCCACTCCAGTTCCCGCTCCAAGATCTTTGCGCGCTTGGCATCCCGGCGACCCTCGATCTGGAGCCGAGCCTTCTTGGTGTCCAGGTAAGTGGAGTAGTTGCCCTCGTACGGATGGGTCCGGCCGCGATCCAGCTCGAGGATCCACTGCGCGACGTTGTCCAGGAAGTACCGGTCGTGCGTCACGGCCAGGACCGCCCCCGGATACGCCTTCAGGTGAGTTTCCAGCCACTGCACCGACTCTGCATCCAGATGGTTCGTCGGCTCATCGAGCAGCAGCAGGTCGGGCTGCTGCAGTAACAGCTTGCAGAGCGCAACACGCCGTCGTTCACCGCCAGAGAGCAGGTCCACCAGGGCGTCGGGCGGCGGGCAGCGCAGCGCATCCATGGCCTGCTCCAGCTGAGAATCAATATCCCAGGCGTTTCGATGGTCCAGCTCGGTTTGGACCTCCCCCATTTCCGCCATCAGCGCCTCAAAGTCGGCGTCCGGCTCACCCATGGCGGTGCCCAGCTCATCCATCCGCGCCTGGAGTGCCTTGATGTCGGCGACCCCCTCCTCGACGTTCTCCAGCACGGTCTTCCCCTCCGTCAATGGAGGTTCCTGGAGCAGAATTCCTACCGTCGCATCTTTAGCGAGCATGGCATCGCCGTTGTTGGGTTTCTCGATGCCTGCCATCAGCTTGAGCAGGGTCGACTTGCCGACCCCATTGGGCCCGACGACGCCGATCTTGGCGCCGGGATAGAAGGACAGCGTGATGTTGTCCAGCACGACCTTGTCGCCGAGTGCCTTGCGGACGTTGTGCATGGAGTAAATGAACTCAGGCATAGGGATTGGGAAGCCTTCACTTGTACGCCAGAACTTGCAGGACGCCAGTCGCGCAACCTGCGGCGGTCAAGTATGCCAGGCACGGGAAGCGGTGACGCACCACCGGCGGCCACCGCGGGGGCGCGGGGCAAGCCTGACATGGTGCGTCACCTGTAGGCGCGGATCCGCCTCGCGGATCGGACCCGGCCTACCGCCTGAGTCCCCTCAGTCCGCCCTGACACCGGTCCCGTGGAACCGGTGCGGACTGCCTCAGGCGGCCTGCGCGGCTTGGGCGGCGCGCTCCTCCGCGCTCGGCCCTGCCGTCTCGACCTCGTCGTCCGGGGCTCCCCCATCTGCCTCTCGAGAGTCGGTGGAACTGAGTCGCGGTCGGCGCCGGAACGCTGACGTACCCCGGTTCAGGTCATGACCGACCATGTCAGCCTCGAGCACCAGGCGCTCGTGGGTTTGGCCGTCCTTCTCCCAGACATTGGTCCGCAGCTTGCCGACAACCACCACGGGATCGCCCTTGCGCACGCTCGCGGCCACGTGCTCGGCCAGCAGCCGGAAACAGCTCACCTCGATCCAGGTGGTGTTGCCGTCGCCCCATCCGCCCTTGGTCTTGACCCGCGGTGTGCAGGCCAGCCTGAACGCCGACACGGTTCCGTTGCCTCTGATCTCCACCTCGGATCCGGCGTAGCCCGTGATATGTACGAGTGCCTCCATCGGCCCGTCCTTTCGCTCTCCTGACAAATGCGTCTTCGCCATCAGGATGTGGACGCAGCCTCGGATCGTGCGGCCGACTCGGAATCTGTGGATGAAGCTTCGAGATGCTTTCGGCCTGTGGACACAGCTGCGAGCGTCGGGAATCGCGCGCCGGCGCACGGAGGAGGAGCGAGCGGAGAGGTTCTTTGCTCTGCGAGCGACGACGACGGCGGCGGATCCCGAGCGCGATGCGCGAGCAGCTGGAAAACACAGCCCAGGAGGCCCCTAGCTCCGCGCGCGCTCCAGCGCGAGCCGCGCGCTCTCGTACCGCGCCTGTTCTGCCTTGACCGGCTCGATCACAAGTTCACCGGTTACCCGCGCGATGGCGGCACGTAGTGACTGCCGCGCTCGCGCGCTACGCCGCCGGGCACCCACCTCCACACCAATCCTGGCCAGGCCGGCTAACAGCAAGCCCGCCAGTACGCCACCGACGGCCAACACCGTCGGCGCCGGCAGTCCCCACCACTGCACTTCGGGAAGCGGAGGGAGCTGCAGGTAGGCCAGCAGGAAAGACAATCCGAGCCAGCCAAGACCGACGACCACCGTCGCCACCAGCAGCCACTGCACTACCCGAATCACCTGCCACCACCGCCGGTGCCTAGCAAGATCAAGATCGGTGGTCGCGATGGCACGATCAACGCGGTCCGGCAACGCATCCTCGGCCGAGCGCGCCGCGCGCTTGATCTGGTCGGCCCAGCCGCGCGGGAGACCTTGAGCAGCCTGGTCGGAAAGAGTTCGCAACGCGGTGTCCACCCGGGCCTTCTGGACACCGGACGTTGCAGGCAACGACGTTCGCCCGACTCGCGAGGGATCGATCTCCTTGCGCCGTTGACCTACGCCGAGCCGATCCAGATGCAGCCGGCGTAACGGGTCAGGCTTGAACTTGGCCACCCAGGCCAAGACGGGCCAGCCGGTCGCCAGGCCACCCCGCATCCGCCAGGCGTTGCCGACGGCCTCCGTCACCACGGGGACCCCCGCCGCCAGGGCGACCTGCGTAGTCAGCTGGTTGACGCTCGATTGGGCGAGCGGAGTCAATTTGGTGGTACCGGATGCCTCGCTGAGCTTGGCTGCGGCGACCGAGACGTCAGCCGCCAACCGGAGCGCGGCTGCCTGCTTCTCGGCGACCTGGTTGGCCAGCGTCTCTCGGAGCCCTTCGATACCCTCTCCCGTCACGGCTGAGACGGCCATGACCGGCACCTTGGCCAGACCCTCTGAGGCCAGCAACCGTCGCAGATCCTTCAAGCACTGCTCGAGCTGGCTCGCAGAGAGCTTGTCAACCTGGTTCAAGATGATCAACATCACGTCTGAGTGCTGGGCCAGCGGCTTCAGGTAACGATCATGGATGGCTGCGTCGGCATACTTCTGCGGATCGACCACCCAGACCAGCATGTCGACCAGCTGCACCAGCCGATCAACCTCCATCCGATGGTCCACTTCGGTGGAGTCATGATCAGGAAGGTCCAGCAGTACCAGACCGTCGAGCGCCGCAGCCATTGTCGGATCGGTCTCCAGCGCATGCCGTCGCGGGATCTGGAGCCAGTCCAGCAGGTCCTCGGCCGATTCGTCTCCCCAACTGGAGGCCATGGCGTGTGCCGTCGTCGGGCGGCGTACGCCGACGGTCGCCAGAGTGGTTCCAGACAACGCGTTGAAGATGCTCGACTTGCCTGATCCCGTGGCTCCAGCAAGTGCCACCACCGTGGCGCTTCCGGAAATGGCCAGCCGCCGGTCGGCTTGATCAACTACGCGCCGGGCCTCATCCAGGGCGACCGAATCGACTCGGCCCTCGCACAGCTCCACGGCCTCGGTCAGCGCCCGAAGATGATCAACAAGAGGTACGCCGGCGTCCTTGCGGCTGAGTAGCCCAAGACCTCGGGCGGCCACTATCGGAGCTCCTCTCCCGGCTGGTCGACGAGCTCCGCGTCGACGATGTCGCTGTCATCGGAAGCTTGCCCGGAAGGGATCTGACTCACGATCGGCGCATCGATCGCCAAGCGCCGCTCAGCGGGCGGCAGCGCCGCCTCGTCCTCCACGCTGGTGGGCAAACCACCCGCGCGGGCCGACTCCACCGCTCGAGCCGCCTGATGCAGCCGGGCGGATTGATCGGACTCCACGCCCAGTCCATTCAAGATCATGTGGTAGCGCAGCAGCTCGTCCGCCAGCAGTGTTTGAACCCGAGCATCAAGATCATCCTTGGCCGTCTGGGCGAGTCGCCGAATCGCCTGGTCCCCAAAGACGGCCTCCAGGACTCGCTGGGCGAGCACCGCTGTGCCTCCGGCCACCCCGATCTCAGCCCCGACCAGACCACCGGTGTGGGCGAAGACGACGATCATCAACGCCACACCGATCCCGTTGACACCGAGTGCGTAGAACCGCGCCTTGGAGCGCTTGCTCATGCCCTCGTCGGCGACCAGATCAAGGACGGCGCCCTGCCAGTCGCGAATGGCACGCCCGGCCTTTCGGTCGAAGTCGGCCGATGACCGCGACAGGTCGACCTCGGCACTCTCGATCAGGGCGCGGCCAGCTGCGTTGGCCTGCCACGACGCCTCCGCGCGCTCTGCGGCGGCCGCTGCCTCCTCCCGCAGCAAAGACTCCAGGCCGGACTCGACCGCGATCTTCAGATTCCCAGCACCGGGCGGCTCACCCTTCAGGGTCGTCATCAACCGGTCCCGCAGCCAACTCACCTTCTGCTCGAGCGCCCGGAAGAACTCCCCCGTGCCGACGAACTCGTGCCAGCGCGCGAGGACCTCACCGCGCAGCAGCGTTCCATCGGCGGTCTGCACTTGCACCGTACGGACTGCTTCGGCGTAGGAGCGGTCGACCTCAGCCCGCAATTGCTCGATCACCTCGAGCTGCTCATCGACAGACCGGGCCAGTTCTGGAGCTTTCGCTGCCAGCGCAGCGATCGCACCATCAAGGGTTTGGTGTACGACCTTGGCGCGGCTGGCCTGATCCGCCGCCAGCGCCGCCAGCCAGCCCCGGATCGGCTGTATCGCACTCGCGGGCAGCAGTCCCTCCGCGTCCACGGTCGTCTCCGGTACGGCGAAAAGCGGCGAGTCACCCAGCCCTCGCTCGCTCATCAGCTGGCCGAGGTGCGGCGGCACCTCCGTCATGGCGCGCGGTGGCACCCGATCCAAAACGACGGCGACTGCGGCACTTCGGTCTGCAGCAGCTCGCAGGAAGCCCCAGGGCACGGCGTCGGCGTAACGAGCTGCGGAGGTGACGAAGAGCCAGAGGTCCGCCGCTGCGAGCAGCTGTGAGGCGAGCTGCCGGTTCTGCACCACCACAGAGTCGATGTCAGGTGCGTCCAGAATTGCCAGCCCAGGCGGTATGGACTCGTCGACCACCAGTTGCAGGGATCGAGATCCTTAGATGCGCCGGTTGACCGGGCGAGTCCGGGAAGGATTCGATCATCGGTGAACCAGGCAGCGTCGCTGCTGTGATGCACCAGCACCGGGGCTCGGGTGGTCGGGCGGATCACACCCGGAGCGCTCACCTCTCGGCCGACGAGGGAGTTCACCAGCGTCGACTTGCCCGCTCCGGTTGAGCCTCCGACGACCGCGAGGAGCGGCGCATCGATAGTCGCCAACCGAGGCATCACATAGTCGTCAAGCTGCCGATTGATCTCTTCGGCGACCTTGCGCTGCTCCTCGGCTCCGGGCAGTGGTAGCGGAAGGCGCACCTGCGCCACCGCCGCCCGCAGCTCAGTGAGCGCAGATTCCAGCGGGGTCAGCTGCCTGCCGGCCATCCGCGGCTCCCTACTCTCCGGGCGGTTTCCAGGTGGGGTCGACCTCAGAGTATTGGGTAGCACTCTGCCCCAGGGGAACCGAAGCCGCGGCCGGCGCGCCCTGAGGCAGGGCGGCCGGCGCCGGGAACGCGCTTGGGGCTGGGTAATTGCCGCCCAGGCCGGCCGGGCCCGGATAGCTCGGCGGCGGGTACGCGGCAAGGGCACCCGTGCGTCGCCGCCGCAGCGACGGATAGGCTGCTCGTCCCTCCGGCTGGATGATGGCCTTTCCGCGGATCGAGGTGATCTTGGCCAGCAGTTGCTTCTCCCGAACCCGACCGGTTTCGTCGATGATGCCGCGGGTGAGGGAATCTCGCAGGTAGGCCAACTCGGTAATCGCCCGCTGCATCCGAATCGTCGCAAGGAATGTTTCGGGACCGGCGAAAACAGCGTGCCAAAGCGCCCGAAGCCGGGTGCGCAGCCTGGACATTGCCGGGGGATCAGTTTCTGGCAGCCAACCCAGGCGGACGTAGTCGACAAGGCGTTCCCGGATCAGCCGGCCCTCCCGGAACAGCTGGCGGACCACAAAGATGATCATGCCAATGACGAGCGGCAGCGCCACGCCAAGATAGATGAAGAGCAGGCTACTGCCCTGAAGCAGGCTTGCGGTCGTGTTGAACGCCATGTGGAGGAACACTGCGACGCCATAGCCAGCGAGCGGTGCGACCACTCGGACGATCTTGCTCTTGGAACGTATAGCGATCGCCAGGCCGACGCCAATCATTGCGGTGAAGAGCGGATGGCCGAAGCAAGTGATCACTCCGCGCATCACGAAGAGACTCTGCAGCGCCTCTAGCGGGGGCACCTCGCCGAAGGTACGCGCGGCGTACCGGTAGACGCGGCCGTAGTAGAGGATGTTCTCGGTAAAGGCGAAGGCCGCGCCGGCGAGACCGGCCAGCACGATTCCGCTGAGCCGGCTCACCCACTGGTAGCGCATCAAGATCGCCAGCCAGAAGAGCACGGTGGCCTTGGATGCCTCCTCAACGAACGGCGCGACGTAGATCGCGGCCCGCGCGGCGGTCGCCGGGTCACCGTCGCCAATGATGCTGAGGTGTTGGGCCGCCCAGGTGTTGACCTGCGCGGAGATGAAGGTTGCGACGCACGCGCCCCAACCGAACGTCATCAGCCACACCCAAAAGCGTTGCGGTCGAAACCGGTCTGCCCACAAGAAGAGCAAGGACAACGGGATCGCTGTAATAGCGGCGTACTTCACTGCGATCGGGATCGCTTCGGTGCCCAACCCCGGGATCGTGCCGCCGGGGACTTCGCGATCAGGCACCACCTCTCGGTAGAGCAGTACCAGCATGGTGGCGTACACCAAGATCATGACGACCGTGAGCCAGAAGAACTTGTTCTTCAGCAGTCTTTTCGGCAGTGGCTCGTTGAGGTCAGGGTCGCGGGGAATGCCGTTCCGCCGCAGGGCACGTGTTGCCCATCGCGCGAGCTGCCACGCAGCGCCAGAGCCTTGACCGACATGGCATTAAGGATAGGTGGGAAGTGCACCTACGCCGACTTGTCAGAATCCAGTTGAGCTATAGGTCAACTGGATTCTGACAAGTCGGTGTAAGGGAGTCACCGCTTAGCGAACCAGGAAATGAAGGGTTCAACCTGGCGGAGGAACTCACTCGGACGCTGCTCGTGGCCGCCATGGTTGCTGTTCATGGTGGCGAAGGTTGCATGGGGGATGCGCCGGCTCAGCTCTTCCATGCGGTCCTGGCGAAGCTCGCTCTGCGCGGCGCCCAGCACCAAAGTCCGTGCTTGGATCTGGGCCGCGCGGTCCCACAAACCGGGCGGCGGCGCGTTGCGCCACCGATACACCGCGACCAAGGCCCGCCAGTCGTAATCGGCCCTTGGATCGGGCCGCCGCGGGATCGGTTTCGGCGGCGTGGCCGGATCTGGTGGCGGCATTTCCTCGAGGACGAGGAGCCGTATCAAATCAGGTCGAGTGGCCGCCAGGTCGTACGCGGTAACGGCGCCCATCGAGTGCCCGACGACGATCGCCGCAAGAATGCCGACCTGCTCCATGAAGCGCGCCACGTCATCACGCATCGCCTCGAAGGAGTAATCCCGCATCCACTCGCTGCCGCCATGCCCCCGGGCGTCCGGTGCAATCACTCGGAAGTTCTCCCCGAGTTCGGGTGCGACGTGCCGCCAGCTCTGGCTTGATGAGGTCAGACCGTGCAGCAGCAGGACCACTGCAGCGTCCGGGCGGCCCCACTCCCGGTACTGCAGCGTTGGTCCGCCGGGCAGGCTCACGGTCGCCATGCCCGAAGATTATCGGTAACTCTTGGCGCTGCGCCGCAGCTTGGGCCGTGCTTTAGGTCAGGCGTCGAGATGGACTAAACGCGGCCACTGCTCGGCCCAGCCACCTTGCGGTGCTGAGCAGACCCAAATGGGCTGACCGCGCTCCTCATTGTCAGCATCCGCGTCGTTGTTGATCATTGCCGCGACCTGGCAATCGGTGAAGTTCGCAGCTGGGTCGGCAAGGCCGACGACAATTACTGGGCCTGCGCCCTCAGGCGGCGGCCCCCAGTCTCCAAAAGCGTTGTGACCGCTGAACACCGGGCGCCCGAGGCCGTACCAGTCGAGTGCGCCTGCCTCTCCGTAATTGCGGGTGAACACGACGGCGGTGGCCCGCTGGTCCGCCGGCAGCGAGTCCACGGTGGCCCGTACGGTGTCGGCGAACTCTGGCCAACCGATCGTTTCGAGCTGATCAGAGTCGAGAGCGGGATAGAAAGAGGCCGCGTACGTGCGAACCGGCAACACCGGTACGAAGGCCGGCCAGGCCACCGCAGCGGACACCGCCAAGACGGCACCCGCCGCGACCAGTCGGCGAGCAGACCAGCGTGCGGCGAGCGCCGTGCATCCGGCGGCGACCAGCGGGACGATCGCTCCCGCTAGGTAGTAGCCCTTTCCTCCGGCGATGACAAAGACCACCGTTGCCACCAGAAAGGCGACGGCGATCGGGCGCAGCCTCGCCCAGTCAGGCTCGCGGAACAGCTGAACCAGTCCGTAGATCCAGACAATGGCAATCAGCGGGGAGAACATGGCCAACGCCAGCAGCAGCAGACCCAACCGGCCGGCCAAGCCGCCGAACTCCTCGGCAATGTCGGCCCCAAGCCCAAGCACCGGCCAGCCGTTCATGAACTGCCAGCCCAGGTTCGGCAGCCACAGCAGTATCGCGATCACCCCGCCGAGCCACGGATATGGCGTACGCAGCTGTGCGCGGCACCCTGGCACGAGCAGCACGCCGAGGAGGATGGCGAACAACAGGACAACTACTGCGGTCTTGTTGTTCAGGCCCAGACCGGCTAGCAGACCAGCAACGAGCCACAGCCGCGGCCGATCATCGTGCAGCGCATGCCCGACGACCAGGAGCACGGCAGTCCAGGCGAGTGTGTCGAAGGTCGCAGTACTGAGGCGATGACCCAGCGTCACGGTGATCACCGACGCGGCGACGGTGCTAGCGCTCAGCACCTGTGCGGCCCGGCCACCATCCAGCAGGCGCGCGAATGCGGCTGCGCAGATGACTAGCAAACCCATCGCCATCAGGCTGGGCAGACGAAGGACGAGGAGATTGTGCGGTGCCAGCTCGGTGGCGAGGCGAGCCAACAAGGGCGTAAACACGGGTTGGTCCGCATAGCCCCACGCCAGACGTTGGCCGGCTGCAACGAAGTAGAGCTCGTCGCGGTGTGGACCATAGCGGTTGACCGTGATCAGCAGGAGGACGGCGAGCGCGGCTACCACCGCACCGATCTCCCAGACTGCGAACCTCGGTCGCTCGATCCGCTGCACCCGATGATCTTCTCAGAGCTGCTCGCGCAAATCGCTCGCAGCTGTCTATGTGCGCGCAGCCAAGAGCACCTCGGCAATGGTGCGGTGGGCGGGCAAGATGTGTGGCTCGTTGAAGTCGACAAGATCCCAGACGGCGTTCTGGAGCACTCGTCCCAGGGTCCACCCGACCGCGCGCGACCGGTCCAGCTCGAGGATCTCTGTCATGAGATCGAACCGGCGCAATAACGCCCGTGACACGTCGCCAGTCTGGACAAGATCGTCCCAGCGGTTCCACAACGCCGGCAACAGCTCGAACCCGGAATCGCCGCTGAGCGGCTTCGGATCGATCGCGGTCCAACGCTGGCTGCCGTCCAGCGTGGCAAGAACATTGAAGTAGTGCAGATCCCAATGCAACAGCCGATCCTCGATCGGATCTGTGATCAACTCCCTGACCCGGGCCGCGCAGTTGATCAAGAGCCGACGCTCGTCGGAGTCACCCACTATCCGGATCGCTTCCGGGGCGCCAGCGAGGGTGGCTGCGGCGACATCGCGCAGCTGGCGGAGATCTGCTGGGGCAGGCACGGCGTTAAATTGCACCAGCAACTCCGCAATGATCTGGGCCGCCGCTAGGTCGTTCCGCATCGTCGTCAGGTCTCGCGAGGCATCGAGCCGCTCGAGCAGCATCGCCCCCGAATCGGGATCGTCCTCTAAGAGCCGCACAGCTCCGCGTCCCGCCCACAACTTCAGCGCCGCCGGTTCGCCGATGGTCTCGTCGTCAACCGGCTGCAGCTTGAGCACCGCTTTCGGACCATCCCGACGAACAACCGGGACGATCAGCGCTACCGCACCGAAGGCGGTTTCCCCGTCTACCTCCAACTGCCAGCGATCAATACAGGCGGCAGCGAGCGCCGGCAGCGCTGCAATCCAGGCCCGACCCGACTCGCCAAAGTATTTCTGGTGCGAAGCAGCCAGTTCGGCGGGCACGATGACCTGGCCCTCGGCGAACACTGCTCTAGACGCGCTGGAGGTCGTTAGCGGTCCGGAACACCGGTGGTTCACCGAGTGTGTGCTCGAGGTCGGGAGTGTTGGTGCGGACCTGGAACGTGGCGGTCTGGCCAGCGATCAAGGTCACCAGCGCATCATCCACTGTGGCGTCTGCAGCCGCTCGATCGGCCAGCAGTGTGACGTCCCGAGCGAGGGAGTGAGCTGTGACCTGCACGGCGTACCCGTCACGCGTCTGGGTGACTTTCACGTCGACCGGCCTCGGGTCCAAGGTCAGCTCGATGTCCTCTACGAAGGTGTGCACCCTGGTCAGGGTGTCGAACCGGGCGACGACAATCTCGGCGCTCGGGTCCTCAGGTGTGGAGAGATCGGTGGCGAGCGCGATCGGCGTAGCGGTCCTCGGCTCGACGCTGACGTTCACGTTGGCCTCGGCGAGCGTGACACCGTTGAGGCTTTGGCGGCTCAGCTCCAGCTCACCCTGCCAGGCCTGGTCGGTGTCGTTGAGTACCACAACCGAGACGATGCCGTCTTCGGTGACAAAGACCACGTTCCGCGGCGCAAACGCGCGCCGGATCGCGTACCACAGCGGCTTGGGACGTTCTTCAAAGTCGATCGCCGCCCAGGAGGTCACCGGCCAGCAGTCATTGAGCTGCCAGACGATCGCACCTGCGGTCCGTGGCCACCATCGCCGGTAGTGGTCGATCGCGTAGCTCACAGCGCGTGCCTGATTGAGCTGGGTTGCCCAATGCCAATCCGTGAAGTTGTCGGGCACACCGATGTGTGGGGCGAGCCCTCGATCGAGCTTGCCGTTGCCGTCGTCAGCCTTCTGGTGGAGAAGGAAGTTCGCATCGTTCTTGGGATCGCTTGCCGCGTCCAGCGCGCCGTCGCCGACAGCGTGCACCCAGTCGATCAAGGTGCGCCATGCAGGCGGAGCCTGGAAGCCGAACTCGGAGCAAAACCTGGGAATCTCGCTGCGGTATGCGGTGTAGTCGATGGCATTCCAGACCTCCCACTGGTGGTGGGTGCCGTGGTCGGGATCGTTGGGATGGGCGGATTCGTGCTCCGCACCCGGTGAGTACGGGCTGTTTTCGCAATACGGGCGGGTCGGATCAAGCTCGCCCACGATGCTGCGAAAGAGATCGTAGGCGTAGCGCGCTCCCCAGGTACGGCCGTCGAGCTGCTCCCTCCAGTTCCAATCCGCCTGGCCCCAGAGATTTTCATTGCCGCCGTTGAACAGCACCAGCGACGGATAAGGCATCAGTCGCACCACATTCTCGCGGGCCTCGGCTTCAATCTCCTCCCACAGCGGAGACTCTTCCGGGTACGCCGCGCAGGCCAGTAGGAAGTCCTGCCAGACCAGCAGTCCGCGCTCATCGCAGGCCCGGTAGAAGTCGTCGCTCTCGAAGATGCCTCCACCCCAGACGCGAAGCAGGTTGACGTTGCCGGCCAGGGCCTGGTCGAGCCGGCGTGCCAACCGCCCAGCGGTGATCCGGGTCAGGAAGTGATCATCAGGGATCCAGTTCATGCCTTTGACGAACACCGGTTGGCCGTTGATCGAAATGGTGAAAGCGGTGCCGACGTCGTCGCGGGAGGTGTTCAGTTCGACGGTGCGGAAGCCGATCCTGCGCTGCCATCGGTCGAGTTCTTGATCGACTGTCGACAGTGTGACAGCAAGATCAGCCAGCGGCTGGTCGCCGTAGCCAGCAGGCCACCACAGAGGGGCATCGGGGACATCGATGACGAGTGTCGCCCTCGTTGCGCCAGCATCCACAGCGCCCTCGGCTCGGCGGCCCAGGATGTCGGCTGCCACCGTGAGTGGCGCTTCGGAATCCAGGCGCTCCAGGTCGATGCGGACCTCAACTCGACCGGTGCCAGCGGAATCGACTGTCACGAGTGGCCTCACCTGAGCCAGCCGGGCGATGCTCCAACGCTCGAGCCGGACCGGCTTCCAGAGACCAGCGGTGCGTAGGTCCGGTCCCCAGTCCCAGCCGAAGCTGCACGCCATCTTGCGAATGAAGTTGTACGGCGCCGGATAGGGGCGTGGCAAGTCCCCCAGCCGTCGTTGTTCAGCCTCGGCATAGGCGGTCGCTGAGTGAAGATCAACTTCGAGTTCGACCGGCCGCCCGGTCAAGTAGGCCGAGATGTCGAAGCGGTACGAGCGGTGCATGTTGTAGGTGCGTCCCAGCTCGATCCGTTCCGACCCCTCCCCCAGCCGTATGGTCGCGATGGTGTCGATGCCATCGAAGACCAGATCGGCCCGCTCCGTTGGTCCTGGCCACTCAAGCGCGACCGTGCCGGGATCTAGCGCCGTCGTATAGCGCCATTCGATCTCATGCATCCACCTGAGCGCAGCCTCATTCCCGTCCAGGTAGGGATCGGGGATGACGCCAGCTGCCATCAAATCGGTGTGTACGCAGCCTGGCACTTCGGCCTGATAGGTCCCCGGCACTCGTCCTGACGGGTCGCCACTAATAGCCCGGACGGTCCAGCCCGTGCGCAATTCTGTGCGCAGCATCTCCGTCCCGAGTCGAGCTCAGGCCAGCTCGCCCGCCTTCTGTAGCTCTTCCTGCAGATCGTGGAGTTCGATCTCCTCGTGCAGCTTGGGCACATCGGCGAGCAGCCGTTGGGTGTATTCGTGCTGCGGGTTGAAGATCACCTCATCGGTCGTGCCCTGCTCCACCATGACGCCGTGCTCCATGACCAGTACCCGGTCCGCGAGATAGCAGGCCTGCCCGATGTCGTGAGTAATGAACAGCACAGTGATTCCGAGTTCCTCGCGGAGATCCTTGAGGACATTGAGGACATTCACTCGGAGCGACGCGTCAAGCATGGACGTGGCCTCGTCCGCGACAAGCATTTTCGGTCGCATCATGAGCGCCCGAGCGATCATGACCCGCTGCCGCTGACCGCCGGAAAGCTGGTGGGGATAGCGGTCCAGCACACTGAGATCCATGCCAACGTAGCCCAACGACTCTTCGAGACGCTCCTGGCCCACCTTCTTGCCGACCATGATCATCGAGCGGTCCAGGAGCTTGCCTACGGTGAAGAACTGATTGAACGCCGAGAACGGGTCCTGAAAGACGGCCTGCACGTCCCGCCAGTATTCGGTTCGGGCCGCGGCCCTTGAGATTCGTGACGTCCTTACCGTCAAAGATCAACTTGCCGGAGGTGATCGGCATCAGACCAAGAACCATTCTGGCGATTGTCGACTTACCTGAGCCGCTCTCGCCCACGATGGTGGTGACCTCTCCTTGTTCGAGGCTGAACGAGACGTCCCTGACCGCCCGCACTTCGTTCTTGCCGTGGCCGAAGGTTTTGGTGATGTGCTCGGCTTGATAGATCTCAGCCATCAGTGAATCACCGCCGGTGCATCGAAGAGGGATCGATCGAAGGTGCTCATTCCCTCGATTCTGGTATTGGCGTACGCCGGTTCCGGCGCCAGCACCGAACTCATGAGTGCCTGCGTATATGGGTGCTCAGGCCTTTCGACCACGATCTCGGTTGGCCCCAGCTCAATGATCCTGCCTTCATACATCACAGCAATCCTGTTTGCCGCAGTGCGCAGTACCGGAAGGTCGTGGGTCACGAAGATCACTCCGCTCATGATCCTCTTCTCCAGCATCTCCAACAGCATCTCGATCAAGATCTTCTGCGACGTCACATCGAGTGCCGAGGTCGGCTCATCGGCCACCAGCAGCCGCGGATTGAGCAAGGTGCTGATGATCGTGACCGTGCGCTGCTTCATGCCACCGGAGAGCTGATGCGGGTACGCGTCGAGGACCCGGGCCGGAAGACCCAACGTCGTAAGGCGCTCCCTAGCGCGGTCGAGCGCCTCGTCTTTGGAAATCTTCGAATCATGGGACCGCATCACGTCATAGATCAGGTGACGGATCCGCTTGGTGGGGCTGACCGAGTTCATCGCGCCCTGCGGCAGCATGGAAACGACGGCTCCACGCCAGGTACGCGGAATCTTCGCGTGGCCACCCAGCTCTTGGACCTGGCCGTCGATCTCCAGCGTGCCGTGCTCGACGTGGAGCGGCGGCCGGGCGATGAGCGAGATGATCGAGCCAAGCGTTGTCTTTCCGCTGCCCGACTCGCCGGCCAGCCCGATAACCTCGCCCTCCTCGATCTTGAGCGACACATCGTTGACGGCCACCACATCCTTGCCTTCGGTGTAATAGACACCTCGGATGTTCTCGGCATTGACCAAAGTGCCCATTAGCGTGACTCCCGCCCGTGATGCCGAAACCGGCGTCTCTAACAGGCCGCCAGCTGCCAACCGGTCCGGCGTCCGTCGCCCTCGACCGTCACTTCCTCGAGCTCTTCGCCCGCGTCCTTAGCCCTCTTGCGCGCGGCCCGACCCCGACGTAGCCGCGGGTTGAACACCTCATTGAGGCTGGACTGCAGCAGCAGCAACGAGAAGACGATCAACGTCAGCATGAGTGTCGGTGGGATGAACGCCCACCAGGCTCCGGTACGCACCGACCCCCACTGAATGGCCCAGTAGAGCATCGTGCCCAGGCTGGTGGTACCCGATGCGCCCAGGCCGAGCATGCTCAGCGTGGACTCGAACAAGATGGCGCTGGAGATCTGGAGGACGCCGGCCATCACGACATACGAGAGCAGGTAAGGCAGGACGTCGCGGCGCAGGATCGACCAGAACCCGGCTCCGGAGAGCTTGGCCACGTCGATGTGTTCACGGGTCCGGATGCTGCTGGCTTGCGCACGCACGGCGCGAGCCACCCAGAACCAGCCAGTGAAACCGATCACCAACGCCAACGTGTAGAGGTTACGTTGCGGCAGCGACACCGAAACCAAGATCACGATCACCAGGGCCGGGATGGCCAGGCCGACGTTCACAATGGCACTCAGCACATCGTCCACCCAGCCGCCGCGATAGCCAGCAACCAGACCGACC
>CAVSSB010000002.1:0-52225 GCA_963730505.1 uncultured Actinomycetota bacterium
AAGGCGAGTTGAGCAAGGCTTTGGCTAGGCATGTTGTCTGGTCAGGTGCGGTTGCGATGATCCATGACTGTCCGTGAGAGACCGCCCATCGTGTCTGTTTTGGGCACGTTGTGGGCACGTTGTGGGCACGCGGGGTCTGCTTGTTCGATTTCGCGAGCCGTCGTACCGAGTTCATTCCTCCGACAGGTATGTGATTACCGCTAGGACGCGACGGTGATCGTCGGCTGTGGGGCTGAGGCTCAGCTTGATGAAGATGGCACGAATGTGCGCCTCCACGGTCTTTTCAGTGACGAACAGACCCTTGGCGATGGCGTGGTTGGACCGCCCCTGAGCCATCAGACCAAGGACGGCCTTCTCCCGGTCGGTAAGAGCGTCCACTGGGTCACGGCGTCGGGAACGATTGAGCAATTGAGAGACGACCGCAGGATCGACGATCAGTCGGCCTGTAGCGATCTGTCGTACGGCGTCGGCTAACTCTTCAATGTCCCCAACCCGGTCCTTGAGAAGGTAGCCCGCTCTCTGTTCGGCGTTGTCGATGAGTTGCAAGGCGTAATGGGGTTCAACGAACTGGGACAGGACGAGCACGCCGACCGCCGGATATCGCGCTCGGATGATCTTGGCCGCCTCAAGCCCCTCCAGGGTGTGGGTCGGCGGCATGCGGATGTCGACAATCGCCACGTCGGGTTGATGTTCGCCTACGAGGGCCATGAGCGCATCCGCATTCTCCGCTTGTCCCACGACGTCGAAGCCGGCTTCCCGGAGGAGGTTCGCGACGCCTTCCCGGAACAGCGCCGCGTCATCGGCCAGCACTATGCGCACGGCAGTTCCGCCCTGATGTGTGTGCCGTGACCCGCCGGACTGTCGACCGTCAGGTGGCCGGAGTAGGCCTCAACCCGGTCCTGCAGCCCGCGCAGCCCTTCGCCCTGCTGCAGCGTTGCGCCTCCTATTCCGTCGTCGGTAACGTCGACGAGCAGGGCTTGGCCGGTGCGCCGAATACCGACCGCAGCCTCAGATACGCACGCGTGCTTCGCCACATTGGCAAGGGCTTCAGAAACTACAAAGTAGGCCGTCTCTTCCACACCGGTTCCGAAGCGTTCACCGTTCAGCGTGTCGGTAATCCGGACATGAACACTGCAGCGCTGAGCTAATGCCCGGAGCGCAGGCCCGAGGCCAGACTCCGACAAGATGGCCGGGTGGATTCCGCGGGCCAGGTCCCGAAGCTCGCTAAGCGCGAGTGTCAGCTGCTCTGTCGCCTCTTCCAGCGCATCCGCAGTGTCGTCGTAGGCTTCGGCGCCAAGCCGAACCTTGGCGAGCCGCAGCGCGAGCAACAAGTTGAGCATCCGTTGTTGAGCTCCGTCATGCAGGTTGCGCTCTACCCGACGACGTTCGGCGTCGGCCGTGGCTACCAGGCGAGTCCTAGACGCACGGGCTTCGACCAGATGCGCCTGTGCCTGCTGGTGCAACCGTTCATTGTCGAGGGCAATGCCCGCCGCCGCCGCGACAGCGGAGATCAAAGCTGGGTGGTCGGCGAGGGATGGGTCGTGTGTCAAGACGGCGACTACATTGCCTTCACTTCTGAGCGTCGTGACGGCCCGCCCGGATCCTTCGCTTGGCGCCTCAATGTCGCGACCGTTCTCGTCGACGAAGACCTGCCGATCGGGCAACCACAAGGCCAGCTGCAAGGAAGGATCGTGCAGAACATCCGACAATGCCGCCCGCATACCCCGGGACGGCAAGCCGCTATCGAGTTCGACCACCAGATCGGCGACGGTAGACCGATCCAGCCTGGTCCGGGCCATCCCCGCCACAAACCCGATTGGCCAGAGAACCAGCACCGCCTGCGGCAACCAGGCAAGCACGGTGGACGCCGGGCCGGTGAGATGAAGGATGGTCCCGATCCGATGAGCAGCCACCACGCCAAGAATCGTGAGGGCTCCCCATAGCGGCGGGCCAAGGCTGCGCCTACTGACCGGACTCGCCGCATGCCAGCGGGCAGCCATAAATACCAGCACGGCCAACGTGACGCATACGAGCAGCACGAACAGGATCAGATGGCCAGCGTCGGGTGCGCCGGTCTGACCGCTGGTAGTCAGAAGGTTGAAGCGGCAATCTCGGCACGTGCCGCTACCGGGCAGTAGCCAATGGCCTACAAAGTTAAGCGGGATGGTGCAGAGGTAGGCGGCGGCGACCACCAGTCGCTGACCGCGGCTCACAAGTCGTCCAGTGGGATACGTCACCATGAGATGGACCAGGACGGCCAAGTAGAGCGAGCCGATGAGCACCCCTGCACTGAACATGACCGGGCTGTCGACAGCTCCGACCGCCCGCGCGAACCAAGCAAGACCCACGCCGATCATCAACAGTCCCGTCCGGCTGCTGGGCCAATACACCGCCGCGATCACACCGAGCACCGAAAATGACCACCCCACCGCCAGGGTCACTGCGAGGGTCACGCCTAGGAGCGTTGGTGTTGTGCTGTAGCCGCCCCAGATCAACAGAGCTGCCGCGCCGAGACCAGCGGCCACGACGGAAGTGGCCAGAATCCACACCCGCTGGCGGCTCACGGCTGTCCATCAATCAGATCTTGTAGGCCAGGACCGGACAGCTCGTCCTTGGGCAGGAAGCCCGCGATCCCCTCACAACTGGTGATCTGGTGTCCGTAATCCTCCAGGCTGCGACCTGACGTCAGGACCACAGCCAGGGATGTCGATTCCTGCAGAAGCTGGCGAGCGACGGAGAACCCGTCTTGCACGGGCATCTGAACGTCGAGCAGAACGATGTCTGGGTGAAGTCGGCGGGTAACCGTCAGCGCTTCCTCCCCATTGGCCGCGTCGCCGACCACGTCGAAGCCGGACGCGTTCAGGAGTCGCCCGACCAACGACCGAAAGCCCGGGTCATCGTCGACCACGACGACGGTTTGTCCCATACGTCAATCGTCGCACCGCTACCAGGCAGGGCTAAGAGTGCTAGCACCTACTCAGGGGGCTGGGCCTGCCCTGATGTGGCAACAGAACCGCATCAATAGCGTCGGTTTCAACGGGGTACTGGGCGGCTCAGCCGCCCCGCGCTCTCGCAGCAACACCCACTATAAGGAGCAGCCATGACCGCGCACATAACCTCGACCGCAACGACAACGGCACAACCGAAGCCCGGGATCGTATCGATAGTTTCCTTCTTCGGCCTGGTGTTCTTCACTACCTGGATTGTCTGGGTGCCCAGGGCACTTGAGAGTCAAGGACTCCTCGATAGCCACTGGGGCCACTGGTTGGGGCGTGGATGGACCTATATGCCAGCGCTGTCGGCCGTGGCATTTGTTGCGTGGACTGGCGGACGGCGGAGTCTGGCCGAACTTGGCCGGAAGCTCCTGCTTTGGCGCATCGGCTGGCGGTGGTACGTCGCGATAGTCACAATTCCTCTCGGGATCGCCCTGACCACGGCCGGTATCTACGCTCTTACCGGCGGGCAATTCTCCGCAGCCCTGCCCGTCGCGCTGGACCTGCCCCTGGCTGTGATTCCACTGATCATCGCCATACGGCTTCTAACCGATGGGGTCGGCGAGGAAACCGCCTGGCGAGGCGTGTCCCTCCCGCAACTGCTTCGTCAGACGAATGCCGTGACTGCGAGCCTCATCCTCGGCGTCGTGTGGGCGTGCTGGCACCTGCCACTTGTCTTCACCGTCGGCGCACCGATGGGCAACAACTCCATTCCGCTACTCTTCGTGCTCCTGCCGGCCGAGGCCGTGGTCTACACCTGGCTCTACCAACGCACCCACGGAAGCATCCTGGCCGCTGCCTTGTTTCACGCGCTAATCGGTCTTTGGACCGTAGCGTCACCAGCGGCAGAAGCTACCGACCGCCCTCAACTGATCAGAGTCATTCTCTGGTGCGTGCTCGCCGGAGTGCTTGTGCTGAAATACGGGTTAAATCTGACTGGCCGGCAGAGCGTGCCGACCGACAAGTCCTCCCGCATGTAGTCCCATTAGAGGAGCGTCCAGTCGCGCTACCGAGCAGCGTCACAAGCTGCCCGGTAGTGCGCATGCCGGCGAAGCTATCCCGAGCGACGACGCGAGCAGCGGAGGGCGCGGGGGCAAGCCGCCAGCCTTGATCCGATCAGAGGCGGCAGAGGCGTAGGTCCAGTTGACCCCCTCCGTGTCAGCCTAGATCCGACGGCGCATGGCAGCCGCGCTGAGCGTGAGGCCGCCTGAGTACCTGCTTGATCGGTCCAGGTCAAACCGATTGGTAAGCAGTTTGGTAAGCAGACGTGGCGATAACCAAGAGACCGTTCTGCTCGTGATCGCGCCTCGATCGTGTACACCGGGTGCCTGTATGCGTAGTGTCGATTCTGTCGGGAAGGCGGTGCCGTGAAGGCTCGACTCATTTGCCTTGTTCGAAGGCACCAGTGGCACAACGGCTGGGACGAGGACCGGCATCAGACGGTGTGGACCTGCAGGCGCTGTGGTGCCACAAGGCGCTCCGACGAGATGGGGGACCCTCGCTTGATGGACCCCGGCGGCTCTGTGGGCATATGAAGGGCAGCCACTCACACCTGCCGGGCGGGCCTACGAGGGTTGGTCGCCACCGTGACGCTGCAAGGGAACGTCCATGGGGTGGTGGAGGCGCCACAAATCTCCCACGGGCTGCGGGCATCATGCTCGCCATGGAGGAGATGACCCGATTGGGAAGTGGTAGAGGAATGGCCTCATGTCGCTGGTGAGAAGGTATCCGCTTACCACGTTCTTCGTGTTGGCCTATGCACTCTCGTGGTGGCCTTGGATCCTTTATTCTGTTGGCCTTTTGCCCAACCCGATCGTGGGCTTCGGGCCTTTCCTCGCGGCGCTGGTTGTGCTGGCGGTGACCGAAGGAAAGAGCGGTGTGATGGGGTTACTGCGACGGATGGTGCGCTGGCGCGTCGGGCTCCAATGGTATGCCGTGGCGCTCCTGCTTCCCATCGTGGTCACCCTTGCTGCGGCAGCGCTCAACGTCTTCTTGCTGGGCGCTCAGCGCACGTCTACAGCGGCAGATTTCGGTGGCTGGTCGAGCTTCTTGCTGCTGTTTTTGCTCTGGCTCCTCATCCCTGGCCTGGCTGGCACTTGGGAGGAGCCGGGCTTCAGAGGGTACGCCCTCCCCCGGCTGCAGTTCCGGTACTCGGCACTCATAGCCAGCCTGATCCTCGGGGTGCTGTGGGCTTTCTGGCACCTGCCGTTCGTGGTAACCGGGGAGGACTTCTGGATTGACGCCCTCTTGTTTCCCATCGAATGGTCGATCGTGTACACGTGGCTGTTCAATAATGCTAAGGGAAGTGTGTTGATCGTCATGCTGTTCCACACCATGAACAACACCTTCTCGAGCGCGTTTGTCGGCCAGATGTTCTCAGGAGCAGACTCGGTGAACCAGGCGTGGCTGCGCCTAGCGCTGTGGGGTGTAGTGGCGATCGTCCTGGTCGTTGTGTACGGCTCCCAAAACCTGTCGCGCAAGCATCTAAAGCAGGTGGAACCAGTTCAGCCTGAGGTATCCGCTTCCCCTCAGGCAGTCTGAACGAGCTGCACTGGCGACCGCTTCGCCAGGCGGGTGAGCGACTTCGTCCGGTGATGTCGATTCTTGAGGCCTTCTACGACGGTAAGGCGTTTACCAGCCGACCGGTCCGACGTTCTTGTGCTGTCGGCGGATGGCAAGGGCATCGTGATGCGACCCGCCGCCCTGCGCCCCGTTACCGCCGAGGCGGCATCACGAACAACCTCTAAGTAATGCAGGCTTCGACGAGGTGAAAGACACATGACGCACCAGGCGATCCGCTCAACACCATCAACGTAGCCACAAGCTCGGTGCCGTTCCCGATGTGGATAGAAGGTCGGCCCGCGAGAAGGTCCGACTGAGTAGTAAGGCCATGGACGCCGTAAATCGGCCCGCAGCGAAGCGAGACACGCGGAGCGGCGGCCGTCGCTCCGCGCCGGCTCTTGATACTGATTGGCGGGGTTTCGGCAAACAGATTCTGCCGAAACACATCTCAGGCGTCGTGAGGTCGGAGGCGGGTTTCAGCGGCTCGGGCCGAACGCGGGAGGCGGCGCCGAGCGCGGGACGGGTGGCCGCTGGTTGGGTGATGTTGTGGTCGTCCGCCTGGTCGCTTGGGACGGCGTGGGGTTGTGGGGTCCTGGTTCGGCGTTTGCGGTAGCTGGTCGAGGATGCGCCACCAGAGGGCTGCCGCGGGGTGATCGTCAGGTAGGGGTCCTACGGCGGCCGCCGACCGCACAAGGTGGGTGGCGTCGAAGCCGGCCCGGGTGAGGTTGCTCAGCCTTTCCTCCAGCTCCGGCAGGAATGGGTCTGTGGTTGCGCTGGGGACTTCTGTGGCGAGCAGTTGCCGCCATTGCCGGTCAGTATGGGTATTCGCGGCTGCGAGTCGCATTGTCGAGTTGCTGTTGGCAGATTCGGGCGGCGCGGCCGAGCTGGGGTGGCCCGGTGGGTCGCAGGTCGCTGGGGTCGACCTGGGTGGCGGCGCGCCACATCTGCACGTCGGCGATCAGCTCGGCCGGCACGGGAGCGCGTCGGCTGGGCCGCCCAGGCCGGCGTTTCAGCTGCGGCGTTGAGGCGGACCTGGTCGGCAAGTTGAGCAACCAGGCGTGATCGGGCGTTCAGGTATGGTCCCCAGTCGGGGTCGCCGGCAAGCCGGTCAGGAATGCCGGGCAGCCACGGCAGCGGCCCCCCGGTGGCGACATCGTCGATGTCGTGAAGCCGCGAGTCGAGAACAGCCGCCTGATCATGGGCGCTCGCCAGCTCGCGCGGTGCGGCGGCGGCGAACAGTTCAGCGACCGGATCGGCGCCGGCGGCGGCCAGGAGCAGCAGGTGGCCGCGCAGGGTCGGCCATGCCGGCTCCCCGGTCAGCCCGTTGAGCAGGCGCTCGGCGCTGCGGTCGAGGCCGGCTACCACCTGTGAGCCGGCGAGGTGTTCGGCGGCCAGGTGGAGGGCGTCGACGTAGCGGGCGGTGGCCGGGCCGAGCCGGGCGGCGGGATCTTGCTGCTCGCGCTGCAGGGTGGTGGCGGATTGCGCTGCGGCGTCGCGCGCCAAGATCTGTTCGAGCAGCTCGGTGGCGGTCCGCGGGTGGACAGTGTCGGGCCGTATCACGTTGTGTGGGTCTCCGTCGCCGACCACGGAAAGGTAGAGGTGGTTAGCGGTGCGGCCGCGGGTCAGCATGGTGTAGAGCTGCTGCCGGGACTCTCCACCGGTGACGACGCCATGCATGGTGTCGGCGGTGACACCTTGCGCGGTGTGCACGGTGGTGGCGTAGCCCAATTCGGTGGCGGTCCGGACGTAGCCGGCGGGCAGGGTGACGGTGCGGCCGTTCCGTACGTGCCGCACCCTCAACCCACCGGTCCTGGTCAGGTTAAGGATGGTCCACCGGTCGCCGTTTTTCACCCAGTCGGTTGCGCTGGTACGGAGTCTGCGATCGTTGCTGCGGGTGATGATCAGGTCGCCGACGCTGGCCCGGTTGCCGTCGGCCAACTCGACCTCCCGGCCCGGAGCGGCACTGGCGAGGCGGTGGTCTCGGGCACGTTGGTTGAGCGCGCGGACCAGCTCGCGGGTCGGGGCCAACATGATCGCGTCGAGGCCGTGGCTGCGGTCGTTCTGCCAGGCGTTGAAGACGGCGTCGAGGGTGGTGGTGGGGTCGCCGACGTGGACGCGTCGCCTGTCGAGGTAGAAGCCGAGCGCTTCGGGTCGGCCGTCGCGGAGGGCGAGGGTGGCGGCGGCTTCAGCTGGGTCGGTGAACCGGTGCAGCTCGGTCAGCCGGACCGCGCCGTGGCTGGCTTGGATGTCACGCAGCACGCCGCCGGCGCCGATCGCGGCGAGTTGTTGATCATCACCGACCAGCCGGATACTGCCGCCGCGGCCGATGATGAACTGGACGGCGGTGTCCAGGGAGAGGGTGTCGGCCATCCCGGCTTCGTCGATGATCACCAACGTGGACCGGCCGATGCGTTCTGCCCACTCGGGCAGGTCATTGTGGTCGATGGACCAGGTGAGCTTCGCCAGCGTTTCGGCTGGTGCGCCGGTGGCGTCGCGGAGCTGCGCAGCTGCGGCGGCTGATGGGGCCAGCCCGACCACCTGGCCGCCGCTGTCGCTCCACGCCCGAACCAGGGTGCGCATGGCGGTGGTTTTCCCGGCGCCGGCCGGGGCGATCGCCAGCTGCAGCCGCGCCCCGGAGCTGCACATGGAACGAACCAGAGCCGCCTGTCCGGCATCTAAGGCGTTCCCGTTCGCGGCGGATTCCAGCAGCGCCAGCTCGACGGTGGCGGCGTCGACGACGCGTCCGTCGGTGCGGCCCGCGGCCGCGACGAGTCGCTGCTCGGCGGCCAGGATCCGGGTGGAGGTGAACAGCTCGGATCCGGCAACCGTGTAGACACTCGAACCGTCGGCCCGCCGCAACGCCGCCGGCTCGCGTGATGCCGTCCTCTGGCCGAGCCAGGGAGATCGATCGGGTGTGCAGCACCTCGGTGACGAGCAGCTCAACCAGTTGATCGATCTTGTCGGTGGGAACCTGTACGGCCCGGACCTGGCGTTGCGCTTCGGCGCGGACATGCCAGCTCTGCCAGGTCGAACGCCGTTCCTCCACCGCCGCCAGCACCCGACCCGCGGTCGCCGCCACCCACTCCGCATTCACTTCCGGGCTCGTGATCGAGATCGGATTGCAGCGTCTTGCTGATCATGGCCTGGACCGCATCAGGTCCGCCGAGCGTTTCGGCGGCCTGGGCATGCCAGGCGGTGCGCTGCTCGGCCAGGGTGCGGGGTTCGTGTTTGGCGTCCCGGGTTTCCAAGGTGGCCTGCTGCGCCAACTGCAACGCCTCCACCGGCGTCGGCGGCCGACCATGATCACGCTGAAACCTGGCCGCCAGCTCACCTTGCCGGTCCTTGATCAACACCCGCCGCGTAGACCAACGCTGGTTCAGCGCCGGGTCAACACCGACGATCTCCCGCACCGGCCGCTTACCCGGATCGGTGTCGGGCCGATCGGCGAACCGTACGCCGAGCCTGTCGTGGAGATGATGTTCCAGGGCGGTGTTGTAGGTCTCCGACGCCGCCACGGTGGCTTTGAACAGCACCCGTCCGTCGATGGACAGCCAGCGTCCGTCGAGGGTCTGCACCTTGTTCGCCACCGCGACATGGGTGTGCAGATCCGGGTCGCCGGCTCGTCGAGTCGCGGTGGGTGAACGCGGCCGCGACCAGGCCGGTCACGTTGACCTGCCGGACCCCGTTCCTGCCCTGCCGGGTGAACAGTGCGTGGCGTTCGATGAAGCTCAGCGCATCCTGCACGGCAGCCTGGTGCGCCCGCTCGATCTGCGCGGCGACGTGCGGGTCGGCGACCGCCCACAAGGTCGACACCGACTTGACCGGGGAGAAGGTCAGGTCATAGCCGGCAACCGTCTGGGTGCGCGGACGCGACTGCTTGGCGATGGTGGCGGCGATCTCGCGGGCATCGATCGGATCGCGGCCATGCTCTGTTCGGAAGAACTCCCGCGCCACCTCGGTGCGCGACCTGCGCCCGAAGTGCCGCAGAGACAGACTCGTCCGCCAGCTGTCCGGCCGCCGCCTGTCGCGCGGCAATCCGCTTCGCCACCTCGACCCGGAAAGGGCTGACCTCGCCGGCGTAAACCTTGAACGGCGCGCCCAGCCGGGTCGCTGCCTGGATGTTTGTGTCGGTCAAGTCGGCGGCGTCAAGCTGCTCCAACCGCTTGGTGGCGAGGGGATGCATGCCGGCGCCGAAGAGGGCCCGCATCTGCTCCGCGGTCACCGCATCCCCGGCGTTCAGGCCGTCAATGCCGGCCATGCCGGAGCCGATCCATGACCCTGGAGCTTTCACCGCGTTCGGTGTAATAGGAGGCCAGTCCGACATGGCCCTTTTCGGTGGCGTCCAACGCCGCGACCTGCCGGGTCAAATAGTCATACCCCGACCCGGCGCTGAGCTTGTGGATGCTCATCGTCACAACCCCCAAAGGCGAGCCGGGTCAGCCTCGCGGTCAGCCAGGTGGGGGTACGTACCTGTGATGCAGAAGGTGTGTCGCACAGCGGATCTTGAAATCGGGAGGGAGGTACGCGAAACAGGTCAACAGGATCGACTGTGACCGCCCAACTCGTTTGTTGATGGCTTAGGCCTGTGACGGATCCATGGCGAAGAGGGATCAAGCGATGGGTCAACAGTCGCTGGGGCAGGCAGGATGGCGGCCCGCGCTAGACGCCCAAGCAGCGCGGCGCAGAGAACGTGTCGACCGGGAACGCCGACTCGAACGTTTGCGGTCGCCGTGCTGACCGCGCTGGGTGACCGCAACCGAGCAGTCCGAGACGCTAAGCGGCGCGGTGGGGAGGCTGCGAGTGATGACGGACGACGGGGACCTATCGTTCCCCGGGTCAGCTTGGAGCGGTCGAGGATCGCTGCCGGCGTTTTAGCTGATTGTGCTGCAGCGGCGGCAGGCGTTTAGACATAGGTTCGTGGCTGCCAAAAGTCAGCCGGGCCGGCGAATACCACCGGGTCGATGCGTTCCTCGGTAGCGATGGCGATCTATGCGGCCTCGCCGTCGCGTCGCCGTTGCTGAGTCGGCGGAACTGCAGAGCAGCAGTCTGCGCTTGATCTGCCCCACTCGGCGGTCTAGCGCGGCGAGTGAGAGTCCGATTGGCGCTGAGGACCTATTCGACGTGAGCTCGGCGTCGAGCCGACTGGCCGCTCCTGGCATGTGTCCACCGGGCGACTTGCTCATGGCTGAGTCCCGGATTTGAGCTCGTTGAGGGCTTGGGTGGTCTGGGTAAGGGTGTAGGCGACGGCTTGGTCCCAGTCCATTGCGGCGCCGCGGGCTCGCAGTTCCCTCGCGCGCGGATCGCCGAGGGCTCCCGTGACGGTCGAGCTGCTTGCCAGGGCGAACATCGGCGCTTGAACCACGTTGGCTTCGGCGGCGCCCTGGATGATCGCGGCAGCCTCGGGCCGAGTGGCGGCAAGCGCGCCGGCGATCAGGTGGAGGATGAGGCCCATTCGGAGGCGGTCTCCGAACCACTGGAGGGTGTGAACGGCAGTGCGGCCGAGCTCGAGCGTGGCGGTTCGGTCGCCTACGAGAAATGCGAGCCAGGCGGCCCATACGTGGTCGACCCAAGTTTGATAGCCGAGCGCCGTGCTGAGCTCGAGACTCTCGCGTAGGCAGGCACGAGCGCGGTCGGGGTCGGTCTCGGCGACGGTCGCGCCGACGGCGAGTAAGCCAGCCGCGATGAGGGATGGGGCGCGGACCTGGCGGGCGAGCGCGAGTGCTTCGCGGGCCAGCGGGACTGCTGCGGGCGCGTCACCGGCGAGTAGGTGACCGCCCGCGGCGCTGGTGAGCTGGAAGGAGGCCTCCGCGACGTCGCCGCCAGCCCGCGCGAGTTTGGCGGCTTGTTCGGCGAGGCTGGCGGCGTCGGCGAACGCGCCGGTAGTAATCGCGATGTTTGAGCGGGCGGCGCAGATGACTTCCTCGACTCGCCAGTCTGGACTGGCTTGGCGCGCGTTGGCCTCGGCCGCGCGGCGGCACAGCTCCTCGACACCCTTCCCTACGGAGCGAGCCGACGCGAACCTGGCGCTGACCGCCAGGGCGAGCGGGTAGCCCGGGTGCTCGGTGGCGCCGGGCAGCTCCAGGGCCGCCTCGCCGTCCAGCAGCAGGCGGTAACTGTACGAGACCTCGTTCGGCGCGAAGCCGGCCAGGATCGAAAACGCGGTGTCAATATTGCGGGTGTCGATCGCCCAGGACCAGGCGGCGAGCAGGTTGTCTTGTTCGGTTCTGAGCCGCACCGCCCAGAACACGCCCGCCTGCGGGTCGTGGGCAGGCTCTCGTATCCGTGAGAGGACGCCCGCGTAGTAGTCGGCGTGTCGGGCCTGCCACCGGTCGGTTTCGCCGGCCTCGTCGAGGCGTTCCTCCCCGTATTCGCGGATTGTCTCCAGCAGCCGGTAGCGGGTCTCGGGTCCGTGTTCTTCGGTCACGACCAGTGACCGCGCCACCAGGCTGGCCAGCAGCTCGAACACCGTATCTGGGTCGATACCGTCCCCACTGCAGACCGTCTCGGCGGCCTCCAGGGTGGCGCCGCCGGCGAAGACTGCCAGCCGGGCCAGCAGCCGCTGTTCGGGCTCGGTGAGCAGCTGGTAGGACCAGTCGATGGTGGCCCTTAGTGTTTGGTGGTGCGGCAGCGTGCCGCGCCGGCCAGCGGCAAGCACCGCGAAGCTTCGCTGCAGCCGGCGGGCCAACTCTGAGCGGGGTCATCGCAGCTATCCGCGCCGCCGCGAGCTCGATCGCCAGCGCTATCCCATCCAGCCGCCGGACGACGGCGGCGACCGCCGCCGCGTTCTCGGCGGTCACCACGAACTCTGGCTTGACCGCGGCCGCGCGTTCGGCGAACAGTCGCACCGCCTCGGCCTGGCTGATCGCCGTCAGGTCGGCGTCGGTGCCGGGCACCGCCAGCGGCGGCACCGGCACCAGCCGCTCCCCCTCAATACCGAGGCCCTCACGGCTGGTCGCCAAGATCACCAGCCGCTCACACGACCGCTGCAAGACCCCGGCCAGCGCCGCCGCCCCTTCCAGCAGATGCTCACAGTTATCCAGCACCAGCAGCAGCTGTTTGCCGCGGAGGAACTCCACCAGCGCCTCGCTAGTGCTCAGGCCGGCCGGGGCGGTCACCGAGAACACCGCCGCCACCGCATCATCCACCGCGGCCACATCGCGCACCGGCGCCAACTCACACAACCATGCCCCGTCACGGAACCGATCGGCCACCTGTCCGGCGACCTGCAACGCCAGCCGGGTCTTGCCCACCCCGCCGGCCCCGGTCAAGGTCACCAGCCGCGCCCCTTCCAGCGCCGCCGCGGTCTGCTCCAGCTCCCGGGCCCGGCCGATGAACGAGCTCACCTGCAACGGCAAATTGCCGGTGCGCTCAGCAACCGTGTGAATCGGCGGGAAATCCACCGGCAGATCGGCATGGATCAGCTGAAAGATCAGCTCCGGGCCGGCCAGATCCCGCAGCCGGAACTCACCCAGGCGCTTCAGCCCGAACCCGCCACCCAGACGGCCCGCCACCAGATCACCCGTCGCCTTGGTGAGCAGCACCTGCCCGCCATGGCCGGCGGCCCGCACCCGGGCACAACGGTTAATCGGCGAGTGGTCGAGATGATCGCCGCCGCGCACCCGCACCTCCCCGGTATGCAACCCCATCCGCACCCGCAGTGCGGAACCGGTGGGCCACACCTCACCTTTCAGCCGAAGCTGACATATCCCGGCCGCCTCCACCGCCGAAACCGCGCTGTGAAAGACAGCAAAGAAACTGTCACCCTCCCCACGCGAGGTGACCACCGCCCCGCCATGGCTTTCGATCACCTCGGCGAGAAGACGATCGTGCCGCTGCAGCGCCACCTCCATCGCCTCCGGCTCGCTCTCCCACAGCCGGGTGGAACCCTCAATGTCGGTCAGCAGGAAGGTCAGTGTCCCGGCCGGCAACTCCACGCCGTCGGGCTCGCCCGGCCCGACCGCCGATCGACGGGGTATATCGATGCTGATCGTCGCATCCGCGAAGCTCTCGCTCAGCAAAACAGCAAGGTCATCGACCAGCAGCCGTTCCAGCTCCCGCGCCGTGGCGAAGTGCCGGTAGGAAACCGCGCCGGCCTCCCGAATACTGTCGATCATCGCGGTCAGTCCCGGCTCCTGGTCCGGGGCCGGGCGCTTCAGGTACAACAGCATCGGCTTCCCAGCGGCCAGCCGGAACTCATCCTCCAGGCCCGAGATCTCCATGCCCGGACCCACCCAGCCATACCGTTGCCAATAGATGCCGACGAAAATCTGACTCTGCTCCAGGTAGGCCCGATACATGCTCTGCGGCGGATGAGGCCGGGCGCCGGACTCAAACCACACCGGAACCAGATGCAGCCGCCGGATCGCCCGCAGCGCCGCCGCCCGCTCCTCAGCCAACTCCTCCAACGTCGAGGAAATGAACACCCGGACCCGCTGGTCAGGGGTCAGGATCACCGCTGCCCGATCCTGAGCCGAGTCCTCGCCCGGCGAAACGGTCATACCCGGCTTCCGCGTATGCTCCATGCCCCAGTCTCCCGCTGAACTCCGCACTGGAGGAAGAGTCATCCGGAACGGCGAGCCCAAACGACCCTGACCGGCCGCAGCACGCCGCAGCCGGCGTCTCTGAGCGCCGCCACGCCAACGCTGCATTTGCAAGGTATCGATCTTCAAAGCCATCCTCACACCTGGCTCAGCCCCGGAATAGACATCGACACTTCCGGGATGTCAGCGCGCCATGAGCCTGCGCGGCCTCGTGCCAGACCCACCCTGGAAACGGCGATCAATCAGGGCAGTACCTACACATGCCAGGGGATGCCGACTGCGGGACCCACCCGCAAGCGGCACGGCGTGAGTCTCAGTCGCCGGGGAGGCTGAGCCTTAGCCGTGTGACCCCATGTGTGCCCCCGCGGTGCAACCAGGGCGCGCCTGCTGCTGCAACCTGCACCTCAATCACGCATGCCCGCGCCCTGATCAGATCGACGCCATGCCTTCGCAACGAGAAGGTCAACTTGACCACGACGCTGCTTACCAAACTGCTTACCAATCCGCTCGCACAATCGCGGTCAACAGCGGACTCGGGTGACCAATCGCCAGCCTCAAGGCCGGACCATCTCACAGGCCGACTGTCGATGGCATGGAAGGGTTTAGGTTCGAGTCCCGTGAGGCCCGCTTGCTTAGGCGGCTATCGGATATTCGGCCGAAGCATGCACCGAACATTAATGCTCGAGGTTGTTGGGATCGGCGGTCACCCTGCCGCGGGTGGTTCACATTGCAGCATCCCGCACCTTAAGCCTGACAAGCAGCTCTTGATCAACTCCCAGGCCGTCTACAGGCCGTCACTCGTTGAAAACTCGCGAGTAACAATGAGTAGCGTTGAGCAGTGATTTGCCTAGTCAGCGGCGGTTTGCGCAGTATCGCCCCTAGCCAGAAACCCGCCAGATTTGTTCGAATCCAACACCTGCCACCGTGAGGGAACTGGGCCTATGACAAGGCCTGATGCTCTCTAACCATGATCAGATTCCGTCTGTGTTCCGTTTCTGCACCATACCGGGTGATGTCCTCGGCAAGGGCATGCAGGCCGGTTAGCCCGCCCATGGCCGGCAGTGATGTCGTCATGACGACGAGCTTGCGCGCTGGGACGAGCCTTGCAGCTGGTCCCGGAACCAGTGGCCGCTCCGCTTGACGATGCGTTGCTGAGTCTCGTAGTTCACGTGAACAATGCCGAAGCGTCGGCTGTAGCCGAACGCCCATTCGAAGTTGTCGAGCAGGCTCCAGGCGAAATAGCCGCGCAGCTGCACGCCTTGCTCGATTGCCCGCCGGGCTGCATCGAGGTGAAGCTCATAAAAGTGTCGGCGGTCCTCGTCGTCGACCGTGCCGTGAGCGGTCACCTCGTCGGGGTACGCGGCACCATTCTCAGTGATGTAGACCGGCAGTTCGGGCGCCCGATCGAACACGAGCCGTAAGACGTCGATGAGCCCGTCCGGATGTACCTCCCAGCCCATCTGGGTCTTTGCGGCACCGGTGTCGATGGTCCGGATCCCCTCGGTGCCGCCTGGACCGACGATCGTCGGGCCATGGAATGCCCCGTCCTGCGGCCCGGCGACGGTTTGCTGGGTGTAGTAATTGACGCCCATGAAATCGATCGGTCTGGCAATAACCTCCAGATCGTCGGCCCGCTGCTCGAACCACCCGGTCGCGCCGGCATTTGCCAGCACATCCTCGGGATAGCTGCCAAGCAGCACCGGGTCGAGGAATAGCCGGTTCGCCAGGCCGTCCATTCGCCGTGCCGCCTCCTGGTCCGCTGCAGAGTCACTGGCCGGCCGCACCGATGACAGATTGAGAGTGATGCCGAGGGTCCCGCCGGACCCCTCCCGCATTGCCTGGACTGCGAGCCCATGGCCGAGCAGGAGGTGATGGACGGCCTCCATCGAAGCAACACCGACGGTCTTGCCGGGTGCATGAACTCCGATGGCGTATCCGAGAAATGCCGAGCACCAGGGCTCATTGAGCGTGATCCAGTTGGTGATCAGGTCCCCAAGCGCCTGATGGGTAGCGGCGGCGTAGTCGCGGAAGCGCTCGGCCGTGTCCCGGTTGAGCCAGCCGCCGGCATCCTCCAGGGGCTGCGGCAGATCCCAGTGATAGAGCGTCGCGTACGGCGTTATGCCGCGCTCCAGACAGGCCTCGGCAAGTCTGCGATAGAACTCCACGCCGGCAGCGTTGAGTCGACCGGAGCCGGTCGGAAAGATCCGGGGCCAGGCAATCGAGAATCGATACGCATTCATGCCGAGATCGGCCACGATCGACACATCCCCGGAATACCGGTGGTAGTGATCATCGGCTATGTCGCCGGTCGAACCGTCCGCGATCTTGCCTGGCGTGTGGGAGAAGGTATCCCAAATGCTGGGGCCGCGGCCGTCCTCGCTAACCGCGCCTTCGATCTGGTACGCGGCCGTCGCCGTCCCCCAGACAAAGTCGGATGGGAAGCCCTCCATCTCGCTCCTCTTCACTAGTCCAACCGCACACGGTTTCGAGTGCGTCGCTCTCCGCCACACCGCTCCCCCTGCTTGCCTTGGGCCCGGTTGGACGCTCGGCCCTTTCACGGGGATCAAGGTCTGGCTAAAGGCCCAAAGTAGTCAATCCGGTTCGCATGGTGCCACTGCTTGTCCTCACCCCTCTGGCGGGCGGCTTCATGGCCGCACGGCTCGCAGCGAGCGTCGAGCGAGGGTCTAGTCGCCGTTGGACTCATCCTGCTCGGGCTTGGTCCGACCACCTGGCACCCGAACAACACGACGCTGCTGGTTCCACTCGACGGCGAAGTACGCGTGGAGTTCCAGTTCCGCAACGACCCGCCCTGATCTTGGTCTCGTCGGTTCGTCGTCAAGTAGTTGCGCTCGTGAGGGCCTTTGCTACTGCCTCGCGCAGAGTCACTGGGGGATGACCCAGCACCTGCTGGAGGTCAGGCGTCTGATACTCGAAACCGCCTGCCCGGATGACCTGGGTCAGGCCTAGCGGATCGGCTTCGTCGCCCTCTACCTCTCGGTATTTGACCGGCTGCCTGCTCACGTCGGTGAGTACCTCTGCCAGCTGCGGATAGGTCCAGAGTGTGCCGGTGAACTCGTACAGATCTTGATCGAGATCGTCTCTACTGAGCACTACGGCCGCCGCCTCAGCCAGGTCTGCACGGAACGCCGTGTTGAGCCCACGGCCACCGGTGTTGCTGCTCACCTCTCCCGCCTCGACGGCCGAGCGGAGCACCTCTGGAGTAATGAACAGGTCGCTATAGAGGGGATGGCGCAGGAAGATGTGCGGCAAGCCGGACTCAGAAATGATCTGCTCTGTGGCGTTGTGCTCGCCGAGCACCCCATGCTCGACGACATCGGCTCCGACGCCGCTTGTGTAGGCGATTGTCCCCACGCCAGCATCCGCGGCCGCCTCAACCACCTTGCGATGCTGATCAACCCGCGACCCAGCCGCATCGGAGATCGGGCTGGAGATGAACAGCAGCCGGCCGGCGCCCCGAAACGCTTCCCGGAGGCTCCCCGGGTGGTCATAGTCCGCGAAGCGGACGTCGACACCGCGGTCGGACCACTGCTCGGCCTTTCTGGGATTCCGGACCGCAACCGCGACCTCGGACGGAGAGACTCGCTGAAGCAGGTTCTCGACCACGAGAGATCCGTACTCACCGGTGGCCGCCGCAACTACGATCATGAACCCTCCCAGCCGACCTGGTCGCCAGCAGTATAGGCGAGCAGGATTCGAGTCTCAGCAGCGAATCGGCTGGTGACGCCCAATCTTCTTACCCCCATCACCGCTCCGGCGTCTCGTCCATGTCGGAGGTCTCGAGCGTCTCGTCGACATAGCTGTCAGTGACCTCTTTGGAATAGTTGTCAGCGAGCTCCTTGGAGAGGCGTTTCGTCCGCTCCTTCAGCGCGTCGACATCCTCCGGCGATGCGGCGGCCCACTCGGTGTTCACGCGATCCGTGAAGTCCTGGACCTTGGTGTGGAAATCGTCCCGCATCCTCGCGCGAGCCTCTTCGGCAGCGTTCCGGAACTTCCTCACCGCGTTGTCGACGATCCGCCGCTCGAGCAGCACGACGATGCCGACGAGCAGCAGGGTGGTTCCGGCGTTGGCGAACACCCCGGCCAAGTAGTTCATACGACCGGCCGGCCCGGCGACGGACCACCCGACGACGATGGCCACCAGGCCCGATGCGATGCATCCGAGGAACCAGCCCCAGCGGATGCGGAAGCCAGGTGGTCGCGTTGCAGAGGCGGTCACTTCGGCCGGTTCGGCAGTCACCATTCCAGCTTCGGTGCGGGATTCCCGCGCGTCAAACGCTGGCATCCACCGGCCTAGATCTCTGATCCTTCGTCGGGTGCCGCGGCACTCATGAGACCGGGCGCGCGACCACGATCAAGTTGCGGCTGTACCCCCCACGGTCCGGCCGGAACTCGCCGGCACAGGTGATCAATACCAGCCGAGGCGGTCCGGTGATGTCGAAGACCTGCGCCTCGTCGACTAGATCGGTGCGCGGAACTTGCCGCACCGTGGTGATCTTGTACGCCTGACGCACATCGCCCGCGCTCAACACCACACGCTCCCCGACCTTGATGTTCCACAGCCGGAAGAAGAACCCGATGCCGCGGTCGAACACATCGACGTGGCCAGCGATCACGGTCGACCCGTACGGATCGCCGACGTAGGAGCTCCCATCCCACCAGCCGACCTTGGTGGGATCCTCGGGGACCACCAGCTCTTTGCCGACCGTGGCCACGGGAACGACGGCCGTATACACGCCTCCTGGCAGGTCGATCCGCTCCGGAACGAACCGCGTGTCACCGGCGGCCGGTCGCGCCTCGCGGGCGGTGGGGATCGGCGTCGTCGGGGACGGATCCCCCAGCGGCACTGCCACCGGCCCGTCTGGCACTGGCAACACGGCGAGCTGCGCCACCGCTACGCCCAACAGGGCAGCGGAGAGGACCACCTGGACGCCGATCGCGCGCCCGAGCATCGGCCGGCCGCGCCGCTCGACCGGGAAGCCGCGCATATACCGCTCGCGGAAGGCCAACCTCCGGCCGTACGCGACGGCATAGCGGCTCAGCAGTAGCGTCGCGACCAGCGCGACCACCCCGACGAGCAGCAGCACGCCCGAGCGACGGGTCGCCGTTCCCCCCGCGATCAGGTGTTGCGCAGTGCCGGCGACCGTCAGCGCGAGCACGCTCAGCCCAGCAAAACGCGAGAACCGCGGCGAAACCCGCTCCAGAGCGCCCGGCGGATTGCGCGGGACGAGCAGGGCGGCGAAGGCCATCAGGCCGCCCAACCAGGCCGCCAGGGCCAGCAGGTACAGGCCCGTTGTCGCGGTGAGCGCGACGACCCGGGGTGACGCCATCGCCGTCGACTCGACCACCAAAGTGATGGTCAGGATGACAACCATCGTGAGGACCGTGACGCGTCGTCCGCCCCGCACCGGGCGTCGCAGCACTTCGGCGCCGAAGAACCCGGCGCCGGCGAGAACTGCCAGCCGCACCAGCAGCCACGTTCCGGACTTATCCGCGACTTCGTCCAACGCTCGTCCGGAGGCGAGCCAATCGATAACAGCCTCGGCGATCGTTCCGAGGCAGATCAATGCAAGGCCGACGACCGCCATGATCCGCAGTCGACGGACGGCCTGACCATCCGGCCAGACGACCGCCCAGAAGGTGCCCGTCCCGGCGAGGAGGACGTAGCCGAGGTAGACCACGAACGATACGGACGCCGCGAGGAGGGCGAGCACGGAAGAATCCATCGGACGAGACCTCTACGACCTCATGGCCGCGCCGGCCGGTCGTACTGCACCAGCACCTGCGACCGGTCGAACGGAATCGAGCGCAAGGTCCAGAATTTCGGCGCTATGCCTGCGCCACACGACAGTCTCGCCAGCGGCAGCTGGGGACAGGTGAGAGACAGCACGGTCCGGCCCGTTACGACCACCTCGACCGGCAGGTCGGCAGGCATCCGGTCGAGCAGTGAGCCGAGTGCGGCCACGGTGCGGCCGGCCTTGGCGGGTCGGCTGGCAACGCTCACCTGCGTCAGGCGGTAGCGCAGTCGTAGTTGCTGGGTGGGTGAGTCCCAGCGAAGCATCACCTCGCTGCGTACCGGGCCGTCCGGAACGGCCAGGGCTTGCCCACCCGCACTGACCTCGACCTGCATCGCAGTCGGCCGCAGCTGCTTGAACCGGGTGCCGGCATTCCCGATCGACGGCGGTCGCAGCACGGCCTCGGTCGCCGGTGCCGGCAGCGTGATCACCTCACTGACGAGGAAGCTCCCATCGGGCTCGGGATGAGTGGTGATGGCGATGCCGGGAGCGCCGACGGCCTCGCTGGGGCGCGCCATCGGCGTCGGCGACGTCCGCGGTGTCGGCAGGATCGTGCGGGCAGGTGACGGGGTGGGACGGACGAGCGTGGACTGGCTCGGCGCCAAGGACGGAACTGCGCTCGCTGGCCGACGCGCAGAAGGTGCGGCAGAGCCGGGCCACGTCAGCCCCGCGCTGACTGCGACGGCCGTGCCGAGCAGAGCGGCGACGGTCACCGCCCCCACCGAGCGCCGCACGGCATCGCGCGCGCGGGCCCCCGCCATGTGTCACCTTCCCCGAGACGCCACCGCCGAAAAATTTCGTCCGACACTTCTGACGATCGGTGGTCGACTCCCAGTCTGCATGACTAGGCTGCTACCCGGCTAGTCGGACCAGACTGCGACATCGCCAGGCCGGTCCGTCCGTGGCGCACCACATCTGGATTCGGGGGTCCGAGCATGGGTCGTCCAACGCTGCGCAGCATCTGGGTCGCGGTAGTCGGCATCGGGTTGCTCGCCCTGCTGGTCGCCGGGCTCACGCCCAGTTCGGCTGCTGATCAAACCTGCATCTACATCGTGCAAGGCCTGCCGAGCCGAACGATCTCAGTCGCCGTCGACGGTGACTCGGTAGTCGGTGGACTGGCGGGTGGCAAGGTGGCGGGACCTTTCCCGGTGAAGCACGGTACGCGGACCGTGACCGTCTCCGAGGATGGCCAGACTCTGGTGACCACCAAGGTCAAGCTGCCGGCGGGCTCCAACTCCGAGATCGTCGTCCACCTACCCGCCTCCCCTACCGGAGACCCGATGATCACTCGATTCGACAACAACCTGAAGTCCGTTCAGAAGGGCAAGGCCGCCGAGGCGTTCGGACACGTGGCTGCGGCCGGTCCGATCGACGTCCGGGTTGACAAGAAGGTGGTCATGGCCAATATCGCGAACGGGGAGTATTTGTATGAGGTCGTCCCCGCCGGGACATACAAAGTTGACGTTGTTCCTACGGAGATGACGGAGCCTTTGCTCGGCCCGCTGGACCTCAAACTTAAGCCCGCCAAGCTGACCTGGGTGTTCGCGATCGGCGAGCCCGGCAAGGACCTGGCGATTGTTCGGCACGTGATCTCTCTCTCGGCGACCAAAGGGTCGAAGCGGCCGACCGACATCACCACCGGCACGGGCGGTCAGGCGGCCGAACTCATGAAGGGCCGCGGATCGAGGCGCTGAATGCAACACCTGCCACAGGCCGAAGCCTCGGCTCTGCTTAGTTTGGGATCGAGTGCTTCTGAAGATGGTGCGTCAAGACGGTCAGCCGAGGATGAATACGGGCCAAGCGCACCTTGGTCCACGCATGCAGCATGGCGGTGATCAAGTCACACGTTTCCCAGAGCAATACACGCTCTGTGGATACGTTCGTTTTCTCGGTGTACGCGTCCAAGAAATGCTCGCAGAGCCCATCCATGATGATCAGATGTTGCGTCAACGCCGGACCTGCCAGGGGTTGTCCGCTCGCGAAGAGCACGCTGATACCGATGTCGCGTAACTTCGCCCGGAACCTCCCGAGATCCAGCGCTGGCTCCGCCATTGAGGCGCCGTCGAAGTCAATGAAACCGACCTTTCCTGCGTGCAGGAGCACCTGTGCCGGCCGGAAGTCGTGATGGGAGGGAACGCTTTTTTCGGCCGGGAACTCGACGGAAAGTTCCTCCAAGCGCGTCAGCAGCGACTCAGCAGCGGCTTCCAGTGGCGGAACGCTGAATGACAACCGAATGACTACCTCGCGAAGTTCCGTCAACTCTCCGTCGAGGGTCGCCGTCTCCCCGTAAGTTGTCGAAGACGTGTGCAAAGCGGCTAGCGCGTGGCCGGTTCTGACCAGCTCCTCACGTAACCGGTCGAGTTGACCGTCACTCCCGTCTGCGAGCGCCGTTCGAGCCAATTCCTTGAGCGTGCAATCTTCCGGGATGGGTCCTTGGAAGAGGATGCGCCGCTCCGGCTCGTAGCCCAGCGGCTCCGCGAGGGTAACGATGCCCTGCCGGGCCAAGGGCGACTGCCAGAGGGCTGTCATTGCCGCCCAAGCAGTTTGTCCCTTGTCGCCCTGATGGGTCTTGATGACGATCGGATCGGGGCCGGGTCGGTTTCCGTTGGCGCGGTCGTAGTCAACGTCGACGACAACGGTGCAACGGCTGCCCGGTTTGTACCGAACCACGTGCGGTCGACAGGTGGTGACGGCGGCATCGGCGTAGCCCGCCTCGACGATGACCTGCTGGAGTAGGTCGCGCGCTGCCACCGGGTCGATGATGTCTTGGAGGGCGGGAAGAGCCGGATCTACGGTTTCGACTCGAAGCTCGAGTCGGAGATCTTCCAGCCAGCAGGCCCACCCCGCCTCTCCGAAGCCAGTAGCGGTGCCGACTCCGTGGCCGGTTGGCACAGCAGCAAGGGGACCATACAGGTTGCCCACCACCACAACGCTCCGAGGCTCGGCGCCAGGGCCGGCGACGCTCAACTGATAGCGGGCGAGCCATTCGTCCCCCTTGGCTCGCAGGCGTTCCGGCGTACACGACAGCAGGCGAGGCCGCCCGTCGATGAATTCGGGCACCTGCCGCTGGAGTGACTCCTTGACGCGCTCGCCGTCCATTCCGGCTGCTAGCCAGTCAGGCAACGTCGCGAAGGTCTCCAGTGGCGCGATCACCGTCTCACTGTCAAACCATGTCTTCATGAGTAGCCTTTCCGGTCGGGTAGTCGGCAGTACCAAGAAGGGACAGCGCAAGGCTCAAACGACGCTCCTTGAGCTGACGGCAGGCATGCAAGGCGGTCGAGGCCAGTGACAACGACCGGAACAGGGCAATACGTTCAAGAAATGGCTGATCAATGACAGGGACGCCTTCGGAATCGCCGTAGCCGGCAAGGAAGCTGTCGGCTAGCTGCTTTCGGATGGGCTCAGCTGACTGACCGCATTCCTTGATGACGAGCAGTTCCATCTGGGCGAGGAACCGGCCCAGATCTATGGCTGAGTCACTCCAGCAGACAGTGTCGAAATCAACGACGCCGCAAACGGCGTGATCCGCGAGGAGTACCTGCGACGGGGTGAAGTCCCCGTGACACAACACCTGAGTTGCTCTGTCGCCGTCGGTGTCGCCGAGGTGATCCACCATGGAGCGAACTTGATCAGTGGTTCGTGGCCACACCTGCTGCACCAGGTTGAGCTCATTGTCTAACTCGCGCGCAAGATGACCGATGGTCCGTACCGGTGCGGTCGCCTGCCCTGTGTTATGGAGGGCAGCCAATGCGCGGCCGGTCGAATGCACTGCCTCATGCGCCGAGTCACCGGTTGGAGTCGCTGGTGACGCTACGCCTACGCGTGCAGCAGACCGCACGATGCTGGGGAGGACGGGCCGTCCGGGGAGGGCCTCGGTCAATCCAAGATTCAACCTGGGGGAGTAGCCGAGTGGGACTGGAATGTGAAGTCGGCCGCGGTTGGCGCATGAACTCAGGAAACGCTGCACGTGCTCCCCAGTCGTGGCGTTCGGGTAGACCTTCCCATACACATGGTCGGCCGCCGACGCGGACGATGAGCCGGTTCGCCGCACACCGTAACGCAGCACCGACGCACCCTGCCGGCTGTGGTGCACCAGATTGACTGACATCGGCAGTGCGGTCGTGCAGGGCCAGTCTTCACCCTGAAGGGCAGCCAGGTTCATCGCCGCCGCAAGCGTCGGGAGGGCAGGATCGGCGGGGAAAAGGTAGAGCGCTACTTCTCCACGGTCGCCGATGGTTGTCCACCGCCGCCACGGAACCGGCGGGTCGGTCGAGGGCGCCACATTAGCTCCGTCACTCGCGAGGGAACGACCGCCCACTTTGTCGGACGGGTACACCCGCGCCAAAACTGTGTGCTCGCTGACCTCAGATGCCCCGACCGAGACGGCCACCCGATATCGGAGTGAGCATGAGCCGTCGGGCTGATACCAAAACGCACTCGGGGTGACCAGGTGAACCTGGCCTCCGGGCCGGAGCAGTGTCCGCTCGATGTGGCGAGCCGTGAGTTCGGGATTCAAGGCGCTCGTGAGGCCCGGAATCCTCGCGGCTAGCGGAGGCAGCAGAGCTCCGGAACCGCCGTACCCGTCAATCATGCTCAGAGTTACGTTCGCCACCGTGTGCCGGGCCTTATCGACCTGATTCTGCTTCTCTCGATGGGACGGGTGACAGACGTAGCTTGCGTTGGCGCAACGGTCACATAGTCGGAGTCATCGCCGTTCCGGCCTTCTTCACTGGAGACACTTCCGTTGCCACTAGGGGGCGGGTTTTCACCATCGAATTCGCTTACGTAAAGCTCCGCGTAAAGACCCCGCGCACTCATCAGTTCCTTGTGTTCACCACTCTCCGCGATACGCCCGTCGGCGATGACCAGGATCCTGTCCGCGCACCGGATCAGCCCTAAATCGTGCGAAATGATGATGGTTGTCTTACCTCGCATCAAACTGCGCAGGGCCGTCAGGACGAGTTGAGTTGACTCGAGGTCGAGGCCGGTGGTGGGCTCATCAAGAATCAAGATGGGAGTTTCGCGGATGAAGGCCCTGGCGATAGCTATGCGCTGCCGTTGACCACCGGAGAGCATCGCCCCACGCTCCCCGAGCTGGGTGTCATAGCCGTCGGGCATGGCCGTGATGAAGGCGTGTGCGTTCGCCATCCGGGCCGCTGCCTCGATGCGCTCGGACGTCGCATCGGCGATGCCGTAGCCGATGTTCTCCGCGACGGTGCCGTTCAGCAGGACGGTGTCTTGCAGTACCAGGCTCACCTGACTGCGTAAGGAGGTCAGCGTCAGTCGATGGACGTCCATCTTGTCGACGAGCACGGCACCTTCGTCGGGGTCGTAGAGCCGAGGCAACAGCTGGGCGATGGTGCTTTTTCCGGCTCCACTGGATCCGACAAGGGAAACAACCTCGCCAGCGGCGACCTCGAAATCGATGTCGTGCAGCACTTTCGGCCGCTGTTCTGCTTCAGACCCGTCCTCGTGTTCGGCCGGGTAGGCGAAGCTAACGTGGTCGAACTTCAGCGCGCCGGTGAGCGTCGGGGCGGCGACGGCGTCAGGTTCGTCCTGCACCGCGACCTCACGGTCGAGAAGATCATCGATCCGCTCCACGCTGGCGAAGACCTTGCCGATCTTGTACCACTCGCTCACGATCTTGCGCGCGGGCTTGAACATGTTCTGCAGGAGCAGGATGAACAAAACGAGCGTGCCAATCGTGATCGAGCTGCCTTCGACGAGCCACACCCCTAACCACACCACCGCGCAAATGGCGAGAGCCTCCATGAGCGCCACAACAAAGCTGAATTGTGCCTGGATGTTTGCTGCACCCAATGAGGCGCGCATGCTCTTCTCGGTTTGCGAGGAGAACTGCTCGAGGTCGACCCGACCGCGCCCGTAGCTTTGCACCAGCCGGATCGAGGTGAGCATCTCCTGGGCGGTGGAGGCCAGCTCGCCCTCTCGGCTGCGTTGTGTCTTCGACGCCATCTTGATCCGCCGGGAGTAGAAGTTGGAGACGAGGGCGAGCAGCGGACAGACGACCATTGCTACCAGTGCCACATTCCAGGACCGGTAGAAAAGTAGTGACAGGCTGCCGAACAGCACCAGCAGGCTTTTCAGGATGTTGCTGATTGAGCCCACCACGAACTCTTCGACAACCAGCACGTCTCCGGTCACGCGCGTGAGCACGTCTCCGGTCCGCTTCTTGTCGTGGTAGCTCAACGACAGCCGCTGCAGATGGGAATACATCGCCACCCGGATGTTGTACCCAAGCGATCGTCCGCCCCGGGCCATACAGACCTCGGTCAAGGAGTCGGCGGCACTATTGACCGCTGCGATGCCGACGATCGCCACGGTGAGCAGCAGCAGCGTCTCCACTAACTCCGACGGCACCAGCGATGGCCAGCCCAGCTCGCGAAGACTCGGACGGGCTCCCTGAAGGAAGTCGATGAGGTACGCGATCGGGAAGGGCTCAATGACGGAGGTCAGCGCCTCGAAGACAATCAGCACCACTCCCACCAGGTACACCTTGCGGCTGCCTGCGAACCGGCGGAATAGACGGACGGTACGCCGAAAATCGCTCAGTTTCCCCTCGACCGGGGGACGCGCGGCAGGCGCCTCGGCAGGACCTTCGGCAAGACCCTCGGCAGGCGCCTCTGCGGAACCCTCGGCAGGCATCTCGACGGCACTTCTCGGCTCCTGATCCCACCAAAGCGGCTGCGGATTGGAGTCCGAAGGGTGGGACTCTGGGGTGAGACTCTCCGAAGATGGTCTGTCGGCTCTCACGACAACCTCTGGGTCACGCGGTGCAGACACCGGTGCGGTCGTCTCGGCGGCACTTCTCGGCTCCTGATCCCACCAAAGCGGCTGGGGATTGAAGTCCGGGCGGTTGGGCTCTGGAGTGGAGCTCTGCGATGACGGTCTGTTGGTTCTCACGACAACTCCTGGGTCACGCGGTCCAGACACCGGTGACTTTCCTCGACAAGTGCTGATGGCAAAGGCGACTCCGGCGACCGTGCATACGACCGGAGCGCCTTGCGTTGGAGTGCGACGACCTCATGCCATCGGATCCGTGTGGACAGATCATCCTCCATGGATTTGCTGTATGTGGTGATGAACTGATCGGCCAGTGCGGTTAAGCCCGCTGTCGAGGCCGGTGAAGCGCCGGCCATGGTCCATTGCACCGCGAGCTGGCGTAACGATGCAACGAAGGTGCCCGCATCGCCCGCCTGGTCGGAGACACCGCAATGGTCGAAGTCGAGCAGGTAGACCGTACTGGCGTTAGCCAGTAGGAACTGGCCGGGCTTACAGTCGCCGTGTACGACTCCCGGGAGGCTGGCGGGGAACGTATCGAAGGTCTGGAGCAGGCGCTCAGCCACGCCCAGCAACTGATCCCCCACCTGAGAGTCGACGGCGCAGATCCGCAATGCGCGTGCCCGGAATCGGTGTAGCTCCTTGTCCACCGGACGCAGGCGTGTGCTCACCATGGGGCCGCGATGTAGCTGAGCAAGCGCCGACGCCGCACGCCGCACCGCCTCTGCGGCAGCCGCGAAATTCCAGCCCGAAGTGCGGAGCAGAGAGTCGAGCGGTTGCCCGTGGATCGATTGCTGCACAACAACTGAGATCTCGGGAAGGTGACCAACGGTTGGCGCCAAACGGAGGCCGCCGTACCAGGCGATCCGGCCGAATGCTTGCGATTCGTGCGCGACGGCCGCCGCCTTGGCAGGGTCGTGGTAGACCTTCGCCACGTAGCTTGCCCCGGACACTGGTGTGCCTAGCCGCACAGTGGCTCGCTTGCCCAGCCGGTACCGCAACAGGGCCACTCTGCAGCGCCGTGCGAGCGCTCGGCGCTGGATCGGAGTCAGTGTCGATGAAAGTTGGGCGATCTGCGGTCCCATGACGGAGCCATCGATCGCCAGCGGAAGAGTTGGCAGGTCGGGGTCATCTGGGTAAACCGACAGTTCCATCCGTGGCCGATCAGTCACTACTCGTCCGCGACCCGCCGGGCTGTCGGTTGGCAGCAAGTCCCCTCGGATGAGGTCGGTTCCATGCTGGTACAGCACGCTCGCTCGGATGCCCGGTTCGTACTTGGCGTCAAGGACGTGGCAAGGCCGGTGGCTGGTGCTCAGCGCAACCGACAGTCGCGGGCCCATCCGATGAGCGTCTAAGGCTGCAGCGAATCGTTTGACCTCATTAGCCTCAATTGGCCGCGGGTCTTGCACCGCGGCGCTGGTCGCTAAGTCATTGCGGGTCACGATGCCGCGCTCACAGTCTGCTTCTCGGACAGGAAGATCCTGATAAGTCGCTCGGCTGCCATGTCCACGTCGTAGCCCGACTCGACTGTGCGTCGGGCGGCGACTCCCATCTGCCGGCGCAGTCTCGGCGAATCAAGAAGGGTGGCGATGTGGTTCTCGATGCTGGCCACGTCGCCAGGTGCGGTGAGGAACCCGTTTTCGCCATGGCTGACGAGTTCAGGAATGCCGCCAGCGGACGTACTCACCACCGGTAAACCACATGCCATGGCTTCTACCAGCACGTTGGGGATACCGTCCCGGTCACCGTCCTCGGTAACGGTCGGTGTGAGCACGAAAACGTCTGAGCTGTGGAGCGCTTGAATGATCGTTTCGCGGCTACGCTCACCCGCAAAATGAACAGCACCGGCAAGTCCAAGTGAGTCCCGGAGCTCTGCGAGCGGTCTCAGCAGCGGTCCATCGCCATAGACCCGGCATGTGATGCGGCGTCCGGAGGCCTTGAGCCGACCGAGCGCCCTCAGAAGATCAGGAAAGCCCTTCTTCTCCACAAGACGTCCGACGGTGACAATCTGTACGTCTGCGACCGCGATTGGCCGAGGCTGTGGCTTGAACAGGTCAAGCTCTACCCCGTGATGGATGACCCGGACCGCCGGTAGTTTCGCTGGCAGCGTGGCTGCGATGTAGTCGGCGTTCACCTGGCAGCAGGTGACCAACGCCGTTGCCTCGGCAGCGCGAGCCGCCAGACTGGACGGCGGGATCTGGACAAGATCGCGCGCATGAGCGGTGAAGCTGTACGGCAGATCCGTTAGGCGTCGTACCAGCAAGGCGACCAGTGCCGGGTCATGAGCGAAGTGTGCATGCAGATGGGCAGGTGCCGTACCTTTTCGGCGGAGCCGGACGATGGTCGCCGCCACCTGAACGGCGTAGCGGAAACAACCCAACGTAGTGGCTGTTGCGTAGCCCTTCGCAAGATCACGTCGGCGCCAGGCGAACAGCGCAGTCCTCGCGTAGCGCACCGGGCCGGCTGAGACGACGGTGAGATGTTCCCCGACCAGATGTCGGAGGGGTTTGCGATCCTCGAGGTAACGCACCGCGGTACGGACCTCACTGACCTGGGGCTGGATGATCAATTCTCCTGATCGCACCAGGCTGAAAACGACCAGATCGACTCCGCGCCGCTCCAGTGCCACTACCTCGTTCACGATGAACGTCTGGGAGAGCCGAGGCCAGCTGCGAACCAGATAGATCACCGGGCCAGGCATGCCATCCCCCTCGCAAGCGCGTCGCCGACTTCCCAGTCATCAATCCGGGTTCGGCAAGGACCACTCCGAAGCGCGAGCTGTTTGGCTATCTTCAGCCAGGTGTAAGCGCCATACCGGGCCAAGGAGCCGTCATCTGCCCAGCCGGTCAGGAGGGAATATTCCCCGAGGAAGGCTTGACGACGGGTTCCGCTGTCCCCCTGGAACTCCAGATACGCGCAGAAGTGAGCCAGATCGAAGGCGCGGTCCCCATGTCTAGCTTCATCGAGGTCGATGACGCAGACGCGGTCGCCAATAAGAACGTGTCCGGCGTGGAAGTCCTTGTGAATCGGCACCAGCGTTCGGGGTGGTGAGGGGGGGCCGAACGTCGCCCAGAGGGAAGCCAGCCGCTGAGCGGGCGCAAGCAGTTCTGGTCTGTGTCGGCCTACCGTTACCGCCCAGGCGTGAGTGCTCGCGATCTCACGCTCCGTGTCGAAGGTCCGCGGCAACTGCACGGTGGACGTGTGCAGTTTGGCCAGCCAGCGGGCAGCGTCGCGAACGCCATCAAGGGCACCGCTGTTGTCAATGGATTCGTTCAAGGGAACCCCGGTGCACGCTCGATACAGCACCAAGTTCTGCTCTTGAAGGAAGGCCAGTAGTTGAGGTACGTGGAACCTTCCGAAAGCGAACGGTCCACTGGATAGTGCCTGCAGATGCGCACATAGCAGCCGAGCGCGGTAGGACTCCCTAAAGGTCTTGGCGATGAGCTGCGCGGGACCCGTTGGGTCGAGTCCTTCCACGATGTACTCGACCACGCGCCGACGACCGAATGCCGAGGTCAGTTCCTGGCTTGAGACGACGCTGAGCTGCGCGGCGTCGTAGATGCGCCGGGCCAGCGCCTCACGCACCATCTCAGTCGCCTGATCTCGCTGCAGGCCCTCAATCTGCGTCATCGCGTCTCGCTTGTCTGCGAGCAACCGAGCAGGCTCTCAGCCAGGTCGATCAGCCGAGGTACCAATGCCCAGTCAGCAACCTCCAGTCGGCGGAAGCGTCGCGCAGCGATCTGCGCAAGGCCAGCAGTTCGCCACCAGACCAAGGACGCAGGATTCACAGCGAGGCCGCGTGACCGGTAGCCCGCCAGCAGAGCCTCGTCAATCAGTCCAAACTCGACACTCCTGCTTGGCTGCCGAATCGCTTGCCAGGACAGGTGGCTCGAAGCACTCCCAAGATCTTGAGCGGCATCGCCGCGACACACCCCGTCCAGGTCGAGGAGGTAGAGACGCCCCGCATCGTCGACGACGACTTGGCCAGGCCGGAACGCTCCATGGCTCAGCACGTCACGGTGATCACCGAGCGGAAGACGCCCACCGAGATGGTCGAGGAGTCTGCTGAGGCGATCGGCCAGTGCGCCATCCAGGCGGCGGACCGCCGGCATGAGATCGGTTACGGCGCGCAGCTGGTCCGACGCGGTTCGTGCCGGAACCGACACTCCGGTAAGCGTGTGGAAGTCAGCCAGAAGTCCGCCAAGTCGGTTCGCCAGGTCGACCCGGGCACGGACTGACACCTGTACGTCGCCCATCACCGCTGAGACAGACCGCCCATCAACCGCTGTGCCCACCGTCGTCGATAGGCCCGGCCACACCGCACGCACCTGGGTGAGGTTCAGCTGAGCGCGCTGCGCAGCGGCGGTGACACGCCTCGCCCGTTCGGCCACGTCAGCGAAGACCGACCTCGGAACGACCTTCGCGTAATACCGCACAGCACCGGAGGCCGTTCGTAGGTCATATCGGAGAACGCACCGCGTACCCGGTCGATACCGGACCGGCTGTACGCGACACTGCAGGATCTGCTCCTCGACAACTGAACCCAACCGCTCCGAAACCAGGGCCGAGTCGGAGGCGGCAAGGAGCCCGGGCAGGCCTGGATCGCTGCGGAAGTCGTGCTGTGACCAGCTCTTCACATCAAGGCTGAAGGCGACGAAGGTCGTCGTTCCAGTGCCATCCCCTTTCACGTGATACGCGAGGTGGCATCCCCGGCCAGGGGTCCACTGCACATCGTGCAAGTTCCAGTTCGGCTCCGTCGCAGCCACCACCTCGGGAAGATGCACCAACGCAGAATCGCGCTGCGCCAGCCAGATGGCCGTCGAGACATCGAGACGTTCCTGGGTGGCAATCATGGCGTCATCTCTCCACGCAGGCTCGCGGCTGCCTCGTCGACTTGACGCGTCACCTGGATACCCCAGTCCGGGGCATGGACAGGCGTCCGCCGAGCCGCAAGTTTTAGCTGATACAGCACAGCAATCAGGCGTGCACGGGAGATCCGAGCCCTGTCGCACGGGCCGTAGCCCTCAAGAAATGCCTTGACCAGCCCCGCGACGTCAACTGAGTAGTGCTGCCCCCACCAGCGCAGATCGGCCAGCAACTTGCCCAGGTCCATGGCCGGTTCTGCCAGGCCGGTTCGGTCCAAATCGAGCAGCCATATCCGATCTTCCGCCGTCAGGATGTTGTCGCACTTGAGGTCACCGTGGGCGAGCCGGAGTTCCTCCTCAGGCAAGTCCTCGAGCTGCTCCAACACCTCCATCGCGAGCAGTCGATAACGCGCTCCGAGCGTAGGTATCAGGGCCGTCAGATGCTCCCCGGCACGGAGGGTGGAGGCCAGCTCCGACCCGAGAGGGTTAGGCGCTGACAACTCAGATGCGGTCATGTCGTAGGTCGTGGTCTGGCGGTCCAGGCCGTGCAGGACACGGACCGCCTTGCCGATCAGCGAGAACAGCCGGGCGGCCTGAGCAGGGTCACGTATCTGTTGAGACATCGTCGTGCCGGCAATGCCTCGCCATACAGCAGCCTGGTCTTCGACGGAGTAGCCAAGTGGCCTCACCAGACTGGTATTGGGGGAGTGCTCAGACAGCAACGGCCCAACCGCCTGTGCGAACCGTACGGCTTGCGCCCCGCGGTTGTCGCGGTCGATCTTGATCAGCGCAGCACAGTAAGGATCAGTCGCGGAAGAGACGTGGAGGACGTGCCGTTGGCCTGGCCGGTAGCGGACCGCCTCGATTCTTGTTGCTTCCGATAGCAGCGCTGAATCCGAAGTCAGGTTCTTGAGCATGCTGGCCATGTGCGAGTGATCATTGAGCCGCATGAGCTGCGGCATCTGCGGATCGAGCGGGGCGATCAGCAGGCCCATCTGTCCACCTTCGGTCCGCGCGGTGAGGCGTACGAATGGTGCGACGAGATGGCGGGGTGCCGCGTGGTCCTGCCTGTCGGCGGCGTCCAAGCTGTCGGAGGGTGACTCGGCGTACCAACTGAGCGCGATTGGCCGAACCTCTGCGCCGACGTACAGCAAGTAGTAGGCAGTGACCTTGCGGCCAGGCTTGTACTTCGTTCGGAGCAGCTTCGTGCGACAGAGCTCCACTCGACCAGGAACGCACTGGGTAAGGAGATCGGCCAAGCCATGCTGCATCGGGTTGTGCACCAACGCAGCTATGCCGTCCAAGCCGAGCTGACCGTCCAGCACTTCCTCCAATTTCAGGCCAGTCTGGTGAGGAACCGAATGCTGCACCTCAACGCCGCTGCGAAGTTGTTGTCCCTGCATGGTGCGCGTCAGCCTGAGTGAGGGATGTGGACACGGGGAAGCGGGTGGTGTTCCACCACGACCGGCTTACTGCCGTTGCCGGCTGCGTGATCCAGGTTGGTCAGTAGGTGCTGCGCTGCGGTATGGCGACCCTGGAGGTCGGGGGTGGAGGTCCGACGTCGGCGGGTGGTCAAAGCCAGGACAGCCGCCTTTGCCAGCAAGTCAGGCGACAGTTTCGCAGGTGGCAGCCAGTTGACCCACCCGCGATCGGCGAACAGCCTCGCCCTCATCTGCTGCTCGGCGCTGGGGCCCGACCGCGGGACGAGCAGCGCCGGCTTGTCCAGCGACAAAATCTCTGCTGTGGTGTTGTAGCCGGCCATCGCAATCACCAAGTCCGCTGCGCCGAGGTAGGTCAGCGAGTCGTGCACACTGCGAATGACATGGACGGGGAGGCCGCGTGCCGAGCGCACCAGCTTGCGATGCTCGCTGCGTGGAAGGAAGGGACCGGTCACGATAACCACGACGCACGGCCGCTGGGCGTTAATCGCCGGCGCAGCGCTCAACAAGGTGCTGAACAGCCGGTCCGCGTCTGCGCCGCCGCCTGCCATGGCGACGATCAGATCACCGGCACTTGCATCGCGCAGGTAGCGGTGGCGTAGCTTATCGGCGTCCGAAGGCGAGGCTGACGACGGGCAGACGTAGCCGCAGTAGCGCAGCCGCCGGCTTACCCCTTCCGGCAAGCCGTACTCCGCCGACACGTCGAATACGTCCCGGGATCCGTAGACCAGTACGTCGTGGAAATACCGCTCCACGGCATCGAACGCCCCCTCCAGACGCCACCGCCGACGAACAACCGCCGGCTCGTCCAGGATGTCGCGAAGACCCAGAACGATCCTTGTCGCGCGGCCCTCCAACGCCTCCAGCGTCGGGATGAGCTCACCCATCGCACCATGTGGCATGTGATCGATGAGGACGACGTCCGGGGCGAACCTCAGCACGGCTGACTGAATGATCTCGCGCCGTACCGCCAGCACCTCGGGAAAAGGCAGCGACAGTGTTAGTGGTCGCCAGTCACCGGGTCCGACCTTGTGAATCGACGGCAGCTTCACATAGTCATGGCCCATGCCGGTGGGAAAAAACTGACCGATTGGCGAATCCGAGATCGTAAGCACGCTGGCGCCGGCCTTTGCAGCCAAGAACTCACTCGCAAGTAGGGTGGTTCGCCGCTGGTGCCCCAGGCCCAGTCCATCTTGTGAGTAGACGACGAGCCGCGGTGAGTCTGACCCGCTCACGGGCGGCTGCCCGAGAATGATGTCAACGACGCATCGTCGATTGACTGGCCCATGTTCGGCCAATGTGGTCTGAGTCGGAGGTGCCAGGCAACCTGCTGAGCCAGGCCGGATCGCAAATCTGTTGTCGGAGACCAACCCAACCGCTCCTGCGCCATGTCGATCCGTCCCGCCGTGCGCTGCACGTCGCCTCGACGCTCGCCGCGCCACTCGACGGTCACTTCATCGAGGGGAAGCAGCTCGCGGAGGTGGGCGATCAGCGTGCTGACGTCCACGGGGTTGCCACTGGCGATGTCGAGCACGGCTGCGGGTGGCAGATCGGCGGACAATGAGCGGACTGTGGCATCCACGACATCACCGACATAGGAGTAGTCCCTGACCTGACCGCCGTCACCGAAGACAGTGATTGGACCTCCATCGAGCAGAGCCTCGATGAAGCGGTGCGCTGCCATATCGGGCCGCTGTCGAGGCCCATAGACCGAGAAGTAGCGCAGCGAGACCGCTGGGATGCCGAATGCGCTGGAATACGATCCCACCAGCGCCTCAGCGGCCAACTTGCTCACTCCATAGGGGCTTGTCGGCCTTGGTTCGCCCCGTGCCCTTAGGGCATCTGTGCCTGTGCCGTAAACAGATGAACTGGACGCGTAGACGAACGGCCGTGGACCAAGCTGAGACACCGCCTCGAGCAAGTGATGGGTTGCCATGACGTTCCGGTCGACGTACCGCGCGAACGCAGGACCCCAGGACGTGCTGACTCCCGGCTCACCCGCCAGGTGCGCCACAGCATCGACCCCATCGAGGACGTCCCCCAATGCAAGATCGGAAAGATCTGCTCGAATCAACTCAAAGCCTGGATGATCAAGCGACGCTGCGATGTTTCGACTCTTGCACCTCGGGTCGTAGAAGTCGTTGAAGCTGTCGACACCGCGTACGGACCAGCCCTCAGACAGCAGCGCCTCGCACAGATGGCTTCCAATAAAGCCGGCTGCACCTGTCACCAAAGCTCGACTCATCGCTCCAAGATCCTTCGCGTCACAGTGTGAGGGCGCAAAGTAATGGGCCCGAGGTTCCGTTCTGTATATTTCTGAATTCGAAAAATATCGAGAACGTCGAAGAAGTCGAGGAGCACCCGGTATGAATTCCCAATTCCTGCGAGGCTCGACAAAACTGCACGGCGACGCCGGTGCAGGGGAGCGAGAAAAAGACACTCAGCAAATGTCACGTAGCCACCTTGAGCGGCGTCGAGGCGAGAATCAGCCTCGAAGGAACCGCCCGACCTCCTCTCGCACGGGTGAGTCGTCGTACTGCACGGGTGGGTTCTTCATGAAATAAGAGCTCGCGCTGAAAACCGGGTCGCCTATTCCACGGTCCATGCCGATCTTGCAGGGGCTGAGTCTTAGAAATCTTCTTCGAATTCAGCCTGGAACGCTCCAGCATGTTCTTGAAGTCCATGTTGCCGCCGAAGTTCAGCTGATATGTGCGCTCGAGCTTCACCCCGCGGTCCTCGAAAAGCTTGGCCAGCACACGGTGCGTGATCGTCGCACCCACTTGGCTCTTTACATCGTCGCCGACGATAGATACGCCTGCGTCAGAGAACTTTCGAGCCCAGATGGGGTCGGAGGCGATGAAGGCTCGCAAGGCGTTGACGAAGCCCACGCCGGCGTCTATCGCACACTGGACGTAGTGTTTGTCGGCCTGTTCCGAACCCACCGGTAGATATGAGACCCGCACGTCGACTTGATATTCATAGTCCCGAAACTTCACGTGCATAAGCCCGGGCACACGGTCCTCGACCGCTGCGTCACGATAATGGTGAACACGTTGGACGAGTGGGGCCGCGCAATTCCCGACACCCACAACTCCGACTCGAACTGCTCCCATACGCTATTCCTTACGCTAGCGAGATCTGTGGTGGCCCAAAAAGCGATGCCTCGGGCCCCGATGGCGAACTCGGGGTGAATGGGCAGTGACGGACTGGTTAACAGTATGAGGGGCTTTGCGCGACGGCGAAAAGGGGGTCCGCGCAATCAATATCGGAAAGTGTCCTCACCGATTAATCTCATGTTGGCTGCTGACCACTGTCCAGTCATGCAGTTCTTAGGCCCGTAGTCGGTAACCCATGCCGCGGACGGTCTCGATGCGGTCAGGGCCAAGTTTTCTGCGCAAGTAGCGAACATAGGTTTCGACGATGTTGCTACTGGGCTCGTAGTCGTAGCCCCAGACACGGCTAAGTAGCTGCTCTCTGGAAAAGACCTGACCAGGATGAGTCAGGAAGATCTGGACCAGCGTGAACTCGCGCGCGGTTAAATCAGTGGTGTTGCCATCGCAGTGCAGCCGTCTGGTGTGCAAGTCCAAGCTAATGCCGTTGTGGGCGAGAATATTGGACCCGATCGGCCGGCTTGGAGTCTGCAGGCGGCGCTGAACGCGCGCCAACAACTCATCGAAATGGAACGGCTTGGACATGTAATCGTCGGCCCCACCGTGCAGTCCCGCCACAGTGTCGTCGATTCCATCGCGTGCGGTGAGGATGATCACGGGTAGGTCGACCGATCCACTGCGCAGGGCATGCAGCACCGTGAACCCGTCAAGCTCGGGGAGCCCGATGTCCAAGATCATCAAGTCGAACTCACCGCTGCGAGCCATGGCAAGGGCCTGGATACCGCTTCCCACGACGGTCGTCGCTAGACCGCTGGCCTGCAGCCCCTTTTCAATGAAGGAGGCGATACGGGCCTCATCCTCAGCGATCAAGATTCGGGTCACTGCATCAGCTCCCGCGCGGTGTCCTTCGAAGCGGCCGCCAGATTTCCATCTGGTGAATGCAGTGGCAGTACTAGCCGAAACTCGGCTCCTTCAGAGGAGGTCTCGACCAAGGCTACGGTGCCGCCGTGGGCCTGGGCGATTGCCCGGACAATGGCCAAGCCGAGGCCAGTGCCAGAGCTGTCGCCGTTGGTGCTGCCCCCACGCGCAAACCTGTCGAATACCCGCTCCCGGTCTGCCGGCGGTACTCCTGAACCCGTGTCGCGCACCCAGAGGTGTAGCTGATCGCCACGAATCTCCGTGCCGAGATGAATCTCTTGATCCGTGGTCGTGTGCTGTGTGGCGTTGAGCGCGAGCTGCAGCATTGCCTGCGTGATGCGCTGACGATCAAGCAAGGCCAGGCCTTCGGCTTGGTGGTCGAGATACCACTTTCTTGGTGCGAGCGTCTGCGCCTTGTCGAGGACCTCATCGATGTAGGGCTCCAGGTCGACCTCGCTCAAGCGCAGGAAGTTCGGGCTGTCGGATCGTGCGAGCATGAGCAAGTCCTCGACGATGCGGCGCATCCGTTCGAGCTCGTCCATCACGATCGCGAGGGACTCCGTCCGGGTGTTGGGGTCGGACTCGGCCAGCTCGAGGTGACCCTGCACGATGGTGATGGGCGTACGCAGCTCGTGGCTGGCATCGTTGAGAAACTGCCGTTGCCCCTCGAAAGTGGCCTGCAGGCGATCGAGCATGCCGTTGAAGGTGCGGGCCAGTTCAGCCACGTCGTCGTTGCCCTCAACCGGAATCCGCTGAGACAGATCCGTTGCGGAGATCTGCTGGGCGGTTTGCCGCACCAGGCGGATCGGTCGGAGGACACGTCCCGCGATCAGGAGGGCGGCGATTGTGGCGAGAGCCAGTGTGCCGAAGGCAACTGCGGCGAACGTCCATGTTGCGCTGTTGATCTCGGCGCGTTCCAGGTCGCGAAAGACGGCGACCACGAACACGCCGGTCTCCGGCGAACCGGCCACCCGTACGGGCACAGCACCGTAGCGCACAGCGCCACGAGCCGTGTCGATGGTGTCAAGTCCGGGTTGCATTGAGGCGGCGAGACGCGCCACCACCTCCGGCTGTTCATCCAGCCGGAGCGGTGGGTCTTGATCGTCGCGGGCATAAGGCTGTCCGTCGACCAAGGCAATCATCGTCTCGTTATGGCCCACGACATTTCGTTCGATGCTGGCCCTGAGTAGGGTGCCGACGTCTGTGAAGGGTCGTGCGGTGACTGGGTCGATACCGGTTTCCGCGAAGGCGGCAACTTCCCTAACCTCTTGGGTTAGGTCTTGGTCGATGCGTTGGTCGAGACGCTGGAGCGCAATGAAATAGCTAACCGCTATCGAGATAGCCAGAGCTATCGCGACGGAGGCGACCAGCGATCCGACGATCCGGACGCGGCCGGAACGCACTCGGGTCGGCCTCGCGTGACGTCGCGAAGTCTCCGCCTCACCTTGACCAGTGCCCTCGGCAAGGTTATGGCGATGCGGTTGGTCATGTCTCACAAGCATCGATTCGTCGGCGGCGGAATTCGCCTGACGGAGCGCGCACAATTCGTCAGTGAGTATAGCGGTACGTGAGACGCTCGACTTCGAGGTCGGTGATGTCGTCCTCATCGCCTGACACGCGAGGGTCAGTAGCCCAGTCCAAATGTCCGTCGCCATTGTCGGCGTACAGCACAACCAGTAGCTGGGTCGTGGTGGTGATTGGTTCGTCGAGGGTAACTCGGACGGACCGTTCATCGGTGGATCGGGTGATCGGGGACGAGCCCAGCAGCCGGTTGTTATCGAGCGAGCACACAGCGACGAATCCATCACTCCGGGCGAGCTGCACTTCCTCGACGATCACGGTGCGGCCATCGCCAGCTTGGCCGTCAGCATCAAGCTCCGCCTCATCATCGGTGAACGGAGTCGGGACGGTGCGCGCGCCGCCTGAGGACTGTTGGGTATCCGCGCTGGGCCCACAAGTGGCAGCTGAGTCATTGGAGTCTTCTGGCCTCGGCTCGGGCGTTGGCTCGGCGGTGTTGTCGTTCGGTGTTGAGTGATCAGAAGGACCGGATCCCGCAGTGACTTCACCTGTCCCGAGGACGATTGGACGACGGTCTACACCGCATCCGAGGAGGAAAAGCACCGCACAAGACGCAAGCGATATGGCCGCCAAGCGCCGTGTGGCTCTCATGATTTCACTCCCGTACCGACCAGTGGATATCTGGTTTATTGTGCCGCTCGACTGTTGGAGCAGGCATCGGGCTCGTTGCCCGCCGCTCAGTAAGGTTCGTACTTGCGGTCCTGCACGGTCAGTCTCTGCGGGACCAACTGGAGTAGAGCGCGCGGCTGCTTGCGGGGCCCGAGTTCCTGCCACTCGTGTGAGTCGTCCATGAAGTACGACTGACCGCCTTCGTACCGGCCGGTCGCCGGGTGGGTCCAGATTTCCTCGCGGTAGCGCCCGCTCAGAGCGATGCCGAACAGCAGTTCGGAAGTGGGGGCGAGTGAAGGAGCCGGTTGATCGCCGCCTACCGAGTATTCCAAGACGCCGCGTTCACCGATGCGAACTTCCATGGAAGTGCAGGCGCCCTGACGCAAGCCAATGCTGAATAAGGCCGCGCCTGTGCGAAAGGGAACGACGAGGATCTCGTTAGGCGAATGATCTTGGATCCTTGGGTAGGCGGCGACGAAGGCGCATCCGGGACGGTGCTGGGTGATCATTGATCGGAATTTCAGCACCAAGCGAGTGTGCAGCGCTGCCAGCTCCTCAGCTGTGAACAGCGACCCGGTTCCGACGGCCTTTCCGGACCATGAACTGGGTCCAGGCAGCACCTGTGTCGGCATGAGCTCATTCAGGCATACCAAGATGGGAATCAGCGTGCGGCACAGATGAGAAACCTCTCATGTCCGCTCAGAACTGCAGCAGGACCTTTGATGAAGTCGCCGAGTCACGGGCGACCGCGAACGCGTGGAGGGCGTCCGACACAGCAAACTCATGGGTTACCACGGGGTCGACGTAGAGACTGCCGTCGGCCAAGGCCGCGAGGACGTCGTCGATCTCGTCGTTGAATCGGAAGGCTCCTACCAGCTCGAGTTCCCGGGTGATCGCCAACGAGATGGGGATCGGCTGGTCGCCGCTCGGCAGTAGTCCCACCATGACCACCCGGCCACCGCGCGTTGCGCCGCGGATGGCGCTCGCCAGTCCTCGGTGGCTTCCGCTCGATTCGACCACGACGTCGGCCTGCACGGAGGCGATCTCGTCGACCTCGGTGGCCAGCAGGGTCTGTGTGGCTCCAAGAGCTCGGGCGTTGTCGAGCGGGAACGGGTGCATGTCGACCGCGGTGATATCGCTCGCGCCGGCCCGCTTGAGGACGGCCACGACCAGCGCCCCGATCGGACCTGCCCCGATCACCATGGCCGACTTGCCGTGGACCTCACCGGCCTGGGAGACCGCGTGCCAGGCCACCGAGGCTGGTTCGGCCAAAGCGGCCTCGCGAAGATCGAGCCCCGCCGGCAGCGGCCTCAGCATTCTGCTGGGCAGGGTGGCGTACTTGACGAATGCCCCGTCGCAATGCGGGAACCGGGCGGCGCTGCCAAGGTAGGTGCAAGCCGGTGAGAGGTTCGGTCGGTCAGCGGGGAACCGGGTGACGCTGTCTCCGGCAGGGGTGGCTGGGTGTACCGCGACCAAGGTGCCCGGTGTCGGGCCGCTGCCGTCGTCCGCGGCTTGGGCCACGGTGCCGACGACCTCGTGACCCAGGATCATCGGCGCCCGCAGGATGGACTCGCCGGCTGCGCCGTGCATCCAGTAATGCAGGTCGGAGCCGCAGATGCCGCCGTACGCCACCTCGACAACGGTTTCGTTCGCTTCCGGCTCACGGAGCGGTACCGGCTCGACCCGGAGGTCGTTGGCTGCGTACGCGACGACGCCGAGCGTTTCGGAGGGCAGAATCATGGTCGTCAGACCACCGCCGTCATGCCCCCGTCAACGAACAGAACCTGTCCGTTGACGAAGTCTGAGGCCGGTGAGGCGAGGAATACCAGAGCACCGATCAGGTCTTCCACCTTGCCCCAGCGGCCGGCCGGCGTGCGACCTCTCACCCAAGCGGAGAACTCCTCGTCCTCGACCAGTGCCCTGGTCAGCTCGGTCTCGAAATATCCGGGCGCGAGCGCGTTGGCCTGGACACCAGAGGGACCGAGGTCAGCACACAGGCCCTTAGTCAGCATGACGATCCCGCCCTTGGTTGCGCTGTACGGCGCGATACCGGGCCGGGCGAGCTGGCTCTGCACCGATCCAATATTGATGATCTTGCCGCTGCCCCGCGCCACCATGCCCCGGGCGACTCGCTGGCCGACGAGGAATGCGCTCGTCAAGTTGGTGGCCACCAGATCGTTCCAATCCTCAAGACTGAACTCGACGAACGGCTTCCGACGCTGGAGACCGGCGTTGTTGACCAGGATGTCCGGGGTACCCCAGTCGTCTTCGATGGCGGCGATACCCCGGTCGACGGCAGCCAGGTTGGTGACGTCGAACGTGCTGACCCGGGTCTGGCCGCCGGTTTCATCAGCCAAAGTGGTTGCCGAGATGGTGGCCTGCTCGACGTCGCGGCCGTGGATCACCACCCGGGCACCGGCTTGAAGCAAGCCCTTGGCAAGGGCATAACCGATACCTCGGCTGGAGCCCGTGACCAAGCCGAGCCGACCGCTCAGATCGAACATGTTCATCGAGAGACCATAGCGAGGTTCGGCACTGCTCCGACGTGCATGTCTCGGCGCAGCAGCTTACGACCGTTCGACAGCCAGACGTTCGTTAGCGCCGCCAGCCGATCTCGAGTATCTCGATCTTCGGAGCATTCCGGGAGCCATAGCCAGAGTCGGGGGTCGCTGGCTGAATCGTTGACGCGTAATGGGTCCAGCTGTTGATCTCGCTCATTCCCGGGATCGCTGGCAAGACATCGGGCGTGTGCCTCAGATCATCGAGTAGCTGCTGGTACGCGAGCCGATTGCCGCGCTGACGAGTCGCTGACATCCAGGTATCGGTGGCGATGAGGCGTTCCACTCGCCGGAGGTCCGCACACAGCCGTTCTCGGCGGCCAGCCCTCCACAGTTCCTCGGCTTCTTGGTCGACATCATCGGGCCTGCTGAGTCTGTCGAGAATCGCACCGCCGAGACGGCTCATCTGCTTGCGGACGAACGGTCTGACAAGCCTCGGTAATGCGGTCTGAGCACTTCCGCTCACATCTTCAAGATTGACTGAGGAAGCCGCGAATGACAAGGGTCCGACGTGCCCCAACCTAGGGTGAGGTCGTGCCGATTGACACAGAAGCCGGGACCCGCACCTGGGGTGTGCCGTCGAGCGTTGCGGCCCATTGGCCGGGAATTGAGCAAGGCCCCGCTGCGCTGCGCGAGGGTGGCCTGTTGGAGACACTTCGCGCCCCTGAGGTGATCGCCGACCCGGTCGCTGCGCTAGTCGTCGCTGTTGGGCTGGGGGCGGGTGACCGACGACGTCTGGTTCCGTCTCGACTGGCGGCGGAGTGCTAGGCCAATGATGAGGACCAGCAGCCACTTCGCGATCATGAACAGGATCGGGACAGCTAGACCGTCGGTGATCGCCGGTGAGACGAGGAACAGGTTGCTCGATGCGTGCAGCAGCACGGCGATCAGCACACTCTCCCGGGTCCGCACGAAGACCCAGGTGAACAAGATCGACTTGGCGCAGATATCAAGGAGGAGAAGCCATACCGGGTAGCCGTACAGCGGCGCACCTTCAGTCCACAGCAGCGGGAGGTGCCAGGCTGCCCAGGTCAGTCCAAGAATCAAACTGGCCGTCACCTCGGGCCAACGCTGCAGTAGCCGGGGGAGCGCGAAGCCGCGCCAGGCCAACTCCTCACCAAGGCCATCGGTCAAGATCAACACCACGAAGAGGAGCGCTAGGGTAGGGATCGAGAGGCGGAATGCCTCCGGAGCAGCCTCTTGCCAGGACCCGCCCGCCAGCACGTACACGCCCGCGACGACAGCTGAGAACGCGGCCGGGCCGAGGATGACCAGCAGATACCACCACCATGCGACGCGCCAGCGCACCAGCCGCCGCAGCAGATCGCCCACCGCTTCCCGACCTCCGGTGAGTGCGGCCGCAACCAGAGCGGCGACCGCTGGAACCCACGTCCACAGTTGTCCGAGCGTGCCGACGGGTACGCCGGCGGCGCGTGGTATCCAGACGAGCCAGGTCAGGCCGAAGGTCAGCAGGATGAAGATCACTAACGGATGCCGTTTGATCATGTCCGTGTCATCACTCCCGTCATGGGTACCGGGACCAATGATGCCGAGCCTCGGTCGGCACAAGGGCCTTGACATCGGCAAGCCTGACGGAAACGCCGCCGTCCTTGCGGCAGCATTGGTGCTCGGTCACGACAGACGGAAGGGGAAGACCATGTTGGGAGCATTTGTGATTGTTGTGGCCTTGATTCTCGTCTACGTCGCTTCGCTGCATTTCAATCCGATGGTGAAATGCTCGAAGTGCCACGGCAAGCCCAGGCCCCGTGCCTGGGTGTTTGGCTACGCACACCACGTCTGCCCCAAGTGCAACGGCACCGGGCACCAAGTCCGATTTGGCCGGAGGTTGTTCCGCATGGGACCGGACAAGCCGTCCTCATAAGCCGCATGTGATGCGCTCCAGCGATCAAGCTCCGCTCACAACCGCGCTGGCTGCGGCGCATCGACCTCTTCCAGGTCCACGTCGTTGACCAACTGCCGGCCGATAACACCGAACGCGAACGCCACGCTCAACACCACACTTCCCAACGATGTCACCTGGAGTACAGCCAATGTCCAGGGAAACGCCAGCACTAGTAGCCAGGCGGCCAGTCGCGGCCGGAAGCCGTTGCGGAGCAGGCTGATTCCCAAAAGGGTGGACCCAAGCAACGTGACCAGGAGGCCCACGACGGTGACCTGGAACGCCGCGTCGAGGAACCAGTTGTACTCCGAGCCCCACTGTGTCCAGTAGTCACCGAAGACGCCAACAGTGGCGACGACATACCCGGTCAGGGCGATTCGCCAGGCCCACTTCTCGAAGCCGTGTGGGTGTCGGGAGCCTCGCACGACGAAGGCGCAGAGCGTGAAGCCGGCGAACACGAGAAACCACAGCTTGCCGTAGCTGAGGTACACCTCGACGGGGTCGGACCAGCTGAGCAGCGGACCAAGCAGATCCGCGGCCGGCACTGCCCAGACCGCGGTCAATGGCAGCTCGAGATCCTCCTTGCCGTCCTCGGTGGCGAACCGCGAGAGCGCGTGCAACTGACCACCGATGAGTCCGACCCACGCCATCCACCAGGCGAAGCGACCGATCGCCACGCGATGCCGGTTCAGTACGTCCATGACTTCTCCCTTGCTTGAATCTCCCTGGACGCTAGGACTTCAACTGGGCCGCGGTCGTCCACCCGGTACCGGATTCGTCGTACACCCCTGGTTGGACGATGGCCGAAGCGTTCCGGAATAACCTCAAGGTATGGAGGTCCGGTTCCCTGATAAGGCCTTCTGGCGTGACGCTTGGCTGCCTGCCGTCCTGTTCGTCGTGGGAGCGATCGAGCTGGCTGCGCTGCAGTCTCCCCGGTGGGGTGTGGGTATCGCCCTTGAAAGCCTCGCCTCGGTCCTGCTGGTTTTCCGGCGCCGGCACCCATTCTTGCTGCCCACTCTGGCGACGCTAGCCCTGCTGACGATGCCGTGGATCGGTCCCGGCCTTGAGGATCCGTCTACCCCGATCGCCTACTGGGCGTTGTCGATCTTCACCCTGGGTCGGCACCTCGCTGACCTGCGCGGCCTGATCGGTGTGGCTCTGATCCTCGCCATGGCAGCCGTACAGGTCTACACCGAGCCTGGCAGCGACGCGACCTGGGCGGAGATGGTGTTCATCACCGTGCTCGTCGCTCCGCCCTACATCCTGGGACGGCTGGTCCGGAAGCTTGCCGAGCAGGGGCAGCAGCTGCGAGACCAGCAAGAACTGGTGCGGAGCAAAGCCGTCCGCACCGAGCGGGACCGCATTGCCCGGGAGCTGCATGACGTCATTGCGCATTCGGTCAGCGCCATGGTGATACAAGCTGCCGCGGCCCGCGATCTGGTGCGCGCCGATCCAGCGCAGACCGAACGCCTGCTGGACCAGGTGGCCGGGACCGGTCGGCGCGCCCTCACCGAGACAGGGAAGCTGCTGCACATCATCCGGGCCGACGAGGACGAGGTGGGGGTGACCCCACTGCCCGGTCTGGCGAATCTGGGAACGCTTGTGGACGGCTTCCGCGCGAGCGGGCTCGACGTCGACCTCCAGGTGGAAGGGGACGTGGACGACCTGCCCGGAGGGGTGGACGTCTCTGCGTATCGGGTAGTGCAGGAGGCTCTCACCAATGCGCAGCGCCACGGTGATTCCGCGGCTGTGCTGCATCTAGTCCGCGGCAATGGTGCGCTCAAGATCAAGGTCGCTAACCAGCTGGGTCACCGATCCGTCCAGGGCGGCGGCCTCGGTCTACTGGGTATGGCCGAACGCGTATCCCTCTTGGGCGGCACGATGAGGCATAACGAACGCGACGACCACTTCGTGGTCGACATTTCTTTGCCGGTGGAGTCTGCGTGACCGAGCCGACTGTCGTGGTCGTAGACGATCAAGAACTCGTACGCAGCGGACTGGAGTTGGTGCTCGCCGCGCGCGGCTGCAGTGTCATCGGATCGGCAACCAACGGCCGCGAGGCGATCGAGTTGGTACGCCGCAGCAAGCCCGACGTGGTGCTGATGGACATACGGATGCCGGTGATGGACGGCATTGCAGCCACCAGGGCCCTGGCCGATGAGGGGTGTCCGAGCCGGGTGCTGGTACTGACGACGTACGACCTGGACGCCTACGTGTACCTGGCACTCAAGGCGGGAGCGGCGGGGTTCCTGCTCAAGGCGACTCCACCCGACCGCCTCGTGGAGGGAATCCGGACGGTCGCGGCTGGGGAGGCTCTGCTGGCACCTACCTTGACGCGCCGGCTCATCGAGGAGCATGTCCGCCGCCCGCCGCCTGGCGGCTCACCGTCAGCCCTGTCCTCGCTCACCAGCAGGGAGCTGGAGGTGTTCGAGCTGATCGTTCGCGGTCTGTCCAACGGCGAGATCGCACAGCACTTTGTGGTGGCGGAAGCAACGGTGAAGACCCACGTCAACAGGATCCTGGCGAAGTTGCAGCTGCAATCGCGCGTGCAAGCAGTTGTGCTCGGCTACGAATCGGGACTTGTCGTGCCCGGTGATCGAGCACGGCAGGTGGGGTTGGGCCTTCGAACCGTTGAGTAGTTGAGCTTGGTAACTGTGAACGCTAGACGTTATTAACGCCTTGCGTTATGCTTGGACCGTGATCCAGTCGTTCGCGGACGCTGACACAGAACGGGTTTGGAGGCGTCAGCGGGTGCGGCGATTCGGCTCGGATCTGCAACGGATGGCGAATCGGAAGCTGTTGATCATTGATGCGGCTGAGGCACTCAACGACCTGCGCGTGCCACCAGGGAATCGTTTGGAGCAGCTGCGCGGAAACCGCGCCGGTCAGCACAGCATCCGGATCAACGATCAATGGCGGATTTGCTTCACCTGGACAGCGGCCGGCGCGGCTGACGTCGAGATCACCGACTACCACTGAAGAGGGAGGACGACATGAGTACCGCGCATGCGCCGATTCATCCTGGGGAGGTTCTGCTGGAGGAGTTCCTCGCACCGCTAGGCATCAGCCAGTATCGGCTGGCGCAGGCGATCGACGTACCGCCGCGGCGCATCAATGAGATTGTGCACGGAAAGCGGGCGATCAGCCCGGACACGGCTTTGCGGTTGTCCCGGGCGCTTGGTACTTCGGACCGGTTCTGGATGAACCTGCAGAACCGCTACGACCTTGACGTTCAGTTCGAGGCGCACCGCGACGAGCTGGACAAGATCAAATCTCTGGTCGCCTGACTGACTCATCGAACTACGCCGATCTCTTCCGTCGTCTATGCTGCCGATCATGCTTATTCTCGGGCTCATTTTGTTCGGCATGCTGGTGGGCGCTGGCGCACAGCTGATCTTGGGCAAGTCGGCCAAAGGCGTTGACTGGTCGCTGGCGTTGGTGGCCGGACTGGTGGGGTCCTTCATCGGCGGACTGCTGATCAGCCTGCTGTCTGGAGACGGGCTGCAGTTCCGAGCGAGCGGCATCATCGGGTCTCTGGTCGGTGCGCTGCTGGTCACCGCGGGATGGCAGTGGTACCGCCATCGCAGCAAGGCCTCTCACGCCTGAGGACGCTAATTACGGTTCGCGCACAGCGATTGTTCAGTCGTTCCAGGTGATGATCTGGAGCGTCGCAGAGCGGCCGGAGCGATCAACGACGGTGATCAAGCTCGTGGTCGTCTCCAACTCCGTGGTCCTGACGCACAGCGTCGAGCCGATGGTCAGCTGATTCCAGGGGATCGGCTTGTCCGTCGGTTCTGGGTAATTCAAAGCCGAACAAGTGTCGTAGCGTTCTGGCGCGCGCTGATCTAGGCGGACATACGACGTACCGTCCTGAAATCGGATGCCGGATTCCGTCCCGACAAGCGTCGCGTGGTCGCCCGATGGCGTAAACGACGTGCCCTCCTCATCAAGAGCAACTCTGGTCCCGGGTTTGACAACTACCTGGCCCTGCTTCATCACCGGTGGATTAGGTGAGGAACTCGAGGTGGGCGGTTCCTTGAACACGCCAAGGGGAATGGCTAGCGCCACGGCTGCCAGAGAGAGGACGCTCATGCCACCGATCACGATGGCCACTACCGCGGCCGCCGACCCGCCGTGCCGGTACGACCGGATGCCAAGCCATAAACCCAACGGGCCAAAGAGCACCGAGGCGACGACGGCCAACAACCCGCTGCTCGGCGGCGCCTCGGCCTGGGTCTGGGTGCGACCCTCCTCCGCCGAAGGAGCAGTTTGGCTTTGGTCTGGATAAGTCGTCGTCCCAGGTTGATCCCGCGGATCCGAGTGGTCCTGCGGCGGAGGTGGGTCCTGCGGCGGGGGCGGAGGCGCAGCGTGCTCCCAGTCGGCAGTCTCCCAGGGATCCCAGACGTCCTCACGCTCGTCGGGGCTGGGTTCATCCTCGCCTACTCGTGGCTGAGGCTTGTTTCGGAGCCATGCGTCGTACACCGCTCGGTCTTTGACCAAGGCATTGCGCGCGTCATTGACGAGCTGGGCAAGCCGGGTCACACCTCCCGTGTCGGAATGCTGGCGCTTAATGGCCGCCCGATAGGCCGCCTCGATCTCCTCGGTCGTGGCGGTCGGCTGAATGCCCAGGATTTCGTAGGCGTTGAGCCCTCCCAGGTGCGCAAAGTTGTTTGACATGTCAGGAACCGACGACGCGCTCCACTGCCATGCGGTGACAGACCAGATTCCAATGGGCATTGGCGGCAGTGTGACCGACCGGGACTTGCTGGGTGCCGATGGCCGCAGTGACGAAGCGGCGACCCGCTAGGACGAGGATGTATATGTCGAGGCGGTGAGGGGTGCCCCTGTACCAATATTCGCAGCGACGTACGGGGTCTTTGGCGCTAAAAGGTGCTTGCAGGAGCTCTTGGGCTGCTGGAGGAAGGTTCCCTAGCTGCCCCGCTTCGCTGGGTGACAGGCCGAGATCACTCGCGGGCTGCGGCAAAGACGCGCCCGCCTGAGGTGCGACTTGCGGCGCCGTAGCGTCGTCCCGGCCGGGTCGGTACTCCACAGGAATTTTCTTGTGCGAGTCTGGCGTGAACTCGTAGCGATTCAGCACGTACACCGGGCGTCCCGCGGAGTCGATCCTCGGTTCAGCGATACAGAGCGCCCGAGTGCCGAGAACGACGGCGCGCGGTCGATTCTCACTGGAGGAGGGATCGTGCTCCGTGAACCACTCGAGTACATCGCCCGCCAGCTCAGCCAGTCGATCCCGGATCTTCGCCGACATGGCTTCCCAGCTCTTCTCCCGCGTTGTGGAACCTCCGCCCAGCGGTAGACCCGATCCCTGATAAGTCGGTGGACGTAGTCCGTCACGTCGATTTGCCCGGACCGGATCGCCCGTTGGGGGCCGCGGCGTGGGGACAGGGTCCCCAGACTGAGGAATGAGTCCTCCTGGAGGGACACCTTCCTGGCTCATCGCATCTTTCTACTACGCAGGTGCCGGTGTTGCCAGTTCTAGGCGGCGGCTGCCACACGGGAAGATGTCACATGTGGCCTACTGACGCCGACTCCTTGATCGCCTACCAGCGGCAGTTAGCCACCGCGGCCCCGGAGCCGTACACCTTCGACCCGAGCACAACCAACATCGGCGGCTGCTGGGTGTGCTTTCCGCGCGGGCTTGTCGGTTCCGGTACCGATCATGATCAAGCATGGTCGGCAATAGTGATCATGATCGCTGACCGGGTGGCTGAGCAGCGGGTGATCAGCGGCACCGCCAGGGCTCCCTATGTGCCAGGGTTGATGGCGCTGCGGCTTGGCCCGCTGATCGAGGAGGTGGTACGCGCCACAGCGAGAGTCCCTGACCTGTTGCTTCTGGACGCCACCGCTCATGATCATCCCCGTAGGGCCGGGCTGGCGCTGCATCTGGGTGCGGAGCTGGACATCCCAACAATCGGAGTGACCCACCGCCCGTTGGTTGCATCTGGTGAATGGCCGAGTGACTACCGAGGTGCGATGAGTCCGCTTCGCGTCGGCGACTCGGTGGTTGGCTGCTGGCTGCGTACCCGACCAGGAGTCCGGCCCTTGGCGGTGCATCCGGGCTGGCGCATCGATTTGGCCACTGCGGCTGAGGTGGTCACCATGCTGAGCCGGCGTCGTCGTACACCCGAGCCGTTGCGTCGAGCGCGCCAGCTGGCTCGCCGTACCCGTTCCCAGCAGGGCGACTAACAGCGCAATGCGAAAAGCGAGCGTCGGCCTGGCTCCGGCAACTCGCGCTCACGGTGCTGCGGCGGCTGCCGCGGCGTACAGCGAGGTTGGGTCGGGGTCGGCGACCAGTCGCGCGATCGGTAGCTCGAGCGCGGCATGGTACGGCGCGAGTCCGTCCAGCGCCTCTGTTCGTGTCGCTGCCGCGACACCGACGCTGCCGAGTGGAACGTCCATCGCATTGAAGTGCTGTCGATGTGCCTCGTTGATGCTGCGATACCTACTTTCCGCGGCCTGTAGCCGCTGCAGCGAGTCGGGCCCAATGGCGACGCGGACGTAGGTGGCGACGATCGGAGCGGCACGTCCTGCCTGGATGGCTCCTTCCTGCACCCACCGGCGCGCCTCGGCCGCTTGTGCCGGCAGCATCCAGTTGAGCAGTACACCGTCGGCGATCGCGCCGCCGAGATAGCACATGCGAGGTCGCATTGCTGCTAGGACGATGCGCGTCGCGTCCGGAAGGAGTGCCCGCAGCTCGGCCACTGCCCGTCGCATGATGTCCATTGGCGCGCGCAGCTGGCCGGACCCGACCCCGATCCAGAGCTTTGTGGGGTCGAGTCCGGTATGGCTGATCTCTGCCGCAATGTGGGCCGGTTGGTGCCTGTCGACGGGAAGCACTCCAATGCCTAGTTCGAGCTCCGGTGCGCCAGCGGCGAAGTGTGCGAGCATCTCCATGCCGGGGGAGGCTGGCTCGTCGTTCGACCACAGCGAGTGGTACCCGAGCTCTTTGCAGCGGACGGCAAGGTCGCGAGCAAGCTGTGGGTCGAGGCCGGTGGTAATGCCGAGCCCTCGGCGGATCGGAGTTGATGTGATCATGCTTGACCGAGTAGTTGGGCCGGCTTGATGTTGGCGTTGCAATGGAAGACGTTGTCGGCGTCGTATCCCGCTTTGATCTTTGCCAGCCGCTGATACTTGGCCGCGCCGTAGGATGCTCGGACTCGGTCCTCCTCGAACTCAGCCATACCGTTGACGTAGCTCCCGATCCCTATCGCGTACGGACGCAGCGCGTCCCAGAAGGACCGCACCCAGGCCCGCTCCGCCACCAGGAGTTCTGGCGTCGAGGCTAGCCCGCTCATGAAGATCGCGTACCGAGGCGATCGTCCACCGCTGAACGCGGTGTCGTCATCGCCTACTTGGGAGTAGGCGCCATCCAACCGGTAGACCAGCAGGACCGACGGAGGCGAGTTTTTGCGCGGTAGCTGGTCGGCTATCACCGCGATCGCATCGTCTGACAGCGCCTCCACATAGCAGCTTTTCTCGTAACCGAACTGGCCCCACGCACTGGCCTCGTCGAGCAGCTGCTGAAGCTCGACATAGGGCATTGGGGTGACAAGTTCGAACAGCGGTGGGACGGCTCCCCGGATTCTGGCGGCAATGCCCGCGTGCCCCTCAGCCGAGCCGAAGCCGGTGACCAGTAGCGCGTACCCAGGGCGGAAGTGATGGGGCTCTGGGACGAACGGGGCTGGGGGTGCGTTCAGGCCGGCGATCACTGCGTTGACGTCACGAGGCAAGGTGCCGATCACATCTCGAGCCATGCGCAGCACCTCCGTTCCCTGGTCGAGTCCCCAGAAGAACAGCCCGAACTGGATCAGCGGACCGACTTTGTGCAGCCGGAACTCGAAGCTGGTGACGACGCCGAAGTTGCCGCCACCGCCGCGGATGGCCCAGAACAGATCCGGATTCTCGTCCGCTTTGGCTCTGAGGATCCGCCCGTCGGCGACAACTATCTCGGCTGAAACGAGATTGTCGATGGCCATTCCGAACTTGCGGGTAAGCCATCCCATACCGCCGCCTAGAGTCAGCCCACCCACACCGGTGTGGCTGACTAGACCGGCGGGTGTTGCCAGCCCATGAGCTTGGGTGGCGGCGTCCATGTCGGACAGCAGCGCACCGCCACCAACCCGGGCGCGTCGGCCCGCCGGGTCGACTGTGACCTCACGAAGCTGACTTAGGTCGATCATGAGCCCGTCGTCCTCGACCGCGGACCCCGACATGTTGTGTGCCCCACCGCGTACTGAGATCTCCAGCTCCTGCTGTCGGGCGAAGATGACCGCTGCGCTGACATCAGCAGCGTTCAGGCAGCGGGCGATCATGGCGGGCTCGCGGTCGATCTCGGCGTTCCACACCGCCCGCGCAGTGTCGTACGCGCTATCCGCCGGCATGATCACTAGTCCGGTGAACATCATGCGAAACTCATCCAGAGCTGACTGGAGGACCTGTGTCATGGCTGAATCCCTTCTAGCAGTTGTACTTATTCTGAAGAGCTAGATCCATAAGCACAAACGAAGCTAGAATGGATTTC
>CAVSSB010000003.1:0-33158 GCA_963730505.1 uncultured Actinomycetota bacterium
GCCTGGCCGCCTTCGCTGACCGACGGGCCGGCCTAGCGACGTCCATCCGCCCTGCCCCGTCCAAAGCCAGCCTTTCGTCCTGACGCTTCTGGGCCGGTCGGCCCTGGCCAAACGGTCCCGGAACGGCGACGGTAGTACTGAGCAAACCTCATCAGAAAGAGCCTCGCCATGCCCGAATCAGAACAACCGGCTTCGGGAACATCCTCCCCGCAACAGACCGCCGGCGATACATTCTGGACAGCCGCCGAGGTTGGATCTGGGCTCATTGAGCTCGATCATGCAGAGTGCCTGCAGCTACTCGCCGCTAAGTCCGTGGGCCGGATCGCGTATGTCGGTGACACCGGCCCTCGCATCCTGCCCGTGAACTACATCCTTGCTGACGACGGCGTCATCTTCCGCACGGTTCCCGACGGCGAAATCTCCCGCCATGCACTCAACTCCTCCTGTGCCTTCGAGATTGACGAGACCGATGAGTTCTTCGAGTCGGGTTGGAGCGTGGTCGCAGTCGGGCGCCTGCAACTCGCGACCGAAGACGACTTCGCTCGCATGCGGTACGGCAGGCTGCCTGAGCCTTGGGCAGCAGGCAACCGATCCATGTTCGTACGACTGCCGTGCGAGCATCTGTCCGGACGGCGAGTCCTCGGGCCCGGTCGCTGAGCAAGTCGCCGCCCCTGACACCGGGAACGGCGGCTACCACAGCGCGTAGATCGGCCCGACAAAGAAGAACGTGATCAGGCCGATCGTGTTGTTGAAGCCATGACCGAGCACGGCGGCCCATAGGTTTCGGAATCGCCATCTCAGAAAGCTGAAGAACAGCGCGTCGAGGAAGGTAAGAACGACGCCGATGGTGCCCTGCTCGGTATGGGCCAGTCCGAAGAGAAGCGACGATAGGACCACTCCGATCCACAGCCCAGCCATGTTGTCGCCGAAGACGTCGCTCACCCGCCGTGGCAGGTACCCGCGGTAGACGATCTCTTCACCGACGGCCGCCAGTGTCCATGACAGTGCCAGCAACACGAGCAGAGAACTCAGGTTGCCCTGCAGACCGGCGAACTGGCTGAGGTCCTGGCGCTCACCGGTCAATCGGTTCAAGATCGGCTTTGTGATGCCAATCTGGAACAGATCCCAGGCAACCGTCAGGCCGAAGACCGCAGCGATCATCCATCCTGGGCGCGTACTGCGCCGAAAGCCCAGTGCGCTGGGTCGCTGCCGCCGCACTGCGAGGGAGACCGTGGCCAAGGCGAGCACCACGAGTGTCGGTATGAACACGTCCAAGATCACCGCAGCGCCTGCGATAAGGACCTCAATAGCGGCGAGGATGGCCCAGCCCCTCCCGCTCAACCGTGCCTGCTTCGAGGCGTGAGTGCCGGCGCGGTCAGGCCGCTATCAGGCAATGTCGGCGCCTGGGGACTGTGGCGACACATTGAACTCCTTGGTCATATCGACCACCTCCGATTCCAGCCTGCGCGTTTGTGTATCGGAGGCGGAGGGGCCTTGGTCCCTCATCGCAAAGTCCAACGCCCGCCAGTCGGCTCCGTGACAGATCCGTCTCGCTCGGCTCAGTGAGAGGGCCGAGCAGCCGAGGGATTCGGGACCATCGACCCTGCCGCTGCCTGCACTTCTTGATCACTCTGTGAGTAGAGCTACGCGATCCCTGCCTACGGCTAGCGCTGCATCGCAGAAACAAGCAAACATCAAGGAGTCCCCGACATGTCGACTGCTCAGGAAGAGACCAAGGCATTGTTCAGAAAGGCGGTGGACCGGGCCAGCCGGGCACCGTCGATCCACAACACCCAGCCGTGGCATTTTGTTGTTCGACCTGACGTTCTCGAGTTGTACGGCGAAAGCGATCGACAGCTGAGAGCCCTGGACCCCACTGGCCGGCAAATGGTCATCAGTTGCGGCTGCGCGTTGTTCAATGCCCGAGTTGGTTTGGCCGCCGACCGGTCCGTGCAGGTGGACCGGTTGCCGAACCCCGCGAGACCGGAGTTGCTTGCTCGACTCACCGTGCTGAATGAGCAGGCCCCGTGGACGCCGCTGGTCAGGTTAGATCCCATGATCGAGAAACGTCACACCAACCGCCGGGATTTCTTTGATGAGGAGGTACCTCCGGATGTCATCTACGAGTTGACCAACGCCGCCGAGCAAGAAGAGGCGTCGTTGGTGGAGATTACGACGCCCGAGCACAAGGTCGTTGCGGCACAGCTGAGTCGCGAGGCCGAGGCCATCCAGAACATCGACCCGGGGTATCAGGCCGAGCTCCAGGCTTGGACGACAACAGACCTGCGCCGGCCAGACGGCGTTCCGGTCTCCGCCATTCCCCGTACCGATTCCCGTTTCGAGTCTGAGGGTCTGATACGCGACTTCGATGTTGCCGGAAGGGGATGGCTACCGCGGCTGAGGCAGTCCAGCCTCAGCCACTGCCTTTTGGTGCTGGGAACGGCGAAATCTACCCGCTCAGCGTGGTTGCGAGCCGGCGAGGCGCTGCAGCGCATTTTGCTGGAAGCTACCCGGCTGAATTTTGTCGTGAGCCTTGCCAGCCAGGTGGCTGAGGTGCCCTCCACCTGCGACCGCCTTCGCACGGAACTTGGTCTGGAGTTTCATCCACTTCTCTTGATGAGGATCGGCCGAGCAGCTCCAACGCCCGCATCTCAGCGACGCGATCTGACCGTGATCATTTCAGAGACCGGAGACTGACCTAAGCCGCGTACGACACGATGGCCCGCCAGTAATTCCAGGAGGGCGTACGTCTTTCATCACAGCCGTCAAGAAGAGCGGCCCCGGACCCGAGAAGCGTACGTTTCCCATCACAGCCGTCGAAACGGTCGAATTGCTAGGCCTCGATCTTCGACGCATCTTCGGGAACTAGTCGTTCCAGGAAGGCCTCGGCGAATCGCTTCACCTCATCCCAGTCGGTGTAAACGTGATCGCGGGAGGTATCGGTACTCAAGCCGCCTGGCTTGTCGCTCACGATTTTCTTCATCATGAGGCGCTTGAGGAACCCGTAGTGGCGATATAAGAGGGCACCGCTAAAGAGGCCAACCTGAGTTGGACGCCAGCCTGTCTGCTGCTCGAAGTTCTCAACATAGGCGCGCGCGTTCTCCATGTCGCCATAGGCGGCAAGGCTCACCGAGAAAAACGCGGAGGGGAGACGCTCGAGCCTGATGCGGTTCTTCTGCACGAAGTCGACCACGTGCTCTTCATGTTTGCCCATATGGATGGAGCCTCCGATGATCACCGCGTCGTAACCATCCAGGCCGACATCTTTCGACTGTTTGAGGTCAAGCGCTTGCGCTTCGACACCGCGGCTCCGAATGATCTCGGCAATATGATCAGCAATCCGCGCCGTCTGTCCTTCGGTTGTCCCGTACCCAATCATGATCTTGGCCATGTCACTCCACTTTCTGCATTTCCAAGTCCAATGTGCCGCCCGCGAACGCCGCAGGCGCAGGGTCGAAAGTCCCCAGAGTGGCACCAGAAGGCCTGGCCGATACTCTCACTACTGACCCGGGAGTGGCGATTTCCATCGCCAGATCAGATGCAGAAATGGAGAAGCAATGACACCGTCGATCTCTGTCCAGCTCTACTCGGTCAACGATGCTTTGAACACCGATCTCGATGGTGGCCTGTCGAAACTGGCGAGCATGGGGTTGCGCAATGTCGAAGCGTTCGACTTCGTCCGCCGGCCCACTGAGCTGCGCGCGGCACTGGATCGCCATGGGCTCACCGCGCCGACCGGTCACGCCTTCCTGGTTTCTGAGGAGATACGCCGGCGCGACGGAACGGTAACGCCGGTGCCGCCGCATCAGGAGACCTTCGCCGCAGCGCAGGAGTTGGGCCTCGAGACGGTCATTGACCCCTTCGTCGCCCCTGAAAAGTGGACATCGATCGATGGTGTCAGAGAGACGGCAAGGAGGTTGAACGAAGCGGCTGCCGAGGCGGCCGGGTACGGGCTCACAGTCGGCTACCACAATCATGATCACGAACTGCGACCTCGAATCGACGACCGGCCTTCGCTCGAAGTGCTCGCCGATCATCTCGATGAGCAGGTGCGCCTGGAGGTCGACCTGTACTGGGCAGCGGCGGCCGGGCTGGAGCTGGTCGGGCTTCTCGAAAGGCTCGGTGATCGAGTGACGGCGGTGCACGTCAAGGATGGGACGCTGGGTGATCACATCCGCTGGGGTCAGATCCCAACCGGTCAAGTTTCGGCGGGCGAGGGTGAGGTGCCACTGGATTCAGCCCTCGAGGCTGCTCGTTCCGCTCGCTATGCAGTGATCGAGTTCGACACCTACGACGGCGACATCTTTGACGCCGTAGCCGGCAGCTACCGCTACCTCGCGCAAAAGGGCATGCAGTGACAACTGGACCGGTGGGCGTAGGCATCATCGGCGCGGGCATGATCAGTGACTTCTATCTGGAAAACCTGACCCGGTTCCCCGATACCAACGTGCTCGCGCTCGCAGACATCGACCTCGACCGCGCCAATGCCGCGGCCGAGAAGTGGAATGTGCCGTCCGCGGGAGCAGCCGAGGACCTGCTCGCCGACCCTGACATCGAGATCGTGCTCAATCTGACGATTCCAGCCGCCCACGCCTCCGTGTCAACCACTGCCCTGGAGGCCGGCAAGCATGTATGGAGCGAAAAGCCGATCACGGTCGATCGCGAATCCGCGCAGGCGCTGGTGGACCTCGCCCGCGAGCGTGGCCTACTTCTCGGAGTCGCTCCAGATACTCTGCTGGGCCGCGGCTGGCAGACCGCGATGCGAGCCATCCGTTCAGGCGCGATCGGTACGCCGCAGACCGCGGTGACGAGCTTCCAATGGCAAGGGCCGGACTGGTTTCACCTCAATCCGGAGTTCTTGTTCGCCCAAGGAGGAGGTCCGATCTTCGACATGGGGCCGTACTACTTCTCTGCGTTCGTCCACGTGTTGGGTCCAATCGAGAAGGTCGCGGCTACCGGCCGTACTGGAATGACCAAGCGCCAGATCCGCGTGGGACCCCGTGCGGGCACCGAATTCCCGGTGGAGGTGCACACCCACGTCTCGGTCCTCACCGAATTCGAGCAGGGTGGAGCGGCGCAGACTCTGCTCAGTTTCGACACCGCGCTGTTCCGCCACGGCGTCTTCGAAATCAACGGCAGTGAAGGGACGATGTTCCTCCCCGATCCCAACAGGTTCGACGGCGAGATCCGCATTGCTCGCCCGCTGCAGAAGTTTGAGCGGCCGCCTATCGAGCAGGAATGGGAGACGGTGGAGTCGGTCGGCCCGGAAGCCGGACGCGGTTTGGGGGTGCTCGACATGGCACGCCACATTCGGGCTGGAGGTTTGCACGTCGCTACGGGGGAGCTCGGCCTGCATGTCTTGGACACGTTGATTGCGGTCGAGGAGTCGGCAACCCGCGGTGAATTCGTCACTATCGAGAGCACCGTCGCGCCCGTTCCATCGCTGTCTGAGGAGTTCGACCCGTTCGAGGCCACTCTCTAGCCTCCTGAGCAGCAAATGGGTACGTTTCCGCTCACAACCGTCGAAACGACCCGCCCTCAGCTCCTGACCGGTGCGTCTCCGATCACAAGCGTCCAAAGGGCCCGCCCGCGGCCGTTGAACGGTACGTTTCCGCTCACAATCGTCGAAACGACCCCGTCGAGCCGTTGACGCGAGATTGGGAGGACGCCACAACCGACGCGCCGGGCGAGGCTGTTATCCGCACATCACCCAATGAGGCTGCGGCCCCAGGCGGAAGCCGCAGAACCGATGCCTACTACCCGCGGGCGATCACCCGAGCGTTATCGAGTTGCCGGTCCAGCGTGAGTGCCGCGTCGATCAGAGCGAGATGCGTGAATGCCTGAGGGAAGTTGCCGATCTGCTCACCCGTCAGGGCGATCTCCTCGGAGTAGAGCCCCAGATGGTTGGCGTAGGTCAGCATCTTCTCGAAGGTGTCGCGCGCCTTCTCGAGCTGGCCGGCTCTGGCCAGTGAGTCCACATACATGAACGTGCACAGCGAGAACGTGCCCTCCGAACCCCGCAGCCCGTCAGGTGAAGCCCCAGGATCGTAGCGGTACACCAAGCTGTCTGTGACAAGCTCGCGGTCCATCGCATCGAGAGTGGAGGTCCACATTGGATCCACGGGGGAGATGAAGCCCACCGACGTCATGCGCAGCAGCGAGGAGTCGAGCACATCGGTCTTATAGTGCTGCACGAACGCCTGGCGAGCCTCGCTCCAGCCGGCCTCCATGATCTGGTCGTAGATTGCGTCCCGTTCGGAGTGCCAGCGCTCCAGCGGTGCCGGACGGCCGTGACGATCGGCCAGCCGGATACCGCGATCCAGAGCAACCCAACTCATCAGCCGGCCGTACGTGAAATCCTGCCGTCCACCTCTGGTCTCCCAGATTCCCTCTTCCGGCTGGTTCCAGTTGTCGGTGAGCCAGTCCAGGAGGTGGCAGATGCCACGCCATCCCTTGTGGCCGGCTTCAAGTCCAAGCCGGTCGGCGAAGTAGAGGCTGTCGATCGCCTCGCCGTAGATGTCGAGTTGCAATTGGTCCGCGGCGCCGTTGCCGATCCGCACAGGGCTGGATCCCTGATACCCCTCCCAATGTGGCAGAACCTCTTCGCTCAGGTCGCTGGAACCATCGACGCGATACATGATGTTCAGCGGACCGCCCTCGCCGCCAATCCGCTCCTGGACCCGGTCTCGTAGCCATCGTCCTAGCGCCCCCGCTTCCTCAGTAAATCCCAGGCCGAGCAGCGCGTACACCGAGAAGGAGGCATCGCGAACCCAGGTGTACCGGTAGTCCCAGTTGCGCTCCCCGCCGATCTGCTCGGGCAACGCCGCGGTCGGCGCTGCGACGATCCCACCGCTCGGTGCGTATGTCATGAGCTTGAGAGTGATCGCCGACCGTTGCAGCGTCTCCCGCCACCGGCCTGTATAGGTGGATTGGGCGAGCCACGACCTCCAAAACCGAACAGTGTCGTCAAAGAGCTCCGAGGCCTCAGAAACGCGTATTTGTCGCGGGGGTCGAGGTGGACCGGTTTCCAGGACGAATCCCCGCATTTGCCCCGCCGACAGTGTGAGCTCGGCATGCAGCTCGTCTGGGGAGGCCAGCTGGACACGGGCAAGTCGCGCATCATCCGGCTCGCGAATGAGATTCAGCGACATCGCGTTTCGAGCACCTTGGAAAACGACACCGTCTTCGGTGACATGAGTCTCGTGTGACTCCCGCCCGTAGTCGAACCTCGGGGCGATATCCACAGCGAATGTCATCTCGCCGCGGACGCACCGGATCATTCGGACGAGTTGGTGCCGGTCGGACGCGACTGCGCTGTTGACGACCGGCATGAAATCGACGAGTTCGCCGACACCTGCCTCGGTGAGAAAGCGGGTGACAAGGATGGCGGTATCCGGGTAGTAGAGCTGCTGTTGCGTGAAGGCGTCGGCCGTCGGCCGGGTCCGCAGGTGTCCACCGCGATCATGGTCCAGCAGGCAGCCGAAGATGCTAGGCGAGTCAAAGCGCGGAGCACAAAACCAGTCGATGGTGCCGTCAATGGTGATTAGTGCCGCGGTCTGCATGTTTCCGATCAGACCGTGATCGGCAATCAGCGGGTATTTCGACATGGGCCCCAATCCTCAACGCCTGAATGTGGCCATGCTGTGCCAGCGACCTCGCTAAAACCTCACCCGCGCGGGGTGATTTGGTGGGCGGCCTCCGGTGGATGGGACGATGCCCTAGAGTCATGGGCCCTAGTCCGCGGTTGAAAGCAGGTGGGAATAGTGGCTCACGCCGCCTCGGGGGGACGGCCCTCACTCGCGTTGCGACGGGTACTCGCACCGTTGGCGCTTGCTCAGTTCATCTGTAGCTTTGCTGGCTCGAACATGAATGTGATGATCACTGACATCAGCGAGGACTTGGACACTACCGTCCAAGGCGTTCAGATCGCGATCACGATCTTCTTGTTGGTGATGGCGGCGTTGATGATCCCTGGCGGCAAGCTAACCGACCGCTACGGCCGCAAGCGCTGCTTCATGGTCGGCCTCGTGGTGTACGGCATCGGCGCCTTAATGAGCGCCCTTTCTCCAGGACTGGGCGTGCTGATCATCGGTAACTCGATCCTCGAGGGAATTGGCACTGCGCTGCTCATCCCGCCCGTCTACATCCTCACAACGCTGCTGTTCACCGAGATGACCTCGCGGGCCCGTGCGTTTGGCGTCATTAGCGCCTTGGGAGGCATAGGCGCCGCAGCCGGCCCCTTGATCGGCGGCCTCATCACCTCCGCGATCAGTTGGCGTGCAGCCTTCATCTTCCAGGCCCTGGTCATTGCGGTGATCGTTTGGCTCAGTCGAAAAATCACTGATCCACTGCCGCCCGACCCGACTCGATCATTCGACACCAGCGGCGCCGTTCTCTCGGCCCTCGGCCTTGTGCTTGTCGTCATGGGCATCCTTGCGGCAGACAACAACCTTTGGCTGATGCTGATCCTCATCCTCGCCGGTGCGCTCGTGCTCACGTTGTTCTTCCGCTCGATCAAGGTAAAGGAGCGTGCGGGCAAGGAGCCTCTGCTGTCGACGAGCCTCTTCCGGAATCGCACGTCCAACCTCGGCATGGTGACCCAGAACACCCAGTGGGTGATGCTGCTGGGCACCTCATTTGTCGTCTCGGCCTATCTGCAGGTCGTCCGTGGCCACAACGCAATCGAGACCGGCGTCATTTTCACCTCTGCGACGCTCGGCCTGTTGGTCTCCTCACTGGCGGCCGAGCGACTTGCCGAGCGTTGGCCACAGCGCACGCTCATCCTGGCTGGATTCATCCTCACGATCGCAGGTATTGGCGTCCTGATCTTTTTCGTGACTGTCTCTTCGACAGCCTGGGCGTTCGCACCTGGCCTGCTCCTCATCGGACTCGGTCTCGGCGCCATGCTCACCCCATCGGTCAATGTTGTGCAGTCGAGTTTCCCCGAAAGCCAGCAAGGTGAGATCTCAGGCCTGTCCCGCAGCGTGTCAAACCTCGGTTCGAGCCTGGGAACCGCAATCGCCGGCACCATCCTTGTTGCCGGCATCACCGCGACACCCGGCCGCGCGTACGCGCTGGCAATGACGGCCCTAGCAGTGATCGGTCTCATTGGCTTGGTCGCCGCAGTGATGTTGCCGACAAAGATACGGACCGCGGCTGCACAAGAGGTAACTCAGCACGAATCTTGACCTGACTCACCCGAGGCGGGTGAAGTCTCGCAGGCACTTTGTCGGCATCGTGGGTTGGAGTCCCGTGAACACGGATCGAGGCCCACATGAGCAAGTCGACGTACGAGATCCGGATTGCGGGCTCGATACCAGTCGATGTGCTTGAAAACTTCCGTCAGATCCAGACCGTGGAGCCTGCTGGCACGATTTTGCATGCGGAGCAACTGGACGATGCCGCTCTCTGGGGTCTTATCGACGCGTTGCGAGACGCTGGCATCGATCTGATCGAAATACGTCGAGACATCGGTCCCCATGACTAGACCGCCCGCCCACCGCGGTCTCGGGCCAGCGCCAAAGGCGACCGGTGCCACGCAACCCGCCAGGCTGACATAGAGCCCTGGCGCGACGTCCAAGGTGACCCTTACCTTGTGCCCGACATGACAGCAGCGTCGGTGACTGCATGCAGTCCAGCGGTTGGTTCAGCGCCTGACGCTATGCGGCGTGACGGCGGATCAGGTGGTCGATCCCGATACCACTGTCACCCAGCTCCTCCAAGATCAACTGCAGGTCGCCAGGTGTGGCACTGACCCGCATCATCGTTCGCTCCTCCTCAAACCGAGCGGCCCATTGCATGGACCGCAAGGTCGCATCGCCCAGCAGCCCCTCGATACGGAATTCGTAGTCGAGTGACGAGACATGCATCTCCAGTGGCGTGATTCCGATGGAGCGCAGCCGCTCGATGAGGCTGTCTACCTCCGTCGCATCGACCACGCGACGAGAGAGAACGGTGGCCGCTGGTAGCACGTAGAGCACGATCGACGGAAACCTCGCGGTCAGGCCGGCGGGCGGCGCACTGTGCAGCGTGATCTCGTACGCCGCCGCCGGATCAATCGTGTGCTCCCGCAGTCCGCCGAACTCGACGTGCTGCGGCATCTGCTATTCCTTCAGCCCGTGAGCATCTTTTATGACGTCGCTGCCCGCGTATCCTGCGATGCCGGCTCGCGATGGTAGTTCGCGAGCGCCCAGATCACGAGGATGTCAATGGCGATGACCATGAGCGACCACCAGGGCGAATACGGCAACCAGATGAAGTTGAGGAGCGCCGATATTCCCGCGAGGATCATGCCGGCGACGCGAGCCCACGTTGCACCCCTCAGCACCGCAACGCCGATTGCCAGCAACGCCAGCCCGATCAGCAGGTGCAGCCAGCCCCAAAGAGTGATATCGAACGCTAAGAAATAGTTGGGCAGGACGACGAGGTACTCGTCGTTCACAATCCCCGCCAAGCCTTCAATGGCCTGGAAGGCCCCTGCGACGATCATGATCACGCCGGCGAAAACGGCGATGCCATGGGCCACGGGACTGACAGGCTTGGTATCTGCCACTGGCACCCGAGTATCTGCCATTGGTGTCGTGCCTCCAATTCTGATTGAGTCTGACTCGACTCGACTACAGATGAACGCTACGTGGCAGCGGGCGCCGGTCAATCACCCGTAATGGGTGAATAGCTGCGCGTACATGAGAGGGAAAATCACATGGTGAGCGCCAGCGACCAACCGCCCATGAACCGACGGCTCGCCGTCTTGCTGGCGATGGCCATGTTCGTGCTCGTCGTCGACACCTCGATCATGAACGTGTCCATCTCGGCCGTCGTGCGGGATCTCGAGACGACGGTGAGCGGCGTACAGTCAGCGATTGCACTCGAGGCGCTGGTGTCTGCGGCGTTCATCCTCATCGGCAGCAAGGTCGGCGATCTCATCGGACGCAAGCGGGCGTACGTGCTCGGCCTGCTGGGATACGCCATTGGCGCGACCGCCATGACGCTCGCCCAGAACCTCTTGGCGATCATCGTCTTTTGGGCCATCATCGGCGGTATTGGTGCCTCGCTGCTGCTCCCGGCGATGCAGTCACTTATCCATGGCAACTTCGAGGGAGCAGCCCAAAAGCGGGTCTATGCACTCGTCGGTGCAGCTGCCGCCATTGCGGCCGCCGTCGGACCCTTGCTGGGCGGGTTCATTACTACCTTTCTCTCCTGGCGAATCGCCTTCCTGCTTGAGGTAGTGATCATCGGCGTGGTGCTCTCCGGCATCAAAATGGTGCAAGACGTGCCGTATACGGGCAGTCGAGAGGTCGACGTCGTGGGTGGGCTCCTCTCCATCTTGGGCATGGGCGGCATCGTGCTCGGCATCCTGGTCTGGCAAGAGGGCGGCGAGTATGTGCTGGCGATTCTGGTCGGCGGCGGAATCGCGCTCTTTGGTTTTTCCTCCTGGATTGTCCGTCGCAAGCGGCAAAGCAAAGCGGCACTGATCGATCCCGATCTGTTCCGGTCCAAGCACTTTCAAATCGGAATCTCACAGCAGATGCTGCAGCAGATCGCTCTCGGTGGCGCCATGATCGCCTTGCCGATCTACCTGCAAATGGTGCTTGAGTACAACGCCATGCAGGCCGGCCTGTCCATCGCCCCGCTCTCGCTGAGCATGTTCGCCATTGCCCTGCTTGCGGGAAGGAAGGCCGGCGCAAGACGAGCAAGCACCATCGTCCGCCTCGGCTTTCTCCTGCTCGCCGGCGGCATGGGATTGCTGATCCCCCTCGTGCCTCGAGCCGACTCGGGCTGGTACCTCGTGGTCCCACTGGTGATCGCCGGATCGGGCTTGGGCCTGCTGGTCTCTCAGCTCAACAACTACACGCTGGCCCCAATCTCGGAGGAGAGGGTCAGCGAGGCTGCTGGGGTCAACTCGGCCGCGGGATCCTTCGGGCTGTCCTTCGGACTGGCATTCTCCGGCGCCATCATGCTTGCCACTCTTGCGTTCTCCTTCACGAATATGGCCGAGCAGAGCACCGTCTTGCCGCCGGCCGACAAGGAGCGGGTTGCCGTAGCACTCGAGGAGGATGCGGAGTTGATGAGCAACACTCAGCTAATCGAACTGCTCGAGGACGAACCTCCCCAGATCCAGGCTGAGGTTATCCGCATCAATACCGAAGCTCGGCCGTTTGCACTTCAAGTGGCTCTGTTGGTCCCGATCATCGCCGGCCTACTGGGCCTGCTCAATTCGTTCCGGATGAGCCGGCTGCCCGACATCACCCCATCGTCAGCAGCCGAGGGCATGTCCATCGGTTGATGACGAACGCAGCTCTATCCACCGGGTGACTCCGGCGGCGGTTGAGACCCACTAGGCTCCGTTTCACTCAGGAAGAGTCAACACCGGGGGAGAGGCCGCGCATGACCTTCGTGGAAGTCGTCGACTTTGTGGCGAGGGGCCTGGAAGGCGCTGGCGTTGCCGTGATCGTCATCGGCGCGCTTGTTGCGACGATACTGGCAATTCTCCGCATGGGTCGGCGGGAACCCGCCTACGACCGGTTCCGCGAGGAACTCGGGCGATCCATCCTGATTGGGCTCGAATTCCTCGTTGCCGGAGACATTTGCCGAACCGTAGCCGTCACGCCGACTCTGGAGAATGTCGCGATATTGGGTCTGATTGTGGCTGTGCGGACTTTCCTCAGCTTCTCGCTAGAGCTTGAAATCACCGGAAGATGGCCTTGGCAGAGCGCACCCCCAGAAATAAAAGCCAGCCTGTTTAGAAACCGGCTCCGGTCCAGTAGGACAGCATCCGCTCGTATACTCGGGACCGATCTAACCCAGGGAGGGTCGGCCGTGGGTGCTCGGAAGCTCGGGGTTTCTCCATCTGTGGTGGAACCGAAGGGCAGCGTTCAAAGGTGAGCAGCCTGAGATTGGACGACGATAACCCAGGCATCCAGCCGATCGACTCCATTGTGGAATCGAGGCTTCGGCCACCGCCGGCGCGCTCAGAATGGGTAGTGCGAACCCGGCTCATTGAAGAGCTCCAGCATGCAACCACACGCCCGGTCACGTTGATCGCCGCTCCAGCGGGCTACGGAAAAACCACCGTAGTATCGCAGTGGTTGGCCTCCGCCTCCCGCCCCGCCGCCGTCGCGTGGATGTCGCTGGACCCATCCGACAACGACCCGGTTCGATTGTGGACGCATATCGCGACGGCACTTGACCGCGCCGGCTGCGTGATCGCTCGCGACATAGCGAGCTTCGTCGCTGCGGGCGGCTACGACGTGCTGACAGCAGTATTGCCGACGATCGTGGACGCAATTGCCGCATTCTCTGGCGACATCACGATCGTCGTCGACGACTTCGAAGTCGTCCGCTCTGCCGAATGCAACGAACAAGTCGACTTTTTCGTCAAACACCTTCCCGAGCAAGCGCACCTGGTATTGATCACACGCGCCGACCCCAGCCTGCGACTTGGCCGTATGCGCGCCGCCGGCCGGTTGTCTGAAATCCGCGCCGATGACCTTGCATTCAACGTGCAGGAGGCGTCCTCCTTGCTCGTTGCCGACGGCATCGAATTATCAAGCGACTCTGTGTGGGAACTCATGCGCCGGACCGAAGGGTGGCCCGCAGGCCTGTATCTAGCGGCGCTCTCTTTAGTCGACCGCGCGAATCCGGGCGAATTCGTCCATCATTTCAGCGGCAACAATCGCTTCATAGGTGACTATCTCACGGAGGAAGTGCTGGCTCGACAAACCGACGAGGTACGCAATTTCATTCTGGATATGTCGATCGTTGATCGATTCTCAGCACCGTTGTGCGATTACATGACTGGGCGCCAGTCCGCCGGCATTCTTCGCGACCTGCAACATACAAATCTGTTTCTCATTCCGCTCGACGCCGAGGGACGGTGGTTCCGTTTCCATCACCTTTTTGGCGCAGTCGCCCGAAGTACTCTCGAGACCGAGCATCCGGATCGAGCGACGTTGCTTCATCGCCGCGCCGCGGAGTGGTTGAGCGAAAATGGCTACGTCGACGCCGCCGTCGACCATGCGATGGTTGCTGGCAACAGTGATCATGCGGCAGCCCTGGTACAGGCGAGCTGGCTCCGCTATTTCGATGCGGGACTTGGAACCACCGTACGCGGCTGGCTCCGAACCTTGGAGTCTTCACCCGCCGCGGACAATACGACAACCGTTGTGACGACGGCCTGGATGGCAGCGGTCTCCGGTCAGCGGGAAGAAATGGACCGCCGGCTGGCACAACTGAGCGAAGTCTCTGATAACGCGGCGCTACCCGACGGAACTAAGTCTGTGGAATCTGTGGTGACGATGATTCACGGATTGTTCGGCTTCGACGGCCCTGTCGACATGCTGGCTTCCGCCCGCCGCGCCACCGAGCTCGAGAGGGATGGCAACACGCCGTGGTACGCGGTCGCCAACACGGCGCTTGGTCACGCCAGCTACGTGGTTGGCGACCTGAACGCCGCAGCCGCCGCACTGCCCAAGGCCGCCCAAAGTGAGGCATCCCCCGCTCTGATGCGGATCATTGCTCTTGGGGCCCTGGCGCTGACTCAAGCGGAGCTAGGGCAACTCGACCGCAGCCGCAGATCGGCGGAAGCGGCAATGGAGGTTGTCGAAACCCGCAGCCTGCAAGCGCTGCCGTCGGTCTCCTTGGCGTTCACCGCGCTGGGTCAAAGCCAAGCAGCCGCCGGACAGTTGGAGGAGGCGATGGCGACGCTCGAGCACGGTCTCAGCCTTCGCAGGAAAGTCCCTGGACTCACGGTCTGGCCGACGATGCACCACATGCTCGCCTTTAGCCGGGTCGCAATGATGACAGGAGATCTGCCGTTGGCACGGCGGCTTCTGGATGAGGTCGCTCCGATGATTCGGCAGTACCAGCAGGGAACTGGGGCCATGATTGCCCGGCTGGAGGCCGCCCGGAAGAGCCTCCGGGATAAGCAGACCACCGAATTCCATGCCGATCATCTGACCGCACGAGAGATTGACGTCCTGCGACGCCTCACCGGATCAGAGAGTCTCAGCCAAATCGCCTCCGAGCTCTATCTCTCGCCAAACACCGTCAAGACACACACCACGGCGCTTTACCGCAAGCTCGGGGCGCGTTCCCGATCCGAGGCTGTCAAGATCGGCCGCGAGCGCCTACTGATCTAGTGCCCTAGGATCAGCAGGATCACCCGGGTGAGATCGCCCATCGGGTGAGGACACCTCACCCGATTCTCAGGCGGAATAGAGCCAAGCACGTGTACCTACTGAGTAAAGGCCGCGACGCAGTCTCCGATGTCCATCCTTGTTAACACGCGCACCCTTCCAACCCGGCTCGGCGTCCCCCGCCTCCCGTGGTGGGCAATACCCCGCAAGCGACTGGCCGACCGACTCGCCGCCAGTGAACCCGGACTGGCAGCAGTGGTGACCGCCCCGCCGGGTGCCGGCAAGACGACAGCCGTTGCCTCGTGGGCAGCAAATCTTCCACCGGCGGTGGGGGTGATCTGGCTCAAGCTGCGCAACGCAGCGACGGATGCCGAGGCCGCCTTGCGAGATCAGGTCGCGGCTGCGCTCATGCACCAGCGCCCGTCGGTCATCGTGGTGGACAATCTTCCGGCACAGCTGTCTGCCTGGCTGTCCCAAGATCTTGAGCTGCTGCTGGCGGAGGCCAATCATCAGCTGAGCGTCGTGCTGATTTGCTCAGGTGCACCGGCCCTGCCCATCTATCTCGATCTTGGTTCTGCCGATTTGATGAAGATCGGCTTCGACGATCTCGTGATGGATGAGCACGAAGTGGAACTCGTTCTTGATCAGCATGGCGTCACCGCAACTGAGGCGACGGTCGCAGCCGTCCTGGAGCATACATCGGGGTGGGCCTGCGGCGTACGGCTTGCGGCGCTCTCGCTTCAGGGGTCTGGTTCCGTAGAAGCCGCATTGTGTGAAACCGACGAGCAGATCAACCGTTTCCTCGACCGCAAGATCATTTCGAAGCTTCCCCCGGTGGCGCGGGACATGATCGTCGCAACCAGTGTTGCGGAGGAAGTATCTGCCGACCTCGCCTACTCGATGGCGGCGAATAGCGGCGCGCTGTTACTCGACTCGATTACGGGCTACGACGGATTTATCGACCTGCGTCCAGACGGTTCATTCCGTTGTCACCCGCTCCTCCGACGAGCTGCGCTAGCACGACTCTCGCGCCGTTCGCCGTCCGCGGTTCAAGGCGCCTATCGCCAGGCGGCGCACCGCGCGGCGCGAGCCCACGTCAGGTCGCTAGCCGTGCCGCGGATGCTCGCTGGTGCAGGCAGTGACATTGTGCAGCAAGTCGTCGAATCAAAGGAATTCGCCGAATCGGAGCCTTTGCTTCTGGCCGCGGCTGCGCTGACCCACTCGTGGCTCGATCTCGCGGAGTCGGCCCTTGCCCGTGCCACATCCGAGCTGACGCAAGCGCCTCAGCCAGAGACGACAGACGCCGTCAGTCTCGCCCTGCTGGCTACGGCCATGCTGCGGCAGCGCGGAGAGCCACTGGACGGCCTGACGCAGGCCCGTCATCTCCAAGATCTCATGATCAAGCTCACCGTCTCCGAGCGAGCACAGGCGCCCGAGCTGCTACCGCTGATCGACTACTACGTGGCTGGGTTCGAGCTGTCGAATGGAAACGTTGATACTGCGCGATGGACGTTGGAGCGCGGCGCCGGCCGCGGCAACGGGTCCCCGGGTGATCATGCCAGCGTCGCGGAGCAGCTGGCGCGTGCCGATTGTGCGGGACAACTGTCATGGATTGATGCGTTCTGCGGAGATCTACGCCGCGCTACCCGGTATGCCACGTCATTGCTGACCGACCGGCAGGCCGACAGCGGTGAGAGTGGTGTGAGATTCGCCCACCTTGCGACTGCGTGGACGCACCTGGAGCGTGCTGAGGTTGACCAGGCGAGACAACGTCTTGATCATGCTCTCGGTACGAGTGCTGACAATCGTGAACCGTTGCTGACGGCCGCTCAGCTTCTGACCCGCGCGCGGCTAGCCATTGTCACCGATGAACCCGAGACAGCACTGAGGTTGCTGCAGGCCGCCAAGACCATGGATGGACCGAGCGGATGGTTCGCCGATCAGTTCTTGGTTGCCGCCGCCGACGCATGGCTGGCGGCCGGCGAACCCCAGAAGGCGATTGCCGCGCTCACCCCTGAGCCTGCTCTCGCGCCGGCTGAAGCTCGGCTGATCTTGGCGAGGGCATTGCGCGAGATCGGCGATCTTCTCGCAGCTGATGCGATGCTTGCTCGAGTGCCATCCGACCCCACCGCGATTTCACTGATCACCCAGGTTCAGCGCTGGCTGCTGCAGGCCGAGCTGGCCGTCGCGCAGGGCAGGCCCGAGCGGGTCGAACTGCTGGTGGATCGCGCATTGCGGGCGGCGGCGAGGGAACAGCTGCGAACCACCGTCAGTTCGGCAGGCGGCTGGCTACGATCCTTTGTGGCTCGAGATTCAGGCCTATCGGGTCGTCACTCGGCCTTCCTGGCGTCGATACCCGAACCAGCTACCGCCTTCGATCACCCACGCGAGGACGCCGGCGCGTACCGGGCTCTCTTCGTCGTCCCGCTGACCGCACGCGAGACCGATGTGTTGGAGCTGTTGGCGGGGTTCTATTCCAACGAGGAGATCGCGGCGCATCTCGTGTTGTCGCTGAACACTGTCAAGACGCATATGCGATCTCTGTTCCAGAAACTGTCCGTCGCCCGCCGGGCGGACGCTGTTCGTCGAGGCCGCGCGCTTGGGCTCTGTTAAGAACCCAAGCATTTGCGGCTCCAGACGTTAGAGCAGAGCACTATGCGAGAGCTGCTGCTTTCAGTTGGTCGAACTCGGCTGTGGTGATTGTGCCTTCATCGAGCAGTCCTTTGGCGGTGGCAATTTGATCTGTCGGATTGCCTCGCCCAGCCACTTCCTTGATATAGGAGTCGGTGGCCGTCTGAGCGCGCCGTACCTCACCTGCCTGTCGTTCAGCCATTCCCCTGCCTCGGGCGATGAGGTAGATCAACGCGCTGAGGAAGGGAACAAAGACCAAGGCAACAATCCAGATCGCCTTCCACCATCCGCTGAGCTCTTTATCACGGAAGAGATCACCGATGATCTGGAACAAGATCATTAAGTAGCAAACGAAGAAGAAGCTCCAGATCATTAGCCAGAAGAAGTCCCCGAAATCCATGTTGTGTGCCTCCTGCGCTGCATACGCATCGTTGGTTCGCCTCAGCGGCGCTGAGGGACGCCGTCAGCATGGCAGCAGGAGAGGAAGCGCTGATCACCCGTGGCGGGTGATTCACCGGTAGCCCGAGCCCGAAGGTAGCCGAACAGCCAGTCAGGATAATCTATGCCCTGTCATGAGTGGCCGCGCTCATATACGCCCGTCCGGTAGACCCATCGCACCAACTTTTGCGGGACGAGCTGCGGTACACCGAGCTGGCAGTGCTTGCTGGACGCACTTAAGGGGGTAAGGAGCGGTCATGCGCGTGGCAGTCGTTTCCACTTATCAACCGCGACATTGCGGCATAGCGGTGTTCTCCGGCGACCTACGGGCTGCGCTGTTGGAGGCCGACTCGTCGCTCGCGGTCGAAATCGTTTCATTAATCCGGGGTAGAAATCCTCATTCGCACCCGCCAGAGGTCGTCGCGACCATCCGCCAAGACGTTGCGAGCGACTACCGAGCAGCAGCCGCGGAATTGGACCGAGCGAATGTCGATGTCGTCTTGATCGAGCATGAGTACGGCATCTTCGGTGGGAATGACGGACAGTTTGTTCTCGAACTCGCAAACCAGCTCACCATGCCGATGGTCGTCACGCTGCATACCGTCTTAGCGGATCCACCAGCAGGGCGGGCCAGGACTCTGGGAGCGCTGTGCCAGCGAGCGGCGTTGATCATGGTATTCACCGAAACAGCTCGCCGCATGGTCGCCGAGCAAGAGTTGGCCGAATCGCAGCGCGTCAGGGTCGTGCCGCACGGAGCTCCCGATGAGCTGACCCAGGCCGCGTGGGCGGATGGAGTCGATGAAGACATCGCAAGCTCGTCGCTGCACCTGCCGAGCCTGGCCGGTCGGACCGTGCTCTCGACTTTCGGGCTCATCTCCGACTCCAAGGGCCTGGAACTGGCTATCCGCGCGCTGCCGTCGATCATTGCCTCCCATCCCGAGGTCGTGTACTTGATCGCTGGCCAGACCCACCCCGAGGTGATCCAGAAGGAGGGCGAAAGTTACCGACTTGAGCTGCAGCGGCTAGTACATGATCTTGATCTTGGCGATCATGTCTGGTTCATCGACCGGTTTTTGTCGATCGATGAGCTGGCGATGCTGCTCGGCCGTACCGACCTTTACCTCACGCCGTACCGTTCTCGGGACCAGATCGTCTCAGGGGCCCTGACCTTCGCGGTGGCAGCAGGGTGTCCGGTCGTGTCGACTCCATACTTCTATGCCGAAGACCTGCTGAGTTCCGGCGCCGGCCGGCTCGTGCCCTCTGGAGACTTCTCAAAGCTGGCCGCGACGGTGCTCGACCTTCTCGGCTCTCCGGCGAAGTTGAAGGCAGCGCGAGCTGAGGCCCGGCGAGTAGGTGCCGACCTCACCTGGGCGAGCGTGGGCAAGACCACCCTCGAGCTCTTGTCCGAGGCCGCACAGGGAGTGCCGCATCTGGCGAGGTTGGGATGAGAAGTTCACCGCAGATACAGCCGGGCCATTTACTCAACCTCGTCGACGATGTCGGCATTGTTCAGCACGCCTACGGAACCATTCCCAACCGATCGACCGGGTATTGCGTCGATGATGTGGCACGGCTGGTGATCGCCGTGGTGCAACTGGAGCACGGGTACAGCGACCGCGCCTATCGCCGCATCCTTGCATCAGCGCTAGCTTTCCTCTTCCATGCCTGGGACGGCGATCCATCCGGCATGCACAATTTCATGGACTACAGGCGTCGGTGGCAAGATCCGCTACACGCCGGTGATCATCTCGGCCGGACCGCTTGGGCGCTCGGCGTGGTGATAGCCGACGAGCCGGTACGTGAGGAGGCTGGGCCTTGCTTGCGGCTACTCGCCGACATGCAGCCCTGCCTGGAAGGCGCGGCCACTCCACGAGAATTGGCGTACACGATTCTCGGGCTGACCCGGCCCGACCTCAGTGCTCTCCCATCATCGCTGCAGAGACTGCTCGACACGTTGTCCGACCGGCTTTCCAAGTGGTACGACGAGCACTGTCGCGAGGGATGGCTGTGGTTCGAGAACGCCCTTACCTATGACAACGGCCGACTGCCGCAAGCAATGATCGCGGCGGGTGCGCGTCTCGGGAAGAGCGACATCAGCCAGCGCGGTCTTGAGGCCCTGGATTGGTACGTGGACCAGTGCACTGTCGAGAGCGACACCATCCACCTGGTGGGCAATCGCTGGCGTAATGCCGACGACTCCGCTCGTCCACGCGCTGAGGAGGGCGATGAGCAGCCCCTTGACGCGGCGGCGCTGACGGAGGCCCTGATCGAGGCGTGGAAGTACACCGGAGATCGTGAGTACGCTCATCGGGCTGTGCGGGCATTCGAATGGTTCCTCGGGCGAAACGCCCAGGGCCTCCCGGTCTACGACTTCGTCAGCGGCGGCTGCCACGACGGTCTCGGCCCGGCCGGTTTGAACCCCAACGAGGGTGCCGAATCCACCTTGGCCTATCTGCAAGCGCTGCTGGCACTCGAGAGTGCCGGACTGCAGAGCTGCATCACGCGGCCTGAATGACGACCACTGCATGAAGACCACTGCATGAAGACCACTGCGAGCGTCGGGAATCGCGCGCCGGCGCACGGAGAAGGAGCGAGCGGAGGCGCTTTTCCTCTGCGAGCGACGACGACGGCGGCGGATTCGCCGCGCGATGCGCGAGCAGTGGGAAAGATTGCTCTTTTGGGGCCGATCGCCTGGCGTACCCCGCCCAAGCACTACGGACCGTGGGAGCAGGTGACCGGCCTGCTGGCGGATGGGCTGGTGCGACGAGGAGTCGACGTGACGCTCTTCGCGACACTGGATTCGGGCACAGCTGCGGTTCTCGACGGCGTGTCACCCCGCGGTTACGAAGAGGATTCCAGCCTCGACGGCCGGGTCTGGGAAGGATTGCATATTGCCCACGCGTTGGCGCGGTCATCGGAATTCGACCTGGTGCACAACCACCTGGACTGGCTGCCCTTGGCGTTCTCCAAGTTCTGCCAAGCGCGCCTTTTGACGACCATTCATGGCTTCTCAGATCGCAGGATCCTTCCGGCCTATCAAGCGGCCAACTCGGCGTATGTCTCGATTTCGGCTGCTGATCGGTCCCCTGAGCTGGACTATTGCGCGACCGTCTATCACGGCATCGACCTCAGCTGCTTCGCCTTTTCGGCGAGCGGTGGCGAAGATCTCGTCATTCTGGGGCGTGTTCACCCCGACAAGGGGACAGCGGAGGCGATCAAGATTGCCGACCGAGCCGGGCGCCGGCTGAAGATCGCGGGCCCCATCCAGGACCGGCCCTACTTTGAGGAGTACGTGGCGCCCCTCGTGGATGACGACCGAATTTGCTATCTCGGCTCAGTCGGTCCAGCGCAACGTTCGGACCTTCTTGCGTCTGCCGCGGCCCTGCTGCATCCCATTGCATTCGCCGAACCGTTCGGACTTTCCGTGGTCGAGGCAATGGCGGCGGGAACGCCGGTGATCGCCTACCAGCGTGGCTCCATGCCAGAGATCATCGACAACGGCGTGACCGGTTTCCTCGTCTCGGATACGGACTCAGCGGTCGCAGCGGTCGACTCGGCGATAGCGCTGGATCGCGCCAATATCCGCCGCGTGGCGGAGCGGCGCTTCAGCGCGGAACGCATGGTCGACGATTACCTTGCTGTGTATGGCGCGCTCCTCCGGTGAGATCAGCGGCGAACTGTTTCAGCGCTATCGAGGCAACCCGCTGCTCAGCCCTGAGCGCTGGCCGTACGCCGCCAACGCGGTGATGAATGCCGGTGCCGCAGAAGTTGACGGCAGCACCGTGCTCCTGTGCCGGGTCGAGGATCGACGGGGAATCAGTCATCTGACTGTCGCCAGATCGCGGAACGGCGTCTCGAACTGGGTGGTTGACGATGTTCCACTGCTCGCGCCCGATCCTGATCTGCCGCACGAGGCCTGGGGCTTGGAGGACCCGCGGCTCACCTGGATTGAGGACCTCGGCAGCTGGGTGATCGCCTTCACCTCGTTCGGACCCGGCGGCCCGGGGCTCTCCCTGGCAACGACGCAGGACTTCCGCTCGGTTCAGCGTCTAGGCATGGTGCGCGCTCCCGAGGACAAGAACGGCGGGTTGCTCTCGCGCCGAATCCGCGGTGAGTACGTCTTGCTTCACCGCCCGGTCACGGCACTGACGCACAGAGCCGATATCTGGCTTTCGCGCTCCAAAGATCTGCACAGCTGGGCACCACCGGAACCGGTGCTGGCAGCCAGGCCAGGAGGCTGGTGGGATTCGGCCAGGATCGGTATCGGACCGCCACCCATCGAAACGCCAGAGGGTTGGCTCTTGATCTATCACGGAGTGCGCCAGACCGCCGCCGGTGCGCTTTACCGGGCCGGCCTGGCGCTCCTTGATCTTGAGGAGCCGACAAAAGTTCGGCGACGGTGTGCGGAATGGATCCTAGGTCCGAGTGAGAACTACGAGCTCATGGGAGACGTACCCGGTGTGGTCTTTCCTTGCGGAATGATTCACCAGCCAGACTCAGATGAACTCCGGCTCTACTACGGCGCGGCCGACAGTTGCGTCGCGCTGGCGACCGCGTCGCTCTCCGAAGTGCTCAGTTTTGTTGTGGAGCATGGGGAAGAGGATTCGACGAGTCTTCAGGCCTGAGATCTTGATCAGACGTGCGTCCGCAAAACCCATAACCGACTAGGCCGGCCCGCGGGTCACATAGGCACAGCCTCGTACACCTCAACGCTGCCGCCGGAATTCAGAACGGGACATCCGTCAACCTTCTGTGCAGCTTCCGTGAGAGATTCAGCGTTGATGATCGAATAGCCGCCCAGCTTGGACGTCGCCCCTTCTCCTGCGCCGGTAGCTGTGACCGTCGAACTGGCAGCGAACGGGTTGCCGATGTCGACGACCGAGTCGCCGAGCCCGCTGAACCAGGTAGTCCAGATCTCCATTTCTTTTTGCTGAGCTTCTGGCGTCTCGGCCATCTGTCCGCCGCTGTACAGGTACAGGAATTTGGCCATCATGTCCTCCTCTGTGTGGTCAACCCGCGGGTGCGGGCCGACGATGAATGGCATCACTGGTACTACGCATGGGCCGGACCGAAATCGACAGCGGGAGGACAATCAAAAGCCGTGACCAGTGAGGTCAATGAGGCAGAGCACGTCATCCGCGATCAAGGCGGAGTACAAGCGCATCCTGACCATACGCCGAGACGACTTAGTCGCCGTCGTAGTGAATGCCGGCTTGGTGACGATGTGCTGGTTCCTGTTGCCTGACACCGCGCTCAACTGGTTATTCGCGTTGCACGGCGCGTTGGCGTTCGCGTACGTGCTGGAGATGTGGATGCTCGCCGACACGCCAGCGACTAACGTGCTGGGTCGCGACCCCGATCGGGCATTGTCGCTGCTGCGCGACCCGACAGCTATGCGGCAGTGGCTGCGTGCCAAACACATTGCGTTATGGACCTTCGTCGGCCCGCCTTGCGCCGTGGTTGCGTTGGTGATCGGGATCGCGCGGGGCCAGTACATGCAAGGGGTCGCAGTCGCTCTCATTCTGCTGAGCCTGCCGCTCGGTGTGTTGAGCGTTGCCGCATGGATCGGCATCTGGCTCCCCTATCACCCACGAGGGCTGCTTTGGCGTTGGCGGCACCGTTCCGATTGGCATGGAGCAGTGCTGCGGTGGGGGGTCCTTGTCCTCCTACCTTTCCTCGTGGTGCCGGTAATTGCGGTCTTGCTGCTAACGCCCACCCTCGTCATCTGGACATTGGCAGCCCAGCCGCAACCGCCGCGCAACGTGGGACCGGCGGCTCTCTGGCTCGGCACGGCAGTCGCCTGCGCCGTCAGCCTGATCGTCTTCGCAGGGGGGCCGGTGGTTACCTCAAAGATCGCCCGCCGCCGCCTCGAGAGGCTCAGCGGATACCTCCGTGATCCCGAGCATGGCTGATCTCAAGAGCCCCTCAGCGGCCTCCTGGTGCGGCGGAGTTATCGCGGGCTGAGGCGTCAAATCACCCCCCAAGAGTGAGGCGTCGTGGAGCATTGCCCAGAATGCTGTCGGATGGATCGCTTTCATGGGTATCAGCCGGCGATTCAAAAACAGAGAGGACGGACTCCGCATGGCGACACTGACGGCATGGGCTTTCCCTGGCGTCGACGATGCCGAAAAGGCATCTGAGAGGTTGCAGCAGCTGCAGGCTCAGGAATTGATCAAGATCCAGGACGCTGCTGTCGTCTCCTGGGAAGTAGGCAAGAAGAAGCCCAAGACTAGGCAGCTCAGCAACATGACAGCGGCCGGCGCGCTCGGCGGCACTTTCTGGGGCATGCTCTTCGGCTTGATCTTCTTCGTGCCGCTGCTGGGGGCCGCTATCGGCGCTGGCATCGGCGCATTGGCTGGCTCCATGAGCGACGTCGGCATCAGTGATGACTTCATCAACAGCGTGAAGCAACGCGTTACACCGGGCACCTCTGCGCTGTTTTTGCTGAGCTCGGATGCCGTGATCGATCGGATCAAGGACACCTTCAAGGACATCAATGCTGAGCTGATCGCCAGCAACCTTTCCACGGAGCAAGAGGCGAAGATGCGGGAGGTCTTCGCGGAGGAGTGATCTGGGCCGCTAGCACGTTCTCAAGATGACCCAAGGGGGCGGCGGCGGCGCCGGCGACGAGGGCGATGCGTCGCCGTTCCAGCACCCGGCTCGCCGGCCGCTCCTGCAGCGATTGGTTCCGATAACCGAACATGTGCGGGGCTACCGCGGCCGTACTCTGCGACGGGACCTCCTCGCTGGCGTCACTGTTGCGGCCCTCGCCTTACCCTCCTCGCTTGCCTATGCCGAGATCGCAGGTCTCTCACCTGTAATCGGCCTGTACGCCCTGCTGCTGCCAGCGCTTGCATACGCCCTATTCGGCTCCTCACGCCAGGTAATCGTCGGGCCGGACGGATCCATTGCTGCTCTGGTCGGGGCAGCGATCATTCCGTTGGCCGCGACTCCTGAGCAGCGCGCCCCCCTGGCCGCCCTGCTGGCGATACTCGTTGGGGCGGTGTTCCTAGGAGGTTGGCTCGCCCGGTTGGGCTGGATCGCGGACTATTTCTCCCGACCGGTACTGATTGGATATATCCACGGCATCGCGGTTGTTCTGATTGTTGGTCAGGTCGGCAAGTTGCTCGGGTTGAGCATCAGCGGCCAGACCCCACCTTCCGAAATACTCGAGGTCGCTCGCGAGATCTCAGATCTCAGCTGGATAACCCTTGCTGTGGGAATGGCATGCCTTCTGGTCCTGTTAGTGCTTGGTTGGCTATCTCCGAAGATCCCTGGCGCGCTCATTGTGGTCGTGCTGGCCATAGCCGTATCGGCGGTCGTAGGGCTCGCCAATATGGGGGTTGCCGTGGTCGGCTCCATACCAGCTGGCTTGCCCAGCCTTGAATTGCCCGACTTTCAATTCAGAGATGTCCTCACCCTCCTACCGGCCGCAGCGGGCATCTTCATTGTCGCGTTCTCCAGCGAGATCCTCACCGCGCGGTCGGTGGCCGGCAACCATGGTCAGCACGTGCACGCAAACACGGAATTGGCTGCCATGGGCGCGATGAGCGTGGCTGCTGGGATCAGTCAGGGGTTCCCCGTCGGCGCGAGCGGCTCGCGTACCGCTGTCAATGATCAGATGGGGGCCCGCACCCAGATCTCGGGACTGCTGGCGGCTGTCGTCATCGCTTTGGTTTTGCTGTTTCTTACAGCGCCCATCCAGTACTTGCCGCAGGCAACACTTGGCGCCGTCATTGTGACCGCCGCCATCGGAATGATCAATCTCGGAGATTGGCGCGGTCTAGCGCGGATCAGCCGAGTGGAAGTCGCGATTGCTGGGATCACCACGGCGGGCGTGATCACCGTTGGGGTGCTTCGGGCGTTGCTACTAGCTGTGGCGCTCTCTGTCGTGGACGCGGTTCGGCGCAGCGCGACTCCGCATGACGCAGTACTCGGCTGGGTTGAGCGAATGGACCGGTATGCAGATATCCAGCTGCACCCGACGGCCAAAATCGTTCCCGGAGTGTTGGTCTACCGGCTGGATGATCGCCTGTTTTTCGCGAATGCGGATTACGTCAAGGGCCGCATTCGGGAGGGCATCGCGGGCGCTCAGTCGCCCGTACGCTGGCTGGTATTCGACGCAGAGGCGCTCAACCATATAGACGCAACCGGCGTGCGTATGCTCACCGAACTGATCGAGTCGCTGCGTAAGGAATCCATCACATTCGTCTTCGCTCGTCTCCATGACCCCATGGAGCACCATTTGGACCAGGCAGGCGTTCTTGATCTTGTCGGCGAAGATCACCTCTACCCGACGGTTCGAGCGGCAGTGCAGAGCGCGACAGCCGAAGACTCGTCGGGCGATGCGCGTAATTCATGATCAGCGCGCACTAGTCGCCCACGCCAGGCGCGACGAGTGGGCGATTGGTGCGCGCTCGGCGAAAGAGAGCTATCCACAGATTGGGTTCTACACCGCTGAGAAGGCTGCTGGAGAACGCAAAGTGTCTCCATGCGACCGACCGTGGTACCGCAAGCACTCGATGGGCAACCCTTTCAGACTGCAGACGCCCTCGCCCTCGGAGTGTCGTGGAAGACGCTTCAGGGCTCGCGCTTCCGGCGCCTAGCCAAGGGTGTATACGTTGCGGCGACCACGGCTGACTCGCACCGGATCCGCGTCCGAGCCATCCTGTTGGCCTTGCCGCCTAGGACGATCGTTACCGGGGTCACTGGACTGCAGCTGCTCGGCGTCGATCTCGGCCCGCAACTCCCGATCACCTTTGCGACGACTCATCCCCGGCAGGTCCGCAGACGTGATGTCAAAGTGATACGGCTCAAAGAGCTGCCGGCACATCGAGATTGGGTCGCCAGTCCCGAACAATGCTGGCTCGTGGCCGCCTCAACCTTGAATCTTCTCGACCTCGTCACCGCTGGAGACTCGCTACTGCGGCTACGCCGCACGACCCTCGTGCGCCTCCAGTCGGAAGTACAGGCGCATTCAGGACGCGGCATCGTTGCCGCCCGGACCGCAGTGAGGTTGATACGTGAACGGGTGGACTCGCCACGCGAGACCTGGCTTCGGCTCTGCCTCGTTCTCGCCGGGCTGCCCATCCCGGAATGCAACCTGATCATCGGCGACGACCAAGGCCCGATCGGCCGGGTTGATCTGGTCTACGTGACGTACAAGTTGATCATCGAGTACGAAGGCGACCAGCACCGCACCGACCGCAACCAATGGAACCGCGACATCGACCGCCATGAAGACTTCACCCGAGATCACTGGACACTGATCCGAGTCACCTCCGAGCGAGCCCGCTGGCCCCGCCAAGTAGTCCGCGGTGTTGACAAGGCCCTTAGAGCCAACGGGTATGACGGACCGTCGCCTGAGTTCGGCCAGCTTTGGATCAGTCTCTTCGAGCCCAGTGCGCGGTAATCTCCCACGCCGAGCGCAACGGGTGGGCGATTGGTGCGCGCTCGAACGCTGGTAAATCAGCTGTTCTTATTCTTCGGTCCCGAGCTCGCGGACCACACATCGGAACTTCATCAGCCATTTCACGACCTTTCCGCCGAGACCGTTCACTCAACTCACCCGTGTGGGGTGATGCACCTCACCGGAGTGTGGGCCCATTATGCTGACCAGCTTGGAGGACAGTAACCAGCCGAGAGATACGGAGATGAGATGGCGGTCGACACGTTCGTGGCGTACGTCGGGGTGTACCCCAGCGTTGAGGACGCTGAGTGGGATTACAAGGTGGTCAAGGAGCTGCACACCAAGGCCGGCATGCTTGATGCCTACGACGCCGCGGTGATCGAGAAGAAGGAGAACGGAAAGGTCCGCATCACCAAGAAGCACGAAACCCCAACCCGGGTCGGCGGCGTGCTGGGCGGTGGTGTTGGGCTGGCTACCGGGCTAGTCGTGGCGCTGTTTCCGTTTGCGGCGATCGGCGGTGGCCTGCTTGCGGCCACGACCGCCGGCGGGGCCATACTCGGCGCAGTGAGCGGGCACGCAGCGGCTGGGATGAGCCGCCACGACCTCAAGGAGCTGGGTGAATACCTCGATGAGGGACAGGCAGGTCTTGTGGTCGTCGGTGTGACGCAGATGGATGACGGCATCAGGGAGTCGATGGGCAAGGCCGACAAGGTCGAGACCAGGGAGATCAAGGCGGACACCGCGGAGATCGAGAAAGACGCCAAGGCCGCCGGAGGAGAGCAGGCCGCCGAGGAGGCGGACACCGAAGACTGACCGGTTTGTCCTCGACTTCACCCGATTTGGGTGATGACCGCAGCCATCTCGATGGGAGATGGTGCCATCGTGACCCCGTGTAGAACGGCAGCGCTGTGCCGGACGATGCTGTACTGAGCCCGGACGAGCGGGCCGAGCTCGAGCGGCTTCGTGCCGAGGTAGCGGAACTGCGCTCCCAGGCCCCCACCGCCGCCGCGGTGGCTACCGACCAACCTGTCGTTCCACCCTCAAAGCCGCGTAAGCAGCGGTGGCGCTCAGTGGTGGCCACCCTGCTGATCGTGATCGGCTGCATTCTGGCGCCGATCTCGGTGGTGGCCGTTTGGACCAAGAACTTGGTCACCGATACCGATCGTTACGTGGCTACGGTGGCGCCGCTGGCCAGCGATCCGGCCATCCAAAGCGCCATCGCGGACAAGGTCACCGCCGAGATCTTCACCCACCTGGACGTCGTGGGAATCACCAACCAGGCCGTTGATGCGCTCGCCGAACGCGGGTTGCCTCCGCTGATCGCAACTCAACTCCACGCACTTTCGCAGCCACTGTCGAGCGGCGTGCAGAGTTTCGTGCGCGACAAGGTTGGGGAGGTGATGGCCAGCGACGCGTTCGCCAATGCCTGGCTCACTGCTAACCGGGCAGCTCACCAGGCGCTGGTCGCCGCTCTGACCGGGGAGACCCGAGAAGGTGTCACGATCGAGAACGACACCGTCAGCATCAATCTTGGCCCGATCATCCAGGAGGTCAAACAGCGGCTGATCGACAGTGGATTTGAACTCGCAAGCCGCATTCCCAACGTCAACCCCTCATTCGTTCTTGTCCAATCCGACTACATCGCCCAAGCTCGCGGTGCCTTCAATCTGCTCAATGCGATTGGAAACTGGCTCCCCGTCATAGCTCTGTTCTTCCTTGCGATCGGTATCTATGTCGCTAAAGGCCACCGCCGCGCACTTGTGGGCGTCGGGCTCGGCCTCGCTGGCGGAATGCTGGCGCTCGGGCTCGCGCTCGCCCTCTTCCGCACGATCTACCTCAATGAGCTTCCTTTGGGCGTGTTGACCCGGGATGCCGCAGCCGCTTTCTACGACACCCTCGTACGGTTCCTGCGGCTGGGCCTACGTATGGTGCTGGTCCTTGGACTCGTGATCGCTCTGGCCGGGTTCCTCACCGGCCGCTCCACCACCGCAGTCCGGGCTCGCGCAGGGCTGACCAAGGGTATTGGCTGGCTGCGCGGCGGCGCCGAACAGGCTGGCTTCCGCACTGGCCCGGTTGGCGCCTGGGTCTACACCTACAAGAAGGTGTTGTGGGTCGCTGTGATTGCGATAGCAGCGCTGGTGCTGGTCTTCTGGGATCAGCCGACCGGGAGGGTGGTCCTCGGCATAACCCTGGGAGTCTTGGTCGCACTCGTGATCATCGAGTTCCTTGGTCGGCCTCCCAGCCCAGCTGCTCCGGAGCTATCTGAGCCAGAAAGCCCCGAGATACCTGAGCCAGAGGGCCCTGCTGGTGTCGACCTTGACGACGCCTCCCCGACTGCCTCGGTCACCAGCTCACAGAGCTCACGACGCAGCGGAAGCCAATGTGCGTAGTTGAGGTGTCGAACGACTGAGGCGAACGCGCTGCCGGGCGGTATCGCAGGCAGTACTCAGGCGCGCAGATGTGTGAGCCACCCTTCAACGTCTTGCGGGTCGTCGGGTCTGGGGTTGGGTCGGCGGCACTCGGACCGCAGCACGGCGATGCCATGGCATGTCGCGCCTGATACGTGGTGGTCGTCCACTCCCAGACATTGCCGATCATGTCGACCAGCCCGAAATCATTGGCTGGGAACGACCCGACAGGAGAGGTGCCGACCCAGCCGTTCGCGCCGGTGTTCTGGTAGGGGAATCGTCCCTGCCAGGTGTTCGCCATCAACCGATCGTCCGATTTGACCTCATCACCCCAGGCGTAGGTCGTGGTGCTCCCCGCTCGCGCTGCGTACTCCCACTCCGCCTCACTCGGCAGCCTCCGACCAGCCCAGTTCGCGTACGCCGCGGCGTCGGGATAGGCGACTTGAACCACAGGATGATCGGCCTTCTCCTCGATGCTCGACTCGGGGCCGAACGGATGTCGCCAGTCGGCACCGACCGACCAGCGCCACCACTGCCGCCAGTTGCTCAGATCGACCGGTCGAGCCGTGGGAGTGAACACCAGGGAGCCTGCCTCACGCTCTTCTGGCGCCAGCTCAGGGAACAGCGCCTGGTCGAGCGGCCGCTCGGCCACCGTCACATACCCAGTGTCGGAGACGAACTCCGAGAACTGCGCGTTGGTGACCGGATGCTGCTCGATGGCAAAGGGCTCAACCTGCATGTCATGGACTGGTCCCTCGTCGGGATAGAACTGCTGCGAGCCCATGCGGAAGACTCCCCCGGTCAACTCGACCAGGTCCGACAAAGTGCCCACGAGTAGGACGCTACTCGTGGGCCAGCCAAGGTCGTCAGGTCACCCGGACGGCGGCATTACTGAAAGATCACCCCTAAAGAGTGATGCTCAGGCAACCGATCAAGAGCAGTGTGCCGTTATCCGATCATTGCGTCGCGAGTCAGCGTATGGAGGCGGCATGTCCGTAATAAGAGCAGGTCACGGACGGGTTGGCCGGCGTAGGTCGTTGATCACCAGCGACGTCATCGTTATCTGGGCCGCGGCCACCATCGGCCAAGCGGCCGCCTCACGGTCATGACGAGAGGCGCTGAGCGCCTCACCTATGAGATCCGGGTACGCGGTGAGTTGACTGATGCACTCGTTGCCGCACTTGAGGCTCTGAACCTCCACATCGAAGCGACAGGCAACGGCACCATCCTGGTGGGTGTCTTTCGCGACCAGTCTGAGCTCCACGGTGCCTTGCAGGCCATGCAAGATTTTGGCGTCGAGCTGGTGGAAATCCGGCAAAGATGAAGCTGGACGCGGAATAGCGGCCGCCTTAGCATGGACAATGGTGCGTCGTCGGGGATTGACGCAGCTGACCAAATCGCGGAAGTTTGGCGGGGAACCGGGCTAGGCTTACTCGACTAACCCAAGCGAATGGCCTTCCAACGGAAGGGTTGCGATCTCTCAGGACGGCGTTATCACACGCCGGAGGCTTCTGCAGTTCGGTAGAAGCGCTTCGCAACCTATAACGCTGGTTTCAGCACCCGCAGGTTATGGCAAGACCACGCTCTTGCAGCAATGGGCGCCACAGACCGGCGGCCCAATAGTCTGGCTGGACCCTGGGGAGAACACCGACAGCTGGCACCTGTGGCACCAGATCACTGATGCCCTCAGCCTCAGGGCCGTCACGTTGATCATTGACGACGTGCATCTGCTGGAGGGCAGCCGGAGCACCTGGCTGTTAAAGGATGCGTTGCATCTAGCCGATGAAAAGCGACACATGGTGATTGCGACTCGGCGTGATCCGATCCTCGCCCTCCATGCGGCCAGGCTGGCAGGCAAGGTGCAAGAAATCAGGGCTGATGACCTTGCCTTCGACGAGGACGAGACTCGGTTGTTCCTTGCCGCAAACAATGTCGAGGTCAGTTCAGAGCAAGCACACGCACTCTGGCTGCACACCGAGGGATGGCCAGCCGGACTCAGACTCTCCACCACGCCCTTGTCCCGGGGAGCTCGTTCGGACGACGCTTTCACGACCCTGCTGCATGGCGACACCGCATTAGGCAGCTACCTAATGGGTCAGGCACTCGGATATACGGCCGACGACGTTCGCTGGTTCCTGCTGCAAACCTCGGTGAGCGAGTTCCTTGACGTCGAGCTGGCGCAGGAACTCACCGGCCGCTCCGATGCCGCCTTGTTGCTCGAGCAGGTACATTCCCAGCCGGGTTTCCTGCATCGGCTCACCGGTGGCCGGTGGCCCTATCGCTACCACCCCATGTTTCGTGCCCTGCTGCTTGCCGAACTGATGCGATCTTCACCTGAGGAGGTTCGGCGACTATCCGCTCGGGCAGCGGCATGGTTTTCCAAACAAGGCGAGCACATCCGCGCAGCTCCGCTGGCCGTACAAGGCCAGTCGTGGGAGATCCTAGGCGAAGCTGTACTGGCCGGCTCATGTGTGGCGCTGGCGACAGGGGACTGGACCTGGGTCCGGACGGAATTCGGCCGACTTCCGATCTCCCGCCGCGAGGGAGATCTCAACCTGCTGCTGTCGTCAGTCTTGATCAGCATTGGCACCGGTGCCCGGATGGAAGCCATGGCGTTGCTGTCGGGAATCTTGGACGGCAGGCCGCATCCTGGGACGCGACAGCAGGCCGACGTACTCCGGTTCTTGCGAGGCTGGTGGTTCGCTGAGCGAGGTCAGCCAGAATTGGCGGTCCGGATCCTCGAGATCGATCCTCATTACGATCCGACCTCTGGCTCCACAGCCGCGTCGCACGCATTGAAGTCCAAGTGGCATGAGTTGCATGCCGCCTGCCTTCTCCTCGAAGGGCCATCAAGTACAGCGGTGACCATGCTGAACGAGTCGAATGCCTCCAGTGCCGTGACGTACACCGCTTTACAACTTGGCGCGCTCGAGATCCGGGCATGGGAAGCGATCATTGCCGGGGACCTCCGATCCGCCCATCAACAGCTCGATCGGGCTGATGCACTCATCGACAGTGAGAGCAATCCGGGCACTCTCGATCAAGGGGCAACGATCTTGCCCGCACGGCAGTGGCTTGAGATGGAGACCGAAAGTCAAACTGCGCCGCCGCCTGATCATCTGGAAACCGGCCCAG
>CAVSSB010000004.1:0-178618 GCA_963730505.1 uncultured Actinomycetota bacterium
GGAGGTCATCGAGACGATCTGCGCATTCGTTCCGGTCGAGGCACTCGGAGACAGGCGTGATCCCAGGGGTTAGCCCCGACCTGCCGCATACCGATCAACTGCCGGCTCCGAAAGAATGGGTTTTGCGGCTCACTCGCCCGCTGGTACGGATCGGGCTGCGGCTGGGCTGGCGGGTGAAAGTGCACGGTGCTCGGCACATCCCGAGTTCCGGACCGGTGATCTTGGCGGCCAACCACATCGGCTTGTTGGATGGGCCGGCTCTGGTAGCGCACACCAGGCGGCTCACTTTCGCCATGGTGAAGCGGGAGGCCTTTAGCGGAGCGGTCGGCCAATTCCTCATTCACGTAGGCCAGATCTCCCTCAATCGTCGAGAGATCGATCCCCAAGCAATCCGAAGGGCAGTTCAGGTGCTGCGTGCCGGCAAGATACTGGCGGTCTTCCCTGAAGGAGTACGCAGTGGCGGTGAGGTCGCTTGGGCCAAGGGAGGCGCCGCATATCTGGCGATGGTCTCGGGCGCGCCGATTGTCCCTGTGGCAATTCTCGGCACCCGGGAACCGGGACAGCATAAGAACCAGATACCCCGCTGGCGGCGACCGATCCATGTCGTCTATGGGGAGCCGTTCAACGTGCCGCGATCTTCATGGCCGCGGCGCAAGTCCGTTGTCGCGGAGTGGACCGCGATCGTTCGGGAGCGCCTGGCTGACCACGTAGTCGCAGCGCAGGCTCTGACCGGGCTACCCTTACCGGGGCCACCGAAGATCAAGATCCGCCCTCTCCCTGAAGTCCAGAGCCGCCAGCAGGCTCAAGAGTCCTAAGCGAAAGCGAAGATGACTGACATCGCGACTGTCGAAGAGTCGCAGGTCTTACCTGTGGTGGCGGTTGTTGGCCGACCCAATGTCGGTAAGTCGACATTAGTGAACCGGATGCTCGGCCGACGTGAAGCTGTCGTCCAAGACGTGCCGGGGGTGACTCGGGACCGGGTCTCCTATGACGCCATGTGGAACGGGCGACAATTCGTGCTGGTCGACACTGGTGGCTGGGCTCCTGATGCCAAGGGAATGGCTGCCCAGGTCACCGAGCAGGCCGAACTCGCGGTCGCGGCCGCGGACGCCGTGGTCTTTGTCGTCGACGCAACAGTTGGTGCACAAGACATCGACGACGCGGTCGTCAAGGTGCTGCGTCGCAGCGGGAAGCCGGTGATTCTGGCTGCCAACAAGGTCGATGATCAACGTACCGAGGCGGAGGCGGCCGCGATGTGGCAGCTCGGCCTCGGCGAGCCGTTCCCGGTATCAGCCCTACACGGACGGGGGAGTGGTGACCTACTGGATGCGATTTTGGCGGCGATTCCCGAGGCCCCACGAGCGCTGCACGACATAGAGCGCGGTCCGCGTCGGGTTGCCATCGTGGGAAAGCCCAATGTTGGTAAGTCAAGCCTGCTCAACAAGATCGCCGGACAACAGCGGGTCGTCGTGGACGAAGTGGCCGGAACCACGGTCGATCCCGTCGATGAGCTCGTTGAGATCGGTGGCGAGATCTATCGGTTTATCGATACCGCTGGAATCCGCCGCCGGATCAAGGAGATCTCCGGACATGAGTACTACGCGAGCCTACGTACGCAGGGCGCCATAGAGCGCGCGGAGGTGTGCGTAGTGGTGGTAGATGCCAGCGAGCCAATCACCGAACAAGACCTTCGCATCCTTACCTCTGTAGAGGAGGCAGGACGTGCGCTGGTGATCGCGTTCAACAAGTGGGACTTGACCGATGAGGAACGGCGCCGCTACCTGCGACGGGAAATCGAGCGCGAGCTGGTCCAGTTCGCGTGGGCAGCCAAGATCAATATTTCCGCACTGACCGGCCGTCATGTTGATCGCCTTGGCGCTGCGATCACCGAAGCGCTGGCTGGTTGGGAGACCCGTATCTCCACGGGCAGGCTGAATGCCTTCCTGGGTCGGATCGTTGCAGCGCACCCACATCCGGTGCGTGGCGGCAAGCAGCCGCGAATCCTGTTCGGCACGCAGGCTCACGTCGGCCCGCCTACCTTCGTGCTGTTCACGTCGGGGCTGCTGGAGCCTGGTTACTTGCGCTTCTTGAAGCGCCGGCTCCGCGAGGAGTTCGGTTTCCATGGCACACCGATTCATCTTGAGGTCCGAGCACGTGAGAAGAGAAAGCGGAAGTGACGAACGAAGAGGTCCACATCAGTGATCAGCAGGCGCTTGTCATCGAGCTGATGCAGGCACTCGAGTCCGGCGTTCACGGTGAGGAGCTGCGCCGCTTCTTCCACGATGACGCAGAGCAGATTGAGTATCCGAGTCTGGTGGACCCTCGTGTTGGACGCCGTGGTCTCGACGGCATGATCGCCGCCAGTGAATTAGGTGCCGGGATGCTGGCGTTTCAACGCTACGACGTCAGTCGCTGGATCGAGAGTGAAGAAACCGTCGTGTGCCAGGCCGAGTGGCACGCCGAGCTGGCGAAGGACGCGGGACCTCTGCGCGAAGGGCAGCATCTCCACACCTATAGCATTTTGATCTTCACCTTCCGCGACGCAAAGATCATCCGGCAAGAGGCGTACGACTGCTATGAGCCATTCGGCAATGCGCCCTGAGCTCGTCGAAGGGCATCTCACCCTCAGTAGGTGTTGAAGTCGAAGGCAGCGGTCAACCACTCGCGAAGCTGATCATCGACCTGGTCCGCACTGGTGAGCTTGATCAGGTGGATCACCCGACCTTCGGCGGCCGGAAGCCTACGATCGATCCGAGCATCGGTCAGTTCGTAGGGGAGATAGACACTGAGCAGCACGGACCGGACGCGCGGCCGGAACTCGGCAATCTTGCGGTCACTCTTGAGGAAGATTCCCACGTTGACCGCATCCTCGTGGATCGGCCCGAGACTACTCAGATGCTCGATGACAGCGTCGTAGATCTCGCTGACCCAACCGGGATGGCGAGCTAGCAGATCACTCACGGTGATGCCAGGCACGCAGACATGAGCCTGGTTTGCCGAGGCGAATTCGCGCTCACAGTTCGGGCACACCCAACGCGTCACGCCGCCGATTGTGCCGCAGTAGCAACGTTGCTGATCAGCTGCAGCCCTCAGCTGCGAGCCGCTCCGCAGACTCGTAGTAGAGTTCCCGCTCGTGGCTGGTGCTCTCCTGAGCACGGTCAGCGGGCTGTGGCGCAGCTTGGTAGCGCACTTGACTGGGGGTCAAGGGGTCGCGAGTTCAAATCTCGCCAGCCCGACTAAACCGATGGACGCCATCCGACCTAGTTGGACCGGTATTCAACCGAGATTCTTTGCCGCCGTCGATAACCCCCAGCGACGGCCGCTCCGGACCAGCTACGGACCACCAGGCTGAAACGCTGTGCCAGCCTCCAGCATGGCCTGCACATCGGGATGCAGGTAGCGAGCCGTGACCGCCGGATCCTAGTGGCTGGCGACCCCATGCAGGATGTGCATATCGACACCGGCGTCGGCCGTCCATGTCATGGCTAGTCCCGCTGCGCGCTCGGTGACCAGTGCGTCCCGCCGACGAACTACTGCTTCGCAAGTTCGCGCACCTTAATCCGCGACTGAGGCGCCCAAAGAATGTCTCGTACTTGATCAATGCCGCCCGTCGGCCAGCGCTTGACCAGGTCGCGCACCTGTGGATCGCTGATCGCCGCGCTGAGAGCACCGGGAAAGTCCGCCCACATGACGGTGAACGGACGCTCCCACAGTCGGACCGGTTCAAGCGTCAGCCGAGGTGCGATCTCGAGGTCGTTAAACGCGCCTGCGGCGATCTCGTAGCCGCTGCCTAGTGCTTTCTCGCGCTCTCTCCAACTGCGTGCGTGTAGCGCGCTGTCGAGCGGCGCCGACAAGCGATCAGCGATCTGCAGTTCGGAGAAAGCGGTGCCAAACCACTTCACGTACGGCGCATACTGACGTTCGATCAGAAACGACAGGTGCATGAGCCCGGACACGATCTTGCTCGCAATTAAGGTCGACCCGAGTTCATCCCCGGCATAGCCAGCGCGCCCTACAAGATTCATCTCCGGGTGCACCCGCCACCAACCCGCAAGCATCAAGTACAGCCAGACGTCTCTTGGGTAGTAGGCGAGTCGTAGGCGCACCTTCTCCAGGTCGAGGTCATCGTGGAACACGGCTCCCGCCGTCATGGCACACAGACGTTGCTCCGGCAGACTGAGCCAGTCGTAGGCGTCCCAGACGACCGAAACGTCCAGACCGAGCTCGGCCAGGAAGTAGTGCTGCACCGTAGTCACCTTGACCTCGGTCGGAAGTCCGTCGAAGTGATCCGGGATCCGCGCGGTCAACTGGGCTCGCACCGACTCACCCTGCTCGACGAGGACCTCACCTGGCACGAAGACGATCACACGAGCGGACCAGGTGTGATCGGTGGACATGCTGTCGTCGTATCCAAGTACCTCCGACCCTCTGCCCATGAGCCCAGCAGCGTGGGGCAACCGCGGGAACTCCGCGGCGATCGCCGGCGCCACGCACGCCCGGTAAAACGCCTCACTCAGGCGAAGACCACTGGATCGCTGATTCAACGTCTCTCCCTTCGCGGCATGGCTACAACGAGTGCCGAGCCTGCCAGGACAAACATGGCGAATCAACAGATCTGCAGATCCAACTGCAGCATCAGTAACACGGATCGCCGAGTCCACGTGGATCCAGGAACCAGCTGGCGCTCTCTGACGGGGGCAGCAGAAGTGGCCCCAAGTCCTTGAATCGCGGCTCAGGAGCACACGACACAACGAGCTCGCCGATCTGAGGGTCAAGGGGTCGGGGTTCAAATCCTGTCAGCCCGACCAATCGACTAAGCATCGTCAGGGCTAGTAGGGCCCCAGTTCATTGTTGCGAGGCCCGGTCAGTCTCGGGCTCCGCTGCTAAGGCTTGGCCCCACTTAGCCCCCACCGGGCGGACAATGCGCTTCCTGCGTAGCGCCGCGGAACCTAAGGGCGGAACGGCTCGTGTTCGAGCTGGCCGCCGCTGCGGACGATCACGGCCGACGACTCGTCGATCTCGTGCCACACGCCCGGCAGGTCCGAGAACGGCTCGGACGCGATCAGCCGGTCGCCGGACGTCGCCGTCGCGAACCACATCTTCTTCTCGGGATATAGCTGGTGCAGCGCGTCGACCTCGGCCGACGCGAAGAGGGACCGCGCCCGGCCCTCAGTCGCGTACCGCACGGCCCACAGGCTGCTGCCATCCGAGACGCCGAAGGTCCCTTGGACCATCGGCGCGACGCCGCGCTCGGTGGCGGTCGTCTCGATCATCCTGACGGTGCGCTCGAGCGCTCGGATCGGATCCTCCTCGAGCCCGAACGTCAGCGCGAGCCTGAACACGACCTCCGTGTCGGTCGACCCGACGATGCCGGTGAACAGCTCCGGATCGATCGCCCACATGAGGTCCCGCCGGATGACGTGGAAGTCACCGACGTAGCCGTTGTGTACGAACACCCAGCGCCCGTGGCGGAAGGGATGGCAGTTGGTCTGCTGGATCGGTGACCCGATCGCCGCACGCACGTGGACCAGGAACAAAGGCGACTCGACGTGTGCGGCGAGCTCGCGCAGGTTCGCGTCGCCCCACGCGGGAGCGACGCTGTGGTAGACCGCCGGGCCTTCGCCAGCGCCGTACCAGCCGAGCCCGAAGCCGTCGCCGTTCGTCGGTTCGGCGCCCATTCGCGAGGACAGGCTCTGGTCGACGATCCCGTGCTGGGTCTTGAAGAGCAGCTCCTCGATGAGGACCGGCTGCCCGTGCCACGCCATCCAGCGACACATCGCATCCTCCTTCGTTGTCGGCGCATCCTCGAACTCGCCCCGCGCCGCACCTCTTACAGATTAGAACGCGCTTCGCGCTCCGCTAGCCGAGCGAAGGACTTAAGTTCGCCCCGGAAGCTGCCCTTGTACGACCCGAACGCAAAGACCCTTGCCATGACCGCAGAGATCATCCCGTTCGTCCAAAACTCCTGGGTCAAACGCGTACCGTCGGCCTGCTCCTCGAACGTGGCCTGCTCGACGCCGCGGAGAAGCCAGCTACCGAAACGCGTCTTCACCAGTGTCGGCCGGTCGACCTGGAGGATCTCGCTCGGGGCTGCGCATCCGACCGAACCACGCGGTGTAGCGCGTCCCCGCCGTGGCGACCGGTCCCGTCACGTCGGTGATCCGAGTCAGCCCTTCGATCCACTCATGCGCTCGGTCCAGGTCCGTCCACGCCAGATTCCGCGGCTGGCGCACACGTCTGGCCGCTCCAGCTTGGAGCGAGTCCTGCGCTGCTCGCCGACGCACGCTGGTGGCGAAGCGCTGGCGTAAAGAGGATTTTGCCTTGTGCGATGGCATCTATGGTCTCGACGCCCTAAGACCTGCGGTAGGCCTGGCAGAGCGGCAAGGGCTTGGCGACGCCCTTGAGCTCGATGGCTCCGAGCGGCTCGAACCACAGCTGAGGGTCGCCGGAGCGCTGCGCCGTCTCTTGGCTCACCACCACCTGTCCGGCCTGTGCATAGGAAGCGATCCGCGACGCCACGTTCACAGTCTTTCCGTAGACGTCTCCGTCTTGTGAGATGACAGGGCCGGTGTGGATGCCCACATGGGCTGGTGGCAGATCGACCGCAGGACCGCGCTCGACCAGGTCGAGGCCCGCAACCACGGCTGTCCCGGGCTCCCGGAAGTAGAACATCCCGCCGTCCCCGAGCCATCTGATGGGCCGGCCCCCTCGACGCCGCGAAATGTCGTTCACCAACGCGGCGAGCCGCGCCGCGACCTGTGCAGCGGCCTCGTCGCCGCGCTCCTCGGTTAGGCGGGTGTAGCCGGTCAGGTCGACAAAGCAGATGGCTGGTGGCTGCGGTACTCGTTGTTGGAGACCCGAGCCCTCAAGTGCCTCCTCGACATGGTTGATGGCGTGCTCGGTCCATACGTGCTCGCGACGACGGCGGTAGACCATCAGAAGCACCCGCTCCAGCAACCCAATGACCCGGTCGCCGAGCTGAGTGCCGATCTCAATCAGCTGACGCTCGTCTAGTCCTTTGGCGCGGAGGCGGCGCTCAATGTTGGCCTCGTAGTAATCTGCCTCCGCCTTGGCAATGCGGCGCAGGTTGTCGGCGTACACGGCCAGCAGCCGCAGGGTGGCGTCGTCGGCTGCTCCCGCGCCGCGGAACAACCTCGCCACCTCCAGCATGGCCACGTCATCCTCGCCAGCCCTGTCGCCGGGTTCCGGAGGAGCGAAGCCGAGCGATTGGTGGAGCGCCTGTAGCAAGCTCATCGGCACCCCATGGTCGGCGGCGAGCTGCTCATAGGAGTAGTCCAGGCGCTCGGGCAAGGCCATCACCGGCGCATCCAGGAATGCCAGCGATAAGGCGCCCCGATTAACCAGCGTAAGGATCGTCTCGACCGAAAGCCCGGCCGCCGTCCAAGACCGCAGCAACCGGACACGCCGGACCGCCGTGGCGAGTTCCAACTCGCCCTCCTCGCCGGGCAGCGTGCCAGCCGCGACCAGCTGTCGCACAAAGTCCTCCGGCACGTTCGCGCGCTCGGCCATTTCTTGGATGCGGTCAGACACTTCGGCTCCTGCCTCCTGGCCCTTCATTTGCTGCCCAAGCCCAACGCCGAAACTCGCGCAATCGCTCCACCCGGATCAAACTGCCGCAGCCAGTAGGTGGGCAGCTCGCGCGCCCGGCCTTCGGATGTACTCAATCTTCCAGAAACGGAACCCGAAGCGCTCACGGACGATCGGGATTAGACCGCAAGCTAGACCCGTTGGCGGACGAGTTACTCGCCTGGCATCGTATTGAACGCGCTTGCGTGTACGTCCCACCGCACTCGCTCCGGCAAACCGCCAGCGTTACCCCATGCTCCGCCAGCCACCGGACACATCACTCATTCGGTAATGGCTCTCCTTGGCCGCCAAGAGGCAGTGCGAGGACGACTTGGCGATCGCCGTGGGCCAGGAGTGGCGTTCCGGCGACGATGACCGCTGCTCGCTCCCAGGGCCGTTGGTGCTCCAGGAACGGCAGTTCCTCAGCCATCCAGGAGTGCCAGAACGCGGCCGCCGCTATCGGATCGCCGTTGACGCCGGATGCCACATCGCGGGCGATGCCGCGGCGTTCAGCCTCCGCGTAATCTGACTGCACCCACACCACTGCGTCGAGCAGCTGGGCGAGCTCGCGTCGCCCAGCGCCCACGCCTTCGATGATCACAAGGTCGAGCCCCGTAGGAACCTCGACCGCGCCCGTCCGTCCATGCGAGTCCCATCCCGGCGGGCGATAGCCCACGGGTTGACCGTTGCGGATCGGCTGCAGCACGCGCCTGGCCAGCAGTTCGCTCCAGCCGAACCTGGAGTGGTGCCGATGTCGTCGGTGTGGATCACCGCTGACGCCGACACGGCAATATGAAGTCTCGCGGCAAGCGTCGACTTTCCTCCGCCGCTGCGCCCATCAACCCCGACCACCCAGGGCCGTCCAGCCGGAGGGTCGGCAGCGTCAAATCACCGGGGTGAACAACGCTCTGACCCCGCCGACCGTGTCACCAGCACCAGCGGCAGACCCGACCAGAACTCCGGGAGCGGATCGACGCCGCCGATGAGGGACAGCATCAAGAGGTGTGCACCCAGCCGGTGAAGGCGGAGGTGGCCGCCAGCCGGCGGCGGTGATGACCGGCAAGTGGCGCCGTAGAGGGGAGCGTTCGATCCCGACCGGGCTGGACGACGCTGGACCCTCGTGACGGTGGACCGTCACGAATGGTGCCAACTGGTCGGCCTACTAACGTCCGTTTGGCCAGACGCACGCTAATCCGGCGTAAGCCTGTCCGTGGAGGGGGGTGCAGGTGGTCAGATCGACGGGGACGGTCCCAGGACCGCCCCCGTCACTGTTCAGCGCTACGCTTTCGCGCGGTGAGAAAGGCCGGCGGCATCCTCAGCGAAAGTGCCCTCAGGACCGGCCGGCGCCGGCAGGGTGAAGGCCTTACCGGGGACCTTCTTGCCCGGCACGCCGTTGACCGACTCGGTCGAGTATGCGAACGTCAGCGCCGCGAACGCGATCAGGTCGCTGTTGACGTCGAGCGCGTGCTCGTCGACGTTCCCGATCGTGTCGCAGGCCAAGTGGTAGCACGGGTCGAACTGCTCGCCGGCGGTGCCGCCCCAGATCTCCTCCTGCTCCTCGGTCTTGATCTCCTCGGCTCCTGTGAACAGGCCGCTCGAGGGGATGCCGGCCAGGATGAACGCCTCGTAGTCGCTACGACCAGAGAACTCCGTGTCGTCGTACGGCTCACCGATCGCGGTGTAGTACGACTCATAGATGTCCTCGATCGCCGCCGACCCCGCCGGGATCGGCACGCCCGTCGGCGCTGGGAACGTCGACTCATCCGCGTCGTAGACCATGAAGATGTAGTTGGGCGAGCCCACCATGTCGTAGTTCATGTACAGCGCAATGCGGTCGCGCTCCGCCGCCGAGAGTCCATCGACGTAGTCGTGCGAGCCGACGAGACCCTGTTCCTCGGCGGCCCACCAGGCGAATCGCAGGGTGTTCTGCGGGTTGAGGTTCGCCATCATGAGCGCGGTCTCCAGCAGTGCCGCGGAACCAGAGCCGTTGTCGTTGATGCCTGGTCCCTCGATCACGCTGTCGAGGTGCGCGCCGGCCATCACGACGTTGTCCTCGTTCTTGCCAGGCAGCTCGGCGATGACGTTGTAGTCGGTGCGGGTATCAGCCGGCAACACCTCGACGAACGCCGTCGACCCGGACTGGGCCAGGGCGACACCATCGGCGAAGCTCGCACCCACCACTGGGATCTCATGCGTGACCGGCCCCGGCGCACCCGGGATCGGCTCGTCCACGCTTGTGGCGTCCGCGACGATCAGGCCCGAGCGCTCCGGCGTGTTGCCCTCGTTGAAGATGATGATGGCCTCGGCACCTGCCTGCTCGGCGTAGAACGCCTTTGTCCCGAAGAAGCAGGTGCCGCGCTGCACCAGCGCGATGTCGGAGTCGCCGCTCCAGTCGCCGGCGAAGTCGGCGGGCTCGCAGCCACTCGTGGATCCGCCCTCTGGTGTCAGATCGATGTCGACCGGGATGACGTTGCCCTCGACGGTGCCCGAACCGCTGCCGGTGAAGACGCCGCTCTCATACTCCTCCGAGACCGGTGTGAGTTGACGCAGCACCGCCGGGAAGTTGAACGTGATCTGGACCGGGTCCAGCGTCACCTCGTAGCCGGCGTCCCGCAGCAGGCCAGCGACGTAGTCGACGCTGTCGCTGTAACCGTTAGTGCCTGCGGCTCGGGTTCCCGGGTAGACCGGGTCGTTGCTGTTGTCGGCGATCTTTTGGAAGGCATCCAGATGGTCTTGCACGCCGTCAGCGCTCACGCACTCGAGCAGGTTTTGGTAGGTGCTGTTCGCGCGGTCCAAGCACGCAACGCGAGGCGCAGCGGATGCCGCCTGCCCGGGTAGCAGCGCCGTGGTGAGCGCTGCTGCAGCGCCCAGCGCCGCCAAGCGCCGCGCACCTTTACGCGACGCCAGCCGATGTAGAGCCATTGTCCCCCGTTTCCTGGCCAGTGGTCCGAATATCGGATTGATATCGGATTTATCTCAGGTTGGTAAACGTAGGACATCGGGCATGGATCCGCAGCCCGTTCGGCCGTTTTGCGCAGCCGGTCGACCAGCTCGGCGGTCAGCTCCGGGGTGAAGGACGGCCTGAGATCGCGAACCGGCCCATAATTTCCAGGCGGGCGGCCGCGTTCTCCGCGCGCAAACTGATCCGGGCAGGCATGCCGCCTCAAGGACGCGGTCACCGACCACGTCGGTCTGGCTGCGCGACCCCCAACACGCGGGTGCGTAGGAGGAGGCGCCAGGACTGGATCGACCCGGGCGTAACCAATGGTCGTCACAACTCGATCCATGCGAACCGCGCGGCCATACGGTTTGTATGTGTATTCAGCTAATGGCTTCGTTGCTGCAGATCAGAGGCGTACCCAGACGCGTCGGGAGCTCAAGGCGCGGGCCGCCGCTCGGGGCCAGTCTCTGAACACCTACCTCCTTGAGTTGGTCGATCGAGAGGTCGCGCGACCGACGGTCGCCGAGGTCCTCCGGCGGGCGGGGCAGCGCGCCGAACGTGCGACCGGGTCGGCGGTCGGGATCGTCGACGCCGCGCGGGTCGAGCGTGAGGACCAGTTGATTCGCCGGCGTGGCGCGTGATCGTCGTCGACAGCGCGGCCGTGGTCGATGCGCTGACGGTCGCCCCGGGCAGCGAGGATCTTCGCGCCGAACTCACCCGGAGGAGCTGCACGCGCCGACACTGGTGGACTTCGAGATCGTCTCCGCACTTCGAGGACTAACTCTCGGCGGTCAGCTCAGCGCAGCCCGGGCGCAGGATGCGTTAACCGACTTCGATGACCTCACGATCCAGCGCTGGCCCAGCGGCGCGGCGCTCCGATTGCGAGTATTCAGCCTCCGCGACAACCTCACCGCCCATGACGCCGCCTACGTGGCCCTCGCCGAAGCATTGCGGTGTCCATTAGTCACCAGAGACGCGCGACTGGCCCGCTCCAGCGGGCACGACGTAGAGATCCGCGCCCGCTGACGGCCCAAGGGCTCCCGTCGTCGGGACTCCAGTTCCACCCTGGCCACAAGCCAAGAGCCCGCTACAGGCGTGAGGTAGTAGCGCGCGTATCTGTTCTGTAATTGCTGCGATTGCTTCGCCTCCTCCACGCATCGCAGCGGCCTGGGTTAGTCGTTGAGGCCGGCGTCCTCAGGCGCCGTCGGGTCGCTGCCGGATCCGGTGTGCAAGTCAAGTCCCCGGTCTTGCTGGTCGCTCGGGTGCGGTGTGCTGGCGGCCCAGCTGGCCAGCAGGGTCAGCGCGTCCTGGGTGGGTGACCCAGGCTCGGCGGTGTAGGTGAGGAGGCTCTGGCTGAGATCGGCAGCCAGTGGGAAGGACTCGTATGGCAGGTCGAGGTCACCAACAACCGGGTGGTGGATCAGCTTGACGCCGGTGGTGTGGATTTGGACGTCGTGGGCGGCCCATCGACCCCGGAACTGGTCGCTGCGGGTAGACAGCTCACCGATCAGATCGGAGAGGCGCCTGTCGTATGGGTGGCGTCCGGCCTCGGCGCGCAGGATGGCGACCGTATCGTTGGCGGCCTTGTTCCAGTCGCGGAAGAACTCGGTGGCGTGCGGGTCGAGGAAGACGAACCGGGCATTGTTGGCTGGCCTGACCGGCTCGGCGTAGACCGGCGAGAACAGGGCAAACCCCAGCTGGTTGGCGGTCACGATGTCGAGGCGTGCGTTGAGGACGAGGGCGGGTGTGCCGATCATGGAGTCGAGGACGCGTTGCACCGTGGGCCGGACCCGCTCAGGGGCCGCCCGGCGGGGTGCGCGGGTGGTGCCGGCGGCGCGGATCAGATCGACGAGATGGGTCCGCTCCGCCTCGTCCAGCTGCAGTGCGCGAGCGATGCCGTCGATGACGCTCTCGGAGATGCCGGTGGCGTTGCCGCGCTCGAGCTTGGTGTAGTACTGGCTCGAGATGCCGGCCAGGAGGGCGACCTCGTCGCGGCGTAGGCCCGAGACCCGTCGACGCTCTCCGCCATAGGCGGGCAGCCCCGCCTGCTCGGGTCTGATCCTGGCCCGCCTCGTCGTGAGAAACGTCTGGATCTCCCCGCGAACGCCGCTGCGGGCCTCGTTCGGGATGGCGTCACTGGTGTCACGATCGCTGCTGCCACCTGCCATGCCATCCACCCTACGAGCGGTTGGATGCGGCTGAGGGTCCCTGTCAGTAGCCCCCATCATCAGGGGCTCCCACCAAGCCGAACGCGGTGATTGGGTAGTCAGAGCCCGGCCGAATGCGACGGTGCGCGACACGAAGATCAACTGAGATCAGCTACGAGTAAGCCCGACGGATGAGAATGAATCCTGTCTATGACTTCACCGGTCAGGTCGCCCTGGTCACCGGCGCCAGATCGGGCATCGGGCTGGCGACCGGCGTCGCTACCTATGGTCGGTTGGACATGGCGTTCAACAATGCCGGTGTCGTTGGTTTCACCGGCGACCTCGCCGATGAGTCGGCGGGGAGCTTCGACCACGTGATAGCCATCAACCTGCGCGGCATCTGGACCTGCATGAAACACGAGCTGCGCCAGATGCGGACGCAAGGTAGCGGGGCCATTGTGAACTGTTCCTCGCTCGGCGGCCTGGTCGGCCAGGCGGGCCGGGCCACGTACCACGCAACCAAGCACGGCGTGATCGGCCTGACCAAGAGCGCCGCGATGGACTATGCGCCGCTCGGCATCCGTATCAACGCCGTCTGTCCGGGCGTGATCGACACTCCCATGTCTTCGGACATGATCGAGAACCAGCCCGCTGCGATGAAGGAAGTTATGCGCGACCAGCCGATCGGTCGGCCGGGCCGACCCGACGAGGTCGCCGCGGCAGCACTCTGGCTATTAAGCCCGGCCGCCAGCCTTGTGCTCGGCGTGGCCCTCCCGGTGGACGGCGGCTTCACGGCGCACTGAGTTCAGTCTGGCCCTGTTCGATGCTGGCGGGAGAGAGGGTCCCTGTCAGTAGCCCCATCATCGGGGGCTCCCACAGGCGGCCGACGCGTGGTTCTGTAGCAGTGCACCACCGATAAGGCGGTGCCTAGGACGACCTGTGGGTCGAGCAGAAGGAGTGCACCAGCATGACTGAGAAGAAGGTTTGGTTCGTCACCGGCGCAGGCCGGGGCATGGGCGTCGACATTGCCAAGGCCGCCCTGGCTGCCGGTTACGCGGTTGTCGCTACCGGACGTAATCCCGCGAAGGTCACATCGGCCGTCGGAGCGCACGACGATCTCTTGGCGGTCAGGCTCGACGTCACTGCCCCCGGCGACGCGAACGCGGCGGTGGCGGCTGCGATGGATCGGTTCGGCCGGATTGATGTGCTGGTCAACAACGCGGGCAACTTCAACGCGGGGTTCTTCGAAGAGCTCACCGCTGATGAGTTCCGGGCCCAGATCGAGACCACCTTGTTCGGCCCGGTCAACGTCACCCGCGCGGCCCTTCCGATCATGCGGGCGCAACGCTCCGGCCTGATCGTCACGATCTCCTCGACTGCCGGCATCGAGGGCGGAGAGTTCCTGACCGCGTACGCTGCCTCGAAGTTCGGGGTGGAAGGCTGGATGGAGTCACTGGCTCTTGAGGTCGCGCCGTTTGGGATCCGCACCATGCTGGTCGAGCCCGGCTTCTTCCGCACCGAGCTGCTGACTCCGGAGTCGACGAGGTACGCCAACGCCTCGATCGCCGACTATGCCGAGCGCACCGCGCAGACCATCACCGCCTGGAAGAGCATGAACGGCCAGCAGGGCGGCGACCCCGCCAAGCTTGCCAACGCGCTACTCCAGCTCGCCGACCAAAGCGAGCCGCCACAGCGGTTCCCCGCCGGCGCCGACGCAGTCACCACATTCGAGAACAGGGCCAAGCTGCTCCTCGAACAGGCCGACGCCCACCGCGAGCTCTCCAGCAACCTCGCCTACGACAACGCCTGACTCATAGGCGACTCCGGCGCGGGCCCGCTGTTGTCCCAGCACCTCTTAGGGATTAGAACGTGCCGCGCTCCGCTAGCCGAGCGAAGGACTTAAGTTCGCCCCGGAAGCTGCCCTTGTACGACCCGAACGCAAAGATCCTTGCCATGACCGCAGAGATGATCCCGTTCGTCCAAAACTCTGGGTCAAACGCGTACCGTCGGCCTGCTCCTCGAACGTGGCCTGCTCGACGCCGCGGAGAAGCCGGCTGCCGAAGCGCGTGATCACCGGGGGTGAACATTCGCGAAAGGACGCAGCTGACCGTCCTGGCTCGTCGTGAATGAGCGTCGCTGAGGGCTCGCCCGCCCTACCGCGTGGACGAGGTCTCGCGTCAGGTGTCTATGCCTCGAGTCGTATGACGTCCGCCTGATACCGCAGCGACGGCGTCAGCCGATGCGCTCGGCTAGGGACACGATGATCCCCTCCGGACCCCGCACATAGGCCATCCGCCAGATGCGCTCGTACTGGCCTATGCCGCCGACCAGCCCGTAGCCGTCCGCGGCCAGCCGGTCGACCGCGCCCTGGAGGTCGTCGACCTCGAAGGCCACGTTGCGCAGCCCCAGCTCGTTGGCCATCGCGGCCGGTGACCCGGCCTCGTGGTCGGGCCGGACGAAGCTCGACAGCTCCAGCCGGGTACCTCCATCGGGGGGCCGCAGCATGACGATTTCGGTGCGGGAGTCGGGGATGCCGATGACAGTGTCCAGAAATTCGCCCTCAACGAACATCCGCGTTCCTTCGACCTCGAGACCGAGCCCAACGAAGAACGCCGTCACCGTGTCGAGGTCCGCCACGGTGATGCCGACATGGTCGAAGCGTCGTACGTGTGACATGGGTCCATCCTCCAGTGCTCGTGTTTGCCGATCCACCCTGGGGACGTGGCCGACCGGGGATTCTCGACATCGGTCGCATGGATCTTGAGGCGCGTCGTGCTGCCGATTCGACCCGTTCACGCACGCGCGTGATCGTGGTCAAAGCAAGCAACTGGAATAAGCGCTCCGATTCTCTGGTTAGATGGAACTGGAGCATCCACTCCACTAAGACGACGAAAGGGAATGATGAAGGTTTTCGCGCTTACGGAATTCGACCAGGCTCCCGAAGTGACCGAGGTTGATATGCCCACCCCCGGCGCCGGTGAGGTTCGGGTACGGGTTCGGGCGGCGTCGATGAACGGCTTCGATCTGTCGGTGGCGAACGGATATCTAAAGGGTGCGATGGAGCACCGCTTCCCGGTGGTGCTGGGCAAGGATTTCGCTGGTGAGATTGATGCGGTCGGTCCTGATGTCGAGGGTTATCAGGTAGGTGACCGGGTGTTCGGCGTCGTCATGAAGGACACCCTGGGGGATGGCTCGTTCGGGGAGTACGTGACCGTTCCGGTGGCCTTCGGCATCGCGAAGCTGCCCGACGGGATCGACTTCACCGAGGCGGCCGCTCTCGGACTGGCCGGTACTGCTGCTGTCGATGCGTTCGACGCAGCGAACGTCACTGCCGATCAGACCGTGCTGGTGGTCGGCGCGACCGGCGGGGTAGGTCAGCAGGTGCTACAGCTGGCGGTGCGGGCCGGCGCCACCGTGATCGCGACCGCGCACTCGGCGGAGGAGATCCAGTTGGTGACCAAGCTAGGGGTGGCCCACACCGTCGACTATCGCGGCGATCTGGTGGAGCAGGTCCGCGCGCTGTCCCCCGATGGGGTGGATGTCGTCCTGCACTTTGCCGGGGACCCGGCGCCTCTGGTCGCGGCGGTGAAGCCGGGCGGCACGCTGGTCTCCACGATGCTGCGCAGCGCCGAGGACGTCCCGGCCGAGAACGTGAAGGTGGTCTCGATCTACGCCAGCCCGTCCTCCGGCACCCTCGACCGGGTCGCCCGGCACCAGGACGAGAAGCACACCACCGTCACCGTGCAGCGGGTCTACAACCTCGGACAGACCCAGGAGGCGATCGAGCAGTTCGCCGCCGGCACCCTCGGCAAGCTCGTCATTTCGATCGACTGATCGTTTCGATCCCCCAGATCGGCACCGCGGCCGCGGCGGCATGCATGCCCCCGCGGCCTGGGACAGGTAAGGACTCTCTTGGGGTCACCCGCTACATCGGCCACGGCACCCCAGCGTCCTCGACCCCAGGGAGAAGCACACCCTGCAGACCAGGCTGGTCAGCTTCATGGGACGCACCGGCCTGCCCTGCATACAAGGAATGATCGGCATGATCGATCTGATCAAGAACGCCGGAGTGAACTGGACGGTCGTCCGATTCGCCGCCACACAGGTCGATGACGACACATACATCAACCGCGCCGCCGCGATCAGCAACTAACCCACCCGTCGGTTCACGCGGCTCATAGGCACATCAGCGGCATAGACGCTCGCCTCCGGACCGCCGGGTGCCCGCACCGGGTGAGCGGCTACCGAGGTGGTCCCGAAAGCCGCATCAAGGCCCGATACATCTGGGTCGTGGTCGGTGGCTGGGGGAGTGGCTGGGCGGCCTCCGCGGCGAAAGACTGGATGAGGTAGCCGACGAGACGCCGCCAGGCCTGCGGGGCAGCGTCCCGCGTGGCAGCCACCACACCAGCGTTGGCCATCAAGATCAACGGCACGTCCTGGTGAACGAAATCCCCGCGCAGCCGGCCTGTGGCCTTGGCCCGGTCAAGAAGCTCGGCAAGCGCGAGAGCAGTACGGTTCCGCTCCTCCTCGAGTGCCTTCGCGGTAGGAAACGTCATGGTGAGCACGTCGGCAAAGCCACGGTCGTCGGCCTGCATCTGGCAGACCCGCTCAATGAAACCGTAGAAGCCGTGCCACGGATCCGGATCGGCCAGGGCGTCGTCGATGGCGGCTGCATAGGCATCCATCTTGTCGGCGAACGCCGCCCCCACCAGGTCGTCTCGGGTCGGAAAACGACGGAAGAGGGTGGCCACGCCCACGCCCGCGCGTCGCGCTATTTCGTTCGTTGAGGCATCCAGTCCCTGCTCAGCGAACACCTCCCGCGCCGCTCTGAGCACGCGCTCGCGGTTGCGTTCGGCATCGGCACGCAGCCCGCTCCCCTCAGCCGACAGAGACCGCTCATGGCCGGACGTGCCTCTCATGTCCGCACCCTACCTGACATCCGGAATAGTGGCTCCACTTATTGTCGTGAGTCCCCTACGGCCCACGGGCTTACACGCCCGTCCAAGGGGAAGGGCAGTCGCGGGTCTGTTGCGCGACCATCAACTGCAAGACAATGCCGCGACCAGCGCTCATGCTGATGTGCGGACCTGCGGGCCCGGACGGGTTCGACTTTGCATCAGGGGAGGACGACAACCACTTTGCCGGATGCGCGTCCCTCACCGACATGAGCAAGCGCGGCGGGAACCTCGTCGAGTGCGAAGGTGCGGTGGATGTGGATCCTGACGTCCCCGGTGATGCAGAGGGCGGCAAGCGGCTCGAAGTGGGCCGGCCCCTCCTTGACGGCAAGGATTCCGATTGCGCGACCGGTGAGCCGCCCAACCAGTCGGCCGGCGGTAAGCACCCGCAGCAGCGTGGCTACCGACCCACCCACGCACCGATACGTGCCGCCGGGTGCCAGCGCCCGCCGGTAGGCGAACACCGACCGGTGCGCGGCCAGGTCCAGGATCAGGTCGTACTGCTGGGACGTCTGGGTGAAGTCATCTCGGCGATAGTCGATCACCTGATCCGCGCCGACCGAACGCATGAAGTCCAGCTTGGCGGCGTTGTCGACACCGGTGACGTGAGCACCGAGCCGCTTTGCGAGCTGAATCGCGAAGGATCCCGACCCTCCGCCCGCGCCGTTGATCAGCACCCGGCGACCCGTCAAAGCCCACTTCGTGCCCTGCACGGCGATCGCGCCCGCCTGCGGGATGGTCGACGCCTCAACGAAGGTGAGCTGGGCCGGCTTGTGGGCGAGCGCGGATTCCGGCGCAAGCGTGTACTCCGCGAAGCCACCCTTCAGCCTGAGGTTGTCGCCATATACCTCGTCTCCGGGTCGGAACCGGGTCACCCCTTCCCCGACGTCGTCGACGAGACCGGCGATGTCCGATCCGAGCGTCCGGCAAGCCGGGAACCGCAGCCCGCCGATCCGCGCGTACGCAGGCGATCCGCGTAGGCACTCCCAGTCGCTGAGGTTGACTGAGGTCGCGGCGATCTTCACCCGCACCTGGCCGGCGGCGGGCGAGGGTACCGGGACCTCCTCGACCCGCAGCAACTCGGGGGACCCGTACCGGTCGTAGACGACCGCCTTCACGGCCGCCTCGCAGCCCACCTGGTCACGGCCGCAAAACGTAACACGCGGCGGGTGTCCTCGCTCCGCTGGGCGCCGCCTGGATGGTGCACTGACAGAATCTGACCCGAGGCTCTAGGCAGCGACAGGAAAGGGGAGAAATCGACATGCTCGGTCACCTCAGCGGCGCAACCCGGCTGTTCCCGATCATCGGCGACCCCATCAAGTACGTTGAGTCGCCAATGCGTCTCACTCGCACCTTCGAAGAGCGCGGCTACAACGGCATATGTGTGCCGATGCAGGTGGCAGCCGATGACTTCGACGCCGTCATGGCGGGTCTCACGGCATCGCGGAACGTCGATGGAGTCCTCGTCACCATGCCGCACAAGTTCACCGCCTTCACCCACTGCGTCACCAGTTCTGAGCGCGCCAAGATGCTCGGGGTCGTGAGCGTCATCCGCCGCAATCATGACGGGACCTGGCATGGCGACATGCTCGACGGACTCGCCTTCGTGAAGGCGCAGCAGGACCATGGAGCTGAACCCGGGGGATCGCGGGTACTCCTCGTCGGCGCCGGCGGCGCAGGCAGCGCCATCGCAATCGCCCTGCTGGAAGCTGGGGTCGGCGAACTCATCATCCACGATGCCGACGAGTCGCGGGTTGCGACGCTCATCGACCTGCTCTCGGGCCTCGGCCAAGGGCGGGTGAGCGCCGGGCCGCCGGATCCCACCGGGTGCGATTTGGTGTGCAACGCAACTCCCCTGGGCATGGAGGAGAACGATCCGCTTCCCGTCGATCCTGCGCTGCTGACATCGTCTATGTTCGTCGGCGATGTGATCGCCGGACACGGCGTCACCGCATTCCTCGCGGCTGCGGAATCCGCTGGCTGCAAGACGGCCAACGGCGGACACATGGTCGAGGCCGCGCAGGATGTTATGGCGGACTTCATGCTGCGGAAGCCAGATTCCTCGACCGGTGGAGGGTAGGACGACTCTTCGGCCGCGATCGGAACACTGGACGCCTGGACGCGACGACGGAGGCCACCGACTGTCACGGCAAGCTTTTGCCCTCGCGTGATTAACTACTCAGCATGCTGAGCAATCGGGTGATCAAGACACCATTGGCGTGGTGCCTGCTCGTCTGCCTGCTATTGACCGGCCTCGTCTGGCTGCTCGGTCAGCGACTGTCCGGCATCGATTTGGCGCCTGATCAAGGAGCGTCCTGGTACTACTGGAAGCTTCCGAACCCGACCGTCTGGACTCATCTGTCCGCCTGGGTCGGCTACGTGGCGCATCAGCTGACCATCTGGGGCTTGATCTTCTACGCCCAGCATCATGTGCGTCACTACACGGCCGGGCTCCATCCGGTCAACGTCGTCGCGCTCGCGGCGAACCTCGGATTCATCGTGCTGCACATGCTGCAGACCCAACTCTTTTATGACGGGCTCGCTCAGGATGTCTCGATCTACAGCTCGCAAGGCTCGGTCATTCTGCTGTTGGTCGTCGTGCTGGCTATGGAAAACCGGCGACGCGGCCTGTACCTCGGCCGCCCGATGCCGATCTCCAAGCGCATCACCGATTTCCTGCGCCGCTACCACGGCTACCTCTTCAGCTGGGCGGCCATCTACACCTTCTGGTACCACCCAATGGCGAATACCAGCGGTCACCTCATCGGCTTCTTCTACATGTTCCTGCTCCTCGTGCAGAGCAGCCTGTTCTTCACCCGATCCCACGTCAACAGGTGGTGGACATTGACGTTGGAGCTTATGGTGGCGCTGCACGGAACGCTCGTGGCCTACCTGCAATCCGGCCCTAATGGCATGTGGCCCATGTTCCTATTCGGGTTCCTGGCGATCTTCGTCATCACCCAAATGCATGGCGTCGGACTCTCCCGGCGAACCCGTTTGGTGCTCGCGGCGGTCTATGTCGTAGCGGTCCTGGGTGTGTACAGCTGGCGCGGTTGGAGCCACTTGTTCGAAGTGACCTGGATCCCGATCATCGAGTACGGCCTGGTCGCCGTCGTCGCTGGGCTCGTCTGGGTCGGGTTCAAGATTGCCGATGCCGTCCGGTCTCGGCCGAGGGTGATGTCGAGGGTTTGAGATCTTGATCGTCGTCACGGGCGGGAACCGTGGAATCGGCTTCGCCTTAGTCACATTGCTCGCCGACCACGCAGGCACGGTGATCTTCACTTCCCGCGACTCCGGCCGGGGGCGCGATGCCTTACGCCAACTCAGCGACGCAGGGCAAGGTCGCGGCATCAGGATGGAGATCTGCGACCTGGCCTCGCCCGACTCCATTCATGCATGTGCACAGCGGCTGGTCGACAGGAGCGAGCCGATCGATGCTCTGATCAACAACGCGGGGATTCTGCGACCAGCCGACATCCGACAGGTAACCGCAGAGGGCGTGGAGGCGACGCTTGCCACGAATGCTCTCGGACCGATGGCGCTGACCACTGCGCTCGAGCCGGCTTTGGCCGCAGCACCGACCGCCCGGGTGCTGACCTTGACCTCGCGGTTGCACCAGCCTGGTTCCCGCGGCGACACCGTCGACTTCGAGTTCAGTGACCCAAACCTCGAGCACGGGTACAGCCCCGACCGCGCGTACAAGAACTCCAAGCTGGCTGCGATCTGGATCAGCAGCGAACTCAACAGGCGCCTGCCCGCAACCGTGACCTCTGACGCCATCTGTCCCGGCTTCGTACCGACAACAGCGGCTGCCTACACAACCGGCTGGCAACGCTTCCTGCTTCGTCGCATACTTCCGCGGCTGAGCTTTACGACGACTATCGATCAGGCAGCAGCCGATGTCGCCTGGGCACTCGATGCTCCTGAGCTTGCCGGATCAGGTGGCCGCTATTTGGCCGACCGGCAGATTGCAGTGCCGAGCAAGGACGCCCGGGACAGTACGAAGGCCCGCCGGTTCTGGGAGCTCGCGACCGCGCTCTGGCCGGCTTACGCCTGATCACTGTCGATGCGCTTCGACGCCACAAGCCGCACAAGCTCAGCTCGGAAGGCGTCTGGGTCGGCAATCCAGCGTTCGACGAGTTGATCGGAGACACCCTCGGCTTGAACCTCCGCGAACACCCGGGAGCCGTGTGCGGTGCGGGCGATGACTAGGCGCCGACGATCCGATGCGTCGCGCTCCCGGCTGACGTAGCCGCCACGCTCCAAACGCGCCACCACCTTACTCATGGTTTGTTCTTCCACCCGACTCGCCGCAGCCAGCTTCCGTTGAGTGAGCGGACCGGCCTCCAGCGCGTGCAGCGCTAGTAGCCCCGCGTGAGTCAGATCGTGCGTCGCCAGCCACGTGTTCCAATCTTGCTCGATCAGCCGGGCTGCGGTGGACAGCAGCCGGCCAAGCGACCAATCCTCGGTGTCCGGCACACTCACGATTCGAAGCCTAGTGGCCTGAGCGGCTTATTGCTCAGCATGCTGAGTAAGCGTTGGGCCGGCTCTGCGATAGCATGCGCGTCGTCGTGGCGGCGTTGTCCACCCCGGTCCTGATTTCGCGCATTGGCAAGCTATGCAGCAGTCGATCAAAGTCTGATTCGATGCGGCTCGAACGTAGAGAGTCTGGAGGTCGGAGTATGGGGGAGGTCCTCGATGCGGCCACTCACCCCCAACCGTCGGGGAGGCTCTTCACAGTCGGGATCCCGGTGTTCAACGGCAAGTCTCTATTGCGGAACTGCCTTCAGTCGGTGATTAACTCCACGTTTCCGCGTGACCGCTTCGAGATCGTCATCGCCGACGACGGCAGCTCGGAGCCTGAGACGCTCGCGATTCTGGGGGAGTACGAGAAGAGCCTGGCAGCGGACCGGGGGTTCTTCCGTGTGATCTCTTTGGGGAGCAACTCTGGCGGTGCCGCGCGCCCCCGAAACCGGATACTTGATGAAGCCACCGGCGAATACGTCTTCTTCGTCGACTCCGACGACACCATCGGCAACCTGGCGCTTGAGCGCATCGCCGAAGCAGTGGCCGTGACGCCAGCCGATTGGATCGCGGTCAACCAGGTTCCGGTGAACGGGCGTGCTGGTCTCTGCAGGGTCCGCCAGCCGCACGCTGAGGTGCCCCGCGCCAAGGCTCTGGCGACGCTAACGGTCCACAAGGTCTTCCGACGCGCCGAGATCGAGCGCCAGCAGCTCCGGTTCGACGAGGGACTTCCCTCCGGACAAGATGTGAGCTTCGCCTTCTCCTACATCCTGAACGCGTCGCGATTCCTCATGCTCGGCGGATATGACTATTACTACCTCACGCAGCACGGCGACAACCCGGACGAACCCGCCCATCTCTCCAGGCGCGCCAAGACACCGGAGGCACTCATCGAGAAGAACGAGCGGATCCTGCGATCGATGCTTACGGCCCTGCGGACGAGCGACCTGCCCGAATCCGAACGGCGGGAGATTATCTCCAACGTAGCTCTGCCCAGGGTCTTGATGCGCCAGGGATACCTCAAAGCGGTCGTCAAAGCGGGGCCCGTTGCTGGGACTCGGGCGTTGCGACGGCTCTCCAAACTACTTGCCGATCCGATGGTCGCGGGCGTTGACCCAGCTGCATTGAAGGGCCTGACCGGGGAGCACCTAGCGGTGATCGCCAACTCGGATTGGACGCGCCTGGCGCTCATGACCTCGGCCGCCCCACACCCACAGTCTCGCGTCGGGATCGCCGCGCGCTGGGTCACGCGGGGGCGCCGCTTCGTCGACGTAGCCTCACGCCGCGCGAGGCAAAACAAGTGATCAACGAGCTTGCGCTGTTGCGCCGTTCCGTGGAGGACATGCGGAATGAGCAACGTCGGCTCGAGGCGAACCTGCAGGCCGAGTTCCAACTGCGAGACATGCTCGCCGCGAGTGGGTCGAGTCAGCCATAACGCCTCTGAACCTGGGTTGGCAATTGTCGTCCCAAAAGCAATGCACGAGGTCGTGCGTCACGTCCTGTTGGAACGGCCGAAGGTTGTTGTCGAGTGCGGTAGCGGCGCATCGACGATGTGGATCGGAAGAGCATTCCGCCGAGTGGGCGAAGGACGGGTGATCGCGCTGGAGAACTCGGCGGACTGGGTCGCAATCGTCACTGGGCTGCTACAACAGGAGGGGCTGAGCAGCGTCGAGATACGACACGCTCCGATGGAGCCCATCCAGGTCGCCGGACACCAACAGCCGTGGTATTCGGGCGCTGTAATCGCTGATATCGAGGAGATCGATCTTCTCTTGGTTGATGGGCCGCCTGGGCGCACGAACAAGCTCGCTCGTTACCCCGCCGTGCCAGCCCTGCGCGACAAGTTGCGCCCTGGCGCAACCGTCATGCTGGACGACTGCCACCGGCGGGACGAGAAGGAGACGCTGCACAAGTGGCTCGCTGAGATCCTTGGGCTGTCGTTGGTCCGCCAGGTCGACCATCTTGCCGTAATGAAGATCAGCTGAGAGGGCCAAGCGAGCTCATCGAATTCCCACCCTGAGGCGCTATTCAGCGTCGCGGCTGCCGGCTGTAGCTATCGCCCGGCGATGAGGTCCGCGGTCCTAGCGATCAGGGAGGTACGCCCTCTCTGTGTGATGCGCTCGCGCCGGTCCGCGGCGTGATAGGCGGCGTAGAGGCCCCGTACGGCGAGCCACCGCGCGGGCTCGGGCTCCCATTGCCGTACCTTGCGCCCGACCCAGGGCAGATTCACGAGGTCGGTGTCTCGCCGAAGCACCAGGTCGGCCAGGGTCCGTCCGGCAAGGTTTGTCGCCGCGACGCCGTGTCCGACGTACCCACCGGCCCAGCCGAGCCCGGTGCTCTCGTCCAGCCCGACAGTCGCGCACCAGTCCCGCGGTACGCCGAGCACTCCTGTCCACGCGTGGTTGATGCCGACCGACTTTGCCGCCGGAAACAGCCGGCCGAGCATGGCTTGGAGCTGCTCAACAGTGGTACCTATGGTCCCGCCGCGCAGATCCAGGCCTGACCCGTACCGGTACGGCACAGCTCGGCCGCCAAGCGCGATCCGACCGTCTCGCGTGCGTTGTGCGTACGCGAATCCGTGCGCCTCGTCGCCGACGAGCTCGGCGCCCTTCCAACCGAGCTCGTCACGGGCGCTCTGCGGCAAAGGCTCGGTGACGATCATGCTGCTGAACATCGGGAGCAAGGACCTCTTGAAGCCCTTGAGGCTGGCGGTGAATCCCTCCAGGGCGCGGATGATGCGGGTCGCAGTAACCCTCCCATGGTCGGTGATGGCGACGCCTGGTCGGACTTCGCATACGGTCGTACCTTCGTAGATCGTGACGCCGAGCCGCTCTACCGCGGCAGCGAGCCCGCGCACCAGTCTGGCTGGCTGAACCCGAGCGCAGTGTGGGCTCCACGCGGCACCGATTCCACCCGCAACGTTGACCCTTTCACGCAGCTCCTCGGCGCTGAGCATGACCAGATCGCCCGGTCCCCAGCCGAATCTGCGCTCGCTTGGGAGCCGGCGGGTAAGTCTGCGGAACTGTGCCGGATTGGTGGCCACGTGGAGCAGACCGTCCTTACGGATGTGCGCGTCGATCCGTTGCGCATCGCATACCCGGATGACCTCATCGATAGTGCCAAACATCGCCCTCTGCATCGAGACCGTGGACTCGATTCCGCAGGCCTCGGCGTACCGCCTGGGCTGGCCTGGCATCTCTGCGCTGAGCCAGCCACCGTTTCGACCGGATGCGCCGAAACCCGCGAACTCCCGTTCCAGCACCGCCACGCGCAGGTCCGAGTGGGCAGTCTTGAGGTAGTAGGCGGTCCACAGGCCGGTCAGGCCGCCACCAACGATCGCTATGTCGACCTCAGTGTCCCCCTGGAGCGCGGTCCGCCGGGCTGGCATCCCCAGTTCCCGGTACCAGTACGACACTTCACCGTCGACGAAGTCGGGAGTCCTCTTGAGGTCAGTCGTCATCGGCCATCGGCCCTTCGATGAGGTTCACCAGCATGGACGCTGTCGAATGCATTGACCAGGGTTCGTGATCCGCCGCTAGGTTATTGCCAGGATGGGCTGATGAGGGAGGCATGCCGATGACTGCATGGACAGGTGTCGAGCTCACCAAGATCGGCACGGCCGAAGAGCTGAACCTCGCGTCCATGCGACGCGACGATACGCTGCGCAAACCGGTCACCATGTGGGTCGTACGCCAAGGTGACCGCCTTTACGTCCGGTCCGTGAATGGACCCACCGGCGCCTGGTTCCGTGGCACACTGACGCGCCGTCAAGGCCACATCCGAGCCGGTGGCATCGACAAAGACGTGAGCTTCGTTGTCGATACTGACGACGATGTGAACGACCAGATCGATGCCGCGTACCGCGACAAATATCGCCGCTACCCTGCGAGCATCGTCAACACTGTCCTAACGCCTGCCGCGCGTTCGTCCACGATCGAATTGGTGCCTCTCCCAGCACCCTGATCGCGGCCCTTTACGGGGCCCCATTGCGACCCTTTCTGATGCAGCCTTTTCACCGGGTAATCACCGGCTAGCGTGGGTCCGTGCGGTTGGCCACGTGGAATGTGAATTCGATCAAGCAGCGGGTACCGCGGTTGTTACCGTGGCTGGACCAGCGGCAACCCGACGTGGTGTGCCTGCAGGAGACCAAGCTCGCCAACGACGCCTTCGCGACGCTGCTGGCGGAGCAGCTCGTCACCCGTGGCTATGAGTTCGCCACGCACGGTGAGGCGCAGTGGAACGGCGTCGCGATTCTCTCGAAGGTCGGATTAGACGACGTCGCCACCGGGGTGGACGGTGCGCCAGGGTTTCCCAGTCCTGAGGCGCGCGCAGTGTCGGCGACATGTGACGGCATCCGTGTGCACTCGCTTTACGTGCCGAATGGGCGGGTGCCCGATTCGGACCACTATCGATACAAGCTCGACTGGCTAGCCGTGTTGACCCAGCACCTCAGCCGTGGCCCGGAGGATGCCGTGGTGTGTGGCGACATGAACATTGCGCCGGCCGACGAGGATGTGTTCGACCCCGAGGCATATGTCGGCCAGACCCATGTCACCGCGCCGGAGCGGGAGGCGCTGGCGCAGCTACAAGCCCTTGGCCTGCGCGACGTTGTCAGGGATCGCTGGCCGGGCAAGCGGGTATTTACTTACTGGGACTACCGCGCGGGAATGTTCCACCGCGACTTGGGTATGCGCATCGACCTGGTGCTGGCGACCGCCCCGGTTGCTGAGCGGGTGCGAGCGGCGTGGGTGGATCGGCACGCGCGCAAAGGCTCCGGGCCGAGCGACCACGCCCCGGTGATCGTAGACCTGGACGAAGCTCCCGACGGTGACATCGGTCCAGTCGTCCCGCCGCCGTCTGCGCCGGCCACTCGTCGGGTCACCTTGCCGCAGAGCCGAGGGCGGTGAAGAGTCACCAGGCCTTTGTCCGAGTCCGCTAGGTGTGCGCCTTGATCGAGGCCTCTGGCTTGTGAGCCGTGATCTTGCCCAGCCAGCTGAGGTTCGTACTTCCGCTGGCGACGTCTACGAATCCGGATGCACGGACAAGACCGAGCGCTTTGTCGAGCATGTCCACCCCAGAACGCCGAAGCCATCGTGGGCCGGCAGGCCGGCGCCCTCGGCCCTTGTGGAACTCGGCGATCAGGAGCCGTCCATGAGGTTTTAGCACTCGGTACATCTCGCCGACCGCAGTCGGTTGATCATCTTCAGCTACGTGATGCAGTGCGAGGGTGCATGCGACGGCGTCGAAGGTCGCATCCGGAAACGGAAGCTGTTGCGCGAAAGCGACCTGGAAGGTCGCCGCTGCTCCTCGCTTGCGTGCCCGGCTGCTGGCACGGTTGATCATCTCGACTGCTGCATCAATGCCGTCGACAGAGCCGCTGGGTGCTACGCGTTCGGCGAGAGCGACAGCAAGGCGGCCAGGTCCGCAGCCGACATCGAGGACCCGATCACCGGTCTGAAGCTTGAGATCGTCCGCCATCATCGCGCGTAGGCGTTTCCCGCGCCGGCCAAGCAAGCCGTTCCCCAGGTCGTAGAAACGCGCCCAGTGGATGAGCCTGTCGGTGCTGTGGTGATGGGTATGGCTGGCGGCGCGGATCATAGGCCCGTCAGTGTACCGACGGGCTCGCGTCCTCAGATCACGAACTGAGGAGGTCGAGATAGAGCGCTCGGGCCAGCGGCCAGGCTCCGTTGGACCAGTTCGCGATCACGGTATGGGTGGTGTCAGATTCCGGGTCGAAAACGGTACGGAAAGAGACGCCAGCGTCATACCCCTCGAGAAACACACCAGGGCCACTGGCATGCAGCCAAAAGCCCAACCCGTACCGCGTGTCTTCCGAGGGAACCTCGCTGCGCGGGCGCCACGCTATTGCTAGCGCCGCTGGATCAACGACGACTCCGGCCCGCAACGCAAGCCACAGTCGATGAACGTCCGCAACAGTCGTATAGGCGCCGCCATCACCGCTGCCCCGTACCGGGAGATGAAGCACGTTGCTGCGGTGACCTTCAGCATCGAGGTAACCCAATGCCGTCCGGGCCGGGAGTGCGTCTGAGCGCAGGTAAGCGGTGTCGATCATGTTCGCCGGTTCACAAACCCGTTGCTGCACAAGATCGGCAAACGGCGCGGACGCGGCCCGTTCGGCGAGCAGGGCCAGGATGACGAATCCGGCGTTGTTGTAGGCGAAGCGTTCCCCGGGCACGAAGCGTTGCGGGTGCCCCTCAAGGACCGTCAGGTAATCGATGCTTTCAACCAACGTGTGCACCGGCACCGACAACACGTAGTCATCGATCTGTGAACCCGCGCTCTCGTCGAGATAGTCCCCGATGCCCGAGCGGTTCGCCAACAGGTGCTCGACGGTCACTCGGTCATCCACCAAGCGCAGATCACTACCGAGCAGCTCGCGCGCTGGCGTAGTCAACGGCAACGTCCCGTCACTGGCCAGTGACAAGACCACCAGCGCAGTCAACCCCTTGGACCCGCTCGCCATAGCGAGTCGTGTGTCGACCGTCATCGGTATCAGATGCGCCCGATGAGCCCAACCCGCAGCATGCTCCAGCACCGTCTCACCGGCCCGGTCGACCCGGACGACGCCCGAGAAGCCACTTTCCGCGATAAGAGCGTTGACCCGAGACTGTAAGCCGTCGAATTCCACGCTCACCGACGATACGACCGCAGCGCACCCCCGGCGCACGCGGACCAGGCCGCCAAGCAGTATGTCGAGTCGATCAAGATCCATCATTTTTGCGTATTGACGCAGACATCCTGCGGTCGTAACGTCCGCAGAGGAGAGCATTTCTCAATCCCAACCACATCGATCGGAAGGCCCCGCCATGTTCGCTCAGGTTATCCAAGGCAAGACGTCCAACCCACAGGCGTTCGATGCCGCAATCGATCAGTGGCGGCAGGAGCTTGCGCCGGGCGCGACTGGCTGGCTTGGCAGCACGAGCGGGGTCACTGAGGATGGTCGTGCCATCGCGGTTGTGCGTTTCGAAACCGAGGAAGATGCCCGCCGCAACAGCAATCGTCCCGAACAGGACCGGTGGTGGTCCGAGACCGCGAAGCTCTACGACGGCGAAGCCACCTTCCGTGACAGCACCAATGTCACCCTTGATCTTCAAGGCGATCCGGACCAGGCAGGGTTCGTTCAGGTCATGCAGGGTCGAAGCAGCGATCCGGAACGGGCCAGGCAACTGATGGAGGACCAAGACCCTGACGTGTTTGCAGAGTTCCGTCCCGATGTTCTCGGCAGCGTCGCAGTAGGCCACGAGGACGGTGGATACACCATGGTGATCTACTTCACCTCCGAAGCTGAGGCGCGCGAAGGCGAACGCAAAGAGCCGCCGCCGGAGGTCCAGGCCCAAATGGAAGAAATGAACAAGCTCAGCGTCGGAGAGATGGAGTTCTTCGATATCAAGCGGCCCGTGATCCTCTCTCCGACGTGATCAAGTAACTCCGGCACCAGCCACAGAGCTTGATCAACATGGACCGATCCCTATGACCGAGCCGATCTGTGAAGTGATCGTTACCGCTGACAGCGAAGAGTGGCTGTTGAGCTTCACCCGGTCGCTCGTCGAGGACCGGCTCGTCGCCTGCGGCCAGCACATCGGACCGATCAGGTCCGTCTATCGCTGGGACGGCACGATTCACGATGACGGCGAGATGCGAGTAGCGCTGCACACCCGCTCCAGCCTGGTGCCGCATGTCATCGACCGCACCCGTCAGTCACACCCGTACGACGTGCCCTGCGTGCTTGCTCTTCCGGTTCAGGCGGGTAACCCCGACTACGTCAGGTGGGTCATCGAGGAGACTTCCGAGCCAGGTGGTGATCATCGGGCCTGACGATTTCTCTTGTTGCTTGCCAGGAGGTGCTGAGCGGGGAATGCTTTCCCCATGGCGAATCGGAAGAACAAGCCGCAGGCGCAGGTCGCCGCACCGACCTCACGTATTCGATCAACACCGATCGGCGATTATGGGTTCCTGAGCGATGGAGAGGTCTCGGCCCTCGTATCGCCCAACGGCGCCGTCGAATGGATGTGCGTTCCGCGCTTTGACTCTCCCAGCGTGTTCGGACGGATGCTTGGTCGGAACGCCGGTGTGTTCCGTGTTGCCCCGGTCGATGTTGCCGTGCCCGCCGATGTGCGGTACCTGCCAGGCACCATGATCTTGGAGACCAGTTGGGGGACTCCCACCGGATGGATCATTGTCCGCGACGCCCTGCTGATAGGTCCCTGGCATCATCCGACCGATCGTTCGAAGACCTACCGTCGGACCCCCAATGACTACGAGGCAGAGCACATCTTCCTGCGCACCATTCGCTGCGCCTCTGGTGAGGTGCAAATGATGGTTGACTGTGAGCCCGTGCTCGACTACGGCAAGGCCCACGTGCGATGGGAATACACCAACAACAGCTACTACCAGGGTGTCTGCTCAGCCGAGAGTGTGGATCTCAAACTGACCCTGACCAGCGACCTGCGGCTGGGGTTCGAAGGTGGCCAAGCCAACGCTCGGACGTTGCTCAAAGAGGGTGACGTCCGCTATGTAGCCCTGTCCTGGGGCGGGGCCGTGCCACCGATGGACTTCGCTGACGCCTACAAGCGTCAGGTGTGGACCGCGCATCACTGGCAGCACTGGCTCGCCCGCGGGCAGTTCCCTGATCACCCCTGGCGCGGTTATCTGCAGCGCAGCGCACTTACCCTCAAGGGGCTCACCTACGCCCCGACCGGCGCGATTGCTGCCGCTGGCACAACGTCACTGCCCGAGACGCCCGGGGGTGAACGCAACTACGACTACCGCTACACCTGGATCCGGGACGCCACATTCGCCCTCTGGGGCCTGTACTCGCTGGGTTTCGACTGGGAAGCGGTCGACTTCTTCGCCTTTATCGCCGATCTGGTCGAGGGTGAGGATGACATCCAGATCATGTACGGCATCGGGGGCGAGAGAGAGCTGACTGAGCGCGATCTTGACCACCTACCGGGATATGCCAACTCGCGTCCGGTGCGGATCGGAAACGCCGCGTACGCGCAGAAGCAGCACGATGTCTGGGGTGCGCTGCTTGACTCGGTCTACCTTCACTTCAAAGCAGCCAACCGCCTGGACAACCGCATCTGGGAGATCTTGGACAAGCAGGTCGGCGAGGCGTTGAAGTTCTGGCGTGAGCCCGATGCCGGGATCTGGGAGGTGCGCGGCACGCTACAGCACTTCACCTCATCCAAGATCATGTGCTGGGTCGCAGTCGACCGAGGCTCGAAGATTGCCCGGATAACGGGAGAGGACGGCAAGGCCGCCGAATGGGAGCTCGCGGCACAAGAGATCAAAGACGACATCTTGACCAACGGCGTGGACGAGCGGGGCGTACTGACCCAGTACTACGGCTCCAATGCGCTCGACGCGTCGTTGCTGCTCGCCCCGCTGGTGCGCTTCCTGCCTGCCGACGACCCCATCATCAGGGCCACTGTGCTGGCGATTGCCGACGAGCTCACCATTCACGAGCTGGTGCTGCGCTACAAGGTCGAGGAAACCGACGACGGGTTCGCCGGCGAGGAGGGGAGCTTTACGATCTGCTCCTTCTGGCTGGTCTCGGCGCTCTGCGAGATCGGTGAGTACGAGCGTGCCCGAAAGCTTTGTGCCAAGCTGCTGTCTTTCGCAGGTGAACTCGATCTGTACGGCGAAGAGATCGATCCGCACACCGGCGAGCAACTGGGCAACTTCCCGCAGGCCTTCACTCATCTGGCGTTGATCAACGCAGTCTTGCACGTGATCAAGCTCGAAGGACGTCAGCACGGCATGGCACCTGGCGCATGGGCTGGCTCGATCGGGGATGGTCACTAGAAGGTGACGCAGACGGCGGCACCTTGGGTGCCCGAGCACGCCGACATCGAGAAGCTCAAGCGGGCGGCAGAGGACTGCCGCGGCTGTGAGCTTTGGAAGCCCGCAACCCAAGTGGTGTTCTCGGCGGGCAACCCACAGGCACCGCTGGCTCTTGTGGGAGAACAACCCGGCGACGTCGAAGACCGCGAGGGTATTCCGTTTGTTGGTCCGGCTGGAAGGCTGCTGCAAGGTGCACTGAGTGAAGCTGAGGTGCCCAGGGAGGACGTTTACGTCACCAATGCGGTCAAGCACTTCCGTTTCACAGAGCGGGGCAAGCGGCGAATACACGCCACGCCGCAGGTCAGCCACATCAAGGCCTGCCGCCCCTGGCTCGAAGCGGAGCTGACCTTTGTCGACCCGGCACTGATCGTGTGTTTAGGCTCAGTTGCCGCCAAGTCGCTCTTGGGGACTACGTTTCGGGTCACCCAGCAGCGTGGTCAGGTGCTCGAGCTTGCTACTCCGATCGGCGTGCGACGAGTATTGGCGACCGTGCATCCATCCTCAGTGCTGCGGACCACCGGCGAGGACCGGAGTGCGGCGTTCGCGGGGCTCGTCTCCGACCTGCGAACCGCACGAGCAGCGGTGACGTAGACACGTAGAGGCGCGATCAGGGTGATCGAACCAATTCGCTGAGCTCGTCGTGTAACAGTATGAGCGGGCGTCTGGTCACTGGCGCTGCGCGCCGGCCATCGAGCCACAGGAGAGCTATGTTCGACAAGATCGGGGATCTTCCGCTCCATCCGCTTGTGGTTCACGCCGCCGTGATCGGCATCCCATTGGCTGCACTGCTGGCCTTGCTCTTCGCATTTCCCAAGACGCGCGAATGGGCACGCTGGCCGCTCGCCATCACCGTCGTCGGCGCCACCGCCGTGACATTTGTCGCCAGGGAGAGCGGTCTGGCCCTTGAGGCGGCGATGGGTATCAAGCCTGGAAACCCGGTAGGCGATTTGATCCTGCAGCATTCCTTGCTCGCCAACCAGGCGTTTTACATCATGATCGGGTTCACTGTCATCGGCCTGCTCAATGTGTTCCTCGTTTCGAAGCGCACCTCCGAGGAGGCGGACGGCGCAGCAAAGCAGTCCGCCATCCTGCGTATCGGACTGCCGATTCTCCTCGTAGCGGCCGCGGTCGTCGCGTTGGTCTGGATCGTCCGGGTCGGAGATCTCGGGGCACGAGCCGTTTGGAATCCCACTGCACCGTCGCTGTTCCCGTTTTGATTTCGTGGTTGCCCGCGCATCGCTGACGAAATCTGCTTACCCATTGCCGAGGGCGGCGGGACCTTCCTCTCGACGAATGTCGATGATGTGACCGGTCAAATGGGAGAGCATGACGTCGAGGGACTGACGCGCGACCTCCTCCGAAGACAGCAACGTGTCGGGAGGCTCTTCGCCGAAGGCCTTGGTTCGCATCGGCGTCCCGGTGCGCTCGGGGTTGACACAGTTCACTCGCACGCCCGAGGAGGCCCATTCGTCGGCCAGTGCCTGAGTGAGATTGACGATCGCTGCCTTTGCCGAGGAGTACAGCGAATAGCCCGAGCGGCCACGGGTGTAGGAGGACGAGGTGAACAGCAGCAGTGAGCCGCAGGATGCAGCTAGGTGGGGAAAGAACTCCTGGGCGACGAAGATCGGTGCCAGGTAGTTGACGTCTGTGGAGGAGTAGATCGTCTCCTCTGATGTCTCCGCCAGCTCACCGCGTACCAGCACACCGGCGGTGTTGACCACGAAATCGATACGGCCCGTCTCGGCGAGCACCTGCTGGGCGACGCGGGCAACATCGGCTCGCCTCTCGACGAATGTGCCGGTCGTCGATCGTGAGAAGGTCCTGACGTCTGCCCCGTACTTGTGTGCGAGCTGGGCTATGTCCCCACCGATACCGTAGGAACCGCCGAAAACTACGACGGTCCGGCCGTCAAGCCTTGCGTGATACTGCTCGTCGGTCAGTGGGGCGGGCCGGTCAGCAGACGTCAGCTGGAACAACTTGTCGGCAATGTAGACATCGATGGGCTCGGTGACCTTCATATTGCGTTCGTGTCCGGCGACGACAGCGATCGAAACTTCGGGAAGGTAGCGAAGCACTACGGTGCAGTCATCAGTCGCGGTGAAGTTGGGATCCTGCGCAGCCTTCGCGTACGCGGCCCGGATTGTCGATAAACGGAAGGATTGTGGCGTCTGACCGCGGCGTAGCAGATGCCGGGGCAGTACGTCGGCGATGCTGTTCTGGTCGCGCTCGACCTGGATGATGGTGTCCGCCGACGGGATCGCGGTGTCAACAGCCTGGTGCGTCCGCAGCGCCTCGACATTCGCCGCGATGATTGTCTGTGAGACCAGCGGACGTACCGCGTCATGAAGCAGGACGTTGCACTCCTCCTCACCGAGAGCGGCTAACGCAGCCGCCGTGGTCTCGTTGCGAGTTTCGGCACCTTCCAAAATCTGGGTGACCTTGACGTAGTTGCCCTTCTTGACAATCGCCCGGACCTCATCCAGGAAGCCGGGCGCCATCATCACCACGATTTCGTCCACGAGTGGAGATTGGTGCATCGCGGAGATGGTGTGCTCGATGATCGGCTTGCCAGCAACCTTGATCAGCTGCTTGGGAATGTTCAAGCCGATGCGGGTGCCAGTACCCCCAGCCAGGATCACGGCAATGTTGCGCAATCTGGTCACCGGCTGACCCTACCGCCCAAACCGCCTTGATTTTCTGCTTGCGCGGCGCCTTGGAGGCGGCCTGGGGACCTTGGGACATTTGTGGCGTTCAATGAGCCGTGAAGGCTCGTCGGCTGCACTTCACATAAGATCAGCAGAATCGTGCGGGGAGGCGCATCCACCAGAGATGGCTACCCGCCAAGCGTCATCAGGACTACACATGCCAGGCAAGGAGCCGAATGCCCAAGCCCCTGAGAGCCGACAAGCGCGAGCTGCGGCTGGCTCCCATCGAGGTCGGCACCCCCACAGTTGACGTCTTTTTTGACGAACATCGCGTCTGGTCAACCAAGCTTCCAAAGCCACACCCGCGTACCGGTGTCCGACGAATCCGTTGGCCTGATGCGATGGTTCCCCATCTACAAGGCGACTCCACGGTCACCATCCGAAAGTCTGCAACCGGCGAGGCAATTGCGTCACAGGAAGTGCGCTTTGGAGGCCCTGGGCGGGTAGCCATTACCGATCCTCGGGGCCGCTGGTTGGCGATCGACAAGTGGAACCGCTTTGGCCCATCGTTCGACGGCGACTCATCTGGTGTCCAGGACAGAATGCTTGCTTCTGCCGCGCTGGTCGCCGGACAACTGGGAAATTGGGGATACCCGGTCTACATCGTGGGCGGAACCCTGCTCGGTGCGATGCGGTCCGGCAATCTGCTGCCGCACGACGGCGACATCGACTTCGCGTTTCTGTGTCCGAAGTCCGATCCCCAAGATGTGATACTCGTCAGCTTCGAACTCGAGCGGCAACTCGCCAGGCTGGGTTACACGGTGGTTCGCCACAGTCATGCCCATCTCGAGATCGTGTTCTTCACCAACGACGGCGGCACCGACTACTACATCGACATCTTCACGGGCTACTACAGCGTCGACGGTCTCTACAACCAGCCGTTCGCACTGCGGGGCAAGCTGGCCAAGAGTGAGTTGCTGCCGACCATGGACCTTGATGTCGGCGGTGTCGCCCTGCCGGCTCCCGCTGTTCCGGAGGCCTGGCTGGAGTTCGCCTACGGCCCGAATTGGCGCATACCCGATCCGTCCTTCCAGTGGAAGTATCCCCGCTCAACTCAGCGTCGCTTCGAGAGCAGCTACGGGGTGTTCAACCGGCAGCGCGTTTTCTGGGAGAAGACCTGGCAAAAGGTTGATAAGCGAACACCACGTGAGGCAGACGAGTTCGAGGATGTGGATCGCTTTCTCCGGCTGCTCCCCGAGCGCGCATTCGTCATCGACCTTGGGTGTGGGGACGGACGGCACACGGAGCGGATTGCCGCTGCGGGTCACCGCGTGCTCGGTGTGGACTACAGCTTCGAGGCGCTAAGAATCGCCCGACAGACGCAGCCGGAGAACGTCGAGTATCGCTTCCTCAATCTCAATGATCGGCACGGCCTGATGCTCTTCGCGCTCGAGATGATTCACCAGGGTCGTCAGCCGTACTTCTTTGCGCGCAACTTACTGCATGTGATGCCGCAACTCGGGCGATCGGATCTCTTCGCAATGCTGCGGTGCCTGCTCAACGCTCAGACCTTCCTTTATGCGACGTTCGACGCTTCGCCGGTCCCGCGAATCCCACCCAACCCACTGACGTGGACCTTCCGCCCTGCGCTTTTCAGCGCGGAGGCCTGGCGCTGGAAGCTAGGCACAACGTTCCTCACCGAGCGGCAACGACCGACACCGTTCGGCCAGCGTCAGAATGTCACCGCGCTTGTCTGGCTGTGACCGACTTTGCTCATCAGCTATCTCGACCAAAAGGACCTTCTATGAAGCAATTCCTGGCGAAAGTCGCCCAACGTCTCGCACCGCGCACCGTGACGAACCTGCGCAAACTCAACGCCTTGGATCCGCAGCTCGGTAAGGGTGTGCCTCAGCTCATCAGCTATGAACGCGAGCTCAGGGTGCTGCGCCGCGAGGTTGATGAATTGCGGCGGGAGAACCGGCGTGTCGCTGAGCTGTACGACGTCTTCTTCCAGTGGGCGCACCAGAATGTGGGATCGTCAGTGCCTCCTTCTGACGTTGATGCTGCTGGAACCGTCAACCGAGTCGCCGACGTACTGTCCAAGGACGCCTAGCCTCGATCCAGCGCCTCAGTCCGGTGGCCGCGATCTTCGGAGCGAGGCTGATCAATTGCGGCGTGGAACCGGCGTGTCGCTGAGCTGTACGAGGTCTTCTTCCAGCGGGCGCACCAGAATATGGGAACGCCAGTGCCTACTTCTGACGTTCATGCTGCTGGAACCGTCAAGCGAGTCGCCGATGTATTGTCCAGGAACGCCTATCCCAATCCACCCTCACTTCCGTGGCAGTTAGTCAGCCGTTGCCCGGCGTCACTCGTGACGCTGCGCGCGTTACACCCAAGGTCAACGTGCCCAAGACCAGTGACACCAAGATCAGCGTCCCCAACCTCAGTGTCCCTAAGGTCAGTGTGGTTGTGCCGACCTTCACCCCGGGGGAGCTGCTCAACCGCGTGGTCCGCTCAATCGAAGCGCAGACCATGCCGGCGGAGGACTTCGAGGTTATTTTCGTCGACGACGGATCACCCGATGACACCTGGCAGCAGCTAGAAAACATTCGCAACTCTCACAGCAACGTGAGGATCGAACGCATCGAGCACTCCGGCTGGCCGAGCAAGCCACGCAACGTCGGTCTGGAGATGTCTCGCGGCGAATACGTGTTGTTCATGGATCACGACGACGAGCTTTACCCGCGTGCACTTGAGGCGGGTTATGCGATGGCCGCCCGAACCCACGCCGACGTGCTGAACGGCAAGGAGACCCGCACCGATCAAGCCGCGTGGGGGATCAGTGTCTACACAACCAATATGGACAATGCCATTGACCGTCAAGACATCCATCCACTGATTCCCACGAACCCGCACAAGCTGTTCCGCCGGGCGTTCTTGATGGAGCACCACATCCGCTTCCCGGAGGGACGGAGGGTGCTGTGGGAGGACGTTTTCTTCGCCCTGGACATTGCATCGCAGGCGAAGGTGATCTCAGTGTTGGCAGATACGCCGTTCTACCACTGGGTTCGTGGTCGCAGAACGACCTCGTCGTCATTCAAGCAGGATGTCGACGAGTACTGGCATTGGGTGCGCGAGATCGTTCAAAAAACGAACGAGAGGCTCTCTGGGCCGACACTTGAGGGCCAATGGTGGCTCATGCTTTTACATCAGTACCGAAGCAGAGTCTTGGCGCGACTCGATACCAGCCTGTTCAAAGCGCCCAGTCAGGAGTTTGAGCTGGTCAGGGCGATGGCCGAGGACATCATCCACAACCACATCCCTGCGGAGCTGGACGCTGGTCTCAGCCCGACGGACCTCGGCAAAGCTGTCTTGGTGCGCGGCGGACGCTGGGATCTCCTCGAGAAGCTGGTGGGCGTCGACTCCGGTCTCGTCGGCACCAGTAGCGCCACCTCAGTGCGCTGGGTCAACGGGAGCCTCTTACTGAGAGCTGAGTCCCGTTGGACAGGACCGCGCGGTGCGCGGCTTGCGATCCGATACGACGGTGACCGCATTGTGCGTGACCTGCCGAGCGAGGTTGCAGCGGCCCTTCCGGAAGAAGCGATCGACATGACTGCCGCGCTCGCTGACGCCCACACCTCGATCGGGATCCGCGCCCGTGACACCGGCGTCGTCTGGATGCTGCCGGGGGAATGCGAGCCTGGTGTGAAGATCGCCGCTGGACCTGAGCTGGTAGTCACCGCGGTGGCCACCCTGGACCCCGGTACTGTCATCTTCGGACGGCCTCTTGATGAAAAATCCTGGGACTTTACAGCGCGCAATGTGTTCCTCGGAAGAATCAACCAACGAGGTCTGCGAACGACTCCACGTGTCCGTAGTGCGTTACTGAATGATCATGTCTATGTCGCGTACCGAAGCGACGCTGGCATCTTGAGCCTTGATGTTGATGAAAGAAACCGGAGCCTGGTTGGCTCGGCCCCGCTAGACCCCGACAAGGCGACCTCATCACTCCAGGGAACGGCAGGCACGCTCCGGCTTCCGCTGCGGCGAGTGCATACGTCAGCCTTCGAGCTCCCTTTCGCCGGCGTGGCGACATCTGACGACAGCGAGATCGAAGGCAGTTTGACAGTGGGCAATGCATCACGACAGCCAGCATGGATCGTTGCCCGCAAAGACGGCGCCTGGCTGGAATCAACCGTCCAACAACGGGCCGGCACCTATCCCATGACCCTCAACTTCCACGGTCGTGAGATGGACTCAGGGCTCCGTGTCACCGTGGCAACGCACGGTGAGCTCACTTTCCGCCGCCCAGGTGCCGAGCCGGAACCGCAAACCGACTATCAGGCTGACGATGAAGCCGACGATGAGGGCCCTGAGGCTATTTGATGTCCGCCTGGGCCATGATCTGGTCTGCCATCAGCAGGTCCGTACGCGTCGTGATCTTGATGTTGTAGTCCTCACCGCGAATGATCTTCACCTTGTGGCCGGTGTACTCGGCGACGAGATCCGCGTCATCGCTGACGCGGGCATATCTGTCAGCGATCGCGGCAGAGTAGGCCTTATCGAGGAGTTCGCGCAGAAAGACCTGCGGCGTCTGACCCAGCCAGCTGTGCGACCGATCGAGTGACCCTGAAATGAACTCGTCGTTATCGACCAGCTTGAGCTGCACAACGGTCGGTGTACCGAGCATCGCAGCACCGTACTCAACACCGGCATCGAGCGCCCTCATGATCAGTTCGGCGTTGACGAATGGACGGACCCCATCGTGAACCATGATCATCGATCCGGAAGTGGCCTGAAGGCCAAGCATTGCCGAGATAAAGCGTTCCTCGCCACCATTGACGAGGGTGACCGGAAGACCCGCTTTCTCGATCAATATGTGCTCGTACTCCTCCCTGTTCTCGGGTGCGACAGTGACAACGACTTCATCAACAGCTGGATTCACGAACTCGCGAACGGTCTTCTCGAGTATCGTCACACCACTGATCTTCACCAGTAGCTTGTTGCTTCCGAACCGCACCCCGCGCCCGGCGCAAGTGACGATGGCGGAAACTGTGTGAGACTTATACATGCGGTTGGATTCTCTCCTGTGTGGTTCGTTCCGCTGCCGCTAGACCGTTGTGGGAGATCCAGCGGGTTGTCTGGATTCGCGTACGAAAGCACGCAGCGCATCCAGTTCCGCCACCTCGTCCAGGATGTAACCAGGTGGCCCGCCGAACAGGTCGGCGTAGATGGTTCGCATATCGCGGGTATACATCTGGGCGAACGGGGACTCCTCGCCTGACACAACCTGGTCGGTGATGTCGATCCCAAAACACTCGGCGGCCACCCGCGCACTGCTGAGCGGGGGCGTCGCGACGTTCAGCCTCCGGATGCCTGCTTGAAGAGCCAGTTCAGTATCGGCCCATAGTCGCCGCAGGTCGTAGTACTGGAACCGACCCCCTGGTCGAATGAATTCGATCCGATAGTCATTGAGCAGGTCGTAGACGATCCCCTTCTTGAGGCCAGCTCCGTAGAGCTGCGGGAGGCGCAAGGTGAGTGTGTTGAACCTCTCGCAGAGGGTTTGCTCCATGTGAAGGCGGTTTGCCCCATACGGTGTGAGACCGTCCGCGCTCAGCGGTGTGGATTCGTCGGGGGATGTGCCGCCGGGATAGATACAGACTGTCGAGATCAGGACGAGTTGTGCAGCATCAACGTCCGACAGCAGAGCGATGTAGTTGTCGATCTCGGCCAGATCAGCTGGGCCGTTCTGATTGATTCGATGCGAGTCAGCCCGGGTTGCGGCGCTCACGACAAGGTCGTACGACCTACCGCGAATGTCGGAGAGGTTCCTGGTGTTGTAGCAGTCCGTGAAATCCTGCGCGGCCGCGATATTCGATCCGACGAAGCCGGTGTACCCGATCAGGGCGGTCTTCACTCCTCATGCTCCAGTCTTTGATGGGCGACGAGCTGTCTCATTGCACCCGGTCCGGTGGGCCCGCCCATCGTAGACCCCTCATACTGGAGCGAGTGTCTGACGCCGCCACGCAGACCCAGCGAAGCCTTTTTTGCAGGCGTCGATTCTAAAAGAGATAGGGTCGAAACCAGCAACTCGGGGAGGAGCACACATGTCTCGGCTCTTGCGTTCGCGAGCATGGTCTGTTCTGGCGTTGATCGCAGGTGTCACCTCTTTATGGGCCGGGGATAACCTCTGGCTGCGACTCGCGTGCGCCGCGGCACTGGCTGTCGGCATCGCGCAGCAGTTGGCGCTGCTAGCACTCAGCATTCGCAGGCGGAGGCTAGGGACGTTCTGGATTCGGCTGAGTGTCGGCACCATGCTGTGCGTTGGAGTGGCCGGCTGGTATCTGGCGAACTCTCAGGGCATGCCCGTCCTCGTCGGCACAGGCTTGGTCGTGGCACTAGCTGGCCTGTGGTGGTTTCGCACCCGTCCTGACTCCGTGCAACTACAAGCTCGGAATCTGCCTGGAACTCCCGAACAGCCAGTCGACCCTCCACGCTGGCCGTATGGATACGCCGGAGCTGTGATCTGCGGCTTTCTTGTGCTGGGCTTCGTTGCTGCCACGTTGTCACTGCCGGCAGCGTTGTTCTCAGTCCTGGCAGTACTGGCGGTAGCGATGTTGGCGGTGATTCTGGTGCCCCACACACGCTTTGTCCGCTACAACAAGAAGGTGCTCGAAAGGCTTCGGGCATACCGTCCGGTGTTCACGATGCCCTATGACGGGCAAGCCGGATTTCACATCGGTTTGTGGGTACCTTATCTTGAGCGAACCGGCCACCCTTTCACCGTCGTGACCACCGACCCAGTTGCGTTCCGGCGCGTCTCCGAGAAGTACACGATGCCCGTGATCTACGCGCCGACGGGAGGCCGTCGGGCAGTCCGCGCGTTGTTGCCAAGGACGGTCCGGGCCGCGCTTTATGTCTACAACGGCCACAACAGTGAGTTCATCAAGGTCCGCCGGGTGAAGCACATCTGGCTCCACCATGGCGACAGCGACAAAGAGGTGTCCTTCCGGCGGAAATCAGCGGCATACGACATTCTTGTCGTGGCGGGCCAGGCAGCGATTGACCGCTACGCCGTACATGGGGTTCGCATTCCGTCCAAGAAGTTCAAGATTCTTGGACGTCCTCAAATCGAAAACATCGAAACGGTGACGACTCCAATCTCCACCGTCGACAACCCGGTCGTACTGTACGCACCGACGTGGTACGCCGCCGACTACAACAACAACCACTCCTCACTTCTCATTGGCACTGCTATCGTCTCCGCTTTACTCGCACGCGATGCAACAGTGATTTTCAGGCCGCACCCGGCACGCCGTAAGCTCCCGGAGTCTGCTGCCGCGATTGCTGCAATTCAGCAGCTCCTTCAGGCCGACGCCAAGGCGACCAAGCGTGCACACCGGTGGGGCGCAGCTGCGGACAAGCCCAGCTTTGCCGAGCTTGCCAACGTCGCCGATGCAATGGTGGCCGATGTATCCGGAGTGGTCACGGACTTCATGCAATCGCTGAAGCCGTTCGCCATGGTCGCTACCGGAGACGACACCGAGACCTTCCGAACCCGCTTCCCCTCTAGCCGTTCCGCTTACGTCATCGAGTGGGATCTGTCGACGCTTGACGATGCGCTCGATGCCATGCTGAGCGCCGATCCCCTCGCAGCTATCCGCACGGAACGACGGAGGTATTACCTCGGAGGCTACGACAACGGAGAATCGGCTCGGGCCTTCGTCACTTACCTGCAATCGCTGGCCGCCCCAAGGCCTGTGAAGTCGGCTCCGGTGCAGCTGCCACTTCCGGTACAAATCGCGCAAAAGCCGCTACAGCCCGCCGGCCAGTGAGCAGCGCTCCGTACGCCTAGACGTACTTCTGCGCGGCGGCCAGGAACCCATCGGCGTAGTTTTCGGCGGGAAAGTCGCCAAGGTAATAGGTCTTGAGCTGCCGCCGCCGCGACCAAGCCGGATCGTCGGCCAGGAGTTGCTGCAGCACTATGTCGAGGTTGCTCAGATCTGAGCTCAACAGATAGCCCGCCTGAGCAAGCGGAAAGTCGGCAGAAAACTCTGCGGTTGTCATCTCGGCGGCCATCAATGTGAGCGCGAATGGTTTTTCCGAGTAGAGGAAATCCGGGATCACACTAGACACGTCGGAGATCAAAGCATCCACCTGGTTGAACGTGTCCAGAATGTTGCCGGTCATCGCGGCGGGGCCGAAGATATGCGAGCGGCCTGTCCTAGCGGCGTCGGTCGCAAGCAACTCGTCGATGTCGCGGGACGCCGACGCCAGACTCGGCGTCTGCCAAACCCAGGGATGAGGCCGAAAAACTACGACGCAACCGCGGTCGACGAGCGCTTGGACGATCTTGGCTCCGATGGGCAATGAGGAGTAGCGCGAGTCCTCGAGGTAGCCGTACCACGTCGGCGCGTAGAGCACTCGAGGGACCTCTCGCGTGGCGATGGGGCACTCTTGCACCTTGACTCCCTCAACCTGGGGCCGACCCACAATTTCGAAGGCATCCCGGGGTACGGCGACCCCGTTGTTCGCGAAGCGATCTATAGCCGCTTGGCCAGCCACGAAGTTCTTGTCGTACACCCGGAAAGCACGCCGATAACTTGGCGCCTTGTCACTGTCGCCATGATTCAGCTGGATCTGGTTGATGCCGAGGTAATGGACCATGTGGGCGTTCTTAGGAGCCGTGTTGACGAAGAAAGCCGTCTTCAGGGTCGGTGTGATCAAAACATCCAACTCGCTAACGTAGCGCCGGACCAGAACGGGCACCGAGGCCAATTCCACAGTCTCGGCAAAGGTGTCCGGCGTCCGCAGTACCACCAGGTAGGGACGGTTCAGTCGGGACAGATAAGGCAGCCACATCGCGATCTGGTGCAATGATCCGGGCGGAGCCTCCCAATAGAGCAGGAAGGTCGGCGCGTAGCTGGCGAGCACCTTCGGAAGGAGTTGTTCAGCTGATCGTCGCGATCTCAGGCGGAGCAGCGCATCGCCGATCACCACAGCGACCACGAGCAGGGCGACGATGCCCGGCATGAGCAGTAGCCAGATCGGTAGCTCGCCGACACTCTGCGCGAGGGTGCCGAGAGCGAGGAGAGCGAGGAAAAGGGCCGCCGCCGCCGTATTGACCGTGAACACCCATCGCTCAGCGAATAACGGGTAGTTGCGCACGTCGATGCCCGGCAGGTTTCCGGCGTAGGGGCAGGCTAGCTCGCTGAGAGCTGAAACCACCCATTCAGCCACCAATGCCAGGGCGAGTAACACCCCGCAGGCCGATACCGCCCCCCGCTCAGCAGCGCGCTCACTGCCGAGGGCCGCCGCCGTAGCGAGTGGGATCAGCACCCGAGACAAGACATAAGAACCGGTGGGCTCGACACTGCGCCCGATGATCGACAACCGCTGCTGTTCCCAGCCAAACACCACCGTGGCGGCCAAAGTGAGCAGAGCGAGGGTGAATACCAGCCAATCTGGGGCTCCGGCAATCGCAGCGCCAAATGCGACGATAGCTAGCGCAGCAACGCCCGCTTCGCGGGCGGCAGAAGTGGACCATGCACGCAGCATCGGACCGGCCGAGCGAATCAACCGGCGGAATGAGGCGGGCATCCCGGACTCCCCTTCACGACATGGGTGGCACGTGCCGTTTGCACGTCGGCAGAAGACGTTACCCGAGGCCGTCGCACCTCAGCAGATACCGAGCTCACCATTGAGCTCCGCGGTGAATTCAAAGACATCAGGCAGCGCAGTGCCATCGACGGCAGTGATCGGAACCGCTCCACTCAGGCTGCTGGTCCAGAAGGCGCCGCCTGATTGGCGGAGTTCTTGCACCGAGCAACGCCGGATGCGGACGGGCGTCCGCCGGTCAGCGAGAAGATCCAGCACCTCACGCCGGGTCACCCCTGGCAGCACCTGCTCGTCCAGCGGCGGCGTACACCAGACACCGTCCTGATCTTGTATGAATAGGTTCCCTCGGCTGGTTTCGGTCACGTACTGCGCACGAGTTCGCGAAGTGAAGAATGGCAGGCCCGGGCTCGCTGCAGCCTCGGCCTCAGTTAACGCCGAGCGCTCGATCCACTTGTGCCGCCAGGAGCGGGCTGGCCGGAATTGGTTACGCAGCGTCGAACTGGCTGGTCTCGCGCCGAGTGGACTGGCGTCGAGACCTAGGTCCAGCCTGCCTTTGCCTGGTCGGGCCAGGACGCGGATCGCGAGTCGATCCTGATCGGCGTGAACTCTCGCGAGCTGGTGCGCCGCATCTGGAAGATCATCTGGTGTCCCGTGTCCGAATAGCTCGCGGCAAGACCTGTCCAGCCGGGCCAGGTGTGCGGCGAGACGGATGATCTTCCCCCGTCTGACCAGGATCGATTCGAACACCCCTGACGCCAACAGATCCTCCCCAGCCGCTGCCGGCTCGTCGACCAGTTCCTGATCGAAGACCGATCCAGCCGCGGCAACCAGCGGTGCGGCCTTCTGCAGGCACTCATACCACTCCCGGATCGGCACGCTGTCGACGGTGATACCACCGCCAACGCCGAGCTCCACGCATCCGTCCTGGAGTTCGAAGGTCCGGATGATCACGTTGAAGTCGGCGCCAGCAAGCGGGCTGACTAAACCGATGCTGCCGGTGTACGCGCCGCGCGGTTCGGCCTCGAGCTCGGCGATCCCTTGCTGAGCGGAGATCTTGGGCGCACCCGTCACCGATCCGGGTGGAAAGGCTGCGGTGAGCACCTGTGCTGTCGTGGTACGCGGGTTCAGCTCGCCGCGAATGGCCGACACCAAGTGCCAGACACCTGGATGCGGCTGGATGGTCAACAGCTCCTGAACCGCGACTGTGCCGGGGAGACAAACCCGGGACAGGTCGTTGCGCATCAGGTCGACGATCATGATGTTCTCGGCTGCATCCTTGGCGGAGGCACGTAGCGCGGCAGCGCCCTCCTCGGCCTCGCGGGGAGCCGTGCCCTTGATCGGAGCGGTCAATACGGTGCGGTCTCTTATTCGCAGGAAGAGCTCGGGGCTGAAGGTGGTGATCATGCGTGGCGAACCGTGGCTCAGCGGGCCAGTGATCAGACCACCGAACGCGGGCTGCAACTGTTCGCACAGGTGCCCGAACACGACTGGTGCGCTGCTGGCAACCTCCGCGTGCAGTCGGATACAGAGGTTCAGCTGGTAGAAGCGGCCGTGGTCGATCCTGTTGATCACCTCTTCCACGCCGGCAAGATAGCCATCTCGAGCGGTCTCAGCATCCGTTGAGACGCCGAAGGGTCCGACCTGGGGTGGTCTGATCAGTGCAGCTGGCGCGGCTTTCAACATCGCCGTCCAGTGCTGCAGCGCTGCCGAGTTCTCCGCTTCACGCCCGCTGAGACCCAGGGACTCAAAGGACCACCCATCGTCCCGCTGCCATCGCAGCAGGGAGTCGTAGAAGGCCAGCGTCGTGGTCTTGGGGTCATATCCGAAGCAGCTAAGCCATCCGCCGCCAACGATGCTAGATCCCACCTCAGCTCGGGATTGCCCAAGTTCGGGCTGCTCGTCCAGACAGCCGAACCCATCGGACGCATCGACAGGCTCCTCCACCCGCAACGGGCGGCGAAAGATCAACAACCCGCCGCCGAACCAGTTGCCCCACAACGCACCGGGACGGTCGTCCTCATCGAGCTCGGCGATCACCGCAGCGGGCAATGCGTTGGAGAGCAGTGGGAGCCGATAAGGGCGTGCTGTCATCGCGCCCAGCTCCAATGGATGGAGCACTGAGCTCCTAGGGGTCTTTGGCAAGGCTGGCCACGATCCGGTCGGCACTTCCACCCAGCCCCAGAAGCTCGCTCAACTCGGCGAACAACTCAGGTTTGGCGGGTGCCGTAGGACAGACAAGATCATCGAAGGTAACTCCAAGATCAAGATCGCGGACCACGGCGACCACAGTCGGCGCAACCGCCAGATAATCGATTGCCGCCGAAAGCTTGGCCGACACGGCGCCGCTGATCTTGGGTTTCGGACCACTGGCCGCCGCCAGAATCCCCTCAAGATCGTGGTGGGACTTGAGCAGGCTGGCGGCGGTCTTGTCTCCAATCCCAGAGACACCGGGCAGACCATCAGAGGCATCGCCTCGCATGGTGGCGTAGTCAACGTAGGCTGCAGCCGGTATGCCATACCGTGCCTGAACCCATGTGTCATCGACGACCTCATGATTGCCGACACCTCTGGCGATGTAGAGCACCCGGACCGGACGCTCATCGTCGACGAGCTGGAAAAGGTCACGGTCACCGGTGACGACGTCGACCGGCATGGGTGCCGTACTAGCCAGCGTCCCGATCACATCGTCGGCCTCGTAGCCGTCCTTACCGACCACGGCGATGCCCAGAGAATCGAGTACAGCCAAGATCAACGGGACCTGTGCCGCTAGCCCTTCAGGCACGCCCTCGGCTGCTGTGTTGCCAGAGTTTGCCATCTCGGCTACCACCGCGTCACCTGACTTGGCGACCCGATGAGCCTTGTAGGAGGGAATCAGATCTACTCGCCACTGCGGGCGCCAGTCGTTATCCCAACAGCACGCCAGATGGGAGGGCGAGTAGCCATCGAGGAGCCGGCTGATGAAGTCGAGTAGTCCGCGGAGTGCGTTCACCGGCGTACCGTCAGGGCCACGAATTGAATCTGGTACGCCATAAAAAGCGCGAAAGTACAACGAAGCCGTGTCCAAAAGCATAATTTTGCGTGATCGCACATCCGAATCCTGGCACGATAGCCCCCATGGAAAAGCTCGACCGTCGTATTCTCTCGCTGCTGGCGCGCGACGGCCGGATGTCCTACACAGACATCGGCAAGGAGACAGGACTGTCCACTTCCGCTGCCCAGCAACGGGTTCGGCGCCTCGAGCAGCGTGGCGTTATCAAGGGCTATACCGCCGTTCTCAACTCTGCTGAGTTAGGTCTGATGGTGACGGCCTTCGTCGCGATCAAGCCCTTTGATCCGAGCCAGCCAGATGACGCACCGGACCGTTTGCACAACATCGAGGAGATTGTTTCCTGCTATTCCGTTGCAGGAGAGGCAAATTATCTGCTGAAGGTCCAAGCTCCCACGATGGCACACCTCGAGTCCACGCTGGGTCGGATCCGAACAGAGGCTAAGGTGTCCACTGACACCACGACGGTGCTCTCGATTCCGTTCGAGGACCGCCCGCAAATCTGACCAAACCCCTTCATCTCGGACTAACTCGTGATCTTCGTCGGGGGACGCGTCTACGCACCTGACCACCCAGGGGCGACTGCTGTCGTGACCGACGGAGATTTGATCAGCTTCGTCGGCAGCGATGCAGCGGCCCGACGCGCAGCGCGGGAGCAAACCGAAGTTGATCTTCGCGCCGAAGTTGATCTTCGCGGGCGGTTGCTGACACCCGCTTTCGTCGACGCCCACGTGCATCTCATCCACACCGGCCAGGTCATGGCAGGCCTCGGTCTGCACGATGTGAGGAGCCGGGATGACGCCGTGGAACGGGTCGCAGCCTACGCCCGACATCATCCGAATGCGCACGTGATCATCGGCCACGGCTGGGACGAACGAGCGTGGCCGGAACCGTTGCCCCCGACCCGAACCGAGCTCGATCGAGCGGCTGGCGGTGTGGCGGTCTACCTGGCCCGGGTTGACGTTCACTCCGCAGTTGTCTCGTCCACGCTTCTTGATCAACTTCCAGGAGTCTCGGAGGCAATCGGATATCGCGCGGACGGACTACTCACTCGCGAGGCACACCATCTCTGCCGCGGCAGCCTGGACCGACTGTTTACCGACCAACAGCGTCGATCCGCTGCGCGCACCGCGCTGCACGCGGCGGCGGCGCAAGGTGTGGCTACAGTGCATGAACTGAGCGGTCCTCATCTTGGACCGATCGAGGACCTCACCCGAGTCCGCGAGGTCGCAGCCGAGCTGGGGATGGGTGTGGCAAGTTACTGGGGCGAGCTCGCCACCGAGCCGACGATCGAGTGGGCGCAGCAAGCCGGGGTAGTAGGGCTAGCGGGTGATCTCTGCATCGACGGCGCCATCGGCTCGCGTACCGCGTCGCTCCGTGAGCCGTACGCCGATGCCGAGACCTGTGGTGCCCGCTACCTGTCCGAGCAGCAGATCGCCGATCACGTGATCGCCTGTACCCAGGCTGGACTGCAAGCGGGTTTTCACTGCATCGGAGACGACGCAGTGGCCGCTGCCGTGTCAGGTCTGCGCCGGGCGGCGGCGACGCTGGGGATCCGACGCATCCGAGCGGCCCGGCATCGCCTGGAGCATGTCGAGATGATCTCCGACGCCGACATGGCGACCCTTGCTGAGCTGGGTGTAGTGGCCAGCATGCAGCCAGCCTTTGACGCTGCCTGGGGCAAGCCCGGCGAGCTGTACGAACAACGCCTCGGTCCCAGCCGCGCACACGCAATGAACCGATTGGGCACTCTGGAGCGCTCCGGCGTACACCTCGCGTTCGGCACGGACTCGCCAGTGACCCCGCTCGCAGGCTGGGCCACCGTACGGTCCGCGGTGCGGCATTGGGAACCGAGCGAACGCATGGCGGTTGCCTCCGCGTTCGATGCCGCAACTCGAGGCGCGCACTGGGCGGCTTTCACCGACAACGCCGGCACCATCCGGGTCGGGGCTGTGGCCAGCCTTGCGGTTTGGGACGTCCCAGACGACGATCTGGAAAGGCCCACACCGCTGCCTCGGTTGGATGGGGGCCCGCTCCCCACGTGTGCGGCGACCATCTCCGCTGGGCGGCTCATCTATCGATCGGCGGGGTTTGAGGTGGGTAGGCTCGGTCCGTGTCCCGGCCCCTCGCGTCACTGACGCGCTCGCGCGCCGTTGGGACGCCAACCGAACCGCCGGAGCCCGTGCAGGTGCCCATGCTGCCTCGCGTTGCGGTCGTGTTGCTGGCCGGGGCCGCACTCGGCCTGAGCTGGCAGCCATACGGCTTCTGGCCGCTGTTGCTGGTCGCTATTCCCGCATTCACGCTGGCTGTCCGTGGGGCGCGGCCAGCTGCTGCACTCGGACTCGGGTATCTGTTTGGCCTCACCATGCTGCTACTCGCTGTCAGCTGGCTACACGTACTCGGCATCTGGATCGCCGCCCTATTGATCATTTTCATGGCGCTGTTCTTCGGTCTACTAGGACTGACTGCGACCCTTGTCGGTCGGCTGCGCTGGTGGCCGCTCGCCACCGCCTGTTGCTGGGTGCTCATCGAGTACGCCTACTCGCGCATTCCTTTCGGAGGCTTCGGCTGGACCCGGATCGCGTACGCGGTCGTCGACACGCCGCTGGCCGGATTCTTTCCGATCATCGGAGTGGCAGGGGTTTCCTTCGTCGTTGCCCTGATCGGTCAGCTCATCGCATGGGCACTCCTTACGCTGTGGTCCGCCCGAAGAGGCCGCCCAGCGCGCAGCAGCCATCTCATCATCGCCGCAGCACTGACGGTTGGCGTGGGCCTACTCGGTTCTGCGCTGCGGCTCTACCAGGTCGAGCCTGAAGTCGGCTCAGCCGGCAGCGTACGAGTGGGGATCGTGCAGGGCAACATTCCTGGTCGCGGCATTGAGGCCATGGGCCGGGCTCGTTCGGTCACCAACAACCACTTGTCCGAGACAATCCAGCTGATGACCAAGGCACGACTCGGCGAAGTTCCTGAGCCGGACTTCGTGCTCTGGCCGGAGAACTCCACCGACATCGATCCAACCGTCGATCCGCTCACCAGGTTGACTGTGCAAGCGGCTGTGGACGTGGCTGGTCGGCCCATTCTGGTTGGGGCAGTGATGCAGGGGCCCGGGGTTGACGAACGCCAGACGGCAGCCCTGTGGTGGGACCCAGAGCGCGGCGTTGTGGCCCGCTACGACAAGCAAAATCTAGTCCCGTTCGGTGAGTGGATTCCTTTCCGTGCGCAGCTACTGCCGCTGATCCCGCTTTTGCAGCAGGTCGGTGCCCAGTCGATCGCAGGGACGGGTCCGGGCGTTCTCGACGTTGCGGTCGACGGACGACCGATCAAGATCGGCGACGTGATCTGCTTCGAATTGGCCTATGACCAGACGCTCTATCGGTCCCTGATCGGCGGCGCACAGGTGATGATGGTGCAGAGCAACAACGCAACCTATGGCGGCACTGGCCAGATCGAGCAGCAGTTCGCCATCACCCGGGCTCGGGCGATGGAGAGCCGGCGGGAAATCGCGGTGGCCACCACCAACAGCGTCTCTGGTTACATCACGCGAGATGGAGCGGTTGCGGCGCGCACTCAGGAGTTCACAGCGCAGAGCATGGTGGTCGATATGCCATTGCGGAGCGCCCTGACGCCGGCTATCAGAGTTGCCCCATGGCTGGAAAGGGCTGTGGCGCTGGTGGCGGTGCTAGCCTGTGTCGCTGCGCTGTGGCATCGTACCCAGCGATCTCGTGGCGCAGAGACAAGCGAGAAAGAGACTCCCGTTGAGCCAACCGACGCCGCCGACCACGACCCAGGACACATGGGCCGGGGAGGCACCCAGCTCAGCCGCCCCGGGACCGACACTGGTGATCATCCCGACCTACAACGAGTCGGAGAACATCGCACGGATCATCAGCCGGACCCGTAAGGCGGTTCCGGACGCCCACATTCTCGTCGCCGATGACAATTCGCCCGATGGCACTGGCCAACTGGCGGACGAGATCGCGAGCACCGATGACCACGTTCATGTCATGCACCGGCTCGGCAAGGAAGGTCTTGGCGCGGCGTACCTGGCTGGTTTTGAATGGGGCATCAATGCCGGCTATGCGGTCTTGGTCGAAATGGATGCCGATGGGTCTCATCAGCCAGAACAGCTGCCGGAGCTGCTGGCGGCGCTTGCCAATGCTGATCTTGTTCTCGGATCGCGTTGGGTCGAAGGTGGCGAGGTCGTCAACTGGCCGAAGTCTCGTGAGGCGCTGTCACGCGGTGGGAACCTCTGGACCCGAATGATGCTTGGTATCCCGCTGCGGGACGCAACCGGCGGTTTCCGTGCTTTTCGCCGCGAGACGCTGCTCGGGCTTGGGCTGGACAATGTCGCTTCGGCGGGCTATTGCTTCCAAGTCGATCTCGCCTGGCGAGCGCTGAAAGGCGGCTTTCGGGTAGTCGAGGTGCCGATCACGTTCATCGAACGGGAGTACGGTGCCTCCAAGATGAGCAAGCGAATCGTCATCGAGGCGCTGCTCCTCACCACACTGTGGGGTGTGGCCCACCGGGCCAAGCAGTTGCGCGGGATGGTAGCGAGGAAGAAAGTGCTGACCACATGAAGCTGCGTCATGGATGGCCGCTGGTCCTTCTGGCGGTGCTGTTGGTCGCGATCCCGATTCTCGAGGTCTGGCTACTGGTCCAGGTCGGCCAGAAGCTGGGCCTGCTACCAACTGTGCTGATCTTGCTGGTGGAAGCGATCGTCGGCTTCCTCCTGATGCGTCACGAAGGAACACGTGCCTGGAAGGCTTTGAACGACGCCTATACCAAGGGCAAGGTGCCGACTGGAGAACTCGCTGACGCGGCACTGATCCTGGTCGGCGGTGTCTTGTTGATGCTGCCCGGCTTCCTGACTGACGTCATAGGTTTTCTGTTTCTGCTGCGCTGGACTCGGCCACTTGCTCGTAAGATGATCGCCTTCTTCGTGGCCCGCCGGATCAACCGCCTGGGCATTCCGGTGATGCGGGCGCGACTGGATCGCGAGAACCTCATCGAGGGAGAGACAGTTGATTCGCCGCCGGCTAATGGACAGAAGCAAGAGGGCCCAGTGATCATCGCGGGGGAGATTGAGGAGCCGTCTCCGCCAGCGCGCCAGGACGAATCCCGCTGATTGCCGCACGGACGCTCAAAGGGCCGCCCTCTCGTCCTTTGCGCCGCTGATCGGGGGACAGCAGCACCCAACGAGAAGGCGGCCCGAGCTTGAAACCTTTAGGCGGTCTTCTTCGGTCGTGTGTTCCGGGATTGTGCGGTCGAACCGAGTTCCCCAGAACGGAGCTGGTTCAGTCGCTCAGCCAGCAGATCTTCGAGTTCGGCGATGGAACGCCGTTCGCGGAGCATGTCCCAGTGGGTACGCACTGGTTTTTCCTCTTTCAGCTCGGGCCGCTCGCCATCGGCGCGCAGCGACTCCGCACCGCACCGGGGGCACTCCCATACGGGAGGAATATCGGCCTCCGCTGAAAACACCAGGCTGAAATGATGCTCTCGGGGGCAGTCGTAGCCGACCTCCTGCCGAGCAGCAAACTCAACACCTGCCTCGTCCTCAAAGCTCTTGGCACCGAGACCGGTGCCCTTCAGTGAACGATCAGCCATGAGCACAACCTCCGTCTAGCGTTTCCTGACGTTTCCCACACCCGATTGGTTCAACTCACGGCACGGCCGATATGTTCCGCGCTCCATACCCACTGTTGGTGATGCACATTATTCAGACATCTGGAGCTGCTGTCTTGGTGGTGACTCCACGCGCGCCAGCAGTAGCGTGCCGGCCAGCAGGACGAGAGCGATCCCCACGATACCGATGCGGTCTGAGAACAAACCTGAGAAGAGAGCGAAAAGTGCCGGCGCCAGAAAAGAGGCTGCCCGGCCGGTCGTGGCGTACAGCCCAAACATCTGGCCCTCCCGCCCGGCTGGTGCAATGCGCGCCATGAACGACCTGGAGCTGGCCTGCGCCGGACCCACCCACAGGGTCAAGAGCAGACCGAAGATCCAGAACATCGTTGCCCCGCGAGCGAAGAGCAGGATCATCGCGGTCGTGATCAGCCCGATCAGCGAGATCATGATCACCTTCTTGGGCCCGATTCGGTCCTCGACGGCGCCCATCCCGAGTGCGCCAAGCGCGGCCACGAGGTTGGCGGCGATTCCGAAGATCAGCACCGATGCCTGGCCCAGTCCATACACACTGACCGCCAAGATCGCGCCAAAGCTGAAGATCGCCGCCAGCCCGTCCCGATAAAGGGCCGATGCGATGAGGAAGTGGACCGCGTTCCGGTCTCGCCGGAACAGCGCCTTGACGTCGTTGAGGAGCAGCGGGTAGGAGGCGAAGAAGCCCACTCGCCGCCGCTTGGGGCCGGGCGGCTTCTCGGGAACCGCTAGCAGCACTGGTATGGCGAAAACCGCAAACCAGACAGCCGAGAAGACCGCCACTGCCCGAATGTTGAGGCCGCCGGCCGAGGTGACCCCAAACCAGCCAACATCGGGTGCGATGAATCCGACATAGCAGATCAGCAGCAGGAAAATGCCGCCGATGTAGCCCATCGACCAGCCGAATCCCGATACCCGCCCGATGGTCTCAGGCGTCGAGACCTGCGGCAGCATCGCGTTGTAGGAGACGACGGCAAACTCCTGGAAGACAGCGCCGGCGGCTAGCAGCACAAGCGCGATCCACAGGTAGCTCGGTTCGTTCTTCACCGTGTACATGCCGAACATGACCGCGATAACGAGTGCACTCCAGATGGCAAGGCTGCGCTTGCGATGACCGCCGGCGTCGGCCCGCTGACCTGTGATGGGCGCGATGAGCGCGATCAGCAGGCCCGCTGCCGCGCTTGAGATGCCCAGCCAGGTGTTGGCGCTCAGCCCGCCGGGTTGGGCGTCTCCGACTACGCCGCGGACGATGTACGGACCGAAGACGAAGGAGGTAATAACGGCCGAGTACGCCGAGGATCCCCAGTCCCACAGGCCCCACGCCAGCACAACTCGGCGTTTGACGCGCGTTCCGACGGCCAGCGGTGGCTCCAGCTCAGAAGCGCGCTCAACGCTGTCACTGTTCGTCATCGCATCCCGATCTATGGATCAGCCCACAGTCCGCGCCGGACAAGCACGTCCTTCAACGTGTCCACACGGTCAGTGAAAATACCGTCAACACCCGCGTCGATAAGCCTTTCCATGATTTCGGAGTCATCGACGGTCCAGATGTGCACCTTCTTGCCGGCACGATGAGCGGCCTCAACCAGTGCCGGGGTCAGCACCGAGAGCCTGCGACCGACCACGGAGAGGGAGAGGGGTATTTGTAACACCGGCGCAGGCGTATTCAGCGCCCAGGTCACCCAGGGCAAGAACCGGTTTGCCGCAACACCCAGCGTGCTAGCGGCGGATGGAACCCGCCAGCCGAGCCTGCGGCGTAGTTCATAAAGTCGGCGGATTCCAAATGAGGCCACGCAAACCCGGTCGTAGGCCTCATGTTCGGCAATCGTCGCTGCAAGCAGCGCCACAGCTCTGGGGGACTTCACATCGACGTTGAACCGTCCGTCGGGAAACTCGACCAGCAACTCGGAGAACCGCGGAATGGGGTCCAAACCGTGAATCCGGGCCTCGGCAACCTCTGAGTAGGTCAGCTCCGCAATCGCGCCAGTGCGGTCGGTGACCCGATCCAGTACTCGATCATGAAAGGCCAGCAGCACTCCGTCTCGGGTGGCGTGCACGTCGGTCTCCAGGTAGCGGTAGCCCAGGGCCACAGCCTCCTTGAAGGCGTGCAGGCTGTTCTCGCGATGGAGGTTGGGCCCATAAGTTGCTCCGCCGCGGTGGGCGAATGCCGTGAACGGCAGGTCGAAGAAGGCAAAGTCAGCGGCCCTCATGGGCTCATTGTGCACTCAGGTCTCGGTTGGAAACGCACGTGCACGTTCGCTGCTGGCGCCATACACGCATTGCAACGGATGCATCGCGACCGGAACGCACGTGCACGTCCGTTCCTGACACCCGTTAGAGCCCAGGCAGTCGCTGCAGAAGTACGTCGAGAGATCCCGGCAGCCAGGTCGGTGGGCCGGTCAGCAGCAGGTACAGATATCCGATAAGTGCACAGCAGGCAAAGAACGCCACCCAGAACAGGATCATCTTGGTCGTGGACCAGGTGCGGTAGCGATGTAGCTCCTTCTTGAACCACATCATGAGCTGGTGGGCCCATTCGAACTCGCTGGACCACACGGCCAAGCCGAGCAAGATCAGTGGTATGCCGCCCGGTCCGGGAATGGGACCGCTGACGAAACCTAGGGCGACAAGGATGAGGCCGAGGACGCCGACAGCGACGCGGTAGACAGCAAGCTTGCGTTTGTCTTCCCTGATCTTGCGACGCCAGCGCCACCGGTCCTCCTCCGGCTCGATGAGGATGTGGTGATGGTGGTGCTCGTGTGGGTGGTGGCCAGCCTCGTGCGGAGTCTCGCCCGCTTGCGGCAGAGTCGCAGTGTGTACCTCAGCGTCGCGCGAGCCGTGGTCGTCGACGCTGGATGACATGGCCACCACTCTAAAGTGAAGTGCCAAAGGTGTGGTGATTGGCCAGATCTAGGTTCCGACAATCGGACTGTTCAGCGGCCCGAGCGGACTGAGCGAAGCAATCAAACACTGCGACAATGACGCGCGTGACGACGATCTTGTCGATTCAGTCCTCGGTCGCTTACGGACATGTCGGCAACAGCGCGGTCACCTTTCCGCTGATGAGGATGGGTGTGACCGTGTGGCCGGTGATCACCGTGCACTTCTCCAACCACACGGGATATGGCGGCTGGCGGGGACCGCTGTTGAGCGCAGCCGACCTACGCGATGTGGTTCGGGGGATCGATGAGCGAGGCGTGTTGAGTGAGGTCGACGCGGTGCTGTCGGGCTACCAGGGCGGGGAGGACATCGGCGCGATGATCTTGGATGCGGTCGCCCTGGTGAAGCGGCGCAATCCTGCCGCAATCTATTGCTGCGATCCGGTGCTGGGCGATGAGGGCCCCGGTTTGTACGTCCGGCCAGGCATCCCGGGGCTGATGCGGCAGAAGGTCGTGCCGGCCGCCCAGATCATCACGCCCAACCAGTTCGAGCTGGAGTCACTGACGGGTCTGTCGGTCTCGACCATGGACGAGGTCCTGAAGGCGGCTGACTCCGCGCGCGCGCTCGGCCCTGAGGTTGTGCTGGTCACCAGCGTGGTACGCCAGGACGCGCCGCAGGACCGCATTGACATGGTTGCCGTCAACGCGGACGGGGCATGGCTGGTGAGTACGCCACGGTTGCCCCAGACCTTCACTGGAAGCGGAGATGTTACGGCGGCGACCTTCCTGGCCAGCCTGCTGAGTATGCGGGACGTTCCCGCAGCACTGGCGCATACCGCGGCAGTGATCTATGGACTCCTCGTGGTCACGGCTGCTTCCGGCAGTACCGAGTTGGCACTCATCGCTGCTCAGGACGAACTGGTCCATCCCAGCCATACCTTCGAACCGGTGCGCCTGCGCTAAGGCCGGATCTGTTGCGCCCTGAGCTCGCCGAAGGGCACTTCGACAGGCGCCGTCCTGAGCTTGTCGAGGGCTCAGCGCACATCCCAGCTCAGTCTCGGAAGACCTCGATGTTGGCGCCTAGGGCATTGAGCCTGTTGGCAAGGTCCTCATAGCCGCGATTGATCACGTAGACGTCTCGCAGCATCGATTCTCCGCGCGCGGCGAGCATGCCGAGCAGAATGCACACCGCAGGCCGGAGCGCGGGGGGACAGACCACTTGCTGGCCGCGCCAGCGGGTCGGGCCCTCAACGATGATCCGATGGGGGTCGAGCAGCTGCACCCGTGCTCCGAGCCGATTGAGCTCGGTGAGGTAAATCGCGCGGTTCTCATAGACCCAGTCGTGAATGATCGTCTTACCCTGGGCAGTCGCTGCGATCACCGCGAAGAACGGCAGATTGTCGATGTTCAGGCCGGGGAAGGGCATCGGGTGGATTTTGTCGATGGGGGAGCGCAACTCCGACGGCCGCACCCTCAGGTCTACCAGCCGCGCGTGGCCATTCTCGGCGAGGTATTCCTCACTGAGTGAGAAGTCCAGACCCATCTCCTCCAAGATCGCGAGCTCGATTTCGAGGAACTCGATGGGCGCCCGCTTGATGGTCAGGTCTGATTGGGTGACGATCCCGGCCGTGAGCAGGCTCATCGCCTCGATGGGATCCTCCGAGGGGGCGAACTCGACATCGGAGTTGATGTTCTCGACACCGTGGACCCGCAGCGTGGTCGTCCCGATGCCGTCGATCTCAACCCCGAGGTGGGTGAGGAAGATGCACAGGTCTTGGACCATGTAGTTCGGGCTGGCGTTGCGCAGCACCGTCACCCCCGGCGACAGCGCCGCAGCAAGCAGCGCGTTCTCGGTCACCGTGTCACCACGTTCAGTCAAAGTGATCGGCCGGATCGGCTCGACCGACTCGTCAACGGTGCAGTGATAGAAGCCGTCCGTCGGGTGCACGTGTAACCCAAATCGGCTGAGCACCTGGAGATGCGGCTCGATGGTGCGCGCACCGATATCACAACCGCCGGCGTACGGCAGCTTGAATGCTGAATAGGAGTGCAGCAGCGGACCGAGAAACAAGATGACCGAGCGGGTACGCCGAGCGGCCTCGAGATCCATCTCATCGAGAGAAAGCTCGGCAGGCCGTACCAGCTCAAGATCATTGCCGTCGGGCGACCAGGTGGCCCGGACCCCGATGCTGATGAGCACCTCGAGGATCCGGTTGACCTCCTCGATCTTGGCGATGCCGCGGATGACCGTGCGGCCGCGGTTGAGGAGAGATGCACAGAGCAGACCGACCGCGGCATTCTTCGACGACCGGACGTCGATCATGCCGGTCAGGTTGGCGCCACCCTGTACCCGCAGATGCAGTGGCCCGCTGCCGCCGACCGAGATCAACGGCGAGTCGAGCGCCTCAGCGATGCGGTTTACCATCTCCAGACTGAGGTTCTGGTTCCCAGCTTCGATGCGATGCACTGCGCTCTGACTGGTGCCGAGAACGTCCGCAAGCTGGGTTTGTGTCAGACCACGATGCTTGCGCGCATCCCGGATCAGGCCCCCGATCCGGTCCAGGTAGGTTTCAGTCATTTTCGGTCACTCAGGCACGATAAATCATATATGAGATACTTATTGCGAAACACGCCGATTGGATGGCCATTTGGTAGGGCAGGCCACTTGAGATAGTCGCTGGATGACGGGCCACGACCATAGCAGGCCGCTGGCCGACCCCCAAACGAGACCCCTACAGTTGGGCCATGAGTGCACACTTTGAGGTCGTCGTGTTGGGCGCAGGTCCCGGCGGTTACGTGGCCGCTGTCCGCGCCGGACAGCTCGGCCTGAAGACCGGCATCATCGAGCTGAAGTACTGGGGAGGGGTCTGCAACAACGTCGGCTGCATTCCGACAAAGTCGCTGCTGCGGAACGCCGAGATCGCGCATATCTTCAACCACGAGGCAGATGTCTTCGGCATCAGTGGTGATGTGACCTTCGACTTCGGGGCGGCGTGGAAGCGCAGTCGTACCGCTGCTGACCGGATGGCCAAGGGTGTGCACTTCTTGATGAAGAAGAACAAAGTCACCGAGATCGACGGCTGGGCCACCTTCACCGACGACCATACGTTCAGCGTCGAGGGGCCGAAGGGCACCGAGACCGTCACCTTTGACAACGTGATCATTGCCACTGGGGCGACGACGCGGTTGCTGCCCGGCACCTCGCTGAGTGAACGCGTAGTGACCTACGAAGAGCAGATTATGACCGACAATCTCCCGGAATCGATCATCATCGCCGGAGCAGGCGCGATAGGTGTCGAGTTCGCGTACGTGATGGCCAACTACGGCGTACAGGTGACCCTTGTGGAGTTCTTGGATCGCCTGGTCCCGCTGGAAGAGCCCGATGTCTCCAAAGAACTAGCCAAGGCGTACAAGAGGCTCGGCGTGACTGTGCTCACGGGCACCAAAGTTGAGGCCATCGACGACTCCGGGCCCAAGGTCAAGGTCACTGTCTCGCCGGCGCAGCCGACGAAGTCCGGATCCGCTGGTGGGGCAAGCGAAAGCAGGATCCTCGAGACTGACAAGGTGATGCAGGCGATCGGGTTTGCCCCGCGTACCGAGGGCTACGGGCTGGATGCTGCGGGCGTCAAGCTCACCGATCGCGGTGCGATCGAAATCGACGACTATATGCGCACCAATCTGCCGCACATCTACGCCATCGGCGACTGCACCGGCAAGCTGCTGCTGGCACATACAGCCGAGGCGCAGGGAGTCGTCGCTGCGGAGACCATCGCGGGCGCAGAGACCATGCCGGTCAACTACGACATGATTCCGAGGGCGACCTACTGCCAGCCGCAGATTGGTTCATTCGGTTACTCCGAGCAGCAGGCCAAGGACAAAGGCTACGACGTCAAGACGGCAAAGTTCCCCTTCACGGCCAATGGCAAGGCTCACGGACTGGGCGAGGCCTCAGGCTTCGTCAAGCTGGTCGCCGACGCCAAGTACGGCGAGATCTTGGGTCTCCACATGATCGGGCCGGATGTCACCGAGCTGCTGCCCGAGCTGACACTGGCCCAGCTGTGGGATCTGACGGCGGAGGAGGTCGCGCGGAACGTGCATGCGCACCCCACACTGTCTGAGGCGCTCAAGGAAGTGGCCCACGGCATCTCGGGCCACATGATCAATCTCTGACTTTGAGTTGGCTGGCTAGCGGCTCTCAACTGTGTGAGACGTAGCCCTCCAACTGGTCGCGCTCGAACTCGATCTGGGAGATGTGTGACTTCACCACATCACCGATGCTGACCAGCCCCGCCAATTGCCCAAAATCATCCACGACGGGCAGATGACGAATGCGCTGCTCGGTCATGGTGTTCATCAGCGACTGAATCGACTCATCGGGTCGACAGGTGAGCACCTCACTGGTCATCACAGTCGAGACCGGTGAGTCAAGAAAGTCCGCTCCATCAACAAGCTGACGTACCACGTCGCGCTCGGTCATGATGCCTGAGATTTCTTTTCCGTCAGTGGATACCACGACGGCCCCGAGGTTGTACTTCTTGAGCAGCGCGAGGGCTTCGGACACGGATGTCGTCGGCCGGACGGTGATGACATCGAAGCCTTTGCCGCGGAGAAGTTCATAGATTCGCATCGCCAACCTCCTGGGGCAGAAGGTTAGTCTGGCCGACGTCGCTTGGGTAGGTTCAGTTTCAGCTTCGACGGTCTCCAGGCCTACGCCGCGCCGTCATGACACGGGAGTGACGACTGTGACCATCGTCCGACGCGCCGCCGCACCGTTAGTGGCCGCGCTGGCCTGCACCGCCTGCGGGGTGGGTCAGGATCCGCTGGCGCCACCGGATCTCTGGTCGGTTAGCTCCACGCCTGCGGTGGGCCAGACACCGAGCCCAACCACAACTCCGGCGGCCACACCGTCTCCTAAGCCCAGCACCACTCAGAAGGCTCAGGCGACGTTGCCACGCGGCGGGCGGAAGGTGTTTCCCCGTTACCGCCTGGTGGGCTATGCCGGCGTGACCGGAGCTGCGACTCTGGGTCGGCTCGGGACAGGTCCGCTCAATCAGCGGGTCGCCGAGATCGAACGCATAGCCAAGCCGTACGCGGCTGGCCGCCATATCTTGCCGGTCGTCGAGGTGATCGCCACCGTCGTCCAGGCCAGTCCGGGCCAGGATGGGAAATATCGGGTACGCCTCACCGATTCACAAATTGCTGCCTACCACAAAACCGCCCGGAAACACCGGGCCGTGCTGTTGCTGAATCTGCAACCCGGTCGTTCGGAGTTCATTACTGAGGCGAGGGCGTTTGAGAAGTGGCTCAAGGAACCAGATGTCGGCGTCGCCTTGGATCCGGAGTGGGCTATGGATGCGGGCCAGCGCCCGGGTGGCGCGTACGGACACACCACCGGCGCCGAGCTTGACGAGGTTTCCCGTTATCTGGCCAGTCTCGTCCAGCGGCACGGCCTTCCAGAGAAGGTGATGGTCTATCACCAAGTCGCCCGAAGCGTGGTACGCAAAGAGTCCGGCCTCAAAGATCACCACGGAGTGGCGGTGGTGAAGTCAGTCGACGGACTCGGACATCCGGGCCCAAAGATCAACACCTACCGCGTGGTCAACAAGACCACCCCCAAGTTCGTGCACGCCGGCTTCAAGCTCTTCTTCACCGAAGACCGTGAAGACGGTGGCCGGCTGATGACCCCGAAAGAGGTGCTTGCCTTGAAGCCGCGCCCGGAATACGTCATGTACGAGTAGCTCGGCGTTGGACCAGTTGGGACCGCCTGGCTCGGGCAGAATGGCGAGTATGACCAACGACCCGCTTTGGCTCACCGGCGATGCCGAAGCCGATCAACTGCTCACCGAGGACGACAATGCGCTTCTCATTGGCATGGTGCTGGATCAGCAGGTGCCGATGGAAAAGGCGTTCAGTGGGCCGCTAGTGATCGCGCAGCGGATGGATGGGCGATTGGACGTTGCTGCGATTGCGGCGCTGAGCGAGGACGACTTCGTCGCGCTGTGCTCACGACCTCCAGCGATCCATCGATTTCCCGCTGCCATGGCCAAGCGGGTACGTCAGGTTTGCCAGGTGTTGACCGACGACTACGACGGCCAGGCAACAAACATCTGGAAAGATGCTCGGTCCGGCAATGAGGTCAAGGCCAACCTGGAGCGGCTGCCTGGATTCGGCCCTGACAAGGCGGCCATCTTCACCGCGGTGCTCGGCAAGTTGCGCGGGATCACGCCGGACGGTTGGCGCGTCGCAGCCGGCTACTACGGTGAGCCGGACACCTTCCGTTCAGTTGCCGACATCGTGGACTCTGACTCGCTGCAGAAAGTGCGCGAGACCAAGAAGTCCGTCAAGGCCGCCAAGAAGGCTTCCGCCTCAGAGCTGGCGTGATAAGCCCATGGTCAATCGCAACGGAGCAACGGCCGTCGCCGAGGTTAGGCGCAGCCGCCCGTACCACGTACTCGTCGCCGTCGGACTCGTAAGCTACGGGCTGATCCATCTGGTGCTTGCCTGGATCGCCATCCAAATTGTGCTCGGGAGGCGAGGCGATGCGTCGAGCGAAGGCGCGCTGACTCAGCTGCGGCAGCAGCCGCTCGGTGAGGTGCTGTTGTGGGTCATGGCCATCGGACTCTTCACGCTAACCATCTGGCAAGCGGTCGAAGCCACAATAGGTCGCGATGAGCCAGGCCGCGACAGCCGGCTGCGGCGTCGCTTCGCCTCGGCCGGGCGAGCCATCGTCTACTTCGCGCTTGGCTCGCTGGCAGTCGGAGTCGCCATGAGATCCACATCGAGCTCAGGCGAGGGAGAGGAGACACTCACCGCCAGGCTGATGGACGTCCCCTTCGGACGGGTGCTGGTAGCGGCCGTAGGCGCTGCAGTGATCAGCGTTGGCGTCGCCCAGATCGTGAAAGGCGTGAAGCAGAACTTCACCGAGGACCTTGACCGTGGCGCACCGCTCGCGCTGCGGCGACTGGGCACCGTGGGGTATTGCGCCAGGGGAGTGGCGCTCGGCATCATCGGCATCCTGTTCGGTTGGGCCTCGATCACTTATGACCCCGAGAAGGCTGGTGGGATGGACGATGCACTCTCGACAATCCGGGACCAGCCGTTCGGTTCGGCGCTGCTCGCGATCATGGCCGCTGGCCTTGCCTGCTTCGGTGTCTATTGCTTCTTCTGGGCCCGAATGGCGCGCTATTGACTCTCCAGCTGGCGGCGTAGCCTCGGCGGCGCCTTGATCAACCAGGAGTCGGTGATCAGCTCGCGTAACTCTTCATCATCAACTTCATCCAGGTTCACTAGCACGATGGGCCATCCGTCGTAATGCGGAGCAGTGAAGAACGCCTCTGGGTTGGAGGTCAGTAAGGCCTCCTTCTCACCCAGGTCGGAGACGAACACGACCAGGCCGCCTTCGGCTTCGGATCGGAGCCGCAGGAATCCTTTGCCGGCGACCTTGTAGCCGGGAGTCCGATACCACTGCTCCTCGGTTGTGCCGGGGAGCGACAAGGCGATCGCACGAACGTCGGCCTCGGTCGCCATTAGTCGGCCGCCCCCTGGAAGGCTCGACTCGAGCCAACTGTGCTTTGACTCTTGGCCTGCGACTCGCCGATCGCAGAGGCCGGCTGTCGGGCGAGGGCGTCGTTAGGATTCTCGCGGGCAATGCGGGCAAGGTCGCGTGCCGGCAACAGCACTGTCACGCATGGCGCCATGGTCCGACCATACGGCTCCAGCCTGGACGGGCCGCTTGCGGCGTACCCGGACTGCCGAAGAGGAGGCTCGGCTGCGTGGGGGAGGCGCATGATCACTGGGAGCTTCCCGTTGATCTTGAATGGGTCGCCACCGTGCTCGAGGCCGATCCCATGCGGTGTCCCGGCGCTTTCTTGGATCTTGAGACTGGTGAGGTCATTCCCTATGTCATGCCCGATGACGACCGGGAGACGGCTGGGGCCGACAACCACGAATCAGAGCCGGATCGTTGGCTCTTTCTGCCATGCCTGGGTTCCCGAGCGGTGCGACAGGATATGGCTGAGTTTGCGACCATGATCAAGTACCGGCCGATGCGGGAACGCATAGAGCAGGCCATCGAGGGTCTCGGAGCCTTTCACCGGTTTCGGGATCTGATCTACGCCGAAGGTCTGGCCTCGGACTGGCACGCGTTCGCCGACGACCGGCGCATTGCTCGGGCTCGCGAGTTCCTCGCCGACCTCGGTGTGTGGGTCTCGCCCTAATGGGTGAGCGGGGCGGTAGCCTGACTACCCGAGACGGCTTCGCTCACGTACCCACAGGCGGCGACCTTGACCGGTTCGTTCGGCATCGACGTATCGCTCCACCTCGAGGACCACGCGGCCGTGCTGACCGCACTGCTGCAGCTGGCCAAACCACCCGGCTGGCTGGTCGCGGTCGAGGACGTGGGTCGGGTGCGTATGGACTTCGAGCGTGCGGTGCCCGAGCTCGGTGCCGGCGTGCCGGCCCTGGTCCGGGTCAAATTCAAGCGTGCCTATCTGGAGGACGGCCACTGGGTCACCCTGCACCGGCTGACCGTGCTCGACGAGGGCGCAGACTCCCCTCGCGAGATCGACATCCGCGGGGTGCTGCTCGCGCCGAGCGCCGAGGTGCCAGCCGAGGCGGGTAGTGAGCCCTTCGAATCAGCCGGGTGGCGAGCGTACCTGCCCGACCTTCGTCTGGTGGTCGATCGGCGCCCGGCCGACGTCGGATTGCCCGCCATGCCGGCTCTGACCGATCCCGCCGCCGCGCGGACCACGCTGCAGACCGCCCTCCGAAATGGTGCCCACGCCGAGCTGACCCTGGCCACTGCCATACCCATGGTGGTGCGCTACCGCGAGGGCTTGCGCTGCACGATCGCCTACTCGCTCGACTACCCCGCGGGGGGCGCGACCGTCGGGCCGGCGGGCGTGGTGGCCAAGGTATACGAGGGTGATGAGGGTCGGCATACGTACGCGGCGATGACGGCCCTCTGGAACTCGCCGCTGCGGTTTAGCAGCACCGTACGCATTGCGGAACCGCTGGCGTTCTTGCCCGAGATCAACGTCGTGCTTCAGGAACTGGTGCCGGGCACCATCTCGCTCAAGGATCATCTCAAGCAGGCCTTTGCGGCCGGCGTGGCACCCGGGGTGACCGCGCTGACCGAGCTCGTCCGCAAGTCCGGACGCGGCCTCGCCGAGCTGCACACCTGCGGGGCAGCGGCCGGACCCGACGTCACCTTGGACGACCAGATCACGGCCGTGCGGGTGGCGGTGAACCAGCTGGACACCGCGCTTGCCGATTCCAGCGCTGCGATCGAGCCGCTGGTCCAGGGACTCGAACGAGCCGCGGCGCAGATCCCGGCGGCACAGCTTGTGCCGACCCACCGCAGCTTCCGGCCGGCTCAGATCCTGCTCGACGGAGAGAACATCGCCTTTCTGGACTTCGACGGCTACTGCCGGGCCGAACCTGGCCTGGACCTGGCGCTGTTCCGTACGACGCTGGTCGACCTCTGCCTGCGCGCGCTGGAGGCAGACGACGAGGCGCCGAGTGCGGAGGTGCAGCGCGAGCGGCAGGCGCAGCTGGACGGCCTGTGCGCGAGCTTCCTGGCCGGCTACGAGGAGGTCGCGCCGGTGGACCGGGAACGGCTTGCTCTGTGGGACGCCATGACCAGCGCCAAGGACATCGTGGACTGCTGGCGGAAGGTCAAGTTCGAGCACCTCGACCGGAGGATGGAGTTCCTGCGCCAGCGGTTGCGGCTGAAGCCGAACGTGGAGCTGAACTCGGTGGCGCTCTGATCGCTCGCCTCGGGCGCTCAGCAACTCCGGTGCGACGTACGATCTTGCACGTGACCAGTAGGCCCGCCGCGGCGGATCACCTGCGCGACCTGGCACGACTGCGCCGCGTCCGCGACCGGATCGACCGGGAGTACGCGCAGCCGCTGGACGTCGAGGCGCTCGCCCGCGGCGCGCACATGTCGGCCGGGCACCTCAGCCGCCAGTTCCGGCTCGCCTACGGCGAGTCGCCGTACAGCTACCTGATGACACGGCGCGTCGAGCGCGCGATGGCGCTGCTGCGTCGTGGCGACCTCAGTGTCACCGAGGTCTGTTTCGCGGTCGGCTGCTCGTCACTGGGCACCTTCAGCACTCGCTTCACCGAACTGGTTGGTGTGCCACCCAGCGTCTACCGGGACCGGGTGGCCGCTCCGATGGCGGGGATGCCGCCCTGCGTCGCGAAACATGTGACCAGACCGATCAGGAATCGAGAAGCACGGACGGTCGAGCCGCAGCTAACGTAACGGCCATGGACATCACCATTCATCAGAGCTACCTCCCGCAGACCGATCCCGACGCCGCCCTGGCCTTCTACCGTGACACCCTCGGGTTCGAGGTCCGCAACGACGTCGAATACCAAGGGATGCACTGGATCACCGTCGGCCCCGCCGACCAGCCCGACACGGCCATCGTCCTGCACCCCCCGGCCGCCGACCCCGGCATCACCGACGACGAGCGCCGGACGATCGAGGAAATGATGGCGAAGGGCACCTATGCCGCCATCAATCTGGCCACCCGCGACCTCGACGGTACGTTCGAACAGCTCCAGGCTGGTGACGCCGACGTAGTCCAGGAGCCGACCGACCAGCCGTGGGGCGTCCGCGACTGCGCGCTTCGTGACCCTGCGGGCAACATGATTCGTATTTTCGAGGTGCGCTGATCCATCCGAGAATCGCAGCTATGACCGGCAACTTCTCCAAGCTGCGTGACGACCGATGAAGGCCGACCCCCGCTCCCGCCGCCAGCGTCGTCGCGACACTGAGCACCGGCTCACTCACGACATCGATCTCTGGGTGGCCAGTGCCTCGGCGGGCGGTGCGCCGTACCTGGTGCCGCTGTCCTTTGATTGGGACGGGGAGGCGCTACTGATCGCCACGCCGACGGACAGCCCGACCGGCCGGAACCTGGCCGCCACCCGGGCTGTTCGGCTGGGGCTAGGCCACACCCGCGACGTGTCGATGATCGAGGGTGACGTCGAGGTTCTCGAGATCGACGCGCTGCCGCAGGATCGAGGTGACCGGTTCGCCGAACGGGCGGGCTTCGACCCGCGGGTGCTGGCGACCCCGTACCGCTGGTTCCAGGTCACTCCGCGCCGCATCCAGGCCTGGCGCGAGGTGAACGAGCTGCCCGACCGCGAGTTGATGCGCGGGGGCCGCTGGTTGGTCTGACGCCTGGTTAGATCGAGAGGCGACGCCCACGTGACCGCGACGGCGGCCTCGCACAACAGAGGAGACACGATGAGCACGGCCACGAAGACGGACACACAGTCGCTGGCGCTGCACGATGCCGACAGCCACGATCTGATCCGCGTGCAAGGGGCGCGCGAGAACAACCTCAAGGACGTCAGTGTCGAGATCCCGAAGCGCCGGCTGACGGTGTTCACCGGCGTTTCCGGCTCGGGCAAGAGCTCGCTGGTGTTCGACACGATCGCCGCGGAGTCACAGCGGCTGATCAACGAGACCTATAGCGCGTTCGTGCAGGGATTCATGCCCACGCTGGCCCGGCCTGAGGTCGACCGGCTCGAGGGCCTGACGACCGCGATCATCGTCGACCAGGAGAGGATGGGCGCCAACCCGCGCTCGACCGTCGGCACCGCCACCGACGCCTACGCGATGCTGCGTATCTTGTTCAGCCGGCTGGGGAAGCCGTACGTCGGTCCCCCCACGGCCTTCTCGTTCAACGTCCCGACGCGGCGCGCCAGCGGGGTGATGAGCACCGACAAGGCCGACCGGGTCGAGAGGAACATCGTGCGCGACGTCGTCTATCTCGGAGGCATGTGTCCGCGGTGCGAGGGCATGGGCGCCGTCAGCGACTTCGACCTTACGGCGCTGTACGACGAGAGCAAGTCCCTCAGCGAGGGTGCGCTCACGATCCCCGGCTACAGCATGGACGGCTGGTACGGCCGGATCTTCAGCGGTGCGGGTCTGCCAATGGACAAACCGATCAGCAAGTTCACCAAGCGGGAACTCAACGACCTCCTCTACAAGGAGCCGACCAAGATCAAGGTCGAAGGGATCAACCTGACCTACGAGGGCGTGATCCCCAAAATGCAGAAATCGATGCTCTCCAAGGACGTCGAGGCGATGCAGCCGCACATCCGCGCCTTCGTGGAACGCGCGGTCACCTTCCAGACCTGCCCCGAGTGCGACGGCACTCGCCTCACCAAGGAGGTCCTGTCCTCGAAGATCAACGGCAAGAACATCGCCGACCTCTGCTCGATGCAGATCAGCGACCTCGCCGACTGGATCCGGGACCTCGACGAGCAGTCGGTGGCCCCGCTGCTCACCGGGCTGCAGCACCTGATGGACTCGTTCGCGGAGATCGGCCTGGGCTATCTCTCCCTCGACCGGCCGGCGGGAACGCTCTCCGGCGGCGAGGCGCAGCGCACCAAGATGATCCGCCACCTCGGTTCCTCACTCACCGACGTGACCTACGTCTTCGACGAGCCCACCATCGGCCTGCACCCCCACGACATCCAGCGGATGAACGACCTGCTGCTGCAGCTGCGCGACAAGGGCAACACAGTGCTGGTCGTCGAGCACAAGCCCGAGGTCATGGTAATCGCCGACCACGTCGTCGACCTTGGCCCAGGCGCCGGCACCTCAGGCGGCGAGGTGGTCTTCGAGGGCGACCTGGAGGGGCTGCGGGGGAGTGACACCATCACCGGCCGTCATTTCGACGACCGAGCGAGGCTCAAGGAATCGGTGCGCTCCTCTTCGGGCACAATGGAGGTTCGCGGTGCCTCGATGCACAACCTCCAGGACGTGGACGTCGACATCCCGCTCGGGATGCTCTGCGTGCTTACCGGCGTCGCTGGCTCCGGCAAGAGCTCGCTGATCCAAGGTTCGGTCGCCGGCCGCGACGGCGTGGTGGTGATCGACCAGGGCGCGATCCGCGGTTCCCGGCGCAGCAATCCGGCGACGTACACCGGACTGCTCGAGCCGATCCGTAAGGCGTTTGCGAAGGCCAACGGCGTGAAGCCGGCACTGTTCAGCTCCAACTCCGAGGGCGCCTGCCCTACCTGCAATGGCGCCGGTGTCATCTACACCGAGCTCGGGATCATGAACACCGTTGCCACCACCTGCGAGGAGTGCGAAGGCAAGAGGTTCCAAGCGGCGGTGCTGGAGTACACACTCGGTGGCCGAAACATCGCCGAAGTGCTTGCGATGCCGGTGACCGAGGCTCTGGAGTTCTTCGACGACGGCGAGGCCCGCACGCCAGCTGCCCACAAGATCCTCGACCGACTTGCCGACGTCGGGCTCGGCTATGTCAGCTTGGGTCAGCCGCTCACCACGCTGTCCGGCGGCGAGCGGCAACGGCTCAAGTTGGCCACGCACATGGCCGACAAGGGTCGGATCTACGTCCTGGACGAGCCGACCAGCGGCCTCCACCTAGCTGACGTCGAGCAGTTGCTTGGCCTGCTCGACCGGCTCGTCGACTCCGGGAAATCGGTCATCATCATCGAGCACCACCAGGCCGTCATGGCCCACGCCGACTGGATCATCGACCTCGGCCCCGGCGCCGGCCACGACGGCGGGCGGATCATCTTCGAAGGCACGCCCGCCGATCTGGTCGCTGACCGCTCAACCCTTACCGGCCAACACCTCGCGGCCTACGTCGGCGCCTGATCGTCTGCGTGAGGCGACCGGTTCAGCGGGTACCCGCGGCGAGGATGGCACCGAGCCGTTGGACCCCTGCCTTCTCGGCGTCGTAGATCTCCCCGAGAATCCCGCTCATGGTCGCGAGGACCGCGGTGATCTCCTCGGCACCGAGCGGCGGCTCCGTGGCGTAGCGGTCGCGCAACGCCCAGAGTTCCTCCGCCGCCGCGATCCGGTCGGCGCGGCCGGCGTCACCTTCCGCGACTGCCCCGGTCACGGCCGCCGTAAGTTCTCGTGCGCGGGCACATGCCGGGACGCTGGTCGGCACCGCCGCCTCGGCCAATGTGTGCCAGAGCTCGGCGATCTCTACCCAGCGCGCGGCTTCGTCGCCGAGTCTCGGCTCGTCGAGCAGCGCGGCCGTCTCGGTCAGTCCGGCCCCGAACTCGCGCCGCAGGTTGCCCCCGGTCATCCCGGCCGGCTCGACGCCCTCCCAGACGCTGAGCAGCGCTCCGAACAGACCGGTGCCGTCGGCGAACACGCGCGGCCAGGCCTTGGCGGGCCCGGACACCACCAACATTCGCGCCCACTTCCGCCAGGCGGGGACGGCGAAGGAGTCCGACCTGCCGCCGTGGTGGCTGACCATGTCCTCCAGGCCGGATCGGACCGCTGCCCTCAGCCGGTCGCCCGGGATCACTAAGTCGCGGGTGCGGACGGCGAGCATGGCGTTCCGGTAGCTGCCGACCCTGGCCCGTGCCCGGTCGACGTCCTCGCCCGCCACGGTCAGCGGTGCCAGAGTCCGGTCATCCAGGTGGATCCGACCGTCCCGCTCGGCGTAGGCGATGACCGGGTGGCCGCCGTGGCCGTCCAGCGAGCCGGGCAGTTGCCAGTAGCTGATCAGGTAGCGGTCCGGCCAGACGATGACCGGTTGCCCCGCTCCGAGCTCGCGCCGCAGTTCGGCCGCGGCTCCCACTGCTCCCGACGTACGCGACCAGTCCGCGTCCAGCCCGAGTCGGGTGACCGCCGCCGACAGCCGCCGGTCGAAATATTGCGCCGAATTGGTGAAACCGAGGGTCACGATCCGACTGTCGTCGTGCTGGAACTCCCAGAGGATGTAGCCGGCACCGAGCCCGCCGGTGGCGAGCAAGATCAACTCCTCCGACAGCGGCCCCTCGGGACCGATCACACTGGCGTTGGCCAACAGATTCGCCAGGGCGGCCGCGTCCGGATCGGACCCGCCCCGCAACGTCCAGCCGGCGTCGACGACCGACCGGGGATGATCGTGGTTTCCGGCGCCCCCGATCAGGTGGGCCCGCGCGGCGACGTAGCGCTCGCCGGTGGTGGCCATCCGGACCCGGATGCGGGCTTTGAGTTGCTTCTGAGACGTCACATCGAAACCTTCCGGCCGCAATCCGACGCCCAACTCCACGCCTCGAAACGTCGCCGCGGCCGAACTGGAAGATGTGCACGTCGGCTGGTTGTCCTGGAGGCTCTCGAAGTCCCCTTTGCTCCCGCACCGCCGAGTCGCGTGGAGACTCGGTCAGGGAGTTCGGCGTCGGGACCCGCCGTACCTCGAAGACTAGCGCTGCCAGTGTCATCTGGCATTAGGTCAGGCTGCACATAGTGGGATGTTGCCGAACTCCGCGGTCTCTCATTTCTTCTGTCCTCGGGCTCAATCGGCACCTGACCGACGTCTACCTCTTGGACAACGACGACTTGGTCATCATGCAGGCTCGATTCCACTACAAGTGACACCCTGGCGGGCTGACCCTCACACAACAATCCCTTCATGCGGCGCCTTAGGGTGTTGGGCGGATGCATGCAGAGGAGGCCAACCATGATCCTCTCGAAGGTCCGAGACCCGCGCCTCGTGACGATCCGTCGCGGTGGAACCCTCACCGATTCTGACCACCAGCTGCTCGCTCTCTGGGCGGCCTCGTGCGCGGAGCACGTTCTTCACCTCTTCGAGTCGGCTCGGCCTGAGGATCCACGACCGCGCCAGGCGATCGATCATGCGCGCGGCTGGGTGCGTGGCGAGGTCAGGATGACCGAGGCCCGGGCTGCGGGCGGCCATGCCATGGCGGCGGCCAGAGATTTGCGTGGGGCAGCCCGGCATGCCGCGTACGCTGCCGGCCAGGCCGGAGTCGTCGCGCACGTTGCCGCACACGACCTTGGTGCGGCCGCTTATGCGATCAAGGCCGCACGTGCTGCTGCGCCGGATGGCGAGGCCGAGGCCGCAGGGCGACTCGAGTGCCGGTGGCAGCGCGACCAACTCCCTGAGGCGATTCGCGAACTCGTCCTTGACGATCAGCAATTGCGGAACAGCATCTGTTGGTCGGTGTTCGATTGCTGAGCTGGCATCGGAGCGCCGGAACCGTCTGATCGGCGAAGCTTTCGCTCGTGGCCGTTGTCCGATAAGCGACATTATGTCATTTCGGCTTTGCGGGCCGCCCCGCCCCGTAGCCGCAGCTCCACACTGCTGGGTTGGCCGTACCGTCTGGCCGCATGATCGGATTGTGGACGGCAAGATAGTCGCGTGAGCCAGTCAAAGACGCTGGTGCAGCTGCTGCAGGCACCGTATGACTCGGGTCATTTTGCACTGCGGATGGGCGCCGGCCCGTCAGCGCTGGCGGCCGGTGCCGCCGATCGGCTTCGAGCAGGCGGGCACGACGTGCGCGAGCAGGTGGTGGCACCAACCTCGTCATGGCGCGCGGAGCTCAAGACGACCTTTGAGCTTCACCGCGCGATCGCACGTAGCGGACCAGTTGCCCGTCGCCTCAGCCACGCTGGCGTCTTACGACCCGTACTGTGATCCGCGAGGTCGCATGCGTCAGACAGCCCTCGACCTACTCGAACTCCTCGCCGATCTCGTCACGCCTGATCAACTTGTCGGCTTCCAGGAAGGTCCTACTTGCTAACGCCTGCCGACACGGATCCCTGGAGCTGCCGCTGGAAGATCAAGTAGATGATCAGCACCGGTAGGACGGTAATGACCACGGCGGCAAAGAGCGCTCCGAAGTCCACTGAGTAGCCAGCCTGGGACGCGAAAGACGCCATCGCCTGAGTGAGCACGTAGTTGTCGGGGTTGGTGTTCAAGGCGATCGGCAGCAGGAACTGGTTCCAGAGCCCGACAAAGTTCAAGATCGCGACGGTAGCCAGACCCGGCTTGGCCATAGGCAACATGATCTGGAAGAAAATCCGCCACTCCCCTGCACCGTCCACCGCCGCCGCCTCCGCGATCGATTTTGACAGCGACCGGAAGAATGCATAGAGGAAGAACACAGTGAAGGGGAACGCGAACGCCGCGTAAGTCAAGATCAGCCCGGGCAACGTATTGAGCAGACCGATTCCGCGCAGCACGAAGAACAACGGCACGATCGCCAGGAAGATTGGGAAAGTGAGCCCGGCGAGCATCAGGTAATACAGCGCCCGGCTGCCAGGAAAGCTGAACCGAGCCAGCACGTAGGCAGACATCGAGCCGAACAACATGGTGAGAATCAGCGCGCCGACGACGACGATCACCGAGTTGAAGAAGAAGCTTCCGATCCCCGCCGTCGTCCAGGCATTGACGTAGTTGTCAAAGCTCCAGCGCTGCGGCAAGGCAAACGGGGAGGCGAAGATCTCCGAGCTGGTCTTGAATGAGGACATCAGGACCCAGATCAGCGGGAGGATGACCAGCACGGACCAAATGATCAAAACGGTATGGGAGAAGCCAGTCACTGCCTTGTCGCCGGCCGTACCGGGCGCCCCACCTGACTCGGCTGCCTCGAAGGGCACTCGTTCCCCCGGCGGTGCGACAGGAGCAGCCCCTTGGGAGATCTGGGTCATTCGCCTACCTCACTCTTTCCACCGAAGAACCGGTTCACGGCGAACACCAGGCCGGCGTACGCCAGCGTGATAACCGCGAGCACGACACCCATGGCGCAGGCGTAGCCGAACTGCCCCTTGGTGAACGCGGTGGTGAACAGCTGTTGGGCCATGACAAGGGTCGTATTGTCAGGCCCGCCACCCGGTTCCAGAGCCGCCATATAGACGAACGCATCCAGCGCGAGGATCCCGATGTAGATGAAGGCGGTCTGCACGTTCTCGCGGATCAGTGGAATGGTGATCGAAACCGCGGTACGGAAACGTCCGGCGCCGTCGATCCGGGCTGCCTCGAAGACCTCGGCGGGGATGCCCTTGATGGCGGCGATGAACAGCACCATGTAGAAGCCGACCAGACCCCAGATGATCACGAACATGACGGCCCAACGCGCCGTGCGCGGGTCACCCAACCAGGGAAACGAGGCGAACTGCTCCAGACCGAGGCGGGTAAGGATGCCGTTCAGGAGTCCGGCGCTGGGGTCGTAGATCTGGGACCAGATCAGCCCGATAACGATTGCGGGGATGACGTAGGGGAAGAACGAGATCACCCGGTAGAAGCTCGAGTTGCGCAAGCCTTTGACGTTGCCCCGGGTCGAGCCGCCGACCGTGACGAGGGTGGCGAAGAACATCGCCAAGCCCAGCGTCACGATCGGGACCACGATCGCCATGAGAATGTTGTTGCTCATGGCTTGCAGGAAGGTGTCGTCGGTGAACAGCTTCGCGTAGTTGGACAGCCCGATGAAGTTCATTGTGGGCGTGAAACCGGTCCAGTCGGTCAACGAGAAGTAGGCTGCCTGGACGAACGGCGAGACCACGAAGCCGATATAGAACGCTACCGGGATAACCAAGCAGACCAGGAAGAAGCTGATCTTGTCGAATGTCAGGTTACGCCGGCGCCAGCGGGGAGAGCCGATCCGCCGCAACCCGCCCTGCGGCGCGCTAACCCCGCTGGTGAGCCCCCCGCTGGCTAATGTGGTCACGACACTTGCACCTTCTTGATCGAATCATCCTTGGCGACCTTGTCGGTGATGTCCTGCAGACCCTTGGTGAGTTTGGCAACGTCTGAGTCGCCCGCGAGGAAGCTGTTCCAGACCACCAGCTGATCTGTATTCATGCCATAGAAGTCGATGAAGTTCCACGAGAAGATGTTTGAGCCTGCCGCCTCGAGCAGCTGGATCTGGGATTGCAGTGCTGTCGAGCCGAACCCGTCCGGAGGCACAGTGCCTTTGACGATGGTCGAGGCCAGTTTCGTCTTAGCGAAGTTCACCGCGGCCTCCTGGGAGAGCATCGCGCGCAGGAACTCCTTCCCGCCGGCGACGTTCTTGCCCTGTGACGGTACAATGTAGGGCTCGCCAGCAGTCGAGTGCAGTGCCTCCCACGGCATCTTCGCGTTACTCGACACCGTTGGCTCGGGCGCAGCGGTCATCTTGAAATCTGACTTGGTCTGTTTCTTCATCTCGTTCTCGATCCAGCCGCCCGACGGGTAGAGGATGAACTCATCCTTCTCGGTCCACTGGGCCTGGGCAGCGGTGAACTGGGTACCCGAGCCTCCCGGTTTGACGTAGCCGGCGTCGATGATCTTCTTCAGCCCGTTGAACACGTCCTGAACCGGAGGGAGCGACCAGCAGTCGGGCTTGAGATTCTCCAGCGCCAGCCGCACTTCGTCACCACCCTCTTTGATCGCCGAAGCGATGGCCATCGTCAGGTAGTAGGTCGCCGCCTCCTTGCCCCAGCCGAGCAGATACTTACCCTTGCCCTTGGCCTCGGCGCCGAGGGCCAGCATCTCCTCGTACGTCTTCGGAACCTTCCAGCCGTTCTGCTCGAAGAGTGAGGCCGAGTACCAGAGCGCGTACACGGTGAGGGCGTAGTTCAGCACAATGAACTTGCCGTCGAACGTTCCTGGCTTGGTGACGCCTTCGTACAGCGTGTCCTTGATGACCTTGCCCTCGTAGTTCTTGGCCTCGATGATTTCGTTCAGCTCAACCAGCTGGTCGCGGATCGAATTGATCCCGATCTGGTCGGCGCCGCTGTTGTCGACGACGTCCGGCGGGTCGCCGGCAACGAAACGGGGCTGCAGGGTCTGGGCGACCTTGGTGGTGGGTGTCACCTTCACCGTCACACCCTGCTGCTTCGCCTGGACCTGCTGGCCGGCGAACTCCGCATAGTCGATGCCATAACCGCCGTTGAAGATGACGGCGTCAACACTCGAGCCCGACTCCACTCCGAAGGGATTGGTGTCGCTCACCTGTTCCGCCGGGGCCGAGCTCGTCTGGGTGCTGGTGCCCGTACCTGAGGTGGCACAGGCAGCGAGCGACCCGGTCGCGGCTAAGGCCGCCGCAGCGAGTGAGCCGCGGAGGAAGTCGCGTCGCGCGAGCGGCCTGATGTTGATGTCCATCTGATGTCCCTTTCGATTGTTCCCTGGTTGGTTCCGTGTACGAGGTGGTGGCCCGAAGGTTAGCCTTAGGTGGCGCGCCGGATCCGCCCCGCGTACTTCTTCTCAAGTGCATGGTTGTGCTCGTCCCCGCCAGGGATGTTCGCCGACAGGTAGAGCGGAGGCGTTCGGCCGTCACCGTTCATCCTCTCGGTGACACCGATGGTCAGCAACTGGGCGATGAACGCGCTCGTCATGGACGAGACGGCGCCCACGGCAACACCTCCTGGCAGGGCGAGGGTCGCATCGCCATACGGCGCCAGGTTGTCGATCACGACGTCGGCGATCTCTGACAACCGCCGACCGCTGGGATGCTTTGGCTGCACCTGCGCGGTGTGCTGGAGTGATGTCACCGCGATGACGTCGTGACCCCTCTCTTTGGCCAGCAGTGCCATGCCCACCACCGAGCCGTTGACGCCGGAGTTGGAGGCGATGAGGAAGACGTCCCCGGGATGGATCGGCGAGATCTCCCACAACGCAGCAACGATGTCGGGATTGCGTTCCAGGCTCGATCCAGCAAGGGCGTCGACCGGCAAGCTGCCGCGCAGCACGACGTCGCGGAGAGCGATCTTGTTGGTCGGGATCAGGCCACCGGCCCGACCCGCGATCTCCATCGCGAATGCCTCCGAATGTCCCGTCCCAAACGCCTGAAGGACTGCACCGGACTCGATGGCTCGGGTCATCAGACCGATCGCCTCGTCCAGGCCTCCATCGGCAGCCAGAGCGGCTAGGCGCTCGAGTCTGCTGCTCACCTCGTTCGCGAAGTCGCTCACGACGGGCGCAATGATGCTCTCCGTCACCGGTCGGCCTCCTCTCCGGTAGCCGCGCTGTTTCCGTCGCGCGATGAGCCGGGCACGGCGACCGCCGCCCTTGATGGTGTGCGACGGGGGCGCCGGTGGGAGGATACGGCAAGTGCCGACGCGGCTAGCTTGGCGCTCGACCGATCGAAATTCTCCTGGGCAACGAGCAGGTAAAGCAGATCGAGCACGAGAAGCTGGCCATGCTTGGCCGACAGGTCGTCGGGCTGGCGGAATTGCTCATAGATCGAGGTCACCATGCTCCGATCAGCGAGCTCGGCTAGCGAGGATGTGGGGTCGTTGGTGATCGCCACCGTGAACGCGCCCGCACGCCGCGCCTCGGCCAGCATCTCGATCGTCTCTTCGGTTCGTCCGGTGGTTGAAATACCGATAGCGACAGTGTCCGAGCCTTGGATCGCCGCACTGGTCAGGCCGCTGTGAACCTCCGACCAGGCGTAGGCCGGAACCCCTATCCGATAAAGCCGGCCCTGCAGCTCCTCGGCGAGCATCGCGCTGCCGACAACGCCGTAAATGTCGACGTGTGAGCTCAGCGCGATCCGCCGCGACACCTCCGTTATGACGGCCAGATCGATGGCCGACGTCGCCTCTCGCAGCGCTTTCGTGTGGCTGCTGATCAGCATGCGCAGCAGGTCCTCCGGGGAGTCGTCCGGACCGAACTCGCCTCCGATCTCCGCCGTCCATGAGTCGCGTGAGCTACGGCCGACATCGGTGGCAATGCCGACTCGAAGTTCGACATATCCGGGGTAGCCGATAGTCCGGCAGAAACGGGTCACGGTCGCAGCCGAGGCTCCGGCCTGCTCGGCAAGCTCACCAATGGACAGGGTCAGCGGCGCCTGCGGATGCTCGAGTAAGTATTCCGCGACCCGTGCCACGGCCGACGGCATCTCCGGCAGCAGAGATCGGATGCGATCTTGCACTGCAGGGCTCTGCTCCCGGGTGCGAGCGGCACGCGCCGGTGTGAGAATCACTATCACCTTGATTCAAAGACTGTGAAATTCGCTCTTACGCTAGTGTCTACCTCTCTTCCACGCAACTGATGAGACCGAACTGAAACAGATCTTTCTGGCTGTCGATGCGGGTGGCACCGGCACCCGCGCTGTCGCGCTCGACCCTTCCGGGCGCGCATACGGCTACGGCCGCGCTGGCGGCGGAAATCCAACGGCGGCAGGCATCCGGGAGGCCGCGAACGCCATCGGACTCGCCGCTGAGCAGGCCACAGCAAGCTTGACTGGCTCCGAACGGCCGGCGTTAGCCCTGCTTGCCATGGCCGGGGAGAAGACCGCTGCCTTTCGACAGCAGGTCTCGGGCCAGCTGGCCGCGCTGGGTATCGGGGAGGTGGTTCTGGAGCACGACCTACTCGGCATGTTCCATTCGGGCACTGCCGCGCTAGACGGATACGCCCTCATCGCCGGAACAGGGACCGTGGCGGCCAGAATCCGCGGAGGTCGGCTGGACCGGGTAGCGGGGGGCAAAGGTTGGCTTCTCGGTGACGCGGGCGGCGGCTTCTGGATCGGACATGCCGTGGCCCGGGCAGTGGTCACTTCACTCGACGGGCAGGGGCCAGACACGGCGCTGACCGACCTCACGCTGGAGGCGTTAGGGATAAAGGGCGACATGGGGAATCACAGCGAGCGCGAAGAGGCGCTGCGGCAGCTGGTTTCCGCCTTGTACGCCCGGCCGCCCATCTCGTTGGCCGACTTCGCGCCACTCGCCTTCGCTGCCTATGAGGATCCAGTGGCTCGCCCAATTCTGATCGGCGCAGCAGCGGCGCTCGCAGACCTCCTTTCTGCCGTACGCGCGCCGGATCTGTCGGGCCCCGTTGTGGTGGGTGGCAGCGTCATCGTCCGCGGCATGTTGGCCGCGCCACCCAGCCTCCAGGCAGAGCTGGTCCCGCCGGCAGGCGGGGATGCCGTGATTCCTGTTTCGGACGGCCTGGTGGGTGCGGCAGTACTGGTTTTGCGGCATGCAGGCCAAGACGTTGACGAGGCGCTTTTCCGTACGGTCCAAACGGAGGTCGCGCGCGTCAGCCGTACAAGATCAACGGACTGAACGACTTCGACACCTGCGATCGAGGCAACCGCTCGAGCTCTGCACGCGTTCCTGTCACGATCCATCTGTTGCAACGCATGCATCGTGACAGGAATGAACGTGCACGTGCGTTTCATCGCCAGGCGGCCAGCCAACTCAGCAGCGCACGGCCCATCAGAAGAGATGCGCCGAACGTTGCCACGTCCGCGTAGCGGCGGTCCTCCGATGGCCAACCCATGTCGACCACCAGCACATCAGCATGTTGGGCGCGCAGCCGGTCAACCACCTCTCTGGCAAAGGGATGCTGGTGGATGTCGCGCCCAACGACGACTATGGGCTGGCCGGGTTGAAAAGCTGGCAGGGTCGATTGCTGAGGGGACATTAGGTACGCGGACTCTGGCGGCCCCCAGGGTGTAGCACCGACAGCGATGTTGGGATTCGCCTCAAGGCGTACGACGGTGTAGCGGCCCAATGCCCTCGCCCGCCAGTCAGCCGCCCAAGGTTTGATATCGAAGGCGCGCACCAGCTCGGCCTCGCTCTTGGGCCAGCGCGGCACGGAATCCGGAGGCTGCCCGGCCGCCTCTCGAGCAGCCTCGAGATCGGTGGCGAGCCCTCGCACCCGGCTCGTTGCTTCCCGGACCCTGTTGGACGCAAGGGCGCCCTCGGTAACAGCGCTGCTCACCGCCCGCTCGATGTCGGCTAACTGATCATCACTGTTCTCGGTGCCGAGACAGAGCAGATCGCAGCCAGCCTGTAATGCCGCAACGGCCGCCCCCGCCATGCCCAGCGAGCCCGAGGCACCGGCCATGTCCAGAGCGTCGCTGACGACGACCCCGGAGAAGCCCAGCTCGCCGCGCAACAGATCGTTCAAGGCAATTCGACTCATTGTCGCGGGATGATCCGGGTCCAACTGGGGCAACATGACGTGAGACGTCATGATCACCCGGCACCCCGCTTCGATTGCCGCGGTGAACGGCACCAGCTCACGCCGGCGCAGCTCGTCGAGAGAACGGTTGACAACGGGGAGTGAGACGTGCGAGTCCTGCGCTGTGTCGCCATGGCCCGGGAAATGCTTGGCGCTAGCAGCCACACCGCTCGACTGCAGGCCAGTGACCCAGGCCCGTCCGTGCCGCGCTACACGTTCGGCGTCGCTGGAAAAACTGCGGACGCCGATAACCGGGTTGTCCGACCGGGAGTTGACGTCGACGCAGGGAGCGAAGTTCACAGTGCAGCCAACCCGGCGCAGCGACCAGCCGATTGCGGCTGCGGTGTCGCGCGTGGTGTCGAGGTCGTCGATCCGGCCCAGCACGGCGTTGCCAGGGAACGGCGCACCGGTAGTCGCAAAGAGCCGCGTGACATCACCGCCTTCCTCGTCCACGGCGATGATCGCGTACGGGTTCTCGACCATGATTGCGTCGGTCAAGGCCCGCAACTGTCCAGGCGAGGAGATGTTCTGTGCGAAAAGACAGACACCTCCCAGACCTGCCCGGAGCCGGTCTCGCAGCCAGACCGGCAATACCGTCCCCGCGAACCCGGGCAGCAGGGTGGTCAGCACGCTAGAAGCCCTGCCAGCTTGGTTTGCCTTGGTAGGTCTCGATGAAGTATGAGGCGAGCTGAAGGCGCGAAGCCGCTGCGATGTCCAGCAACACGGTGACGTGTGGATGTAGCTGCAGCGCAGTAGCCGGCCACATCGCCGACACGGGTCCTTCGACGAGTTGGTGTATGGCCTCGGCCTTTCGTCTGCCCGATGCGACGAGTACGACGTGGCGTGCCTCGAGGATGGTGCCGATGCCTTGGGTCAGGCAGTGCTGCGGGACGGCTTCGACGTTCCCGCCAAAGAATCGAGCATTGTCGCTGCGGGTCTGGCTGGTCAACGTCTTGATCCGGGTTCGAGAGGCGAGCGAGGAGCCCGGTTCGTTGAAGGCAATATGGCCGTCGGTACCAATCCCAAGAATCTGTAAATCGACACCGCCCGCGTCCGCTATGGCTCGCTCGTACGCCTCGCAAGCGCTCGCGAGGTCCGCGGCCAGGCCGTCCGGCCCCAACACCTTGGCCGGATCGATATCAACCTTGTCCACGAACTCATCTCGGATGACGTTGCGGTACCGCTGCGGATGGTCTGCCGGCAGCCCGACGTACTCGTCAAGCATGAAGGCTCGCCCCTCGGCCAGAGACAAGGAGCCCCGCACCACTCGGCGGCCCACTTCGTCGTAGATGATCAAGGGGCTCGATCCAGTCGCAACGCCTAGGACGACCTTCGGGTTGCGCTGCACAAGTTCGGAGATGGCATCGGCGGCCAACCTGCCTGCCTCGTCCGGCGTCGCGCTGATGACCACTTCCATCGCCCTAGTACTCCCACTCCCCCACCGGCCGACCGTCGATCCAGACATCCCGTACCTGCCAGTCGCTATCGAAAAGGACAGCGTCGGCCACGCATCCCGGCTCCAGGCGACCGAACCTATCCTCCACTCCCAGGATCTGAGCCGGGATGGCCGTAGCGGCTTCGACTGCGGCGAGCGGGGTCAGCCCCACCTCCCGCACAGCGCGGCCGATTGCAAGATCCAACGTGAGAGTTGAGCCGGCAAGGGACTTGCCTTCGGTGAGCTGGGCAATGCCCCCGGTCACATCAACATCCAAGTTGCCGAGGTGGTATCGCCCGTCACCGACGCCTGCGGCTGCCAGAGCGTCGCTGACCAGAGCCACCCGTCCGGGAGCTAATCGGCAGAGCATCCGAATCACCTCCGGTCGTACGTGGACACCGTCATTGATGACTTCCAGCCAACCACCGGCGTCCTCGACGAACGCGAGCACTGGCCCAGGCGCACGATGATGCACACCGGGCATGGCATTGAAGGTGTGGGTCAATAGAGTGGCGCCTGCATCGATTGCCGCCCGGACCTGCTCGAACGTCGCTGCCGTGTGACCGACCGCGACAACGACGCCCGCGTCCCGCAGGATCTGGGCCGACTCGGTGAAGTGATTGCGCTCCGGCGCCATCGTGACTTGGCGCAGAGTGCCGTCGGCCGCGCTCAGGAGGTTTTCAACCAGGTCCGGATCGGGGTCGCGGAAAAAGACCGGATCGTGCGCACCGCGATACTGGCGAGCCAGGAACGGACCCTCGAGGTGGATCCCAAGGATCGTGGGGTCTCGCCGAATCTCGGCGGCCGCGAGGTGAATGTGGGAGATCAGATCCTCAGGCGAAGCAGTGACCAGTGAGAGCAGCTGACGAGTAATGCCGTGGTGACGGTGGAGTCGCCTAGCCGTGCGGATGGCCTCTCCGCCTTCGGCGTACGATGCACCGGCGCCGCCGTGGTTGTGGATGTCCAGCAAACCCGGCGTAAGGACGTGACCCCCGCCGTCAACAACATCCGCGCCGTCCCCAGCGAGCTCACGCCAACCACTGCCGGTCCCTGTGGTGAGGACGCGACCGTCCCTGAAGGCCACGAAGGCGGCGGGGCGGTCGAGCCCTGAACTGATCAACCGGACCGAGTGGATGACGGTTGCGGCGCTGCTCACGAGGCTCAGCTCCGGTGCGGACTGTGGCCCATGGCCCTGGACAATACGCTGATGCCTGGACAATACGTTCATGGTTGTGTCAGGAGCAGAGCCGGGGGGCGAGCCTGCTCGACCCTCAACACACGTGTCAATGGAGATTGCTGACCAGCCGTCGGCGTGGCAGCGGGCAGCGGAGCTTGGCCTTACCGATCGCGTCCGTCATGTCCTGCCCGAACGTGGCCAACGGGTGGCGATTATCGGATGCGGCACCTCGTTTTTCATGGCCCAAAGCTTCGCGTACCTCCGCGAACGCTCAGAGCATGGCGAGACCGATGCCTTTCCTGCGTCGGAGTTCCGCGCCGGCCGTTCCTATGACAGTCTCGTTGCCCTGACTCGCAGCGGCACCACGACCGAGGTGCTGCGGTTGCTCGAGACGCTGCGGAGCGGGACGGGACCGAGGACGGTTACGATCACCGCCGACCCGAACACTCCGGTGGTCGAGCTGGCTGATGATCACGTCGTTTTGGATTTCGCCGACGAGAGATCAGTTGTTCAGACACGGTTTGCCACCACTGCGCTCGCTTTGTGGCGGGCCTGGCTGGGTGAAGATCTTGCTGCTGTCATCAGGCAGGGGCTATCCGCGCTGACCGATCCATTGCCACCGCGCGCACTCGACTCTGCTCAGTTCACCTTCCTGGGTAGCGGTATGTCCGTTGGCATCGCGAACGAGGCCGCGCTGAAACTGCGCGAAGCCTCCCAGTCATGGACAGAGTCCTACCCGGCCATGGAATTTCGCCATGGTCCCATCAGCGTGGTCGGCGCAGCTTCGACGGTCTGGGTGTTCGGGCCGCCTTCCCCAGGGCTGCTTGAGGACCTCGAAGTGACCGGTGCGCATGTTGAAAGCAGCGGTCTTGACCCAATGGCGGATCTGATCAGGGCGCAGCGGCTGGCCGTGGCGCTCGCAGAGGCCAAGGGCCTCAACCCTGACGAGCCCCGGCACCTAACAAGGTCAGTCCTGCTTTCCTGACCGGATCGCAATGCGCTGGAGGAACCATCAGCATGTCTGCTCAGCGTGATCTTGTCGTCGGAGTCGATGTCGGCGGCACCACTGTCAAGGCCGCCCTCATCGGCATCGACGGACTCGAATACGGACACAGCGAGCGGCCGACGCCTAGACACCTCGGCCCGGACGCCGTCATCGCAACGACCATTCGCGCGGTTGTCGAGTTGCGAGCGCAGGTACCGGAGGACGCGAGGCTGCGGGCGGTCGGCCTCGTGGTTCCTGGGGTCGTGGACGCGCAGCAAGGGATCGCCGTCTACGCCGCCAATCTCGGCTGGCATGATCTGCCTCTACGCCAGATCGTGGCGGAGGCAATTGGCTTGCCAGTGGTTCTGGATCACGATGTCCGGGCCGCGGGGTTGGCCGAGCTCGAGTTAGGTGCCGGCCGGGGCCTGCAGGAGGTCCTCTTTGTCGCATTAGGCACCGGTGTGGCGGCAGCCGTGATCACCAGAGGTCAGCCGTACGCCGGTGCCACCGGCCGGGCCGGCGAACTCGGCCATCTCCCGGTGTTTCCAGATGGAGAATGGTGCGCCTGCGGGCAACGCGGATGCACTGAGACCTATGCCAGCGCGGCCGCCTTGTCGCGCCGATACTCCGCCGCCAGTGGCCTCACCGAGGTTTCCGCCAAAGACGTCATCAGCCGGGCTGCAGCCGGCGACCCGGTAGCCGACCGAATCTTCTCCGAGGCCGTCACCGCCCTGGCCCGGGCCCTAGTGCACTACGTCCTACTCATGGACCCGCAGGTAATCCTGCTTGGTGGTGGCATGGCGGCCTCCGGCGAGGCGCTGCTCCAGCCACTTACTCGAGAGGTAGGGGCAGGCCTCGCGTGGAGACCGGCCCCGACGATCTCGAATGGGAAATTCGCCGGTGACGCCGGACGCCGAGGAGCTGGGTTACTGGCTTGGCGCGCGCTACAGGAGTCCAGGTTGTGACCCCTCAGCCCCCGCCTACCACGTGCCATCGCCGTAACTTCTCAATCGGCGGGCGCCCGGCGTGCAGTGCGGTAAAGCTGGACGAGTTGCTCAGTCGTCGTGGCGTCCTGCGCCTCCTTGTCGTCACGCCAACGACCGGTAAACCGCGGAAACCGCATCGACAGTCCGGCCTCATCCTTCAGCTGTCCCCAGCCGGCGGTGTGGTTGGGCGACAACGTGAGCTCGGCGCTGAGCACTTCGACCACCAGGCTCGGCTCGAACCACACATCTGCCGGCACGTGCGAGTCGATCCGCGCGGGCCGCTCAGCCCGGATCAGCGGTGCCAGTCGTGCCGGCAACATGGCCAGTTCGGCGTCGGAGAACCCGGTGCCGCACCGGCCGACTGTCTGATACAGCTCCGCGTCCGGGTTGTAAGCAGCCAATAGCACGGCACCGTAGGTCCCCCGCCGTCGGCCTCGTCCGGCGTAAGCGCCGACAACGACGAGGTCGACGGTGTCAGCGAGCTCCGTGCGGTAATCCCGCTTGAGTTTGATCCACAACCAACCGCGGGCGCCTGCCTGGTAGATCGCAGTGGGCCCGGTCGCCTTACACACCAGTCCCTCCGAGCCGTCCGCAACAGCCTGCTCGAACGCGGCGTCCAGCGCCGGAGCGGTCGCCACCTCTAGCGCGGTGGTCAACCGCAGCCGGTCCGACAAGGTGATCGCCTCGGCGAGTCGCGCCCGACGGTCGAGATAGGACAAGCCGGTGAAATCCTCGCCGTCGGCGTACAGCAACTCGAAGCAGAACAACCCGACCGGTACATCCCGTGCAGCTTCGGCGATTCCGTGCTTGCGGCGACGAAACATGACCTCCTGGAAGGGGCGCAGCTCGCCGGCGGCTGCGTCGTACGCGACTACCTCGCCCTCCAAGATTGCCTCGCGCGGACCCAATCCGGCCTGCAGGAGCTCGACCACATCGGGGAACTGGCTGCTCACCCGCTCCTGCCGCCGGGTGAATAGCTCGATGTGCCCATCAGCGGTACGGTGCGCCTGCAGCCGCATGCCGTCGTATTTGTACTCCGCCATGCACTGCCCACCGAGTCTGCCGAGAATCTCGCTGGCGTCGGACAACCGCTGGGCCAACATCACCCGCACCGGATTGCCCGCTCGCACCCGCAGCTCCTGCACTGCGGGCAGCCCACCGGAGGCCAGCGTGGCCGCGACCAGACCGAGGTCGCAGCAGATGTTGTAAGCCCGCTCCAAGACCGGCCGGTCCTTACGGCTGCCGGTGTACACCTGCGCCAGCGCGTCCAGAATCGTCGGTGTACCGATCCCCAACCGCAGGTTGCCGGTCACCAAACGCAGCAGGTAGCGAGCTTCTAATGGAGTGGCCAGCGCCAGCAGGTCCGCCAGCAGGGCAAGCTTGCGCCCTTGGGAGCCGGAACCCTCGGCGCGGGCGATCTCATGCAGCGTGTCAATGACTGTGACTACTTGCAGGCTTGGCTCCCGATCTCCGCCCGTCGTCCCCAACAACTGCTCGGCGGCTTGGCCGAGGTCGCCGGCCTCCCGCACCGCAGCGACAACCTCCCCCGGCTCGACGCCGGTCGCCGTCGCGACCGCACGCAGTGCCAGCTTCTCAGCCAGCCCGAGGTCCACCGCGGCAAATTCCGGCGCCACCAGACCCTGACACAAGTAACAGACCGTCGGCAGTAACTCTTGCGGGGTCTGAGCCAGCAGTACCGCCAGCCGGTCAATCAAGATCAAACGACCAGAAGCCTGCTCCAAGTCCCGGTACGCCTCAGCGACAACCTCGTACTCCACGTCGCCATCTTTGCAGCGGTGCTGATCCCTAGACCCCAAGCACGCCGGTCAGACACAATGAGCCGTCTGCCCTCCACATCTTGCCAGTGGCAACTTTACACTGGTAAGTTATGTCCCATGCTCGACCAATATCACCATGGCGATCTCCGGGCCGCTGTGCTCGCAGCTTCAGCAGAAGTCATCGCACGGGACGGCGTCGACAAATTGAGCCTTCGCTCATTGGCCGTGGAATTGGGCGTCAGTCATACTGCACCGCGTCACCACTTCGGCGACCGGGAGGGCCTCTTCACGGCTTTGGCCACTCAGGGTTATGAGCTTCTGGCTGACGCCCTCGAGGATGCTGCGGCAGACGGCGACTTCGCTGCCGTAGGCGTGGCGTACGTATTGTTCGCGGTCAATTACCCTGGGCATTTCGCTGTCATGCATAGACGCGACTTGGTTGACGGTTCGAACGTCGATCTGCAACGCGCGCACGCGCGCACTGCCGCTCAGCTCAGCGCCGGCGCTCGCACCCGTAGCGGTGGCTCAGTCGAGAGTGTCGCCGTGGCGTCCATAGCGGCATGGTCCCTGGTACACGGTCTGGCCACCTTGCAACTGAGCGGAGGACTGGAGGCCGCAGGCCTGCTCCAACTGGCGGGTGGTGATCTTCGGTCGATCGCACTGCGCGCCGTTCAGCAGCTCTTCGGTGGCGCACCCAGTGAACCAACGACCCGAACGGAACACTGACATGGTCCTTAGTCCTAGTGACACAATCAGCGCCGGCGCGATACTCCTCGCCGTTGTCGCCATCGCCTACGGCGGCACCTTCCTGCTTCGTGTTCATGCCGGCAATCCGCCGACCAACGACCTGCAGAAGGCGTTCTTTCGAGCCGGGCATGCGCATGCCGGCGTGCTGGTGATCTTGGGCTTGGTGATCAAGATCTTGACCAGCACGGACGGGGTGCCGACCATCGCCCAACAACTCAGCGATGGCGTGCTGTACGCCGCGATCTTGATGCCGGCCGGATTCTTCCTCTCCGTCACCGGCCGCGCCCCCCAGAAGCCAAACCGACTCTTCATCTTGTTGTGGATTGGTGCCGCCTCACTCACCGTCGGTCTGATCGCCGCCGGAGTCGGCTTGATCATGGCCGGTACCCGTTGAGTGTGCTCGGGCCGACAGAATCGACTTGGTCGCCAAGCTGAGGCTGTTGATCTAGCGGAAGGGTCGAGTGACGAAATGGCAAGCGAACGAGACGCAAGCGTCGACCGGATCATTGCCTTCAGCGACGGCGTGGTTGCCATCGCCATTACCCTGCTCATTTCCCGCTCACCGACATCGAACCGGCTGAGGGCGCCAGCCTGGCGAACGTTGCCGCAGACAACGCAGGCGCACTGCTTGGGTTCGCTCTTCTCGCCCTCAGCCGGCCTCTGGGCGCTGCTCCTGCTGTTCCCCGCCCAGATCATCGCCTCCCGGCTCACGGCTTGATCTGGTTCATCGCGGGGTTTGCCTGGCGGGTATACCGGGAGGAGTCTAGGAGAACGGGTTCGAAAGTGGTGAAGCAATGCGAGCATCCATCTCGCTAGGCCGTATCGCTGGCATCAAGGTCGGGATCAACGCCAGTGTCTTTCTGATCGTCGCGATCTTGGTGGCCGGGCTCGCGACCGGTCAGTTACCCGCTGCTTATCCAGGCCGCAGCATCGTCGCCTATGTGATTGCGGCGATCATTGCGGCGCTGCTGTTCCTGGCGTCGCTGTTGGCTCATGAGTTGGCACATTCGCTGGTCGCCCGCCGTAATGGCGTTGAGGTGGAGAGCATTGTGTTGTGGCTCTTGGGCGGCGTTGCACAGCTCCGAGGCGAGGCGAAAACCCCAGGGGCGGACTTTCGTATCGCCGTCGTGGGCCCGCTCACAAGCCTCGCGTTGGCGATCGTTTTCGGTCTCGCCGCTGGAGGGCTCGCCATGCTAGGCAGCGCTGGGCTGCCGTTCGGTGTGCTGATGTACCTGGCTGCCACCAACGCGGTGCTTGCGGTGTTCAACCTCATCCCTGCCGCACCGCTGGACGGTGGTCGAGTACTGCGGGCGGCGTTGTGGCAGTTCCGGGGTGACCGGCACGCAGCCGCGGTGAACGCCGCCCGGGCCGGCCGGATTCTCGGCTTCGTGATGATCGCCCTCGGCGTGCTGCAGGTGGTAACCGGGCGTGGCCTGAGCGGCGTATGGCTCGCGCTGATCGGCTGGTTCGTGGTCAGTGCTGCGACCGCTGAGGAGCAACAGGCCCGGCTGGGCGGGCGCCTCGCCGGTCTCAGAGTCGGCCAGGTCATGGCGGCGCAGCCCACCGTCCTGGACGGCAACCTCACCGTGGCCGATTTCATAGCTCAGGTAGCCCTCACTCATCAGTACTCCACCTATCCGCTCATTGATCCGTACGGACGGCTTACCGGGTTGGTCACCCTCAACCGGGTACGCGCCGTGCCGCCGGACCTGCGTGCCACCACCCGCTTGCATGAGATCGCCTGCCCGCCGAACGAGGTTCCCACGGCGCGTCCTGAGCAGCCCCTCGTCGAGCTTTTGGAGCGGATGCACGGCTGCGCCGATGGCCGCGCTGTGGTCGTCGACGACACCGGCCGAGTGGTCGGAGTGCTGTCCGCCAGCGACGTCGCACGCGCACTGCAGCTGGCTGATCTACGCTCCTTCGATCCCTACCCACCACCCTCCGGAGCTGACTTGACCTCGAGGTGACCGACATCTGGATGACCGGGCGAGAGGCGGAGTGAGATGGCTGACGCAGTTCAGGCCCCTGTATTGGTAGCTCCCGGCCGGTACGAAGTACCCCTCGACGCCTAGCCAAGATTGCGTTCCAAGGCATCAACCGCCAGCTCGATGACGGCCTCGAGGGCGCCCGGCTCCTCGAAGAGATGAGTCGCCGCTGGCACCACTTCAATGCTCACCGGCGCCGGCATGGCAGCAGCAGCCTCCTCGTTGAGCTGGCGAACCTGCGGGTCCCGCTCACCGACGATGAGGAGGGTCGGAGCCTGCACGCGAGCCAGCGCACTGCCAGCCAGGTCCGGCCGACCGCCCCGTGAGATGACCAGCCGAACCCGCTCCGGTCGCTCCGCAGCGGTGATCAACGCCGCCGCGGCGCCGGTGCTCGCACCGAAGAGCGCCAAGGGCAGTTGAGCCGTATCGCTCTGCTGCCCAAGCCAGTCCGCCGCCCCGGTCAACCTCTCCGCGAGCCTGGTGATGTCAAAGCGCAGTTCGCGCGTACGCAGGTCGACCTGCTCCTCCTGGGGCGTCAGCAGGTCCATGAGTAAGGTTGCCCAGCCGCGCTCCTGAAGGATGCTCGCCACCCGTCGATTCCGTGGACTATGACGACTGCTGCCACTTCCGTGGGCGAAAAGCACGACGCCACGCGGGTCCGCAACAGGAACGGCAAGATCACCGTCGAGTGAGACGCCCGCGGTCCGGATGCGAACCATTCGGTCGACAACCTTGTCGGTGTTCATGTCTCCAGTCTGGTCCGTACGCGGAGCTGGGGACTACGTATCGTGGGGACGTATGGCGGCGCCCTCGACACCAATTCCCACCCTCGCTGAATTCGACGTCCGGTTGCAGAGCCTGCAGCGTGCAGCTGATGCTTCGGGGTCGGCACGCGTGACTCAGATTCCCATGGGACAGCTCTTCGACCTGGCTAAGGACTTCGTCGGGGCCTCCGCCGAAGAGATCGAAGTATTGCTGGACAGGCCGGACCACCCGCCCAGAGTGGTCGCAGTGAGCATCATGGATTTTCAGGCGCGTCGGAAGGCGACACCTGAAGGCAGGCGGCGGGAGCTGTACGAGTTGTACCTGCGACGGCACGACCGGATTGACAGCTGGGACCTCGTCGACCGCGCGGCCCCGCATGTCGTCGGTGGCTACCTGTGGGACAAGCCGCGAGAGCCGCTCTACCGACTTGCGGCCTCACCGCACTGGTATGAGCGGCGGAGCTCGATCGTCAGCACCTGGTTCTTCATTCGCCGCGACGATGTGGATGACACCTTCCGCATCGCTCAGACACTCGTCAACGACCCCCACGATTTGGTCCAGAAGGCAGTGGGTGGCTGGATCCGGGAAGCCGGCAAACGAGATGAGCAGCGGCTGCGATATTTCCTCGACCGCAATGCCGCCACGATGCCTCGTACAGCACTTCGCTATGCGATCGAACATCTGCCGTCTGACACGCGCGATTATTACCTCAACCGCAAGAAGAATAGTTCAGCGTCCCTCCCCTAGGCTGGGTCGCATGGACGACTCCGACATTCTGGCGCGGATTCGCGAGATGGTCGATGCTGAGCATGAGCTGCGCCGCCAGAGGCAGGAGAACCCGGGGGAAATCAGCGATGCCGACGAGAGGCTTCGTGATCTTGAGGAGTCCCTTGATCAATGCTGGGATCTGCTACGCCAGCGCCGCGCCCATCGGGAGTTCGCACAAGACCCAGATGAGTCACAAACGAGACCTCGGCAGCAGGTCGAGGGATATTTGCAGTAAGGCTAATTTCGCACCGGCCGATACACCGCCACGGTCCATTCCAGGTGGCCGGATCTGACCAGGTTGGATTCGAGTAGCTCGAGTCGTGCCGCGATGGCACGCAGCAGTCGCCGCGAGAACCACGTCCTGGCGTAGATCGAGATGATCACGACTCCCCCAGGCGCCAGGTGCCGCGCGTGATGTTCTACCGCGGCGATGGGGTCAGGCAGGTAGTAGACGACCTCGTTCATCACCACAGCGTCCGGGGACTGGTTGGCAACGAAGGTGGACCCATCGGCGCAGACGAACTGCGTCCGCTGGTCGCACTTGGGTCGGGCCAGCGTAATGGACTGCTCACAGTTGTCGACGCCGAGATATCGGCCGTATCTCAGTCCTTCCTGAAGGATCCCCTGCGAGCAGCCGATGTCGAGGACGAATCCATCTCCGGCGTAACGCTCAGTTACGCTCCTGACCGCTTCATAGCGTGCTGCCTCATGGCCGCCACGCAGTCGCTGCCAGCTGTCTTTTCGGTTCTCCCGGGCGTTATCACGCGCCAGAATCGATCGCACGAGGAAGAGCGGGATCGGCAATGCGGACAGCAGCCCAACGGCCATTCTGCTCCGCATGAGTAAGGCTACGAACGTGTCGTCGGCATGCTCGTCCAGCCCCGGAGCTGCCCTCCCCAATTCGGCCTCCCCTACTCGAAGCGCGCGGGATCTCCGGCTCCGCGCCGTACGATCACTGCTTGACCGTTGGAGAGATCCACCACTGTAGTCGGGATCTCGCCGCATTCACCGGAGTCCACGACGGCATCCAGAACATGATCAAGTCGCTCCATGATCTCCCAACCCTGCGTCAGCGGTCGATTCTCCCCCGGCATGATCAAGGTGCTGGACACCAGGGGTTCGCCGAGCCCGGCCAGAATCGCCTGAGCGACAACATGATCAGGAATGCGAATCCCGACCGTACGCCGCCGGGGCTGCAGCATGCGTCTGGGGACCTCCCGGGTTGCCGGCACGATGAAGGTGTACTGCCCCGGCGTCGAGGCCTTGACGGCGCGAAAAATCACATTGTCGAGCTGGACGAACCGGCCAAGTTGAGTGAAGTCAGCGCAGACCAGGGTGAAGTGATGCCGATTATCCAGCTGCCGGATCTCTCGAATCCGTTCCAGGCCAGATCGGTTGTCAAGCTGGCAGCCCAACGCAAAGCAGGAATCCGTTGGATAGGCGATCAGCCCGTCAGTTCGCAGCAAGTCGACCACTCGGCCAATCGTTCGCGGCTGAGGGTTGTCCGGGTGGACATCGAAGTATCGGGCCATAAAACTCGAGCCTAATGCCGTGGCAACGCTCCCCCGCGAGGTGGTGTGAGAAAGTAAAGTTAACGTGAAGTTTAGCTATTGCTAGACTCGGCGATGTGTTACACCGTACGGATCTGCTGACCATTGGCGAGCTGTCGGGGCGTTCCGGATTCGCGCCTTCCGCCCTGCGGTATTACGAGAACCTCGGGCTGATCAACTCGAGCCGCACATCGGGGAACCAGCGCCGCTACGAGCGGGCGATGCTGCGCCGCCTGGCGTTCATCCGCTCCGCGCAACGCGTCGGGTTGTCGCTGGAGGAGATCACCGAAGCCCTGCGGACCCTGCCGGGAAGTCGTACGCCGACCAAGGCGGACTGGACTCGCCTCTCGCACCAATGGCATGGTCGGCTCAATGAGCAGATCGAAAGGTTGGAACGCCTTCGGGATCGGTTGGACAGCTGCATCGGTTGCGGCTGCCTCAGTCTGCAGAAGTGCACACTCCAGAATCCGGACGACTACGTGAGCGCTCGTGGACCAGGTGCGGTTTACCTGGAGCCGTCCAAGGACTGACCGGCTGGTTAGACACAAATTCCTGCCGCCGATTGGTCGGCTACGTTTACGCACATGGTCAACAAGGTGGCAATGCTTACCGCGGGCGGCGTCGCACCGTGCCTGTCCTCGGCGATCGGCGGGCTGATCGAGCGCTACACCCAAGTTGCGCCCGAGGTAGAGATCATCGCTTACCGATACGGCTATGAGGGACTCCTGAAAGGCGACTCGGTCACGGTGACGCCCGCCGTTCGGGAGAACGCCGAACTCCTCCACGGCTTCGGCGGATCTCCCATCGGAAATTCCCGGGTCAAACTCACCAATGCCGCCGACTTGGTGGAGCGTGGCTTGGTTGCTGAGGGAGTGAATCCACTGCAGGCCGCGGCTGATCGGCTGACGACAGACGGCGTCGACATCCTGCACACCATCGGCGGCGATGACACCAACACAACGGCCGCTGATCTTGCCGCATTTCTGGCCAGCAGCGGCCAATCACTGACCGTGGTCGGACTGCCCAAGACCATCGACAACGACATCATTCCGGTACGCCAGTCGCTTGGCGCCTGGACGGCGGCCGAGCAGGCATCGCGTTTCGCACAGAACGTCATCGGCGAGCACAACTCCGGGTCGCGGATGCTTCTCGTGCATGAGGTCATGGGGCGGCATTGCGGGTGGCTGACTGCCGCAGCGGGGCAGGCCTACCGGGAATGGCTTGACACTCGAGGCTGGCTGCCGGATATCGGCCTCAGCCGAGAAGCGTGGGGGATACACGGGGTCTACGTACCGGAGGCGGTCTTCGATCTTGAGGTCGAGGCCCGCCGTCTCAGCGAGACGATGGATCGGATCGGCTCGGTCAACCTCTTTGTTTCCGAAGGTGCAGGAGTGGAGACGATCTTGGCCGAACTCGAGCGGTCTGGTGAAGAGGTCCCGAGGGATCCGTTCGGTCACGTCAAGATTGACAAGATCAACCCGGGTGCCTGGTTCGCCAGCAAGTTCGCCGAGCGGCTTGATGCCCGCAAAGTCATGGTGCAGAAATCGGGGTACTTCTCCAGGTCTGCGGCAGCCAACCAGCGCGACCTGGAGTTGATCAAATCCATGACCGACTTCGCGGTCGATGCCGCACTTCGCGGTGAGCCGGGCCTGGTGGGGCACGACGAGGAACGCGGTGATGAGCTCCGGGCAATCGAGTTCGACCGGATCAAAGGCGGCAAGCCGTTCGACATCGGCACCCCCTGGTTCTCCGCGTTGTTGGACAGCATCGGCCAGCCCGGCGCCCAGCTCACGAGTGCGCACTGACTCGCCTTTCTTGATGCTGCTCGCGCATCGCGCGCTGGCAATCCGCCGTCGTCGTCGTTCTTCGCGGACGAGAAGCGTGTCCGCTCAATCGCTCCTCCGATCGTCGGGCGCGCGATTTGCCGACGCTCGCAGCATGTTCTGCGAACGGTTCAGGTTTTCTTTCGGCCGCGTACCAGAGCTGAGAACGCGTACGCCAGCGCCGCGCCCAATCCGACGCCGGTCGCGGCTCCGGTGACGTAGCCAGCGCCCATACCCGCGCGTACCGAACGCGCCGCGACAGCCTCCGGCACCACGTTCGGCTTCACTTCCTCAGTTGGATGCGGTTCGGGCGTCGGCGCAGTGCCCGTCTCCCTTATTTCTTCTTCTTCCTGCTCAGCGGGAGTGACGGGGATGGCCTCGTGCTCCGCAGTCGCGATCCAAGCGGCGACGAACAAGACGAGCTGAGCAAAGAGGTTGAAGAACAGCATGAGTACGATCACTGGCCCGAAGATCACCGCGGCGGGATTGCCGCGAAAGGCGCTGATCACGTAGCTGGCCACGAATTGCAGGGCAACAAGGGCGATCGAACCCAGCAGTGCCCCTCGGCGTACCACGGGCCATGGCTCACGGGTCTCCGGTAGCACCGTGTAGAGATACATGAAGATCAGCCAGCCGGCGCCGATCGAGATGACGATCGAGCTCACCCGAAGGAGTGGCGCTATCCAAGGTTGGTCACTGAGTCCGAGCCACCCGACAATCGTGTTCGCAAGGGAGGTCGACAATGACGCGAGGCCGAACATCACGGCCATACCGATAAGCAGACCGGCCAAGAGAACGAGGTTGCCGAGCGTCTTGATGACAATGTTGATCTTCTGCGGCCGAAGGTCGAATCCGGGTCGCCACTGGGTGCGCACCGCATTCTTCAAGTGCCCCATCCATTTGGCGCCGGTGTAGAGGGCGACTACTAGGCCGACGATGCCAATGGTCCAGAACGAACTGAGCGCATTGTTCACGAGCTTCAAGATCTTTTCGCGGGTAGCGGCATCGGCGCCGCCAAGGGCATTCGCGGCAGCGTCGGCAACATCGTCGACGAGCCCGGGTTGCACGACGGTGAGCACGAATCCGGTGATCGAAAAAGCCACCATAAGGATCGGGACGATCGCTAGCACCGAGAAGTAGGTGGTCGCTGCGGCGAACTGTGAGCCGAGCCGACTGAGGTAGCGCTCAACGGTACGCATCATGTGCGCGATCCAGGGCTGCTGCTGGAGCTTCTTGATCCTCTCCGGTATGGCGACCATTCAGTTCCTTTTCTGTGCTGACCTCGGTGTTTCTCCGGTCGAAACTATCTGATGTGCGAAGCGCGCCCGCTAGCTCTTGACAGTCACACTGGCCGCGCCTTGGCTGAGGCTATGAGCACACTGTTGACAGATTCCGAGGTGTCCCAGCAGCTGGCGGGACTTCCGAACTGGCGCCGCGCCGAGGGAGATGACCCGGCCATTGCCGCGACGTACGAACTGACCGACTTCGTCGGGGCTTTGGACTTCGTGAATCAGGTCGGGCATGAGGCGGAGCTCATGAATCACCATCCCGACATCGACATTCGGTGGAACAAGGTGACCTTGGTGCTCTCCACACATTCCGAGGGCGGTCTCACCCATAACGACTTTGAGCTAGCACATCGGATCAATGAGGTGGCAGGTCAGGAAGGCTGATCTACTCGAACGCCTCTGGCGGCGGGCAGATGCAGACAAGATTGCGATCGCCAAACCCGCCATCGATGCGGCCGACCGGCGGCCAGTACTTATCGAAGCCTTGGGCGTAGAGCGGACCGGTATGAAGCCCGGCTGGGAAGGCCGCGACCCTTCTTGGATACGGGTGATCCCACTCCTCGGAGGTCACCTGAGCCTGCGTGTGTGGAGCATTGACCAGCGGGTTGTTCTCGCGGGGCCACTCCCCTGCTTCGATCTTCGCGATCTCTCTGCGAATGTTGATCATGGCGTCGCAGAAGCGGTCGATCTCCTCCAGCGTTTCTGACTCGGTCGGCTCGACCATCAGCGTGCCTGCCACAGGAAAGCTCATGGTCGGTGCGTGGAAGCCGTAGTCAATCAGTCGTTTGGCTACATCATCCACAGTGATGCCACTGACCTTGGTCAGTGGGCGCAGATCAAGAATGCATTCGTGGGCGACCCGTCTGTTGCGCCCGGCGTACAGCACTGGATAGTGATCATGGAGTCGTTCTGCGACGTAGTTCGCCGCAAGTAAGGCGTGTTTGGTCGCCGAGGTCAGACCATCGCTGCCCATCATCGCGATGTAGGCGTAGCTGATCGGCAAGATGCCGGCCGAACCGTACGGAGCCGCCGAGATCGGACCGATGCCAGTCCTCGGGCCTGCGGAGGCAAGCAATGGGTGGTTGGGCAGGAACGGTGCAAGATGCGCAGCGACGCCCACCGGTCCAACGCCAGGGCCGCCGCCACCGTGCGGGATGCAGAAGGTCTTGTGCAGGTTCAGATGACTCACGTCAGCGCCGAAGCTGCCCGGTCGGGCGAGTCCCAGCAATGCGTTCAGGTTGGCTCCATCAACATAAACCTGACCACCGGAGTCGTGAACCATGTCACATAGCTCGACGATGCTTTCCTCAAACACGCCGTGCGTGGAGGGATAGGTCACCATAATTGCCGCAAGCTGATCATGATACTCGGTGATCTTGTCCCGCAGGTCCGCCAGGTCGATAGCGCCATCGGCAGCAGCCTTGACCACGACAACCTTCAGGCCGGCCATGGTGGCTGACGCGGCGTTCGTACCATGTGCCGACGAGGGGATCAGACAGATACGACGTTGCTGATCACCACGCGACTCGTGGTAAGCGCGGATAGCAAGCAACCCGGCGAGTTCGCCCTGGCTGCCGGCGTTCGGCTGGATCGACACCTTGGCGTAGCCGGTGAGCTCGGCCAGCCAGGATTCGAGCACCTCGATCAAGGCCAGATAACCCTGTGCGTCCTCGATTGGGGCAAACGGATGCAGGTTGGCAAAACCGGGAAAAGAAATCGGTTCCATCTCCGTTGTCGCGTTGAGCTTCATCGTGCAGGAACCGAGCGGGATCATCCCGCGATCCAACGCCAGGTCCCGATCCGAAAGCGCCCGCAGGTAACGGAGCATGGCTGTTTCGCTGTGGTGGGTATTGAAAACGGGATGGGTGAGATAGGAGGTCGTACGCTGCCGCCCCGCCAGGTTGTTGTCGAAAGGCCGCACCCGGCTCTCGGTAACACCGAACGCCGCGCGCACCGCATTCAGCTGAGCGGCGGTGGTGTCCTCGCCTACTGATACCCCGACATGATCTTCGTCCACGAGCCGAAGGTGGATGCCCGCCTCCCGCGCCGCCGCAACCACGGCGTCGGCCCGTCCCGGCAGCTCGGTGAGCACGGTGTCGAAGAAGGAGTCATGGATCACGCGGATCCCTCCGCCGACAAGATCACTGGCGAGACTGACGGCGCCGGCGTGGATGGAGTTCGCGATCTCCCGCAGACCGTGAGGCCCGTGATAGACGGCGTACATGCTGGCCGTGACGGCGAGCAGGACCTGCGCTGTGCAGATGTTCGAGGTCGCCTTCTCGCGGCGGATGTGCTGCTCTCGGGTTTGCAGTGCCAAACGGAAGCCGGGCGTGCCATCGCGATCCTTGGAGACCCCGACGAGCCGCCCCGGCAAAGTGCGTTCCAGGCCGGCGCGGACGGACATGAATCCCGCGTGCGGCCCACCGTAGAAGAGCGGCACGCCGAAACGCTGGCTCGACCCGACTGCCACGTCGGCACCCCACTCCCCCGGCGGCGTCGTCAGCGTCAACGCCATCAGGTCGCAGGCCGCGATCACCATCGCGCCGCGGGCATGCGCTCGATCTGCGATCGTCCGCAGCTCCTCTGTGCTCGCGAGCCGGCCACTCGCGCCGGGCGTTTGCACGACGACCGCGAACAGGTCGATGTCGTCGACTGCCTCTGCCAACGGCTTGCTGGCAACGACAACGTCGATCCCCAGCGCGGCCGCCCTAGTGGTCACCACCCCGACCGTCTGCGGCAAGGTGTCGGCATCGAGCAAGATCACCTGACCACTCTTGACGCTGCGCCGAGCCAGTGTCATGGCCTCAGCTACGGCGGTCGCCTCGTCGAGCAGGCTGGCTCCTGCCGTGGGCAGTGCGGTGAGATCTGAGATCACCGTCTGGAAGTTGAGCAGGGCCTCGAGCCGGCCCTGGCTGATTTCAGGCTGGTAAGGCGTATAGGCGGTGTACCAGGCGGGCGACTCGAGTACGTTTCGGCGAATCACCGAGGGGGTCACGGTGCCGTGGTAACCGAGACCGATCATCGATGTCAGTGGCCGATTGCGGCTGGCGAGGTTGCGCAGCAGCGCCAACGTCTCGGACTCTGAGAGTGCTGGTGGTAGTGCCAGTGGCTCGGTGCTGCGGATTGACCGCGGCAGTGACTGTTCGACGAGTTGCTCGAGGTCAGTAAGCCCAAGGGTGGCCAGCATTTTCTCTCGGTCGTCGAGCTGAGGCCCGATATGACGAGTGCTGAACCGCTGCGAAGGGAGGGTGCTCAGCTTGGCGTCTGGAAGAGTGGCGGTCATCGAAACTTCTTTCGCGCGTACACAGGTAGGTGCCCTCGCTTCCGCGAGCAGCATCCCCCTCTGTTACCAGCGGCTTCAGAGTTGCCATTAGCGCTCGCGGTCTTGATTGCCTGAGAGGTTCCGGGGAGGTTGCCCCTTCGGCGCCACCGTCTCGATCTGAGGTGGTGGACTCTCCCGCGCCGCCGTTCCAGCAGCGCCCAGATTACCCCGTCAGGAGGTGGCTCGTGCCTGACGACGCTGCGAAAGCTCGTCGTGAGATTGGCGCGGCTCATCAGCCTCGGCGCGCTCGGCGGGCAGTTCGGCCAACGTCCCTTCGATGTCACGCCAGACTCCGCCCAAGGCAATGCCGAAGACTCCCTGGCCGCCGCGGAGCAGGTCGATCACCTCATCGTCGGAGGTGCACTCGAAGACCGACACGCCATCACTCATCAATGTGACCTGAGTAAGGTCCTGGACACCACGGGCGCGCAGATGCTCGATCGCGGTGCGAATCTGCTGCAGCGAAATGCCGGCATCGATCAGCCGCTTGATCACCTTCAAGATCAAAATGTCGCGGAAGCTGTAGAGACGCTGTGAGCCAGATCCAGATGCGCTCCGTACCTCCGGTACCACGAGGCCGGTACGCGCCCAGTAGTCGAGCTGTCGGTACGTGATACCGGCGGCGCTGCAGGCCACCGGCCCGCGGAAGCCCAGATCGATCGGCAGCGGCGAAAAGTCGCCGTCGAACAGCAGCCCCTGCGCTTCAGCGGCCTCAACGCCGGCCGGCTGGGTCGGCGTTGCTGATGCATCGGTGCTGTTCACGTGTGCCTCCGGACTCACTGTACTGCGATGGGAAGGGACAACTCTATCGAGTTCTCTGCGCGTAATTCCACGGTCGGCATTACTCCCTGCACGCTACGACGAGCGCACCAACGGGTCAACGACCACGCCGCAGAGCGCGCCTTCCTATGGGGAAGTCTTAACTCGTACTTGAGGGTCTCGAAAAGATCAGGAGGCGCAAGCTCTAGTCTGAAGTTGAGGCTTAGTGTTGCTGCTGACTAGGACTTTGGCTCTTCACCTGTGACGAAGTCGTCGGGATTGACCTGATCGAGAAACTCGCGGAACTTCTCCACCTCGTCATCTTCGGCTTCAGGAATCTCGATGCCAGCCTCATCGAGCACATCTTCGGCGCAGTAGATGTCAGAGCCCACCCGAAGGGCGAGGGCGATAGCGTCCGACGGGCGGGCACTGACCTCGATCCCGTCAACCAGCAGTACCGCGTAAAAAGTGCCACCTTCGAGTTCGGTGATGTGCACCTCCGTCAGCCGGTGGCCCAAGGTCGTCAAGGTGTCGACCATCAGGTCATGCGTGAGCGGCCTGGGCGGGACTATGCCTTCCTGCGCATTAGCGATCGCTGCGGCCTCGGCTGCTCCGATCCAGATCGGCAGGTACCGAGTCCCTCCAACCTCGCGCAACAACACCATCGGAGCGTTCGACGGCATCTCGACCCGGACACCCACCACATCGAGCTCACGCATGCGACAACACTACTTCGCGAGGCGCCGGCTACAAGATCACCCCTCAGTGGCGGGCGGGGCGCGTCGCGGCCTGGAGGAGCTAAATATTGCGCTCCATGGCGGTGCGCACTAAAGCCGCGTGGAAGCTGATCACCAGCTGGGTGACATCCCCAGGGACATCACGGTTGGCGCCGGTACGCCGGACGTACGGTGCGATCACCTGCTCCACCAATCCCACTTCACGATCGGCCGACAGCTTGAATGCTCGCAGGTGCCGCCCATCAATTCCGTACTCGGCCAGTCGCCGGGCAGCGATCGCCAGAGTGAGGGCGTCCCTGCCGTAATGTGCGGTTCCGCGTCGGGTCGCCACGATCTGGGTTCGTTCCAGCTCGCTGAGTGCGCTCTCGGTCAGACCGCTCGCTTCCAGCAACTCCTGACGGGTCAGCCTGACTGGCTGTTTGGCCGCTGCGGCCGGCGGATTCGCGGTACGTCCGGCGCCCCCTGAGCCGCTACTGGGTGGCGTGCTCTGACCACCCACACTGAACGGAGCTTGCCCCCGATCAAGTTGCTCCAAGTGCTCCTTGATCACTTTCAATGGCAGATAGTGATCTCGCTGCACAGCCAACACATAACGCAGCCGCTCCACGTCACCCTCGGTGTAACGGCGGTAGCCCGACGGCGCACGCTGCGGAGTGATCAACCCCTCGGCCTCCAGGAATCTGATCTTGGAGATCGAGACGTCAGGGAAGTCCGTCCGCAGGATTGCCATGACCTGGCCGATGCTCCGGGTCGCGCCTCGCGGGTGAGCTTCGCCGGCCAGGCTGGCCAGAGATTCGGCAGGGTTCGGCATGATGATGGTGAGACCTAGTCCGCGGCCTGAGTACTCCCGTAGTAGACCAGTCGGAACTTGCCGATTTGCACCTCGTCACCACTCCGCAGCAGAGATTCATCGACCAGGTCACGGTTGACATAGGTGCCGTTGAGACTGCCCACATCCTTCACCACAGTTCCCTCCGGGGTACGAGTGAATGTGGCGTGACGCCGCGACACGGAGATGTCGTCGAGGAAGATGTCAGAATCCTCATGTCGTCCAACGGTGACGAGGTCGGTATCCAGCAGAAAGCGGCTTCCAGCATTGGCGCCTCGTTGCACGATCAGCAGTGCAGACCCGTACGGCAACGCATTGACGGCCGCTTCATCTTCGGCCGTCAGCGAGTCCGTATCACGCTCCTCAACCATCGCGGGCATCGCCTTGGTGGTATCGCCGGTCGGCACCTTCTCGGGGGGCGCGGCTCGGGCAGCACCAGGAATCAGCGCCGAGCCACATTGGCCGCAGAAGTTACTCCCCTCTGGGTTCTCGTGTCCACAGTTGGTACAGAACGGCATTGCTTCGACTTTCGTGTACAGCCTCGAAGGCTCGAGGCGTGATGCAGAGTTTAGGGCTAAATGCACACCGGCACCTAGCCGGCTGGTGGCGCCTCAGCTTGCCACCTGTTCGGCATAGGAATCAGCATCCAGTAAGTCGTCCAGGTCGGCGCCCTCGTCTAGCTCCAGCTCGAAGAACCAGCCATCCCCGTATGGATCGGTGTTGATGGTCTCGGGGTTGGCTTCCAGCAGCGGGTTCACTGCGGTGATCACTCCGGGCACCGGGCAAAAGATGTCGGAGACACTCTTCGTTGACTCCAACTCGCCGCAGGCGTCACCAGCCGACACCGCATCCCCCACCTCTGGCAAGGACACGAAGACGATGTCGCCAAGCTGATCAGCCGCGTACTCGGTAATTCCCACCCGTACGCTGCTGCCGTTCCCGCTGCGAACCCACTCGTGCTCGGTCGAGTACTTCAGATCTTCCGGATAATCCGACATCAGGCTCCTCCAGTCTCACATCATCGCGGGGTTGGGGGCGGGGCTGCAGGGCGAGCGTACTGATTCTCTCTTGATGCGTGTAACGATTCGATGACAACCCGGTTCACCTGTTCGAGCTGTACCTGTCCCCCGATCTTCGGTCCGGTGATCTCGGAGATGATTCCGCCCCGAAACCGGGCAGCCTCCTCCAAATCGTGCGGCTCCCCAATGATCTCCAGCGTGATGGGCCGACTGACAGGTTTGCCGTCGATGACCAGGCCCCGGGCATCCGATCCGAACCACGTCGACGCGACAACCCGGATCGTGTTGTTCACCTCGATCACTTCGGCACCAGCGTCGCGCATCTCTTCGACAGCATCGAGCAGCACTCTGGCATCCACGGCTGAATTCGGATCGGCGATCCGCATCCGGATGCCGCGCCCTTCGGCTGGCGCGGTACCAGCCAAGATCGACAGCTCCGCAAGGTGCCTATCTGCTTCCGCCCGCGCCACGCGTTGGGTGTCCGCACCTGACCGCAAATCGCTCCTGGTCTCGTCCAACTGCGCGATCTCACCCTCGAGCCGTCGTGATTCCGTGCTGAGCCCGTCGAGCAGCTGAATCAGATCTTCGCGTCGGGCGGACGCATAGGTGTCATCCGTGGTGTTAATTCGGAACTGCATGACACTAGCTGCACCGACGATGAACAAGATGATCGCCGCCAGGATCTGTCCGCGACCTGGGTGGAGCAGCGATGCCCGTAGCCGGGCGCGCGTACTGCGTGCTGGGCCGACATCGTCTTTGGCCAGATTCGACGGCGTCGGGGTGGGCGGTGCCTCATCCGCGGTCGCAGCCGTCGGATGCTCCTCACCGATCAGGCGTCGTTGGCTGCGCCGTAGTGAGGTGACATGGCGAGCGGCTGCGTTGCGCGACCGAGCGTGAGGTCGCGGCCGTCGCTGCGATGGTTCCGGCTTTTCGCCATCAAGGCGTACCTCGTCAGGCCCTAACTCATCAGGCATGGAAAAGGGCCCGCCTGATGGCGGCAGCATTGGTGAAGATGCGGATACCGAGGACCACCACGACCGCAGTCGCTAGCTGTGAGCCGACGCCGATCTGGTCACCCACGTAGACGATCGCGGCGGCGATCAAAACGTTGGAGATGAACGACACGACGAAAACCCGGTCAGTGAAGGTGCCCTCCAGATACGCCCGGAACGCGCCGAAGAGGGCGTCCATCGCCGCAACGATGGCGATCGGAAGGTACGGCTGAAGGAGCTGGGGAATTGATGGCTCCAGCACGATGCCGAGCACGATTCCGGCAAGCAGGCCTAACAGCGGGATCACGATGTCGCCTTCCCCGCATGACGAAGCACCATGCCAGGATCGGCTGCCAGATCGAGCTGCTTCATGTCACTGATCTCGTATCTCATTCGCCGGTTCTGGGCCAAGTCATTCCACCATGCGCCTGCCGAAGACTCAACAAAGCGAGCCTGTAGCGTACGCACATCTCCGATGGCTTCAACACGGTATGGGCCGGTGAGAGAGCGATAGTCGACTGTGATGGCGTCGCCGGCACTCCGGATCGCTGTCAGGCCTGAGAGTCGGTGCCCATTAATCGATACGGCCTCGGCGCCCGCCTGCCAGAGACCGTTGGCCAACACCTGGAGATCGATGTCGAGGACCCGATCCCGGCCGTCCGCGGTGGCCGATGGCGAGTCATCCACGACGATCAGCACTCCGGGTCCGCTTACCGCGACATTGCCGACCACTGGGTCAAGGGCATCGATGCGGTTTTCCAGCGAACGCGCGGCATCATCATCGCCTAAGGCCGCTGCTCGCAGCGTCGCGATCTCTTGAGACAGGGAGGTGGCTCTCCCCCGCAGTTCGTCCTGCTCACGTTCCGCGTTCTGGACGCGATTGAGCAATTCGGTTCGCTCCAACTGAAGCGCAGGTGCCGCCCGGGTGGTTTGCAGTGCCGCCACTGCGAACAGGGCGCCGATGATCATCGCTAGCACGGCGAGCGTCCAGCGCCGGCTGGCTGGCTGGTTTCCGCGGGCAGCGACGAGTGCATAGTCAGGGTCGACCGGCTGCCGAATGATCTGATTCAGCAGGTCCATGCTGGCGTCTGGCGCTCGGCGCTGTTCGGAGGTCAGTGTCATCCGGCGTGAAGGTTCCCGAACCCGCTACTGGGTCACGCTAGAGCGACCGTGGCCGTGGATGGGTGGCGTGGAGCGAAGCAACCTCACGGTCTGAAGAAGGTAAAGGCCTCCGGCGTACCAGTACAAAGCTGTGCCCCAGATGGCGAATGCCCAGCCCAAGACCCACGCCAGCTGACGCCATCCCTCCTGGGCCGAGCCAAGCAGCACCAGCGGAAACGCGTACAGCAGGCAGAAAGTGGCAACCTTGCCCACGAAGTGCACAGGGAGGGACGAGTAACCTCTCGTCTTGAGAATTGGCACTAACACCACGACGAAGACATCTCGTCCCACGATGATCACAGCCAGCCACCACGGCACGATTTCTCGCAACGCCAGTCCAACCAGGACAGCGAGAATGTAGAGCCGGTCGGCGATCGGATCGAGCATCTGCCCGATTCGGGAGGTCTGGTGCCAGGCCCGCGCCAGGTAACCGTCCAGCCAGTCGGTGAGTCCGCTGAGCGCGAGTACGAGTACGGCCAGTACGTCCGCCTGTGGGCCCAGGATCAGCCACAGCACGAGGGGAACACCTGCCAGCCGCAGGAAGCTGAGCGCATTGGGGAGCGTCCACACGCGATCGGTGTCGTACAGCGGAACGCGTTCCGCCGCGATCGGCTGCTCGGCTGACACTCCTGGCGTACCGGTTATCGGCGATGCTTCAGGATCATGCGAAACGCCGGCGCCCGAGATCCGCCGTTCGCTACCGCTCACCAGGCCAGCCTAGTTCTCGGCCGTCTGCCATCTCGAACGGACGCGGCTCCATGGAACTCTTCGCCAACCGCAGGATTCGCACGGTGTGTTGGCGACGGAGCGTAAGGGCCGTCGACACTGCATCATTGTGCAGCCGGCGGTACATACTGGCTCGCGCTCGTTCCATGTCAAGCTCGCTCGGGCGTGCCGGAAGCATGGGGTCGACCGCATCCAGTACATGGCTTAGGTCACTTTCGGTCCGCTCACGCTCCCCATGGCAGAGGTCCGGCTCGAGGGCTGCGGCCGCCGCATCCAGCACCAGCAGAGCCGTAGTCGGGTCGATGCCGCGCATCATGACGAGCTCAGCGGCGCGCTGAGCGCGTCCCACCAAAGCCGCATCAAGCACCGACCAGGAACGTTCCGCACGCGTTGTCGCCCGGTGGACTCGGGTGGCGAGCCAGGTGATCCGCCAAACCAGGAGCACCCCAACGATGATCGTCAGGGCCAGCATCTCCACAGTGCTCATCCGTCGCTCTCCACGGGAAGTACCGAGGGTGCGGCTGACAGAGCCGCACGATAGACGGCAAGAACCGCCCCGCCGACCCCCGACCAGTCGTAGCTCCTGGCTGCCTGTTGCGCCCTGGCTGTCTGCAACGGGTTGGGTTGCTCGAGGGCATGGAGCACGGCACGTGCGAGTGCCCGATGGTCACCCACGGCGAAAGCGTCGCCGCGTCGCTCCTCGTCCTGCGGTGCACCAAGCAAGTCAACAAATGAAGGCAGATCAGAGGCCACGATCTGAACGCCACTGGCCATCGCCTCTAGGAGCACAATGCCAAAGCTCTCCCGGGCCAGCTGCGGCGCTACGAAGACGTCGGCGGAATTCAGCAGCGCGATCTTGGCCTCCTCGGTGATCGTGCCGAGGTTGCAGCACCAGGGTGGCAGCTTTCGGCTTCCCTGGCCGGCGACGATCACCTCGAGATCGGGTCGAGCCTCTCTGATCAACGGAATTGCGGCCAGCAGTACGTCGAGGCCTTTGCGCGGTTCGTCGAGCCGACCGATGAAGATCAATCGTGGTTGCTGGGATCTAGCTGATCCAGCTGCGTGCCCTGAGCCTGTCGAAGGCCGCCATTTGGCAAAGTCGTCGAAGCGGATCCCATTGGGGATGACTACTGCATCTCGGCCTAGGTGCTGGACGACGACATTGCGTGCCGATTCCGAAACCGCGATGCCGGCGTCGATCTTCTCAATCGCAGCCCGCAGCACCCCACTAGCCAGCTGCATAGATCGCGATCGCGGAGTTGCGGTGTGGAATGTGGCGACCACCGGCTGTTCGGCGGCCCATAGCGCCAGTAGCGAGATACTCGGCGTAATGGGCTCGTGGATGTGAATGAGGTCGAACTTGCCGTTTCGTAGCCAGCGGCGGACCCGCGCGGCGCTCAGCGGGCCGAAGTTCACCCGGGCCACCGACCCGTTATAGGGAACTGGCATGGCCGCACCGACGCTGGCGAAGTTTTCGAGGTCAAGCACCGCTGTTGAGGAGCGGAGCTCGCCGGGAGCCAGCACATTGGCCAGATGGCCGGCTTGACGTAGGTAACGTGCCAGGCCGAGGACATGATTTTGCACTCCACCTGGTACGTCGAAGGAGTAAGGACAGACCATTCCGACGCGCAACGGACGGCGCAGGTCGGTCACTGAACCTCCTTGGCTGGCTCCCGATCGGGAAAGAACGGTTGCATCATGTGCCAGTCTTCGGGCTGCCCGGCGATGGTGTCAGCGAAGAAGTCGGCGACGTCCTGCATCATCGCTGCCAGTCCATCTCTGCCCTGGCGGTGTGTGATCGGATCTCCAATGATGATCACCATCCCGTCTTCGGTGAATTGGGACACCGCGGGCAGCAGGGCTGCTCCGGTGCGCCGGGCAACGATCGCCGGCCCAGCGGGCATGGTGATGGATTGCCCGCGCCACGACACCGTTATTCCGGTTCCGGAAAGGTCCCGATCCGCGAGCAGGCAGATGACCCGGCGGCAATGGATCGCCTCGATGAGAGCGGCTAGAGCGCCCGGGTCCCGATGGGAAACCACCTCCAGACCGAGATTTTCCCGGAAGGCAACGAAGGCCGCGTAGTCAGGATCGGAGAGTTGCTCGGCGACGGTCGTTACCGGCATACCGGTCACGCAGGCCCAGGCGCCTGCCAGATCCCAGTTGCCGCTGTGCGGCAAGGCGACGACAGCTCCAGGTCCTGCATGGGCGTCTCGCACCGCGGGCTCGTTGATGGCGCGGACTCGACGCTGAATCTCGGCTTCGGACCAAGCGGGCAGCGCGAGCACCTCGTAGAAGTTGCGCAGGTAGGACCTCAGCGCGGCGCGCATGAGGTCGCTGTCAACAGGCGCTCCGGTGGCTAGTGCCAGATTGCGGCGCAGGGTACGGACGTGGATGCCGTCGTGCTGCAACGCCACCCAGCTGGCGGCAGAGATGATCAAGGCAACCAGGCGACGCGGAAGCCGAGCGGACACTTGCCAGCCGAGCCGGTAGATCCCTCGCAGCAGCCGGTTACGCAGCTCGTCGCGCCACTTCAGCGGCACTGATGCAGCCACCGCCTCAGGCCGACCGAGCATCCGCTGCCTTGGCTTGCTTGCGAACCTGGGCGATGCGCTGCAGTACGGTGATCATGCTTGTCACCGCTAGGGCCGCGACGGCGACATTCAGCACGTACGGAACTCCGAGGCCGGCAAGAAATGCCCCGGCGAGGATGATCACCAGTCGGTCTGCACGCGCTGCTAGCCCGCCGGTGCAGGCGAATCCCAGGCTTTCTGCTCGCGCCTTCACGTACGAGGTCCACTGCCCGAAGACCAGGCCGGCAAGCGCGATACCGGCCCACAGCGTTGAGTCCTGCCGGTAGACGAAGTAGAGCAGGATGCCTCCGAAGACAGCAGCGTCACCGAGCCGGTCCGAGGTCGAGTCAAGGAAAGCACCCCAGTTGCTGGCCGTACCGGTGATCTTGGCCATCATGCCGTCGATCATGTCGGAGATGACGAAGATCATCACCACCAGGACCCCCTGCCACAGCCAACCTTGGGGGAAACAGATCAGGGCGCCCAGCACTACGCCGAGAGTGCCGACAATCGTGACGACATCGGGTGAGACCCCAAGTCGGACGAGCAGCCGGGCGATCGGGCCGAGCACGGTTGTGGACCAGCCGCGAAAGCGCTCCAACATCAGCTGTCGCCTGCTGCGACGTAGGAGTCCCAGCTGCTGCGTACGATCTCCCAGGTTTGATCCAGCAGCTGCGGCAGTGCCTTGGTCTGACCCACAACCGGAAGGAAGTTGGCGTCGCCGGCCCAGCGCGGTACCACGTGTTGGTGCAGGTGTGCGGCGATCCCGGCGCCCGCTGCTGCACCCTGGTTAATCCCGAGGTTGAAGCCGTGCGGTGAGCTCGCACCCCGGAGTACGCGCATCGCGTCCTGGGTCAATGCGCCGAGCGCGGTCACCTCGTCGTCAGCTAGCTCGGTGAGGTCCGCGATATGCCGATACGGGCAGATCAAGAGGTGTCCGGGTGAGTAGGGATAGAGGTTGAGCACGGCGAAAGCAAGATCGCTACGGTGCACGATCAATCCCGCCCTGTCCTCGCGCGACTGCACCGCACAGAAGGGGCATTCGTGTTCGTCGGGACTGGCCGGCTTGTTCTCACCCTGGATATAGACCATCCGGTGTGGAGTCCACAACCGCTGAAATCCGTCGGGAGTGCCCGGATGAGCGGCCGAGTCCTCCGGCTCTCCCATTGACCTACCTTCTCCCCCGACTTGTCAGAGCTGAGTTGACCTCTAGCTCAACCAGATTCTGACAAGTCGGTCATTCAGACTTGACGGCGCGCCGCGATGTCGCCGGTGATCTCGCTGATCGCCGCGTCGATGGGAATCCCGTTTTTCTGCCGTCGGTCGCGATAGCGGAACGATACGGCGTTAGCAGCAGCATCTTCTGCGCCGGCGATCAAGATGTACGGAACCTTGACCCGCTCTGCATTGCGGATCTTCTTCTGCATCCGGTCGTCGGAGGTGTCCACTTCGACGCGAACGCCTTGAGCGGTGAGCCGCTCGGCCAGCTTCAGAAGGTAGTCGTTGTGCTCACTCGCCACCGGGATGGCGATGACCTGAACCGGCGCAAGCCAGGGTGGGAAGGCGCCGGCGTAATGCTCAACCAACACACCGATGAACCGCTCCACCGAACCGAACAAAGCGCGGTGGATCATCACCGGACGCTGGCGGCTGCCATCCGCAGCAGTGATCTCGAGGTCGAACCGGTCCGGCAACATCAGGTCTACTTGGATGGTCGACATCTGCCAGCTACGACCGATCGCGTCTCGGGCCTGAACCGAGATCTTCGGTGCGTAGAAGGCGGCGCCTCCCGGATCGAGGACCAGGTCCAGACCTGAGGTCTCTGCGGCCTGGCGCAATGCCTCAGTCGCCCGGTCCCATTCCTCGTCGGAGCCGATCGACTTCTCCGAGTCGCGCGTGGACAGCTCGAGGTAGAAGTCGGTTAACCCGTAGTCGGTGAGCAGTTCGAGCACGAACTGCAGCAGGGAGATCAGCTCAGCCTGCATCTGGTCAACAGTGCAGTAGATGTGAGCGTCGTCCTGGGTCATGCCCCGGACTCGCGTCAGGCCATGCACCACGCCGGACAACTCGTACCGGTAGACGCTGCCGAACTCGAACAGTCGCAGCGGCAGCTCCCGATACGACCGTCCCCTGGACCTGAAGATCAAGCAGTGCATCGGGCAGTTCATCGGCTTCAGGTAATAGTCCTGGCCCAGCCGCTTCAGGGTGCCATCAGCGTGCCGCTCCTCGTCGACGTGCATCGGCGGGTACATCAAGTCGGCGTAGAAGCCGAGGTGTCCGGAGAGGTTGAAGAGCTCGGCTTTGCTGATGTGCGGAGTGTTGACGAACTCGTAGCCGGCTTCGACGTGGCGCTGCCGCGAGTAGTCCTCCATGATCTTGCGCAACAGCCCACCCTTGGGGTGGAAGACCGCCAGGCCGGAGCCGATCTCGTCCGGGAAGGAAAACAGATCGAGCTCGGCGCCCAGCTTGCGGTGATCCCGTTTGGCGGCTTCTTCGAGTCGCGTTTGGTAGGCCTTCAGCGCCTCGCGGCTTGGCCAGGCGGTGCCGTAGAGACGTTGCAACTGGGCCTTGTGCTGGTCACCGCGCCAGTAGGCCGCGGAGTTCCTTGTCAAGGCGAAGGCGGGAATGTAGCCGGCGTTAGGTAGGTGTGGACCGCGGCACAAGTCCTTCCAAGCGACAGAGTCGTCGCGGCGGAGGTTGTCGTAGATGGTGAGTTCGCCGGCGCTCACTTCCACGCCAGCCGCGTCACCAGACCCATCCGCCTGCACCTTGGCTTCCGCGCCGGCCGTAGCTCTGTCGGCGATCAGCTCGAGCTTGTAGGGCTCGGAGGCGAGCTCGGCCCTCGCCTGCTCATCCGAGACCGGTCTACGCCGAAAGCGCTGCCGCTCCTTGATGATCTTGGTCATCTGCTTTTCCAGCTGCCGGAGATCATCAGGGGTGAACGGTGATGGCACGTCGAAGTCGTAGTAGAAGCCGTCAGTGATGGGCGGTCCGATCCCGAGCTTTGCCTCGGCGTGCAACGACTGCACGGCCTGAGCGGCCACGTGGGCCGTTGAATGCCGCAAGATATTGAGCCCGTCTGGGCTGTCGATCGTGACAGGCTCGACCATCGCCCCTTCTGGCAGGGTGCGATGCAGGTCCCACAACTCGCCGTTGACTCGAGCGGCCACGATAGTGCGGTCATTACCGAAGAGATCGAGTCCTGTGGTTGTCGTGTCCGTCACTCGCTGCTGACTGACGCCGTCTGCTGCGATGGTGATGGACATGGTGGACACGATCGGTTCCCTTCCTGTTCGCTGGCTCTACCCGAGACCCCGGTAAGCCTAGACCTGGCAACCTCAGGGCTTCGATGGGTTTGTCCGATAGGTCGGGATGATCACGCGGATTGGCACTGTGACCGCGTACGCGACCTTGAGATATGGTGGGCGTCGCTCAAGCGGGCGATTGGCGCAGTGGTAGCGCGCTTCGTTCACACCGAAGAGGTCACTGGTTCGAACCCAGTATCGCCCACTATTAAGACCCTGGTCAGAGCATGGTTTGGATTGCGCGAGTGACCGTCGGCCCGCGGTGAGTAACTAACTGAGTAACTACCGAGCATCGCCGGCCTGTCCGAACAGCTCATCCATCACGGTCGCGCCCGTCTGAATGACAGGCCGAATCTGATGCCGATACACGATCTCGGTGACGCTGGTTCCGCGGTGACCGACCAGCTGGGAAATCATCTCGACGGGCACGCCTGCATCCGACAAAAGGGACACGAACGAGTGCCGCAGCTCGCGCGGCGTCCAATCCTTTGGCTCGAGGCCGGGCACCAGCGTGAGCGCCCGACGCAGGTCACGGCGGACGTTCGCTGGATCCATCTCACTGCCCACTGCCGTTGCGAACACCAGTTCCGACTCTTTCCACGAAGGCCCGGCGGCCAGCCGATCTGCAGCCTGTTGCACGCGCTGTGCCCGGAGCGCGTCGATGCACCGACCAGGTAACGCAAGCGTCCGCCTTGAGCGTCGCGTCTTGGTATCACCCGTCGCACGCACCGAGCGCCACACCTCGAGGTACGGGGGGACCGGCGGTTTTGCCGTCGGCCGGCCCTCAAGGTGCACGTGCTTCCAGCGCAACGCCCGCAGTTCCTCAGTCCGCGCACCGGTCAACAGCGAGACGACGATATAGGGATGTAATCGATCACCTGCGGTCTTGATCAACACATCGTCGGCCTGCTGCGGAGACAGCGCCTTCGAGGGGCGACCCCGCCGTCCAGTCGGCAGCTCGGTCAGCTCGACAACGTTCCGCCGAATTCGATCCCGCGCCATGGCCCGCTTTACGGCTCGGTTTAGACATGACCGAATCGCCTGCAGCGTGCGCGTGCTCAACGTGGTCGAAAGCTCCGTCAGCCAGGCATCCACCTCGGTCGCCTTCAGGTCACACAGCTTCCGGGCCCCCAAGAGTGGAATCACGTGCTTCTCGCAGAGGTGCCGGTTGACCTCCTGCGTCGCCGGGTCACGGTTGCGCAACCCATACGTCAGCCAGTCTTCGACCGCCTGAGCGACGGTGTAACCGTCGTTCGCGACGACCAGGCCGTCCTCCAGGTCTCTGAGCAACTGACGCAGTTTGTTTTTCGCCTCCGTCTTGGTCCTCCCGCGACCTCGACGGACGATCCGCTTACCCCGACCGTCGTACCCGATCGTGGCGCTGGCAACCCACCGCTCCCGGGCTGCATCCCAGCTGAGGCCGCCATCACCCTTAGCTCGACGAATCACGCCGCACCTCCCAGCGATGCGACATACTCGGCGAGCGCGGTGACCGGAACCAGCCGACGTCGGCCCTGCTTGACCGTCCTGAGCTGGCCGGAGCGGATCAGCTCATAGACCGATGAACGGCTCAGCCGCAGTGCGGTCGCAGCCTCGTCAACGCGATACAGAACCGGGACGACCTCAGACTTGACAGTCGAGCGCGCCATGATCATCATCTTCCTTCCTGTGGTGGTTGCGTCCAGCCAGCGGCCCCTGGGCTTGATTGCTGCTCGAGGCCGGAGGTGACAAGTCATGACTCCTGGCGACATCTGCTCCTGGCAGCTCCCACACCAGGTCAGCCACCCGCATCCGCAGGCCATGGGCCCCGGCCCCAGCTCCGAGGATGGCGACGCGCCGCAGCAGCTGCTCAGCAGACCGCAGGAGACCGGCCGGCTCATCCCCGACCGGCACAGGCCCTTCGATCGAAACTGTGTCCTGAAGCAGGTTCCGCGCCTCGTCCGCGGCCAGATCAATACCCAACGCCAGCAGCTGTCGAGGCGAACCGGCACCGTCGATGTCGACAACGAGCCAGACCAGCTCAGCGGCCCGGCGCAACAGCCGGACGACTCCGGCCACCGTCTCCGCGGTGTCACCATCCATCCGTTGCAGGCTCATTCACCCTCCGACGCCCGACACGCATGCCATCGAGCCAGAACGGACGCCAGTCGGCACTCGCGGCGCGGACCTGTGGAAAACCGGTCGCCCTGTGATCCCTAAGGCATCGACACGAACGCTGGCGGTCGCATCTCCGAGCGCGCGGTCACGCCTGTAGATGTTGGCCGCGGCACGCCTTCGTCGCCGATCCGGCGGACCTGGTGACTGGGTGGGGTGAAGGCGTTTCAGGACTAGCTGGACATCCGCGCAGGCCAGGTGAACGCGCTATGGCTAGGTCGAAGTCCCCCAGACGCTCGTGGCCGCCTGCAGATGCGGCACGGCGTTCTATAGTCGCCGCGGCAACAGGGACCTACTCGACCTCGTCGCCACCGTCCACGCCGGCCAGCAATTGGTCGGCCTCCTCGAGGCGACCTTAGCGCAGCCGCAGGCCGGCGAGCCGCTGCACTGCGCCGTTTGCGTGATCGCCATCCACACCGCCGTTCGGGCCCCCTCGGCGACCTCCCCGGACCGGCTGAACAGCACGGGCCCCGCATACCGGTCGACAGGGGCTGGTTCTCAGACGATTGGACGGTTGCGTGGTACACGATGAACCACTAGCAGCCCCAAGATGATCCGAGCGTTCCAATTCAGCGCTCAAGTCGGCAGCTCGGGGTCTACCAGCCCCACACAACCGGAGTGCGTCACGCAGTGGAGCTGTCATCGTGCCCGGCATCTGGGCGTGGCCTAGGTTCGCTCTCATAGGCCGGGGTAACAGCCGGCGGCACAGCGACGACCGGGCACAAGGCGTGGCTAAGGCAGTAGTGGCTGATCGAGCCGTTCAGAATGCGACCCCACCCGACGTGCTCACGGGTCCCAATCACTAACAGCACCGCGTGTGCCGACTCCGCGACGAGGAGCCTGCCCGGATCGGCGTGGTAGAACTCCAGCCGCCAGCCACGCTCCGGCTGCACCGTCTCCCACATGGCAGTCACTGTGTTTCGATACGCCTTATCAACCCTGTCGCCGCCCACCTGTGATGTCGGCACACTCAGCCAACCGACCGAGGCCAACATCGCCGACGGTGGCAGCAGCTGCACCGCATGTACAGCTCGCAGCTCGGCTCCAGTTGTGCGAGCGTGGCTGGCGGCCCACTCCAGCGCAGCCTGCGATGCCAGTGATATGTCCAGGCCTACCACAATCTCGCTCACTCCCGATCTCCAATCCTTTGTTTGAACTTGTCATTTGATCATCGCGCAAGGGCATATCAGCGATGCGCCGAAGGGCCTATGCAGAGACGTGGAAGGTCCTTTTGCTAAGACCTCTGACGGCGTGAGCTCACGCCGCACGAGCCGCGGTCGCACGGTGTCGACATCACCATGCAAACCTTCGATATCGCCTACCGCCTCAATGAGCGCAGAGAGCGGTCGTCGACGGCAACGACGCCGAGAAGCTCAGCTGCCCGGAAAGCCAGACCCCACGCTGTATGTCGAGGCCGCACACCGGTTGGGAGTACCGCCGGCCGAATGCCTGGTGGCTGAGGACGCCGTTGCCGGTGTGCAGGCGGCTCGCGGGCGGCTACGGTCTCGTGGTCGGAGTCGACCGGACCGCCGACCGTCCCCGTCCTGCAGCCGCTGGGCCGCGCGACAGGTGAACGGGCACCGTCTCCAACAAATCAGACCGTTGAGCCGGACGCAGAGCCCGGCGGGTCGCAACGCGGACTGGGTGGCCGCGCCAATCGCTGAGCGAGTGGCCACGGCGGTGGACGCGTGGCGCGCTCAGCGACCGCCTCCGCTCGGGGAGTCGTGCGCGAGTTGGCGTAGCCGGGTATTTCCCGCTCCGTAAGGCCTCCAGTTCGCACCAGTCGGCAGCGTCGCGGACCGAGAGACCTTCGTCCTCGGTCATCGTCTGCAGCGCCTGCCCGGCGCGCCTTTCTGCGTCGCGGACTGCTCCCTCGCGTTCACGAGTGCGGTCAGAACAGCGATCGCCAGACCCTAGAGCCGGCGTTCCCGGTCGGCCAGTTGTCTGCGCAGTACCGCCTGGGCATCCAGTGCTGAGCGCCGCACCGACTGTCTAACCGACTGCTGACTCATCACCGTCTCCCTGTCCACTTTGCTCCGTCACTGATCCCCAAGCCGCTGCCGACGAGTCGAGCGGTCATCACCGATGATCTCGACCTGTTTCGTGTACCCCCTCCCCGATTTCACGATCCCATGTGCCACACACCTCTGTGCATTTCCGGTTTCTTCGCCGCCGACCTGACCGCCGCAACGGTATGGAACGGCTTCAGGGGTTGTGACGATGAGCATCCACAAACTCACCGCCGGGTCGGGGTATGACTACCTGACCCGGCAGGTCGCCGCCTTGGACGCCACCGAGAAGGGCCATCTCGGATTGGCGTCCTACTACACCGAACGTGGCGAAACCCCCGGCGTGTGGATCGGCTCGGGGATGGCCGGTATCGACGGCCTGAACCCCGGCGATGTGGTGACCGCGGAGCAGATGCGGGCCTTGTTCGGGGCCGGGCTGCATCCGCTGGCTGAGCAACGACAACAGCAGTTGCAGGGGCCGGACCTGAGCGTGCGGGACTACCAGTCGGTGACCCGGCTGGGGGTGCCGTTCAAGATCTACCAGCCGGATGTGTCGCCGTTCCGGGTCGAGGTGGCGAGGCGGATCGCCGCCTGGAACCAGGCCGCCGGGCTGCCCGGGGACTGGGCTGTGCCGGCTGCGGATCGGGCCCGGATCCGCACCGAGGTGGCACGGGAATTCTTCGTTGCCGAGCATGGACGCCCGCCGGAGGACGCCCGGGAGCTGGCCGCCACGATCGCCAAGCATTCCCGGCCGCGGACCCAGGCGGTCGCCGGCTATGACCTGACCTTCTCCCCGGTGAAGAGCGTCTCGGCGCTGTGGGCGGTCGCCGACCCGTCGACGGCGGCGGTCATCGAACGCGCCCACCGCGCCGCCGTCGCGGATGCTTTGCGGTTCATCGAACAGCACGCCCTCTATACCCGGTTAGGCACCAATGGGGTCCGGCAGGTTGAGGTGCGCGGGATGGTGGCGGCCGCGTTCACCCACCGGGACAGCCGCGCCGGCGACCCGGACCTGCACACCCATGTCGCGGTCGCCAACAAGGTGCAAACTCTTGACGGGCGCTGGCTGTCCATCGACGGCCGGATCTTGTTCAAGGCCACAGTGGCGGCGTCGGAAACCTATAACACCGCCCTGGAGAACCATCTCCGCGGCAGCCTTGGGGTCCGGTTCGCCGAACGGCCCAACCCGGACCCACGGCTGCGGCCGGTCCGAGAAATCGTCGGCGTCGACCCAGGTCTGAACGCGCGCTGGTCGGCCCGTCGAGCCAGCATTCAGATCCGGTGCGGCGAGCTCGCGGTCGACTTCCAACGTGTCCACGGCCGACCACCCACCCCGGTTGAGTCGCTGAAACTCGCGCAGCAGGCCACCTTGGAAACCCGCGACGCCAAACACGAACCCCGCACCCTCACCGAACAAAGACAAGCCTGGCTGATCCAAGCAGGCGAGGTACTCGGCGGCCCACACAGCGTGCGGACCATGGTCAGCACGGCACTGCACCCTGACCCAGTCGCCGAGACGCTGGTCAACGCCCGCTGGGTAAAGGATGCGGCCGGCCGGGTCCTGGCGGTGATGGAAGAACGCCGTTCCACCTGGCAGATCTGGCATGTCCGGGCCGAGGCTCAGCGGCAAGTGAGAGCTGTCGAACTCCAAGCCGCGCAGAGTGAGCGGTTGGTCGATCTGCTGGTCGGCAACGTTCTGCTGAACCTGTCGGTGTCGCTAGCCCGACCGAATGACGGCATCACCGAACCGCCGGTGCTGCAGCGTTCCGACGGCACCTCGGTCTACACCGTCGCCGGGTCCGAGCTGTTCACCTCGACCCGCATCCTGGACGCTGAGCAGCGACTCGTCGAAACCGGGGGCCGCTACGACGGCCACACAATATCTCCAGCGGTGGTCGATGCGGCGTTGCTGCAGGCGAGCGCCAACGGGGTCGCCCTGAACGCCGGGCAGGCTGGCGCTTGGTCCGCCAGATGGCGACGTCGGGGGCGCGGCTCCAGCTGGCGATCGCGCCCGCCGGCGCCGGCAAAACCACGGCGATGCAGACCCTCGCCGCCGCCTGGACCGAAGCCGGCGGAACCGTGATCGGGCTCGCGCCGTCAGCGGCCGCCGCCGCCCAGCTCCGCGACCAGATCAACGCCCACACCGACACCCTGGACAAACTCACCTGGTCCGTCGGCCACCACGATCTGCCCGACTGGGCCCGGAGGATTGGGCCGTCGACCCTGGTGGTGATTGACGAGGCTGGGATGGCCGACACCCTTACCCTGGACGCCGCCGTCACCTTCATCGTCGGACGCGGCGGCAGTGTTCGGGTGGTCGGCGATGACCAGCAGCTTGCCGCGATCGGCGCCGGCGGCGTGCTCCGCGACATCGCCCACACCCATGGAGCGGTCCGGCTCACCGAACTGCACCGGTTCACCGACCCAGCCGAAGGCTTCGCATCCCTCGCCCTCCGCGACGGCCGGCCCGAAGCGCTCGGCTTCTACCTCGACCAGCAACGCATCCATGTCGGCGACCTCACCGCGCTCACCGAGGACGTGTTCTCGGCCTGGCAGACCGACCGGAGCAGCGGCCTGGATGCGATCATGCTCGCCCCCACCCGGGCACTGGTCAGCCAGCTCAACCGACGCGCCCGCAGCCACCGGCTCGCCACCCAACCAAACGCGACCGAGCTCGAGCCCGTTCGGGTGGCGATGCTGGCCGACGGCAACCCGGCCAGTGTCGGCGAACAGGTGATCACCCGCGCCAACAACCGGAAGCTACGTATAACGGCTACAGATTGGGTGAAGAACGGCGACCGGTGGACCGTCCTGGATGTCACCGGGTATGGCGGCCTGACGGTGCGGCACAACCGCAGCGGCCGCACTGTTCGGCTGCCCGTCAACTATGTGCAGGAATCGGTTGAGCTGGGCTACGCCACCACGGTGCACACCGCGCAAGGGGTCACCGCCGACACTATGCACGGACTGGTCGCAGGCGCGGAGTCCCGGCAGCAGCTGTACACCATGCTGACGCGGGGCCGGGTCGCCAACCACGTTTACCTGCAGGTCGTCGGGGACGGCGACCCGCACAGCCTCATCCGGCCCGAGACGGTCCATCCGTCCACCGCGACCGAGCTGCTTGAGCGGATCTTGGCCCGCGACGAGACGGTCCGGTCCGCCACCACTCTGCAGCGCGAGCAATCCGACCCGGCCGTCCGGCTCGGAGACGCTGCCGCCCACTACGTCGACGCCCTCCAGGTGGCCGCCGAAGACCTGGCCGGACGGGAAGTCGTCGCGGCATTGGATGTCGCGGCCGAGCAGATTGTGCTCGGCCTGACCGATGAGCCGGCCTGGCCCATCCTCCGCGCCCACCTGCTGCTCCTTGGGGCGCACGGCCTCGACCCGGTCGCGCAGCTGGCAACTGTCGCCGGCAGCCGTGAACTCGAATCCGCCGACGACCGGGCCGCTGTCTTGGACTGGCGGCTCGACGACACCGGCCACCGCAACTCCGCCCCCGGACCGCTGCCGTGGCTGCCCGGCATCCCCACTCGGCTTCGCGACAACCCGGTGTGGGCGGACTATCTGACCGCGCGATGCGACCTGGTCCGCACGCTGGCCGATCAGGTTGGAGCCACCGTCGCCGACACCGATACGCCCGCATGGGCTACCCAGCGCGGTGCCGCAGTGCCGCGGAGCGTCATCGGGGAAGTGTCGGTGTGGCGGGCCGCGATGCAAGTGAACCTGGAGGACCGGCGTCCCACCGGCCCTGTGCAGCTTCAGAAGGCCGCCGGGACCTGGCAGGTGCACCTCGACCGTCAGGTGGCCGGCGACCGGTCACCGGCCCTGCAGGAATGGGGCTGGCTGCTCGACCAGCTCAGCCCAAAGCTGACCCAGGATCTGTTCGCCCCAATGCTCGCCGACCGGCTGGCGGCGCTCTCCCGCGCCGGCGTCGACGCGCGTCAGCTGCTCTGTTCAGCCATCACCGCCGGCGGACCGCTGCCCGATGACCATGCCGCAGCAGCGGTGTGGTGGCGGATCAGCCGGCATCTCACCCCAACGATCACCGCCCAAGCCGACACCGACCATACTTTCACCACTGCCCGGTCCACACGACTGATTGAGCTCATCGGCGCCGACCGAGCCGACACCCTCCAGTCCAGCGCGTGGTGGCCAGCGCTTGTTACTGCAGTCGACCATGCCCTGCAGCGCGGCTGGCGGCTCGACGACCTTCTCGGAGCGTCCGGCATGCCAGATGCCGGGTCTGTGGATGCAGCGCAGCCGCTGGTTTGGCGCATCTCGCTGCTGGCCGACCCGACGCCCACCGACGAGCCGGGCGAGCCGCCCTTTAGCGCCGCCCCATTGGAGCCCTGGAACAGCGCCGAGCCGCCATCCGTGGAGATCGCCTTCGGCGCCCCGGACGGCATCACAACCAGACCCGCCGGTACGGCCGATGCGGTGATTAGCGGCCCGGCGGTTCGGGACTGGGTGGAGCCGGACCTGGCGGTCGCGGCCCTGGTCCGTGGGGTCGCCGGGCCTCCGGAGCAGACCGACGCGGACGTCAACCGCATGTTCACCCGAGCGATGATCTGGCAGGAATGTCCGATCAGCCGCGACCGGATGATCGAGATCAACCAGATGGCTTTGAGCTACTTCCGCAGCCAGTTCCCGTCGTCATGGGGACAGCAATACCTCACCGACCGGTTCGGCCAGGACCTGACCGATGACCTGCGTTTCCGGCCCGGCCAAGCCCCGGCCGGCTGGACCGGACTGGTCAACCACCTCCGCAACCGCGGAGTCACCAGCGAAGAGATGACCGCCGCCGGGGTGGCCACCGTCGCCAGCACCGGCCGTCTCATCGACCGGTTCCGCGACAGGGTGGTCTTCCCGATCATTCACAACGGCGAGATCCTCGGGTTTGTTGGCCGCCGACACCCCGATCTCAGCGACACCGACCGTGGCGGACCGAAGTACCTCAACACCGCCGAGACACCGCTGTTCCACAAGGGCGCCCAACTCATCGGCGCCAACCAGGTAGATGTTGCCGCTGGCGGCGTACCAGTGATCGTGGAAGGACCGATGGACGCCATCGCCGTAACCATCGCCAGCCGCGGCCGCTACCTCGGTGTCACACCACTGGGTACCTCCTTAACCGATGAGCAGGCCAGCCAACTCGCCGCCATCGGCAAGAACCCGATCGTGGCCACCGACGCCGACATTGCCGGCCGGGTCGCCGCCGAGCGCGACTTCTGGATGCTCACCCCTTACCGCCTCGACCCCCGGTACGCCCTGCTCCCTGACGGCAGCGACCCGGCCGATCTACTGGCCCTCAACGGCCTGGCAGCGCTCACGACCGTGCTGGACCAGGCGCGGCCGCTCGGTGAACGGCTCGTAGAGGAACGGCTCGCCAGCCTGTCACCCGATCAGGCCCAGCACGAGGCGGCGCGGGTCGTCGCCGCCCGCCCCCCGGGATGTTGGGATCAGGGCAGCAACACCATCAGCTCCCGGCTCAACCTTCCCCTGCCTGCGGTTCGGCGGATCCTGCTCGCCCATGTGCAGGAGTGGAACGCCGACCCCCAGCGAGCCGCGATCAAGCCGCTGCAGGGCGTCAACGAGGTCAAGAAATGGCTGGCCGAAGCGGCTCCGATCCGGCCGGAGCAGCGGTGGGCAGCCCTGGCCGGCCAGCTCGACCAGCGACTCCTCCGCCAGGGCGACTGGCCAGCACTGGCGCAGCTGCTGCAGAGAGTCGATGATCAAGGACATGACGTCGCTGCGATCACACGAGCGGTGACCAGTACACCGCTGAACGACCTCCCCGCCCAGGATCTGCGATACCGACTCGTCGCCCACCTCGACCTCGGCGACTACCTGCAACAGCCCCCAATCCACACCTCGACGGCGGCGAAGACTACGACACGACCCGGATCGCACCGGGAAACTCCCGCTTCGTCCGTGGCAACGACGCGGACGCCCCCTCGTTGACCAAACGCTTGCTGTCAGCAAAAGCAACTACCATCGTCACCACGAAGATGATCAAGACAAGGAGGTAGGTTCACCCCGAGGCGCCGCCGCTGACGGTGGATGCTCGCCCGCTTCCTCTGCGCGCAGTCGGTGCGCCGGCGACATCTGGCTCTGTTGGGCGACCAGCCGCGTCAGGAGAACAGTCCAACCGAATCGGGTAGATGATCACAGGTGGCCGCCATCCGGCGCGGCACTCCCCTGCTGATCATCGAGCTTGTGCCCGGGCAGTCGCTCGTTATGATCATCGTTGCCGCTGGCGCTGGCCTGACCTCCTTCCTGACCGTGCTTGTCGCGGTGACCTCAACGTGCGCGCCAGCCGACAATGGGCGTACAAGTCGGCTGCACGCTTAACGTCCACCGCACCACCGTACGGCGGCGGCCTGCAGGAACTAGATATAGACCATGACGCCCTCCGAGAAGCCCAGACGCCGGATTGGGGCGACAGCTGGGGATATTGCTGACGATCGTCTCGGTCAACTGATTCCGGGGGTTGATCGCCTCCAGGAACGTATTCGAGTACTCGGAAGAGGCCTATGCCTCAGGTGGAGGAGAACTCTTGCCCCTTCTTGTAATCAACGTTTCCGGTGTCGGTGAGGAGTAAGTTCGAGGCGGAGGGACCTCCGCACCGAAGGGGAATAGGCGTCTCTGCCGAGCGAGACCACCATTGGACACGGAACAGAGGTCGTTACGACCGGGTCGATCGTGTCCGCTGACGGCACGAGGATCGGCTATCGGCGTTTGGGACAGGGACCACGCGTGATCTTGCTGCACGGTGGCGTGAACGCGTCGCAGCACATGATGAAGCTTGGACGTGCGCTTGCCGATGCGTTCACGGTGTATCTGCCCGACCGGCGAGGTCGAGGGATGAGTGGCGCGTTCGGACCTGCCTACGGCATCCAGCGGGAGGATGAGGATCTTGCCGCGCTTGTCGAGCACACCGCAGCCGAGTGCGTGTTTGGACCAGCCAACGGTGGCCTGTTCGCCTTGCACGGAGCCATCCGGCTCGGGCAGGTCCGCAGGGTGGCCGCGTACGAACCGCTCCTGCTGCTGGGTGGACCTGATCATGCCGCCATCGTGCGCACGTTCACCACGATGCAGCAGATGATTCGGGGCGGTCGCATGGGCGAGGGAATCATGTTCTCGATTCACCAGAGCGTGGATCGAGAGGTCCGCCGCGGGCACATGTCGCGCTGGGTTGGCACTGCTGTGCATGCCTTCCCGACCCGCGTCGGAGCAGGCTTAATTGACCTGTTCCTGCGCAAGGACGTCCCCGCCCGGGAAACGTGGCCTGGCGGGAGTTGGTGGCCAGTCTGCCCGCCGACCTTGACCCGGTGCTGGACACCGAGGGAACCCTGGAGCAGTACCGGCAACTCGACGCTCAGGTGCTGTTGATATACGGCAGCGAGACCGACCCGATGTTCATCGACTGCGCCGAAGCGCTGAACGCGGTACTTCCGCATTCGACAGTCCTGCGGCTGCCGGGGCTGAACCACGACTCAGCACAGACCTACGGCAAGCCGGAAACGATCGCTGCGGCGCTGCGGCTGTTCTTCGCGCAACGAACGACCAAACCGCGGACGACCTGACCGCCAAGGCCGGCATTCCGGGAAGCAGCCATGGAGCTGTTCGCCGAGGTCGGAGACGCCAAGGAAGCCTGTCTCTCAAGCAGCCGCTGATCATTCGTTCAGCAACTGCCCGAGTGGCGCTGAGTCAGCTCCGAATCTGAGCATCGGCAGGCCGACAGCCCAAATCCCGATCAAGATCGCCCCGACCTTCGGGCGCAGACCTGACATCAGCACCAAGCCGACGGCAAACGACATCGTGAGCAAGCAAGTAACGTTGAAGTTGGGGTTTGGATCAACCGAAAGGCCCGAGCGCAGCTGTCACTGCCAGGGAGCAAGATCCCCGATGATTCACAACCAATGATCATGATCTGCCGATATCGGCGCTGGCCACCATGGGACCGTGGAGGGGAAAGGAGGTCGACGTTCATGATCGCTGCAGCTGAGCGCGCTGCTGGCCGCCGGATGATCATTGTTGGGGTCGACGACTCGGCCGAGGCTGGGGCAGCCGCCCATTGGGCGGTGCGAGAAGCCGATCTGCGAAACGCTGACGTGCTGCTGGTCCACGCGTACGAGGTGCCACTCCTCCCGATCGGGGGCAGGGCAGCTGCCATCGAGCAGGGGTGTCAGGAGCGCCAAGCGCTGCTCGACAAGGCCGCAGGCACCTTGACAGTGCCGCCGACAATGCACCTCGACCGGCTCATCGAGATCGACACTCCAGAGTCCCTGCTACCCCGGCTGTCCGAGCAGGCAGAGCTGACGGTGCTCGGTCATGATCATCCGGCGCTCGGCGGGCACATGCCGTTCGGGCATACCACGAGCACGGTCGCCAGCCTGTCCCGCCATCCCGTGGTGGCGGTGCCGCGAGGGTGGTCGGCGCGAACCGACGACCGCCGCCCAATAGCCGCAGCCGTCGACGGGCTGCATCCGTCTTCCAGCACCCTCGGCTTCGCCTTCACCGCGGCGAGCCTGCGCCAGGTTCCGGTACTGGTGGTGCACTCGGCACCGCTGGCAGAGCTGGCGTCCAGTGAGCAGGACACCAGGCTCAATCTGGCCGAGATCCTTGCCGGCTGGAAGACCGACAACCCCGACATAGACGTAGACACCTTGCTGCTAGCCGGTGCGCCCCGCGACACCGTGGACTCAGTGTCGGCTGACGTGCAGCTGCTCATCGTCGGTACCCCCTACCGCGGCCGAGAATGGGCCCGCTGGATCCGTTCGGTTGCGCGTACCGTACTTGATCGGGCCACCTGTCCAGTCGCGGTCATTCCGCAACAGCACCCTCGGTCGGTGGTGGCCGACTAGGTCCGCTTCCAGTTGCCGCTGGCACGAGCCTGGCGGTGGATCCTGGCGGGCTGCCTGCGGCGTCAATGAGAATTCTTGATTACGGTCTGAGCAGGTACCAGTCCCGGATCTCGGGTAGATCCTCTAGATGCTCGACTATGTAGCTGCTGTGCTCTTGCAGTTTCTGCTCACACCACGCCAGCAGTTCGGTCGAGCCGGCCGGAGTGCGGCGGGCGTTGTTGATCGCATCCATGACGAGGTGATATCGGGTGACCCGGTTAAGTGCTGTCATGTCGAACGGCGTCGTGGTTGTCCCCTGCTCGATGAAGCCGCGGACATGGAATCGGTCTGCATCCGGACGCCCGTGCACGACCTGATGTATCGCACCAGGGAATCCGTGAAACGCAAAGATCACCTCGACTGAGTCGGTGAAGAGCTCGGCGAACTGGATTTCACTCATACCATGCGGATGATCTTTCGGCCGGATCAATCCCATCAGGTCGACGACGTTGACGACTCGGGTACGCAATTGCGGTAGACGATCACGAAGGATCTGGGCAGCCGCCACGGTTTCCATCGTCACAATGTCTCCGGCGCAGGCCATGACGATGTCCGGCTCTAGGCTGCCGTCGTCGTTACCCGCCCACTCCCAGATGCCGGCGCCGCGGGCGCAATGCTCAATTGCTTCATCCATGGTGAGCCATTGCAGCTGGGGCTGCTTGTCGATCACAATCAGGTTCACATACGACGTTGATCGCAAACAATGATCAGCCACCGAGAGCAGGCAGTTGGCGTCAGGCGGGAAGTAGATCCGCGCGACGTCGCCACGATGGGTGAGCATGACCTGGATCAATCCGGGCCCTTGGTGGGAGAACCCGTTGTGATCATTCCGCCATGCGGTGGACGTCAGCAGCACATTGAAGCTGGGAATCCTGGCCCGCCACGGCAGCCGCGCCGCCTCCTCGAGCCATTTGCTGTGCTGCACCGTCTGGGAAGCGCTCACCATGGCAAATGCCTCGTACGTCGCAAACATGCCATGCCGCCCAGTGAGTGTGTAACCCTCGAGCCACCCGTGACAGTTGTGCTCCGACAGCACTTCCAATACGCGGCCGTCGTGGGAGATCTGCACGTCGCCGGGTTCGATGCGCTCCATGAACGCACGATCGGACACCTCGAACACCGCACCCAGCCGGTTGCTGTTGGTCTCATCGGGACAGAACAGACGGAAGCGGTCGGGATTGCGGCGGTAGATCTCCGCGAGCATGGAACCGAGCCGTCGGGTCGACTCGACGCGCTCGGATCCGGGTGAATCAACGGATACGCCGAAGTCGGTGAAGGTCGGCAGATCGAGCGGACGGCTGGCAAGCCCGCCGTTGGCGTGCGGTGACGCGCCCATCCGCAGCGGTCGGAGCGGATTTGCTTCCCGGACGAGCTCGACTGGTGCGCCGTCGGCATCGAACAGCTCTTCAGGCCGGTACGAGCGCATCCACTCCTCCAGCAGCCGCAGATGATCTTGGTTGTCGCGGACCCCGGACAGGGGCACTTGGTGGGCTCGCCAGGTGCCTGCAACCTGAGTACCGTCGACCTGATCGGGACCGGTCCAGCCTTTCAGGCTGCGCAAGATGATCATGGGCCAGCGCGGTCGATCGGCGATGTTCCCTTCTGCCCGCGCGTAGCGCTGGATCTCAACGATCATGCCGTACGCAGTGGCAAGTGCGTCAGCAAAACGATGATGCATGCCGGGAAGATCAGATCCCTCGACCTCGATCACTTCATAGCCGTGACCCTCGAACAGCGATCGCACCTCGGCGGGTGGCTTTCGCCCCAGAACCGTCGGTCCGCCAATCTTTGCGCCGTTGAGATGCAAGATCGGCAGTACAGCCCCGTCCCGCACCGGATTCAGGAACGAGATTCCTTTCCAGGACCCTTCGAGCGGCCCGGTCTCTGCTTCCCCATCGCCGACGACGGCAATCGTCAGCAGGTCGGGGTTGTCCATGACCGATCCAAAGGCGTGCACCAGCACGTAGCCCAGCTCACCTCCTTCGTGGATGGATCCTGGTGTCGTGACCGACACGTGGCTCGGGATCCCGCCTGGAGTGGAGAACTGCCGGAACAGCCGCTGGATACCGGCCCGATCCTGGCTGATGTCGGGATAGACCTCGCTGTAGGTGCCTTCCAGCCACGTGGCCGCGACCAGTGCCGGGCCGCCGTGCCCAGGGCCGGTCAGGTAGATCGCCTGCTGGCCGGTGAGGGCAATGAGCCGGGACAGGTGGGCGTAGATGAACGAAAGGCCGGGGCTGGTGCCCCAGTGGCCCAGCAGCCGTGGCTTGATGTCCTCAGCGCTGAGCGGCCGGTCCAGCAGCGGGTTGTCTTTCAGGTAGATCTGGCCGACTGTGAGGTAGTTGCACGCTCGCCACCACGCATCGATGGCGGCCAGCTGGCGATCGGACAACGCAGCGAGTTCGTCGCGGGTGAGTTCTACGGTCACACGTTGAGTCTGGTACGCGACATGCATAGTGGCGAGGGGCGAAGGTCACTCCTCACTGTGGCGGGCTGATCCGGAAACCGCAGTTCAATCGCTTCGCGGAGATTTCCCGCCCCTCCGGCGCAGGGTTGCTCCGTACACCGCAGCCTGCGTCCTGCGCTGCATGCCGAGCTTGGTGAGCAGGCCGGAGACGTAGTTCTTTACGGTCTTCTCTGCCAAGAACAGCCGTTCACCGATCTGCCGGTTCGTGCATCCGTCAGCGATCAGATCGAGGATTTCACGCTCCCGCGCGGTGAGACTGCTCGCCAGCGGATCAGCCTCAACCGGATTCCGAAGCCGATTGAGCAACTTCTCAGTCACCGCCGGGTCCAGCAACGACCGCCCTGCCGCGACCTGCCGAATGCCCTCCACCAAACTGTTGCCACCGATCTGCTTGAGCAGATAACCCGACGCCCCAGCCATCACCGCCGCGAACAGCGCCTCATCGTCATCGTAGGAAGTCAGAATCAAACACCGCACGTTCTCCTGCGAGGAGCGGATCTCCCGGCACACATCGATGCCGCTGCCATCGGGCAACCTGGCATCAAGAAGCGCCACATCGGGCGCGGCCGCCGGGATGCGACGCAAAGCCTCACCGGCAGTCGCAGCCTCCCCAACAACGACAAGATCGTTGGTCGCAGTAAGCAGATCAACCAGGCCCCGCCGAACCAACTCGTGATCATCGAGGATGAAGATTCGGATCGGCTTGAGGCTCGTCACGGGTGAAGCGGGATCGACCATTGCAGCCGCAGACCCCCTTCCGGTGCATTGCCGACACTGAAGTCGCCACCATAACGCTGCACACGACGCTGCAGGTTCGCCAAGCCGCTGCGTCGGGTGCTGTGACCCAAACCAATTCCATTGTCAATGACGGTAATGGCCAAACGCTGCCCGTCGGCTTCGATCCGGACTCGGACCTTCAACGCTTGAGCATGCTTGGCGACATTGGTCAACGACTCCCGCAACACCGCCGCGACATCGCCGATGATGGCGTGGTCAACGACGGTGTCCAACGGCCCCACGAGCTGCAGACTCGGACGCACCGGCAGCAGCGGCGCAAGCTGGTCCACAACCGCCAGGGCGGCACCACGAAGCGACCGAGACGAATCCACGCGGAGCGCGAAGATCGTCGACCGGATCTGCAGGATCGTCTCGTCCAATTCGTCCACGGTGCGAGTGAGGCGCTGCTCAATGATCTCGTCATTCGCCGTCGAGGCGATACTTTGCAAACTCAATCCTGCAGCGAACAGCCGCTGAATGACGTGATCATGCAGATCACCCGCAATGCGGTCCCGATCTACCAGCACACCCAACCGCTGCTGATCAGCTCGAGCCTCGCTGAGTTCCAAGGCGATGGCCGCCTGACCCGCAAACGTCTCAGCCATGTCAAGATCAGCATCGGTGAACGGTGTGTGCGGGGTGATCCGGCCCGCCACAATCGCACCCCGAGGACCGGCGTCACCTCTGAGCGGAAGAGCCATTGCCTGACTCACCGGAACATACGGACGCAGATGCACGTAGATATCCCGGTGCCGATCGAGGGAATCCACCCGCACACCATGACCCTGCTGCATCGCCTGCCAAGCCAGACTGTCCTCCGTCGGGTAACGAAGTCCGACCAGCTCACGCTCAGCAGCCCCGGTGGCAACGACTACCTCCAACTGGCTCGGATCATCGTCAGTCGATCGCACCAACGTCACCACATCGGCTGAGGCCAGGCGCTTCACACTCGTCACAATGCGGTGCAAAGTCTCGGCATACTGAGCCTCGGGATCAAGCAATTGCCGGCTGATTTCACCAGAAGCCCTCAACCACTCCTGGCGTCGACGGGACTCCTCGTACAGTCGCGCGTTCTCGATCGCAATCCCCGCCGTCGCGGCCAGGGCCAAGACGAGCTCCTCATCCTCGGCGGTGAACGGTCCGCCGTCGATGCGGTCCGTCAGGTACAAATTGCCGAATACCGAGTCGCGGCTGCGGATAGGTACGCCGAGGAAGGTGGTCATCGGTGGATGGCCGGCCGGGAAACCCGACGACCGGGCATCGTCGCCAATCCGGGTCAGCCGGATCGGCTTGGGATCCTCGATCAATGCCCCGAGTACGCCGCGCCCCTTCGGAAGCTCGCCGATTGCCTGGACTTTCTCCTCGTCCAATCCCACGTGCAAGAACTGTTCCAGCAAGCCATCAGCGCCGATGACGCCCAGTGCGGCGTACCGGGCGTCCGCGACATCTCGCGCCGTGTTGACAATGCGGTGCAACACAGCGGGCAGGGACAGCTCTTGCACGATTGATCGGTTGGCTGTCAGCAGGCGCCTGAGCCGTTCCTGAGCTGTCATGATCAACGACGCCTGCTCGACAAGCTGGCTCATCAACAACTCGACAGACAACCGTTGATCACCGTCGGGATCCGTTGAGATTGCAGGTCCCGGCTCGCTCTCCCCACGCTTCGCCGCCATGTTCCCAACAGAGTATGACGGCCGGAATATTTCACGCCAGGCCAACGTGCCCTACGGCGGCCCCGGCCGTCATGTTGGCCGCCGCACCACCCTGCCCGCGACACGCTCCAAACGGATCCGGATGAACAGAGTTCGGTTCCCAGAAGCCCACGGAACCAAGGAATCCGACGCCCACAGATCCTCCAGCGCCTCAGGCTCGCTCACGGCGTCGGTGCGTCCGTGCATCACGATGCTCCAGCCGCTCCGGTTCTGCTGATCCAGCTCATCCACCTCAAGGGCAACGCTCGTCGGCTGGGCCAGCTCCGCCAGGATGCTATCCGGCGCCGTGCGGAAGTAGGCGGCGCCCTGGTGCATGGCATACGTCACAGGCAGAATCTGCGGACGATCGGCGGCCTGCCACGCGACCCGACCCAGATGATGGGACTCCACGAGATCGAGGCACTGCTGGCGACCTATTGGTTCGAAGTGACGCTCCGACCTGTCATCGGAGTCGCGCCTCCCCGACGCGAATGGACTGATCATGGACTCACTCCTCCCTAGTCGTCCGACGTCGGGCCAAGGTTGCCGTTCGGGTTCACAGGGGCGCGTCTACCTCGGGCCCGCCTCTGCCAGACCGGCCTCGATCGTTCGGGCGATGTGTGCATGCCTCCACAATGCGGCCGCCACACCCACTCCGGTAGGGCCCAATGGCCCTTGATCAAGAGCCGTTCAGCTCGCAGTCACGACCGAGGCTGTGCGCGGCGATCAGGACAAGGGTGCTTCCCGTCGGGCAGCCAGCTAGAGCAAGATGTGTTGGGTGACCAGGGTTGAAGGATCTACAGGCCGCTTCGAGGAGCTGACGCTTGCTGAGTGCGAGAGGCTGCTGGCTGAGCACAAGGCCGGCCGAGTGGGCGTTAATGCACCTGCTGGACCGCAGATCCTGCCGGTGACCTACGCCTACTACGCGAAGACCATCGTCTTCCGGACGTCACCGTACGGTGTGCTGTCTTCTCTCGGACGCCACACGCGAGTCGCATTCGAGATCGACGACATCGACGAAGAGCGGGAGACGGGCTGGAGTGTCTTGGTTCTGGGATCGGCGGAACGGGTAACGCGGGAATACACGTTGACCTCGCTGTGGAAGGACGGCCCCGTTCCCTGGGCTGAGGGCACACGCAACTTGTTCATCATGATCACCCCCGAAACGATCACTGGACGAACTGTGCGGCAGCCCACCGCGGATTGAGCGAACGCGTGCGCTAGCGCGAGGCGCTGCCGGAGGTGCCAAGTGTGAACCGGTAGGTGTGGCCCGCATGCATAGTGGTCGTCTTGTCGTCCACAGAAACCCGAATAGGCGGGACGGCTCTGGCCTGCAGCTGCAGCACCATGGTTGAGGGTGTCAGATCCACCAGAATCCCGTGGTTTCGGTAACTGATCTGAAACCTGACCTGGCCAAGCTCGGTGGGAAGAGCCGGGTGCAGCCAGAGCTTGCCCTCCCGAGTTTCCAGACCGGTGTAGCAGCGCAGGAGCAGATCGACGGTACCCGCCATCGCGCCGAGGTGGATACCTTCCCGCGTGGTCCCCCGTTGGATGTCGGCCAGATCGCTGTCCAGCGCCTCGTTGAACATCGACCACGAGCGGGTCCGGTCGGTCCGGGCCAGCAGCCAGGAACAGACGGGACGGCTGAGGGTAGATCCATGGCTTGTCCTGGCCAGGTAGAAATCGACGGTACGGCGTACCGCTGCTTTGTCGAGCTGGTAGCCCAGCCGTCCCAGAGTCTCGCGAAGATCCTCGGCCGAGAGCAGATAGAACAACATGAGGACGTCGGGCTGCTTTGATGCCCGATAGTTGTTGGGACTGTCGCCCTCGGCAGCGAGGATCAGATCCAGTCGGCCGATGTCGTCGTAACGGGATCGGTAGCCGTCCCAATCGAACTCGGCCAGCCGCTCATAGTCATCGAACTGGCTGATCACTCCGTCGGCATGGAAGGGCACTCGAAGCCGTTTGGAGAGCCGGCCCCAGCGGTCCAGCTCGTCGGCCCGGATGCTCAGCCGCCGATAGGTCTTGCCGCCGTCGTCCCGGTTCAGGTGATTTAGCAGAGTCGCGGTGCGGCGAAGGATCCAGGCGAGCAGGATATTGGTGTACGCATTGTTCCGAACCCCCGAGCCAGGCCGTCCCGGGTAGCCATCATGGAATTCGTCGGGTCCCATCACCGAGTCGATGTCGTACCGGTCCTCCTGCGCATCGTAAATGGACATACTCGCGAAGCATCGCGCCACGTCGACGACCAGATCGATCCCCGCGTCGGCGAGGAACGACTGGTCCCCGCTGGCCTCGGCGTACTGGATGATGCTGTACGCGACGGCCAGACCGACATGCCGCTGGCGGCGGGAGTTATCAGGCTGCCAGGAACTGGTGCGGGGATTGAATAGTTGTGTAGGGGTTTCGTCGCGCCCGTCGCTTCCGCTCTGCCACGGAAACAGCGCCCCCTCCAGGCCAGCTGCCCGTGCAGCCGCCCGTGCGGCCCCCAGCCGGCGATAGCGATACAGAAGTCTCGCCCGGGTGATGGCCGGCTGACGCAGAGTGAGAATCGGATGAACGAAGATCTCGTCCCAGAAGATGTGTCCGCGATATCCCTCGCCGCTTAAACCCCGCGCCGGCAGCCCGGCATCGACGTCTGGATCGGCGGGCGCTACCTGCAGTACATGGAAGGTGTGCAGCGTCAAAGCTGTGCGGGCCCGCTCGCTGGCCTGGACGGTCACACCGAACTGCCGCCATATCTCCGACCAGGCACGGGTGTGATCGGCGAGCATGTCGGCGAACGTGCTGGCCGAGCCCGCCCAGGAGACGACCGCCAAAGCTGGCGTGGAGATCGCTGGATCGCGCGAGGTGGCGATCGCCACGATCTTCTCCACCGTGACCGACATTCCTGGCGCGAGGTTCACGGAGAACTCCTGCCCGACCTCATCGGCGCCGGTGTCACATGAGTGACGATCCACCGTCACGGGCTGGCCATCACAGAGAACCTGGGTACGAGCAGCCATCGCCACCGTAATCCGTGACTGGCTGGTAATTGTCTCTAGCAGCACAGTGTCATCACCGATCTCGTCGCCGCGTACGGTTTGCAGGTGCTGGTTGGTCAGACTGGCGTCCGCGCGGACTCCGGCGTTCACTACGCCGCCGTCCAGCGCCGACTGCACTCGCATGCGCCCCGACCAGTTCTCCGCCTCGAACGTGGTCCTCAGTGCCGCCAGATGTCGCGCGTGCTGAGACACAAAGCGCTCGGAGGTTACGCGAGTGACACGACCCGCCCCATCACGCAACCGCACCAACCGCGTTAAGACCCCGCGCCGCAGATCCAGGTCTTGCCGGTACTCGACAACCTCAGGCGAGCCAGGTGTGAACCAGTCCCCCCCTTCCGCCAACGCAAACCGCAACGGCAGCCAGTTGGGTGCGTTGACCAGGTGCTCATCTTCGACCAACCTCCCGTTCAGCGAGGTGTGCACGCGGTTGTAGACCCCGGCGAGATACGTACCCGGATAATGCACTGGTCGGCCCGGCACTCAGGCGCGGCGCCGCGCGTGCCGAGGTAACCATTGGCGAGGGTGCACAATGCCTCGCGGGTTCCTTCCTGGGCAGCATTGAACCCGTGGTAGGTCAGGACCCAGGGGCCCGACTCTGCGGAAGCTCCCGCACGCCACGTGCTGTCCAAGGCCTTAATCAGTGCGGGCGCCGACAGGCGCTTGAGATCCAGGCTCGCCAGGTCGGCCACGACGATGTCCGCTCCTGCGCCGTCAAGTATGGTGCGGTTGCCAGTCCTGTCTACGCCGACCACCAAGGCGAAGCCGCCCTGACGTGCCGCGGCCACTCCAGCGACGGCGTCCTCCACCACCATGCACTTCGTGGGTGAAACGCCCAGCCGGTGGGCCGCCTCAAGGAACATTGCTGGATCTGGTTTCCCCGGCAGCCTTAGCCGTTCAGCATCACTGCCGTCAACTATGACGTCGAAGAGCTCGAAGACCCCAGCAGCCGTCAAGACCGAGGCGCTGTTGCGACTTGCCGTCACCAGTGCGATCGGCATCCTGCGTTCGCGCAAGCGGTTCAACAGCGTGACCGTCGAAGGAAATGCCCGAACGCCACCCTTAGCCAACAGCCGGACGAACAGCTGTTGTTTGCGGTTCGCCAGCCCATGGACCGTACGTCGGGTCGGCGGATCGGTAGGTTTTCCGTCCGGCAGGGACACCCCTCGGGCGCCGAGCACAGCTCGAACCCCATCTTCGCGAGCACGGCCATCGACCAGGCGGCGGTACTCATCCACCGGGTCGAACTCCATCACCGCCCCCGCCCCGCCCGATAGCGCCGGGAGCACCTGGTCGAACATTTGGCGCCACGCCTCGGCGTGCACACCAGCGGTGTCGGCCACGACCCCGTCCATGTCGAAAATCGCCGCGCGAACCAGTTCGGTGGAGGCTGGATCGGCCAGTTTCGCGATGGTGGGCTGATCCGCAGGCTGCGCGGTCACGCCCGGCCATTGAGATCGGGGCGACTGTCGCCCGATGACAGCGTTCGACGAAACATCGGTGGCTCCCATAGCAAGGTGCCGTTGTGATTCCTCCACTATCGTCACGCGCTTGGGCAGACGCCAGGGCCCGAGGTCACAAGTTCCTTGGGATGGACGCGGTGCCAGCGAGCTGCAGAGAAGGCCCAAAGACCCGTGCGGCAAGGTCCTGCGTGGGATGGAATCACTGAGTGGGAACTCATCAGGTACCGCCAGACTCGATTTCGAACTCAGGTCTGACAGAGGAGCTGGACCAGCGAATCGGCACGGCCGCTACTCACGCTGTCCGCAACGTGCCCGTGGCCAAGCCCGAGGAGCGTGTCGGGTCAGTATTGGACGGGATGCGCGGGTCCACGTTCGACAGCGCCGTCGTGGTGGCCGTATGCACCAACGGGCGTCTGGTGGGCCTCGCCCCGATCGAGGGACTGCTGGCGGCGCCAGCCGATGCCGTGTTGGCTGACGTGATGGACGGCGACCCGCCTGTGGTGGCCCCGGGCACGCACCAGGAGCGGGCCGCATGGCTGGCGTCGCAGCGGGCGGAACCGGGATTGGCGGTGGTCGACGAACACGGCCACTTCCAAGGGCTCATCCCTCCCCACCGGCTGGCCAGCATCCTGCTCGCCGAGCACGACGAGGATCTCGACCGGCTCGGCGGCTTCCTGGCCTCCACTGCTGACGCCCGAACCGCGAGCCAGGAAACAGTGGGCCGACGCCTGTGGCATCGGATGCCGTGGCTTGCCGTCGGCTTGGTCGGTGCGATGGCCTCGGCCGGCATGCTGGCTAGCATCGAGGACCAGATGGCCACCAACCTCGCCGTGGCCTACTTCATTCCCGGAATCGTGTACTTGGCCGATGCGGTCGGCACCCAGACAGAGACCTTGGCGATCCGCGGCCTATCCGTGGGAGTCGGGATTGGCCGCATCGCCCGCCGCGAGGCGCTCACCGGCCTGCTCGTCGGCTGCCTTCTCGCGGCCGCGATGCTGCCCCTCATCAGCTGGCTGTGGCACGATCCCGCGCTCGCTGTCGCGGTGTCGGTATCGGTGCTGGCGGCCAGCACGATTGCCACTCTGGTCGCCATGGCCCTGCCCTGGTTGCTGAATCGCCTCGGCCGCGACCCGGCGTTCGGGTCCGGGCCGCTGGCTACGGTTATCCAAGACTTGCTGTCCATCGTGATCTACCTAGCCGCGGTCACTGTTTTGTTGTGACAGGCCCGACCCGAGAGGAGCTCATCATGTCGCCACAGTCTCCACTGCCGCTCGTTACGGCCTGGATCGCCGTTACGCGGTGCGTGGTCACCACGGCAGGGCTCCTCGCTCGGCGCCGGATCCACCAGCCGCGGACACACATCGACGAGTGGCTGCATTTTGCCGACGGCACGTCAGCGAGGGTCTACCGGGAGACGGTCGTAGACCGTCCACCGCCCACCGAACCGACGGTGCTGCTGGTTGCGTTCCGGCTTCGCGGTGTTCGAGGCCGAGGCCACGTCCTATTTCGGCTCGAGAGTCAACTCAACACCCCGCTCTTCGTCGGGTTCGATGGGTTCGTCTCGAAACTGTGGTTAGCCCATGACGACCGGGGAACCTACCGCGGGCTGTACGAGTGGGACGGAGCCCGCCTGGCCGAGGCGTACGCACGGGCGCTGTGGCGGGTGCTGGCCCTGGTCAGCGTGCGGGGGTCGATCAGCTACCACGTCATCCCGGCCATGCGGCGCGACGAGCTGCTCCAGGACCCGCCGACGATCGGCGCTAAACGGCGAGAAGACTGGTGGCAGTTAACCACCGGACCTTCGGCTCCACCAATCCCCGACCGATGCGCATGGACAGAAGCCCATCGGTATCGAGCGGTCTGAGGAAGGAACGGCAAGTTGACTGAATGCTCACGACATTGCCGACACGTGCGCTGAGCAACACGAAACAGAGCGCAAGCGGGAACCCCGGCTGGAGGCGGGCGCGGGTACCAGACCCGGCCGTTCCTGAGGATTCGTCGGGGCTACACCGACCTCCCCCGCGATGAAGATCGCAACCGCCGCTGCGGATAACAACAACAAGATCGCCAGCCCAACCAGAAAACTGACGCCATGGCGCTGGACCTGATCCGGACGACATCGGGTCCGTCCATGATCAACAAATGGACCCACCGGAACCCACGACGCCCCGATGGCCGGGGCCCTTCGACCCTTTCGCTGACCGGCTGGAGGACGGCACGATGGCGTGCGTGGCAGTGACAGTGGTGCCAGCGCCTCGCTTTGGCGTGGACCGCGTGATGTCTGCGCTAGGGCTGACCAGCGCAGAGGCGGAGGCACGGCTGGCCAAGCTCGGTCCCAACATCGATCGCCACGCGGCCTCGGGTACGCCTGATCAGCCGCATCGGCCATCAGCTACGGGACCCGCTGCTCATCCTGCTGATCTGTGGCGTGGTCCTCACCCTGCTGCTCGGGGATCTGGTCGACGCTGCGGTGATCACTGCGGTGATCGTTGTGAACACCACGGTCGGAGTGGTGCAGGAGATCCGGGCTGACAAGGCCATCACCGCCTTGAGCGACCTGAGCGCGCCGCAGGCGCGGGTGATCCGGGACGGTGCGGAGTTACAGATCCCGGCCGCGGCCGTCGTCCCCGGTGATCTGCTGGTACTGGCCGAGGGTGACCTGGTGGCTGCCGACGGTGAGGTGATCGAGTCGGCCGCACTCCTGGTGGACGAATCGAGCCTGACGGGTGAGTCCGTGCCGGTCGACAAGAGTCCGGCGGCCGCCGATCCCGCCGCCCGGATGGTCTCGGCCGGCACGGTGGTAGTCCGTGGTCGAGCGCGAGTTATGGCCTCGGCCACCGGCCGGGACAGCGCAACCGGCCGGCTGGCTGCCTTGCTCACGGTGGAGACACCAGACACTCCCCTGCAGCGGCGGCTCAGGGGGCTTAGTCGGGTCATCGCAGCGGTCAGCCGTCGGGCTTTGCCTGCTGGTCGCTGTCCAGGGTCTATTGCGGGGCCAGCCATGGGAGCTAGTGATCGGTCGCAGCGATCAGCCTGATGGTAGCCGCGGTCCCAGAGTCACTGCCGACCGTCATCGTGCTAAGCCTGGCGCTCGGGGCCGACAGGATGGCCGCGCACCGGGCAATCGTGCGCCGATTGCCTGCCGTGGAAACGCTGGGTTCGGTGTCAGTCATCGCGACCGACAAGACCGGTACCCTCACCGAAGGCCGGATGGTGGCACAGCGGTTGTGGACGCCAAGTGGGACGGCGGAGGTCACCGGAGGTGGGTACGCCCCCGATGGTGCGGTATGCCGCCACGATCACCCGGTGTCTGCCGCCGACGCAGCCGACTTGGCGACGCTGCTGCGCGCGGCAATGCTGTGCTCCGACGCCGCTCTGGTTCCCCCTGACGAAGACCGGCCGGAATGGCGCGTGCTGGGCGACCCAACTGAGGCCGCGTTGTTGGTCGCGGGTGCCAAACTCGGACTGCGGCTTCCCGACCTGTCCGCTGCCGCCCCGCGGGTGGCGGAGTTCCCCTTTGACAGCTTTCGCAAGCGAATGACAACCGTGCATGCCTCCGGCCACGCCTTCGAGGTGATCTGCAAGGGCGCACCTGAGCTGCTGCTGCACGACAACCTGATGGCCGAGGACGTAGTCAGCCTTGAGCGGGCCGCCGTCGTCGCGCACGAACTTGCCGTCGATGGATTGCGGGTGCTCGCGGTCGCAGCCCGCGTCGTCGAGATCCAGCCGACAACAGCCGAGGATGCCGAGACTGACCTGCGGCTGCTCGGCCTCATCGGAATCGCCGACCCCGCCAAAACGTCCGCGCGGGAGACGTTGGCGGCTATCCGGACGCCGGTATCGAGCTGGTGCTGATTACAGGTGATCATCACGCTACCGCTCGGTGCATCGCCCGCGAGGTTGGTTTAGCGACGAAACGGCTGAGGTCGTCGACGCGAGGAGCGCGTCGGACGAGGCGCTCAGTCGAGCCCGGCGTTGTCGCCCGAGCAACCCCGGAGCAGAAGGTCGCTATCGTTTCGGCCCGGCAGCGGGCGGGCCAGGCGGTGGCGATGATCGGCGACGGCGTCAACGACGGCCCTGCCCTACGACGGGCGGACATCGGCGTTGCCATGGGCAGGCGGGGCACCGAGGTCGCGCGTCAGGCCGCCGACCTGGTGCTCGCCGACGACGAGCTGGCCACGTTGGTCACCGCCATCGCGGAGGGGCGGCGAATATACGCCAACGTACGGCGGTTCCTGCTTTTTGGCATGTCGGGCGGCGCAGCCGAGATCCTGGTGATGCTCATCGGGCCGTTCCTCGGTATGCCACTACCGCTGCTCCCGGCCCAGATCCTCTGGATCAACCTGCTCACCCACGGGCTGACCGGAGTGTCGCTGGGCGCCGAACCGGCTGAGGCGCATGTCATGAGTCAGCCACCGCGCCCGCCGGAGCAGAGCGTGCTCGGTGACAGCCTTTGGAAGCGCATCCTCCGGATTGCGGTGCTACTGGCGGGGGTCAGTCTGGCGGCTGGGATCTGGGCGCAGTATCGCGGCGCTGAATGGCAAACAATGATCTTCGTCACGCTCGGGTTCAGCCAGCTAGGGGTGGCGCTGGCGCTGCGGGCCCGGCCGCGGACGTGGAGCAACCCGTTCCTGATTGCCGCGGTAGCGGCGGCCGCGTTGCTGCAGCTGGCCGGCGTGTACGTACCCTTCCTGGCCGAGGTACTGGGGACCGAGCCGCTGCCTGCCACGGACCTGGCCGTAGCCGCTGCCTTGTCCGTCGCCGGTTACGTCGGCATCCATCTCGACCGTCGTGTGCATCCGCGGTGAGACGGGCGGCGGCCATCTCATTGTGCCGCCTCCGACACCGGCGCAGCGGAGCCATCCTCGGGTAGGGCGATGCTGCTGGCTGGCACGATCACAGTGGGGCAGTGGGAGTGGCGTAGGCAATAGCGGCTCACCGATCCCGACACTAGCCGAGCCAACCCGACGTGCTCATGGGTGCCGACGACCAGCAGAGCCGCATCGGCCGACCTGCTGACCAGCGCCGGACCAGGATCCTCAAATACGAACTCGAGTGACCAGTTCGGCTCGGGCGACACCGCCTCCCACACCGCCGCCATGCTCTCCCGGTACGGCATGTCGAGGTCATCGATGGATACGGCGGTGTCCGGCACGCCGATTATTCCGACCGACGCCAGCTCGGGCGGCACGGGTATGGCGTTGATCGCCAGAACCTGGCGGCCGGTCAGTCGAGCTTGCTCGGCCGCCCAGTGCAGCGCCGCGCGGCTCGACGGTGAAAAGTCCAAACCCACAACGATGGTGCTCATGTTGCCCTCCTGTCGTCACGTCGATGATGGTTGCATCGCAAGGGTGATGGCGACGCGGCAAAGGTCCCGTTGTGGCCGGTACCTAGGAGCAAGCTCCCGCCGCAATGGGTTCGGCCATTGCCTGCGCCGCACCCTCGAGTGCGGGCTCGCGGGCGGGAACCGCGACAAGTGGGCAGGTAGCGTGGCTGAGGCAGTAGTGGCCTACCGAGCCCGCGATGAGTCGGCCCAGTCCCACATGTTCCGGTGTCCCGATGACGAGCAGCGACGCTTTCCTTGACTGTCGGACTAAGACGGGTCCGGCGTCGCCGCGGGCGAACTGGATCAGCCAGTCCGGGCGTGGGTTGATCTCGTCGAATACCGCCGTAATGCTGGCGCGGTAACGCGCATCAACTTCGTCGAAGGACAGGTGCCGCTCCGCCTCACTGCCGAGATCTGGGCTGCGCACCCCGAATGGCCAACTCAGCGCATGCGCTGCGCGTAGCACCAGACCCGTACGGCGGGCATGATCAGATGCCCAACGTAGAGCGGCAGGAGCCGATCTCGAGTCGTCGAGCCCAACGACGATTTCATGGGTATTCATGTTCAGGCTCCTCAGCTTGTGAGTGACTTCAGCGTTGCCCCTCCGGTTGACCGGCGCCAGATTCATTCGTTTCTCAGAAGTCGGGCACGTAGCCCCTCCGGGCACGGCGGTCCAGATGATCAAACCGCTCAGGGACCACGACCGGCTTCGGCCGTTTCTCGCCCAAAGTGGTACCCCAACGCTCGGCCCGCTCCTCCTCACCGGGTAAGAGGTGATCGTGTCGATCTACGAGGAAGCTCATCGGTTCAACCACCAACTCAAACCCGTGCTGACGCAGCATGGCAGCGATGTCCTTGGAGGCCCTACCGGTGACAAACGCGTACCCCTGCAGGCGGGTGTCGAACGCGGCTGCGTGACCGTTGCCTAGGCCAAGCGTGTCAAGCCATACCCGCAGGCTGCCGACGCCGGCATCAGGCTCGACCTGTAGCTTGTCGGTCTTGATTCGGTGTGCGCTAATCGCGGCCTCCCGGGTGTCGGGGCGACTCATACCATGCGCGTGCGTAGGCCCGCCGGCGACAATCAAGTCGTAGAGACCGACATGCTCATATCGTGCGCCGCCAACCGAGACAACCTGAACCGCGTATGCCGAGCGAAGGCCGCGCGCGATCGCCTGCGCGATCCGGTGGGTGTTCCCATACATCGACTCGTAGACAACGAGAGCGCGCATCGCCGCACCTTCTTTCGTCAGACGTCATGTCTGATCAACTCAAGCATCTGGCGGTTATCGATGCCTGCCCACCGGCGTAGGTCCCGGTTTGTGAAGGCCCAACGTCCTGACCCTGCAGATGATCATGGTCGGGCGGCGGGGGTGGTCGGTGAGACCGTTGAACTTGCGACTCGACAAGGGTCCGCCAAGCTCGATGCCGGGAACCAGATCGGCAGTTAGCGGTGCGTTTTCGATCACAAGCGTCAAGATGACCCATGCGAGACCACGGTGGCGGTACGTTCTTGATCACAAGGGTCAAGACGACCCAGCCAAGACCGCCAAGGGTCCAGATTGACAACTGCGATGCCTACGTAGGCATGTATCGAGCGGACCCGGGATGACGCTCCACGGTAGTTGATACGGTCCTTCAGGATTTGCTCGAGCGGGCTGGGCTGAGCATGTGACCTGCGGACTGGGCGTTTGTCCTTCGCTCTGGGGACCAAGGGCGCTGGTTGGAGTGACGCGGGAGTGGCTGCTACTGACAGTGGAGGTGGTCAAATGCTAAAGGCGCGTCCGTGCGTCGTGCTGGTTGGGGTTCTGGGAGTCCTGATGTTGTCGGCGTGTGCAGCTGGACCGAACGAGATGGTCGATACCGGCCCGGACCCCGCAGGGTTCTGGTTGGGACTGTGGCAGGGGCTTATCAGTCCGATCACGTTCCTGATCTCCCTGTTCACCTCAGACGTCAACATCTACGAGGTCCAAAACAACGGAAACTGGTACGACTTCGGCTTCATGCTGGGATTGGCAATGGCATTCGGCGGTAGCGCAGGCGGAGGTAGCGCCTCAGCCGGGCGATATCGCCGGCGGCGCCGGGAATAGCTCAGGTCGCCGAACTTGCGGCTCGTGAGTGGCCCACCGACCTGCTGGGACTGTTGTCGACGAGGCAGTCACATATGTGGGGATCATGCCTCCGCATTGCGACTCGCTGGACGGGCCAGTCGTGGCTGCCGCCATCGAGACCGGCTCTGCCGAGCCGGTTATGGACTTCCTGAGTGACGAGCTCAAGGGACAGTTAGGGCGCCGACTTGATGAGTCACCGTTGGCGGCAGGAAGGGACGATCTGTGCAGGATGCCCGACGCTACGTTGAGGCGAAGCTGGGATTCGAGGTGTTCTGCCATCGCTTTTTCAGGCGCTACAGGCGCCGGCACATCACGGGCATGGCGGCGCTCAAGATGTATCTGCCGAGTGGGGCTTCGATCCGTCATCGCCGCCGCTGCTTGCGTCCGACTGCGTGCCCTCGTAGCCGAGCCGTCCTCTGGTGAGCGCGATGAGCAAGCCGACACCCAGCAGGTAGGTGGATAGCAGCACCGCGTCTACCATCGGGGTGTCGGCGGTCAGCAGCAGGTGATCTTGGGCGGGCGTAAAGCTGGCATGCAGCAGGATGCACAGCAAGACGCTTCTGGTCTTGTTGTAGAGCCACGTGTAGTAGAAGGCGAGCACCAGCGGCACTACGAACCCGGCTGGGCCGTACAGCGGGACGTGCCAGATCCCCCAACCCAAACCGAGGAGCAGCGTGGCGACCAGCGGCCTATGCCGCCGCTGCAGCCGAGGAAGTGCGAAGCCCCGCCAGCCTGGCTCCTCCTGTCCACCAAAGATCACGGCGGTGAGCAGCAGCGTCTGCAGGTAGGCCGGGACTCGCTCGACGACCAAGGACACGTCCGGCTGCTCGCCCAGCACCGCCAACGCGAGGTTCAAGATCACCGCCAATAACACGGGCAAGCCGAGCGCGTACGCGTAGTACACCGGGGACACTCGCCAGCGCAGAATGCTGCGCAGCCACCCCGACAAGGAGCCGCCAGTTCGGGAGATGACGATCGCCGCTGCCAGCATCGGCCCGAACCCGCCGATCACGATGAGCACGACGCCCAGCGTCCCGCCGGCGAGATGGGAAAGCAGCCAGAACGGCCATGAAATGGCGTACGCCAACGCGAAGAACCAGATCACGGGGTAACGGCCGATCCGGGTCTCGTGTTGGCTTGTCGAAGTGGAGTTCATGGGTCTCGGTCACCTCCGGACGCGTTCGCTGAGAGGGGTCACTTGTGGACTTCATCGAGGTCTCGAGGTGCTCGACTACAGGGTCCTGATGCTGGGTCGGCCACAGGATCCGGGCGGTTTCCCACTCCGTCGGTCTTGGGCTCGTCACTCGAGAGATTTCACAGCCACCTCTGCCACGGCTGGTCATTTACGCCATCATCGCCCCCGTTGGGCCGGCCGGAGTGGTCCCAGCGACTGTACCTTCGGCCGATCCTTCAAGGACGAGCTACCCTGGCGGATCCTCTGGGTGCCAGGCATGCTCTTGGTGTGTGACATCACTACTCATGATCAGGGGCTGCTGTGCGTGAGGTGAGTCCCGCCAGTTGCTGGGTCTGGCGGTTGGTGGATTTCTCTTCGCCGCCGGGCTGATGCAGGCACATCGCCTAGCCACTCGGTGAAGTCCAAGCCACTCGGCAAGCAGCTCTTAGCATCGGCAGCACCCCGGGCGGCAGTAGGTGGTCTGCTCGCCGCGGGGCCGCAGCTGTTTGCCGAACTGCTGCACGGCCGTCCCAGTCCCGACCCGACAACCCGCCCTTCAGATTCGCATCTTCGCCGTATGCGAGATTGCGCTCGGCATGGGAACGCGGATGGCCGTTGTCGCCAATGGTGATGTGCGGCGCTGGCTTCTCGCGTTGTCGCTAATCGATACCGGGGAGGCGCTCGTGCTACTGCCTGCGCTGCGGCGTCGCGCGATAGCTCCTGCGACGGGCCAGGCCCACCATCGAGTTCACACCCTGGTGTGGCCGTGGGCCAGGGGCCATGGCCCTGACGGGCTAGGGCCATGCAGCCCCTTTCGCGGATACGCCGTTGGAGGAGCACAGCAGTTGGCCGGATGAACCGAAACACAGCACCGTGGCCAGAAGGACAGGACCTTAGGCCCTTGGCCAAACGACGCGCAGCTTCAAGAGTTGACTCATGACCAGCAGGTCATCGAGGCACCGCCGGCGTTCTCCGTGGCTGCTGAGTGTCCGTCGGATCAACCAACCGGACGTCCTATGAACAAGGCATAAGGACGCGAGCTCGTGCAAACCGTCCCCTGAGGCATGGGGTATCCAATGGTCGATCCGCCTGTCAAAGACGTCACCTACCCGGCCACCTCCGGGCACGGCCCCCGTTTGAACAGCCCGACGCGTTCGTCGCCTACATGGTGAACACCGTCCTGACCCGAACGGAGGCGTCATGATTGGCGTCAAGCAACCCCGTCGCCTGGGCCGATGGGCCGCCGTCGTGGCCATCGCCGCGATCGGTGTTACGTGGATGGCCTGGGACACCAGCACTGATGACAATCCTTCGATCAACGGCGCCACATACGACCGCATCGACGCCTACGTCCAGGACCAGGTCGACGACTCGCGTATCCCCGGCGTTGCGATCGCGGTGGTCGAAGGCGGGGCGGTCGTTCACGCCGCTGGGTTCGGCGACGACGGCCACGGCAACGCGATCACCGCCGACACTCCGTTCTGGGTCGGTTCCAATACCAAGTCCATCACCGCGCTGGCCACGATGCAGCTGGCCGAGGTCGGCGCGGTAGACCTCGACACCCCGGTGCAGACCTATGTCCCACAGTTCCGCGTAGCCGACCCGGACGCTGCCGCACAGATCACGGTGCGCCACCTGCTCAACCAGACCTCGGGCATCGCCCGCATCGACGGCGTGCGCGCTGTCGCCAACGCCGAGGAGGATCAGACCCTCGAAGACACAGTGGCCGACATGGCCGATCTCGAGTTGAACCGCCCTGTCGGTGAGTCCTTCGAGTACGCCAACCTCAACTCGGTGCTGCTCGGCGCCGTCATCGAAGCCGCCACTGGGGAGCGCTGGCAGGACTACGTCCAGTCCAACATCTTCGACCGCATCGGCATGGCTCGGACGTACACAGAGAAGGCCGAGGCCGAGGCCAACGGCCTCACCGGCACCCACCGGTTCATGTTCGGCTATCCCGTGAAAACCAACGGCACTCACCTGGCTGCTCTGGCCCCCAGCGGTTACGTCTACTCCACCGCCAACGACATGGCCCGCTACCTCGCCCTGTACCTCCAGGGCGGCACAATCGACGGCGATCAGATCCTCAGCACCGCCGGGATCGACGAGATGCTCACCGGCGCCACCAACGAACGCTCCTTCGATCTGCAGAGCCAGCGCTTTACCGCCCGATACGGCGCCGGTTGGTTCGTCGGCCCCTTCGGCGCCGCCGCCGACGCCCGCTGGCACCAAGGTTCCCTCCCACACTTCACCGGCTGGATGGTGCTGCTGCCCCAAACCGACCAGGGAGTCACCGTCCTGATCAACGCCGGCAACCAGTTCGAGATCGGCGACGCCAATGCCGCTTGGAGCCGCATCCCGCAAGGGGTCGTCAACATCCTCCGCGACCAGCCACCGCCTACTGGGGTGAGCACCTCCCGGTTCTTCATCATCTTCAACACCCTGGCCGTCATCGCCATCACACTCCAGATCACCACCCTGATCGGCCTCGCCCGAACCCCGAACCGCCCGGCGAGATGGCCACTCGCGTGGGAATTGATCGTGGCGCCAGCGATTCTGCTGCTGTACCCCGGCATCACCGGCGGGCTCGGCTTCGGCGCCGCATTCGCGTTCATTCCCGACCTCACCATCACGCTGATCGGCGTGTGCGGACTGGCTATCATCACCGGCGGCGTCCGTATCACCCGTCTCCTACGGCGAGACCGTGACTCTCCCTCCGAACCAGCATCGCCGACCGAGTCCGGCCCGCTGCGCGAGATACCACAGGGCGAGGAGCGAGATCGCGCCGCCCCCGCGACTCCGTCAGCGGACGGCATGACAAAAGGACGAATCCCATGACCACTCGCGACATCTTCGACCGTTCCGCCGACTTGATCACACCCAAGCGCGTCTTCGGCGACCCCTACACCACGACGGCTCGACCGTATTCCCGTAGCGTCGATCCGCGGCGCCGGCGGGAGAGGCGAAGGCAAGCGTGACACCGAAGACGGCGACGGCGGAGGCTTCGCGGTCAACGCCCGCCCGAATGGGTTGTCGAAATCACCGGCGACACCGTGCGCTGGAAAGTCCCGTTCGATCTCAACAGGGCCACACCGGCACCCCGCTCGTTGTCATGGCCTACCTCGTTCTGCATTGGCTCACTGACCGCTCCAAGGCTCGAGCCGCCGTCAAGATGGCACGCCTCTCGAACCCACGTGCCAGTGACTGACGCGCCGCCAGGTGGGCCAACCTTCCCCGATGACGGCGACCCCGCAGTACCGCACTCACACCTGGCGTTATGACCGACGTCCGCTGCCGCGCGACTGGCGAGCTCATCAGTTCTCGCCCGCACGTCCCACTCAATGAAGCGCGGCGGCGAACATTCTGCTGGAAAGGGGCGCGGTGATCGGGAACCGGTACTGCCACCTCAGCGTGGACGGGCTGCCCGCCAACCTTGACCCCGACGTACGCGCCAGTCGGATCCTCGAGTGCCGGGTATCAGCTAGATCGGCGGACCTGCTGCGATGACCCGAGGCAAGTCATCGAGCCAGCCGGTGACGAGCACCCATGTTGCGCCAGCCTCCTCTAAACCTGCGGGATCGTGCGGCAGTCCAGGCAGTACAACGGCGATGTCATAAGGCTTCCGCGCTGTGCGTACGCGCCGGATCTGTGCCACAACCTCGGTGACCTCGTCGCTGCCTATCGGGACGACTTGGTCGTCGCGCATCTGCAACATGATCACTCCGTCCCAGCGAGCCGCACGCGCTAAAGGACGGCGATGCGGCCAGCTGCAGGCAACCCAGATCGGGACCCGCGGCCGCTGCACCGGGCGGGGCAGGAATACGGCCCCGTCGACGCGGTAGTGCGCTCCGGCATGGTGTACCGGTTCTCCCGAAAGCAAGCCATCAACGATCTCCAAGCCCTCATCGAGCCGCTCGCCCAGGATCCGGGGGTCGGTCGGCTCGCCGAACGCGCCGTACTCGGCGTCAATGGGGGTACCTAAGCCGACGCCCAGGATCGCTCGACCGCGGGCGAGCCGATCCAGCGTTGTCACCTCTCGCGCGAGCTTCCATGGCCGGCGCCGTGGCACCGGCGTGATCGCTGTCCCGATCCTGATCCGGGTCGTGGCGTACGCGATCGCCCCCAGCGCAACCCACGAGTCGACGATGGGAAATCTCATCTCACGGGAACCGAGAATGTGATCCCACAACAAGAAGCCGTCCCATCCCTGACCTTCTGCCGTTACGGCAAGCTCCACGAGTACATCCGGCTCGGCGAACGTCGGCACGTGGATCGCGTATCGCAGCGGCATCCTCACAGCGTGCCAGGCCGGGACGCGGCCAGCTCGCGAGGCGGCGCCTGTTCCGCCGGGTATTAGAGATGCAGGCCAAGCACCGCTGTGTGTGCCCGGCTCAGCCGGATCAGCTGCCGAACCAGCGCTGCCGCCGCGTGGCGGCGAACTCCTCCTTCTCAACCGCAAGGTCGGCTGAGGTGCCCAGGAACGGCGCTCTCGGCGCCGGACCGGACAAGAAGTCGGCGTCGACCTTGCCCACCAAGCCGCCACCGAACTCGATGTAGCACGACCCGGTGCCGTCGTAGGGCACGATGGATCCGGAGCCGTCTATCTGGGCGGCGATGTCATCGGCGACGGCCCGTGCGGCGCTCTCGGCGAACGCGCCGGCTCGGGGAACGGGAGCGTCGGCGCAATCGCCCAGTGCGTACACGTTTGGGAAAGGCGTCGCGAGGTTGCGGGGATCAACCGCGATCCACCCGTCAGTCCCGCCGCGCGTGAGTCCGGAGGCTTCTACGACCGCCGGCACCCGGTGCACCGGGATACCGATGAATAAGTCGTACGGAGTCTCTCCGGTCTTCAGCTGGGCCCGGTGCGTACGCGGATCCAGCCCACGAACCCGCCGGCCGGGCGTGTAGCCGATGGCGCGTTCGGCGAGTGCCTGCACGATTGCCGCCGAGGTCTCCGGCGAAACCGGGATCGGCGACTCCATCGGGCTGATCACATCGATCTGGGTGGCGTCTCGCACTCCGCGACCTAGCAGATACTCGTGCAGTAGCAGGGCGCCCTCGTACGGTGCCGGCGGGCACTTGAACGGAACTCCGAGGATAGCGATGAGCACCCGGCCGCCAGAGAACGACTGCAGGACGTCACGCAACCGCTCGGCGCCAGCTACTGAGTAGTACTCGTAACCGTCCGCCTCGAAGCCTGGCGTAGCGGTCAGGTCGTAGTCGGCACCCAGCGCCACCACAAGGGTGTCCGGCTGGTAGCTGTTGCCGTCGGTGACCACCTGACGCGTGGCGGGATCGATCGAGGTGACCCGTTCCTGGCGGTAGGTCACGCCGGGTTTGGAGATGTCCCGGTAGGAGCAGCGGAGCTCGTCCCGGGTCCGCCGGCCAAACAAGATGTCCAGCTTGGAGAACCCAAAGATGAACGAATCGTTCTGATCGACCAGGGTGATCTGGACCTCATCGCGCAACGAGTCCGACAACCTGGTGGCGAGCTCCAGCCCACCGAAACCGGCGCCGAGGATCAACACCTGCTGTGCCACCACAGCAGCGTAATGGCTGGATACTCGGCGAGGATCTTCTTGACTCGGTGGGGAGTCTGAGCGACTCGTCGTGCCCGCGTTGCGGGCTGTGTAGGCGTCGTGACGTAGACCCGACCGCTATCGCAACGCCAGGTAGTGTCGCATCGATCTGCTCGTGGATCCGAGGACAACCCGGCCGCCAACGCGCCGTACAGACCTTCAATCACCGATCCCTCGGGGATGGACCCCAACTCAAGCGCGATCCACGCGTCCAACCCAAGACCGATGAGTCCGGTCGCCGTCTACGATCAGTGCCGGCCGATTGCCGTCTCGACGCGGGCGAGCCATCGCCAGCGAGGCCTGCGCCAGACACCGATGCCGCGGCCAGCGAGGCAACGCCGAGTCCAGTAACAACGCCGGCGTCTTTCCCAACATCCTCGTCATGAGCATGGAGACCGACGACTTCGCCCGCGTCCTCAACGTCAACTTGCTCGGTGTTTCCTGTGCACAAGGTTCGTGGCAAAACACATGATCGAGCGCAACCACGGTGGCCGGATCATCAACATCACCTAATCGATGCCTTGCATCCTTCATCGGCCGGACTGGCTCATTACGACGCCTCCAAACACGGCGCGTATGGGGATTCACCAAGAACATCGCGCTCGAACTCGCGCCGCACCAGATCTGGGTGAACGCAATCGCGCCCGGAGGCATCCCAACGCCCGGTGTGGAGCAGGCTCAGGCGGGCGCGCAGTTACCAGAGGGCGTAGACATGACCACACTGCTGGAGGCGTTCCTAGGCCGGATCCCAATGGGTCGGATGGGTGAGCCCGACGATATCGGCAAAGTCGCCCTGTTTCTGGCCTCGGACTTGTCGTCGTACATGACGGGTAGCCAGATCGTCGTGGATGGCGGAGTTCTGCTCTCTCGTGAGGCTGCGGCCGCTGGTCAGCTTGGTGCAGGAGTACCGGAGCGAACGACAGAACTCAGCCCTGCGGTCGGCGTGCCCGACATTGGCGGACCGCCGCCTGTTCGCCCGCCTCGACCTGCCGATCGGGCCCGCAGCGCATTCAAGATGGTGATCAGATCCACCACCTCCTGGGTTGCTGCGCCAGCGATGGCCGGGATGTAGCCGAACGCGGCAATGCCCATCAGCACCACACTTAGCGCGATTCCGATCCAGATACTTTGCAGCGCTACCCGCAGCGTGCGTCGTCCGATCTCGACCGCCTGCGCCACCCGGGAGATGTCGTCGGTCATGATCACCACGTCGGCCGACTCGCTTGCCGCCGTGGACCCTCTGGCGCCCATCGCCACCCCTACGTCGGCGGCAGCCAGCACCGGGGCATCGTTGACGCCGTCGCCGACCATCAGCAGCGGCCGGTGCTGCGCCTGCTGGACGGCGGCCACCTTTTGCTCAGGCAGGCATTCGGCCCGCACCTGGTTGATGCCGAGCTGGGCCGCGACATGGTCGGCGGTTGCCTGGGCATCACCCGTCAGGATCATTGACTCGCCGACACCAAGATTGTTGAGTCTGGCCAGAGTGTCACGTGCGTTGTCGCGAAGCTGGTCCGACATGACGATCGTGCCGGCGAATTTGCCGGCTACCGAGACATAGATGGCGAGCTGGCCGCTGTGCAGCGTAACTGGTTCGACTCCGGTTGCGTTCTCGCTAACGAACCTGCGTTTGCCAACCGCGACGGTCCCCTCCAGGAGCTCCGCCAGCACACCATGGGTGGCGTACTCCTGTGCCGTCGCCGCTTTCTGCAGGCTCAGACCTCGTGCCTCGGCCGCAGCCAGCACCGATGCCGCTAGAACATGCGAGGAGTACTGCTCGGCTGAAGCAGCCAGCGCGAGTAGGTCATCGGCGGCCAGCGGCGGGACCGGGTTCACTGCGTCCAGCGCCGGCTGTCCATATGTCAGGGTGCCGGTCTTGTCGAATGCCACGGTACGGGTCCGGGCCAGTTGCTCGAGCGTGCCGCCACCCTTGACGATGATGCCGTCCCTGGCGGCCCGGCTCATCCCGCCCATGAACGCGACGGGTGCGGCAATGAGCAACGGACAGGGGGTTGCCAGCACGAGCACCTCCGCGAACCGTACCGGGTCACCCGAGGCCCACCAGGCGGCTCCGGCGATCAGCAACGAGACGATGGTGAACGGCACGGCGTACCGATCGGCCAGCCGCACGAGCGGCGCCCGGCTCCGACTCGCCTCCTCCACCAGCGCAACGATCCGCTGGTACTGGCTGTCCTCAACCCGGGCAGTCGCGCGGATCGCGATCGCCACACCCCCGTTGAGCGAGCCACTCAAAACGGCATCGCCGGTACCCCGGGTAACCGGCAGGCTCTCACCAGTCAGCGAGGACTCGTCCAGACTCGCCTCCGGCGAGAGCAGCTCGCCATCGACCGGTACGACCTCGGACGGTCTGACCAGCAGACGATCACCCGGCCGTACGTGCGTGACGGGGACATCGGAAATGTCGTCAGTGTCGACTTGCATCCGGTGCGCAACCTGAGGCGCTCTCGCCAGCAGCGCAGTGAGTTCCCGCTTGGCCCGGCCGGCTGCATAGTCCTCCAGCGCCTCGCCACCGGACAACATCAAGACGATCACCAGCGCTGCCAGGTATTCCCCGACTGCGACAGTGCTCACGATCGCCATCACCGCAAGTACATCGACACCCCAGTGACCGCGTACCAGGTCCTTGATCATTCGGATCGAGGTTTGCAGCGCAATGATCAGCGCGAACGCACTGGCGAGCAACTGCGCCGCCGTAGCGTGGTCGAAGAGCAGCAATCCCACCACAACCAGACCAACCAGCGCCGTGACGGCCACGATCGGGTAGCGACGCGCCAGCGCCGGGATCCGGTCCTTGGCGAACGGCGGGTTGTGGATCGCGTATTGCAGCGGCACGAGCCGACCGGTCAGCCGGCGATCTGCTGAACCAGGTTGGCCCCCCAGGCCCGTGCCCGATCGGGTTCACCCGCGCGCAGTGGCCCTTCGGTGCCCTCGATGATGAAGCCCTCCGGCGCGGCGACCAGGTCGTACCCGTGGCTGCGCAGCCGGCGGGCGATCCCGTGTGCTGCTCCACCCGCCATCCGGGCGTCGCCGCGGGTGTCGAACGCCGCGGCCTTACTGCCCTTCGCTGCCTTCGGCAGATCAGCGAACCAGTCCCGAACGCCCGGACCTTCGGCGCCGGGCTCGATCTCGTGCTGCTCCGCCTCTTCCTTCTTCTCCTCTGCAGAAAGTCCCATCTTGCGGCTCATGCCGGAGGTCATCCCGCGAATGTGGGTCGGACCTCCGACGACAAGTAGGTCGGCGGCTCTGACCTTTTCCAGGTCCGCTTCGGCCACGCGTACGCAGGCAACCTCGGCTGCTGGATCGGCGGTTCGTGCGCCATCGGCGATCGCCTCGGCGACCTCGCGTGTGTTGCCAAACAAGCTCTCGAACAAGACCACAACATGCATGAACCCAGCCTTGGCGATGGCCGTCGAGCTGGCAAGTGCGATTTACCCACGTTCGATGCGTTGAGTGTCGCGCACCTGACCGGTAGCAGCAATGCAGGCGACGACGACGCAGAGGATCGCTAGAACGGCTATGTAGGCCGCATCATCTCGTTGTCCTCGTGCTCGACGATGTGGCAGTGCCAGACATAAAGGCCAGGCAGGTCGAACTGCGCCTTCACGGGTGATCTCGCCAGGGTAGGCGATGACCGTGCCCTTGAAGCCGCGTTCCCAGGGCTCGGGCCCTCGCGACTGGCGACCGAACGGCTGCGGTCCACGACCTGGAACTGCACCTCATGAATGTGGATGGGATGGGTGAAGTTGTGTAGCACCCAGATCTCGATGGCGTCGAGCGCCGGGTTATCAGTGATGGTGTCGCTCCACTCCAACGGCATAGGTTCTCCGGACGCGTCCAGCGTTCCGAGCGTGGCCGCGATGTGCAGGCATTCAACAGACGGAAGCGATACCCCGCCCGGGGCTCCACGTCCAGCACCCGCCAGGTCCTGCCATTGACGAGCATGGTGTTGGCGAAGAACTCAGGGTCCAGATGGGCGGGACGTCGCTGTCGGGAGTGTACGAACCCTGGATTTCGTCGAAGAACTCGTCCGGGTAGAACAACGAGCCGTCATCGTTAATCGAGCGATCCTGGATGGCGAGTGGGATCTCGTGTACCGCATTTCCGAAGGATCTCCGAACCGGGCAGCGGGCCCGGGGAGGACGGCCGGAGGCAGGTCGCCCGGCCCACGGCGCAGCAGGTAGAAGCCGGCTGGACCCGCATACACATTCAGCCGGGTCATCCCGAGGGTGTGGTCGTGGTACCACATGGTGGTGGCCCGCTGGTCGTTCGGATACTCGAACACCGCATTGCCCGGCTCCCATTGCCCGCTCAGCGGGGACTTGCCTCGGAAGTAGTCGTAGAGGGCGCCCCCCGTGGCGAAGCCCGCCGGGATGTTCTGCGCAGCCGGCAGATACCACGCCTCGGCGTACCCGTCGCTGTAGTCAAACGCGTGGTTGCCATGCACATGGGTCACGATCGGAACCGGCCCGTCGTACGGCCCAGGGGGTTCGGTGAACACCGGCCGCGAGTCGCACCCAGTCGCGCCGCCCCCGCCGGGTTTGCCCAGTGCAGAGTGGGATCAACCGGCAACAGATGCGGCAGAAAGTCGCCGTTCTCATCCACCAGTTCATTGATCCATTTGATTCGCACGGCCGGTGGTAGTTGGCCTCGATCGTGAACGCCGGATAGTTGAAGGTTCCGGGATGGTTGACCGACCCGTAGCTCCACACCGTCGTCGACGGCAGGTCATCGGGCAGGATCTGCTGCTCGAACTGGCGCACAGCGATCTCGTAGTAGTCGACGCGTCCTCGCGATGTCCGCGGCATCACCGGAGGGATGACGGCGTCACATCTTTGGGTATGCTTCGTGCGTCGAGCGACCCCCGCGGAGGCGGTTGCGCCCATGCCGTGCCCCAAAACCGGATGGGTAGCAGCATGGACACGCCTCCGGCGGCACCAACCTGAGGAAGCGTCGCCGCGTAAAAACCAAGCACAGGCTTTCCAATCGGGACGTGGTAGGCGTTGGGTATCACATCGGCACTGCCGGCGAGGCGTTTTCGCAAATCCGAGGGCTGCAGGTTGCCCGTCCGATGAGGCGCAGTTGAGCCGGCTGACAGGTCCGAAGAAGTCAGCTGTCGAATTCGCTAAACAGGCAGCCGATCATCAACCCGGCCGGGACGCTTGAGCACCAGCCCGACATTCCCCAGGCTCCTGGGATTCCCCGCCGCTCAGCGCCGTGAGGAGCCGCACCTGGCACCCGCCCGTCTCTCATCGCCCACGTACATATGGCAACGTCTGTGCGGTGGAGATGAAGACCAAAGTTGACGCGATCCTCAACCGCCATCCTGCCATCGGTTTCGCCCTGGGTGTGGTCCGCAACGGAGCGCTGGAGGTCTTCCACGGGTACGGCGTTGCGGACCTTGCGTCGCACAGACCCGTCGCCGAAGACACAGTCTTTCGGATCGCCTCCATCACCAAGACCTTCACCGCGATCGCCGTCATGCAGCTGTGGGAGCGGGGCCTCGTCGACCTCGATGCACCCGCCAACGACTATCTTCGCGCCTATCGGCTGATCCCCGCGAAGGCGAGCTGGCGACCTGCCACACCCCGAGACCTGCTGACGCACACCGCCGGTATCGCCGAGCAGGTGCCCCGGTCCGGCATTCTCCGGCGTGACTTCGGCGAGAGCGTGAAGGTGGGACGGCGGGTGCCCCCTCTCGCTGACTATTACCGTGGAGGCCTGCGCCTTTCCGCGGAGCCGGGCACCATGTTCCGATACTCGGACCACGGGCCCGCGACGCTAGGGCAAATCGTCGAGGACGTGAGCGGAAGGTCCTTGGACAGCTACCTTCGCGAGCGCGTCTTCGATCCGCTCGGTATGGGCGACACCACCCTCGTCCGATCCGAGGTGGCCCAGTCGCGGCTGGCGAGGGGGTACAAGATGAGCTCCACCGGCCCTAAGCCCGTTAACGACCGTAATGTCGTCACGGCAGGAGCCGGCAGTATCTACTCCACGCCGAAAGACATGGCCCGCTACCTCGCGGCCGTGTTGGGCGGCGGCGCCAACGAGCACGGCACGGTGCTCAAACCCGCGACGCTTGCGGCCATGTTCGCGGCTCAGTTCCAGCCTGATCCCCGGATACCGGGCATGGGACTGGCGTTTTGGCGTCGTACCGCCGGCGGGCATCCCGTGGTCGAGCACCAGGGCATTATTCCTGGCTTCGACTCGCAGATCATTGTGGCTCCCGATGACGGAGTCGCGCTGATGGCCTTCACCAACGGGGCCAGCCACGCGGTGCAGTGGATGCCGGTCGAAATGTCGAGACTGCTCCACGATCTGCTGGGCGTCCCAGACGACGCGATCCGCACCGACGTCCCGCAACGACCCGAAATTTGGGGTGGCATCTGCGGTTGGTACTACCTTCCTGGCCCGCTCACTGATGTACGTCTGAGGACCATAGCGGGCGCTGGAGTAGAGGTCTTCGTGCGCCGTGGCCAGCTCGTCCTCCGGTTCTTGGCCCCGATACCGCCTCTGTACAAGGGTCTTCCGCTACACCCGGCCGACGACACGGACCCCTACGTGTTCCAGATGGACCTCTCCGAGTTCGGACTTGGCCCCTTCACGGTGGTATTCAGCCGCGTATCCGAAACGGAAACAATGGCCGTTCACTTCGACGTGATGCCACTGTCGGCTCACCGGCGACCGCAGAGCACGAACCCGAGGCTGTGGGTCAAGGGGGCGCTCGCCATCTCAACCATGGCAATCCTCGGCCGCAGTTTCCGCAGGAGACGAGGTCACCGCAAGACCTAAACAGCCCAGCTCGATCTCACGAAACTGTTGGCAGATTGCACGCCTGAATCGATTCAGATCTGCAAATCTGCCAATAGTTCTGTACGAGGATGTCGAGGGCCCGGCCATGTCGCGGGATCGCTTCGAGGCGGTCGGCGAGTCAGCCAGACATTATGAGAAGTCCCGCGCCGATCGGGGCTCGGCTGACACCCGCACTGCAAGAGCCTCCAGTTCGTCTTGCACACCAGTGACGAAGAGGTCCAGGTCGCTGTACGCGTCGCGGTCGGCGACCACCATGATGTTGAACTGTCCCGCGTACGACATCGCCGCTACGGCGAGGGACACTTTCGCGATCAGAGGCGCCATCGGGAATACCTCGAGCAGGCGCGCCCCGGCGAAGTAGAGCTGCACCTCCGGCCCGGGGATATCGGCGCTGGTCACGTTGACGCGTTGCCGGTCAACCAGCTTCAAGAAAGCGCGGCCGGCGATACCCCGGTGCGGCACTATGCCGAGAGAAGGTCGGCTCCTCGCCTTGCGTTGGGCGGTCTCCTTGGCGATCAGCCTTAGCCTCAGCACCGGATCGGTGACGCCGATCTGGAGCGGGACGACCATCTGTGCGATCAAGTTCCCCCGTGCCTGAGCGCGCGGCTCGTGGTGCAACGAGACGGGTACGTAGATCCGTAGCACTTGTTCGACGGCTTCTCCACGGCTGTTCAGGAGTGCGCGCAGGCCGTTGGCGGTCACCGTCAGAAGGACGTCGTTGACTGTCGCGTCGAAGGTATGCGCGACCTCCTTGATCGGCTTGAGGTTGCTCCGGATGAGCGCAAGGGTGCGGTCCGGGCCGACGAGGCGATCGAGGCTGGTGGCGGGGAGCGGCCGCTCGGCGACAACTTCGCGCATCGCCGGCCACGCGACCCGTAAGTGCTGCCAGGTGGTCACTGGGTGTGTGAGCATCGAGAACGCCCTACGGAATTGTTGGCGGCGCTGGCGTCGCTTGTCTTGGAGGAGCTCACGGTCCATGGGCACCGGTGCCGGTGTCCATGCTGGCTGCGAGGCCGGAATCGACTTGGGAGTTGCATCGAGGAACTTCGTGATAGTGGCTACGCCTGCCATGCCGTCGGCGATGACGTGGTGCACCCTCACGAACAGACCAACGCGTCTTTCCGGTAGCCCGGTAAGGAACCACATCTCCCACAACGGGCGAGACCGGTCCAGACGTCCCTGCCGCAACTGCTCAGTTGCGCGTAAGAGCTGAGCTTCATCTCCGGGCGCCGGAAGTCGCAGCTCCCCGATGTGATCACCAAGATCAAAGTTGGCAGCGTCCACCCACAGCGGCCCGCCCAGCCGTCGCGGCGGCACGTAGAGAAGCTGCCGGAACCGGGGTACCAAATGCAGCCGCCCTGCGACCGCCTCTCTGACAGCCTCGATGCGGAACCGGCCGTCTGCGTCGAGCAGACTGCTGCCGTCGAGCACAGCCAGCGCGCCGATGTCCTGCGGCCAAATCTCATCCGGCCACAGCATGAGCTGGTCTTCTTCGGTCAGCCGTTCCATCGGCATCACCCCTGCCTTCCCAACCAGCGTGAGTGCAACTCGCAGCGGCGGCCAGGGACGTTAGACCCACTGGGTACGGGCCGCTGGCCTCCTCTTTTCCGATCCAGATTGGAGCAACGTCGGTTCATGGCCTAATAGGAGGGGTATGCCCGAACTCGATCAGCTGGAATTGAAGGCGAGAATCGGCAGGATCGTCAACCGCTGGCCCGCCGTCGGTCTGGCGGTGGGAGTGGTCCGTAACGGACGCCTTGAGTTCTTTCACGGGCACGGGTTCGCCGACATCGCGTTGAACACGCCCACCACCGAGGACACGGTCTTCCGGATCGGCTCCATCACTAAGACATTCACAGCCATCGCCGTAATGCAGCTGTGGGAGCAAGGTCTCCTCGACCTCGACGCACCCGTCAACGACTATCTGCGCGCCTATCGGCTGATCCCCGCGAAGGCAAGCTTCCGGGCTGCGACGGTGCGACACTTGCTGACCCACACGGCCGGAATCCGTGAAGTCCTGCACATCTCCGGCCTGCTCAGAATGCGAGACCTGGGCGAGACTGTGAAGCTGGGATGGCCGCTGCCGTCCCTCGCCGAGTACTACCGGGGTGGTCTCCGCATCGACGCCGAGCCGGGCACCAGATTCACCTACACCAACCATGGCTTCGCCACGCTCGGCCAGCTCGTCGCGGACGTGAGCGGAGAATCCCTCGACCGCTATTTCCGCGAACACATCTTCGACCCTCTCGGCATGAATGACACCGATCTCATCCGATCGGAACGGGTCAAAGCACGCCTCGCCGTGGGATACGAGCTGCGCTCCACTGGAGCCAAGCCGGTCAGCGACTATGAGGTGGTCACGGTGGGCGGCGGCGCTGCCTATTCCACCCCGAGAGACATGGCTCGCTACCTGACGGCGCTGCTCGGCGGCGGAACAGGCGAGCAAGGCACTGTGCTCAGACCGGCGACAATGGCCGCCATGTTCGAACCCCATTACCAGCCTGATCCCCGGATTCCGGGTTTCGGGTTGGGGTTCTTCCGGACGAATCTCGGGGGCCATCTCTCGGTCGAGCACGATGGGATCCTTCCCGGCTTTGACTCACAGATCCTCCTGGCTCCCGATGACCGAGTCGGTGTGATGGCATTCGCAAATGGGGCCAGGCGTGGGATGCACTGGCTCACGCCTGAGGTGGGGGGCCTACTAAGGCGGCTGCTCGGGGTCCCCGACGAGGTGATCCGCAGCGACGTTCCGCATCACCCCGAGGTATGGGGTGAGCTCTGTGGTTGGTACCGGTTCTCTACATACCCGAGCGATCCAGCGAGGTTCGCAATCGGTGCCGGGGCTGAGGTCGTCGTCCGGGGAGGTCAGCTCATGATCCGGGCCCTGAGCCCGATTCCCGCGATGTACAAAGGCTTTGTCCTACACCCAGACGATCACAAGGACCCGTACGTCTTCCGGATTGCACTTCCCTGGTTCGGAATAGGCACTGGCCGCGTCATTTTCAGCCGAGAACCTGGAGTAGGGACAACGGCACTCCACCTCGATTTCGCGCCGCTGTCGTTTCAGAAGGAAACCGCCCGGACGAATCCTCGATTGTGGGTCACCGGCGCACTTGGCGCGCTGGCGGTGGCCACGACGGCATTGGCCGTCCGGTGGCGCAGCAGGCGATGCTAGGGAGGATAGGCATGAGTGTGGCCACCGCCGACCTCTGGCGTATGAGCGCCACGGAACTGGCCAGGGCAATCAGATCCGGACAAACGTCCAGTCAAGAGGTCATCGAGGCCCATCTGCGGCGGATCGAGACCGTGAACCCCTCGATCAACGCCGTCACCGCCGTTCTCGGCGAGCAGGCTCTCGAAGCCGCCAAGGCAGCCGACCGAGCGGTCGCAGGTGGCGGTGATCTGCCGCCGCTCCATGGCATCCCTTTCACCGTCAAAGAGAACATCGACCTCGCTGGTACCGCAACGACTCTGGGACTCAAAGCCCTGTCAGGCGCGTACCCACGTGCGGACGCTCCCGTCGTCGAGCGGATGCGGGCTGCTGGGGCGATCCCGATCGGCCGCACCAACTGTCCCAATTTCACCGTTCGCTGGCACACCGACAGCGAGCTCTGGGGAGCGACCCTGAACCCGTGGGACCGGTCCCGAACCCCTGGGGCGTCCAGTGGCGGCGAGGCGGCCGCGCTCGCTACCGGGATGACGCCCTTGGGTCTCGGCAGCGATGGGCTGGGATCGCTGCGCTGGCCCGCCCAATGCTGCGGGATCAGCGTGCTCAAGCCCACCCTTGGCCGCATCCCGCATGCGAGCACCGTCGAGCCGGTGGATGCGCCGATCGGCGTCCAGCTGACGGCCGTCGAGGGGCCGCTGGCGCGGCGAGTGGCCGACCTACGAGCCGCCTTCGAGGTGCTGGCCGGGCCCAGCTGGCGCGACCCGTGGTCGGTGCCCGCGCCACTCCGGGGCCCCACACTCGCCGACCCCGTACGAGTCGCCCTCGTGGTCGACCCGGCCGGCCAGGGCACCGCAGACCAAGTGCAGGACGGTGTTCGGAAAGCGGCCAGTGCGCTCGAGGATGCCGGCTACGCCGTGGAGGAGATCGAGCCGCCGTCGATCGTCGCCGCGGCGAAGGCGCTGCTGGACATGCTCAACACTCCCGAGACCCGGGCCGGGTGGCAGTACGTGGCGCCTTCGATGCCGGCCGACACACAGCGGTTCATGTCGGAGTTCTACGAGGTGGCCGGTGATCCGGACCCGGTGGCGACCGTGCAGAGCTTCGCCGTACGGCAGTCGTTGCTGCGGGCCTGGGGCGAGTTCCAGGAGCAACTTCCGCTGATCGTCGCCCCGATCTTCACCGACCTCCCCTTCGAGGTGGGTACAGACCTGGCCGACGGTCGTGTAGCCCAGACTATCCGCGGCATGCGGATGACCCTCGCCGTCAACGCACTCGGACTCCCGGCTGTAGCACTGCCGGTGGGCATCGGCGAGGGTCTCCCCCAGTCCGTCCAGGTGATCGGCCCGCGTTACCGCGAGGACGTCTGCCTCGATGCGGCAGCGGCACTGGAGGACAGGGTCGGCAGCATCACGCCTATCGATCCGAGGTAATGCAGGTGGCCCGAGGGTGAAGTGGACGGCAGCGGATATCCCGAACCAAACGGGAAAGACAGCCCTGGTCACAGGGGCCAACAGCGGGATTGGGTTTCATACCGCTCTGGAGCTGGCTCGGGCCGGCGCCAGGGTGGTGGTTGCCGTGCGCGACGAGGCCAGGGGCAAGGCTGCGATCCGCAGGCTGCAGGCCGAGGTGCCTGATGCGGACCTGCACTTGGGTCTGCTGGATCTTGCCGACCTGGGCTCAGTCCATCGCTTCGCCGCGCAAGTCATGGAGAGTACCGGCCCTCTGGACCTGTTCGTGAACAGCGCCGGTGTGATGGGTGTGCCGCAGCGGCTCACAACCAGGGATGGATTCGAGCTGCAGTTCGGCACCAATCATCTCGGGCACTTCGCTGTCACGGGCCTGCTTCTGCCAGGGCTGCTGACGCGGCCCGGAGCCCGGGTCGTCACGGTGAGCAGCCTGGCCCATGAACAGGGCCAGATCCGTTTCGACGATTTGCAGGGCGAGGAAGGCTATGACCCTTGGACGGCCTACTCCCAGTCCAAGCTGGCGAACCTGCTGTTCGCGTTTGAACTCGATCGCCAGGCCCGGACACGCAGGCTGGACCTCGTCAGCGTCGCGGTACACCCGGGCGTGTCGGCGACGAATCTTCAGATCGCTGGGCCGCGGCTGGGACACCATGGTCTCCGGACGCGTTGCCGATTGTTCTTGGTACGTCGGATGGGGCAGTCGGCCGCACGCGGAGCATTGCCATCCCTGTACGCCGCAACAGCGCCGGAGGTTGTCGGCGGCGGCTTCTACGGGCCAAACGGTCCAGGACACGTACGCGGCAGCCCCACTCGGGTCCAGCCCGCACAGGGAGCGCTCGACGAGCAAGTAGCCCAGCGACTGTGGGAGGTTTCAGAAAGGCTCACCGGTATCCGATTCCAGTGGATGGACCCGTCCCGTGGGACCTTCGGCCCTGGTGACAGGTAGCGGAAAGCCGAACGCTGGATTCGTGGCGATCCGGGCTGGAGGTTCGGCTCCCGGTCCTGCGGGCCGCGGTTCCGGGGTTCAACAGTGGCCAGCGAAGCCGCAGCTCTATGTGGACAACCTCAAGGTCATCCTGATTGCCGATCGCCGGCCATGCCGTCCTCGGGCACACGGAGCTCGACGCGTGGTCCTACGCCGATGTGCGCGAGGTCACGCTCAGGCCAGCCGTGGCGTACGTCCTGCTCGCGGTGTCGGCGCCGTTCGCGCTCTAGTGATTCCGCTGCTGTTTCTGGGGTCAGGCGCATTCTCTGGCTGATCACCTTGACGACGCTGCACCCTCAGAGTCGCCTTCAGCCGACCGTCTTGACGCCCGTGATGCACAACGTACCCCTCAACCACCCCACAGCCGACCCTTCAAACGGCTGTGATGCCAGACGTACGCGCCTCCCCAGTCAGGCATGACACCCGGCCGGACCTTTGCGCTACTTTGAATCATGGCCTCGAGGAAGCGGTGGGGCGACCTGTCACCGACCCAGCAAGGGCTGATCCTCGCCTTGGCCTCTGTGGAGTTGGCTTTCACCGCAACTGCGCTTGTCGACCTCGCCCGGCGGCCCGCCAGCCAGGTACGCGGACCCAAGCCGCTCTGGCTGCTCGGCTGCTTCGTCCAGCCAGTCGGGCCAGTCGCATACCTTGTGCTCGGTAGACGGCAAAGTTGAGTCAGACTTAAAGGGCTACGTGCCCAGTGCCCGATCAAGAGGCTCCGGGCGGCACGTTGAACTCGACGCTCTCCGAGACGAGCCGCCCGCGCACGTATTCGAACTCACCGGTATCAAAATGCCACTTCGCGCGCCCGCCGGTGGGCAACCACCGGCCATCGTGATCCTGCCAGCCGTCGATCGGCGTGGTCCAGCGGGCACGGGTCAACCCAGCCGGGAGAGCTGCCCAACGATCGGTGGTGCTGAAGTCGACCATGCGGCCCTGCTCGTCAACGAAGACCCGTGAGGTCGCGCTGATTCTCCCGTCCGACATCCTTACGTCGAACGAGTTATCGTCGACCGCCGTCCAGGTGACGGCTGGCGTGAGGAGCATGGACGGGGCGAACATAAGAGCGTCGTTGACGTAGGTCGTCAGTTCACTAAGGTCGAACTCCGGCCCCGAGCCGTCTGCCACAGTGATCAGGCCGAGAACCTTGCCGTGCATGCGGCCGTGCCCCGCCTGGTAGACGTCGACACCGAACATCGGCAACACGCCAGCGAAGTCGATACGCATGTAGTAGATGCGCGCCGGAACGAGGGAGGTGTTGTATTGCCAGGCCTCGCACGGCATGAACTTCTGCCCTGGCCGCTGTCTGAACTCGCCGACGAAGCGGGCGCGGAACGACCAGTCACGGCGCCGGCCAACCACACCCATAAACCGCAGGTATCGCTGGGCGGTGCTGGGAAGAGTCAAGATGTCCTCCTCCGAGACCGTCGCAGTGTTAACAGGAGCTGTCGGAAGGCTCAGCCGATCGACACGCGTCTGGAACCGGTGGCCCATCCCAACGCCAAGCGTCCGCTCCCTAAGAGTCATTGCGTTGCTGCGTTGGGGATGACAGCGGTGACCTGCCGGACGACCTCAGCACTGCGCCAGATTCGGCCCGTCGTTTGATCCCCCGCAACATCCCGCCGGCCATGACGTAATCGGCCGGGATGATGGTGGCCAGGTAGGTCGCAGTCAGCCATCCCGGCGAGGTCCTACCGCGTACCCGCTGCTGCAGCCGTGTTCCGCCGCCAGGGAGTTCGATGAGCCGGAAACTCCACGTCCAATCGATCTCGGCACCCAACTCCCGCCAGGCCCGCGGGACATGCGTCGTCGAGCGCAGCACCAGTGCGCGCGGCGTATCGACCTCCACCACGACATACTCTGCCGTCCCAGGCGGGCCGTCGGGGATAGTGTCGCCCACCTCGAGGATCTGCATCAGGGCGGGGTCGAGGTGTTCCAGACTCGGCCAGTTCTGCCGGAAGAGAAGCCGGTCAACCCATTCGGGCGTGTACCAGCCGCCCAGGTGCCAGCCCAACTGCATGAGCCACGGCCATACATCCTCTGGCGGGGCCTCGATCGTAATCGCGTGGTTGGTCAGCATTTGCGGCTGCGCCACCAACTCGTCTCCCGGCATCCGCCTCCGGCGCTCCTCTGCGGTCGAACCTGCCCGGCGACCGAGGACCTGCAGCGCGCCATACCCAACGAGTACCGATCCGAGGACGTACCAAGCGATCCGCGCCATCGACATCACCTCCAAACCGGTTCTGAGGAGCCTCCGTGTGTGCGCTCGACCGTGTGGCGTCTTCCCTCAGTCTGGGCGAGTGCGGTGCAGACCACGCCCCGACACCGTCCGCGGCACGAAGCGGACAGGAAGGGAGCTGGCCGACCCCGCCCACGGAACGGGTGGCCGGCGAAGCTCCTCATACGCCGCCGTCGCCGCGGCATCCAGCCGGCTAATCGTGCCGCTCATCAAAACGCTCCAGGCGATCTGGAAGTCATCGGCGTGATAATCCACTTCGAAGGCAACCGGGGCATCGATCTCTGCCAGCTGCGCCACCGCGCTGCCAGGTGCGGTCTTCATGTAGAGCTGATGATCGGCGCCGAGACGGTAGTTCAGAGGGATGATCTGCACCCCGCTCGGTGATTGGAATCCGACTCGTCCGACGTTCGCCACGGCGAGCAGCTCGAAACATTCCGACTCGGGCAGCGTCCGGAGATAAGACGACACGATCTCCGGTAAGTCAGGTGTGCCGGGCATATGAATCATCCTTGCACTATCCGCCACTCGCAAGGTCGTCCGGGATGCTCCTGACGTCAAGGGGGCGGCCGAGGACTCGCGGATCTCCGTCGGGACTTTGATCACCGCTCGGCTCAACGTCAGCCAGCGCACTGGCGTCCGGTGCATCCGGCTTCGGGTGGGCGTATTGCGGGCGATCGCGCCTCGATCGAGCCGCGTGCGGGTGATCCTCATTGAGCTTTCGGCTGATCCTCGCCCGGAGGCTGGGCTCGGCGCCACTGCTGGTAGGCCTCCACAGCGGTCGGCAACGTCGCGTAGACCCGATTCTCGCCGATCTTGTCCAAGAAGCCGGCCGTCGCAAGTATCTGCCCGAGCTCGGTCTTGAGCCGGGCCAGACCGAAGACGATGTCTTTCTTGGCCAGTTCCCTCCGTAGATTCTCCAGGGCGTCCGCGCCGGTTACGTCGATCTCGCTGATGGCTTCGATGTTGAGCACAAACCACCGGACCGGGTGCTCAGCGTCCTCCAACGCGGCAAGGGCGCGCCGCTGGAAGTCCTCGGCGTTGGCGAAGAAGAGCGGCGAATCGTAGCGATAGATCAACAATCCGGGCAGTTGGCGCCCACCCTGGTAGTCCTCGATATCGTGCATCCCAGCCAGACCCGGCACATAGCCGAGCACCGCATCATGCGGCCGGGCAATCCGGCGAAGCAGATCCAGCACCGACAATGCGATCGCCACAGCAATCCCGTACAAGACGCCGACAGCCAGCACTGCCACCGTGGTCGCGACGGCCAACACGATTTCGCTGCGGCGGAAACGGGCGATGCGACGCAACTCAGCCACGTCGATCAACCGCACGGCCGCAAATACCACAATGGCCGCCAACGCAGCCAGGGGAAAGCCGGCAAGCACAGACCTGAGTGTGAGAAGGGTGAGGAGCACAACGGCCAACGCGACCAGGGAATAGAGCTGAGTACGGCTGCCGGCGGCATCGCCGACCGCCGTTCGGCTGCCGCTGCTGCTCACCGGGAACCCGTGCAATAGACCGGCGGAGAGATTCGACGCGCCGAGCGCCAAGAACTCCTGCTGCGGGTCGATCCGATCCCCGGCCCGAATCGCGAAAGATCGAGCGGTCAACACATTGTCCGTATACGCGACCACGGTAATGCCGAGCGCCGCGCCAACCAGCGCACCCAGATCAATCGCCCCGAAATCCGGCAGCGACGGCCGAGGCAGCCCCGCAGGGATCTCGCCCACCACCGCGACACCAACCCTCTGCAGGTCGAACAACGCCACAACGACTGTCGACCCGACAACAGCCACGAGCGGACCCGGCGCAGCCGGGACCCAACGCCGCAACACGATCAACAGCGCGAGCACCAAGATCGCCACACTCAAGGTGAGCAGGTGAACCTGATCCAAATGCCGCAAGAAATATGCGATTTCGGCGAAGGTGCCGCCCGGCGGAATAGGGATACCGGTGAAATTGTCGAGCTGACTGATGATCATCAATACGGCGATTCCCGCCATATAGCCGGTGAGAATCGGATGAGACAACAAATTAGCCAGAAACCCCAGCCGAGCCAACCAGCCAACCAGGCACACTGCACCCACCGCAATCGCCAAAGCCGCAGCAGCCTCCCCCGGCAACGCCCCACCAGCCGTCAGCGCGGCCAGCGCCGTTGCCGTCATGAGCGCCGTGGTCGATTCGGGGCCTACGGACAGCTGCCGCGACGACCCAAGAACCGCATACACAACCAGCGGCCCCATCACCGCCCACAAACCAGTCACTGGAGGAAGGCCGGCCACCTCCGCATACGCCATGACCTGCGGAACCAGATAAGCCGCGACCGTACATCCCGCCACGACATCGCCGCGCAACCAAGCCCGCCTGTAATGCCGCAGCACATGGATCCCCGGGAGCAACCGGCCAGTTCGGCTGGACGTGCCAGCAGCAGAATCGTCCTCCCCCAACGCATCCCCTCTGTTCAAGACCTCAACGCCGGGAACAGGATCGCCTGAAGCCATCCACCGCGGCAAGGCGACCCAGCCACCGAGACGCGCGCAGGCGCCAGTTCACTCGCAGGTTTCTGAGTTGCAGCGCGCTCAGCCGACCGCCAGGTCCCGGCGACGCAAGGTGAGCAAGCCGGCCGCGACGAGTGCGGACGCGATGGCCAGCATGACCAGCAGAGGCGCGACGGTAACCTCGCCGCCGGGCAGTGTCGGCACGTGCGTGAAGGGCGAGAGGTCACGCACCCACCGCGGCAAATCAACTAGCGGTCCAATCTCGCTGGCCAGGAAGGTTGCGACGAGCACGGCCCATGCGATCGGTGCAGCACGGCGGGAGAGCCCGTACAGGGCTAGGCTCGCGCCGACCAGCATCCAGACGGCAGGTAGCCGTACGACCGCGGCAAGCAGATCGGCCCCGAACACACTCCGATCACCACTCTCCATGGCGTGGGCCAGGCCGATGCTCAGCCCGCTGGCCAACATCAAGATTCCGGTGCCGACCACGGCGATGGCGAGGTGACTGAACGCCCAGCGCACCCGGCTAGTGGGGGTGCTCAAGATCAGATCGGCGCGCATGGCCGATTCCTCCCCCACTAGACGAAGGGTTGAGCTGATCCCGTACGCCGCCGCGAACACCGCGATGAAGCTCAGTTCCACCGCAACGAACGCCTTCGTCAATTCATCGACGCCCCCCAGGACGGTAATGAGCTGCCGGGCCGCCGGCGTGCTCAGCATGTCCCCGATCCGAGTCACGATCTGGCCGACGACCAGGCTGAGCAGCACGAACGCGGCCAGCCAGCCAACGAACGCAGCCCGTTGTAACCGCCATGCCAGCCCGAAGGGGCCAGAGAGCAGTTGCGGAGCCTCGGCGGCTCCCGGGCGTTGCGGCAACATCCCCGCGCCGAGGTCGCGGTGCCGGGCAAGCACGATCGCCAGCGCAACAAGGACCGCTCCGGAGGCGACCGGCAGCAGGGCCAGCGCCCAGCGGTCGCCGGCGTACGGTCGGATCTGCTGGGCCCACCCGATCGGAGACAGCCAGGTCGGCCACGCCGGCTCCACCTCCCCAGTGGAGTCCCCAGCGGCACGCAACAGATAGGCAACGGCGAGGGCGCCGATGCCGAGAGCTCGAGCCGCGCGGGCACTCGCCGTCAGCTGCGCGGCCACTGCTCCCACGCCTGCGAACGCGAGCCCGGCCACCGTCCAGGTCAGCCCGAAGGCAATCGAACCGGCCGGTGGCAGCCCAGCGGCGATCAGCGCTACTCCGGTCACCAGGCCGATGAGGACGGTACCGATGGCTGCGGTGACCAGCGATGCGGCCAACGAGGCGAAACGCCCGATCGAGCCGCCGGCCAGCAGCTCGTAGCGGCCCAGCTCCTCGTCGGCCCGGGTGTGCCGGATAACTACGAGCAGCGCGAACAGGCCCACCATGGCCGTACCCAACCGGTCAGCTTGATCAGCCCGATGGCGCCCAGCGACGGCTCGTAGGCCCTGCCGAACATCGCGACGAGGGCCGGCGTGGCGTTGAGCAGCTCGGCTGCCGACGTGCGCGATGCCGCGTCCGGATACAATTCGGCGGTGGCCGCGGCGCTGCTGCCGGCCACGCCGGCGAACGTCGCGGCGCAGATGGGGAGCAGCAGCTTGTCCCGTCGGAGGTTCGTCGCGAGAAGGGCTCGCGCGCCGTTCAACTCGTTCATCACGAACTCGCGGTGGACGCCGGGGCTGTCTCGGCGGTCGCGTTCCCGTCGTAGTGCCGGAGGAACAGCGGCTCCAGCGTCGGCGGCTGGCAGGTCAGCGTGGTGATCCCGTACGGCCCGAGCTCGGTGAGCAGTGCACCGATCTGCTCCGTAGGCACCTGGCACCGGAGTCGGTTGCCGTCAATCTCCACGGCGCCGATCCCGGGCAGGACGCCGAGCGCCGGAGGGGCGGAATTCAGCGTGACGTCGACGCTGGTGTCGGTGACGTGGCGCATCTCGGCGAGCGTGCCGGTCTCGACATTGCGGCCGTTCCGGATGATGCTCACCCGATCGCACAGCGCCTCGACCTCCGACAGGATGTGGCTGCTCAGGAACACCGTCCGGCCACGCTGCCGCTCGGCCTGGATGCACTCCCCAAAGACCTCCTCCATCAGGGGATCGAGCCCGATGGTTGGCTCGTCGAGGATGAGCAGTTCCACGTCGCTAGCCAGCGCTGCGACCAGCGCCACCTTCTGGCGATTGCCTTCGGAGTAGGCGGTGCCCTTCTTCGTCGGGTCCAACTCGAAGCGCTGCAGCATTTCATCGCGGCGCGCGGTTCGTACCGCCACGGAGTCGACCGAGGAGGTCGATCACCTCACCACCAGTGAGCTGGGGCCACAGGTTGACCTCGCCAGGGACATAGGCGAGCCGGCGGTGGAGCGCGGTCGCGTCGGCCCAAGGATCGCCGTCGAGCAGCCGAGCGCTGCCGGCTGTCGGCCGCAGCAGCCCCAGCAAGATGCGGATGGTGGTGGATTTCCCTGCCCCGTTCGGCCCGAGAAAGCCATGGACTTCTCCTTGGGTGACGGTGAGGTCTAGACCGTCGAGCGCCCGGGTCTGACCGAAGTCCTTCACAAGCCCACGCACGCTGATCACATCTGACATGTTCAGCAGCCTACTCACATTTCATTAACTTCTGAATCTTATGGTTCTTCTGTAAACTCCTGGCTATGGAGCCTGAACCTGAACAGGAGCCGGTCGGCGATTTTGTCGAACGCTTCGCGGCGGCCATGGTGGCTAGCGGGATGCCGCGGATGGCGTCCCGCGTGTTCGCGCTGCTGCTGAGCCGGGAGGACGGATCTGCCAACTCCGCCGAGCTCGCCGCGGCGCTGCAGGCCAGCCCGGCCGCCATCTCGGGAGCCGTGCGCTACCTCATTCAGGTGCATCTCATCACTAGGGCGCATCGCGCGGGCGAGCGGCGCGACATCTACCGGCTGCAGTCCGATCACTGGTACGAGATGGTCGGGAACCGCGAGCACGAGCTGCAGCAGTGGGCCAGGCTGAGTCGTGAGGGAGTCGATGTGGTGGGGCTCGACACCCGCGCCGGCGCCCGGCTCGAGGAGACCGCTCGGTTCTTCGAGTTTTTGACCAATGAGATGCCCAGCGTCCTGGAACGCTGGCGCAGTGGACTGGCAACGGCTGGCCGCTAATCGCCCGGGATGCTGTTGCTGCGAGCAACGGCGGAGTACCACGACGCGGAGGTCTTGGGGCTGCGGCCAAGGGTGCTGAAATCGACGCGGACAAGTCCCCAACGTTGGCTGTAGCCGGCAGCCCATTCGAAGTTGTCCAACAGAGACCAGGCATGGTAGCCAGTGACCCGACAGCCGTCGCCGATCCCCTGATGTAAGGCGCGAAGATGTCGGCCCAGGAAGTCCACGCGGGCATGATCGGCGGTTGGCTGACTGCTGTCGGTTGGGTCGTCGGGGACGCCGTTCTCGGTGATCAAGACCTCCGGCGAGGCGTAGTCGCGGCGCAGCCTCATGAGGACGTCATAAAGGCCTTGCGGATAAACCTGCTGCCAGCCCGCTGAGGAGATGGGATGGGGTTGGACCGGTCGCCCCTGGCCATCGACCACGACGGGCGTGTAGTAGTTGACCCCGAGGAAGTCGACGGGTGCAGCGATGACAACAAGATCCCCGCCCCTGGTTGCTGCTTCGATACCAGCGGAGACTCGGTCATTGATAGAGCTGAGGTTTGGATAGCGGCCCTTGAGCAGCGGGTCGAGGTAAAGAGCGTTCTCCGTGGTATCAACAGCCAGCGCTGCAGCTTCAGCCTCCGGACTGTCGTCCGCGGAGTAGCAAGGGGCAAGTTGCAGACACGGCCCGATCCGGCCAGTGCCTCTGATCCCACGGAACGCCGCAACCGCGCGGCCGTGAGCGAGGTTGAGGTGGTGAATGACCGCTCCAGACGCTCGCAGGTCACTTTTACCGGGCGCCATCCGGCCGTATTGATAGCCCTGCTCAGCAATGACCTTTGCCTCGTTGATGGTCAGCCACCGGTCGACCCGGTCACCCAGCCTGGTGAACAGCACCGTCGCGTAGTCGGCGAACCATTCGCTGCTATCCCGGCTCTCCCATCCGCCCTGGTCCTGCAGGACCTGCGGCAGGTCCCAGTGGTAGAGGGTCGCCACCGGCGAGATGCCCCGGGCGAGCAACCCGTCGACCAGCCGGTCATAAAAGTCAAGGCCCCGCCGGTTGACGGGCGCGAGGCCCTCCGGCAGCACGCGGGGCCAGGCAATGGAGAAACGGTAGGAGCCGATCCCGAGGCTGCGTATCAGGTCAAGATCGGACTCCCATCGGTGGTAGTGGTCGCAGGCCACCGCCCCGGAACTGCCGTCCGTAATCGTGCCTGGGCGGGCGCAGAATGTGTCCCAGATCGAGCGACCTCGCCCATCGGCGGTAACCGCGCCCTCAATCTGGTACGCCGATGTGGCGACGCCCCACTTGAACCCATCTGGAAATTGAAGTGGTGGGTTAGCAGGAGCGCCGCTTGTCGAGGGCGAAGGCGTATGCCCAACTCCCCTCGAGCACGCCGATCCTGCAATGCCCGCAGCAGCAGCCGCCACCATCGATGTGCAGAACCGACGCCGGCTCAGCCTATGCAGCGGGTCGGGCATTGGAACCTCCTTGCGCGAGCGGCGCTGGACATGACCGTGCGCACCTCGACACCGCCCCTTCTCTGATCATGGATCATAAGAAGCCGCCGATGGTGGAGACTGCAACACATGCCGGAGCTTGCCGCTGCGCGGGTTGCCACAACCTGGCCGCCGTCACGCGGGCTCGAGTAGATCAAGTCACGGCCTGGTCTGCCACCGCCTGAGGTCGCCGGAGATCCGCTGTGGCCTGCGGCGCCACGATGAGCGGGCAGTGTGTCTGCCTCATCACACTTCTGGCCACCGACCGGGTCCACGATCCCCAGCCACGCTGGTGTGGGTGGCCAACCACCAAGACAGCCGCCGAGCGCGACCACCGTACGAGCTGAACGTCGGGGTCACCTGACACAATCTGGGTCGAGATCGCGACGTCAGGATGGTCTTGCTTCCATTCCGCCAGCACCACCCCAAGGTCTAAGTGCGCGGCGGTCACATCGCCGGCCGAGGCGCTGATCGGTTCGGCGTGCAGCACAATCAGTCGAGCATCACGCAGCCTCGCCTCCTCGAACGCCAACGTCAACGCAGGTTCCGGCGCGGTCTCGCCGTCGAGGGCAACGGTCACTGGCAGCCGCGGCCAGGCATGGCGGGGACGCCAGCCGCCGGGAACAACGACCAGCGGGCACACGACGTGGCTGACAACCTGGGACGTGACGGCGCCCGTGAACAGCCGCTCGCCCCACGACGCATGGTCGCGACCCAGCACCAGCATCGCGGCCCTGCGGGCAGACTCTTTGAGTACGGCCACAGCATCGTCTGGCTCGGCCCTTGTATATACGTTCACGTGTGGAGGAACGATCAGCTGCGCAGCCACCGCTGCGAGGAGCTTCTCTGCCGTGGTCCGGGCTGCCGACGACGGACCCCGCTACCACCGGCCCGCGCCGATGGAGGTGAGAAGGCGTGCACCAGGAGAACGTCACCGCCGCGTATGTCAGCCGCCGTAACTGCGTAGTGCGCCGCCGCCAACGACTCCGCCGATGCGTCCACGCCCGCCACCACCAGCGTCCTATCTGGTGCCCCGGGCTTGTCGATCATTCTCTCTGCGGCTGGGATCGCAGTCCCGGCCTCTTCATCGGTTCCCGCGGTGGTGCCCTGCCCGACTGTGTCAGAATCCTCGGCGGGGCGATCAGAAGCGGGAGCCGGCACCGCGACGACCGGGCATCCAGCATGGCTCAGGATGTAGTGGCTCACTGAGCCGGTCAGCAGCCGGCCCAGGCCAACGTGTTCGCGAGTGCCCACGACGAGCAGGCGCGCGTCCTTAGACTGCCGAACCAAGACCTCGCCAGTATTCCCGCTGGCGAACTGCAGGATCCATTCGGGACGAGGCGATACGGCGTCGAACACTGCAGTGATCGACTGCCGATAGGAGTCCTGGAGCTCCTCGGCGGCTCACATCCATGAAGTTCGCCGGCGCGGGAAACCCGGCGGGGCTGAGCCCGTACGGCCAGTCAAGCACGTGCACGGCTCGCAGCACGGCACCGACGCTCCTGGCCTGCTCAGCCGCCCAATCCAACGCAGCCTTACTCGACGGCGAATCGTCCAGTCCTACGACGATCTCGTTCCTCATCCCGCACCTCCACAGCGTCGGGCGGCATCATTACACCTCCGACAATGGTGGCGCCCTCTTACGCGTACAACCGCCCTTGGTCGTCCTTAGCGAGGACCTTCGTCCCTCGCACCCGACACCGTCCACGTACGCATATGTTCTTCTCGCCGGAGAGCATCAGTCGGGCCTTCGTACGGACGTCTGCGTGACCTTGGGCTCTTCCATGTTGCCCAATCACCCTGTCGGATAGGCATGTGGGATCGATGACGCGCGACCTTTGGCGAGTGGGCCCGTGGAGCGGAAAGCAGCCAGTGATCGAGCGGGCCAGCTCAGCCGATTTGGCGTTTCTGGCGATGGACGCTGGCAAGGTTCCGCAGCAATTCGCGGCCATCTTGCTGTTGGAGACCATCCGGTGATTTCAGCTTGCCTCGCCTTCGGCAGGTGATTTCAGAGCGCATCCTTGCTATTCCACGGTTACGGCAGCGGTTGGTCAAGGTACCGGTTGGCTGTGGGCATCCGGTGTGGGTGGATGATCGTGACTTCCATATTGATCAGCACGTTCGGGCTGTGTCGTGCCGACCCCCAGGAGACGAGCGGGCGCTGTTGGACACCGCTCTCTCCGTGATCATGGAACCGCTGCCGAGGAAGGCTCCGCTGTGGTCGGTAGTTCTGATCACTGAGCTCGCGGATGGCAGAGCCGCGGTCGTGGTCGTGCTACACCACGTCCTCGCAGATGGCCTTGGCGGGCTGAACGTCCTAGCGGCACTGGTCGATCCGGGCTTGGAACCTGCCGGCGTGCCGTTCCCGAGGCCTCGGCCGGCGCTGCCGATTCTTGCTCGCGACGCTTTGCTGACGCGGCTCCGCGGGATGCGTCAGGCGGCCGGCTCCTGGCGGTCCCTGCGCCGGGCGATGTTCGCTGGTGGAGGCTTTCGGCCAGATCGCGCCGTTCCTTGCTCTCTTGTGCAACCGACGAGTTCCCGCCTAAGGATGGCGGTTGTCAGGCTGGAGCGCGCTCGACTCGCAGCGGCTGCGCATCGGAACGGGGCCACAACAAACGACGCGGTTCTCGTCGCTGTAGGCGCCGCGCTGCACCAGATCTTGTTGAGCAGAGGTGAGTCGGTTGATCCGATTGCCATCACTGTGCCAGTCTCGGGTCGCGGCTCAGGGCCCGGACCCGCCGTGGGAAATCTGGTGAGCCCGATGCTCGTTGAGGTTCCCACCAGCGGCGCCGTACGCGAACGTCTCGCCCAGGTTGAGGCGGCGGTGCGTGCCCACAAGGCGGCAGCGACCGGTCCCCCACCCATCGCCATTATGGGTGGGCTGTTCCGGGTGGTCGCAAGGCTTGGCGGCTATCGCTACTACATGAATCACCAGCGCCGGTTCCACACGCTGGTGACGCACGTCCGCGGCCCCGCTGAACCGTTGATGCTTGGTGGGCATTCAGTCACGGAGGCTATTCCGGTCGCGATTGGCGAGCGCGGGAACATGACCGTGTCCTTCGAGGTCCTGTCGTACGCCGGCATACTCACCATCACCGTGATCGTCGACCCGGAGCACGGTCCGGACCTTGACGACTTGACCCGCAGGTTGCACCACGAACTCAATTCGATCATTGCGTCGCCCTAGCGGAAAGAGCGAGCTGAGATGGCGAGAGTTAGCGGCGAAATTCTGATCAACCGGCCGGTCGAGGTGGTTTTCGACTATGTCGCCGACCAACGCAATGAACTTGCCTACAACCCACGAATGGTGCGGTCCGAGAAGATCACGGACGGGCCGATCGGAGTCGGCACGCGATTCCGTGCAACGGCCAGGTCGGGTCGGCGAGCTATGGAGATGCTCATCGAGATCACCGAGTACGACAGGCCCAGGAGGCTCGGCTCACGGACCACGATGTCATCCGTCGATGTCAATGGCGGGTTGACCTTCGAGCCAGTTGATGGAGCGACGCGGATGAGCTGGTCCTGGGAGGTTAGCCCGAAGGGGCCACTGCGACTGCTTGGCCCGTTGGTCGCCAGCTTGGGGCGGCGGCAGGAAAAAACGATCTGGACCGGGCTCAAGGCCCAGCTGGAAGGGCCTGACCCGCCCCAGGTCTCGACAGAGCAGTGATCAAGAACGCGGATGATCTTCGACAGGGTAGCGGCATGTCAGTCTTCGGTCTCCGAAATGATCATGTTCAGCTCCCGCCGCTTTGAGGCTGGTGTTGGAGCTGCTCGGCCGATCCTCAGCAGGAGAAGTGGATGAAACTCGAGATCGAGCTCCTTGCGAAGGCGGTCTCGGGTGGACGGCACTTCAGCAACCTGGCTGGCAATGCTGACTACAAAATCGAACCGGGTGGCTTCCAGCAGAATGCGCTGCAGCGCTTCGCCGGCTCGCAACCACGCCGAGCGGGTAGATTTCGCCGTTCCTAGCACCATCAGGCAGTGGTTGAGGCTTGACTGCCTCAGTCGCGGCAGCCATCCTCTTCCGGAAACATCGAAGTCGCGAATCAGGCCCTCAGTCTCGAAACGGGAATCGGTACGCGGAATGGCGGAGACCGGAACGCCGTCTGGCCGACGCAGGTCGGTAGTCGTCCAAGCCTGGAGCTCGGCTTGATACCCAGGGTCGATGTTCTGGACAGTCTCGGCGTCCCGAGAGAGCTGTGCTGCGACCATCTTGTGCTCGGGCTCCACAATTTGCACCAGCGATGCCTCCTCCTGCTCTGCAGCAGTGGTCAGCTCGTAGATGACATCCGGAGGCACGTCCTCATCCAAAAATCCCGGCGGTTGGTGTGACGTTTCTCGATCATGGGGTCTAGCCTGACCAGCGGCGTCCAAGGGGCGGGTTCATCAAGCACGGTGAGCCGGGCAAGCAACTCCGGTTTTGCGGGGTTCGGCAGCCGGTCCACCTGTACGACGCGGTCGGCGGCCAAACCAACCCGGGCATTGAACAACGCGCAGCCACAACTAATCACCATCTGACGGCCAGTGGGGTCCAGCGCTCTCAGTTGTCGATCGCCGTCACCGTACAACTCGAGAACGTCCGGTCGAAGAATGAAACGCCACGGCTGGGTGTTGTGGATCGACGGTGCCCAGCTGGCCCGCTCCACTGCCTTTCTGAACAGTGCCTTCGTCTCCTCCTGCACAGGCGACATGTTCGGACTCCTTGATACGTGCTCTGGTCTGCGACCGAGCGCCAGCGTTCGCACAGATGGCCGTAGCTCTCCTCACAGCGTGATCAAGAAGTAGCGGTAATGGCAGGGTCGATAGTCCCGAATTGCGCGGCTGCTCGGCCCCCTTACTTGAGCCGCGTGGGCGCGTACTGATCAGCGGCCGAATCCCTGACTAATCGAGACCTTTGACCCTACCGGCTCTCCCCGTACTGATCGACATTGTGACTATCGACAGGTTGCAAACAGCGGATGTCGCAATGGAAGCGATTCGCCGGTTCGGAGAGATCGGTCTTAACCGATGTCGCGCTGGTTGGAGGGAAGGGCGCCAACCTTGGCGAGCTGAGGACCGCCGGACTGCCCGTACCGCCAGGCTTCGTGGTGACCGCACCGTGTATCGAAGCGTTCGGGATCGGGCGCGCGGGCCGCTGGCCGCTGTGAGCGAGCTCATGCGACGATCCTCTCGCTAAGAGAGGCGGGGCGGAGGAGTTATGCAGTAGCTAGTCGCGGGATAGAGAACGCATATCGCACGCTCGGGATGAGGTTGCCGTCGCGGTGCGGTGTGGGAACGACGAGGATGCCGGCGACAGCTCGTCGCCGGGAGAATGCGAGCTTCACCATGTCATCGGCTCCATGTGCTGGCGCGGGTCAAGGACTGCTGGGCATCCCTGTACGGGGAGCGAGTGTTGGCTTATCGGGCGAGCAAAAGCTGACGAGGAGCGGCGATTGCGGTCATCATCCAGAAGATGATCTTCTCGAGGTATCGGGGTGATTTCACGGCGATCGACCAACGGAGCCTCGCGGTGATCATCGAGTCGGTGTTCGGCCAGGGCGAGGCCTCGTAGCGGGCGTCGAGCCGGATACCTACTCCTGACAAGGTTGGTCCACGGCGCCTCGGTTCGCAGGTAAAGAGGTAAGATGTTGCGGCACGGACGGCGCGACGTGAGCAGCGCTGGACGCGGTGAGTGACGGCGCAGCCTCAGCCAGGCTGAGATCATCGCGATGCTGAACTGGGTTGCGTGCCAGCAGCCTACGGCACGCGCAGACTGGAATGGGCCGGGCGTCGGGAGCACCTATCTGGGCAGTGCGCCCGATCACCACCCTCGGCGCCAGCCGGCATCCGAGCGCGACGCGGCTCAGCCGCCCCGACAATTTCTCCACGACATCGGCTCGCATGGGCACCACGGTCGGATCCTGAGCGAGGGAGTTGACGGCGAAGTTGGTCGCCGGTGAAGTGGAGGGTGCCGGCGGGCGCGGCAGGTGATCGACGGGGGCGGCGTACCTGTCATGCGGCGATCGTTCGCGAGCTCAGTGCGCGTAGTCGGAACGAGCAACGCCACCACCAGCCTGCGCACCGGACAAGAATCAGTCGATGGTCGAACCGGAAAGGTTTACGCCGGCGCGGCTGTTCCGATCACGGTAAAGGCGGTCAGCCGCCCGGAACCTGTTTCGCCACGGCGACCGGCTCTATGTCAATCTGGCGTTGCCGAGCACGCGAGGAAGTCGCTGCGCGCGGTGGACGGCGTCGGCCGCTCCGAGCCGAATCATGGTGGCCGATGCGCTAGACGGTGTTCACCCGCGCCGGTTGATCGAACTTGGCGCAAGTCGGGTCGCGCAGTCAGAGTTGGCCCTGATTTCCCTCCTCCTCGCCTTACGCAGCATCGATTTCCGTACCAATGAATTCCGCGGCTTGCAGGGCGGGGAGGCGTACGAACCGCACGAGGCAAACCCCATGATCGGGTACCGGGGGTGCTATCGCTACACCCACGAGCCGGACCTGTTCAATCTTGAGCTGGACGTACTCGGCCGGGTAGCCGATTCCACCCCCAACATTCGCCTCATGATCCCCTTCGTCCGGACCGCATGGGAACTTGAGCGCTGCCTCAACGTCGTGCAGGCGCATCCGGTGCGAGGCTTCCCGTCGGGTGATGGCTGAGGTTCCTCGTGCCTACTGGGTCTCGTAGGCGCGCTGGTGATCTGGAGCCGCGGGACAGTGAGACCCCTTCTTGACAGGGCGAGGGCCGACCGTTGCGGACCGGCTGTCCTCGACACCATCGCTCGCATCATTGGCGCCTGCCAAGAGGCCGGTATCAGCTCCTCGCTCTGCGGCCAGGCGCCGTCTGACCGACCGGAGTACGCCGAGAAGCTGGTGCAGCTCGGCATTACATCGATATCAGTAAATCCCGACGTGGCGCACCGGGTCCGCGACATCATCGCCGGCGCGGAGCGCCGACCTGCGGCTGCCAGCGCACCGTGGCGGTCAGCCGCCCGACGATTCCCACGACATGGGCAGGTACGGGGTCGAGCGAAGTAGGGCCAAACAGCATCTCGGAGAAGATCTGGGTGGACATCAATGGCATCGAGCAGGGGATGTTCATCGAGAGCGAGAATGACGCAAATCCGGTGCTTCTGGTGGTTCACGGCGGGCCAGGTATGCCTGATCACTTCCTGACCAAACGCTACCCGACGGGTCTGGAAGAGCTCTTCACCGTCGTGTGGTGGGAGCAGCGCGGTACTGGCTTGTCTTACAGGTCAGACATTCCAGCCGAAACGATGACCGTGGACCAATTCGTGGCCGACACATTGGCAATGACGAATTACCTGCGAGCCCGTTTCGGAAAAGAGAAGATATACCTAATGGGACATTCGTGGGGTAGCTTCATCGGCATCCAGGCAGCTGCGCAGGCACCGCAGTTGTATGACGCCTACATTGGCATGGCTCAAATGTCGTATCAACTCGAATCCGAGAGACTGGCGTACGAATTCATGCTCGAGCGGTTCAAGCAGAAGGGCGACACCAAGATGGTACGAAGGCTCGAAAGAGCCCCGGTCACCGCTACGGGCGGAACACCGGACGGCTATCTTGCGCTGCGTGACAAGGGAATGCACAGTTTGGGTATCGGTACGACCCACGACATGAAGTCAGTAATCAGCGGCATTTTCATCCCATCATGGCTGGCCAGCGAATACAGTCTGCGAGAAAAGATCAACCTATGGCGCGGCAGGTCATTCTCGCGGAGCTTCGGCCTGTGGGACAAAGTTCTGCGGACCGATCTCAGCACCTTTATCCCCAGCCTGGAGATTCCGGTCTATTTCTTCCACGGCCGATACGATTACACCTGCTCCTATGACCTGGCGAGACAGTATTTCCGTAAGCTTGACGCGCCATTGAAGGGGTTCTACACGTTCGAGCATTCCGCCCACAGTCCGGTGCTCGAAGAAGCCGGGAAGGCGCGCAACATTTTTCGGGAAGACGTGCTAGCAGGATCGACCGCGCACGCAGACACGACCTAAGCGTCAGATTTCGGCTGTATCGACGGGAACCTCAGCCGGGCGGCCGGCGGCATGGAGAACGACCGTGGCACGCGCCGACACCCAGGAGTTGAGATGGCGACGGCTGACGCCACCCCAGTCCAAAAGCGACCGCTGGCTCGCCACCATCGCGCGGGTGTGCCGGTAGCGAACGGTAGTAAACGGTGCTTGGCAAGGTAGGTCGGGAGCCAAGCATTGGTGATCCGCGAACCGCTCCGGTGAGCGACCCACATCTGCGCGGTTGTGCCTCCCGCGTAGGAAGACAATCGTGGGCCTTGCTGCTGCCCCGCCCTCCGTAACCGTCCAGGGGTTCACCCCCCACTTAACTTCGAATTGCCCGCCACGCGACCACCGCGATGGCCGCGTCGATCACCAACGCCAGCAACCACCACGGCGTGAAGGTGAGGATGACCAGAACGATCGACACGGCGGCGGCTCCCAACGCCGCCGGCGCCCACCAATCCGGACCAGCGAGGTAACTGATGCCCGATACGACGAACCCGCCCGCCGCCAGCACGGCGAGGGCAGCCGCCGCCCCCCGGACGTCGCCGAACATCGGCGAATGATGCGCGTCGAAGGGCGCGTCCTTTGGTAAGCGTGGCACCCAGATCGCCACGTGGATCAGACCATGGACCACCAAAAACAGGCCGCCCAGCCAATGCAGCATTGAGTCCCTCTTGCGTCTCGCCGTCGTTGCTAGTTTCTCATTAGGCGTCGGCTGGCTAGATCTAGGCTCCTCTGCCGATGAGCGGCGCATCCTCGCTCGACCCTGGAGCCGCCGGGCGCTAGCGCCGTCTCTTCGGGGTGCGGTTTGACCGGCACGTCCCGCATCAGAACCAACTCCGCACGGAGCCGTCGGGAGGAATTTAGTGAGAATGATCAGGAGGGGTGTTGCGCCAAAAGGTGAGTCGGTGGCGCAGCCGACCCGCGACGCGTGGGAAGCCAACGCCGCGTCGACGAGCACCCACCCGGCTCCGGTACGACCATTGGGGTACGAAACTTGGACGCTCAGGTGGCAGCTTGGGTGATTGATTCCGCAAGCTGCCGACCCCAAGCCCGTGCCCCGGTCAATCTCACCGTCCAGTAGCCGGCCGTCGACGTCTCGGACGTAGAAGCTCTCGGCTTTCGCCACAGACTCGTACCCATGGCGGCGGGCGGCCTTGGCGGCGCCTTTGGCGGCTGACCCTCGTAGGCGGTGCATGCTTTCGATCTTTGTGTCGAAGGTCGCCATCTTCTCGGTGTGTTGCCCAGATGGCAGCGCCGCCATCCACTCACGCAGCCCAAACTCCCGTTCGCCCTGCTGCGCGCCTTTGCTGATGGCGTCGGCGCGAGTGTTGGTCCGGCTCATGGAGAAGGGTGTGTGGGACCTCCCGCGACGATCAGCGCCACGTCGGGATCCGGTTCGGTCGGAGCATCCGTCACCTCGGCCACCTGCACATCAACCGATTCTTCAAGTCCCGCCGCTACGGCGCGGGCGATCTGCTCGGTATTGCCGAACATCGACTCATAGACCACAAGGGCCTTCATGCTGGACCACTTCCTTTCACTAGGAACGCTGGTCGGCTGCGAGCCGCGTTGCTCGCTCCTGGGTGCGCCATTCGCGCAAGCAGGCCGCCGGCAACCAGCGTCAGGGCGGCAAAGGTGAGCATTTTGGTGATGATTTCGCCGGCGGTGAGCGGAACGGCCGACACCAGCTGAGCGATGCCTTGGGCGATGAGCACCATGCCGATGCAGACGTCCATCACAAGCATGATGAGCGCCAGCACCCTGCCCAGTGGGCGCTGTCGCAGCAACCGGAACGACCAAAGCCAAGATCCAGAGCTTCGGTGGCC
>CAVSSB010000005.1:0-57432 GCA_963730505.1 uncultured Actinomycetota bacterium
GGGTAGACCTGGCCGCAGTGTTCCAAGCCTTCGGCTGGCGCGTGGTCGAGATCAACGGCCACGACTACGGTCAGATCCGGAACGCGTACAAATTGGCTCGGGCGGGCGACTACGAACGGCGGCCTACTGTGATCATCGCGCACACGGTGAAAGGCAAGGGCTTGTCCTTGGCCGAAGGCGTGTACACCTGGCACAGCATTGTCCCAACCGCCGACGACTTCGAGAAGGCCCGCCAAGAGCTCGAGCCCGACGAGCTCGAGATGCTCGACAACTACCCCACGAGCACGAACGGAGCCCAGGCATGAAGGCCATGCGTGATGTATGGGGCGACAAGCTTGTCGAGCTCGGCGCCACCGATCCTCGCACTGTCGTCCTCGACGGTGATCTCGGCAACTCCACCAAGGTCGACAAGTTTGCCAAGGCCCACCCTGAGCGCTTCTTCCAGATGGGCATCGCCGAACAGAATCTGGTCGGTGCCGCCGCAGGCCTGGCGAGCGTCGGTTACGTGCCGTGGACTTCCTCGTTCGCTGTTTTCTTCACCCATCGAGCGATCGATCCCATCAGAATCCTGGTGGCGCAGAGCCACGCGAATGTCAAGATCGTCGGCTCGTATTCAGGTCTTCTCATTGGCGCGGTCGGCAAGACCCACCTCGACGTGCAGGACCTGGCGATCATGCGAGCAATGCCCGACATCATCGTGTTGTCCCCGGCCGACGAAGCCGAGCTGATCTCGATGATGGATTGGGCGCAGGCCTATGACGGACCTGTGTACCTGCGGATCGTGCGCGACGCCGTGCCCGACGTTTTCGACGCCGACTACACGTTCACCCCCGGAGCGGTCTACCGCCTTCGCGAAGGCGCCGACGTTGCGATGGTGTCGACAGGTCCTCAGGTCTCCCGGGTGCTGGCGGCCGCTGTCCATCTTGCCGAGCAAGGCGTGGCCACGACCGTGGTGCACGTGCCGTGCATCAAGCCGCTGGACGAGGATGCTCTGCGCGACAGCGTCGCCGGCCACGACCTCGTCGTCACCGTGGAGGAGCATTCGGTCATGGGCGGTCTCGGCGGCCTCGTCGCGGAGACGCTCACCGCAACAGGCCCATCGCCGCGCATCGAACGCATCGGGATCAATGACACCTGGGGAGAGTCAGCCGGAAACGACTTCATGCTCACCAAGTACGGTCTCTCCCCGGAGCTGATGAGTGAGCGTGTGCTTTCGGTCCTCGCAGCCCGTGTTCCCAGCTGAGCCGTGCAGATGAGACCCAACCGACCCGCTCATCACAGCTCGGAGAAAGGTTCTCCATGCGTCTGGGTCTGATCGGCCTCGGCCGAATCGGCGCGTTCCACGCCACCACCCTCAGCAGGCTTACCCAGGTGGAGTCGCTCGTCGTCTACGACGCAGTGCCCGCACTGGTCGAGTCGGCTGTCCAACGAGTCGGGGCTGAGCCGACTGCCAGCCCCGAGGCGCTTCTGCGGGCGGCGGTGGACGGGGTCGTGATTGCCGCCGCCACCGACGTCCATCCCGAACTCATCCTCGCCTGCCTCGAGGCTGGCCTTCCCACGTTCTGCGAGAAGCCGGTCTCAAAGGACCCAGCCGCGAGTATGGAGATCCTGCGGCGTAGCGAGGCCTCAGGCGTGCCGGTGCAGATCGGCTATCCCCGACGCTTCGACGCCGCCTTTGCCGCGGCGCGGGAGGCGGTCGCCAGCGGCAGCCTGGGCTGGCTCCACACGGTCCGCTCCACGACCCTGGATCCCGCACCACCACCAGATGCCTACGTCCGCGCCTCCGGCGGGATCTTCCGGGATTGCAGTGTGCACGACTTCGACGCCATTCGATATGTCACCGGTCAAGAGGTCCTTGAGGTATATGCCACTGGATCCAACCAGGGCGCGGCGATCTTCGCCGATGCCGACGACGTCGACACAGCCGCGACAGTGCTCACCTTGGAGTCCGGTGCGCTAGCGGTCGTGTCGAACTCCCGGTACAACGCACGCGGCCACGACGTCCGGCTCGAGCTGCACGGTTCAATCGACAGCGTCGCCGCTGGCCTTGAGGAGAGGTGGCCTATCCGGTCGACGGAGCCGGGAGTCACCTTTCCTGGTGGAACGCCGCACGATTTCTTCATGGACCGATTTGCCGACGCCTTCCGCGCCGAGCTTGCGGCGTTCACCGAGGTGGTCGCCGGGTCACGCCCGTCACCCTGTACGGTCGCCGACGCGGTCGAGGTTGGCTGGATCGCAGAGGCCGCCGACTTGTCCCTTCACCAGCATCGTCCCGTCCGCATGGACGACATCCGTCCAAAAGTGGTCATTAGTTGACATCTGCAGCGACAGAGTCGCCGGCGCTCCCATCCCTGCGGCGTCTGCGAGGTCCCGGACGGTCAGATGAACCCAGATCGGGTCCTACGGATGCGAGAGGTCGTAACGCTGTCAGCGGATATGAACTTGGAAATGAACAAGGTGTCCGGCTGGTGATAAAATTGTCGGAAGCGGCAGCGATGTTCTGGGGAGGCGACGTCTGACATGGATTCTGACGATTCACTCGTTGTTGCTGGTCGGCGCGGCTCGCTCCGACGCGAACGTGCGAAACTATCGCGCACTATGGATCTGGAACGTGACTCCGGCGGCCTCGAGCTGGTCAGCAAGGCTGGGGCCGTGCTGGACATCTTGGAACAGCACAAGGAGGCGAGCGCCGCCGATCTTGCGGCTGCTCTCGGTGAGCCACTCAGCTCCGTCTATCGTCTGCTGCAAAGCCTCACAACTACCGGCTGGGTGGACCGCGGTTCCCGCCGCGGCGCGTACCGTCTCGGGCTGTCCCTGATGACAATCGGCGGCCTCGTCGAAGATCATCTCGACATTAGGGATGCGTCACTGCCCTCGTTGCGTGAGCTAGTCGATGCAACCGCGCTGACGAGCTTCCTATGCGTTCGGCGCGGTCCGCGGGCAGTCTGTGTCGAACGGATCGAGGGTTACGCGGTCCAGTCGTTGGCCATGCTGCTGGGCGGTTCGTTGCCGCTTTACGCCGGGGCGGCGCCCCGGGCCTTGTTTGCGTTCTTACCCGTCGCCGAGCAGAGCGCGATCTTGAAGGACACGGGCCCGCAACTGGGTGACGACCCGCCCCGACCAGACGACAATGACATTCTCGACGACATTGCCCGCATCAGGGCGGCCGGCTATTCGGTGTCCGATGGCGACGTGACGCCCGGTATTGCTTCGCTGGGAGCGCCAATATTCAATCATCGCGGCGAGGTCCAGGGCGCGCTGTCGCTGGGCGGGCTGCGTGGCCAGGTGCTGGACCCGGCGGGCGTGGACGACACCGTCGTGCTCGTTCGCCGCGCCGCTCACAAGGCGAGCGCTGCCCTGGGCTGGGAGGTGTCCTGATGGCGTCCGAGGGCCGGGCGATGGGCATCTTGCAGCGGTCGTCCAGTCTTATCCAGCTGCTCGCCGAGCGAGGACCGCTGTCTATTGCCGAGGTGGCCGAAAAGATAGGCATGCCCCGGCCTAGTGTCTACCGGCTAGTTGACGCCTTGACCCAGTCTCGGCTGGTCGAGTCCGCATCTGATGGAAAGCTGCGGGTGGGCCTGCGATGGCTCAAGCTTAGTGACGCTGCCCGCTCGGGCATGCAAGAGTGGTCTCACGCACGGCCGCTTCTGGACGGGTTGGCCAGCCGGACGCGACTGACGATCTATCTCAGCGTTCCGCAGGCTGATCGTGCTATCTGCATCGACTGGTCGCCTGGTCGCGCCCTCAGCGTGCTCGCGCTCAAGCCCGGTCGGACCTTACCGCTGTACGCCGGCGCAGCAGGACGTGTCACCCTCGCCTACCGGCCGGAGCCGCTCGAGGATTACCTCCGTGCCGCCCCGTTTCCCGCGCTGACCGACCACACTCTCTCCACCGCTCGGGAGCTACGCGCCGACGTCGAGGCAATCAAGAGTCGCGGATACAGCGTGTCCGATGAAGATGTCACGCTCGGGATAGGCGCGCTGGGTGCTCCCATAATCAACCGAGACGGGATGTTTCTCGGTGCGTTGTCTCTTGCTGGGCTGGCTGAGGATCTACGTGTCCGCCGAGCCGAGCTCTCCGCCGAGCTGCTCGCTTGTGCGGATGAGTTGTCTGTTCATACCGCCTAGCCCGGGAGCGCAAGGAATCGATCGATTTCCTCGGGCCATTTCCCGACGTCGATGACCTCATGATCGTCGTCGTCCACGTTCTTAAATCTCGCTGAGTGTACAAATTGTCCACTGTGCGATAACATATTCATAGCTGGTGGACGAAGAGTCCCAATTGCGGGTTCCGATCATGTCCACGGCGACCCTCGCAGGGGACGACGGTTCCAAATGGTGAAGAGGTGACGACGTCGGTGAAGCCCAACAGCGCATCCGGCACCACCCTGGGGAGCGTCGCGGCCGACGCGCCTGCCGAACGACCAAGTCTGGCTGACCTTCGTCATCACGAATCCTTCCCGGCGGATCGCCCGGCCGTGCCGGTGTTCTTTCTATCGGATTCCACCGGGATCAGCGCGGAGACGATGGGCAACGCCTTGCTCATCCAGTTCCCCTTCCTCCGGTTCGACCGGCGGCTCATCCCCTTCATCAACTCGCTGGAGGAGGCGCGCAAGGTGGTCGCGATCCTCGACGCGGCTATGGACGGGCCGGTCACACCGCTTGCGTTCACGACAGCCGCGGTCGACGAGATTCGGATCGAGTTGCACCGCTCACGGTGCCCAATCATCGATTTCTTCGAGCTGCACATGGCTCAAGTCGAATCGATCCTGCAGGCCCGAGGAGAGAGGGTCGTCTCACAGCTCCATGGCGTCGGCGACATCAAGCGCTACAACGCCCGCATGGCTGCCGTCGAGTACGCCATCGAACACGACGACGGGCAGAGTCTGCGTGCCCTGGACAAGGCAGACGTGATCCTTGTGGCCCCTTCCCGGTGCGGTAAGACGCCAACGACTATGTACCTGGCGTTGCAACACGGCATCTTCGTCGCCAACTATCCGCTGGTCGACGAGGATCTCGATCAGACACAGCTGCCCCGACCGATTCAGGCGCTGCGCGACCGGTGCTACGGCATTGTCACAACGCCCGCCCGGCTGCGTCAGGTTCGGCAAGAGCGCCGGCCCAACTCCACCTATGCCTCCCTCGAGCAGTGCACGTGGGAGTTGCGCAGGGCTGAGGCACTGTTTGCCGCCCACACCCTGCCCATCATTAACTCCTCCATGAAGTCGGTCGAGGAGATGTCGACAGTCATCCTGCAGACCCTCGCCACCAAGGCCTGACCCCACCCGAATAGATAAGAGACAGCCAATGAGTGCGAACGTGTTGTGGTTCTCCGAGCTTGGACTCGACGACCTCGATCAAGTCGGCGGCAAGAACTCATCCCTTGGCGAAATGGTGCAGAACCTGTCGAAGGCAGGTGTGCGTGTACCGAACGGTTTCGCCACCACAGCAGACGCCTATCGCCGATTCATCGCCCACGAGGATCTGGCCGACGCCATCTCCGTGCAGCTCGCTGACCTCGACATCGACGACGTCGCGCGCCTGGCGGTGGTGGGTCGCAGCATCCGCTCGGCGGTGGTCGCTCAGCCATTCCCACCTGATCTCGAGGCTGAGATTCGTGCTGGGTACGCAGAGCTCGCCGGTGGTGATGAGCAGCTGTCGTTCGCGGTTAGATCCAGTGCGACGGCGGAGGACCTGCCCGACGCGTCTTTCGCCGGCCAGCAGGAAACTTTCCTCAACATTCGTGGCTCGGACGCCATCATGCAGGCCATCAAAGAGGTGTTCGCGTCTCTCTATAACGACCGGGCCATCGCCTACCGCGTCCACCACGATTTCGACCACGACGCGGTCGCCCTGTCCGCGGGCGTTCAGCAGATGGTGCGCTCCGACATCGGCGCCTCCGGGGTGATGTTCACGATGGACACCGAGTCCGGCTTCACTGATGCGGTCTTCATCACCTCCTCATACGGGCTGGGTGAGGCCGTCGTTCAAGGTGCGGTCAATCCAGACGAGTTTTACGTCTACAAGCCCGCTCTCGCCGCCAATCGGCCAGCAATCCTCAAGCGAGGAATCGGCGAAAAGGCAATCAAGATGGTCTACACCGGCGATGCCGCCGTCGGGCGGACGACCGAGTTCGTCGACGTCGAGCAGGCCGACCGGGTGGTGCTGAGCCTGACCGACGCCGAGGTGACCGAGCTCGCCCAGCACGCGATGACTATCGAACGGCATTACGGTCGCCCGATGGACATCGAGTGGGCCCGCGACGGTCGCGACGGCCAGCTCTACATCCTGCAGGCTCGACCTGAGACGGTGAAGTCACGTCAAGCCGCTGGCACTACCCAACGGTTCCGGCTGGGCCAGCGTGGTGAGCCGTTGATCGAGGGCCGGGCCATCGGGCAGAAGATCGGTGCCGGTGAGGTCCGGGTACTGACCTCGGTGGCGGACATGGGCCAGTTCCGGCCCGGCGAGGTGTTGGTGGCCGACATGACCGACCCGGACTGGGAGCCGATCATGAAACGGGCGGCGGCGATCGTGACCAACAGGGGTGGTCGGACCTGTCATGCGGCGATCATTGCGCGCGAGCTGGGCATCCCGGCGGTGGTCGGCACCGGCCAGGCGACCCGGACCCTGACCGACGGCCGCCCGGTCACCGTGTCGTGCGCGGAGGGTGATACCGGCTACATCTACGCCGGCCTCTTGGACTTCGTGGTCGAGGAGACCGAGCTGAAGGCGATGCCGGAGATCGGGGTTCAGATCATGATGAACGTCGGCACTCCGGAGCAGGCCTTCGCGTTCTCCCGATTGCCGAATGCCGGTGTCGGGCTGGCCCGGCTGGAGTTCATCATCAACCGACAGATCGGCATCCACCCCAAGGCCCTGCTTGACTTTGACATCCTCGACACACCGCTTCGGGAGCAGATCGCCGAAGCTATCGCCGCGTACCCAACCCCTCGGGACTTCTTCGTTCAGCGGGTGGCCGAAGGGGTTGCGACCCTGGCCGCGGCGTTCGCGCCGAAACCGGTGATCGTGCGGATGTCGGACTTCAAGTCCAACGAGTACGCCAACCTTGTTGCCGGGGAGTTGTACGAGCCGCACGAGGAGAACCCGATGATCGGCTACCGGGGCGCGTCGCGGTACTTGTCGGCGGACTTCGCCGAGTGCTTCGCGATGGAATGCGAGGCACTACGTTACGTGCGTGACGAGATGGGGCTGACCAACGTCAAGATCATGATCCCGTTCGTCCGGACCCTCGCCGAGGCCCAGGGGGTGGTCGCCCTGCTGACTGAGCACGGGCTGCGGCGCGGCGAGAACGGGCTGCAGGTGATCATGATGTGCGAGCTGCCGTCCAACGCGGTCATCGCCGATGCGTTCCTGGACCACTTCGACGGCTTCTCGATCGGCTCCAACGACATGACCCAGCTGACCCTCGGCCTGGACCGGGACTCAGCGCTGGTCGCCGCCGGCTTCGACGAGCGCGACCCCGCGGTCAAGTTCATGCTCAGCGCCGCGATACAGGCCTGCAAAGCCCGCGGCAAGTACATCGGCATCTGCGGCCAAGGCCCGTCCGACTACCCCGACCTGGCTGAGTGGCTGCTGGATCAGGGTATCGAGTCCATGTCGCTCAACCCCGACACCGTCGTCGACACCTGGCTCCGCCTCGGCCGGATGGTCAGCGGCCAGCCCACCGAGGCGGTTGCTGCGCCCGTGCCCGAGGTGTCGGGATGAGTGCTGCCTTTCGGCAGTGCTGGGGCTGGGCAACATCGGGCCGAGCGCAGCGGGCCAGGCCAAATAACGAGGTGATGGGTTTTGCTACTTTGCGTACTTATTGAGACTCGAGGTGTCCCCGCGCTTAATGTCAGAGAACATCGCCTTGGACTTGGCGGCGTCCCACAAGACGGCCGAGCCGACTGAGGTGGATGCGCCCGTGCTGGACACCGGTACCGTCAACGTGAGGCCATTGCCGCTAGAAATCCGTTTCATGGCATAGGCCAGCCTCAGGGTCTCAGGTAGCGACGTATCGCGACCAAGCTTGATCGCACTAGCCGTAGCCATGCAGAAATTCCAATAGCGGACCGGATTGAGCACGGTAGCCGGGGACGCTGCCTTTGCGGCCACCGCAGCGAGCATCTCCCGCTGCCGCTCCACGCGGCCGAAATCACCACGAGGATCGGCCTTGCGCATTCGCACGTAACCCAGTGCTTCGGTGCCACTCAGTGTCTGGCAACCCTTGGGCAGGTCGATGTTGCTATCGCGGTCCTTGATCGCATTCGGCAGGCACATCCTGATGCCGTCGAGTGCATCGATGACGTTGACGAAGCCGCCGAAGCCGATCTCCATATAGCCGTCGATGCGAAGGCCGGTGTTCTGCTCGACCGTCTGCACCAGCAGCTCAGGACCGCCGAAGGCGTAGGCGGCGTTGATCCTGTTCTTGCCATTCCTCGGAACATCCACATAGGAGTCACGCGGCACCGAGATCAGCGCCGGTTTGCCGGTTAGCGGAACGTAGACCAGCATGATCGTGTCCGTCCGCTGGCCGCCCGTACTACCCGTCCCGAGTCGCCTCTGCTCGGCCTTGCTGAGCCCAGCTCGAGAGTCTGAGCCCACCAAAAGGAAAGTCTTGCCTGGTTGATCAGCGGGCCGCTGGCCGGACGGTGCTGCGTCCACTCTGGCTATTTGGGTCCACGCGTACGCCGGTACGGCGATCAGCCAAAGGATGAACAACAGCAGCAAGATCAACAGCACCCGGAAGAACTTCCGAACCGGACGTCGCTGCTTTGCTGGTCTGGCGGGCTGCGGGGCCCTTGGCCCGCCTGCCGTCCCACCAGGTCCGCGTGGCGGGCCGGACGGTGGGGGTGCTGGGCGAGGCTGTGGGGTCCGGTGACCGGTATGGGTGGGGGGCGGGACCGGCGCCCGCCTCTGCTGTGACTGTGGTGCGACAGTCCCGTATGGGTCCGGCATCACACGTGTCCGTTCGGGCTCCCCTTGCTGATGGTCGCGCTCGTAAAGCCAGTCGAGATCCTCATCGCGGCCCGGAGACATGTCAGCAAAGGTACCCGGGTGGAGTGCCGGCTCGTCGGCGTGGCTTCAGCACCCAAGGCGCGCGGACCCAACATACTGGCAGGGACCTTCCCCCTGAGATTCCTTCCCCGCCAGCAGACCGAAAGGCTTCCAAGGTGTCAGTTCGCACCGCGGATGTTGCACCGCGCGCGCCCGCGTCGCTCCTCACCTGCTTCGAGCGAAGCGCGCGCGTCAAGAGACGCAGAGGCTTGGCCTTTCTGGCCATGACGTTGGTATTGCCGGGTTCTGCTCAGCTAGCCGGCGGAAGCCGGCGTCTCGGTCGGATTGCGCTTCGAATCTGGACCACTCTGTGGTTGCTCGCGCTGCTGGCCGGTTTGCTTGCGCTCCTCCAACCGAAAGCTGCCGTGGCCGCGCTCACGTTGCCTCCCACCCTCAAGGCGATCCAGATCGGCATCGTTGTTGTTGGACTGGGATGGGTTGTGCTCATCGTCGATGCCTGGCGGCTTGCAAACCCTGGGGAACAGGGCCGCTGGGGACGGGTCGTCTTCTCAGCGCTTACGGTGGCGGTAGCGCTCACCATGTTTGGCGGTTTCATGGCAGTGGCATCCATGGCCTCCGCACAACACGATCTGACCACCAGCGTCTTTTCCGGCGGGGGTGATCAAGTTGCGAAACAGGGGCGCTACAACATCCTGCTGCTGGGCGGCGACGCCGGACCGAATCGCGTCGGACTCCGGCCGGACAGTATGACCGTGGCAAGCGTAGACAGCGAGACTGGCCGGACGGTGCTGATCAGCCTGCCGCGCAATCTGCAGGCAGTCCCCTTTCCCAGCTACTCACCGATGCATGATCGTTTCCCGAACGGTTATCGCTGCTCCGATGGGTCCTGCATGCTGAACGCGATCTACACCTACGCGTCCGAACATCGCGGTCTTTATCCAGGAGTACAGAATCCGGGTGCTCAAGCCACCAAAGAAGCGGTCGAAGGCGTAACCGGGCTCAAGATCAACTACTGGGTGTTGATCGATCTCGAGGGCTTTGAGTCACTGGTGGACTCGGTCGGCGGCATCACCATGGACGTCTACCGGCGGGTCCCCATTGGAGGTGGGAGCACCAAGATCTCTGGCTACGTGGAAGCGGGCAAGAACCAGCATCTCACCGGTTTTGAGGCCTTATGGTTCGCCCGGTCGCGAGTGGATTCTTCGGATTACGACCGGGTGCTGCGACAGAAGTGTGTCATGCGCGCAATGCTCAATCAGTTCGACCCGATCACCGTGCTGATGAAGTTCAACAGGATCGCGGCAGCCAGTCGAGAGGTGGTCGCCACCGACATCCCAACGTCGGAGGTCGGCACCATGATCGATCTCGCGCTCAAGGCCAAGGCCCTCCCGGTGTCGAGCGTGGCCATGATGCCGCCACTGATCGATCCGAGCTCTCCGGACTTTGACCGGGTACTGAGCACCGTCCAGAAGAAGATCGAGACCTCCGAGGCCATCGACGCGGGGGTGGCCGAACCAACGCCGGCAGGCACGCCGAAGGCCACTCCAAAACCCAGACCGACGACATCCCCATCCCGTGATGCGCAGACCGACGATCTTGGAAAGGTCTGTTCAGTCTAATTTTGAGCTGCTCGCTCGCAGCTGATGACAGGATGATCGGGTGAAGTCCGCTGAGGATCGAGAGCAGACCGCTGGAGATCGCGTCGGCACCTGGCCTGGTGTCTCGGTCGTCATGCCAGTGCTGAACGAGGAACGTCACCTCGAGGCGGCGATCCGTCGGGTGCTCGATCAGGACTATCCGGGTGAGCTTGAGGTGATCATTGCGGTCGGACCCAGCAACGACCGCACGCACGAGATCGCCGAGGCGATCGCTGCCGCGGATCCGCGGATCCGAGTAGTCGACAACCCAGCGGCGCGTACCCCGGCGGCACTGAACCTTGGCATCGCCGCAGCCAAACACGAGATCATCGTCCGGGTCGATGGACACGGTGAGCTGACTGACGGCTATATCAGAAGAGCTGTCGAATTGCTCGACGAGACCGGCGCCGCCAACGTCGGTGGTGTCATGGACGCGCAGGGAACCACCCCGTTTGAAGAAGCCGTCGCCGTTGCGTACACCACGCGACTGGGACTGGGCGGCTCAGCGTTCCACCTTGCCGCGACGCCAGCAACTGAGGCGGAGACGGTGTTTCTCGGTGTGTTCCGGAAGGACGCGCTGGTCGCCGTGGGTGGCTTCGACGAGAGCATGCATCGCGCACAAGATTGGGAGCTGAACTACCGGCTACGGACGAGCGGTCACAAGATCTGGTTCTCCCCGGAGCTGCGGGTGACCTATCGCCCGCGCTCCACGTTGCGTGCTCTGGTGAAGCAGATGTATGAGACCGGGAAGTGGCGTCGTGAATTGGTCAGGCGCCATCCCGAGACGGCCACTGTCCGCTATCTCGCCCCTCCACTGACCCTGCTCGGCGTGCTGGCCGGCTCCGTTGTGGGCTTATTCGGTATCGCGGTCGACTCGCGGCTGCTGCGTGTCGGTTTCCTTGCTCCGGCCGGCTATCTCACCTTGATCACCGGTGGCTCATTGATCACCACCCGGCCCATCTCAGCGGCGGCTCGGCTGCGGCTACCGCTGGTGTTGGCGGCGACGCATCTCGCCTGGGGGGCGGGGTTCCTCATTGGCAAATAATAGAGTTTGACATTATGTCTTAACAAAATAGACTAGGAACATGCCACTTGTCCGGATCGATGTTCAGGAGGGTCGAACGCCTGAGGAGCTCCGCAGACTGGCTGACACCGTTCAGAACGTGATGCTCGATGTCTTTGCTGCTCCGCCGGGTGATCGATACCAGATCATCACCGAGCACGGCAACGGCCACATCATTGCCGAGGACACGGGCCTCGGCTTGGAGCGCTCGGACGGCATCGTGATCATCCAGATCTTCCAGCAGGGCAGGTCGACCCAGCAAAAGGTGGCCGCGTATGCGGAGCTGGTGAAGCGGTTGGAGGCCGACTGCGGCGTACGGCCTGAGGACTTGATCATTTCTGTAATGGCCAACAAGCATGCCGATTGGTCGTTCGGCCTGGGTCAGGCGCAGTTTCTGAATGGAACCCTCAGCTCATCGGTGGAGTAGTATGACCATTTGTCTGTACAAATCATTGACATGAGGGGCCGATACGGTGCTCGAGAGCGCTAATGCGGCCCGATCTGATCTCAAAGGAGAGCCATGAGCAGCGATCCTCAGGACCGTCCGGACACAGGGGTTGAGCCGTCGCTGGATGTGCTCACCTTTGGTCGCAGTGGTGTCGACATCTATCCCTTGCAGGTGGGCGTCGGGCTCGAGGACGTGCAGACCTTCGGCAAATTCCTGGGCGGCACCACGGCGAACGTAGCGGTGGCGGCGGCGCGACTCGGTCGTCAGGCCGCGATCATCACCGGGGTTGGTGATGACCCGTTTGGCCGATACGTCCGTCGGGAGCTCCGTGAGCTGGCCGTCGACGACCGTTACGTCGTGACCAACACCGAATACGCGACACCGGTCACCTTTTGTGAGATCTTTCCGCCCGATAACTTTCCGCTCTGGTTCTATCGGAAGCCGACCGCACCGGACCTGCAGGTCAAACCGTCGGATATCGACTTTGACGCGGTACGCGCAACGCGACTCATGTGGTTGTCAGTCACGGGTCTGAGCGAGGAGCCGAGCCGCGAGTCCCATTTCGCGGTCCTCGAAGCCCGGGCGCGCAAGCAGTTCACCGTTCTCGACCTGGATTACCGACCGATGTTCTGGGAAACCCCCGCGCATGCCACAGAGCAGGTGCAGCAAGCGCTGCCGCATGTCACGGTCGCGGTTGGTAACAGGGAGGAGTGTGAGGTCGCTGTCGGCGAAACGGAGCCGGAGAAGGCCGCGGACGCTCTCCTCGCCGCTGGAGTCGAGCTGGCCATCGTTAAGCAGGGCCCGAAGGGGGTATTGGCCAAGACCAGAAGTGAGCAGGTGGAGTCTCCGCCCATTCCGATTCGGCCACTGAACGGCCTCGGCGCAGGTGACTCATTCGGTGGGTCCTTGTGTCACGGTCTGCTGGCAGGTTGGCCGCTGCAGAAGGTGTTGCAGCACGCCAACGCGGCTGGTGCGATCGTCGCCTCTCGGCTTGAGTGCTCGACGGCGATGCCTACCGAGGCTGAGATTGAGACATTGCTGGCCGGCGGAGATCCTAACGAGCATCTTGCGGACTCCCTCGCCGTCCACTTCACAACTGTGAGTGCCCGATGAGCACCATCACCGACGCCGCGTCGGAGACTCAGTTCGCAGGCTCGATCAGTGAGCTCAACGAGATCCGCAGCCGCGACCCGCGACGTATCACGCGGTTGCTGGCGGCACGGAGCAAGCGGGAACTATTCGGCCCTGATGGCAAGCTCATGATCATCGCTTGTGATCATCCGGCACGTGGTGCGCTGAGTGCAGGGGGGATGGCCACCGCCATGGCCAGCCGTACTGACCTCCTCGACCGGCTAGTGACAGCGCTGACCCGACCCGGTGTGGACGGACTGCTCGCCACCGCCGACATCGCCGAGGACCTCCTGATGCTTGGGGTGTTGGAAGAGAAGCTGGTCTTCGCCTCGATAAACCGCGGCGGCCTGCAAGGCGCAGTCTTCGAGATGGATGATCGCAACACCGGTTATGACGTGCCCGGCACCATCGACGCCGGGTTCGAGGGCGCGAAGCTGCTGCTGCGGATCGATCTTGAAGACACCGGCACCGCGGCCACCTTGGAGCGGTGCGGCCAGGCGGTCAGCGAGCTCAACCGTGCCGAGCTGATCGCCATGGTGGAGCCCTTCATGTCCAGTCGCTTTGGCGGCAAGATCGTCAACGACCTATCCCCGGATGCGGTGATCAAGTCCGTCCACATCGCGCAGGGGCTGGGCGCCTCCAGCGCATTCACCTGGATGAAGTTACCTGTGGTCCATGAGATGGAGCGGGTGATGGATGCCACAACGCTGCCGACCTTGCTGCTTGGCGGCGACCCCGATAGTGCTCCCGACGAAACCTACGCCGCATGGCAGGCGGCGCTCGGGCTGCCGTCGGTGCGTGGTCTGGTCGTCGGCCGCACCATGCTGTATCCGACGGACGACGATGTCGCGAAGGCGGTCGACACGGCTGTCTCGCTCGTCCGGTAAAGATCATGGAATCGCGCTACCTGCTGCGGTCTGGCTTCGCCGGTGCCGGTTCGTACGAGGTCGAGGTGACTCCAGAGTCGGCGGGCTGGGGGTACTCCTCCCTGAAGATCATCTCCCTGGAGCCGGCGGGCAGCCACCGCTTCCAGACCGCTTCTGATGAGGTGATTGTGCTTCCCCTCAGCGGTTCGGCTGAGGTTGAGGTCGACCACGCGCGCTGCGAGCTCGACGGCCGGCCATCGGTGTTCGAGGGACCAACCGATATCGCCTATGTCGGCACCGGTACGGCAGTGACGATGCGATCAGCAGGTGGTGGGCGATTCGCTCTTTGCGGAGCACGTACCCAGTCGGCAGCTGCGCTGCGCTACATGGCGGCGTCGCAGGTGCCGGTCGAGCTGCGCGGCGCCGGGCAATCCAGCCGCCTGGTGCGGAACTTCGGCACGCCCGATGCGCTGGAAGCGGCCAAGATCATCGCCTGTGAGGTGATCACCCCGGCCGGTAACTGGTCCTCCTATCCGGCGCACAAACACGACCAGGCGAGCGAATCCGAGTCGGAGCTGGAGGAGATCTACTACTTCGAAATCGCTGCAGGGCCTGGCGGTCAGCCAGGTTTTGGGTTCATGCGCACGTCCTCCTCCGGTCGTGAGATTGAGGTGCTTGAGGAGGTCCATGATCGAGACACCGTATTGGTGCCTTACGGGTGGCACGGCCCTTGTGTCGCGGCGCCCGGCTTCGACATGTACTACTTGAACGTCATGGCCGGACCGGGTGCCGAACGAGCCTGGAAGATCTCTGATCATCCGGACCAGGCCTGGGTACGCAGTACTTGGGAGACTCAGTCCGTCGATCCGAGACTTCTTTCGCAGACTGTCGAGGAGGCTTGAGCATGCCAGACACGATCAGGCTCACCGTGGCGCAAGCGCTGGTGAAGTTCCTCGGAGTTCAGTACTCCGAATCCGACGGCGAGGAGCAGAAGCTCTTTGCCGGCTGCTTCGGGATCTTCGGGCATGGCAACGTCGCGGGTATCGGCCAGGCACTCCTGCAGGCCGAGCTCGAAGAGCCCGATGCCCTGCGATACATCCTGGGTCGGAATGAGCAGGCCATGGTGCATACCGCCGCCGCGTACGCCCGAATGAAGAACCGGCTGCAGGCTTATGCAGTCTCGACGAGTGTCGGACCGGGCGCCACCAACATGCTGACCGGTGCAGCATTGGCCACGATCAATCGGCTGCCGGTGCTGCTGCTGCCCGCCGACACGTTTGCTGATCGCAGTGCTTCGCCGCTGTTGCAAGAACTTGAGCTGCCGGACTCAGGCGATGTCACGGTCAACGACGCCTTCCGGCCGGTGTCGAGGTACTTCGACCGGATCTGGCGACCGGAGCAGCTGCCTGCCGCGCTGCTTTCGGCCATGCGTGTCCTGACCGACCCCGCCGAGACCGGTGCGGTGACGCTCTGCTTCCCGCAGGACGTTCAGGCGGAGGCGTACGACTGGCCCACTGGCCTGTTCGAGAAGAGGGTCTGGCATGTAGCCCGACCGCTTCCCGAGCGGTCGGTCCTCGAAGCGGGAGCGGAGATCATCCGGTCGGCGCAACGCCCGCTCATTGTCGCGGGCGGTGGTGTCATCTACTCGCGTGCGGAGGAGGCCCTGTCGGCCTTCTGTGAGGCAACCGGCATTCCGGTCGGCCAGAGCCAGGCTGGCAAGGGCACTCTGGTATACGACCATCCGCAGTGTCTGGGGGCCATCGGCTCCACAGGCACCACAGCGGCCAATGCGATCGCCGGTGAGGCGGACGTGGTGATCGGCATTGGCACTCGCTATTCCGACTTCACGACGGCGAGCCGGACCGCCTTCCAGAATCCCGAGGTACGGTTCGTCAACATCAATGTCGCCGGGATGGATGCGATCAAGCATGCCGGTCTCGCGATCCAGGCCGATGCCCGCGAGACGCTCAAGGATTTGCTGCCGCTGCTTGAGGGCTATCAAGTCGACCGAGGTTATGTCGAGAAGTACACCGAGTTGAACGCTGCCTGGGAGGAAACCGTCGAGAAGGTCTACCTGCCTGCGACTCCCAATGCGGGCGCTGACGGCCTGCTCACCCAAAACGAGGTGATCGGCATGGTGAACGAGCTGTCCGATCCCCGCGACGTTGTGGTTTGCGCTGCTGGCTCGATGCCTGGCGACCTGCACAAGCTGTGGCGCACCCGGGATCCGAAGGGCTACCACGTCGAATACGGCTACTCCTGCATGGGCTACGAGATCGCCGGCGGGGTCGGCGTACGACTTGCTTGTCCGGACCGCGATGTTTTCGTCATGGTCGGGGACGGCTCGTACCTGATGATGGCAACCGAGCTGGTCACGGCAGTCCAGGAGGGCATCAAGATCATCACGGTGCTGGTGCAGAACCACGGCTATGCCTCGATCGGCTCACTTTCGGAGTCGCTAGGCTCGCAGCGCTTCGGTACCAGGTACCGCTATCGGAACCACGAGACCGGCCGGCTCGACGGCAACAAGCTGCCCGTCGATCTTGCTGCCAATGCCGCGAGCCTCGGCGTCGAGGTGATCAAGACGACGACGGCCGGCGAGTTCGCCGAAGCGATCAAGGCCGCCAAGGCGGCGGATCACAGCATCGTGATCCACGTCGAGACCGACCCGCTGATCGGCGCTCCGGATTCGGAGTCTTGGTGGGACGTCCCGGTCAGCGCCACGTCCACCCTCGAGTCAACTCAACAGGCACGCAAGACCTACGACGAGCACAAGGCAACCCAGAAGCTTTTCCTGTAAGGAGGGCATGTGTCATCCACGATCACGATCGGTACCGCACCAGACTCGTGGGGAGTCTGGTTTCCCAGCGATCCCGAGCAGGTGCCACCGGAGGTCTTTCTTCGCGAGGTCGCCGAGGCCGGGTACGAGTGGATCGAGCTCGGCCCATACGGATATCTAGCTAAGGACCCGGAGGAACTGAAAGATCAGCTCGACTCACATGGGCTCGGCGTACTGGCAGGGACCGTGTTCGAGCACCTGCATCGCCCGGACTCGTGGGACGCGGTATGGACACAAGTGACCGACGTTGCGGCACTGACCCAAGCGGTTGGCGGCAAGCACATCGTGGTGATTCCCGATGTCTGGCGGCACCACAAGACCGGAGAGCCGTAGAGAGTCGTGAACTGACCCCTGAGCAGTGGAAACAGATGACCACCGGCCTGGACGAGCTCGGGCGGCGGATTCTTGAAGAGTACGGCCTGCATGTGCAGTTCCACTCCCACGCCGATAGCCATGTCGGCTACCAGCCGGAGATCGAGCGACTCCTGGAGTCGACCAATCCGGAGTGGGTAAACCTCTGCTTCGACACCGGGCACATCGCCTACTACGGCGGGGACTGCCTGGAGTTGATCTCGAAATATCCCGATCGAATCGGCTACCTGCACCTCAAGCAGGTGAACCCTCAGGTCGTTGCGCAGGTGCTGGACAAGGACCTCTCCTTCCCCGAGGCCGTGCGGATGGGCGCCATGATCGAGCCACCACTCGGCGTTCCGGAAATGCCGCCACTACTCGAGGCGGTAGCGGGACTGGGTCGCGACATCGAGGGCATCATCGAGCACGACCTCTACCCGTGCGCCCCAGACCTGCCGCTACCCATCGCCAAGCGGACCAAGGCCTATCTCAGTTCCTGCAGCGGGGCGACCATCGAATTTTCGGAGGCAGCAATGAGTGATGACCTAAAGATCGCCGTTCTCGGCGTCGGCATGATGGGTGCTTTCCACGTGGACGCGCTGAGCAAGCGAGTACGCGGCGCTCGGGTCACCGTGGTCAATGACTTCCTCGCCGACAAGGCGGCCGAGGTGGCCGGATCGGTCGGAGCGCGGGTGGAGGCCGATCCGATCGCTGCCATCAACGATCCAGACGTGGATGCGGTGCTCATTGCCAGCCCCGGTGACGCCCACGAGGAACAACTCAATGCATGCCTGGATCGGGGTATCCCGGTGCTGTGCGAGAAGCCGCTAACGACCGACATCGCCTCTGCCTATGCGATCGTGCAGAAGGAAAAGGCGCTCGGCAAGCAACTCATCCAGGTCGGCTTCATGCGGCGCTTCGACCCCGAGTACGTCGCGCTGCAGAAGCTCATCGCCGACGGCGGGCTGGGCAAGCCCTTTAATGGTGCATTGCACTCATCGCAACCCAGCGGTCGGTGATCATTTCACTTCCGAGTACATGATCAGGGACTCCGTGGTGCACGAGGTCGACTGCGGTCCGGTTCTTGCTGGGTGAGGAGCTCACCAGTGTCGAGGTGATCAAGGGAGCCGCCACCAGCAGCGCGCCGCACGGTACGCACGACCCCATGCTGGTGATCTTCGAGACCGAGTCGGGTGCGATCGTCACCGATGAGATCTTCGTGAGGACCGGCTGTCGCGTACGAGGTACGTACCGAGGTCGTCGGCGAGAAGGGCAGCGCTCTCATCGGCCTGGACCAGAACCTGCAGGTCAAGTCCCGACGGCCGGTGGGGTGGGGCGATCACGCCGAGCTTCGTGGAACGTTTCGGCCAGGCGTACGACATCGAGCTGCAACGTTGGGTGGATGCCGCCAAGGGTGGAACCATCGACGGCCCGAGCGCCTGGGATGGCTACGCGGCCGTTGCGGTCTGTGAGGCCGGCGTTCTGTCGCTTCGGAGTGGCGCGAAGTTCCATGTTCACCTCGCGGGCGGCTACCGTCGCGTCCATCGAGCCGGAGGAACCGCACGCCGGCATACAGGCGCCCGACCTGGAAGGAGCCTGGCCGTGAAGCTCGCTCTCGACCCCCAGATGTTCTACTCGAGCAGCTCGGTCTACGAGCTGCCCGACATCGTGGCCAGCCTCGGCTACGACTGGATGGAGCTTTCGCCCAAGGCTGATTTCGTTCCTTTCTTCAAGTACCCACGGATCGACGACGCCGGGGTTAAGAGACTCAAGAAACTTGCCAGTGACGCAGGCGTCGGTATCGCCTCCGTGCTCCCGGTGCTGCGTTGGTCGGGTCCCGACGAGGACCAGCGACAGGCAGCCGTACGCGCGTGGAAGCGGGTTATCCAGATCACTGTCGATCTTGGGGTCGAGGTGATCAACTCGGAGTTCAACGGCAGGCCGGAGGCGCCGGAGACCGCTGAGGCTCAATTCCTGAAGTCGATGGACGAGCTGTTGCCGATCTTCGAGCAGGAGGGCCTGCAGCTGATCATCGAGCCGCACCCGGACGATTTCATCGAGGACGGCCTGGAGGCGCTGAACCTGATCCGTGGTCTGAACAAGGACTGGCTCGGCTTCTTGTACTGCACCCCGCATGCCTTCCACCAGGGGCATGACCCGGCGACGATCATCGAGGCAGCCGGCGACAAGGTCCGCTATGTCCACCTGGCTGACGCGTGGAACCACCTGACCTCGAACGGACTGCGCTATATCTCCAACCCGCCCGGCAATCCCGTCCGAGTGCACCAGCACATGGAGATGGGCATGGGTGAAGTCGACTACGACGCGGTCTTTGCTGCGCTTGCAGCCGTTGACTTCGACGGCGTCATCAGCAGCTGCGTTTTCGGTTGGGAAGAAGACGCCCGTGGTGTGTCGGAACGCCAGCGTGACAAGGCACTCGCACTGGTCGGCAAGCACTTCGGCGCCGATGCCGTACAGCAAGTCCGATCCAGCAAGATCACGAGCCAATCGTGATCATCCAGCAGCACTCCAGCAGCATCTTCAGATAGGAACAGACCATGGCAACGACGCTTCATCACTGGAAGTCCGGCGAGGTCTTCGAGGGCAACAGCGGGCGCTTCTCCGATGTGACCAACCCCGCCACTGGTGAGGTGACGGCGCAGCTCGCGCTGGCATCAGAGGACGACGTCAACGAAGTCGTCGCCGCGGCGGCGGCCGCTTTTCCAAAGTGGCGGGACATGTCCCTGACCAGGCGCAGCCAGATCCTCTTTGCTTTCCGCGAGCTGCTGAACGCGCGGAAGAAGGAGCTGGCCGCGATCATCACTTCCGAGCACGGCAAGGTACTTTCCGACGCCCTCGGTGAGGTCTCCCGCGGTCAGGAGGTCGTTGAGTTCGCTTGCGGAATCCCGCATTTGATCAAGGGCGGCTTCACTGAGAATGCGTCCACCAAGGTCGATGTGCACTCCACGCGGCAGCCGCTGGGTGTGGCGGGGATCATTTCGCCTTTCAACTTCCCCGCCATGGTCCCGATGTGGTTCTTCCCGATCGCCATCGCCGCCGGGAACACGGTGGTACTGAAGCCGAGTGAGAAGGTGCCGACAGCGGCGCTGTGGGTTGCCGAGTTGTGGAAGGAAGCTGGGCTTCCCGATGGCGTGTTCAACGTGCTGAACGGTGACAAGGTGGCCGTGGATGGGCTGCTGACACATCCAGATGTGCAGTCGATCTCCTTCGTCGGGTCGACCCCCATCGCCCGGTACGTCTATGAGACCGGGACCACGCACGGCAAGCGTGTGCAGGCGCTCGGCGGTGCCAAGAACCACATGCTGGTGCTGCCTGACGCTGATCTTGATCTTGCTGCTGACCAAGCCGTGAACGCAGGCTACGGTTCGGCGGGCGAGCGCTGCATGGCGATCTCGGTGGTCTTGGCGGTGGGCGACATCGGCGATGAGCTGGTGTCCAAGATCAAAGAGAGGACCGTCGGGCTGCGGACTGGCGACGGCACCAGGAGCTGCGATATGGGTCCGCTGGTGACCGCACAGGCTCAAGAGCGGGTGTCGGGCTACATTGACGCCGGCGATTCGGCCGGCGCCACCGTGGTCGTGGACGGGCGTCAGCCTGAGGTCGACGCCGATGGCGAGGGGTTCTTCGTAGGCCCGACCCTGTTTGATCATGTGACGACCGACATGAGCATCTATACCGATGAGATCTTCGGTCCGGTGCTGTCGGTGGTGCGGGTGGACAGCTACGAGGAAGGCGTGAGGCTGATCAACGACAACCCGTACGGGAATGGGACGGCGATCTTCACCAACGACGGCGGCGCCGCCCGACAGTTCCAATACGAGGTCAAGGTCGGCATGATCGGAGTCAATGTGCCGGTGCCAGTGCCGATGGCGTACTACTCCTTCGGTGGCTGGAAGAACTCGTTGTTCGGCGACACCCACGCCCACGGCGTCGACGGGCTGCACTTCTTCACCCGCGGCAAGGTGATCACTTCACGCTGGCTGGATCCAAGCCACGGCGGCCTGAACCTGGGCTTCCCGCAGAACGCCTGACGGACCCCGACGACTGCGCTCGCACGAGGAGGCTGATGGTCAAGCAGGTGCTGGTCACGGGCGCGTCCGGTTTCGTGGGTTCTCACCTGGCTGAGACGCTCGAAGCCAGGGGTCACTCGGTCCTCGCAATGACTCGACATCCTGATACCTACTCCGGTGCTGGAAAGCCGATCTTCGGCGACGTCTATGAACCCGCCAGTCTGGGGCCGGCACTCGCTGACGTCGACGCTGCCTACTACCTGGTGCACTCGCTGGCCCGGCAGGACTTTGTGGAGAAGGACGCGGAGGCTGCCCGGGCATTCGGAATGGCAGCCGCCGACGCAGGTCTGGAGCGGTTGATCTATCTCGGTGGTCTCGGCAAGGACGGTGCGGACCTGTCGGCGCACTTGAGGTCAAGGCGGGAGGTCGAGCGCCTGCTGCGAAGTGGGGGCGTACCGGTCACGGTGCTGCGGGCGGCAATCATCATTGGACACGGCAGTATTTCGTGGGAGATCACCCGGCAACTCGTCGCTCACCTTCCGGCGATGGTTGTTCCTAAGTGGGCAACCACCCGTACCCAACCCATCGCCCTCTCCGACGTTATTCACTATCTGGTCGAGGTGCTTGAGGTGGAGACGGCCAAGGGACGGGTCTTCGAGATCGGCGGACCAGATGTGCTGACCTACGCCGAGATGATGCGGCGGGTAGCTCAGCTGCACCATCACCGCCCATTGCCCATGCTTGCGGTGCCGCTGCTGACTCCCCGGCTGTCTTCCTATTGGTTGGCGCTGGTCACTGATGTCGACACCGCCACCGCCCGCAATCTCGTGGACTCGATGAGCAACGAGGTGGTGGTCACCGACCACCCCATAGCCGACATCGTTCCGGCAATGCCCATGGGCTATGACGACGCGGTTCGCGAGGCCTTCAGACAGCGAGCCGCCGCCCGAGTGAAGTCGTGACCATCAGCCCAACCAAGCGGGTGATGGGGCGGGTGATGAGCGTTGTCCGTCCGGTATTGATCGACAAGGTGGAACGAGATCACCAGCAATCCGATGCCGCGTTCCTTCGCCGCCGAATCGTCGTTGCGATCACACTGGTCGTCGGTGCCACCCTCTTAGGCTTCTCATTCTCGGTGCGCCAGGGAGATCCGGCTTTCTATCCGTTGACCCTCGGTCTGGCAGCAACCTGGACGATCGGCAGTCTGCTGTCCGGCCCGCTGCACCTGGGGCAGACGCTGCGCGGTGGCACGCTGCGCCGTCCGATCATCACTCCTATCGTGGTCGGGCTGTTGTTGGCCGCGCTCTTCATCCTCGGCGCCCTCATTGTCCGTTCCATCCCTACGCTGGCCAGGCTTGCTGAAGACGTGCTCGGTTACGCCCGACTGGGAAATCTCTGGATCATCTTGGTGATCACGCTGGTCAACGGCATCGCTGAGGAGCTCTTCTTTCGTGGCGCACTCTTCGCCGCCATTGGCGCATGGCACCCGGTGTTGATTTCCACGGTTCTCTACGCGTCGGCAACGATTGCCGGCGGCAATCCTGCGCTGGTCTTCGCGGCTGTAGTTCTCGGCACCGTGGTAGCGCTGCAGCGCCGAGCCTCTGGCGGCATACTGGCGCCCATCCTCACCCACATCACGTGGTCGCTCAGCCTGCTGTTTGTCCTGCCCCCGATCTTTGCCGGGGCGGCGTGATCCGAGAGGTCTCCGTCAGGCCGCTCGACCGGTTGGCAGGGGTTCGTCGAGGCATCGATAGGTTTCAGCGTCGGGCATTGTCCAGTCGACGCCGAGGTCGTCTCTGATGCACGCGTGCCAGGCGAAGGTTTTGCCCCGGTGGTGTCGTCGGCAGAACGGGTCCATGTTGCTGCCAGACGTCGGGCCGCGGGGGACCGGCTCGTGGTGATCAAGGTCGCAGCGGTCGGCCGGTACGGTGCAGGTCGGGAAGCGGCAGGTTCCGGCTCGTATCTTGATCGCTTGCGCTAACCGCGCCGAGGGGTAGCGGCCAAGTTCGGTGGCGTCTAAGAGTCGACCGCCGCTGTCGGTGAGCAATCGGGTGAACAGCACCTGGTCGCGGCTGTCGGGGTCGAGGGCGTCGTCGATGAGTTGCTTAAGTACCTCTCCGGGAATGAATCCGGACCTGTCGGCCAGTTCGCCGGGGGCGTTGGTAGCGCCGAGCAGGCTGCCGAGCGGCACCACGACCCCAATCCGGAGCTTCTGGGGCCGTCTCACCAACCTGGGTGCTCCACCGGGCGGGCGCTGTGTGGCCGGGTCGACCGGTTCGCCAGTGGGTTCGCCGTCGGCGTCGATGAGTTGCAGGTGGGTGCCGAGCAGTTCGCCGGTGTCAGCATCGATGTTTTCGACTTCCAGCCAGTCGGACTCTTCGCCGGTTTCATCGTCTTCGTTGTCGTGCTCAGGCTGGTCGAGAGCGAGCCGACCGAGCAGCAGGTCGGCGAACAGGTCGGCGCGGCGCTGTTGTTCGGTTCTGGCATCGTCAGCACCCAAGCTGCGCGCCAGAGCGGCGAGCATGCCGTCGATGGCGGCGGCGTCGGCTGCGGAGACCTCGCCGGTGACATAGCCCATGCCATCGGCGCCTTGTACCACGGTGACCCGGCGTTCGGCGAGAGCGCGGCGGTGCCGCTCCTCGAAGGCCAATGGTTCCAGCTGCACTACCAGCCGCAGCAGCCACACCGAGAGTTGTTTCGGGGATCTTGTTTGAGCCGCCTCCACCGCCTGCTCATCAATGGCTACGAGGGTGGAGGCTTCGGTGACCCGGCGGGCGACCCGATCGATGGTCCGGATCTGGTCGGCGTCCAGATTGCCGCCTTGGAACGCTTCCCAAACGGTGGGCAGGCCGCTGGCGAGCCGCCGGGACCGGGCCAGCAGGCAGCGCACCTGATATGGCTGGTCGCGCAGCATCACCGCAAGCTCATCGGCCACAAACTCACCCGGCTTTGCCCGCTTGATTCGGGGCAAACCAGAGGTTGCGGTCGCGGTCTCCTCCGCGATCCGCGCATCGGCGTACCGCACCGCCGCGCCAGCTAGCCGCGCCAGGGCGGCTGCCGCCTCCCGGCGGGCATCCACCACCGCGTCATGGGCAGTAGCCGTAGCGCCTCGATCGTCCCCCGTCATAGGTTCATCGTCGCAGCCACCACCGACAGTTTTTCGAACGTGTGAGCGATCAGCCGAAGGGTAGCCGCTCATCCATTGACACGCTCGCTTTGTGCGATCCGCTCAAGCTGGTCCGCGTCTCCGCCGACGACCATGACCGCTGATCCACCCGTTACCAGGGCGGTGACCACCCCGTTCCGGCAGGTATCCCAGGGCTCGCCGGGGCGAACCAAGCGACGTGCCGGGGGACCGTGACCATTCACCAGTTCTGCCTGCGCCAACGTTCGCTCGGCGTCCACCCAGGCGGTGGAGCCGGCCTCGGGCGGATAACCGACGTACCTGTCCGCGTGGCTGCGCACCTCGATCGCGTAGTCGCGAACGCCGTCCGGGAGCGGCTCACCGAATCCAAATCCGAGTGGGTGCAGTGCGCAAGCGAAGACTTCACCTTCTGCATAAGCCGACCACTGCCGCCCCGTGACCACCGCCGCCGCCTGTGGGGGATTGGTGAGGTCAACCACAAGCCCGACCTGCCAGCAAGCCAGCTGCCAGACCGCAGTGAGCCAGTGACCGGGAGCCTCTACTGCGAGCGGCATGCTGATCACATCACCCTCATCGACCGCAACCTCGTCCACCAGCAGGTTTGAGGTCTTGTCCACCCAGTTGCTGAAAGTGGATGCAGAAAGTTCGGTGCGCGCACCCGAGTCGACGTCGTAGAAGGTGAGCAGCGGCGCAGATCCGTCACGGCTGACCCGTTGCCGCAGTCGCTCGGCGAGAAGTGCGGTCATGGCGTCAGCGTAGGAGCAGCAGGCGGCGGGGCACCCGCCCGGCCGCCGCTACTCTTTCCGCATGCGTTACGTGTTGATCATGGCTGGTGGATCAGGCAAGCGGCTCTGGCCACTGTCCCGGCAAGACATGCCTAAACAGTTGTTGCGGATGGTTGGTGGCAAGAGCCTGCTGCGGATCGCGTACGAGCGCTTGGAGGGCATCGTTCCGCCTGATCAAGTGCTGGTCTGCACTGGTGCCGACTACGCGGCGGTCGTCGCTACCGAGCTACCCGAGCTCAAACCGGCCAACATCCTCGGCGAGCCGGAGGGACGGGACTCGCTGAACGCGGTGGCGTGGCCCGCGGCAGTCCTGGCTGCGCGCGACCCTGATGCGGTCGTTGCGGTTGTCACCGCAGATCACATCATGCATCCGATCTCGGCGTTCCAGAGCGCGGTGCTGGAAGGCTTCGAGGTGGCCGAGAGCGCCGAGGACTTCCTGGTGACATTCGGAGTGGTGCCAACTGCGCCTCACACCGGATTTGGATACTTGCGGCGGGGTGAAACGCTCCCGGGTCACCCAGAGGTCTTTACGGTCGTTGAGTTCAAGGAGAAACCCGATCGCCCGACTGCTGAGGAGTATCTGACCTCCGGTGAGTACTGGTGGAACTCCGGCATGTTTGTCTGGCGCGCCCGTACCTTGCTTGATCAGCTCAAGTTGCTCCAGCCAAAGACGCACGATGCGGTCGTGGAGCTGGCCGCTGCGCCCTCTCGACTGTCGGAGATCTATCCGGAGTTACTCAAGATCAGCGTCGACTACGCCGTAATGGAGCCCGTGGCGCGAGGCGAAGGCAGCGCTCGCGTTGTCGCAGTGCGGCTGCCGATCACCTGGCACGATGTCGGCGGCTTCGCAGCGCTCGGCGAGCAGCTGCCCCGCGACCAATACGGGAACGCCACCCATGGCGTAGCGGTGCTGGTCGACGCCCGCGACAACCTAGTGATCAACAATGCCGAAAGCGGCCGGGTCGTTGCTGTCGTCGGACTCACTGACACGGTGATCGTGCAGACGCCACAGATCACTCTGGTTTGCCCGATCTCAGAGGCGGAGCGGATCAAGGAACTCGTCGCCGAAGTCACCACTCAGCTCGGCGGCAGCTACGCATAACCGAAGTATGACCTTGGGTATCAGGCGCCGCTAGGCTCCGGGGAGTTGTCGACCGGGTACTTGGCCATGAAGTCCTTGATGGCGGCACCGCTGACGTTGGTACACGCCTGACGGACACCTCTTTGCTTCGTGACATCGCCTGGATTATTCGGGTCCGCCGTCCAACGGGTGATCACGACGTTCTTCCCAGCTGGGAAGCCACCACCATCAGCTTCAGACCAGGGTGCCGCGATGAACTTGTCTGCCGGGTTGTAGTCATCGCTGCCGAATGTCTTGGAGATCCGCTGCAAGTCGTTGATCACCTCGCTCGGGGCGTCGGCGCGATACCAGACCACTGTGTAGCCGTGCTCCAGGTTGTGCACCAAGGTCTCTACCGCAGGTCGATCAGCCTCGGCGTAGAAATGTTTGGTGAACGGCGCTGGACTGGCGTAATGGCTGCCGGAGTCGGGTGGAGTCTGGGCGTAGGGGACCTTGGTGCCGTCCGCAACGTGATCTTGGTTACCGGTGGCCTCAGTCTCAGCAATCGGGTCGCAACCTGCGGCGGCAAGGCTAGTGCCGAGGTCCTCGATCGCCGCGTTACGAGCGCGGTAGTCGTCAACGAAAAGGTAGACCGGGTAGGCCAACAGCGCCAACGCGAGCACGCCGCAGATCACCAGTAGCCGGATAGTCCGGTTGCGCTGTTCCTTCTTCCGCGCGGATTCAAGGGACGCCAGCTTGTCGCGGCGGCTCTGTGGCGAGGACGCCGTCTTACTGGAAGTGCCGCCCTTGGGCGCGGCCTTTTCGTCGCTCTTGGCTTTCGCCACCTGGTTTGCTCCTACCGATCCGTCTCAGGGAGTGGCGAGTCTATCTCGGTCCGCTGAGGGTCATCTGTCAGTAAATCGACAGACATCATGGCACGCAGCAGGTCTGCGGCTTCCCGACCTAATGTGGTCCCGGCCAGTAGCCGGGATGTTCGTTCCGCGTGATCGAGCGCTACCAGCTCCTCATAGCGATGGTGCTGTCCCGTGGCGGCCAGCGCCGCGGCCAGCACGGCCTCTTGGCTGCCAAAACCGAACATGTCCTTGGCCGGATCCCTGAGCAGCTCACGCGCCGATGACTCAGCCTGCCCCAGCAGCTGGCCAAGGCCGCGTACCACTGCGATCGGACGACCGCACAGCTTGCCCTTCACCAGGTCGGCGGCTGCGGCTAGCTCGTCAGCGACGGCCATTACAGTCACCTGCAGCTCGTTTCCGTACCCGTCGCGGACACCTGCATAGTCCGCAAGGGCCCTGACGTCGGAAACGCCGATAGCGTGATCGGTCTGGCCGATTCGCCACGGCCGTCCGGCGGTGTCGGAGATGATCACTCCCAACCGAAGCCCGGTTGCGGCTGTCAGCTGTTCGCGGAGTGCCGCTGCGCTCCCGTCCGGATCCCGCGGCAGCAGCAGGATGAACTCCGGTGAGAGGTTGGACCTGTCGATGCCGGCCGCGGCGATGGTAAGTCCGTCGTGGGTGCGAACGATGCGAGTCTCTCCGCGCCGGGCAACGGTGCGCTTGGTAGCGGAAGTGATCAACTCATCACGCCGCGGCGCCGGCTCGATGCGGCCCTCGGCTTTGCTGATGATCTTGGACGTGACAACGATGATGTCGCCGTCGCAGAGTGGCCCAAGCGGGTCTGCATCCACCGCCGCCAGGATCGCCGTCGCAAGATCAGTGCCGGCTGCCACTTCTCCGATCCCACTGGGGGCGAAGATCATGATCACGGACGAGTCCTGGGTCAGCATCGGATTCTCTGCGCCAGCCCTGGCGATCATGACGTGGCTGACTTGATCGCGTAGCTGACGAAAGCAGCCGTGCTCGCCGGGTCTCGCATCAGCAGATCGGTGACGACGGCCCGCAATCCGCCCTGCTGGACACGCTCGGCGGAGGAGGAGTCAGCGCTATCCATTGCCCAGGCATCCAAGACGCCGCCGCGCGACCTGGCGCCGTAGTGCAAGCCCACCGCCGCCGCGTCAACATCCACACCGATAGCGGGTAGCAGCCGATGAGCCATCCCCAACACAGGAGCACCATCGAGGATGCCGGCGAATCCGACGACCGGGGCCGGCGCCTGCTGCAATGCGTCGCGTAAGCCAGGCACAGCAAGGATGGGGCCTATAGAGACCACAGGGTTGCTCGGCGCCAGCAAGATCAGGTCGGCCTGCTCGAGCGCCTCAATGACCCCGGGGGCGGGATGTGCGGTCTCGATACCCACCAACGTCACGGCAAGCGCGTCAGGATCTGCGCGAAGCCGCACCCAGTACTCCTGGAAATGCACAGCCCGCAGCTGACCTGGCGCCTCGGGATCCGCAATCGTCACATGCGTCTCCACTCGATCGTCTGTCATCGGGAGCAGGCGGAGCCGCGCGTCGCTGGCTAGCCAACGGGAGCACAGTGCTGTGGTGACCTCCGAGAGCGGATAGCCGGCGTTCAGCATCTGAGTCCGCACCAGATGCGTGCCCACATCGCGATCGCCGAGGGAGAACCAGGTCGGCTCAACTCCATAGCAGGCCAGCTCCTCCATGACCCGCCAGCTCTCGTCGTCACGCCCCCAACCGCGTACCGAATCCGAGCCACCGCCCAGGGTGTACATGATGGTGTCGAGGTCTGGGCAGATCCGCAAACCCTGCAGAGTGATGTCGTCAGCAGTATTGGCAATCACGGTGAGTTCAGCCGTTGGGTAGGCCAGGCGTACCCCGAGCACAAACTTTGAGCCGCCAACTCCGCCGGCCAAGATCACGATCCGCACCGCACCAGTGTTCCATCCGCGCCAGGTTCCAACGCTCGAAGAGGAGTTCTTGCAGGCCGGCCTCGGGGTAGCGCCAGTGTGACTACGCTGAAAGTTGTGCAGAGTTTGATGCGGTTGCGGGAGCCGGCGGCTTGGGTCGCCTTAGGAGCCTTGGTGCTCAATCTTTTACTGGCTGTCGTTGGAATGGCGACCTACCAAGGCCCGCTGGCCAACATTGGGCTGACGCTGAGCGCCCAAGCCGCAAACCCGGTGCCGCTGATCGCGCTTGCGGTGATCGTCGGGTTCTGTGTGCTGCGCGAGCGGACACCTCATGCGCGCCTGCTCACGCTTCTCAGCCTGATTGCCGGGGTGCTCGCTGTGCTGTTCGGCATTGGTCTCGCCCTGCTGGCGCTCGCCGCCGATCGCATCCCGGTCGTTTGGGCGCTCGGGGCCGTTGTGACGCAGGCGATCTCCGTCATTGCGGTGGTATTGCTGATCAAGCTTTACCAGCTTCAGGCCGTGCCGCGCCGGCTTCCCGCGGGAATTGGGCTGCCGCCGTACCAGGAATCGTTGCCGCCCGTACCGCCCCCCGACCAAAGGCTGCAACCGACCTGGCGGCCGGACACGGCGGCGGGTGCGGTGTGGCGTACCGCGGGCGAAGCAGCGGCTGGGGCCCCGGCAGCAGGTTGGGGCGCAGACGCAAATTCAGCGGCTTGGCAGCCGATCCCGACGCAACCAAATGGGCCCCTGCCCCAGGGCAGAAATGGGCCCCAGCCCCAGGGCAACGTCGCCGAGGATCCGTCCATGCGATCGAAGGGACAACCAGACGTGCAACCGCCAGCGGTGGACTGGTGGGGCCGCCAGCAGTCATAGCCAAACCCTTTCAGCTCGAACTTGTCCCCAATATCAGGAAACGACTTGACTTTACGGTATTGACAGGCATGTAATTTCACCAATGTCATTTGCAGTTTTCTGCTGATCCGGCGGAGCCGTACTCAGGTGAGTTGCTGCACAGCCAGGGGGCACCCAATGCAGCGGGTGGCAGGTGCATACGGCGCAAGCCAAATCCGGTACGGCCCGCGAAGTCGTACCGGTCGAGGGGTTCTTTCCATTATGCGGGTCGAGGAGGCACAGCCACATGTACGAGCCGAGCGGCACCACGGGGGGTGCGCTGAGCTGGCAGGAGCGCGCACTGTGTGCGCAAACGGACCCAGAAGCGTTTTTTCCTGAGAAGGGTGGGTCGACGCGCGAGGCCAAGAAAGTCTGCTTGTCCTGCGAAGTGCGTGGCGAGTGCCTCGAGTACGCGCTGGCCAACGATGAACGCTTCGGTATCTGGGGCGGGTTGAGCGAGAGGGAGCGTCGCAAACTCAAGAAACGCGCTGTATAACTGAAGGCACTTTCGGACACTTAGCGGACTCGCGTAAAGTGAGGGGCCGCCCAACCGGGCAGCCCCTCACGCGTTTTCGGGGCCCGATTGGTACAGGGGTTGCGCAGGAACTGATGGATAGCGACATTGCCCTGGCCGGTGCGTACGAGGACCGTCCAGGGAGCTCTAGCGCCTGGCCTGAGTTGATGCCGGTCGACGTCGACGATTTTGGGCTCGAGGACAGCCCATGGGCATGGGCTGATTTCCCCGAGCAAGAGCAAGACCAGACCCCACGAGTCGACACTGCCGGCGCACACGTCACAGCCGTCCTCGTGACACTCGACGCGGCGCGTTGGCTGTCGGCGACCTTAGAGGCACTGGCCGAGCTGGATACCCGACCCGCGCGACTCATCGCAATCGACAATGCAAGCACCGATGCGACCAGAACGCTGTTGGACCGCGCACACGACCAGGGCGTGCTGGACGCGGTCTATGACGGAAAACGAGAGTTCGGTTTCGGCGCGGCAGTTCAGGCCGCTCTAGAGCTCGACGCCGCCAACCTGCAAGAGGACGCCGATACCATCGGCTTTCGCGCGATCTCGGCCGGGGACTCGCGTTGGCTGTGGCTGTTGCACGACGATGCCGTGCCGGCGCCCGACGCGCTCTATCAGCTGCTGGCCCACGTAACCACTGACGAAAGCATCGACCTGACCGGGCCCAAGCTGTTGTTGCCGCAGCGCCGGCACGGTGGCCAACCGATCAGCGAGATCGGCGTCAGCATTTCTGGCACCGGGCGCCGCGAGCTCGACCTTGATGTTGACGAGATTGATCAAGGGCAGCGCGATGAGCCTCAGGAACGGCTCGGAGTCTCTACTTGCGGCATGCTCGTGCGGACGTCCGTCTGGCAGGAACTTGGTGGTTTCGATCCGGCCCTGCCGGTCTTCCGTGATGGCGTCGAGTTCGGCTGGCGCGCGCACCTCAACGGCTTCCGCGTGGTCACCACACCGAGTGCGCAGCTCACCCACCGCCAAGTCGGCCGCGCTGGGCTTCGTCCCCGCGGGCTCACGGGTCGCCGGCCGGGCAAGGTTGACCGGCTGCTCGGCATGCTGGTGGTGGCCGGTCACGCCCCGAGCAAGATGCTGCCATTGGTTTGGCTCCGCTTGGTGTGGGGCTGCCTGATACGCGCAGTGGGCTATCTGATTGGCAAGGTGCCAGCCAGGGCGCTCGATGAGATGTCGGCAGCCGGGTCCTTCGCCGCTCATCCGGGTCGGCTGCGTGAGCTGCGTAGCCGGACGGCCGCCATCGATCCAGCGCCGGGGACCAGCGAGGTGGTTGATTCGCTACGACCGCCCTGGTGGAGCGGCTTGCAGGTTGGAGTGGACGCTCTGACCGGTGCCGTATCCGAGCGTTATCGGATGATGGCGGGCGATTCCGACGTGGCCACGATCGATGAGCTGACCGGCGACGACTTCAGTTCGGCGGCCGATGACCGCCCCAAGAATCTTTGGCTCAGCCCAACGGCGCTGCTGTTGGCTGTCGCAGTAGTCGCGAGTCTCGTCGCCACTCGTAGCTTGTTTGGCAGCGGCTCCCTGGTCGCTCCGGCTTTACTTCCTGCGCACGACAGCGTGATTTCCCTGTGGCGCACAGTTGTCAGCGCGATCCCGGGCGCGCCTGGGCTGGTGACACCGCCGTGGGAGGCGCTCGCCGCGCTCGGCTCGACGTTCATGTTCGGCCAGCCTGAGTGGCTCGTCACGCTGCTGTTGTGTGGAGTCGTGCCGTTGTCGCTGCTGGCGGCGTATCCACTCGCGCGGCGCGTGATCAACGACCGCAGAGTCCGGCTCTGGGTGTGCGGCACGTACGCGCTGCTTCCAGTGCTGCTGGGTGGCACGAATCAGGGCCGACTCGCGCTCAGCGTGATCGCCATCTGCCTGCCGTTGCTGGTCACGGCGGCGCGGGCACTGGTACTGCGCCGGACGCGAACCCCGGAGGCGTGGCGCGGCGGCTGGGGTGCTGGAGTGGTGCTGGTGGTCCTGGTCGCCTTCGAGCCGTCCATGATCATCTTTGCACTTCTCGTCGGGATACTCGGCGCGATTGTGTTGCGGCGCAGCCCGCGCAAGATCGGGCGAATTGGCATCGCACTCGGTGTCCCGCTCGTGGTGCTGCTGCCGTGGTGGCCGACGCTGATCTCCTCGCCGGGGCGGCTGTTCGTTGGGCCGGACTCGGCGCTCAGTGGAGTGACCACTGCTGCGCCGGTGTGGCTGCTGCTGCTCGGCCGCGAGGTTGGCCCGGGCCTTCCGCCACTCTGGGTGGGCGCCGTCATCTTCGGCGTCATCTGGATCCTCGCCCTTCTCGGACTCGCCAGACGTCCGGCCCGACGCGTGGTGCTTGCCGCCTGGGCCACTGCGCTGGTTGCTCTCGGCATGGCCGTGTTCCTATCCAGATTGGTGGTTTCGGTACCTCCGGCGGGTACCGAGGTGCGGCCTTGGGTTGGCAGCTACCTGCTGCTCGGCTTTGCCGCCCTGATCATCGGCGCTGGCATGGGCCTCGACGGATTCTCAGTCGACGTGACGGAGCGCAGCTTCAGCTGGCTACAGCCGGCGACGGTTCTCGCTGCCATCGCGGTCTACCTTGTCAGCGTTGGCGGTGCCGTCTGGTGGGTGTGGGCTGGCGCTCACGGCCCGATCGAGCGCGCCCGGCTGGATGCGATTCCGCCCTACGTCATGAACGCCATGAAGTCAGACGCGCGACCGCGGCTGCTGGCCATTGACCTTTCCGATGGCACCGCGCGCTATTCCGTGCTGGCCGATGATCACCTCCGGCTCGGCGACGCCGATCGGGGCTTCACGTACGGCGGCTCGGTAGCCGCACGCGAACAGGTCGACGACCTGGTGGTACGCCTCGTGGCCGGAACCGCAGATTCCGATATCAACCCGCAGCTGACCGATCTCGGGATCGGTTATGTCTGGGTGACCGGTGCAAACGAGGACATCACGGCCCGAATCGACAACACGCCGGGGTTGGGCACAGCTAGCGGAAACGAGCGCGGGATCGTGTGGAAACTGGAACCGGCGGTGGCGCGTACGGTGATCGCAGAGGGAGCAGCGCGACTGCCCGTTGGCACGCCGCCGGCGCCGGTGCCCGCAGGGACTCCTGAGCGACAGCTTCAGATCGGCGAATCTGCCGACCTGCGGTGGCACGCCGAACTGGACGGCCAAACCTTGGTTCCCGTTGCGGATGAGTGGCAGCAGGTCTTTGCGCTTCCTGCCGCTGGCGGGACGGTGACATTCACGTTGCCCTCTGTCATGCCCTGGCTGTTGCCAGCTCAGGGTTTGGTGCTTCTGGTGGCGGCGGTGCTCGCCGCTCCAGCTATCCGACGGCCGGAGGTGCGTGATCCGGCCAAGACAGCGCGGCGCGCAGCGACCCTCTCGGAGCTGGCCTGATGTCTAATCTCCAGCTGCGTGGGCTGAGTCTGAGAGGCCGCCGGGCCACAGCGCTTGGTGCGGTTTTGGTCGGTCTGCTGCTGATTCTCGGTGCGGGGACCCTGCTCGGCCAAGAGGGGGCCACGCCCGATGCCGGTCGCGTCCCACTCGTTGGCCGCACCACGACGATCTGCACCACTTCAGCTCCGCTAAGCGGCAAGCCAGCAGGAAAGACCCAGGTTTCTGCAGTCTCGATCCGAGAGACACCCAATCGAGCAGGCTTGCTGACGGGATCGACGCTCAAGTCCAAGCCATCGGAGCTCAAACTCACTGAGCCGGGAAAGGGCGCGCAGCAATCTGGAGTGACCACCCCGGTCATGATCTCTGCCGATGGAGTCATGGCGAGTACCAGCAGCGCAGTGATCGTAGGCGATGTCATGGAGGGCTCCGAAGTCGGGCTTAAGGCCGCACCTTGTCTGGCGCCGGCAACCTCGCACTGGTTCTCGGGCCTGGGCGCGACCGATACCGATCGGACTGACTTGATCTTGAGCAATCCGGATGACGCCCAGGCCCAGGTCGATCTTCGGTTCTACGGCCAAAGTGGTCGAGTTGTGGTGCCAGGCAGCCCGGGGATCCTGATCAGGGCGCACGAGTCGCGTACGGTTTCGCTGAGCAGTTTGGTGGACGCCGAGAGCCCGCTCAGTGTGGTGGTGCAGGCAAGTCAGGGTCGTGTCAGCGCGGTGGCGAAGCGGCTGCGGACGAATCAGCTGAAGCCCGCGGGAGTGGACTGGCAGATTCCATCGGTGTCGCCGAGCTCCGTCGTGGTCATCCCTGGCGTACCTGAGGGTGAAGGCGGCCGCCAGCTGGTGGTCACTAATCCCAGTGCTACCCGTGCAAGCGTCGCCGTGCAGGTCCTCGGGCTACAGGGCCCGTATGAGCCGAGCGGAGCCGAGTCGCTCGACGTTCCGCCGGAGAGCACGGCGACCGCGAACCTCGAAGAGGGCTTGACGGGCCAGGCGGGGAGCATCAAGCTGACGAGCAATGTGCCTGTGACCGGGGCAGTTATCTCCACCAGTCGACGTGGCGGTGGGGACGTTGCCGTCCAGTCCGCCGCTGCGCCGTTGATTCGAACGGGAGTCAGCGCGATTGCGACGAGCAACATCGCCGATAGTCAGCTGATCGTCAGCAATAGCGGAGACGGCGATGCACCCATCACCTTTGAGGTATTCAGCTACGACGGCGTCACGCTGCGGACCGTTGACATTCTGCTCGGACCGAACATCACGGCGACGAGGCGACTGAACTCGCCCGCGCCTTCCTACGTTGTGGTCAAGGTGCCCGACGGCTCCTCGGTGGTGGGAGGCGTCGTGCTCACCCAACCAGAGCGAGACGTTGCTGGGTTGGCCACCGTTCCACTTGCGTCACCTGATGTAGCCAGCCGGGCGCCGACGACTAGACCTGACTATTCGGTGGGCCAGTAGGAACCTCCCTGAAATCGCATCACGGTTGAACCCACAGGGCCCGAGGTTCAGGCTCTTTTGACTGGTGGCGATGTGTTTTCAGGGACTCGCAATCCACAGGATCTTTACCGCTGGTCGCCGCCATCCACAGACCTGGCGTAGACCGCACGATTTTCTGCTGCGTCCGCATCCTCCTCGGTGTGAATGCAGATGCAGAGGTCGATACTGCGTTGCAGGCTGGTGGCGGCCTCGTGACCCGGCGGGATCATCCGCAGCTTGCTGGTTCGTTCGACTGGCTGCTCCGGGAGCGAAGGCTGGCTGCGGTGCTGCCGGGCGTCTACGCTGCTCCGGAGATCGCGGGCAGCTGGCAAGCGCGGGTGCGAGCGGTCGGGCTTCGCCACCCTGACGCTGTGCTGCTCGGTGCAGCTGCTGCTCGAGTCTCTTTCTGGCCGGACGCACCTCTGGATCGCATCGAGGCTGCGGTTCCCTGCGTGCTGATGCCACAGCCTGGGTTCTCCTTCAATCGGCGCTATGTTCCTGCCGACCTGATCACCGAACGCGAGGGCCTGCGCTATTCGGTCCCAGCCCTGACTGCCATCGACATGGCCACCTTTGCATGCAGCGACGCAATTGATGTCGCGCTCCGGGTCCGAGCAACAACCCTGACCCGCATGTATGAGGCGCTGCGTAAGACTCCGCACCGGGCGGGCAATCGGGAACGACTGAAGCTTTTGATCGACTCGCGGAGCGAGCCTTGGTCGGCTGCGGAGCGGCTGAGTCACAGGCTGCTGCGTGCGGCGGGAATCAAGGGCTGGGAGACCAATCTGCCCGTGCGAGTGGCTGGCCAATTGTTCTACATCGATATCGCCTTCAGGCAACAGAAGTTGGCGATCGAGATCGACGGACGGATCCACGAGACGGACCAGGATCTGTTCGAATCGGATCGCTGGCGGCAGAACGCGCTGGTGGCCGCGGGTTGGCGGGTCTTACGTTTCACGATGGCGATGTTGCGCGACCACCCAGAGGACTTCATCGCGGCGATTCTCGACGCGTTTCACTGAAAACTCATCACAGTTGATCCTCGAACCACCCAAATTGCCGCTTGTCGGTTCGTGAGTGATGCAAAACCAGGGAGGCTAATCGTCCTCTGCTCCCGCGCCGTCGGGGTCGATCTCCTGAACGCTGCGGCCGGTGAGTGCGGAAAGTTGCTCGACAATTGTGCGGTAGACAAGGATGCGGAGCCCACGTCGACTCATGGCGCGATGCTCCAGCGGCCTGCGATACACCACAACCTGGCCCGGCTGATCCGTCGTCGCCTCGACCGCGGCGGCAAGTGGCACTCGGTCGCCAGCCCAGGCCATGTCGAAGTGCGGCACGTCCTCGATTCCGAATGTGATTCCAACCAGGACGTCTGGACACTGCAGTCCGACCCGGTCGACGGCGTCATGTACGGCCTCGCTGAAGAAGTCCGATTTGCTGGCGGGTGAGGGCGGCCGAGCGCGACGCACAGTCAGGGCATTCGGCAACGCCAGAGGTCCGCGAAGCCCACGGCCGTGGCGGTCACGACGTTGGCTGGACACGTGAGCACTGTAGCCAGCGCTTCCCACGATCGAACCCGCGCCCGGAGTAGCGTCTGGCAGGTGAGGTCGCGCCGCTGTTCACGAGCAGGCTGCCAGCGCCCGGCTACCTCGACTCTGACGTATGCCTACCGGGACTCCACAGCGGTCCTCGGTCCGCTGGCCAGCCAGGCGGAACCACATTGCTACGACCTGTGCGAGCAGCATTCCCAGACTCTCTCGGCACCGCGCGGTTGGGAAATGATCAGGCTCGTTGTCGAAGAGCAGCCGAAACCAACCAGCGATGACCTGCTGGCTCTTGCCGACGCGGTACGCGATGTCGGTCTGTCATACGATCCCCCAGCTGGACCAACCAGGGAGCCGCAGATGCAGCGCAGTGGTCTCGTCGAACTGGCGCGTCGCGGGCATCTGACTGTCCTCGCCGATCCTGGAGCGAGCTGACCTCGGTCACAGCGTGCGGGCCCGACAGCACTAGGATGCTCACTCGATGATCAAGCGCGGGATCTTTAAAGCCAATGACATTCGGGGAGTCACTGAGGGCTCTGACCCGGAGTGGGACGCTGCTGGGGCGCACGCAATTGGTGCCGCCGTGGTTGAGGTGCTGAGTCTCCACAGTGGCGCCGGGGCGCTCGTGGTCGGCCGCGACATGCGAACCAGCAGCCCACCGATGGCTTCTGCCTTCATTGATGGCGTGCTGAGTCGCGGTGTCAACGTGGTCGACATCGGCCTTTCCAGTACCGACCAATTGTGGTTCGCCTCAGGCTGGCTCGACCTACCCGGAGCGATGTTCACAGCAAGTCACAATCCAAGTGAGTACAACGGGATCAAGCTCTGCCTGGCAGCCGCAAAGCCGATCACCTCCGCCACACTGGCCGAGATCGCCGATCGCGCCGGCGCCACGGAACCGTTGCCCGCCGTGGCACCAGGACAGCGCTCCGAGCAAGACCTGCTGCCGGCCTACGCCACCTACCTACACTCTCTTGTCGACTTGACCGGTATCCGGCGACTGCGGGTAGTGGCCGACGCCGGCAACGGCATGGCTGGATACACCCTGCCGGCCGTACTCGGTAGTGATGATCTTGAGTTGATCGGCCTGTTCCTGGACCTGGACGGCAGCTTCCCCAACCACCCGCCGAACCCACTCGAGCCCGAGAACCTCCTCGATGCGCAGGAGGCGGTCCGCCATCATGCAGCTGATCTTGCTCTGGTTTTTGACGGCGACGCGGATCGCTGCTTCATCATCGACGAGCGCGGCGAGGTGGTCAGTCCATCGGCGATCACCGCGATGATCGCCAGCCAGGAGCTTGCCCGTGAGCCAGGTGCCACGATCGTCTGCAACAAGATCACCTCACGGATAGTGTCGGAAGTGGTCTCAGCCGAAGGCGGCAAGATCGTGATCAGCAGAGTGGGTCACAGCTTCGTGAAAGCCGCCATGGCCGAGCACAACGCGATCTTCGGCGGTGAGCACTCTGCGCACTACTACTTCCGCGACTTCTGGGGAGCCGACACGGGCATGCTCGCGGCCCTGCACGTGTTGGCTGCGGCGGGCCATTCGGATCGCCCGCTGTCAGAGCTAGTGGCTCGCTTTGAGCGCTACGCCGCCTCTGGAGAGATCAACACCCTTGTCAGCGATCAACAGATGATCATGGATCGAGTGGCGACCGCTTTCGCCGGCCGCGGCGCACAAGACCGACTCGACGGGCTCACGGTCTCTGGCCCGGACTGGTGGGTGAACGTGCGACCCAGCAACACCGAGCCGCTACTGCGGCTCAACGTGGAGGCCGCTAGGCGGGAGACAATGGAGTCTCTGCGTGACGAGACGTTAGGTTTGATCCGCGCCTAGCGGAATCGAGTCGAGGAGGAATGAGCGTGGCAGTCGATCTGGCACCGGAGCTGCTAGAGATTTTGGCCTGCCCCAACTGTCATGGAGCACTCGCTGTTGATCATGATCGGGACGAGCTGGTCTGCCTGGCTTCCGACTGTGGCCTGGCCTATCCGGTACGGCAACAGATTCCGGTGCTACTCATCGACGAGGCCCGCCGTCCCAGCTCTCGCATGGATGGTCCAAAACCCCCGTCCGGTCGGTGATGTCTGTCTTCAACGACGCCTGGCTGGATGATCAAAAGGCGCTGACCGGGGGGGATCCGATCTTGCGCCGACTGGCTGAAGCAGGAGCCCGCGTCCGACGCGAGGCCGCCGATTCAGCAGAGCCGATAAGTCTGCTGCAGGGCTTGCCGCGTCCTAGGGCGGTGATCGCCGCTGGGACAGAGGCGCGCTTCATCCGGGCGATGCTAGAGCCAGTCTGCCCAGTACCGTTTGTGGCTTGGCCGACCCACGGCCTCCCCGGCTGGGTCGGTGCCCTTGACCTTGTGGTCGTGATGGCGAGTGAGAGTGCGCCAGCGGGCCTGGTAGCCACCGTCCACGAGTCGGTACGTCGTGGCTCCCAGCTGTTGATCGCATGCCCGCGACCCTCGATGATTGCCGAGCACGCGGCCTCCCGATCCAGCATCTTGCTGCCCACCGCAACCGCCGATCCGCTGGCCGCAGCGATCGTGGTTCTGGATGGCTTGCATGCGATGCAGCTCGGACCAGAGGTGCATCCGCAGCTCGTGGCCGACGCCATGGACAAGGTGGCGGAGGAGTGTTCGCCATTCGCCGACGTTTCGGAGAATCCGGCGAAGGATCTTGCTATGGGTCTGGCGGACGCCCAGCCGCTTGTCTGGGGTGGCTCGGTACTCGCCGCACGAGCTAGTCGCCGGATAGCAGAGGCGCTCAGGGCGGCCAGTGGTCGCGCCGCGCTTGCAGCCGATGCCGACGCTCTGCTGCCGATCTTGGAGTCCACGGCCCCACGCGACCCATTTGCGGACCCGTTCGAGGATCAGATCTCAGTTGATCGACGACCGACTCTGGTGCTGCTCGATGATGGAAACTCTGAGAGCCTGATCCGCACTGATCATCAGCGCCTGGTCACATCGGCCGAACGCAACGACGTACGCGTCTGTCCGATCGCGCATTGGTCGGGTTCCGACGTCGAGCGGTATGCAACCTTGCTGCAGACCGGCATGTTTGCGGCTGTCTATTTGGCTGTCGGCCTCGGGCGCAGCCTGGAACGGTGATCCGCGCCACGTTCGCTGCATCGACGCAATTGCAGAGGTAGCGATCGAGCCGAATGCGGCGCGGTCTGGCAGGATTCACCCGTGAGTGCCGAAGGCGGAACCAGGGCGGTCATTGCGGCCCTCATCGCCAATACGTTCATCGCATTGACGAAGTTCGGCGCCTGGGCATTGACCGGCGCCTCTTCCATCTTGGCTGAGGCAATTCACTCGGTCGCTGACGCTGGCAACCAGGTGTTGCTGCTGATCGGCGGTCGTCGGTCCCAGCGTGAGGCGACCGAAGCGCACCCGTTCGGCTATGGCCGGGAGCGTTACCTCTTCGCCTTCATCGTCTCAGTCGTGCTGTTTAGTGTCGGTGGCCTGTTCGCCCTCTACGAGGCGTACCACAAATGGCATGAGATCTCCGAAGGCCACCCGAACGAGCTGCTGGAGAGCAGGTGGTGGTGGGTTCCAGTGGTAATCCTGGTGGCGGCGATCGTTGCCGAGAGTCTCTCGTTCCGGACTGCGATCAGGGAGTCCAACAAAACGCGCGGTAAGCAAGGCTGGGGCAAGTTCATCCGCTCCGCCAAGGCACCGGAGCTGCCGGTGATCTTGCTGGAAGATTTTGCCGCACTACTTGGTCTGATCTTTGCGCTGTTCGGCGTGGGGATGACGCTGCTGACCCACAACGGCATCTTCGACGTCATCGGCACGGTCATGATTGGCCTGCTGCTCGTGGCGGTGGCGATTGCTCTGGCGATCGAGACCAAGAGCCTGCTGCTTGGCGAGGCGGCAAGCCCAGAGGCTGTGGCCCGGATCACCGGGGCGCTGACCGATACACCTGGCGTCGAGCGGGTCATTCATATGAAGACGCTCCACCTCGGTCCAGAGGAGGTGTTGGTCGCGGCCAAGATTGCGGTGGGACCACAGGCGAGCGCCTCCGAAGTATCGGAGACGATTAATCGAGCCGAGATCAATATCCGCAAGACGGAGCCGATGGTCACCGCGCTTTACCTCGAGCCCGACATCTACGACCCGAACCATGTCCCGGCTCCACGGCCAGAGCGGCCCGCTGCTCCCAGCCACTGATGGGAATCTGTGCTGCGGCGTACGTTTCGACGGCTGTGATGAGAGACGGCGGTTTCGAAGGGCTCTGACGCGGCCGTTTCGACGGCTGTGATGGACGACGCACGCTGGCGGAGCAATGGAGATTCTGTGGAAGGCAGCCGCCTCCCCTAGGCTTGCGCTCATGGATTTTCGCGTTGCCGACCTGAGCCTCGCCGAGTTTGGCCGCAAGGAGATCAGCCTGGCGGAGCATGAAATGCCGGGACTGATGGCTATGCGCACCCAGCACGGCGACTCCAAGCCACTGGCTGGTGCAAAGATCGCCGGCTCGCTGCATATGACGGTGCAGACAGCGGTGCTCATCGAGACTCTGGTGGCTTTAGGAGCCGAAGTGCGATGGGCAAGCTGCAACATCTTCTCCACTCAGGACCATGCCGCCGCCGCCGCGGTGGTCGGACCCAACGGCACACCGGACGATCCCCAAGGGGTATCAGTATTCGCCTGGAAGGGTGAGACGCTGCAGGAGTACTGGTGGTGTACCAGCCAGATTCTCCACTGGCCAGATGACGAGTTGGCCAACATGATTCTCGACGATGGCGGCGACGCCACAATGCTCGTCCACAAGGGCGCGGAGGCGGAAAAGGCCGGGGAAGTGCCGGAGCCGTCGGCAGAGGACTCAGAGGAGTGGCGCGTCTTTCTGGAGCTGCTACGCGAGTCATTGGCCGAGGGGCGCTCCTGGATCCAGATCGCGAATGCCATCAAGGGCGTGACCGAGGAGACAACCACCGGCGTACATCGCCTGTACGAGATGCTCCGAGCCGGCTCCCTAATGTTCCCCGCCATCAACGTCAACGACTCGGTCACCAAGTCAAAGTTCGACAACCGTTACGGCATCCGGCATTCGCTGATCGATGGTCTGAATCGTGCCACCGACGTCTTGATCGGCGGCAAGGTCGCCGTCGTCTGCGGTTACGGGGACGTCGGCAAAGGTTGCGCGGAATCACTTCGCGGACAGGGCGCGCGAGTGATCGTTACCGAGATCGACCCGATCTGTGCATTGCAGGCAGCAATGGATGGCTTCCAGGTGGCCACCGTCGAGGAAGTGCTTGATATCGCTGACATCTACGTCACCGCGACCGGTTGCCGTGACGTGATCACCGCCGACCACATGCGGCGCATGAAGCACCAGGCGATCGTGTCGAACATCGGGCACTTTGACAATGAGATCGATATCGCTGGGTTGACCGCGCTAGCCAACGCAACCAAGATCAACATCAAGCCTCAGGTGGACGAATGGCAGTTCACCGAGAACGGTGCCGAATCGCGTCTCGGCGAAGCCGAGCCCGAGAAGACTCACAGCATCATCGTGCTCAGCGAGGGCCGGTTGATGAATCTGGGCAATGCGACCGGTCACCCCAGCTTCGTGATGAGCAACTCGTTCACTAATCAGGTGCTTGCGCAGATCGAGCTCTTCACCAAGCCTGAGAACTATCCGCTCGGGGTCTACACCCTGCCCAAGCATCTCGACGAAGCGGTTGCGCGATTGCACTTGGACGCGCTTGATGTGCACTTGACCGAGCTCAGCCCCAAGCAGGCGGATTACCTCGGCGTCTCGATCGGTGGGCCGTACAAGCCCGATCATTACCGGTACTAGGCGAGGGCACTAGGAGCACCGAACAAGCGATGAAGATCGCGCTCGAGCACCGCACGACCTACAGATTCGACCGGCCGATCGCGATCGGGCCGCACGTCATCCGACTGCGTCCGGCACCGCACTCACGCACCCCCATCGAGGCCTATTCGCTGACGATTTCGCCCACCGACCATTTCATCAATTGGCAGCAGGATCCCTTCGGGAACTACCTGGCGCGAGCGGTCTTCCCGACCAAGGCCAGCGAACTCGACATCACCGTCGGACTTCTGGCCGACATGAAGGTGATCAACCCCTTCGACTTCTTTATCGAGAGCTACGCCGAGACCTACCCGTTTGACTATCCGGATGAGCTCGCGGCCGACCTCAAGCCGTACTTGGATCTCCCCGCCTCCGGGCTTGGGCCGCGCGTCGGTGACTGGGTCGCGGCTAGCGGCACGCCTCCACCCGACGGACAGCCCACGGTCGAATTCTTGGGCGCACTGAACGCCGCCATCTATCGCGATATCGCCTATTCGGTCCGCATGGAGCCCGGAGTCCAGAGTCCCGAAGACACCCTCACGGAGCGAATCGGTTCTTGCCGTGATACGGCCTGGCTGTTGGTGGCTGCGCTGCGGAAATGTGGGCTGGCGGCTCGATTCGTCTCGGGTTACCTCGTCCAGCTCGCAGCTGACCAGCCGAGCCTGGATGGCGCGACCGGCCCATCGGAGGACTTCACGGATCTGCACGCCTGGGCTGAGGTCTACATCCCGGGGGCCGGTTGGATTGGGCTCGACCCCACCTCCTCGCTTTTTGCCGGTGAGGGCCACATTCCGCTGGCCGCCACGCCACATCCGGCGTCCGCGGCCGCGATCACGGGGGCAACCGAGCCATCGGTGACCACGATGGAATTCGCCAACACCGTACGGCGTGAGCAGGAGGAGCCGCGAACCACCTTGCCGTACACGCCGGCTCAGATCGACTCCATCCAACAGTTGGGGGAGTCGGTCGACGGCCGGCTGGAGGCTGCTGGCCTCGAGCTGACCATGGGCGGTGAGCCAACCTTCGTCTCAAGTGACGACATGACCTCTGCACAGTGGACGGTCGCTGCGGACGGCCCCGAGAAGCGGCAGTCGGCCAACCGGCTGGCTGCGGCGTTGGTGGATCGCTTCGCCAAAGGCGGCCTGGTGCAGCGCAGCGAGGGCAAGTGGTATCCCGGGGAGCCGCTGCCACGCTGGCAGATCGGCCTGATCTGGCGCAGCGACGGCGAGCAACTGTGGAGTGATCCTGCACTGCTGGCGGATCCATTCGATGCCACGAGGACAGATCCTGAGGCCGCAGCTTCAGCCGAGCGGCTAGCCCGGATCATCACAGCAGAGCTTGGACTGCCGGAGGAGCAGTTACAGCCGGCCTTCGAGGATCCGCTGGCGCGACTCGTCGCGGAGCTCAGTGAACCGGCTGGCCCCCGCCCGACCTTTGATCCAGAGCAGCCGGAGTCTCAGCTGGCCAGCGACCTGGATCGGACCGAGACTGAATCGGCCGCTTGGGTGCTACCTCTTGTGCCGGCATGGTTTGGCGAAGGTTGGGTGAGCCCCGCCTGGCGTACCCGACGAGGCCGCCTGGTGCTTGTTCCTGGCCACTCCCCAGCCGGCGCGCGGCTGCCGCTCGGCGCACTCTCGTGGAAGGACCCTGACTTCGCCGGCGAGGAGTCCTACACCAAGGCCGGACCGTCGCTGAACGAGGCGGTTGGCCAGCCGCGGGCCGTGGTCGTCGATCCGGAGGATGCCCCGACGCGTACGGCGTTGGTCGTGGAGGCGCGTGACGGCTTCGTGCACGTGTTCCTCCCTCCGTTGGAAAAGCTGGAGAAGTTCATCGAACTGGTCGGGCTCGTGGATCGGGCTGCGACACAGACCGGCACTGCCGTAGTCCTGGAGGGCTATGGGCCGCCGCCTGACTCTCGGATCAAGACGTTGCTGATCACCCCCGATCCCGGAGTGATCGAAGTGAACGTCCATCCAACCTCCAGCTGGGCCGAGCTCTCCGATCTGATCCAGACGCTGTACCGGATCGCCCGCGAGCAGCGGCTGTGCGCGGAGACTTTTGCTCTCGATGGGCGGCACAGCGGTACCGGCGGCGGCAACCACCTGACACTCGGCGGTCCCGAGCCGTTGCGGTCGCCGTTGCTTCGGCGCCCGGATCTGCTGGTAAGCATGATCACCTTCTGGCAGCACCATCCCGGGCTGTCGTACCTCTTCTCCGGACGTTTCGTGGGACCGACCAGTCAGGCGCCGCGGGTCGACGAGGGTAGGCCGGAGACGCTGTACGAGTTGGAGATCGCCTTCGCCGAGATCGATGAACTGGCCGATACCGAACATCGGCTGTGGGCTGTTGATCGCGCGCTGCGGAACCTGCTCACCGACATCACCGGCAATACCCATCGCGCCGAATTCTGCATCGACAAGCTCTACAACCCGAATTCGACGCGCGGCAGGCTAGGGCTGCTGGAACTGCGCGGATTCGAGATGCCACCGCATCCGGACATGGCACTGGTCCAGGCGTTAATGGTGCGTGCGCTGGTCGCCCGGTTCGCCGAGGAGCGTTATTCCGCCCCCCTGGTCCGCTGGGGCACTGCGCTGCACGAGCGATTCCTGCTGCCGCACTTTGCTCTGGCTGATATCGCCGAGGTCGTCACCGATCTGCGCGCCCACGGCATCGAGTTCGAGCTGTCCTGGCTGCTACCGTTCGCCGAATTCCGGTTCCCACGGGTCGGCGTAACCAAGATCAGCGGTGTGGAACTGGAACTGCGAAGCGCTATCGAGCCCTGGCATGTATTGGGTGAGGAGGTCGGCACTGGGGGGAGTGCGCGTTATGTGGACTCCTCGACCGAACGGCTGCAGGTCGCGGTGAGCGGGTACGTTCCGGAACGGCATCTACTGATCTGCAATGGACGGCCCGTTCCGTTGACTGCCACTGGCGCACCCGGCAACTACGTCGCTGGTGTGCGTTACAAGGCCTGGAAACCGTGGTCATCGCTGCATCCGACGCTCGATGTCGACTCGCCGCTGTCTTTCGATCTCATTGATCGAATGAGCCGCTTCTCCCTCGGTGGTGCCACCTACCACGTCATCCATCCCGGCGGCCGCTCCTACGACCATCCGCCGGTCAACGCGGCGGAGGCCGAAGCGCGCCGCTCCCGCCGTTTTGAGGCGATGGGTCACAGCACAGGTGCAATCGATCTTGAGGCACTGGATGCCCAGCTGATCAGGCGCTCGGCCGGCGACGATGAGTCCCCGTTGACGCTGGATCTGCGCCGTCGGGTGCCTCGCGCCTGGGGATTCGGGACCTCTCAGCCCCAGGGCGGTACATGACTGTCCTTGGTCGCTATCTGGCTACTGCGAGCCAGACCACCACGATGGACCGGAAGCCGGCATTCGACGAGTTTGCGGCTGCGGACGGCTCCGTACGGCAGGGCTGGTCATCACTGCTGGACGGCCTCGATGAGTTCGCCGACAAGGACTTGCTGCAGGCCCAGCGCGAGGTGGCGCGGCTGCTGGAGGACGACAACGTCACTTACACGCCGAATCCCGCATCAGCGATCTCCATAGCAGACGAACCGAACGGTCATGGTTCCGCGGCCGGAGACGCCCACCGGCCTGGTAGAGCCACAGCCGTGGCGGCTTGACCCCTTACCACTGATCCTTGATGACCGCGAGTGGGCAGGTCTCGAGGCGGGTCTGGTGCAGCGGGCTGAGCTGCTGGATGCGATCATGGCCGACCTGTACGGTGCCCGGCGGCTACTGGTACGGCGCCTGATCCCGGCATCGGCGATTTTCGATCACGACGAGTATCTGAGGCCACTCGTCGGCAGCGAGGCGGTGGCCCAGCAGCGGTTGTTCTTGATCGCGGCGGATCTAGGACGCGACAGCAGCGGGCAGTGGAAGGTGATCTCGGATCGCACTCAGGCGCCCTCCGGCGCCGGATACGCCATGCAGAACCGCCGCGTGGTGTCGCGGGTGATCCCTGAGATCTATCACCAGGCGAACCTGCATCGGCTCACGCCGTTCTTCCAAGCGATGCGCCTCGCCCTCGTCGATGCGGCGCCCAGTGCAGTCGAGGACCCGCGGGTTGTCGTGCTGAGTCCTGGCACGCACTCTGAAACCGCCTTCGACCAGGCCTTCGTTGCGTCCTTGCTCGGCTTCCCGCTGCTCGAGGGCAGCGACCTGACGGTTCGCGATGGCCGCGTATGGATGCGAGTTCTTGGCAAGCTCGAGGAGGTTGACGTGATCTTGCGTCGCGTCGACTCGACGTGGATGGACGCACTTGAGCTGCGTCCCGACTCTCGACTTGGGGTGACCGGCCTCATGGAATGCGTACGCCAGGGCACCGTCAGCGTGCTGAACAACCTCGGATCCGGCGTGCTCGAGAATCCCGCCCTGCTCCCATTCCTGCCTGAGCTATCTGAACAACTGCTCGGCCAGTCCCTGCGGTTGCCCTCTGTTGACACCTGGTGGTGCGGCGACAAGAACGCATTGAGCCACACGCTGAACAACCTGGACTCCGTGGTGATTCGCCCCATCAGTCGTGGTCACGGTCGCAGTGTGCGTGGGCCAGCACTGAGCATCCGACAGCGTGAACTGCTGGCGGACAAGATCAAGGCTGCGCCGCACCGCTTCGTCGCGCAGGAGGTGCTGAATCTGTCGTCCGCGCCCACCAGCGACGCGGATCGGCTGGTGCGCCGGAACGTGGTGCTCCGCTCGTTCGCCGTTCGAAGCGGCGCGTCGTACACCGCGATGTTGGGTGGCCTTGCACGAGTGGCCGATGACGCGTCAGAACGGCGCGGGGTGCTGGTCACCGAGCCCAACGGTCAGCTGGCCAAAGACGTTTGGGTGGTCGGCACTGAGCCTGTTGCCGCTCCCAGGCTCGTCGCGCGCGCTCGAGCCGGCGAGGAGGCCGGCTTCGTGCCGGCCATGTCTGCTTCGATCGCCATGGTGCCGCGCGTGCTGAGCGACCTCTACTGGTTCGGCCGGTACGCAGAACGCGCCGAGGACCTGCTTCGGCTACTGCTGGCCACCCGCACCGTGGCCATTGAGACTGACCTCGATGGGACCCACGGTCGAGCGCTGGAGGTGCTGCTGCAGGCCGTCACCCACGTCAGCACCACGTACCCCGGCTTCCTCAACTCCCAAGCCGAGATGATGCCGGAGTTCCGGTCGATGCTGCTGGATCGTCATCGGTTCGGCACCGCCGCCCAGTCTTTGGGGGCGCTGTCGATGGCCGCACAAGGCGTACGCGACCAGCTCTCCGAAGACGTCTGGATGGTGTTGGCCGACATCGAGCGGGCTCTGGCCGCGCTTGCCGACAATCCTCATGACCAGGGTCTCCAGCTGACCGATGCCTGCGAGCGCGTCGTCTCGGGTTTGCTCGCACTGGCGGGTATCGCGACCGAGAACATGATCCGCGATCCCGGGTGGTACATGCTCGACTCTGGTCGCGGGCTGGAGCGCGCCCTCCAGGTCCTGGCGCTGTTGCGGGTGACGATCTGCCGGGAGCTGGCACCCGACACGGATCGACTGGTACGGGAGGCTGTACTCACCGCAGCCGAATCGATCCTGACATTCCGCCGTCGCTACCGTACGAGATCTGGGGTTGACGAGGTACTTGAGTTGCTGGTGCTCGACCCATACAACCCACGCTCGGTCGCCTACCAGCTGCAGCGGATCAGAACCGACCTCAGAGCGCTGCCCAACACGTCCCCGACGAGCCGACCGTTGCGGCTACTGGACGCCTTGGCGGAACGGGTACGCATCGCCGATCCGGTCGTGCTCACAGAGTCCACTAATGGTCGCCGGGCCTCGCTCGAGGAGTTTCTCGGCGGGTTGCAGCATCAGTTGCACGCCTTGTCGGAGGCGATCCGGGACCAGTATCAGCAGCCGCCGCCAACCCAGCGGCCGCTATTTCGCAGTGACGCAGTTGGTGGCACGGCATGACCACCTACCGCATCGAACACCACACGACCTACACCTATGACTCCGAGGTCACAGGCAGCTACGGACTGTTCCATCTGCGTCCGCGTGATCTGGGGTGGCAGACCTGCGTATCCCATGAGATCGCGATCGAGCCTGGCCCGGCGGACCTGCTCCGACACATTGATCTGTATGGCAACGCGAAGGGTTATTTCCATGTCGTCAAGCCACATACCAGGCTGGTCGTGACGTCGATCAGCGTGGTCGACATCGGAGTGAACGAGCTGGATCCGGAGGCGCTAGCTGTGCCGTGGGAGTCGACACAACCTCGCTCGCGAGAGTACGACGACGAAGCTTGGGAGGCGATGGACTTCACCTTCGCGTCGCCTTACGTTGACGTTCCCACGGCGATTGAGGACTATGCCAGGCAGTCCTTCCCGGCTGGACGCCCCATCGGCGAAGCCGCGGTTGAGCTGATGCAGCGGATTCACCAGGACTTCACGTACAAATCGGGCTCGACCACACTGCGCACCAAGATGTCCGAGCTGCTGGAGAAGCGGACCGGGGTATGCCAAGACTTCGCACACTTTATGGTGGCCTGCTTACGCTCGCTGGGCCTAGCTGGTCGCTATGTCAGCGGCTACCTGGCCACACGGCCGCCACCGGGCAAGCCGCGGCTGGTGGGCGCGGCTGCCAGCCATGCGTGGGCCGGCTGCTGGGTTCCAGGTGCTGGCTGGCTGTATCTCGATCCGACCAATGACCGCCTCGTGGATGATTCACACGCCACGGTGGCGTGGGGTCGCGACTACGGCGACGTGCCCCCGGTGAAGGGCGTGATCTTCACCGAGGCCAAGCAATCCGAGATGGAGGTCTCGGTCGATATGGCGGAGGCGTAAGCGAGCGACGACGAACTAGGCGGGCTCCCGATGGTCGCGCCGCCGAAAGGATCGGTCATGGACGATTCATCAGGGCTGCCGGGCCGCTCGGCGTTGATCACCGGCGGAGCAAGCGGAATCGGTGCCGCAATCGCGCGCCGGCTCGCCGGACTGGGCGTCGCGGTACAGGTCGCTGATCTCGATCTGGCCGGGGCGCGGGCGGTGGCCAGCGAAACCGGCGGAGAGGCGTGGCAGCTGGACCTCAGTGACCCAGCAGCTTTGAGCAGCATCGAGCTTGAGGTGGACATCCTGGTCAACAACGCCGGGGTCCAGCGGGTCAGCCCCATTGAGGAACTGGATCCGGAGGTGTTCCACAGGATGCTGATGATCATGGTGGAAGCGCCGTTCCGGCTGATCCGGTCGGCTCTGCCGTACATGTACGCCCACGGGTACGGCCGGATCGTGAACGTGTCCTCGGTGCACGGCCTGCGCGCGTCGGCCTACAAGTCCGCGTACGTAACCGCCAAGCACGCCCTTGAGGGTCTGTCCAAGGTGACCGCTTTGGAGGGTGGTCCGCACGGCGTGACGAGCAACTGTGTCAATCCCGGCTACGTCCGGACGCCGCTGGTGGAGAAGCAGATCGTCGAGCAGGCCAGGATTCACCGGCTCGCGGAGTCGGCGGTGCTGGAAACGATCATGCTGACGCACAACGCCGTCAAGCGTCTGGTCGAGCCCGAGGAAGTTGCGGCCCTGGTCGGCTGGCTGGTCGGTCCAGATGCGGCCATGGTCACCGGAGCCTCCTACACCATGGACGGCGGGTGGACAGCGCAGTGAGCAGCTCCTACCGGTCGATCAGTGTGGCGGTCGACGGTGGCCGGTTGCACGGCGGAGAGTGGAATCCCTCCGGCGCGACGACGGTCGTTGCCGTGCACGGGATCACCGCTAACCATCGCAACTTTGCACTGCTGGCCGAGGCGCTCCCCGAACACCGGCTGCTGGCGCCCGACCTTCGGGGTCGGGGAGCCAGCCGTACCTTGCCGGGGCCGTTTGGGATCGACCGGCATGCCGAGGACGTCGCCGGGCTGATCACCACCTCGGCCCGGCCGGTGGTGCTGGTCGGCCACTCAATGGGCGGCTTCGTAGCCGCCGCGCTGGTTCGGCGGTTTCCGGATCTCGTCTCGGGTTTGGTGCTGGTCGACGGCGGGCTGCCTTTCCGGTTGCCCGAGGGAATCCACCCGGACCAGGCCATCGAACTGACCCTGGGCCCAGCCCTGCAGCGACTGCAGAGAACCTTCCCCAGCCGGGAGGCCTACCGCCGATTCTGGCAAGCCCACCCTGCGTTGCGAGAGTCCTGGAGCGAAGCCATCGCCGAATACGTGGACTACGACCTAGTGGGCAGCCCGCCGGAACTGAAATCCTCGGTGTCATCGGAGGCGGTCTTCCAGGACGCCCGGGACCAGTTCCACGACCCGGATACGGCCGACGTGCTGGGTGGCTTCTCCGGTCCGGCGCGGCTCCTGGTGGTGTCACGCGGGCTGCTCGACCAGCCGCCCGGCCTCTATCCCGAGGAAGAGCTGGCGCGCTGGCGCAGCCGACTGCCGTCGCTGACCATCGACGAAGTACCCCAGCTGAACCACTACACGATCATGCTGCATTCGTCCGGCGCGGCCCGGGTCGCAGCGTCCGTCCGCGTGCTGAGCTGACCGACGATCGCGCTGTCAGCTCAGGTGCTTAGAGGCTGTACGAGGGCTGGTAGTTCGGCTGATAGAGCTGAACTTCGCCGGCGGCCGGAACACGCAGATTGACTACGAGCCCGTAACCGTGGTCGACCGGCTCGCCGCTGAACTCCGCACCCTTGGCACTGAGCCCCTTCATGGTGGCGGCCAGGTCATCGCACATCAGGGAGACCTCGTGATGGATCGGCACTGTCGTCGACTCGCCACCGTAGGTCCAGCTGTTCGGATGGACGCCAAGCTCGCTTGGGCCGGAGCGGAAGATCAGCCAGCCAGGCTCGGAATTGGCGTCCTCCAGGTAAGGCCAGCCGAGTACGTCGCGAAAGAACGCACGGGTGACCGGTGGATCCTCTGAGTAGAGCAGTGCGTGAAGAGCGGTGATCATTTAGTCAGGCTAGACCCGCCCCAGGTTCGGAGCATGGCCCCTGGCAAAGTGGGCGATCGTGCGCACTTTTCACTGCGAAGTCTGCGGTGCCGAGCTGTTTTTCGAGAACTCGGTGTGCGTGACGTGTGGCACCGCGGTCGGGTACTCGCGCGAGCAAGGCACCATGGCGGCCGTCAGGGCGGATCGCCCTATCTGCGCCAACCTCAACCGCTGCGGGTGCAACTGGATCGCCGATCCGGCCTCGGTATTCGGCCTGTGCTTCAGCTGCACGTTGACAAGGACTCGGCCAGCCGATGGTGACATGGTGGGGCTCGGTCAGTACTGGATTGCCGAGTCCGCCAAGCGCCGGCTGATCTTCGGCCTCGACGAGCTCCAGCTCCCGATCAAGGTGAGCGACGGCTCCGTCGGTCTTGCATTCGACCTGCTCTCCAGCAGCCACGGGAAGATCATCACCGGCTACCAGAACGGGATCATCACCCTTGATCTGGCGGAGAGCAACGATGCTCACCGTGAATCGCTACGGGCGAGCATGGACGAGCCGTACCGGACTGTGCTTGGGCACTTTCGCCACGAGATCGGTCACTATTACTGCGAACTACTTGCGCTCGGCCCTGACCGTCGCGAAGAGTTCCGCGCTCTGTTCGGAGACGAAAGCACTTCCTATGAGGATGCCCTGCAGCGGCATTATTCGACTGGATCAGGCCAGAACTGGCAGAACCGCTTTATCAGCGCGTATGCGACCATGCATCCGCTCGAGGACTTTGCGGAAGTGTTTGGGCATTTCTTGCACATTGCCGACACGTTGCAAACCGCACAGGAGTTCGGGCTTATCGCCGACCAGCAACGGGTTGATCCGCTCGAGACGCCGATGGCTGAGCTGATTGCGCGGACCTGGCTGCCCCTGACGAAGGCCTTGAATCAGATCAACCGCAGCCTGGGCCGTCCCGACCTCTACCCATTCGTCTTGGCACAACCAGTGATCGTGAAGCTGGCCTTCGTCGCCGACTTGGTTGCTCACGTTTCCCTCAATAACTGACGCTGGTTGCTCAGCTCGCGGCGTGTCGCGGCGTCTTGACCGAACGCGCGTCACTTCTTGCGGAGAGTTCCGTCATCCACAGCTGATTCCTCACTTCCAGTGCTGTCCACAGATTGTGTTCGCCCTGCACCATAAGCACCCGGCGTCCGGATCCTCCGGACGTGAAGGCACACGCAGAGGTCGACGTGCTGGTCCGCCGCAGCGGCGGACTCATCAGCCGGCGAGACCACCCGGCCCTTGCTCACACGATGGCCTGGCTCGTCAGGCAAGGGAGGCTCGTGCCGGTGCTTCCCGGGATCTATGCGCCGCCAGAGCTCGCGCATAACCTCGAAGTTCTCATGCGTGCGATTGGCCTTCGTCACCCGGATGCCGTGGTTCTTGGGGCGGCGGCGGCGAGAGTGTCCTTCTGGCCGGACGCCCCGGTGAGAACGATCGAGGTTGCGGCATCTTCGCGGCTGGCGAGTCGCCCGGGCTATACCTTCAGCCGACGCCACATTCCTGCCGAACTGATCGTGGAGCGCGCTGGCCTGCGCTATACCGCGCCCGCGCTGACTGCGATCGACCTTGCCACGTTCGCGTGCGCCGACGCGATCGATATCGCGCTCCGCACCCGAGCGGCAACTCTGGAAGGGATGTATCAGGCCCTTCGTCTGACCCCTAACCGCGTCGGCAACCAGCAACGACTCAAGCTGCTCATCGATTCTCGGAACGAACCCTGGTCGGCCGCGGAGCGTCTCCAAGAGCACCCCGAGGTCGTCGTCGCTTCGATCCTTCAGGCATTGCTCTCAAGAAAAATGACACTGGTTTGACGACCAGCGCTCGATCGCCATTGGTGGCGAAACTGGCGTCAGGAAATGAGGGAAGTCAGCCACGCGGCACGATGAAATTGGCCAGTTCCGCGCGAGCCTTCCCGAGTTCGGCCCATGGCCCAGGCACGTTCACCACAGCGAGTGCGCTGGTCGGGAACTTGTTGTCCATCTGCGTCCAATCCGGCGAGTCCGTTCGAACACACAGATGCTCGACGAGGTCTGGGATGCCGGGTGCATGTCCGAGCACAAGCAAGGTGTGGATTTCGTCAGGAACATCGCGGATCATCGCTAGCAGCTCTGGCACCCAGGCGTGATAAATATCGCGGAGGTACTCAATCTCGCCGGCGGTGGCGCCGCCTGCCTTGGCGTAATCCCAAGTCTGCTTGGTACGGGTCGCATCCGAGCAGAGCACCAGGTCAGGATGCAGCGATCGCTGGCTGAGCAACTGGCCGAGTGCCTCAGCGTCTCGACGTCCCCGGCCGGACAGTGGCCGCTCATGATCATCGACGTCGTAGTCCCACGAGGACTTGCCGTGTCGGACGAGCACTAGCGTCCGCCCGCTGTTGACCTCGGAGTCCATGGCGTCAGACTAGAGGTACGCGCCGTCTAGCGCAGCAGAGGTCGACCTGTCAGTTCTTGTCGCCGCCTGGTTTGAGAGACTCCCAGATCTCCTTGCATTCCGGGCACACCGGGAACCGCTCTGGGTCGCGGCTCGGTACCCATACCTTGCCGCAGAGTGCAACCACGGGGGTGCCCATCACCATGGCGTCGGTCAGCTTGTCCTTTGGCACATAGTGGGAGAAGCGTTCATGATCGCCCTCATCAACGCGGTGGTCGGGGCGCTCTTGGGTGCGCTCGTCGACAATGGTCTGGGCGCCTGGGCTCAGTTGCTGACTCACGTTGGCCAGTCTAGACAGCGCGGCGACCAACCGATCAGCACGCAGCCTGCGAGCGTCGGGAAATCGCGTGCCGCCGTGCTGAGGAGGAGTGAGCGGAGGCGTTCTTTCCTCTGCGAGTAACGACGAAGTCGGCGGATTCCACGCGCGATTGCGCGAGCAGGTTCAACAATCGAAATTGACCTTGAGTCGGCTTGAGGTGGTGAACTGGTGAGATGGCCACGCAGCAGACCTCGCGCGACCACGCCGAGGTTGCCGCGCCCAAGGTCTCCCAACGTGCACTCACCATTGGCCTCTGCGCCATAGTCGTCGCCATCGCCTTCGAGACCATCGCGGTGGCGACGGCGATGCCTGTGGCAGCCCGCGAACTCGCCGGCCTGAGGTATTACGCCTGGGCATTTTCACTGTTCTTGATCGGAATGCTGTTCGCCACCGTGGTGTGTGGCCGAGTCAGCGATCGGATCGGCCCAGCCAAACCGCTCCTAGCCGGTCTGGTGATCTTCCTGGCCGGACTGATAGTGGCAGGCACAGGTCAACACTTCGTCCAACTGCTCGCGGGCCGGCTCGTCCAGGGACTCGGCAGCGGCGCCATGAACGTTGCAATTTACGTCTGTGTCGCACTGGCCTTCAGCCGCAGACAGCGGCCCAAGATGTTCACCTACATCTCCACTGCCTGGGTGCTGCCGTCATTCGTCGGCCCGCCGGCCGCGGCGTGGCTTACCCAGCATTTGAGTTGGCACTGGGTGTTCCTCGCTGTGATTCCATTGGTGCTCTTCGGCGGTGCGATGGCGTTACCCAGCCTCCTCCGCATGATGCGCTCGTACCAGCCAAGCGACCCCGGTGCCCAGAAGCCCGCGCCGGTGTGGGCTGCCGCACTCCTTGCGGTGGCCGCCGCCACCCTGCAACTGGCGGGTCAGCGGCCGGACTGGCTCGCGGTCGCACTAGTGATTGGCGGTCTCGCCGGCCTTCTGGTAGCGCTGCCACCGCTCATGCCACCCGGATTCTTGCGATTTCCTCGTGGTCTCTCGCAGGTCATTCAGACACGGGGTTTGCTCGCTGGCGCCTTCTTCGGCGGCGAGGTCTTCGTGCCGCTGATGCTCGTTGAGCAGCGGGGAATTCCGCTGTTCCAAGCGGGCGCGGTATTGACGGTCGGCGCCGTCGGTTGGACTGCCGGCTCCTGGCTGCAGGCGCGACCGTGGCTGCGCATTCGACGTGACCTGCTGATCACGGTGGGCTGCTGTTCGGTGGCCCTGGGATTGGCGCTCGTAGGTCTGATCGCCTTTGTTCCGACGCTTCCATACATCTTGGTTGCGGTGAGCTGGATCTTCGCTGGCCTCGGCATGGGACTCGCGACCTCCAGCACCTCGTTGGCTGCGATGAACTTGTCGGCCACAGCTGAGCAGGGTCGTAACGCCTCCTCGCTGAATGTCTACGACGCTCTCGGCTCCGGCATCTTCGTCGGTCTCGCGGGCACGATCTTCGCTGCGTTGCAGCCGAGCGGCAACCTCTCCCTGACGTTCGGCCTTGTCGAGCTGTCGATGGCAGTCGTCGCGCTGCTCGGCGTTCTCACCTCACTGCGGATCGGCGTAGTGCGCAACGAGTTTGCGCCTCATTAGGTCCGATCCAAGAGCCATCGCCTCAGCTGAGGACCAAGATGGTCAGAAACATCGAAATGGCGAAGAGGGCGAGCGCCGAGACGCCGACCAAGATGTAGTAGGACACCGGCTGCGACGGAGTGAGGGCTTCGAGTGCAGTGGCCGGCGGCTCCGCCACAGTAATCTCACCGGCCCTCGGTGACTCCGCCCGAAGCGACGGATGGGTCACCACGCTTCCGTTCGGTTCCTGAGTTGGGATGCTGGCTGCGTCCATCTGTTTGGCGATCATCTGCAACGCGTCCGCCAGCAGCAGGCCGGTCGGCGGGCGTCGATTACGGTCGGCGGCCAGCCCGGAGCGCATCACTCCGTCGAGTGTTGACGGTGCACCGAGTCGTTCCGCGATCGGCTGCGGAGTTTGTGACGGGTCCCGCGCGAGAATGTCGGCAATGCTGCGGACCAGAAATGGGGGATGGCCGGTCAACATCGCGTACGTCACCGCGGTCAGCGCGTAGATGTCCGCTCGGCTATCCAATGGCGTGACGCCCATCGCCTGTTCGGGCGCCATGTAGGAGGGTGTACCAGCAGTCATGGTGGCGCCCACCGCGTCGAGGGTGGACTTTGCGACGCCGAGGTCGGCGATCAGAACGTGGGTCTCGCCGTTGCCGGCCTGACCCAGCAGCAGGTTCCCCGGAGTGACATCACGGTGGATGATGTCGTGCCCGTGGAGTACGTCGAGGGCGCGGCATGCCTCGACGCAAAGTCGCAGCGCTCGTACCGGGTGAATGCCTTGCAGGCGGAGGTCGTTCATGGAGCCGCCGTCGATGTAGTCCATGACAAAGTACGGCCGCCCGTCATCGAAGGTGCCGATGTCATACACCTGCACCAGTCGGCGATCATGGATGCGGCGCATGATCCGGGCCTCCGCCAGGAAGCGACTCCGCACATCGCTGTTACTGGCCCAGTTGTCCGCGAGCACTTTGACAGCCACTGGCACATCCAGGTCATCGTCATGACCGAGCCACACAGTCGCGAACGATCCGGCGCCAATGCGCCGGACCAACCGATACCGGCCTATGGAGTCCATCGCTACCATTCTCGCCCGCCAACAACTGCCTGCGATTTCTCGAGAGCCACCTGTGCTCGCCTCTTGCTGCAAGATACGTGCACCGAGATTTCTGACGCTCCGCACAGGTTGCAACCAAAGCAAACCGTCAGGAAGCCATGTGAACGTAGCTTCCTGACGGCGGGGTCGTGGGTGTTCTAGACGGGAGTGGATCGCCGGGCGAGCGCCTCAAGGGTGGTGCGGGCGCCGCGGTTGTGTAGCGAATCGAGTGTTTTCAGGTACGGCTCGGTGAATGCCGGCTCGTTGGC
>CAVSSB010000006.1:0-61043 GCA_963730505.1 uncultured Actinomycetota bacterium
AACGAGCTGAAGGGCATCTTCCGGGCCAGCTGGCAAATGGACTACCCGTCGATCGAGAACTTCATGGTGCCGATCTACGCCAAGGGTGCCTGGCCTCCGGGTTCGAACTGGGGCCGGTACGAGAACCCCAAGTTCGACGAGCTGAACGCGAAGGCGGCGGCGGCGACGAACGCGGACGAGGCCAATGCCCTGTATCAGCAGGGGGAGGCGCTGCTGGCCGAGGACTTCCCGTCGGCTCCGCTGTGGTACCCGAAGACGACCGCGGTCTGGTCAGAGAAGGTCACCGACGTCAAGGTGAACGCCTTCGGCGTGCTGGACTTCCAGGCCATCAAGGTGAAGTGAGCGACGAGCGCGTGAAACAACGCTGAAAGGTGTCGGCCCGCCGGAGCAATTTCGGCGGGCCGACGCTATGTTTCGCATAGAAGGCTCTTCCGAACCTTGACGAGAGGGGGTTGGGGTGGGCAAATACATCATCCGCCGACTGCTGCAGATGATCCCGGTCATCATCGGCGTCACCTTCATCATCTACGTCGCGGTCTTCGCCCTGGGTGACCCGACGGTGGGTCGTTGCGGTGAGCGCCCGTGCCCGGAGGGATACATCGCCAAGTTCCGGGCCGACTACAACCTCGACAAGCCGCTGGTGGTCCAGTACGCGCTCTACATGGGCAACCTGGTTCAGGGCGACCTCGGCGTGAACTTCTTCGGCAATCGGGTCGTCGACGAGCTGGCCACCCGCTGGCCCACCACGCTCAAGCTGGGTCTGATGGCGGTGTTCATCGAGACTGTGGTCGGCATCAGCGCCGGCGTGCTGGCCGGCATTCGGCGGGGCAAGTTCATCGACAGCTTGGTGACGATAAGCACCCTCCTGCTGATCTCGATCCCGCTCTTCGTGATCGGCAGCTTCGCCCAGCTGGTCTTCGGGATCCGACTTGGCTGGTTCCCAGTTACCGCCACCCAGGGCACCACTTATCAGCTGATCATGCCGGCCTTCGTGCTGGCCTCAGTTTCGGTGGCCTACGTCGCCCGCCTGATGCGGGCCAACCTGTCGGAGAACCTGCGTGCGGACTATGTACGGACTGCCAAAGCTAAGGGTCTGAGCAACAAGCGCACGATCGGGGTGCACACGCTGCGCAACTCCCTGATTCCGGTCATCACCTTCATCGGCATCGACATCGGTGCGCTGATGGGAGGGGCCATCATCACCGAGCGGGTGTTCAACATCAACGGCATCGGCAGCTTCTTGTACCGCAGCATCGGCCAGAAGGACGGCACGTCGGTAGTGGGCACCATCGTCTGCCTGGTGTTGATCTATCTGTTGGTCAACCTCATCGTCGACATCTTGTACGGCTTCCTTGATCCGAGGATCTCTCATGACTAACACGAGCCGCGACTCCGCCCTGGACACCGAGTCCGTAGTTCCGGTCACCATTGGCGCGGCCGGCGACCCAGAGGGGCCACTGAGTGTTCCGGAGAAGGGTGAGAAGGCCCGATCGCTCGGCAGCGACGCCTGGGATGAGCTCCGGCACCGGCCGATGTTCTGGATCTCGGCGGTGCTGATCGTGGTGTTCGTTCTTATGGCGGCGTTTCCGCAGCTTTTCACCAACACCGACCCATACACCGCAGATCTTTCCAAGGCCCGGGAAGCGCCGTCGCCCGACGCCTGGTTCGGCCGGGACGGGCAAGGCTACGACGTCTACGCCCGCACCGTCTACGGGGCTCGGGCTTCGATCCTGGTCGGTATCTTAGCCACGCTGTTCGTGGCGGTTTTCGGCTCGTTCGTCGGCGTCATCGCCGGCTATCGATCCGGCTGGCTGGACTCGCTGCTTAGCCGCATTGGCGAGATCTTTCTGGGCATCCCGTTGTTCCTGGGTGGAATCTTGTTCCTCTACGTCTTCCCCAGTGACCCGCTGACGACACCGTTCCTGGTGCAGGTGGCGAAGGTGGCCCTGGTGCTCGGCCTCCTCGGCTGGCCGGCGATCATGCGGTTGATGCGCTCCAGCGTGCTGCAGGTCAAGCCGAACGACTATGTCCAGGCCGCCCGTGCCCTCGGCGCCACACCGCTGCGGATCATCAACTCCCACATCCTGCCCAACTCGCTGGCCTCGGTGATCGTGGTGTCCACCATCAACCTCGGCGCCTACATTTCCATTGAGGCCAGCCTCTCCTATCTGGGCATCGGGTTGCAGCCGCCGGCCATCTCCTGGGGCATCCAGATCTCCGAGGCGTCCGGGATTGGTCTGATCCGGGCGGCCCCGCACATGCTGATCTTTCCGAGCATCTTCTTGTCCCTGACCGTACTCGCGTTCATCATGCTCGGCGACGTCGTGCGCGACGCCCTCGACCCGAAGCTACGGTGAGGAGGACCCCATGTCACCAACAAGCGGATCCGTCGAAGTCCTCGACTCCAGCGGTCTTTGGCAACCCAAGGATGGCTTGCTGCTTGAGGTCGAGGATCTTCAGGTCGAGTTCCGAACGCGGTACGGGATAGCCAAGACCATCAATGGCGTGTCCTTTGACCTTCGCCAGGGCGAGACCCTGGCCATCCTCGGGGAATCCGGCTCGGGCAAGTCTGTCACGGCCCAGGCCATCATGGGCATTCTCGACTCCCCGCCGGGCTTCGTGACCGGTGGTGAAATCCGCTACTGCGGCACCGACATCCTGGCCTTGCCCGAGGACCAACGACGGCGGACCAGGGGGCCTGAGATCTCAATGGTCTTTCAGGATGCGCTGTCCTCGTTGAACCCCGTCTTCCCGGTCGGCTGGCAGATCGCGGAAATGTTCCGCAAGCACCGGGGCATGAACAAGCGCGACTCCCTCGACAAGGCGGTCAGCCTGATGGAGCGGGTCCAGATCCCCGGAGCCCGACAACGGGTCAAGGCCTTCCCGCATCAGTTCTCCGGCGGCATGCGGCAGCGCATCATGATCGCTATGGCGATCGCACTCGACCCGGCCGTGCTGATCGCCGACGAGCCCACGACTGCGCTGGACGTCACGGTGCAGGCGCAGATCATGAACCTGCTCGCTGATCTGCAGGCGGAACGGCAGATGGGCCTGATCCTCATTACCCATGACCTCGGCGTCGTCGCCGACGTGGCCGACCGGATCGCGGTCATGTACGCCGGCCGGATCGTGGAGCAGTCGGACGTCTTCGAGATCTACGCCAGCCCAGCACATCCGTACACCAAGGGTCTGCTCGAATCCATCCCCCGGTTGGACCAGAAGGGCAAGGAACTTGCCGCCATCGGCGGGCTGCCACCCAACCTGATGCGGATCCCACCCGGCTGCCCTTTCAACCCCCGCTGCAGCTACGCCCAGGACATCTGCCGCGCCGACCCGCCGCCGCCGTTGCGGGAGGTGGCGTATCGCCGGATGGCAGCCTGCCATTTCTCCGAGCTGCTGCTCGAGCACAGCCCCGAGCTGGAGGTCACTCAGACCGTGGATGACGTAGAAGCTGCCCTCGAGTATGGGCCCGAGCCGACAGCGGTCTCCGAACCGGACCGCATCGCTGACGCGGGCCCCGGACCTGGAGTGCTGCATGACCCTGGAGTGCGGCCATGACACGGGAGGTCATCCTCCAGGCCGAGAACCTGGTAAAGCACTACCCGATCAAGGCTGGCGTGCTGCGCCGCACGGTCGGCCACGTCAAGGCGCTGGACGGAGTCTCCTTCGAGCTCTACAAGGGCGAGACTCTGGGCATCGTGGGGGAGTCCGGCTGCGGCAAATCCACCCTCGGCCGCATGCTGTTGCGTCTAGAAGAGCCGACCTCCGGGAAGCTGACCTTCGACGGAGTCGATGTCTATTCGCAGAAGGGCGCCGCGATGCGCCGGCTGCGGCGAGATATCCAGATCGTCTTTCAGGATCCGTACACCTCGTTGAACCCCCGCAAAACAGTCGGCGACATTGTCGGTGAGCCGTTCGAGATCCACACCGACGTCCTGCCCAAGGGCGACCGCCGGCAGCGTGTTCAGCAGTTGCTGGAGCTGGTCGGGCTGAACCCTGAGCACATCAACCGGTACCCGCACCAGTTCTCCGGCGGTCAGCGGCAACGGATCGGGATTGCGCGTGGGCTGGCGCTGAACCCGAAGGTGATCATCTGCGACGAGCCGGTCTCGGCGCTAGACGTCTCTGTACAGGCCCAGGTCGTCAATCTGCTTGCAGAGCTGCAAGCGGGACTCGGACTGGCGTACATCTTTATCGCGCATGACCTGTCGGTGGTGCGCCACATCTCGGATCGGGTCGGGGTGATGTACCTCGGCAAGATGGCCGAGATCGGCGACGAGGATCAGATCTACTCCCGTCCCACCCATCCGTACACCCAAGCCCTGCTCTCCGCGGTGCCTATGCCGGATCCGACCATGCGCAACGCTCGTGAGCACATCGTGCTGACCGGCGACGTGCCGAGTCCCGCCAACCCTCCGCCCGCGTGCAGGTTCCATACGCGCTGCTGGAAGGCGCAGGAGATCTGCAGCGTCGAGGAACCATTGCTGATCGCGCGTCCTGACGGTGAGTCCGCACACGATTCGGCTTGTCACTTCGCTGAGCCGCGGGTAGTCGTCTGATCTGGCCTCCGCGGTTCCCGCGGAGTGGAGGAGCTAACGCGGCATAAGGTGGGGCCGTGACGTCTGTGACCGAGTCTGAGCACGACCGGCGCCTTATGCTGGTACACGCCCATCCCGATGACGAGACGATCGTGGACGGGGCGACGATGGCCAAGTACGTGGCCGAGGGCGCGGCCGTCTGTCTGGTCACCTGCACGCTCGGCGAGGAGGGCGAGGTACTCGTCGAGGATCTTGCGCACCTTGCTCCAGACCAGACCGACGACCTCGGGGCGCACCGGCTGGGCGAGCTCAAGTTAGCGATGGAGATACTCGGCGTTACCGACTTCATCCGACTAGGCGGCGATGGGCGATACCGGGATTCCGGCATGGCGTACGACGACGAAGGTCGTGCCATACCGCGCGACGTGCTCCGTGAGGGCATTTTCTGGACGGCAGACCTGCTGGAGGCAGCTAACGAGCTGGTGCCCGTTATCCGCGACCGCCGCCCCCAGGTCCTGATCACCTACAACGAGATCGGCAACTACGGCCACCCGGATCACATCCAGGCGCATCGGGTTGCCATGTACGCCACCCAGCTTGCAGGAGTTCCCTCCTACCGCCGAGATCTCGGAGAGCCCTGGATGGTGGCTCGCGTGTACTGGTCCACCATGAGTAAGAGCGAAATCTTTGCCGGCATCCAGGTGCTGCGCGATGCGGGTGACACAGAGACCTTCAAGGAATTGGACCCCGACGGCCCGCTGTCGTCGATGATGTCCGAGGACGCCGACATCGCGGTGCAGATGGACGGCAGGCCATGGGTGGCACAGAAGTTGGCCGCTATGCGCGCCTATGCCACTCAGATCACCGCTGACGGCCCGTTCTTCGCGGGCGCTGACGTGCTCGGCGACGATCGCTGGGCCCGCGAGTATTACCGCCTGGCCAGCGGCGTCCCACTTCCTGCGGGTGACGGCTGGGCTGACGACCTGTTCGCCGGGCTGAGTTAGCGCTCGTGACGAGCGCAAGCTGGCAGGAAACGTCCCCCGAAGGGGTGGCGGCGTCGGACCTCGGGTACAGCGTTTCCGGCTCGGCCGATGCGTTGCGCCATGTTATGGGGCACTTCGCTTCGGGGGTCACTGTTGCGACTGCGCTGCATCACGGAATCAAGCATGCGATGACGGCCACGGCGGTGTGCTCTGTCTCTCTGGAGCCACCTCTCGTCCTGGTCTGCGTCAGCAAGTCAAGCCGGTTCTATGGCGCGATTAGCAAGGCCAAAACCTGGTGCTTGTCCCTGCTGACCGCCGACCAAGAGGCGCTGGCTAGGCACTTCGCCAACCGCGGACGAGACTTGCTTAGCCAGTTCGATCGGGTACCGCACACCCCCAGCCCTCTCAGCGGGACGCCCGTCATCGATGGCGCGCTGGCCTGGCTGGAGTGCACAACCTATGGCAGGCACGATGGAGGTGATCACACCATCGTGGTTGGCCAGATTGTCCGGGCGAGCGGTCTACCTTCCGACGATGACCCAAACGCACGGCCTCCATTGACGTACTATCGGGGGGCGTACTCCTAGGGCCGCCAGCGCCCGCGCATCCAGTGCCGTCTGACCCGAGGTAGCAGTTCTTGACCACGCAAGCGCCAAGGAACGACGTTGGGCCCGATAACACAATCGTCTGGGAGCCCGCGCAACCACCGGAGGAGCGGCCAGCCGGGAAACGGCTGATCTGGCTGCTGATCGCGGCCGTTGTCGGTGGCATGCTGATGATCGCGGGGATCCTTTACCTCGCTGGCTACGTCGCCAGCGGTGACAAAGTCCCCAAGAAGGCACAGATCTCGGGCGTGGCAGTGGGAGGTCTCAGCCGATCGGAAGCAATCGAGAAGCTGTCGGTGGAACTTGGTACCAGGGCCGCAGAACCGCTGAATCTCACCGTCGGAGAAGAGGAAGCGCAACTCAAGCCGGTCGATGCCGGCCTTGCTGTCGACTACGCCCAAAGCGTCGACGCAGCCGGCGGAGGCAAGAGTTGGAACCCAGTGCGGATCATCAAAACGCTAACCGGCGGATCAGCCATCGATGCTGTGGTCGTAGTCGACCAGGCCAGACTCGAGGCAGCAGTCGGTGGGCTCGCCAAGACTTTCAATCAGGAACCGGTTGATGCCACGATCAGATACGACGGTACGAAGATCAAGCAGAAGGAGGCCCAGGAAGGAGCGGTGCTGCAGCAGGATCCTGCGGCGGCGACGATCACGAGTAGTTTCTTGAAGACAACAGGTCCCATTGCGTTGCCGGCCGAGATCAGCCAGCCTGCGATCACCAATGACGAAGCTGACGAGGTCGTCGCGACGTTCGCCAAGCCCGCAATCGCCGACCCCATCAAAGTCAAAGTCACCGGCGCCGAATCATTTGAAATCACCCCCCGGATGCTCGCCAGGTCGATCTCCTTTGTTCATCGAGACGGCACCCTGGTACCCGTACTCGACGAAAAGAAGTTGCGGCGCAACGCTCGTCCAGCCCTCAAGAGAGCCGAGCTGGTGGAGCCGAAGAACGCCACGGTACGACTAGTGAATGGCAAGCCAAAGGTCATCGCTGCCATCAATGGCACCACCATTACCGCCGACAACCTGAAGAAAGCGGTTGAACCGGTACTGATCAAGCCAGCCGCCGAGCGGAGAGTGAGCGTACAGCTCACCGGTGACAAAGCATCCTTCTCCACAGCGGATGCAAGAAAGCTCGGGATCAAGCGCGTGACCGGCCAGTTCACGACCTACTTTCCGTATCTCCCGTATCGCAACATCAATATCGGCCGGGCTGCGGCTCTGATCAGCGGGACGCTGCTGAAGCCCGGCGAGGTCTTCTCTCTGAACCAGGTCGTCGGAGAGCGAACCGCAGCCAACGGATTCACCGAGGGCTACATCATCAAGGATGGAAGATTCCGTAAGGAGCTCGGTGGTGGCGTCTCACAAAGTGCCACAACCACGTTCAATGCCATGTTCTTCGCCGGGCTGAAGGACATTCAGCACAAACCCCACGGCCTTTTCATCGACCGCTACCCCGCCGGTCGGGAGGCGACTGTTGCCTGGCCCTATCTCGACCTCAAGTTCCAGAACGACACGAAGTACGGCGTGTTGGTGCAGGCCTACATCGTCAAGGGCACACCAAGCCGCAGGGGGTCAATCACGGTGAGGATGTGGTCGACCAAGACCTACGACAAGGTAGTGGCAACCAGTCCGATCAAGTCGAACTTCACGACCGGCCGCGATATCAAGGATGACGCGAAGGATTGCGAGCCGACGAGCCCGGTGCGGGGTTTTGATGTCCGATACCAGCGGCTCTTCTATCAAAACGGCTCGGTAGTACGCCGGGAGAACTTTAGCTGGCGCTATTCACCGACCAACCGGGTCATTTGTGTGAAACCCAAGGGTGGTTGAGTTCAAGAATGGTCGGCGGGGGTCATCAGGCAGGAGCTAAATACCGGTAGGCGTGGTGATGAATGAAGCCGAGACTGAGGTAAGCGGCAATGCCGGGTTCGTTGACGGTTGCCACCTGAAGGTAAACGTAGCGGGCGCCCTGGCGCGCCGCCCAGTGTCCGAGTGCAGCCATCATCGCAGTAGCCAGGCCCCGCTGGCGATGCTCAGACCGAGTCCAGATCGACGCCAGTCCTAGCCAGTCCTCGCTTCGGTGTCCCCGTGCAATCGCGATCAGCTCAGAATGATCGTCCCATCCCTGGCCGGCCACGGCCGCGAATGCTCGCGGAGGGTTGCCCGCCAATATCATCCGGACAATGTCCGGATCGGCGGAGTTCGGTCTGCTGCGGTGATAGGCCTCCTCCCAGTTCGGCTGCAGGGTCTCGGTGATCTTCGCCACAGGCCCTGCTGGCCGGCCTTCCAAGAAGTCGGCCAGACGGCTCGTCAAAACGGCCGTCGGTTGGTCGGTGCTCACCCAGCCCAAACGCTGCAGCGCGCGCTCTTCAGCTGATCCGTCAATGACTTGGGCCAGCGGAGGGATGTCGTGGGCGGCTGCAAAACCGATGATCCGCTGGGCGGCCTGCTGGATCGGCATACCGGGATCGCCGACCGCATGGCATGAGTTGGCGCGTCGCGTGAAGCCGTCTGCTCTTCTCAGGGTCCATTCACCTAGCGGCTCGTGCCACGCTAACCAACCGGTCAATGAATGCCGTTGCACATCATGGGCGGAGATCCGCCGGGGCTGGGGTCCGCCGGCCGCTGCCGGAGCGCGCCTGGCGGCAATGATCATGGATCGCTCGATCACTCGAGCCGCGGCGTCCAGGGTCACCAGCTGTACTGAAGTCGGGCGCAGCACATCGATCCAGCCGACAACGTCGGTCGCCGAGCCGTCGGGCAACCAGTACCTCACCACCCAACGCTCGCCCAAGTACGCCGCCGCGAGCGGGTCGCTGCTCCGACCGGCCACTAGACCTGCCTTTCTAGATGGACCTCAGTAAGCAGTGCTGCCGAGAGGCGTGATACTAGGCGATGAGTATCGCGTTGCTCGCGGTGGCGACGACGCACTGGTAAATCAAGGAGCGACATCCGTGACGTATGTCATTGCGCAACCATGTGTGGACCTGAAGGACCTCGCCTGCGTCGAGGAATGCCCGGTCGACTGCATCTATGAGGGTAAGCGGATGCTCTATATCCACCCTGATGAATGCGTCGACTGCGGCGCGTGCGAGCCGGTGTGCCCCGTAGAGGCGATCTTCTACGAAGATGACACGCCAGAGGAGTGGAAGGAGTACTACAACGCCAATGTTGATTTCTTCTCCGACCTCGGCTCGCCGGGCGGCGCCGCCAAGCTCGGTCTGATCGAGAAAGATCATCCGCTGATTGAGAGCTTGCCGCCGCAAGAGCACGACGAGTAAGCAGTGTTGACGGAGGTTCCGCCGCGCCGTGGGCTGGCAGCGGAGCTCCCTGACTTTCCCTGGGACACGATCGCGGCTGCCAGAGCGACCGCTCAGGCGCATCCCGGCGGCATCGTCGATCTTTCGATCGGGACACCGATCGACCCGACGCCGGAACGAGCGACCCGCGCGCTGTCCCGCGCGGCGAACAGTCCGGGATACCCGCTCACTTCGGGGACGCCGGCCTTACGTCAGGCAATTGCGTCCTATCTGACGCGACGTTGGGGGGCTGCCGGACTAGGTCCCGAGGACACGCTGCCTGTCATTGGTACCAAAGAACTCGTCGCCTGGCTCCCGACATTGCTCGGGCTCGGTGCTGACGATCTTGTGGTTTATCCGGCGATGGCCTATCCCACCTACCTGGTGGGTGCCAAGATCGCGGGCTGCCGCGCAATCGCCTGCGACGACCTCGATCAACTCGGCGACGCCCGGCCGGCGTTGATCTGGCTGAACTCGCCATCCAACCCGACTGGTCAGATCCTCAATCAAGACACACTCAAGCAGCGCATGACCTGGGCACGTGAGCGTGGATCGCTGGTCGCCTCGGACGAGTGCTACGGGGAGTTCGGTTGGGAGGCTGAGCCAATGTCGGTGCTGCATCCGGAGATCAACGGTGGTCGACACAACGGCCTGCTCGCTGTGCAGTCACTCTCCAAACGTTCCAACCTGGCGGGCTACCGCGCAGGTTTCGTGGCCGGTGATCGAGATGTGGTGGCAGACCTGCTCCTGATCCGCAAGCACGCGGGCATGATTGTCCCGCGTCCGGTGCAAGAGGCGATGATCGAGCTGCTCGGTGATCATGATCATGTGGAAAAGCAGCGGCGGAGGTATCTCCAGCGCCGAACCATGTTACGGCCGGCGCTGGAAGCGGCGGGCTTCCACATCGACCACTCCGAGGGGTCCATCTACCTGTGGGCCACCCGAGACGAGGACTGCCACGCGTCGGTGGATTTCCTAGCACGCAAAGGCATCCTGGTCGCGCCGGGTGACTTCTACGGTATCGCCGCGAGCCGGCACATACGGGTTGCACTCACCGCGACCGACGAACGGATTGCCGTGGCCGCTGCGCGCCTCATGGAGGCTGCTGATCCCAGTTCGCGCTCGTATGACTGAACCCTACGTGCACGTAGTCTGCTGAGGGTCCGCACTGGTTGCAACGTATGCAGACCGTACGCAACCTGGGTTTACGTTGGTTCCACTCACCGAAGTGTGATCTCGACGCGCTCATCCTTGAGCTTCGGAGAGGCTTCCTGCCACTCGGGGAGGTTGAGGTCCTGAGTTTCCCAGACTCTGTTTCCGATCTTCACTGTTGTCACGCCGTAGTACTTGGCATTGGCCACGGCGAAGGCGGCGTACGCCCAGGCCCGCTTGTTGCTACGGGCACGGATGGTGATCACTGACCCTTCGGCCGAATCGTCCAACTTGCCGAATGTCTGCTCCAGCGAGTTGCGCAGCGCTTTGACATCTCCCGCCTCGCCGGTCCGGTCGAGGCAGCTGAAACCAGCGGGCGACTGGCCGGTCAGGGTGCTGGCGAGCACCCGGGCGTCAGCCTCATGATCGCGGTACGCCTCGGGGTGTCCACTGCGCTGCACCTGCTGAGCGACGTCGTTGACGTCGGCAGTTTCCCAGTTCTCGATCTTGACGAGGGCGTCGTAGAACTTCCCAGCCGCATAGTCCGGGTCCATCAGTTGCTGCTTCGTGCCCCAGCCCTGCGAAGGGCGTTGCTGGAACAGGCCAACCGAGTCGCGATCCCCGTAGTCGAGATTGCGGATTCCGGTTTCCTGATATGCCGTGGCAATGGCAATCGAGGCAGCACGGGGCGGCAGACCCCGTCGTACCGACACCCCCGCGATGATGGAGGCGAAGTGAGCCTGGTCGAGATCGACCACGGTAGATCGATTGTTCGCGGTCGCGACGCAGCGCTGTTGTCCCGGCACCGGCTCGGTGAGGCCACGATTGCGAAGCCATGAGAAGACGCCGACGCTTGCGGCGATGACGATGGCCAACGCGACGGCGAGGCAGCCGAGCGTTCGCGCTGTTCCCGATCCCACCTGCGCTCAGTTCGCGTGGAGTTCAGCGTTCAACTCAACTCCGCTGCGTTGCCGACGACGCAGCTCAACTGCACCTGTCACCGAATTGCGAATGAGCAGCAGCCCATTCTCACCCGACAAGGTCCGTGCCTTGACCACCTCGCCGCCCGGCAGAGTGACCCTGGTACCCGCGGTGACGTAGAGGCCCGCCTCGACGATGCAGTCGTCGCCCAAGGCAATCCCGATACCGGCATTGGCGCCGAGCAGACAACGCTCGCCAATCGAAATGACTTCCGTGCCGCCGCCGGACAAAGTACCCATGATCGAAGCTCCACCGCCCACATCGGAGTCGCGGCCAACCACCACACCAGCAGAGATTCGGCCTTCCACCATCGATGCGCCGAGCGTGCCGGCGTTGAAGTTGACAAAGCCCTCGTGCATCACGGTCGTACCCTCGGCGAGATGGGCGCCCAACCGCACCCGATCGGCGTCCCCGATCCGTACGCCGGTTGGAACCACGTAGTCGACCATGCGCGGGAACTTGTCGACTCCGAAGATGGTGAGGTGCCCGCCGCGAGCGCGTAGCCGGGTGCGCACCCTTTCGAAGCCCTCGATGGCACATGGACCGGCCGACGTCCACACGACGTTCGGGAGCGAGCTGAAGATGCCATCGAGGTTCATGCCTCGTGGCCTCACGAGCCGATGACTGAGAAGGTGCAGTCTCAGGTAAGCGTCGGAGGTGGTAGCCGGTGGTGCATCCAGATCAATTTCGGTGTGGACGACCTCAGTGCGGACTTCCCGAGCCTCGTCGTCGATTGCCGCCGAGATGAGCGTGACCGGGGCCGCACTGCCATCGGCCCTGCCCAAGCGAGGTGACGGAAAGTAGGTGTCCAGCACCTGACCCGAGCTGTGGATCGATGCCAGACCCCAGCCCCAGGCCATCCGCAATGGAGCACTAGCAGCGTCAGTCATGGGCCCGAGCCTACCGACGCTGTAAGGTGCCGCTCGTGTCTGCGCCTCTGGATCTGGGCAGCGATGTCGTCGGGCTACTGCGAGCCCTGATCGACATCGAGTCCGTCAGCGGACACGAAACAGAGATCGCCGACCGAGTGGAGGCGGCGCTGGGCCCATACGGCCATCTGGATGTCGTGCGAGACGGCAATGTCGTCATTGCTCGCACTGAACTCGGCCGGTCCGAGCGGGTCGTAATCGCCGGCCACCTGGACACCGTGCCGATTGCGGGGAACGTGCCGTCATGGACGACGCAGGACAGAGCTGGCCGAGAGATCATCTGGGGTCGGGGAGCCTGCGACATGAAGGGTGGTGTCGCGGTCCAATTGTCGGTTGCCGCATCACTGGCCAGGCCGCGGCGCGACGTTACGTGGGTCTTCTACGACAACGAGGAGGTCGAGGAGTATCGCAACGGCCTGGCCCGGATTGCCCGGGAGCATCCCGACTACCTGAGATGCGCATTGGCGGTGCTCTGCGAACCGACTAATGCGCGCATTGAGGGCGGTTGTCAAGGGTCGATGCAGTTACAGCTGGAGCTGCGAGGAGTGGCCGCACACTCCGCGCGTTCCTGGATGGGGCACAACGCCATTCACGATGCGGGCGGCGTGCTGCAACGTCTCGCTGCGTACCAACCACAGCAGATCGAGGTCGACGGGCTGACGTACCAGGAAGGGCTGAATGCGATCATGATCAGTGGCGGGATTGCCGGCAATGTGATCCCGGATCGCTGCGTCATCGAGGTCAACTACCGATTCGCACCCGACAAGTCACCCGCCGAAGCCGAGGCGTACGTACGCACAGTTCTTGACGGGTATCCCATTCGGGTCACCGACGTGGCTGCCGGGGCTCGACCTGGCCTCGATCAGCCGGCTGCCGCAGAGTTCCTCCGCGCACTGGGTGGTCAGGCCAGCGCCAAACTCGGTTGGACCGATGTTGCGCGCTTCAGTGCAATGGGCATTCCGGCGGTCAACTTCGGACCAGGTGATCCGAGAAAGGCCCACGCAGACGATGAGTTTTGCCCGGCTGATGATGTTGTGGCCTGCCGTAATGCCCTCATTCGCTGGCTGAGCTAACTCTCCGAGCGTCAACTCCCACGCGCGAGGAGACGGGCCACACCCTGCCACGCCGTCCTGAGTAACTCAGCTGCGAGCGTCGGAAATCGTGCGCCCGCCGCACGGAGAAGGAGCGAGCAGAGGCGCTCTTTCCTCTGCGAGCGACGACGACGGCGGCGGATCCAAGCGCGCGATGCGCGAGCAGCTCGAAAGTGCAGCGTGACAGCATTCACCCATGGAGTGGTTCATCGCCGTCGTCGCCGTAGCGGCGTTGGGCGTCGCGGCGATGGCCGCCGCGGGAGGAATGGGACAGATGAGCAAAGAACCCGTCTATGACACCTACCGGCAAGACCTGCCCACTGGCGGGGCGCTGACCGCCGAAGAGCTGAAGAACATCCGCTTCGGGGTGACGCTGCGTGGCTACGCGATGGCTCAGGTGGACGATCTGCTCGACCGGCTCGCTCTCGAGATCGCGGAGCGTGATGCCTTGATCGCGGAGTTGGCGGAGGGGGCCACAGTCCGGCAGCGACTTCAGGAGTCAACGGCATCGGCGCGCGCGGCAGAGCAGTCGACTCCACGCGATCCCATTGGGGCAGCGGACGCCCCAGTACCGCCAGAGCTTCCTCCACCTGCGGTTGACGACCGCCAGTCCGGCTAGTGGAGGCCATGAGTTGAGCATTCGGCTCGAGGTTTCGGCTGAGACCGATGCATCCGTGGCGACCGTGTGGGAAGTGCTGATCGACTGGACAGGCCAGTCTCGCTGGATTCCGTTCACGACTGTCCGGGTCATGACCGACCGTGAGGGCGGTGTCGGGGTACGAGCCGAGGCGTTGTCCGGGGTCTGGCTTGGTCGTATTCCACTGGGCCTGCTGGACCGCTTTATCGTTACTGGTTGGTCGGCCCCCACCGCCGATACGTCGACCGCCGATACGGCAGAGCTAGCGATCTTGCACCTCGGTCCGTACTTCACCGGCGAGGGTGTCTTTCGGCTCAGGGGCGATGGCGGAAAGACCACAGTGTCGTGCACTGAGGTCTTCTCCATTCCGGGCGGCCGGCTGGTTGAGGGGCCGGCGCGCCTCGCCGTGCCGGCCCTACGCGCTGGCCTTGCGCGCAGTCTGCAAGCGCTCAATGCGATCGCTGAAGTCCGATGATGGACCCGATGACAAGCGGAGCCTTGCCCGGTCCTGACGGCCGCGCGCGTTGCCCATGGGCACTCTCGGCCCCTGAGTACCTCGCGTACCACGACAATGAGTGGGGCAGGCCAGTCAGCAGTCTGCAGGGACTTTATGAGCGGATGACGCTCGAGGCCTTCCAGTCAGGACTGTCCTGGATCACGATTCTCCGCAAGCGAGAGGACTTCCGGCGAGCCTTCGCCGGCTTCTGGCCCGAGCGGGTTGCCGCCTTTACCGACCGTGACATCGAGCGGCTACTCGGCGATCCGGGCATCGTTCGCAACAGGGCGAAGATTGTTGCGGCCATCGAGAACGCTCGGCTCGTTGCCGATCTTGGACCGAGGTTTGCCGAGATTGTTCTCAGCTATCGGGTGATCGGCCAACCGCGTCCGGCTGCGGGGGAGGGGCGTGCGACCTCACCCGAATCCATCGGTATGGCGCGCGAGCTCAAGGGCCTCGGCTTCCGCTTTGTCGGCCCGACGACGGCGTACGCGACGATGCAAGCAATCGGCCTGGTCGACGATCATGTGGTCGGCTGCTTTGCGCCACCGCCGGTCTGGCCTGAGGTCGATCCGACCCCAGACACACGTCCATCGCCAGAACCCGACTCCGGTTGCGACTAGGTGGTACGGAATAATTGACCCGGCACGTTGCCAGATAACTACAGATGAGGATGCGCGATGGCAGCAATGAAACCACGGACGGGTGACGGCCCTACGGAAGTCACCAAGGAGGGACGTGGGATCGTCATGCGGGTTCCGCTCGAGGGCGGCGGCCGGCTCGTCGTGGAACTCAACGCAGACGAAGCGGCCGAGCTTGCGGGCGCACTGAGAGAAGTCGTTAGAGAATTCAAGAGCTGAGAGAGCACAAGGGACCTGGTCACCATGACTAGGTCCTTTTTGCTTGATCAGGAAGTTAGCTCCATGAGAAAGGCGATACCTCCAATCCACCCACACTGCGCTGCCGTGAACGAGATTCTGCGAGCTGCTGAGCTGCCTGGTCGGGTGCGCATGCTCGATGAAGCGGTTACCACCGCACGGGCTGCCGCTGAGCATTTGGGATGTCCAGTTGGAGCCATCGCCAACTCGCTGATCTTCGAAGCGTTCCCGACTGCGAGCGTCGGCATGCGCGAGCAGCCCGAGAGCCCTGCTTCCGGGGCTCCATTGTTGATCATGACCAGTGGTGCACATCGAGTCGACATGAACAAGGTCGGAGGACAGCTTGGAGTTCAGCTCCGTCGTGCCTCACCGGCGTTCGTCCGTGAACACGCCGGCCAGCCGATCGGAGGTGTGGCTCCGGTCGGTCACCCACAGCCCATCCGCACGATCGTCGATCGCACGCTCGGTGAGTTCGACGAGCTTTGGGCGGCTGGCGGCATCCCGCACGCTGTCTTTCCGCTGACCTATGACGAACTCATCAGGCTGACGGGCGGCGTGGAGGCGGACGTCAGCTGAGGAGCCCAGGGCGAGTCTGGTTCGCGATCAAGGCTGAGTGAGTGTCACGAGGCGCATTCCTTGAGAATGGTGATGACCTCCTCATCGCTCAGCTGCCGGAAATCCTCGTACGCGCCACCGACCGCGATGAACGGCTCAGGTGTGGAGAGACAGACGACGAAGTCCGCAACTGATCGCAGTACCCGCACGGCCTGGCGCGCTCCGACCGGGACCCCCACCACGACCGCGGCAGGTGCGTGCGTTCGGGCAGCGGCGACCGCGGCCAGCATGGTGGAGCCGGTCGCGAGGCCGTCGTCCACCAAGATGACGGTCGCGTCAGCGATGTCCAGCCCGGCGGAGGGAAAGATACTGGAGCGCCGCTCCAGCTCAAGCCGTTCCCGATCGCGTGCGGCGTCGAACGCCTGACTGCTGATGCGCAGTCCGTTGATGATCTCATCGTTGCGGAATTCTGAGATCTCTTCACCGACCATGGCCAAGGCTCCCATGGCCAGCTCGCTGCGTCCCGGCACGCCGATCTTGCGTACCAAGATCACTCCGAGCGGAGCGTTCAGCCGGACAGCTACCTCTGCTGCCACCGGTACGCCGCCGCGTGGCAGTGCCAGCACGACTGGTTTCTCGACGACGGTCTCCGTGACCAGCGCATCTGCGAGTGCGCGGCCGGCGACAGTGCGGTTGGCGTAGCGGGTCGCTGCCCTGCGGCGCCCTATCACGGCTAGCTTTGGTGAACCTCGAGCGCGCGGCGGTAGACCTCAACGGTCTCGGCGGCGATCTTGGACCAGTCGAACTCCTCGATGCAGCGCTGCCGGCCCGCCAGTCCGAACTCCCGAGCCTTTCCAGAATCGGCCGTCAGTGAGTTGATCTTGGTTGCAAACTCTTCCTCGAAGGCGGCAATGGCTTCCGGATCGTCCGCCTGCGCGGGGTCATAGGGCACCAGGTAACCGGTCACGCCGTCGACCACCACCTCGGGGATGCCGCCGACCGCAGAGGCGACTACGGCAGTCTCGGTGGCCATTGCCTCGAGGTTGACGATGCCCAGCGGCTCGTACACCGACGGGCAGGCGAACACAGTCGCATGTGACAGCACCTGGCGTACCTTTGCCCGCGGCAGCATCTCCTCAATCCACAAGACATTCCCCCGGGTCGATTGGAGATGGCCGAAGGCATCGCCAATCTGCTTGGCAATCTCCGGCGTATCAGGCGCACCGGCCAGCAGCACAACCTGAGTTTCGGGATCAAACTTCTCGGCCGCTCGCACCAGATGAATCAGGCCCTTCTGGCGCGTGATCCTTCCCACGAACACCACCGATGGCTTGTCGAGGTCGATTCCTAGCCCGGTGACGACGTCGGTACCTGGGTCGGGCTTGAATTCCTCGGTATCGATGCCGTTCTTGACCACATGCACTTTGTCCGGATCGAGATTGCTATAGGAGTCCAGGGTGTCTTTGCGCATCCCCGCACTGACAGCAATCACCGCATCGGCGGCTTCGAAGGCGGTCTTTTCGGCCCACGACGAGAGCCGGTAGCCGCCAGCGAGCTGCTCGGCCTTCCACGGTCGGTGCGGCTCGAGTGAGTGCGCACTGACGACATGCGGAATGTCATGGAACAGGCCGGCCAAGTGTCCCGCCAGGTTGGCATACCAGGTGTGCGAGTGAACCAGATCCACCTGTGGAATGGCTGCCACCATGGAGAGATCTGCCCCGAACACCCGGAGGGCGGCGTTGGCCCCTTCCGGATAGTTCTCGGCGTGCGCTGTAGCGCCTTCTCGCGGCTCGCCCATGCATTGGACGTCAACATCGATGAGCTTCCGCAACTGCGGCACCAGCTGGCCGACATGGACGCCGGCGCCACCGTAGATCGAGGGCGGATACTCCCGAGTCAGCAACGAGATGGACAGTCGATCGGTGTCTGCCAGCGCCATAATTGGCATCGTTCCACAGCGTCGCCGATGTTGACCACAACATGACCGAGAACCTGCTGCCCAAGCCCGATATCCGCTAGGTTCAACTCATGCGCGCGCGTCCGAGAGTTCTGGCGATCGTACTGGCTGGCGGGGAAGGAAAACGGCTGATGCCGTTGACCATGGATCGCGCAAAGCCGGCGGTCCCGTTCGGGGGCACTTATCGCTTGATCGACTTCGTGCTCTCCAATCTCGCCAACGCGGGAATGCGGCAAATTGCGGTGTTGACGCAGTACAAGTCGCACTCGCTGGACAAACACATCTCTTTGACATGGCGTTTCTCGACGATGCTGGGCAACTACGTCACGCCCGTGCCCGCACAGCAGCGTCTCGGGCCGAGGTGGTACCAGGGCAGCGCTGACGCGATCTACCAGTCGATGAACCTGATCCGCGACGATAGACCGGATTATGTGGTGGTCTTCGGCGCGGACAACATCTATCGGATGGACGTCTGGCAGATGCTTGAGGCGCATATCGACGGTGGCCTGGGTTGCACAGTGGCGGGCATCCGGGTGCCGCGGAGCCAGGCCAGCGCGTTCGGCGTGATCGACGCCGCGTCCGACAACAAGATCAAGGAGTTTCTCGAGAAGCCGGTCGAGCCGCCCGGTCTGCCGGATGACCCCGAAGCCTCGTTCGCCTCGATGGGCAACTACATCTTCACCACTGAGGCGCTGATCGATGCCCTGATCGAGGACGCCGAAAGCGATGACTCCCGCCACGACATGGGCGGCGACATCATTCCGAGCTTCGTCGGTCGCGGCGACGGGCAGGTCTACGACTTCACGGCCAATGAAGTTCCCGGCTCTACCGAACGCGACAAGGCTTACTGGCGAGACGTCGGGACGCTCGACGCCTACCACGAGGCGCATATGGACCTGGTCTCGATCGACCCGGTCTTCAACCTCTACAACCTGGAGTGGCCGATCTGGACATACCCGGTGCAGATGCCAGGCGCCAAGTTCACCCTGGACGGCGTGGCGCGGGACTCCATCGTTAGCCCGGGTTGCGTCGTGTCGGGCGCATCGATCGAGAGTTCGGTGCTCTCTCCCAACATCGAAGTGCATGAGGGCGCCAGCGTCGAAGATTCAGTGATCTTGTCCCACGCTGTCATTGGGCGGAATGCAGTCGTCCGTCGCGCAATCTTGGACAAGAACGTCCACGTCCCAGAGGGGGCAAAGATCGGCGTTGACTCAGAAGCCGATGAGGCCCGCGGCTTCACCGTGTCGGAAAGCGGTGTGACGGTCGTCGGCAAGGGTGTCAGGGTCGCAGCGACATGACAATGCCTGCCTCAGGATCGGGTGGCCACGAGGCAGAGAGACCTGAGGGTGGAGCCTTCGGGGTCGATGCTCCCAAAGTTCTGGTGGTCATGGGGGCCCTTGCGCTGCTGCTGGTGATCATTTGCTGTGTGCTGATGATCACCGATAGGTTCGGCGCTGGTCTCGTGACGATGATCTTCGCCGCATTCTTCGTGCTGTGCGCGTTCAGCTATCTGTACACGACCCTGCATGGAAAGTTCGTGTGGTGGGCCGATCTGCTCGATGACGCGCGTCTGAAGGGCGATGAGTACGCCGTTGATCTGGGCTGCGGTCGTGGTGCGGTTTTGATCAGCCTCGCCAAACGACTGACGACTGGACGGGTCTCAGGCATCGACCTGTGGTGCAGCAAGGACCAGTCCGGCAACGACATCGAAGCCATCAAGCACAACGCCCGAGTGTGCGGTGTGGAGGATCGTGTCGAGCTGAACACCGGCAATATCACGACGCTTCCCTACTTTGACGGTCAGTTTGATCTTGTAGTCTCCAGTCTTGCCATCCACAACCTCAAAGCTCGGGAAGATCGGCGTCAGGCGATCACCGAGGCCATTCGGGTGCTCGAGCCTGGTGGCAAGATCATCATCGCTGACATCAGTCACACCGATGAGTACGCGGATTGGCTCACCGAGGCCGGTATGGAGTCGGTGACCTTGCAGGACTTGGGCGTTCGCGGATGGTGGGGTGGACCCTGGGTGCCAACCAGCGCAGTCACCGCGAGCCGGCCCCGCGGCCGAGGGTGAAACCCTAGCCGGCGTCGCTTGGTTGTCCGACGCCTCCGTGTCGAGTGTTATCGGATGATCAACGCTTTACCGCGACGAGCAAACCATCGCCAACCGGAAGTAGCGACGACACGAGATCTTCGTTGTCTTTTACCGCGCTCAGTGCATTGCGGATCGCTTCGGTCTCGGAATCGATGTGGCTTCCGTCCGCCGCCCGGTCGTGCCACAGCGCGTTGTCCACGGCCAGTACCCCGCCGTGCCGAAGCAGCCGCAGACCCTGCTCGACGTACTCGGCGTACTCAGCTTTGTCGGCGTCGACGAAAACCATGTCGTACCCGCCGTCACTCAGCCTCGGCAGCACACTCAATGCCGGCCCGGCAATCAGCCGGAACCGCTGGGTGGGAATGCCGACCGCGAGGAACGCTTCCCGAGCGGCCTGCTGATGTTCGGGCTCGATGTCGACGCTGGTCAAGACTCCGTCCGGCTGCATGCCCGCGAACAATGCCAAACCAGAGACGCCCGAGCCGGTGCCGACCTCAACAACCGCCTTGGCTTGCACCACTTTTGCAAGCAGAGTCAGTGCGCTGGCCGAGCCACGACCGATCGGTGCAACTCCGAGCTGCCTGGCCTTCTGGCGCGACTCGGCCGACTGGTCAGACTCATCGACGAAATCCTCGGCGAACGCCCATGATCCCGGCTTGGGCGCGGCTTTGGGTGAGGTCTTGACAGCGGAGAGATTCACGAGTCTCACCCTATCGAAACGCCTGGTGGGCGAACCCTACGATGACGGCATGAGCCATACCGTCGTCGCCGAGCTCGTCGCGGCCGTTATGAAGGTCGAGGTCGAGGTGGGCCAGCAGGTGGCCGCTGACGACGCCGTGGTGATTTTGGAGTCGATGAAGATGGAGATCCCGGTGCTCGCTGATGTGGCGGGGTCGGTCTCGGAGATCGTGGTTTCAGCAGGTGATGTGGTCAATGACGGCGACCCGCTGGTCGTGATCAAGGTGGTCTAGTGCCCAGGAACTTCCCTTCCAGGGCACTAGGATGACGGGCATGTCGACCCCGCCCTTCGGCCGGCTGCTGACGGCCATGGTGACACCATTCGCTGCGGACGGATCTTTGGACCTGGACGCGGCGGGCCGACTCGCTAGCTATCTGGTCGACGAGATGGGCAACGATGGGCTCGTCATCAGCGGTACGACCGGAGAGTCGCCGACAACCTCCGACGCGGAGAAGGCGGACCTGCTGCGAGCGGTGCTGGACGCGGTCGGCGACCGGGCGACGATCCTGGCAGGAGTCGGAACCTTCGACACCGAGCACACGCTGGAGTTGGCGGAAACGGCCGCCAAGCTGGGCGCCAACGGCCTGCTGGTGGTTACGCCGTATTACTCCAAGCCACCTCAGACAGGCATCGTGGAGCACTTCCGGCGAGTCGCGGATTCCACCGACCTGCCGGTGATGTTGTATGACATTCCGGGCCGTGCCGCTGTGGCTATCGCCACCGACACGATGCTGCGGCTGGCCGAACATCCGGGCATCGTCGCGGTCAAGGATGCGAAAGGTGATCTTGCGGCCTCCGCGAGGGTTATTGCGCAGAGCGAACTCGCGTATTACTCCGGCGACGACGCTATGACGCTGCCGTTATTGTCGGTCGGGGCCGTAGGCGTGGTCGGAACCTCAACCCACTTCAGCTCCATCGGGACCAAGCAGCTGATCGAGGCGTACCTGGCCGGCGACGTCGCCACGGCGCTTCGCCTCCATCAGCAGCTGTTGCCGATTTACACAGGAATCTTCGCGACCCAAGGCTGCATCTTGGTCAAGGCCGGCCTGACGCTGCTCGGCCGTGACGTCGGAGGCTTAAGGTCGCCATTGATCGAGGCCACCTCCTCGGAGATTGAGGGTCTGCAGTCCGCCCTAGCCGCGGCCGGCCTACCGTCCGGCGAGTCGGTCTCGACCGACTGACAGCGGCTTGAGGTTGCCCGCGAGCGCGGAGACAATGAAATCGGAACGCGGCTGGCCCTGGCGGCGTTGGTCAAGTGTGAGCGAGGACACGATCGTGCACAGCCAAATGCCAGGGTTCACTCAGGGCATTGCCAGGATGACAAGCAACAATGAGGCGTTCAGGCTGAACCTGCTTGGTCGTGTCGGACACCGGAGGAAGGTCGAACCGATGGCGCAGTGGCCCGCTCCTGATCCTCAGGATTGGCAGCCCCCTGCGCCCGCGAGCCCGGCAGCACCAGCTGAGGTGCCTTGGACACCGCCGACGTGGGAAGAGCTGGTACGCGATCACGGTGCCCGTGTTTATCGGCTGGCATATCGGCTGACTGGCAATCCACATGACGCCGAGGACCTCACCCAGGACGTATTCGTCCGTGTGTTTCGCTCGCTGCACCGGTTCCAGCCTGGGACGTTCGAGGGCTGGCTTCACCGGATCACGACCAACCTGTTCCTCGACGGCGCGCGGCGCCGGCAGAAGATCCGCTTCGACGGTCTAGGTGAGGGTTCCGCTGAGCGGTTGCCCAGTGCCTGGCCGAACCCATCCGATCAGTTGGCTGACGCCGACCTTGATCACGATGTGGCGGCGGCGCTCTCGGCCCTATCACCGGAGTTTCGTGCGGCCGTTGTGCTGTGTGACATCGAGGGCCTCAGCTACGAGGAGATCAGCGAGGTCCTTGACATCAAGATCGGAACCGTTCGAAGCCGTATTCACCGCGGCCGAGCACAGCTGCGCACCGCCCTCGCACACCGCCGACCGACCGGGGAGCGGTTGCGATACCTCGGTGTCGAGGTAGAGGCAGGCGGCACCTCCGACAATGTCAGTCCCAAGCTGGGAAGTCTGGAGCCTGCGAGGTCGGCGTGAGGAAAGCGCCCTGCGCTGACCTGGCCGAACTGCGATCAGCGTTCGTCGACGGCGCGTTGGACAACCCCGACCGAGAACGACTGCTCGGCCATCTTGTCGACTGCGCTCATTGCCGGCAGGACGTCGAGGATCTGCGTGCCGTACGCGCCCTTCTGAAACAGTCCCAGACCGACCCGCGTCCCACACCAAGCGAGCTCTCCCACCGCTTGGTCTCCATCGCTGGTCCGGAATCGATCGCACCCTTGTGGGCTAGACCGTTCCGACGAACTCAACCACTTCTGTCTCGAACCGGGGGCCTGCCGAGTCATCGCAGGATTGTCAAGTTGCGGATCGCGGCCGGCGGGATGGCCCTGGGAGCGACCGTGACCGCGATCGGGGTGATCGGGTACGCCGCAGCGCCCCATCTACCCGCCATTGACGATCCAACTGGTGAGGCTCAGGTTGCATTTACCTCAAGCCTCGGACAATTCCCACTATCCAGCGACGCACTCAACGCCGTCATGTTGGCCGACTCCCGCGACCTCTCTGCCGCGATCTCACACCGACTCGAGGGTCCGTCGGTCGCGGCAGGGGAGACGCTGACCCCGGCTGAGGCGCAAGCCTTGATGCAGCGAGCTGCTGACGCTGGGCATTCCGTCAGTTACTCCGGACGCGAGTGGTTTCTGGCGTACCGGGACGGCAGGGCCATCGTTGCGCAGGTTGAGGTGGAGGCGCGCGCCCGCCAGGGCACACAGGTCAGGGTCAACAGTCAGCGGGGTCAGCAGCTTCTCAGAGGATTCACGCCGGCGCTGATCTCATCGCGAGTCGTCGACGACGAGCTGCTCGACCTGCTCGAGCGCAACTACCATCTGAGCGGGTCACGCGGAGCACGTGTTGCCGGGCGCAGCGCGACAGTGGTGACCGCGACGCGGGCCGGGAATCCCTCCGTAGCGGCTCGCTGGTGGATCGATGACGCCACTGGCATCGTGCTCTGGCAAGAGACCTACGACGGGAGCGGATCAGTCGATCTGTCGTTCGGATTCACCTCGGTGTCGGTCAGCCAGAGGGAGAGCATCCTCGAACACCTGCCGCCGCGATTGGCGGTCCCGCGGACCAGCACCTCCCTCAGCCTCTCATCGGCGGCCGAACTCAAGGCCTCGGGATGGTCCTGCGTGCGGCAGTTGGCGGGTCTGTCGCTGGTGCGGATACGGAGCGACCGCGCCCGCAATCCGGACCTGGTGCATCTGGTCTACAGCGACGGGCTGAGCACGGTAAGCGTGTTCCAGCAGCGGGGCCAGCTCACCGCGGTACCCGAAGGTTCTCAGTGGGACGCCGCGCTGGGAGCCCATGTGCGTCGTGGTGCCTCGGGCGTGGCAAGCTGGCAGTCAGGTGAGGTGGTCCTCACAGTCGTGACCGACGGTAGTGCCGGTTTGCTCGTAGAGGCCATCGAGTCGCTGCCTCATGATGGCACCATCACGCAGACTACGCTTGAGCGCATCAAAGCTGGGTGGGCGAGGATTCTGTCCGATGTGAAGGGTTAGCGCGTGGTGGATGAGGACCGTCCGACGGATCACGCCGAAGGTGAACCGTCCGACTCTCGCTACTTCGGTCCCTTTGGCGAGCCACCGCCCTGGCCTCCAGGCGTGCAGGCATCCGCAGCACCGGGTACTGCATTCGCAACCCAGGATGCCATCTGGCCGCCGCCACTTGGCCAACCGGCAATTGCCGAAGGCCCGCCGGGCGGCATCACATCTTCAGCGACGACGGCGATCCCGCCCGCGGGGCTTTCGAATCGCCGTCGTCCGCGTTTGGCCTCAGTAATTGCGGTGGCCGCCCTCACCGCACTGGTGATCGGCGGCACTGCCGGCTATGTCGGTGCCACCCTCGCCCGGCGTGCGGAGTCGTCGGCGACCACATCCAGCCCCTCAGCGCCGGGCACTCCCGGCGTGACGCGTACGCCGGTCGCGCCGGCGCCGGATAGTGCCAACACTGTTGAGGTCGCAAAACGGGTTCTGCCTGCAACGGTGATGATCCAGGCCGGTCGGGGAACCGGCTCCGGGTTTGTGATCGACCAAGAGGGTCGCATCGTCACCAACAATCACGTGATCGCCGACGCAGCCAACGGGTCGAGGATTCGCGTCATCTTTTCCGACGGCCGCCGGTACAGCGCCGTGGTGGTGGGTCGCAGCCCTTCCTATGACCTCGCGGTGATCAAGGTGAGTGGGGCGACGTCACTGACCCCACTCGAAATCGGTGACTCCGACCAGGTCCAGATCGGAGAATCGGTGATCGCCGTCGGTTCACCGCTCGGGCTGCCCGGAACCGTTACGCAAGGCATCATCTCGGCTCGGAACCGGCCGGTCATGGTTTCTGAGGGTGCCGATGCCGACTCCCCGACTGCGTACATCAACGCCATCCAGACTGACGCCCCCATCAATCCGGGCAACTCCGGCGGCCCTCTGGTCGATGCGGGCGCCCGAGTGATCGGAATCAACTCAGCAATTCTGACGTTTGCGGCAAGCCGCAATATCGGACTCGGCTTCGCGATTCCGATCAACCAGGCCGCCACGATCGCCGACTTGTTGATCAAGAACGGTAAGGCGACCTACCCCGTCATCGGGGCTAATGTGCAAGATGCGTCATCAGGTGTCCAGCTGACCGAGGTCGACGCGCGAGGTCCGGCCGGCAAGGCGGGACTGCGGGTCGGAGATGTGATCACCGGGGTCGACGGTGAGCCTGTCGATGGTGGCATGGAGCAGCTGATTGTGAGCATTCGCACCCGGCGACCGGGTGATGTTGTGGTCTTGGACTACACGCGCGGATCGTCACGGGGCCAGGTCCGCGTCACGTTGGGTAGCAAGGAGGGCTGACATGGTGCCCCTGCTGCTGGACATCAATGGGCCCGAATTCTTGCTGTTGCTGGTACTCGCGGTCATCTTGTTCGGCCCGGAGCGGCTCCCAGACCTCGCTCGGAAGGCCGCCCGCGTACTGCGCTACCTGAGAACGGTGGCTGGATCGGCCCAGCAGCAGCTGAGCAAGGAACTAGGGCCGGAATTTGAGAACGTCGATTTCCGTGACCTGAACCCCAGGACCTTCGTCCAGAAACACCTGCTCGACGACGTCGAGCCGATCATCGCCGACGTGAAGTCAGAAGTGACCGACTTTGGCAAGAACATCAATAGCTCGTCGGCGGACATCTCCGGGGAGATCAACTCCATCAAAGATCGCAGCCCGGGCGGCCCGCAGGACGTCGTCGCTGGGGCGGCTCCAGTCCGGGGAGCCACACCTTTCGATCTCGAGGCGACCTGATATTTGAGGTATCAACGACCGGCTGGCGAAAGGCCGAGCGGCTTGCCCAGCAGTCCGCGGCCGCGCTTGATGAACGTGTCGGCCAGTGAGGTGAGGGCGCGAGCGGCGGGCTGGCCTGGGCCGGTCTCGACGAGCGGCGCACCGGCGTCGCCAGACGCGCGGAGCTGCGGATCGAGCGGTATTTGCGCAAGCAGCGAGACCGGATAACCCAGGCGAGTGCTGAGCCTCCGCGCTACCTCGTCGCCGCCGCCAGTCCCGAAGATGTGGTGAGTCTGTACTTCTCCGCAGTGTGGACATGTGGTCACCAGGTGCGACATGTTCTCGACGACGCCGATCACCCGCTGGTTCATCATCGACGCCATGGTGCCGGCCCGCTCAGCAACTTCGGCGGCTGCGGCCTGAGGGGTGGTGACGACCAACACCTCGGCGTTGGGCAGCTTCTGACCTAGCGAGATTGCCACGTCGCCCGTGCCTGGCGGAAGGTCGATGAGCAGGAAGTCAAGGTCTCCCCAGTAGACATCGCCCAGCATCTGGGTGAGAGCGCGGTCCAGTATCGGCCCGCGCCAAGCCACAACCTGGTCACGACGTGGCTTGAGCATGCCGATCGAGATGACCCTGAGTCCGCTGGCTGGGACCGGCATGATCATGTCCTCTACCGCGGTCGGCCGCGAGTCAGCGACACCGAGCATGGCGGGTACCGAATGACCGTAGATGTCGGCATCGAGAACCCCGACGCTACGACCGTGGACTGCGAGCGCCTTGGCGAGGTTCACCGTGACTGATGACTTTCCGACGCCACCCTTGCCTGATGCGACCGCGATGACCTGGGTGAGCGAATCCGGCCGGGCGAATGGAATCTCGCGTTCGGCCTGACCGCCCTTGAGCTGTTGGCGCAGCGCTACGCGCTGCTCATCCGACATCACGCCTAGGTCGACGTTGACCGCAGACACTCCAGGCACGGCAAGTACGGCGCCCGTGACATCGCGGTTGAGCGTGTCACGCAGCGGGCAGCCGGCGACAGTCAGCAGAATCCGAACACTTACCCGACCCGCGGCGTCTACCTCGATGCCATCGACCATGCCGAGATCAGTGATCGGCCGGTGGATTTCAGGATCATCCACCCGGTGCAGTGCCGCGCGGATCTGACTCACCAGGGGATGTTCAACGGTCGACGTGGTTGAGTCTCCGTTGGATCGCGGGTCGTGCATGCCCCCAGCGTAGGTGAGATTGCACAGCGGCCCCAGGCGGCGACTGGGAATCTAGGTACAGCCCCGAGGCAGCACGCTCAGCCGACGTCTTCGCTTTCGAGCTCGGCGAGGATGGCGCGCAGCTCCGCCCTGAGCTCTGAACGCAAGTAATCGCGAGTGGCCAACTCACCAACCGACATCCGCAAGCCGGCAATCTCACGCGCCAGGAAGTCCATGTCTGCTCTGCTTTGCGCAGCTTGCTCGCGGTCTCGTTCCAACGCGACGCGGTCCCGTGCCTCCTGGCGGTTCTGCGCGAGCAGGATCAGCGGAGCGGCGTACGAGGCTTGCAGTGACAAAACCAGCGTCAAGAAAATAAACGGGAAGGGATCGAAGCGGAGCCAAGGTGGACCGAGCACCACGTTCCAGAGCAGCCAGAGGATGATGACGACAGTCATTCCGAAAAGGAACCGTGCGGTGCCCATGAATCGCGCGAAGGCCTCGGCAAACTTGCCGAATGCGTCCCGGTCCACCTTGATCGTCGGAATGGTTGACCGCCTGCGCCGGCCCGGCATGTCCAGCCGCTCGGCCTCTCGAACTGCTCTAGCCATGTGCCATCGCTCCCGCGTCCGGCGGCTTGTGCGCCGACACCGCGTCGAGCTCAATGCCGCGCCAGTCCTCAGGCAACATGTGATCAAGCACGTCGTCCACCGCGATCGCACCGATCAACCGATGATCAGCGTCGACAACGGGTGCATTCACCAGGTTGTACGTCGCGAAGTAGCGGCTCACGTCATGCAGGTTCGCCTGGTCGGTGAGCGTTTCTAGTTCGGTGTCGATCAGAGCCGAGACGAGTGTGGACGGCGGCTCACGGAGCAGCCGCTGGAAGTGCACCGCGCCAACGAAGCGACCGGTCGGGGTTTCCAAGGGCGGCCTGCAGACGTAAACCATGCACGCCAAGGCGGGCGTCAGTTCTGCGTCGCGGATCCGAGCAAGGGCTTCAGCCACCGTGGCATCGGGCGGCAAGATCACCGGTTCGGGCGTCATCATCCCGCCGGCAGTGGACTCGGCGTAGCTCAGCAGTCGCCGAACATCATCGGCCTCCTCGGGCTCCATGCGCCCAAGTAGCACCTCGGCCATCTCGGGCGCCAGCTCGGCAATCAAATCAGCGGCATCGTCCGGATCCATTTCCTCCAGGATGTCCGCGGCACGCTCGGTGTCGAGCTCTGAGATCAGTTGAACCTGTTCGTCCTCGGGCAACTCCTCCAGAGCGTCGGCTAACTTGTGATCATCGAGTGCTGAGGCTACTTCGGCTCGTCTCTCGCGCGACATCTCGTGCAGTTCGCGGGCAATATCGGCCGGCTTCATGTCTTCCATCTGAGCCAGCAACTGGTCGGTACCTTGGCCTCGATCGGACCCCAGGAGGGCGATCGTGGACCAGTCCACGATGGTGACGTGCCCTCGTCTACCGAACCGGCGCCGGCTTCCGGATTCCCGCAGCGCCACCTGCGACAGCTCCCAGTCGTGAGAGCGCGCGGGCTGCATGGCCACGTCGAATATCACCGACGGACCCGGATGGTCGGTGCGTTCCACCGTCCGGTCGAAAAGGTCGTCGATCACCAACATCTCGGACTCGCGGCGTTCGAAGCGACGTGTGTTGACAACGCCGGAGATGACGACCGCAAAGCCGTCGATGCTGTGCACCCGTGCCATCGGCATGAAGATCCGGTGGCGGGCAAACAGTTCGACCACCAGCCCTTTGACTCGTGGAGCACGGCCAGCGGCGCGGCGCTGCACCACCACATCGCGGACCTTTCCCACCTGGTCCCCGGCGCTATCGAGGACTGGCAGGCCCCGGATGCGTGAGATGAAGACCGAGGTTGCGCTCGCTGCCACGCCTTCGATTATCACAGCCTGACGTCGGCGCTGTGGTCGGCAAAACTCTGACGTCGCTGGTCTTTCTGACCCAGCAGCTAGGGTCGGGTCATGGCTGCAGGCAGTGCGATCAGCTTCAAGGATCTCTGCATCGATGCCGTCAATCCGGAGGTGCTTGCGCACTTTTGGGCATCGGCGCTCGGGCTTCGCGCCGAGCCGAGAGGCGGGAACTTCAGGCTGGTTGACGATGTCCCGGAGCACACCGTCTGGGTCAACAAGGTGGCCGAGCCGAGGACGGTTAAACAGCGCGTCCACCTCGACGTAGATGTGTCGGCTGTATCTGACCTGACCGATCTTGGTGCGGTCATCGTTGATGACACCCAGTCGTGGACGGTGCTCGCCGACCCCGAGGGTGGCGAGCTGTGTGCCTTCGTCCGTGAACCTGAGTCGCTGCCTGACTATCGCGGGTACGAGGTCGTCGTCGACGCCGCGGATCCGGTGTCGATCGCGTCCTGGTGGGCAGAGCGCTACGCCGCCACTGTCTGTCATGACCAGGACCGAGCCTTTTCCTGGATCGATCAGGCCCCTGGAATGCCGTGGGCCATGGTGTTCCAATGGGTTCCTGACCCCAAGACTGTGAAGAATCGTATGCATTGGGATATCTGGGGGGAGGCTGAGGATCTGCTCGCGGCAGGTGCCCGCCTGATCCGTCAACATGACAGCGAGATCGACTGGGACGTCCTGGCCGATCCCGAGGGCAACGAATTCTGCGTGTTCACTAGGCATGACATCTGAGCGTCCGCATGTCGACCGGCTCACCAGGCCAACGAGTAGATTGGAAGCCGACCTCAGGAGGACACCATGGCTATCTCGCCGCGGCAGTTCGGCTCGGTCTTTGAGCTGCAGTTCCCCCAGTCGGTCGGGATCTACAGCAGCTATGCCGACGCGCAGAAGGCGGTCGACTTCCTCGCGGACGCCAAATTCGAAGTGCAGAACCTGGCAATCGTGGGTACCGATCTCAAGTCGGTCGAGCGGGTCCTCGGTCGGCGCAACTGGGGCACCGTGATCACTCAGGGCATGCAATCAGGTATCTCGACCGGCCTGCTTGTCGGTTTAGTGATGTTGATCTTCACCAGACCGGCCAGCATTCTGTTGCTGCTGCTGGTCTCGCTGGCGATCGGTGTCTTGCTCGGCGTGGGCTTCAGCGCGGCCGCGTACGCGCTGAGCCGTGGCCGCCGGGACTTCACCTCGGTAACTCAGACAATCGCCACGAAGTATGAGGTGCTCTGCGAACACAAAGTTGCCGCTCAGGCACGCGAGATGCTGCAAGGCATGCCTGGGGTCCGCGCAGCGCAATTTGAATAGGCGTCGCTCGCGCACGGTCGTTCTCTTGGTGCAGCTCCGCGTCTAGAGCCACTTATTGCGTTTGAAACCGAGATAGAGCGAGATCATGATCAGCAGCATCACGCCGAGGACGACGAAGTAGCCGTATTTCCAGTGGAGTTCGGGCATGTTGTCGAAGTTCATGCCGTAGATTCCAGCGACCAAGGTGGGCACGACCACGATTGCCACCCAGCCTGAGATCTTGCGCATGTCCTCGTTGTCGGCGACGGAGGCTCGTGCCAGGCCGGCCTGCAGAATCGAGCTCAGCACCTCGTCAAATGAGGCGACCGCTTCTCGGGCTTCGGTGTGATGATCGGCAAGCTCTCGAAAGTAGGCCTTCGCCTGCGGCGGTATCACAGGGAGCTCCCGAGTAGCGAGCCGCAACAGCGGCGCGCCGAGCGGCATGACGCACCGCTTGAATTCGATCAACTCGCGTTTCAGCTGGTAGACCCGGTCCACATCCCGTCCGACATGACGGGCGAAGACCAGCGACTCGATCTCGTCGATGTCCTTCTCGATCTCAGCGACAACGTCGAGATAGTCGTCGATGATCTTGTCGGCGATCGCGTACAGCACCTCAGAAGGCCCCCGTGCCAACCGGGTCGGATCGGCTTCCATCGTTCGGCGCAGCGAACTCAGCTGCGCGTGCTCGCCGCGGCGCACAGTGATCACGAAGTGCTCGCCGAGGAACACCATGACTTGACCAGTTGCGACGACCTCCGAGGTATCGGTCAGCTCCTCGTGTTCCACATACGAGACAGTCGAGATCACCATAAAAAGGTCGTCGCCAAACATCTCCAGCTTGGAACGTGTATGGCCATGTGCGGCGTCCTCGATCGCCAAGGGATGCAGATCGAACTGAGATGCGAGGGCCATCAGGTCCTCGTCTCTGGGATCTTTGAGACCGAGCCAGACGAAGCCTTCGCCGGCGTTGGCCAGCCGCGCTGCCACACTGAGGTCTTCCGCCGGCTTGCGTACGCCGTTGACGTACCACGCCCACGCGATGATCGAGTCTGGCGGAGGAGAGGGAAGCGGCATGACGCCTTCCGCCGGACGTCGGCTGATAGGCCTGATGGTCGGTAGATAGCGACGATGTGGTGCCGTCGTCATATCCCACCTCCTCAGTGTTCAGCTGATGCGGTGCCCGGTCCTGCCCAGGTGCTCGCTATCCAGGCCTCGACATCCACGCTGCTTCGGGGGAGCATCGCCGTCAGGTTCTCATTGCCTGCCGAAGTAATCAAGATGTCGTCTTCGATCCTCACCCCGGTGCCACGCAAAGGTTTCGGTACCAATTCGTCGTCAGGCTTGAAGTACAACCCGGGCTCGACAGTGATGATCATGCCCGGTTCAAGAGTTCCTTCGCGATATTTCTCCCGTCGGGCCTGCGCGCAGTCGTGTACGTCGATGCCAAGATGATGCGACGTGCCGTGCACCATCCAGCGACGATGCTGGCCGCCCTGCTCGCCCAGTGACTCCGCCACGCTGACCGGCAGCAGGCCCCAGCTGGCCAGGTGCCGAGCGATCACCTCGGTTGCCGCCCGGTGCACATCAAGGAAGCCGGCGCCTGGCTGCGCCGCGGCAATCCCAGCCTGTTGGGCCTCGAATACGGCGTCGTAAACCATCCGCTGTGCATCGCTGAAGGTCCCGCTGATCGGCAGCGTACGCGTGACATCTGCTGTGTAAAGAGAATCGAGCTCGATGCCGGCGTCCAGTAACACCAGCTCGCCATCGCGGAGTTCACCGTTGTTGCGGATCCAGTGCAGCGTGCAGGCATGCTCGCCGGCGGCAGCGATGGTGTCGTAGCCAACGGCGTTGCCGACATGTCGAGCGTGCAGACTAAAGATGCCTTCGATCCAGCGCTCGCCCCGGCCACGCCGGGCCGCATCTGGAATGCTTGCTACGACAGCCTCGAATGCCGACGCCGTCTGGCGGCAGGCGTCCCGCATCTCTCCGACCTCGAAGTCGTCCTTGATCATCCGCAGCTCGCTGAGTGCCACGGCAAGCTCATGATCGGATTGGTCGATCGTGGCCCGACTTTGATCAACTTCTGCGATCAGCTGCGAGTCGCGAGCCTCATCGATCAGCTGCCGAATCTGAAGATCGAGATCTGCGGGGAGGACTCGCACCGAGACGGTGCCGGCATTCTTGCGTAGCTGATCTGGCAGCTCCGACAGCGCGGCGCACGGAATGTCACAGAGCGCGCTCATCTCCTCCAGGGATGGCCGTCGACCCACCCAGAGCTCACCAAAGCGGCTGTCGCCGTAGAACTCCTCAGATTCCCGCGGCGCGCGCGGCCTGAAGTAGAGGGTTGCGTCATGGCCAGAGTCCGTAGGCTCCAAGACCAGTACCGCGTCCGGCTCTCGATCGGTACCGAGACCGGTTAGGTGTGCGAACGCCGAGTGGGGGCGGAACCGGAAGTCGGTGTCGTTACAGCGGATCTTGAGCCCACCTGCCGGGATGACGAGCCGCTCACCGGGAAATTGAGCGCTGACCCGCTCGCGGCGCCGGCGAGCCCAAGCGGCAGCTGGAAGTCGATCTGGGAGCCGCGTCGGGTGGGGCGTCCAGCCTTTGACGATGAACTTCTTGAAGGCGTCGCTGAAGGGGATCTGGCGGTTCGGCAGTTCAGGCCGACGATCGCTCATGCGTGCCATTCTTCCAGTCCCCGCTGCTCGCTGAGCCCTGAGTCTCGTCGACTCGGGCCGACCGAGGTGAGCCGTCAAGGTGGTGAAGAGCGATACGGTGAATCGCATGCCGACGCGTCTGTTTTTGGTCCGCCATGGCGAAACCGAATGGAGTCGGTCGGGCCGGCACACCTCGATCACCGACCTGCCGCTCACCGAGACCGGCCAGCGGCTGGCCCGCGCCCTCAAGGGCCACCTCTTACCGCAAGATTTCCAGCTGGTCCTCAGCAGCCCACGCAGACGAGCCCGCGAGACCGCGGAGCTGGCTGGGTTCGTTGACAAGTACGAACCGCAGATCGACAACGACCTTGCCGAATGGTTCTACGGTGACTATGAGGGCAAGACCAGCCAGGAGATCTGGAAGACAGTTCCGGGCTGGACGATCTGGAACGGCGAGGTTCCCGGTGGGGAGACGGCCGCGCAGGTTGCGAGCCGGCTAGACCGAGTGGTCGATCGGGTTCGCGGATCCGGCGTCGATCAGGCGATCTGTTTCGGTCACGGCCATGCTCTCCGGGCGCTGACCATGCGGTGGCTGGAGTTCGACCTCAGACTTGGCGTGCAATTTCCGCTCGACACGGGCACGGTGTCGGTACTGGGTGAAGAAAAAGGGGAGCCCGCCCTCGATCGGTGGAACGCCCGGCCGTAAAACTGCTATCTCACACTGTTCTTTGGTGCCTGGCCTGCCGAACTGCTCCGGTTGGTGAGTTGCTTGCGACACGTGGTGCGGACGTCCTGGTCGACACGCAACTCAACCCGGCGGGTTCGTCACTCACCGTGATCATGAATTCAGTGCCGGCGGGGCGGGTACGGTAGCCATCCGGTCGGCAGCCAGCTCCCGGTACGAAGGACCGTTTCCGGTGCGGCGTACGTAGGGATCCGCGACGTCGGCCCGAGCGAGGCGCTAGTACTTGTCAACCGGCCCTGATGCCCAAAATGGCGATCAGTAGGGTGGTTGCCGCGAGCGTGCCAACGCTCCAAGGTGCTCAAGGAGGATGAGGGCGATCAGGGCCGAGAAAGCTACGCAGTTGCGCCTGCTGGATCTGCAGACCGTCGACACAACGCTCGCCCAGCTCCACCATCGCCGCCAGACGTTGCCACAGCATGCAGTGATCGCCAAACTGCGGACAGACCGAGCGGCGGTGGCCTCAGATCTGGTGGCCGCCGAGACCAGAATCTCCGATCTTGAGCTGGAGCAGGCGAAGGCCGAGACCGACCTTGAGCCGGTGCGTGAGCGTCTCAGCCGGAACCAGGCTCGGATCACGAACGGCACCATCGCCGACCCTAAGGCGCTCTCCTCGATGCTGGAGGAGGTCAACCACCTCAAGAAGCGGATCAGCGATCTTGAAGATGCCGAGCTGGATGTGATGGAGCAACTAGAGGCAGCGATGGCCAGCCAGGAGAAGCTACGGGCTCGGGCGGCGCGGGTCGACGCAGATCTTGACGAGACAATCGCTGACCGCGATCGGCAGCTTGCGGTACTCGAGGCCGACATGAGCGGGCTTCGCGAGCAGCGAGCTGAGATCGCGCCGTTGATACCCGACGACTTGCTGGCTCTCTATGGCAAGATCGGCACCAGCCATGGAGGTGTCGGCGCGGCGGAATTGCGAGCCCGCCGCTGCACGGGCTGCCAGCTCGAGGTCAACGCTGCCGAGCTGCGGGCATTCTCCGCAGCGGACGATGACGAGGTGTTGCGCTGCGAGGAGTGCGGCCGGATCCTGATCCGTACCGCACAGTCGGGTTTGTGACGGCCAAGCGACCTCCCAGCGTGCAGGGCGGACCCAGTTTCTTCGATGAACCAGAGCAACCTGCTGTGCCCAGGTCGGACCGTCGCTTGATTGTTGAGGCGGACGGCGGAGCGCGGGGCAATCCCGGACCAGCCGCGTACGGAGCCGTGGTACGCGATGCTCAGACGTCGGAAGTCTTAGCATCCGAAGGTCTGCCCATCGGACGCGCGACGAACAATGTTGCCGAGTACCGCGGCTTGATCGCCGGACTCGAGATGGCCCGTGAAGTTGATCCGACAGCCGCCCTCGAGGTGCGAATGGACTCCAAGCTGGTGATCGAGCAGATGGCTGGCCGGTGGAAGGTAAAGCACGCCGACATGAAGCCGTTGGCACTGGAGGCAGCGCGGCTGCGGCCGGCGACGGTGACCTGGACGTGGGTGCCCCGAGAGCTCAACAAAGCAGCCGACACCCTGGTCAACCGCGCGTTGGACGGAGATCCAGTTCCACGCCAATACCTGCTCGACCGGCCCGGCTGAATCTGATGGCTCGCTGCGCTTGAGATCGTGCAGTTAGGCTGCGGTCATGCCCGCCCGCAAACTCGGACTGCCACCAGTTGTGCCGACGGAGCTGGCACAGGGCTTGGCGGCCATTCGGGCAATCGTCGAGGTGCCGGCCGAATTTCCGGCCGAAGTCCAGGTCGCCGCTGAGAAAGCCGCCGCCGAGCCGCGCCTCCCTGATCTTGACCGGACGGATCTGGAACTGATCACTATCGACCCGGCCGGTTCTCGTGATCTTGATCAGGCGTTGCATATCACGCGCGGTTTGAGTGGCGAGTTCGTGATCTCCTACGCCATCGCTGATGTGGCAGCCTTCGTACGGCCAGGCGATCCGATCGATCTTGAGGCGCACCGCCGCGGGACCACGCTTTATGCACCCGACTGTCGCGCACCGCTCCACCCGCCGGTGCTCAGCGAAGGAGTGGCCAGCCTGCTGCCGAACGAAATGCGACCGGCGCTGCTCTGGACGATCACGTTGGACCATCGAGGTCAGATGGTTGCGGCCGATGTGGCGCGGGCCAGGGTTCGCAGTCATGCCCAGCTCAGCTACCGGGACGCTCAGGCGGAGATCGACAGCAGCACACCTCGCGAGACTCTCGGTCTGCTCAAACTGGTGGGCCAGTGGCGCGAGTTCCGAGAACGTGATCGCGGGGGAGCCAGCCTGAAACTCCCACAGCAGGAGATTCAGTCTCATGAGCATGGCTGGACCCTCAGGTTCCGCGCTCCCGAGCCGGTGGAGGGGTGGAACGCGCAGATCTCACTGCTCACTGGCATGGCGGCCGCGCACATCATGCTTTATGGACAGGTGGGCATCTTACGGACCATGCCACCCGCGGAACACGACTCGATACGCCGGCTGCGCCAAGTCGCCAAGGCGCTCAAGATCGTTTGGCCTCCCGAGTTGGACTATCCCGATTTCATCCGAACGCTCAACCCAACTCGGCCCGATCATGCGGCGATGCTCAACGCCTCTACCGTGTTGTTCCGAGGGGCAGGCTATCGAAGCTTCAGCGGCGGCATCCCCGAAGACGCTGATCATGCTGCACTCGCCAGCGACTATGCCCACACCACGGCTCCATTGCGGCGCCTGGTGGATCGCTACTCCGGCGAGATCTGTGTCGCCCTTTGTGCAGATCAGCCGGTCCCGACGTGGGCACTCAGTGCCCTGGACGGCCTTCCGGAGCAGATGGCTGCGGCGGAACGACGGGCCAAGAAGTACGAGCGAGCGATGATCGATCTGCTCGAGGTTTACCTGCTGGCGGACAGGGTCGGAGAAACGTTCCCCGCTACCGTGATCGAAGTCGATCGCGGCAAGGAAAGCGGCACCGTGATGATCGAGGAGCCGGCCGTCGAGGGCAGGGTGATCGGGGACCGGCCCCGGCTCGGGCAGGAGGTGGTGGTCCGTCTCACCTCCGCCGACTATGCCAAGGGTGCGGTGGCCTTCGAGATCGTGTGAGGTGATCAGCCGCCAATCTGACGTTTGGCCGCCGCCACCACCGCCTCCGGCGTGAACCCGAATTTCGACTGCAGGGCCTTGAGCGGGGCTGAGGCGCCGAACGTGCTCATCGCGATGACCTCGCCTGTGCTGCCGGCCCATCGGTGCCAGCCAAACGACGAGGCCTGCTCGATCACAACGCGAGCGGTCACGTCGGGAGGCAGCACACTGTCTCGATACTCATCGGTCTGCCGATCGAACAGTTCCCACGACGGCATGCTGACTACCCGGGCCTTGATTTCCTCGTCGACCAGCTGCTCGTACGCAGAGATCGCAAGCGCGACCTCGCTGCCGGTAGCAATCAAGATCACGTCCGGTGTCTCGCTCGGATCGCCGGCCAGCACGTACGCACCATTGGCAACGCCGCTCGCGGGCGCGTACTTGCTGCGGTCCAAGGTAGGCAGCGCCTGCCGTGACAAGATCAACGCCACCGGGTCGTGCCGCAGCGGCATGATCACCCGCCACGCTTCGACAACCTCATTGGCATCGGCCGGGCGCATGTCGATCATGCCGGGCATGGCGCGCAGCGAGGCCAGTTGCTCGACCGGCTGGTGAGTGGGCCCGTCCTCACCAACTCCAATGGAGTCGTGGGTGAAAATGTGGATGACAGGTAGCTCCATCAGTGCTGAAAGCCGTAGGGCGCCGCGCTGGAAGTCAGAGAAGATCAAGAACCCAGCCTGATAGGCCCTGATCTTGCTGAGGGCCAACCCGTTCGTGACCGCACCGGCGGCGTGTTCGCGGACACCGAAGTGCAGGTTGCGACCAGCGCGGTTGTCCGGCTGGAAATCACCGGCGTCGTCGAAGGTGAGCCGCGACTTGTTGGACGGTGCGAGATCGGAGGAACCGCCGATCACCCAGGGCACCCGCTGGGCGACGATGTTGAGCACCTTCTGGTTGCTGTCTCGGCCGGCCGCGCCCTTGGGATCCGCGGGGTACTCGGGCAGATCCGCATCCCAGCCTTCCGGCAGCTGACGACGCTGCATATTGTCGAGGTGATCGGCCAACTCGGGATATTCCTCACCGTACGCGGCGAAGAGCTCGTCCCAGGTCGAGCGCACATCGGCACCACGCTTGCCGAGGTCGGCGAAGTGGCTGTGCACCTTGTCCGGGACGAGGAAGCTCTCGTCCTCAGGCCACCCGAAGAAGCGCTTAGCGCCGCGGACTTCGTCGACCCCCAAGGGCTCGCCGTGCGCGGAGTGGCTGCCCTGCTTGGTAGGGGCGCCGTAGCCGATGATGCTCTTCACGATGATCATGGTCGGCCGTTCCCGCTCAGCCTTGAACGCGTCGAGCGCGTCGTTCAGCGCGTCGAGGTCGTTTGCGTCGTCAACCCGCTGAATCGCCCAGCCGTAGCCCTCGAAGCGTGTTGCCACGTCCTCGGTGAAGGCGAGATCAGTGCTGCCCTCGATGGTGATCTTGTTGCTGTCGTACAGCCAGCACAAGTTGGACAGCTTCTGATGTCCGGCGAGCGATGCTGCCTCTGCGCCAATGCCCTCCATCAGGCAGCCGTCGCCGGCGATTGCGTACACGTCGTAGTCGAAGAGGTCGTAGCCGGGCCGGTTGAACGTAGCAGCCTGCCACAGGCCTGCCATAGCCATCCCGACGCTGGTGGCGATACCGGTGCCGAGCGGACCCGTGGTGCATTCGATACCCGCAGTCCAGCGGTATTCCGGATGGCCCGGACACTTGGAGTCCAGCTGCCGGAACTTCTTCAGGTCCTCGAGTGGCACGGCCAGCTCGCCGAGAACCTCGTACTGGGGATTGACCGATTTCACCCCCGCCAGATGCAGCATGGAGTAGAGCAAGGTCGAGGCATGACCGGCGGACAGCACGAAGCGATCGCGATTGCTCCAGATTGGATGGTCGGGGTCGAAGCGCAGTTTCTGCCAGACCGCGTACATCACCGGCGCGAGTGCCATCGGGGTCCCGGGATGCCCGGAATTTGCGGCCTGCACGGCATCCATACACAGCGTCCGGATCGTGTCGATCGCAAGCTTCTCGATGGGATCGCTTTCGAGGGCCGGGAAATCTGTGGCGGTCTGGGTCATGGTCAACCTTCCTAGCTGCGCGACCCGGATCTAGGAGGTCGCAGTCAATCGGTGGCCGTCGGCGGACGGGCATGCCTGAATGCACGCTATCGTCCACGACTCTCTACGTGAAGAATCGCACCGCAATCGCGATCCATACCCAGGCTCTGTGGATTGGGCTTTGCACTCCCTCACCGACGTGTTTCACCGCACGAAGCCACAAAGATGGGGGAAGGGACCGCAGCCAGTCAACCTTCGTGGCTCTGTGCGGAAACGCCGCAGTCTCGACCTCGTAGCGTAGGAGGGTCCTGGTGGTCGACGTGGCGGACAGTCTGCAGATCAGTGCACACTTGGGCTGTGGCTACGGCCCTGCCGGAACTAACGGTCAGGCGACACCGGGGTTGGCGGTTTGCTGCGTCTCTCGGCGCTCTGCTATTCGCAGTGACCATTTGCGCGGTTCTCTTCCGGATTGTTTCAGTGGAATATTGGCGCGATCCGGTGACCGGTTGGTATATCTGGGTGAGCGGAACCGCGTTTGTTCTTTTTGGGACATTGATCTTCCTGGATCGTGAGCAAAGGGCAAACGGCCTGCTGTTAATCGTGTTTGGGATCCTCGAACAGGGTCCCTGGACAGGTCTAATGGACTCCATGCCCGTCTGGGCGATTTTCCTTCTTGAGCTAAGTAGTCCCGTTCCCTGGATCGTGCTCTCAGTAGTTTTGTTGCGGTTCCCAGAGCGGCGCTTGCAAAAACGCTATGAGCGTATCTTCCTTGCCGTAATGACGACGTGGCTCCTAGTCTTTCGTGCTATCCATGCTGTCGCATGGCCATGCTGGGCGACTCCAAGAAACGTGGTCGAATGGCCTTTGTGGCTCGTGAATTGTGACTTGAACGAAGCCGCGTTCCTCGCTGTAAACCTGGGCGATCTCGTTTTGTCCGCTGGCCTTATATTGCTCCTAGCGCTGCGAATCGTGCGGACTCGCGGACTTGACCGACGCATCTATGTGCCCGTTCAAATCGCATCTATCCTTGGCATGGCGGTTGCAGCGTATTTCAGCGTATGGACTGTCGCATTTGAATACGGCCGCGTCCCCACGTTTTTGGAAGTTTATCCTGGATCTTACGGCCCATTCGAACATTTGAGAGTTTTGTGCATTGCCATGACTGTGATACCCGTGATGCTCTTTCTCGCCAATATTGGCCGTTATCTGATGCAGCTGAGAATCGCTCGAATGGTCGCCGAGATTAATCTATCGAGAACGCCGGGCAGCATTCAGGCGGCGCTGCGGCGGGCACTGGACGACCCAAGCCTGGCAATCTACCTCTGGTCTCGAGAGCACGAACAGTATTTGGATATTGAGGGTGGCCCCTTCCGCGGCGATAACTTGCCCCATCGGCTCATCTTAGATATGACCAATCCGGATGGCTCTGCTAATGCGCGCATCGTCACAGATGATTCCGCCGCACATCACCCCGAACTCCTCCAGGCTGCAAGGGAAGCAGGCGGACTGGCGCTGCACAACTCAGCGCTTCAAACGAGCCTATTTGCCACTATCGAGCTGGAGCGAAGCTCCCGAGAGCTAAGCGAGACGTTGTCGCACCTCCTGCCGACCGGGTTGGCTGACCGCTTACGTCGTGACGGCCTCCGTATTGGCCAACCTGAATTGGTCGAGATAACTGTGCTGATGTCGGATATTCGTGGATACTCCGGAATCGCCGAAACGATCGATCCCGCCCAACTCGCAGCTCAGCTGAACGAGCATCGTTCCGCCATGAACCAGGTGATCATGAACCATGCCGGCATCGTCATGCAATACATGGGAGATGCAGTGTTCGCTGCCTTTGGCCCCACGACCTCCCCGGGTCAGCACGCCGCTCAGGCTTTCGCCGCTGCGCAAGAAATGCACTGGCAACAACATCAGATTAACGAAGCGTGGACCAGTCGGGGCCAACCCATCTTCGGCATGGGCATCGGCCTATCTACCGGGCAGGTTGCAGCCGTGCTGCTTGGCTCAGATGAACGCCTCGAATACACCGTAGTGGGAGACGCCGTCAACCTGGCTCAAAGATTGCAGGACCTTGCGCGGCCAGCAGGAACGACGGTCATGAGTGAAGCCACGTGGGAGAGCCTGACGGACCTCCCCGATGAGTACGAAAAGCTTGCGGCGCAACTAGTGAAGGGTCGCCGCGCACCGGTCACGTGCTACCGAATAACGGCGTCCGTACCCATTGTTCGAGGCTTCGATCGTGATATTGGGGACGAGTCGGTCGTGTAAGCCGGATTCTGTCCCAGTCGTTGCCGACTGTGGCGATCATCCATCTGCGACCGCTGTTGCCAGCGGCCTGGTGCGATCTACCCGGAGGCTCAGGCGAGCAGCCCTCCAGCGCCTCCGCAGACGCGTGTACGCGTCCTTTTGATCTTGCTCCAGGTGGGGTTTACCGAGCCATCCCAGTCACCTGGGATGCTGGTGGTCTCTTACACCGCCGTTTCACCCTTACCTCCGTGTCAATGAGATGGCTGGGCATCCCACTGGTGACTAGAGGCGGTCTGCTTTCTGTGGCACTGTCCCGCGGGTCGCCCCGGGTGGGTGTTACCCACCACCTTGCTCTGTGGAGTCCGGACTTTCCTCAACGGCGCCTGCGCACCGCCGCGATCGCCTGACCGACTCGTCCACCCCCAGCCTAACCAGTAACGCTAGGGACGCGTGAGGACTTCCGCGCCGCTCTCGGTGACCACGAGGGTGTGCTCGAACTGGGCACACCGACTCCCATCAGCGGTGAGCACCGTCCAGCCGTCGTCCCACATGTACCAATCGCCCGACCCTAGGGTGATCATCGGCTCGATCGTGAACGTCATGCCTGGCTTGATCTCTGTGTCGCACGCCGGCTCATCGTAGTGCGGGATGACGAGTCCGGAATGAAAGGTCGTGTGTACGCCGTGCCCGGTGTAGTCGCGAACCACGCCATAGCCGAAGCGCTTGGCATAGCTTTCGATCACCCGGCCGATCACGTTGACCTGGCGTCCTGGCTTCACGGCGTTGATAGCGCGGGCCAGTGCTTGCTGTGTCCGCTCGCTGAGCAGCCGGGTCTGCTCATCGACCTCGCCGCAGAAAAACGTCGCACAGGTGTCCCCATGTACGCCTTGGATGTAGGCGGTGACGTCGATCTTGACAATGTCACCACCCTCGAGGGGACGGGCGTCAGGGATGCCGTGGCAGATGACCTCATTGACAGAAGTGCAGCAGGACTTCGGGAAACCGCGATAACCAAGCGTTGAGGGGTATGCCCCGTGGTCGATCAGAAACTCGTGGACTATCTGATCAAGATCATCGGTTGTCACGCCAGGCTTGATCGCCGTGCCGGCCGCGCGTATTGCTTGGGCAGCGATGCGCCCTGCGATCCGCATCTTCTCGATGATCTTCGGCGGCTGGACGTCCTCGCCGGTGTAACGATCGGGCGCCGGCCGGCCCACGTAGCGTGGCCGCTCAATGCTGGCTGGCACCTCGCGTGGCGGTGAGATGGTCGCCGGCTGGATGGTCACCTCGCGATCCTACTTTCCCGAAACCGGTCGAAAGCCACATCAGATTCTGCCGAGCTCATGTTGTTGCTGACCGCTTTCTAGGGATCATGGCCGGGGAGTAACGTCGAAGTGATCCGGCCCAGAGGAGGGTGACATGGCTGACGGCCAGTGGTGGTATGACCTGACGACCCATCAGGTCGTACCAGACAACAACGACACGAAGATCACCGACCGGCTCGGCCCGTACAAGACGCGCGAGGAGGCCGAACGCGCACTCGAGCTAGTGGAGGAGCGCAACGAGGCGTACGACAACGACCCGCGCTGGAACGACGATCTCTGATCGCCTGGGTCCCACAGAACCAAACAGTGCTCAGTTTTCTGACGGTCTGCATGGGTTGCAACCCGTGCAGACCGACCGGAACCTACGTGAACGTTGGTTGCGGCAGCGAGTCGGCAGGTGAGAGGTCGAGGTTTTCCGCGCTGGATACCACGGGTGTACTGATCCGCACCTGAGAGGCGCCCGAAACCGGTGTAATCCACACCGGCATCCCTGTTTCCAGTCCCTTGGCGGTCGCATCCGCACGGGTCAGAGTGACAAGCACCGGAGGTGCCGTATCGTTCCCCGTTAGCCGTACGTCCAGTCGCACTTCGAAGCCGACGCGGTTGAAGCGCTCAATGTGGCCCGGGTAGGCGCCGCCGAAGGGGTGGGTCTCAATCTCCAGGTCGTGCGGTCGTACGAGGTGGCCGTCGAGCATAGTCACCGGTCCGAGAAAGCTCATCACGAATTCCGAGGCCGGATGGTCATAGAGCTCATGTGGTGGACCGATCTGCTCGATCCGGCCTTGGTTGATCACCACGATCTGGTCAGCCACCTCCAGCGCCTCCTCCTGATCATGGGTGACAAAGACTGTGGTGACGTGCACCTCGTCGTGCAGCCTGCGCAGCCAAGCCCGCAGCTCCTTGCGAACGTTGGCGTCCAGGGCACCGAACGGTTCGTCCAGCAACAAGACAGTGGGTTCGATTGCCAGCGCGCGGGCCAGCGCCATCCGCTGTCGCTGCCCACCAGAAAGCTGGGCCGGAAGGCGGTCGGCGAATTGGGAGAGGTGCACCAGTTCGAGCAGCTCAGCAACGCGCGCCTTGATCTCCCGGCGAGGACGCTTCCTGATCTTCAGCCCAAAGCCGACATTGCCGGCCACGTTCAGATGCCGGAACGCGGCATAGTGCTGGAAGACAAAGCCGACGTTACGCTTCTGCGCCGGCAGGCTGGTGGCATCGACTCCTTCGATTTCCACTGATCCGACATCGGCCACTTCCAAGCCGGCGATGATCCGCAGCAGTGTTGACTTGCCGCCACCGCTTGGTCCGAGCAGCGCAGTCAGCTCGCCGGTCGCAATGTCCAGGTCGATGTCCTCCAGGGCGGTGAAGTTACCGAACTTCTTGCCGACGCCTGCGATCTTGATGCTCATCGTGGAGTCCCCTTCTGAGGTTGAAAGCTGCTCACAACAACGAGGGCGAGGACCGCGATCAATGCCAGGATGAAGGCTGCAGTGTAGGCGATGATCGAGTTCTCGACGCCGAACTGCTGGTACCGCTCCTCAACCAGCAATGTGGCTGTTTGGGTACGCATCGCTACGCCGCCGGAGACGATCTTGACGGCGCCGAATTCACCGAGGGATCGAGCCAGGCTGAGCACCACGCCGTAAAGCAGAGCCCAGCGGATCGCCGGCAGGGTGATGCGAGCGAAGGTCTGCAGCGCTGAAGCGCCCAGACTACGGGCCGCCTGCTCCTGCTCGGTTCCGATCTCTTGGAGCACGGGAATGACCTCCCGAATCACCAGCGGCATGCTGACGAACGCGGTCGCCAAGATGATGCCGGGTGGGGCGTAAATGACCTGCAGGCCAACCTGCTCTAGGCTCCCGCCCAACCAACCCGTGCGCCCGCTATAGACCAGCACCAGCGACAGGCCGACGACGATGGGTGAGACCGCCAGCGGCAGGTCCACGAGGGCATTCAGCGCCCGCCTTCCGGGGAAGGTGTAACGCACCAGCAGCAGCGAGATGCCGACTCCGAAGATGGTGTTGATCACCACCGCCCAAAAGGCAGCTGACAGGGTCAACTGGAATGCGAAGATCACTTCAGGCTGGCGCATAGCGTCGATCACCGGAGCCAGTCCGTGGGCAAAGGTTTTTTGCGCGACCAACACGACAGGCCAGATCACCAGAAGAAACAGGTAGCCAACGACCAGCACTCGTAGTGCCCATCGACTCGCGGTCGGGCGCGCGGTGGTCTCACGCATAGCGAGCCACCCTTCGCGAGATGACATCGAGAATGACGATGACAATGAGCGCGACGATCAGCAAGATTGAGGCCAGTGCGGCCGCCTCGGTGAGCTTGTCGCCCTCGATGTAGGACAGGATGCGCACCGACGCCACCTCAGTGGAGTAGGGCAGGTTGCCTGATAGCAGGACGAGTGATCCGTACTCGCTGATCGCCCGGCAAAATGAGAGCGCCGCGCCGGAGGCGATGGCAGGAGCCAGGCTGGGCAAGATCACGCGGCTGAAGATCGTCAACTGAGTCGCACCCAGCGATGCGGCTGCTTCCTCCACTTCTGGCTCGATCTCCAGCAGAACTGGCTGCACGGTGCGCACGATGAACGGCAGTGTCACGAACAAGAAGGCCAAGAACACCGCGACCGGCGTGTTGGCCCAATTGACGCCGAGAGGGCTTGACGGCCCGTAGAGGCTGAGGAGCACCAGTCCGGCGACGATAGTCGGAAGTGCCAGCGGGATGTCGATGACCACCTCGAGCACCTGCTTGCCGGGGAAGTGATCCCGGACCAACACCCAGGCGATTGTGGTGCCCATGAAGATGTTCACCACGGTGACAAGAAGCGCCTGACCCACGGTGAGCCTGAGTGCGGCCAGCGTCTGCGGGCTGCGCAGGCTATCCCAATAGGCCGACCAGCCGCCCTCGGAAGCCTGGACGAGCACCGCGGTTAGCGGAATCAGCACCAGCAAGCTGAACCACATCAATGCGACGCCGAGTCCCAACCCGGACGCTCGGCTGAGCGAGGTCGCACTACGTCCGCGCGGCAGACGGCGGCCACCGGTGTTGGTGGCCGCGCCTGCGGTTGGGGAATCGAGCGGAGGCGGCTCGACTACCCCCGTGCGTTGGGTCACTGAGACCTGCCTGTTGCCTGCTGGATCTGCGGCACCAGGCCGGTGGCCTCATCAAAGAACTTCGCGTTCACCGCATCCCAGCCACCGAGGTCGCTGATGGTGAACAGCCTGGGCGGCACTGGGAAAGGCTTGGCCGGATCGTTGGCACCCGCAACTTCGCCGATCGGGGTGTCCGCCACGACAGGTCGGAAGCCCTTCTTCACGAACTCTTCCTGGCCGGCCTTGCTCAACACGAAATCCAGGTAGGCGTTGGCCTTGGGATTGGCATCCTTCAACACCGCGCCCGGGTTTTCGATCTTGATCGTGGCGTCAGGAACGATGTAGTCGAAGTCCTCACCTGACTGGCGGGCGAGGATGGCCTCGTTTTCGTAGGAGATCAACACATTGGCTGCGCCCTCGAGGAAGGCGTTGGTGGCGTCGCGTCCACTGCCGGGAAGCGAAGCGACGTGGTTGAAGAACTTGGTCAGGTAATCCTTGGCCTCAGCCTCGGTGCCGCCGTTGGCAATCACCTGATGGTAGGCCGCCAGGATGTTCCAACGCGCCGAGCCGGACGACGCCGGGTTGGGTGTCACGATCTTGACCCCAGGCTTGACCAGGTCCGACCAATCCTTGATGCCGAGTGGATTGCCCTTCTGCACCACAATGACGACGGTCGAGTCTGAAACGATGCCCTTGGTGGGTCCAGACTTCCAGTTCTCATCGACCAGGCCCGCCTTGACCAGCCGAGTCACATCACCCTCGAGTGAGAAGTTCACGTAGTCGGCCTGGAGGCCGTTGACCACGGCCCGGCTCTGGTCACCGGAGGCACCGTACGACTCCTCCCAGACGACGTCCTTGCCTTCCGGGGTCTGGGCGAACTTCTTCTGGATCGCGTTGTTTGCCTCCTTCGGTACCGCGTACCCGACCAGGTGCAGGGTCGTGGTTCCGGCGTCATCCGGCGCTGTAGACGCGCTGCCGACGCAACCAGTGAGCAGGAGGACTGCGGCAGTGACTGCAGACAGCGCCGCGACGGACCGTACGCGTAGGAGTTTGCGTATAGACATGGATGTCTCGCCTTCGTTGTGAGAGGAAATCCCTCTATCTCTACTAGGTCGCTAGAGAATATAGAGATTAAATGCATGGATAACATGCGGTTCGTCATTCGAGACGGACGAGCGTTTCGGCCTAGCCACCTCAGCTGAATGACGCGATACGATTCTTTCCTCGTAAACTCCCGCCAAGTGATCAGGTTGTCAGCGAGGGGAGACGCTAGTGCTGGTTCGTGACGGGACGTCCTGGTGGAGGTGACGCGCCGGCTGACGGTCGGCTGCGAGTTCGTTCACCAATCCGTGACCGCAGTTCCCGCAGTGTTTCAGGTCGAGCCGCTGAGTGATCAGAAGGTCGACGTGATCGATGAGCGCTGGTCGCTGGAGCCAGAGGGACCGACCCATGCCTACACCGACCTGTACGGGAATCCCTGTCGGCGCTTGATGATTCCCGCGGGACGCTCCGTGATCAGCTATCAGGCGACGGTGATCGCTCCGGATGCAGTGGAAGACGTTGATGAGGAAGCCCCCGAGCTGACCCCCGATCAGCTGCCCGATGAGGCGCTGATCTACACGCTCCCCAGCCGCTTCTGCCTGCCGGATGTCCTCGGCGCCGAGGCGTGGAGCCGCTTCGGCGACACGCCGCCCGGCTATCGTCGGGTCCAGGCGATTTGCGACTACGTGAACGGTCACCTCCGCTTTGAGTACGGCGCTAGTACAGCGCTCACCACGGCCGCCGATGTCCACACCAGCGGTTATGGAGTCTGCCGGGACTTCACGCACCTCGCGGTTTCGTTCTGCCGCGCGCTCAACATCCCCGCTCGTTACGTATTCGGCTACCTCCCCGAGATCGACATCCCACCACTCGATCACCCGATGGACTTCGCCGCCTGGATGGAGGTCTATCTGGGCGATCGCTGGTGGACGTTCGATCCGCGAAACAACGAGCGACGTAAGGGTCGGGTGCTCATCGGTCGCGGTCGCGACGCCAGCGATGTTGCGATGGCCACGACCTTCGGATCGCCTCTGCTGGAATCGATGACCGTCATTTCCCAGGAGGCCGTCGAGGGTTAGTGGGCCTGTATCCGGCCATCAGCTGGCACGAAGCCCGCGTACCGTCCTGGCGAGCACCGCGTCCAGCTGGCCATTGCCGATTGGCACAGCACCGAAGAAGAACCCCCAGTCCTTGCCATCGCGTACCACGATGAAGATCACGTGATCTCCCAGCAGCGCAAGATCGGGTTGGTCGACAGTGATCTCACTCTCGATCAGCCATCCACGACGTCCATCGATGCTAAGGCTTTCGCTGCGAATATCGCCTCGGGTGGGAACGTATGGGCCATACATGCGGCCGGTGACAACGCACTGCGCAAAGCTCTCGACAGTGTTCCGTGCACCATGAATGAAGCCATCCTCTCCGCGCAGCTGCCCAACGGCGAGTTGTGCGATCCAAGGCGGGTTTTGGCTGACCGGAAGTGTTTGCTGGAGCACGTCATAGGCGAAGCTGAAACGTGACTCGAGCGCCGCGGGCTCAAACGTGGGTTGCGCCTCGAACGACAAGTTTCCGCCATACACCCGACCGTCGACGGGATGGCGAGCCCGCTGATTGGGATTTCCCTTCGGGCAGGGCACGAGTGGCACTGGCGTAGCGGTGGCGGAGGGCGTTGGCGTGGCCGTGGGACTACGGGCGGGAGACGCGTCACTGGGACTCGCCGTGGCGGCGGGGAGCGGATTGTTGGCGACGAACCTGAAGTTGCCGATGAGGATGGCCACCGCCACAACCGCACTCACAGCGACGGCAAGCACAGCGATGATCAGTGCGAGCCGACGCCTGCGCGCTGGTCGGCTAGGTGGGTCGCTCTTCCCCGGCTCATTCAGAGCCGGGCCGCTTGCCGGGCTCTCGGCCTCGCTGGGCCGGCCGGTGTCGTCGGTGAACATGGTTGACCACTGGGAACCGTCCCAGTAGCGGTATCGCCCAGGCACCCCCGCAGGGTCGGGGTACCAGCCAGCAGCTGGCATCTGTGGCTACCTGAGCAGCCGATCTGACCGCCCAGGCTTCAGGCAGCAGGGTGCACTCATCGGAGTGTCGTGTCTCCTAGGTCTCTCTGCGGTTCGCGCCGCCCAGGCACGCACCTCGCGGCGTTCTCCTCGGTCGACATACAACCCGGTATCCCTCCCTCGTCGGCCTTGCGATGCACGCACCTGAACGACGCCAACCGCAAAGGAACCTAGGAGACACGACACTAGCGACCCTCGCGCCAGCCATTGGTGATCGGCAACCGCCGGTCCCGGCCGAATGCCTTGAAACTGATCTTGGTACCTGGCGGATACTGCCGTCGTTTGTATTCGGCGCGATCGACCATCCTGATCACCCGATCTGCCAGCTCAGGGTCGAATCCCATCGCCACGATCTCCTCGTGGCCCGCGTCGCCTTCGACATAGTCGTCCAGAACATCATCGAGCAGCTCGTACGGCGGCAGCGAGTCGGTGTCTTTCTGCCCCGGCCGCAATTCGGCGCTCGGTTCTTTGATGATCGAGTTTTCCGGGATAGGTGGAGTCTCACCGCGCTGTACAGCCTGTTCGTTACGCCAGCGGGCCAGCCTCCAGACCCAGGTCTTTGGCACATCCTTGATCGGTGCGTAACCGCCGACGGCATCACCGTAGATGGTGCTGTACCCGACGGCGAGCTCGCTCTTGTTGCCGCACGCCAGCACGATCGAGGGGGGATGCTGGTTGGACTCGGCCATCCAGATCACGGCGCGGATCCTCGCCTGCAGGTTCTCCGCGGCGATGTCATCGATATCGAGCATCTTGTCGAACGCGTCAACGGCCGGGGCGATGGGGACCGTCGTGAAGTGCAAACCGGTCCGAGCGGCCAGCTCGGCGGCGTCGCTCTTGGAATGCTCCGAAGAGTAGGCACTGGGATTAGAGATGCCGTAGACACGGTCGGCGCCCAGGGCATCACATGCCACAGTGGCCACCAGTGTCGAGTCAATGCCGCCCGACAGTCCGAGATAGACCCGTTCGATGCCGTTCTTGGAGCAATAGTCCCGCAGGCCCATCACCAGCGCGAGATAGACCTCGGCCATCGCCTCGAGCGGTTTCGCAACCACTGGCGTGATCAACTCAGTAGGTGCGTGCCGGGCGTCGGAGATGTAGTGGCGAAGAATGATCATGCCGCTCTGGCCGAACTCGGCGGGTACGGTGCCCTCGGCAAGCTCGGCTTGCAGCGGCGCAGTGCCAGGGGCCAGTTCAAGATCGGCAACGACCAGCTCTTCGACGAACTGCAGCGCGCGTACCACGATGGTGCCGTCCTCACGGGCGATCATGGTGTCGCCGTCGAAAACCAGCTCGTCCTGGCCACCGACAAGGTTGACGTAGGCCAGAGGACAGCCAGCTTCCCGAGCGCGCCGCCTGACCAGGTCGCCGCGTACGTCGTCCTTGTCCCGCTCGTACGGGCTGGCGTTGATCACCGCCAGCAGGCCGGCGTTCGCCTCGGCGGTCGCAGCGACAGGTCCGCCGTCTTGCCACAAGTCTTCACAGATGGCAACCGCGACATCGACGCCGCGAATGCGCAGCACGTGCAGCTCGTTACCGGGCTTGAAATAGCGGTACTCGTCGAAGACCCCGTAGTTGGGCAGGTGGTGCTTGGCGTAAGAACAGATCACCTGACCCTGGTGCAACACCGCAGCCGCGTTTTTGGGGTGCCCGCCCTTGGGATGGTCGGGCTCATCGGTGCGGTCGAGATATCCAACTACCACGACAAGATCACCAAGGCCTGCATCGAGCAGCCGAGTGGCAAGACGATTGATCGAGATTCGGGAGGCCTCGACGAAACTGCGTCGTAGGGCGAGATCTTCTACCGGGTAGCCGGTGAGCATCATCTCAGGGAACAGCACGAGGTGCGCGCCGGCGTCGGCTGCCTGCTTCGACCAGTCCATAACAAGGTCGGCGTTGGCCGAGATGTCTCCGACGGTGGCGTTGACCTGGGCCATGGCAATCCGCAGATGAGGCACGGGACGAGACTACGACGCGACGCGGAGTATTGACTGCGAGCGTCGGGAATCGCGCGCCGACGCACGGAGGAAGAGTGAGCGGAGGCGTTCTTCCTCTGCGAGCGACGACGACGGCGGCGGATTCCAAGCGCGATGCGCGAGCAGTCCGGAAAAAGAGGGTGTCAGGCCGTAACGCTGTTGTTACATCCTGGGCGGCAGACTGGGCCGCGTGGATAAGCAGACCGAGTTCGTTTTACGGGCGATTGAAGAGCGCGATGTGCGGTTCGTCCGTATGTGGTTCACCGATGTTCTTGGTTTTCTGAAATCGGTCGCTGTCGCGCCTGCTGAACTGGAAGGGGCTTTCGCCGAAGGCATGGGCTTCGATGGTTCGGCGATCGAGGGCTTCGCCCGGGTCTATGAGTCCGACATGCTGGCTCATCCTGATCCATCGACGTTCCAGGTTCTGCCGTGGCGGGACATCAGCCCAGCTACCGCACGAATGTTCTGTGACATCTCGATGCCGGACGGCTCCCCTTCGTATGCCGACCCGCGGTATGTGCTGAAGCGGGCGCTCAAGAAGGCCGCTGACCTCGGGTTCACCTTCTACACCCACCCCGAGGTGGAGTTCTTCCTCTTCAAAGATCCTGTTGTGCCGGGCCAGCCGCCAACACCGGTCGACCAGTCGGGATACTTCGACCACACGCCGCAAAGCTTGGGTACCGACTTCCGGCGCCGCGCCATCACCATGCTGGAGCAGATGGGGATCTCGGTGGAGTACTCACACCACGAGGGTGCTCCAGGCCAGCAGGAGATTGATCTTCGCTACGCTGACGCGCTCTCAACCGCCGACAACCTGATGACCTTCCGCGTGGTGGTCAAGGAGGTTGCGCTGTCTCAGGGCATTCATGCCTCCTTCATGCCCAAGCCATTTACTGAGCATCCTGGGTCCGGCATGCATACGCACATGTCGCTTTTCGAGGGTGACACCAACGCTTTTTATGACGCGAGCGCGGAACATCACCTGTCAAAGATTGGGCGCTACTTCATTGCCGGGCTGTTGCGCCATGCCGCCGAGATCACGGCCGTGACCAACCAGTGGACCAACTCCTACAAGAGGCTGGCCGGCGGCGGCGAGGCGCCCAGCTACATCTGCTGGGGTCGCAACAACCGCTCGGCGCTGGTCCGGGTACCGATGTACAAGCCGAACAAGGGGTCTTCGGCGCGGGTTGAACTGCGCTCGATCGACTCTGCCGCCAATCCATATCTGGCATTCGCGCTCATCCTGGCGACAGGCCTGGCTGGAATCGAGGGCGAGTACGAGTTGCCCGAGGGCGCCGAGGACGACGTGTGGTCTCTGACCGAACGGGAGCGGCAAGCACTAGGAATCTCACCTCTGCCGCGCAATCTTGACGAGGCCATCCGCACCATGGAGCGGTCGGAGCTGGTCGCGGAGACGCTCGGAGAGCACGTCTTCGACTTCTTCCTGCGGAACAAGCGTGCGGAGTTCGAGGAGTACCGCCGGCAAGTGACACCGATGGAGCTCACCCGACTCCTCCCAGTCCTCTAACCACCGACTTGTCAGAACCCAGTTGAGCCATAGCTCAACTGGGTTCTGACAAGTCGGTGGTTAGGAGAGTAGGGGGAGTACCGGAGAGAGGTTGGCGCGGAGGCCGGAAGCGTAGACGTTGCCTGTCGCGACAGCATCCGTCCAGCCAAGGCGGCCCGTCGCCAGCCGTAGGAAGGTCACCGGATCAGTCTCGACGACGTTCGGCGGCGTGCCGCGGGTGTGGGTTGGCCCGGGATCGCCGATCGCGCACTGCACTGCGGCGTACGGCGGCACCCTCACTTCAACAGAACGGCCGGGATGCTGCCCGGCGAGGATGGCGGTGAGCGTGCGGGTACATCGCGCGAGGGCGCTTCGATGCAGCTGAGCTGGCACGGTCTCTGGAAGTGAGCGGTTCAGGTCGTCGGTATGGACGATCAGTTCGACGATGCGAGTCGCAAGGAAATCCTCGATGGTGGTCGGACCGCGTCTGGTACTGATCACTTGTGACGTCTGGACGCCCGCCTCGAGCTTGCTCGCAAGATCATCAATGGCCAGCCCGAGCTGGGCCACGACCTCGGGTCCGCTGAGTCCGGCCGACACCTCGAGTGTTGCCGCCGTGATCATCTCGACGTCGCGCCGATACCGTTTTACGAACTCATGGAGCTGCAGCGCAGGTTCCTTGGTCGGTTGGTCCAACGATTGCGCCAGGCCGGTGTGGACCAGGAGGAGGTGACCGGCGAGTTGTCGCACACTCCAGCCGGGCAGCACGGTTGGGCGCTCGAAGGCCTCGGGCGCTAAGCCCTGCAACCACTCCAGGACTGTTCCCGACTGTTCCAGCAAGGCATCCTGCGGGCGCAAACGGGGGATTGCCATCATTCACGACCTCCGCGACGGCGGCGCCAGCTTTCCGGGACGCCGCGCGAGCAGAGAAGAATAGCATCGGCTCATGATCCGGATGGGGACGATACAAGGCTCGCTGGCGCGACGAGGCTTTGTCGACGCGGTCGCGGCGCAGCGGATCATCGAACCCTGGCCCGACGAGTACCAGCCATTGCTTGATCTGATCGCCACGTCTGCCGATCCCGATCTGGCTCTCGTGGGCGTGGATCGGCTCTCAGAGCGGGTTCCGGATCTACTCGCCCGGTTGTTGACAGCGGCGCCCGTTCTGGGCCGTCAACTGATCATGGTCCTGGGCGGCAGCAACAAGCTGAGTCATCATCTGATCGCTCATCCGGAACACCTTCAATTGCTCGAGACCGAGCTCGTCAAGGTGCCTGCGGCGTCACTGCGGCGGGAGCTGCTGGAGGCGACAGGTGCTGATCCGGAATCGCCGACGCCCATTGCGACAGACTCCAGCGGCAACCAGCTGCGTCTTGCCTACCGCGGGGCGCTGCTTCGCATCGCCGCCCGCGATCTCTGCGCGGCCGAGCCAATCGAAGTGGTCGACGACATCGCTGACGAGCTGTCTGATCTGGCTGACGCCACTCTCGAGGCCGCCTTGTCGATCGCTCGACTCAAGCTTGGCGAGAATGCCTTACGGACCCGGCTTGCTGTGATCGGCCTGGGCAAATGTGGCGCACAGGAACTCAACTACGTCAGCGACGTCGACGTGCTCTTCGTCGCTGAGCCAGTAGTGGACTCCGATGGGACATCGCTGATTAGCAACGATCAGGCCGTGCAGATCGCCACTCGGATGGCGGCGGAGGTGACGCGGATCTGCTCAGCGCACACCTCAGCCGGGACGATCTGGGAAGTGGATGCCGCCCTCAGGCCGGAGGGCAAGGCTGGTCAGCTGGTGCGCACGCTGTCCAGCCATCGCATCTATTACGAGAAGTGGGCCAAGACCTGGGAGTTCCAGGCGATGCTCAAGGCTCGCCCTGCTGCCGGTGATCTACAGCTCGGACAAGCATTCGTGGATCTGGTGGCGCCGATGGTGTGGCGCGCTGCCGAACGGGAAAACTTCGTTGCCGATACTCAAGCAATGCGCAAACGCGTGGTTGCCCATATTCCGGCGCGGGACCAGGGACGGGAACTGAAACTCGGTGAGGGTGGCTTGCGGGACGTCGAGTTCTCGGTGCAACTGCTGCAGCTTGTGCACGGACGGATCGACGAGCGACTCAGGTCACGCGCCACGCTGCCGGCACTCAAGAGCTTGATCGACAACGGCTATGTGGGCCGCGAGGACGGCAAGGGTTTTGCGCTGGCCTACCGGTTGCTGCGCACGCTCGAGCATCGAATCCAGCTTTTCAATCTGCGGCGTACCCACCTGCTGCCGAACAACGATCATGATCTTCGTCGGCTGGGCCGGTCACTCGGCTACAAGGAGCCCGTGAAGGAGCTCCTCAGCACCTGGCGTCACACCAGCCAGCGGGTACGCCGGCTGCATGAGCGGCTCTTCTACTCGCCGCTGCTGGACACGGTGGCCAAGATCCCATCTACAGAGCTCAGGCTGACCACCGACGCCGCCCTCGACCGACTGCGGGCGCTCGGCTACGCGGATCCGACGGCCGCGCTGCGGCACATCGCGGCACTCAGCCAAGGTGTCACCCGGCAGGCCGAGATTCAGCGTCAGCTGCTGCCGGCAATGCTCGGGTGGTTCGCGCAAGCGCCCAATCCTGATCATGGTCTGCTGGCGTTCCGCCAGGTGTCGGAGGCGCTGGGAACTACTCCCTGGTACCTGCGGGCACTCCGCGATGAGGGCGCAATGGCCGAGCGGCTGGCCCGCATCCTTGCTTCCAGCCGGTACGCGGTGGAGCTGCTGAAGCGGGCTCCGCAGACGGTACAGATGCTCGCAGATGATCAAGAACTAAGGCCCCGGTCACTTGCTGAGCTGAAGGCGGAGATGCACGCGGCAGCCAGCAGACAGGGGAGCAGCGTTGCAGCGGTCGAGGCGATCCGAGCGATCCGCCGGCGGGAGCTGTTTCGGGTGGCAGCAGGGGATCTACTTGAAGAGTATGACGTGCTCAGTGTCGGGGCGGCCCTGACCGACCTGGCATCGGCGACGATTGAGGCCACGCTTGCGGTAGCAAGCGAAACGTCCAGCGATCCGGTGCCACGGATAGCGGTCATTGCCATGGGTCGCTGGGGTGGTCGGGAGATGTCGTACGCCTCGGACGCGGACGCCATGTTCGTGATGGAGGACGCCGCGGGCGCCGACAGTGATCCCACCAAGGTCGCAACGACGGTGATCAACGAGATGCGGACATTGCTGACCCGGCCGAGCGCCGACCCGGCCCTGAGCATCGATGCCGACCTGCGGCCCGAGGGCAAGGGCGGCGCCCTGATCCGCTCACTGACCGCATATCGCAACTACTACAGTCGCTGGTCTTCTACGTGGGAGCTTCAGGCCTTGGTGCGCGCTGAGGCGCTCGCGGGCGACGAGGAACTTGGCAAGGCGTTGATGGCCGAGATCAATGCCCGCCGCTGGCCGGAAGGGGGATTGACGACCTCCCAGCTGAGTGAGATCCGCAAGCTGAAGGCCCGAGTGGAGGCGGAGCGACTGCCGCGGGGCGCGAATCCAGCCAAGCACACCAAACTGGGGCCGGGTGGGATCGCCGACGTGGAGTGGACGGTCCAGCTGCTCCAGCTGCAGCATGCCCATAAGCTGCCGGATCTGCGCTGCTCGCAAACGATCGTCGCGCTGCGGGCCGCCCGCGACGCCGGACTCATTGACCCAATGGACGCCGGACACCTCGAGGCTGCGTGGACGCTGGCCAGCCGGATCCGCAACCAGATCATGCTGATGCGGGGCCGCGGCTCGGATTCCCTGCCAAGCGACAACCGAGAGCTTGCCAGCCTGGCAGAGCTGGTCGGGTACGGGCCAGGGGAGTCCTCCCACCTGCTTGCCGACTACCGTCGGGTGACACGACGAGCCAGATCGGTCGTGGAGAGGGTCTTCTGGGGTTCGTAGCTCCTGGCAGCCGTCGCTCAGCGCAAGCCGGAGGCTCCAACGATCACCTGCGCTTGGGTACCTTGCGGGCCGCATTGTGGTCCGTTCGGATAGGTCGGGTTGGCCGGTACCTCGATCTTGGGCAGCGCGATCTGCTTGCCGGCCCTCCGTACCGTTGCGCCGATGGTGATGGTGCCAGTTGGCAGGCCGGGGATCTCGGCGAAACCTACTTTCGTGCCATTCGGTACGGCGGTGGCTGAGCAGGCCGAGTCAGGATCATTGCCGTTGCAGCCCTGGTCTACCGTGTCACTGCCCGCAGACAGCTGGACTTTATGATCATGACAGTCGCCGTCCCAGCAGACCGTCAGCTGCACAGCGTCGACGTCGGCTGCGATCGCCTTCTCAACAGTGACTGCCACTCCAGCGGCCGCACCGATCTCGGTGCAGGCAACCTCCATCGGGCTACAACCAGCAAGCAACAGAACCGTCGCCAGGGCGGCGAGGGCACGCACGGCGGCAGTCTAGTGCCCTGGAAGGGAAATCTCTTGACGCTTCGCGGCGCCCAGGCACGCACCTCGCGGCGTTCTCCTCGGTCGACATACGACCCGGTACCCCTCCCTCGTCGGCCTTGCGATCCACGCACCTGAACGACGCCAACCGCAAAGGAACTTAGGCTCCACGAGACTAAGTCGCGAGCGGTGTTCGGCTCCGTCGGCCGTGGCGTTAGGCATACTGCGCGGGTATTCCAACGATCACGACGTGGCCAACGAGGTCGTCATCGCGGTGCGGTACGCCTGCAGCGTGGCGGCCGCGGTGTTGTCCCAGCTGAACGTCGCCGCGTGCGCTGCCGCGTTGATGCCCATTCTGAGCATCTCATCGTGATCATCGAGAGTCGCGGCGAGCGCATCGGCCCAGTGGCGCTCGTCGTGCCCTTTCACCAGCAGGCCGCTGTAGTGATCACGGACCGTGTGACGGAGGCCCCCCACGTCGGTCGCGACCACTGGTCGTCCACAGGCTTGCGCCTCGAGCGCGACGAGTCCAAACGACTCGTTGTAGGAGGGCACCGCAACGACGTCAGACACGCAATACCAGCGGAACAGCTCTGAGCGCGCTGAGTGCGGCCGGAAGTCCACCATGTCCTCGATGCCGTGATCAATGGCTAGTGGGCCGAGCGTTTGCGACCATTCACCGTTCGAGCCACTGGGACCGCCGATGATGATCAGCTGGAGTCGATCACGGCGTCCCGGGTCGCGGCGGACCATCTCGGCAACGGCCTTGATCAACACATCAGGCGCCTTCAACGGCTGAATGCGGCCGACAAACAAGATCACCTGGATGTCCTGGGCCACACCGAATTGAGCTCGCGACTTGGGCTGGTCGCAAGGATGGAAGGTGTGCAGATCCACGCCCGGGGGCACGATCATGATCTGCTCCGGCTGTGCCCGGTAATGGCTACGGAGTTCGGCCGCCTCGTCGGGGGTGTTGGCGGTGAGCACATCGGCTCCGCGAACGATGGCAGCCTCCCCGCGCTCGCGTACGTCGGACTCGACGGGCTGGTCGCGACTGAGATTGGAGTTCTTCACGCGAGCCATGGTGTGCATGGTGTGCACCAGCGGAATGCCGTCTCTGCGTTTCAGCTGCAAGCCGACCTGACCAGAGAGCCAGTAGTGGGTGTGAATCAGATCATGGCCGTCAAGGCGCGCCTCCAGCGCAGCACAGAATTCCTCTGTCAGGGATGGCAGCGCCTCTTTGGCGACGTGTTCCGCGGGTCCGGCCTCGAGATGAATCACCCGCGTGTGCTCGTGGACATCGACAATATCGGGCACCTCGGGCGCATTCCGCCGAGTGAAGACGTCCACCTTCAGACCCCGCTCGCCAAGCCGCCGCGCCAACTCGGCGACATAGACGTTGAGACCCCCGGCATCACCTAGGCCTGGTGTGGCGAGCGGCGACGTGTGCATGCTGATCATCGCGATGCGGTCCGGGTACTCGCAGCCTGTGTGCACTTTTCCTCCCGCTGAGAGGCTACAGGTGAGTCCTCAGCAATGGTCGGAATGTGAGCCTTCCTAACTGCTGACGAGCACCAGGGCCGCTACGGCGAAGGCCAGACCAGCTACCTGAACGCCGCGGAGTCGTTCGTGATCGATCACCAAAGCCAAGATCACTGTGGTCACTGGATAAAGCGCGGCCAGCGGGGCGACGATACTGAGATCGCCGGTGCGGGTGGCCAGGAGAAAGAGCGCATTCGCCGTCATATCGCACGGGCCGGCCACCATGGTCCAGCGGAGAGCTGCGCCGCGCGGCAGGCGGTCAGAGCGCGTCATCATGAGGAGCAGCCCGCCGATGACCAGCGAGCTGAGTTGGGAACCGGCGATAGGCCAGAGTCCGGCCGGTTCGCCTGCGGCGTCGCCGGCGACGTCGATCAGGATGAAGAACAGCGCAAAACTGATGCCGGCGCCGAGGGCGGCGGCGACGAGCCTCCAGCTGACCAGCGCGCGAGGTCCGGGTGGTCGCGGCGCAATGCTCACCAGCGCGATCGCCAGAAGTGCGCAGCCCACTCCCAGCAGTTGAAAGGCCGATGGACGCTCGCCCCCGACGAGGCCGACCACTACTGGAATTGCGGCCGAGGTGACGCCGGTGACCGGCGCGACGATCGTCATGGCGCCCGCAGAAAGCGCCCGGTAGAACAACACCAAGCCCACCAGGCCCGCCACTCCAGCCAGACCACCCCAAGCAAGACTCGTCGACGTGATCGGCACGTACGTCGCGGCCAAGTAGATCGCCAGCAGCGGCAGGCTCGCCAGCTTCGATAACCACACCACCGACAGCACCGCCACGCGCTGAGTTGCCTTGCCACCCGCGAAGTCGCCGACGCCCCAGATGAGTCCAGATAGGACGGCGAGCGCGACGTTCAGCACCCAGGCACCCTAATGCCACAGCAAAACGGCTGGGAGCCGTGTGAGACGTTGCGGCGTAACGTCCCGACCGATGCCCGTGGATGAACAACTCGAGGAGCTGGCACGGTTTCTTGAGGGGATACCACCCCCGCGAGATCGAGCCGCGGATAATTTTCCCGGGCGCAACAGGTTAGGAGGGTGAGTTGACTTCGAGGCCGATCGAGCGAGCCGCATCGAGGAGGCGCGCGTCGTAGGCCACGAAAGTGTCGCAGTCGGCTCGTAGCGCTGTGGCGAGGTGGAGGGCGTCCAGGCTACGCAGATGAGCGCCGGGAAGAAGTCCTGCCTCATGGAAGAGAGACCGGGGTGGGTCGACGAGGTCGACCCGAGCCAACAAGTCGGTCACCGTGGACTGGTCGAGCTCCAGGCGAATGGCGAGACGACGCAGCTCGGTCTCGAGCAGAGCACTGGAGAGGAGTTCCTGCCCGTCGACGGTGCCGTCGAGATAGGCAGCAAGCGCATCTGATTCGTCCTCATCTACAAGGAGCTTCGCCGCTGCGGACGTGTCGAGGTAAAGGGTCACCGGTCTCCGCGGAGGTGGTCGAGCGCCGACTGTGTGCTTTCGCTGCGTCGGGCTCGCTGGAGCTGCGAGAACGGGCGACGAGACGTAGCTTTGCGTACCCGCGGCCGGCCGTCCGAAGCCGGAGGAGAGAGCAGCGCTACCACCTCACCGTGATTGGTGATCTCGTACGAAGCCCCCGCGGCAACTTCGCGCAGGATCTCAGCGCTGCGATTACGCAGATCGCGGTGAGCCAATCGCTCAGTCATCGTCCCTCCTTGGCGGTGTAGCAATCGTAGCACTTGGCCGCCTCGGGGCCATGACGCTGGTTCGGTGCCCGGACGTGTGGGGAAACGCCCGGTTCAAGGTCCAGCCTGACCAGGCGGTCGGCGAGCTCCCTGGCCCTCATAGAAGGCACCGCAGATCGTCTCAAATCGCGCGGCGCTGGCAGCGAGCAGAGGCGAGCGGTGCAAGCGGTGCGACGCGTGTCAAACTCGCCAGGCTCCGATATCGGACACAACTCCAGCCTGAATTCTGGATCGGCCGCGACAAGCCCGGAATACCGCTAGCGTGTCCCCAAATCTGCGATCGCGCGGAGTCAGCCGTGGCGGAAGCCGAGATCCGACTCAAGTTCGATGGCCCAGCCGTTGCCAGCCAAGTCCAAGAGAAATGCGGACATAGGGCGCCGGGCCAGAGATCGATCTTGCTACGGCGGCGGCGCTCCGAGAGCGAATGAAAGGAACGCAATGGTCACGTTTCTCGTCCTGATTGTCGTCATCCCAACCTTGACGATCTTGACTAGGTTGGAAAACCGTCGATCAAGAAGGAAGGTCAGCATCGATGGGTTCAAGATGATCAACGGTCGAATAGTTTTCGGCGGAAGAGCTGAAGATCGCCATGCTCGTTCCGCCGTTGATGCCGATCCCACCACCGCGTTACGGCGGAATCGAAACCCGTGATCGCGATGCTGACAGAGAAGCTAGTTGATCTCCGCAATCTGCCTGAGAACTATCGGTCCGGCCCGGCGTTGTACTAAGTCGCGACCTTGGACTGCCAAGGCCACATGCTGCCGGACCGTGATGACGCCACGCGGGCCGCAATCGACAGTGCGATCACGGCCCACGGGCTTTCTGCGGACTTTTCCGGACTAGAGAGGTGGGTTGAGAAGACCGTTCTCCCTAGCCACAGCTCAGTTTGGGGCTATACGT
>CAVSSB010000007.1:0-48495 GCA_963730505.1 uncultured Actinomycetota bacterium
GTCTGCCGACCGTGCTGGCGACCGACGCCGCCACGGCTGACCTGCCTGACATTCGCCTCGCTCGTGGAGGGCGGTCAAAGGTCTGAGCGATCTCCCTCCACGCGGACGGTCAGTTCGGCGTCGGTGGCTCCCCTGAGAGCAGCGGGTCAGCGCGACCGGCGTGGAGGAGCAATCACTGACAGAGTTGTAGGCTCCGGACCTGTCGGACGTGTCCCGCGATGCGGACGACAGTAGGCCTGGTCACCGCGACGAGAGGTAAACGCTATGACTAAGAATCGCCGCATCGTCGTGACGGCCGTCCAGACCATGGAACTGCGCGAGGAGCCGGTACCCTCGCCCGCGCCGGGCGAGGTCCGGGCACGCAGTACGTACATCGGGGTGTGTGGGTCGGACACGCACGCCTTCCACGGCCGTCACCCGTTTATCCCCATCCCTTACATGCCTGGTCATGAGGCAACCGGCGTTGTCGAGGAGCTCGGTGAGGGCGTGACGTCGGTAAAGGTTGGTGACCGTATCGTCGTTGAGCCAACCATGCCGTGCTGGGAGTGCAAGCCTTGCCGCAGTGGCGCCGAGAATCTTTGCGAGAACCTGCAATTCTTCGGGTGCGGCTACCCCCCGGGCGGTATGGCGGACCAGTTCGTCGTTCGCGCCGATCGGCTGCACGTGATCCCCGATGACATGAGCGACCTCAACGCGGCCCTCATCGAGCCACTGTCGACGCCGGTCCATGCGGCCCGCATCGCCGGGCCGCTTCAGGATCGCGCGGTCGCCGTGCTTGGTGCGGGCACGATCGGACTGCTTATGCTCGCGGTCGCACGGTGGTCCGGCGCCTCCAAAGTCGTCGTTACCGATCCGTTGCCCGCCAAACGCGAGGTGGCCCTTCGGCTCGGTGCCGACGCCGTCGTCGACGCGATGGCCCCGGATGTCGCCGCTCAGGTCCGAGCAGCGCTAGGGGAGAGCGCCGATGTCGTCTTCGACTGTGTGGCCGTGAAGGCCACCACGCTCTCGGCGATCGACATGGCCCTCAAGGGTGGCACGGTAGTCATCGTCGGCGTCCCTGCCGCCGACTTCGAGCTACCGATCCGGATCATGCAGGACCAGCAAATCCGCCTCCAAGGCAGCGCGACTTATGTCCCGCAGGACTACGTCGCCGCGATCGAGATGATTCAGTCGGGGGCAGTGCGCGCCGAGGACTTCATCACCGGGCAATTTCCTTTAGAGCAGGCTGAGCAGGCGTTTGAGGCGTCGATGAGCGGGGACCATATCAAGGTGCTGATCCATCCATGAGCCGGTCGCGGTCCTCATGGCCGCCGCTGCGGGCATCGAAGTGCGGCTGAATGGAGTTCGGCAGTTGTGCATTTCCATTCTGGACGAAGGCAGGGTTTGAGCCATGTCGAAGAAGGTGCTGACAGTCGGCGAAATTCTCGTCGAGATCGTGGCTACCACCAAGGGCGATGGATTCCGTGAACCCCAGCCTCTGGTTGGTCCGTTTCCCTCAGGCGCACCGGCGATCTTCATCGACCAGATTGGCCGTCTCGGTACGCCAGCGGCCATCATCTCCCGTGTTGGCGACGACGATTTCGGTCGGCTCAACCTGGATCGTCTGATAGCGGACGGGGTCGACGTCTCGGGAATTGAGGTGGCGAAGGGCGAGGCCACGGGCTCGGCCTTCGTGCGCTACCGACCTGACGGCTCGCGCGCGTTCGTCTACAACATCGCCCACAGCGCGACCGGCAAGCTTACTCTCACGCCGGACGCCGAGGCTCTCATGGAAAGCTGCGACCACATGCATGTCATGGGCACCGCATTCTCCGCACCCGGCCTTTCGCAGGTGGCGCGCGAGGCCGTCGCGCGCATCACGGCGCGGGGTGGAACGTTGAGCTTCGATCCCAACCTGCGGCCCGAGATCCTTGATGCACCGGGTCTGCGTGAGGCCCTGGACGAGGTTCTTGCCCAGACCAACCTTTTCTTGCCGTCGGGCGAGGAGATTTATCTCTTCACCGAGGCAGACGACGAGGCCGCGGCGGTCACGGAACTTCTGGACCGCGGCGTCGGCGACATCGTGATCAAGCGCGGAAACCAAGGAGCAAGCCATTTCAACCGGGGCGGTCGCACCGACGTGGCCCCGCTCTCAGCGGACGAAGTTGATCCGACCGGCGCAGGTGACTGCTTCGGAGGCGCCTTCGTGAGCTTCTGGCTCGCAGGCGCTTCGCCGGAAACCGCACTTCGCTACGCCAATGCCGCTGGCGCCCATGCGGTCACCAAGGTTGGGCCGATGGAAGGCGCCGCCACTCGAGACGAACTCGATGCTCTGCTTGGACAGACGAAAGGAAAAGTCTCATGACCCAGAACCTGTTGCACGATATCGCGACATGGCGCAACGGCCCCGGCCCGTCGGGCATCCCCTCAGTCTGCTCGGCGCATCCCATGGTGCTGGAGGCGTCGATGCACGCCACACTGCCGACGAGTTTGCCGCTGCTGATCGAGGCCACCTGCAACCAGGTCAACCAGGATGGCGGCTATACGGGCATGACCCCGAAGGACTTCCGCGACTTCGTCGAACGGATCGCCGCCGAGAACGGCTTCCCCACTGAGCGCATCATCCTCGCCGGCGACCATCTCGGCCCCAACCCTTGGAAGAGCCTTCCAGCCGAGGAGGCGATGCAGAAGGCCGAGGTGATGATCAGCGCCTTCGCGGCCGCGGGATTCACCAAGCTGCACCTCGACTGCTCCATGGGCTGCCAGGGGGAGCCCGTGGCGCTGAAGGACGACGAGACCGCTTCCCGCGCCGCGCGCCTGGCCGCCGCGGCAGAATCCGCTCTGCCGGATGGAGACATCACTAAGCCGGTCTATGTCATCGGCACCGAGGTCCCGATCCCGGGCGGAGCCATGCATGCACTCGACGAACTCGAGCTGACCACCCCGGAGGATGCCCGCAGGACTGTCCAGATTCACGAAACGGCCTTTGCGAAGGCGGGAGAGTCAGACGCCTTCACCCGAGTCATCGCCGCCGTCGTCCAGCCGGGTGTGGAGTTCGGCAGCCATAATGTTGTCGACTACAACAGCAGCAAGGCTCGTGCCCTGAGCTCCACGCTGAAGGACATGCCAGGCCTGGTCTTCGAAGCGCATTCCACCGACTACCAGACCCGTGCCAATCTGACCGACCTTGTGCAGGATGGCTTTGCCATCCTCAAGGTGGGGCCAGGCCTGACCTTCGCCCTTCGTGAAGCCCTATACGGCCTCGACGGCATCGCCGAGGAGCTGTTTCCCGGCAGGCGGGAGGAGACCCTGCGCGCCTCGATGGAACGGATCATGCTGGCCGCGCCGGAAAACTGGGCCAAGTACTACGAGGGCAGTGATGCCGAGCTCGCACTACAGCGGCACTTTTCGTACAGCGACCGCATGCGCTACTACTGGCCTCAGGGCGAGGCTGACGCGGCGGTGGAACTCCTGTTCGAGGTTCTAGGAGACACCGAGCTGCCGGAGACCTTGATCGGCCAGTATTTAGGGGCGCGCTATGAAGCCGTTCGCAACGGGCACCTCGCCCCGACCGCGCGCGCTCTCGCCTTGGCGTCGGTGGAGAGCGTCATGCAGGACTACATCTCGGCCTGCGAGGAATAGGCGCGAACGCGAGCTGTTCATCGGACAGCAACGTGACAGCAACGCGGGCCGGGCAGGTCTACACCACCCGGGACCCATGTCTACGTGTTCGAGGTCTCGGCGGCCCTCTTGATCGAGGCGGCCTCCGTCTCGACGTATCGCTTGGTCAGCGAGCGCGACAGCAGCCAGCCGATCCCCGACAGCGGACCGGACACGGTCAGGGCGAGGGTGAGCCGGCTCCCGTCGGGGTGCAGATCGACGACGTGCGCGGCGGTGACGGTGACGCCGGGCGAGCTTGACTCCCAGGTGTACGACGACCCGTCGGCCAGCTCGGTGACCGTCCACACCGCTGTGGGCAGCCGGGGCTGCTGCAACCGGGTTCGGGAGCCGACGGTCAGCGGTCCGGCGTCGAGACGCTCCACGGCGTCGACCGTCGGGATGCGCTCGGGCCAGCCCTCGACGTCGACGACCACCGCCCAGACCCGCTCGGGCGGGGCCGCGATGGTGACGGTGTGCTGCAGGCCGGGCACGCGCTGAGTGTACGACGCCGCCCTGCGAGACTGCGGCCACAAGACCCGACCACCGACGAAGTAATGACTGAGCTGCGCGCAACTATGGGAGCCATTCCAGCAGCCATTCGGCGTCAGCAACGCCTCGGACCATCCGAGCGGCGGCCGCCCGTTTCTGGCCTTCCACGAGATGCCGGCCGCAGAACTGTCCGCGGCTGAACGCGAAGCCAAGGTCGTGCTCGAGCAGAGCGGAGGAAGTTCGTTCCCAGGCTCAGCCCTTCAGCGCACCGGCGGCGATGTTGGCGATGTAGTGGCGCGAGCCGATGAGGAAGACGCCGATCAAACGGCGCGACGCTGAGGGAAGGCCCTGCAGGCGTACGCCTGGTAAGGCTGACCAGGTCAGGCCATTGGGTAGGTGACGAAAGCGAACCGGCTGCTATCGGGACTCCAGCTGTTGACGTTGATTGTCCCTTGGCCACCGAACAGCGGGTAGGTCCGAATAGGGCTCGACCACGCGGCGGTGGACACGACCTGAACCTCGACATTCAGATTGGGCGGGTGGCCGAGTGTGCCTGGCGGAAAGGCGATATAGGTGGCTAATCGGCCGTCCGGTGACAGGTGTGGGAACCAGTCGACGGTCTCGCTGGTCACGAGGCGTTCCATCGGGCCGCTGCCGTCGGGGATGCGTGCCAGCTGCGCGTGCCCGGGGGCGGAGGTGAAGCTCTCGGTGTTGAAGTAGATCCAGAGGCCATCGGGAGACCATTCCGGTCCGTCCAGGTGACCATCGCCGGTGTCAATGACGACCGAGGGGCCATGTGGCACCATCAGCGCGAGACGGCCCGGGTCAGCGAAATCGGCGATCCTGACGTAGGCCAAGCGTGAGCCGTCCCGAGACACGCCGTGCAGGAAGTGCCAGATGTCATCCTCACTGGTGACCCGCTCGACATCGCCGCCGCCGATGGCCCCGCGGTAGATGTGGCCGTCCATGGCGGAGAGGTAGATGTGGCGGCCGTCGGGGCTGAGCACATGGTCGTTGTTGATGTCGGGCAGACCGGTGAAGCTAACCGGGCTCAGCACCGGTCGAGGCCGCCCGAGCTCGACGCGCCACAGCTGCCCGTTGCCATTGACAAACAACGAGCCGCCGTCCGGTGACCAGTTGGGTGCTTCGATCAGCATTTCGGAGGTCTCCAGGAGCAGCTCGGCTTCGACGAGGTCTGGCCCGCCGATCCACAGCTGGGCCCGCTGGCCGGGTTCAAGCGTTCGATAGGTCACGACATGTCCTTTTGTGAGGGCAGCAGGCGGTTCCTGCTTCCTAGGCCGTCTGCCGTATAGCCTCGGCGCGCAGAGCGTCGATGGCGAGCGCGTGGTCATCCTCTGACTCCAAGCCGGACACCGCAAGGATGCCCACCAAGGCACCGCGTACGTGGACCGGTATTGCTCCTCCGAAAGGCGCGTAGTCATGCGGAGATAAGGCGAAGAGGCGGAAGAAGTCGGGATTGTCTCGTACGTGGCGTTCAAAAACCTCAAGCGAGGACAGGCCGAACCGGGCGACGACGCGTGCCTTCCGGTCAGCCCAACTGTCGTTGTCGGGACTTGTGCCGGGCAGAGCTGCGTGGAAGACCCGTTGTTCGCCGAGCCGGATAGTTATCGTCACGGCCAAGCCTTCGGCGCGGCACCGTTCGACCAGGGCACTGCCCAGCCGCCAGGCCTCGTCATGGCCGAAACGGCTGAGCTCGATCAAAGTGTCAGACATTCATTCTCCAAGGTCAGAGCGAGACTCTTGACCTTCTGCTGGAGAGCGAAGATCTGTTTGCTATCTGGGCGTTATCGGGTGGACCGGTTACTCAGGGCAAGTCCCCAGCGTGATGGGTGTCAAGGCCCGCGTTCATCCTCTCATCGTGTCGGGTGGTGTGAGGGGTCACTGGGATGGGCCGCGGCGACGTCGTGATTGCCCGTGAACCGTCCATGGCCTCAGCGAAGACGTGAAGGCTGCCTCGCCCGCTGTGCATGGGTCTGGCGGCGCTGCCATCGTTGACGAACAGCACCGTTCCGCCGCCGAGGGTTCGCCTCCGGAAAGGGCCTGCTGAACTGCCGTGAGTGGACCGCGGTGGGGTTGTCGGCTAGCTGGGGTGATGACAGTCTGGTCGGCGACGGCGATGCGTTCGCGGCTTATGTGAGCGGCACGCCCGTGTGCCGTGCGAGTGCGTCCAGGAGGGCGTCTTGGAAGTGCTCGTCGTGGACGGCGGGGTGAGGCGTCCGGAGTCGCTGATGGTGCCAGTAGCCACCGCTGGTGCGTGCTTCGGGGTCGTCACTGGTGGCGAGCCATTCCTGGGTCAGGTGGCCGAGTCGCAGGTCGTCGGGAGCGCCGGGCCCGCCCATCCTGGTCGGCACCCAGCCCGGGTCGACGGAGTTGCTGAGCACGTCGGGCCAGATCCGGGCGACGGCGGCGGCGAGCGTGGTGACGAAGAGCTTGCTGTCCGAGTAGGAGCCTGCCGCGTGGCGTCCGCTCCAGTCCCTGCCGTCGACGACGGCTCGGCCGCCGCGGTGCATGCCGCTGCTGAGGTAGATCAGCCGCGCGGGGCGCTGCATGCGTGCTGTGAGCAGGAAGGGAGCGATGACGTTGATGGGCAGGATCTGGAATCCGGTGTAGACCCCGGCGTTGTGGATCACGGCGTCCATCCGGCCCAGCGCGTTGGCCTGCTCGGCGACCTCGCGCGTCTGCTCCACATCGGCGAGGTCTCCGACGGCGGCCTCCGCGCCCTGGTCTAGCAGATCTCGCACGGCCGCGAGCCGGTCGCGGTTGCGGGTGTGGACAACGACCTGGTGCCCCGCCTCAAGCAGAGTTTGAGCGGAGGCACGGCCGAGGCCGTCGGCCGAGCCGGTGATGAGGATGCGTGCCATGAGCTCCTTCCGGCGCGAAACGTACCGAGCGTGTGCGGCCTACGTGCCGCACGGCGTACGAATCACGCGCTTGTTGCAGACTCGCCAGTCATTAGCCTCCAATGCGCGCCAAACGCGAGCTTGGGGCGTTCAACACGGTGCGTACGCCGCCGGCGGTCCGGGTACTGCCACTACCTCCCTCGATGCGCGACTGCGCCGCTGCCAGACTGTTGAGGAATTGGCAGGCATCTCATGAGGTTCAAAGGGGCTCGACATGGAACAGGCAGCAGCGCCACAGCCCTATCGACCGGGACGGCCGGTCCTGCAAGGTCTACTTGATCTTCGACCCACTCTTGGGCTAGAGGTCGCCGCGTTCCCCGTAGAGGACGCCGTGGCTCGAGGGTTGGCTGTAGCGCAGGTCTACGCGTTCGCGAGCGTGGACTATCCGGGCGCGGCGCGGTCTTTGGTTCTCGACAGTGATGGCACTTCCGCGGTCGGCGCGTTCGATTTCGATCCAAGCATCGACAGGACGACCGCCTTCACTTTTGGGGGCGGGGTTTACCAGATTCTCACCGTTCCGGGCTCGGCCTTTAGCGTCGCTACGGGAATCAATGGGGCTGGTCTGATCGTTGGGGTGTACTTTGACCTGGCCAGTGTGCTGCACGGCTTTGCGAACGATGGCGGCACCTTCAGCAACGTGGACTTCCCTGGCGCCAGCGGGACTCAGGTCATCGGCATCAACGATGCCGGACAGCTGGTGGGCTCCTACTTCGACGCCGCCAATGACGAGCACGGATTCATCAGCAGCGGCGGCACCTTCACAACGATCGACTTTCCTGGGGCCACCAGGACGGCGGCCGCCGGAATCAGCGCCGCTGGCGACATCGTCGGAGGATTCTCGGACGCAACGGGAACCCACGGCTTTCTGCTCCAGGCTGGCGTGTTTACACCGATCAACTTTCCGCTAGCGACCAGCACGACCGCGTTCGGCATCAACGACACGGGGGAGATCGCCGGCCTTTATAGCGACGCCACCGGCAATAGCCACGGCTTCATCTACGCCGGCGGTGCCTTCAGCACCGTAGACGTCGCCGGCGCCCGCAGCACCCAATTGACACGCATCAAGAATGGGGGAGCGGTTACGGGCATCTACACCGACGCGCTGAACGAGCAACACGGCCTCACCGGTCAATGAGCCGACTCTGTTGATGAGTGCCAACGATGTCCCGAGACGGGTGCCAACTCTGTCGTGCAGTCACTCCGGGTGCGCACTACGCTCCTAACCGTGAGACGAGTCGCGGTAGGGATCGCCGGACTCATTCTGCTGTGCGGCTGCGCCGCCGAGGTCGGGCAAACCAACCTGACGCTGCACCAGCGGGCGGTCTTCCCCGACGGCACCCGTTACGAGCTCCGCGACTTCAAGATGTCGGAGGTGGACAACGATCGAGCCAAGGGACCGCCGAAGATCCCCGGCAACGAGGTCACCGTGTCGATCTTGGTCGAGAGTGCCGGCACGGCAATCGGTTCCAGCGACGTCGCGATGAGCCTGGCATATCGCGGCGACCGGGGCGAGGAGCTGGTCCCGCCCGCGGTGGCCAGTGGTACCACGGTGATCGCCTCCGGGGCGAAAGGCGCGATCAGCAAGACGTTCCGAGTGCAGGACACGACAGAGCTGTTCCAGACTCGCTACCTCCGGGTGCGGGTAGAGACGCAGGGCTACCCGGCGGTCACGTTTAGCGGATCGAACCCCTGATCTTTGGGGTCCTAGGGCGAGCCCGTCAAGACATCGTGTCCGCCGGGGCTTCCCAACGCCATCCGACGATCTGACTCGCGCGGTGTCATCAGGTACGCCGCCAGATAGAGGCACGCGCAAATGACCAAGAGCCAGCGGTAGCCGGTGGCCAGGGCCACGTACTCCAGGCAGCCACCGATCATCGCGCCCAGCAGGTTGATGCCGAATGCAGTCACTGGATGGGCGCTCGACTCGAAGCGCTTGGCGAAGATGATGTTCGCCGCCATGATCGGCAGGAAGGCCAGCAAGGTCGCCACCACCAGCCGCACGGGCAAGGGCAGCGAGAGCACCCAGGAGGCCGGCACCAGCCAGGCCAGGGCCAGGCTGCCGAACAGAACGACGTACATGATCCGCAACGGCGGGGTATGGAAGCGTCGGGTGATCTCGATCGCCGCGAGCACGGCGACCAGCACGCCGGCGAAGACCAGCGCATTCACCAGCCACGTGGTGCCGAAGTAGAGCGCGAACCCCGTGACGTTCTTGGTCTCCAGCAACAGGAAGGCAACTCCCAGCAGGAACAGATCGCGGTATTGCCACATCGTTCGGGCCTGACTTACCCCGCCGGCTAGACCGATGGCCAGCACGCTGAATAACATGATCAAGCCGATCGCAGCCAGATAGATCGTCGGGATGCCCAAGAATCCGGTGTCTTCTGCGACGTAAAGGAACGGCCGGTCGTCAGTGGACGGCTTGGGCGGCGTTCCGGTCGGAGCCCAGGTCGTCTCGCATCGCTGGTCGGCCGGCGTCGCGCCAACCGTGAACACGGCTAGCGAAATCACTTGCGGGCTGGACAGTAGGCACGGCGAGTGGCCGAAAGTGCTGGCCAGCGTGTTGCCCAACCTGTCCACGAGCCACTGCTCGCGGTAGAAGTTGTACATGGAGAACGCCCCGCCCGGGGCGAGGTGCTCGCGGGCGGACTGGATCGCCTCCTCGGTGAATAGGTAGCTCTCCAGTCGCAGAGCGCTCGCCCCAGAAACCAAGGTCAGTGAGTCCGGCAAAGCGAACAAGATCAGGTCGTACTTCTTGTCCGTCCGCTCCAGGAACGCGCGGCCGTCGTTGACGTAGGTGGTCACCCGAGGATCGTCGTACGCGCGGTCCGGGTTGTGTTCTTTCCCGAAGCGCAGCAGCCGCGGGTCTATCTCCACTGCGTCGACCTGCCTAACCTCGTGGGACAGGGCGATCGACACATCGGTGCCGGTACCCGCGCCGACGATCAGCACTTGCTCAGGTGGCTTGGTGACCCGCTGATAGGGCTCGTCATAGAACGGTTCCTGCTTCAGCCGGGTCGCTGCCGTGGTCAGTCTCTGGTGTGGGATCCCGTTGACATAGATCTGCCACTGGGTCCCGTTGTTGCCGTCGGACTGGGCGAAGGTGGTCACCCGGTAGTAGGGCGACCAGAAGACTCCGGTCGCATTGGCTAACGGGTAGGCGAACATCGCCACCGTGGCAGCCAGCAACGTGATCGTCACGACCCGACCAGCGCCGGCGAACAGCACGACGAACAGCGTGGCCACCAGCAGGAACCAGACAAGGGGCGGGGCGCCGGTGAACGCGCAGATCGTGAAGGCGACGATGCCGATCAACGAGCCGATCAGGTCGAAGCGGTAGGCGTCTAGTCGGGGCAGTTGGGAGAAGCAGTCGGCCACCAGCTCGCCTGGGCCAGCCATGATGGCGGCCACCGCGAGGAAGATCAGCGGCAGGGTCACCCAGATCGGCGGTCCGGAGGTGCTCAGGGTGGTGAAATAGATCACCGACTCCTGGTCGCGATTGACCGCTACCGGGAAGGTGGACAGGAAGCCCACGTAGGCCAGCAGTGCCACCATTGAATAGAACGGCTGCCTACGTTGTGATCGGTTGGCCCGCAGGAAGCCGAGGCCGATGCCCAGGAACGAGCCCAGCAGGATGAAGTTGCTGAAGTAGCTCAGATGAACGACCTGGGCGCCCGACCACCGAATCAGCGACAGCTCTAAGAACAGCATCAGCGTGCTGGCGACGACGAGCCGGACTGGGATCGACAAGGGCCTCCTGTCGCGCATCAGGCCAAGAGAGTCGGTATCCGCCGAACCTAACACCACCGACGTCAGGTGGCTGGGTGGCCGCGCTGCGGTCAGCAGCCGTCATCACCTACGGCTTGCGCCGCTGCCCACTTTTGAGAAGGCGACTGTGCCCTCTTCGGTAAAGTCTGGGCATGGCTCAGGATCTTCCCCCGGCAGCCACTATTCGGGTCGGGCACCGCGAGCGGGACGCAGTTGCCGAGGTGCTCCAGGAGGCGGCTGGGGACGGTCGCCTGAGCATGGCCGAACTGGACGACCGGTTGGAGGCCGCTCTGCAAGCCAAGACGTACGCCGATCTGGATCCACTGGTTGCCGATCTGTCTGTCGAACTGCCCTCGCATGCGCTGAGCAGCGCCCGGCCGCAGGCCCAGCGTCCGCCGTCCGCCGGTTACTCCCGCGAGGATCCACTCCGGCTCGACGGTGGCATGGGCAGCGAGAAGCGTGGAGGGGTGTGGACGGTGCCACCGTTCATGTTGATCAACCAGGGATTGGGTTCGGTGAAGCTCAACTGTCTGGAGGCCACGCCGGCGGCCAAGCTGATCGAGGTCGAGGTGATCGGCGGAGCCGGGTCGATCGTGCTCGTGCTGCCGGAAGGCTGGGCCGTGGACGCGGATCGGCTCTCCAAGTCATTGGGCTCGAAGTCGGTAAACGCTCCCCGGGAGCCGGCCCCCGGCAAGCCGCTGCTGGTGATCTACGGCGCGCTCGGCATGGGCAGTTTCAAGGTGCGGCCGGCGAATCGCTTCGACCAGCGTCGGATCGAGAAGAAACACCGCGCGCTCGGTCGTTGAATACGGAGACGCTCCTGTGGCCGCCCAACTGATCGTCAGGCTCTTCGGCATGGTCCAGGCCCCGCCGGCGCGCGTGTTCGAGGCGATGACCGATCCGGAGCAGGTCGCCAAGTGGTGGGGGCCACAGGGGTTCACCTGTCCCGAGGTGACCCTCGACCTGAGAGTGGGCGGCGCCTATCGGATCGCGATGCAGCCGCCCGACGGCGAGCTCTTCCACCTGACCGGGAAGTACGTCGAGATCGAGCCACCGTCTCGCCTTGCCTACACCTTCCGCTGGGAACCGCCTGACCCCGACGACCGCGAGAACGTGGCGCGCCTTGCACTGCGCGAGCGAGACGGCGCAACCGAGGTCGCACTCACGCACGGCCCCTTCGCGACTGAGGCGCGACGCGAATTGCACAAGTCGGGATGGACGGACACCCTCGTCCGCCTAGCCAGCCATGTTGCGCCAGCCTGAGCGAGACTCACCACATGTCAACCAACGGAGAAAGTTTGACTCCCCTGGCGCGGACGCGTCGCCGACGGGCGCTCGACGCTGCGACTGCCCGCATTTTCAAGATGCCGCCGGGTCGCCACGATTACACCCTGACCCCGGATGTGCGAGTCCCCATGCGCGACGGTGTGAAGCTTCTCACCGACATCTACAGGCCCGTGGGAAAGTCGCTGGGGACACTCCTCATCCGCACTATTTACGGCCGCGCTGGCTTGATCACCCTCCTCACCGCGCGCTACTACGCGACTCACGGTTACCTCGTTGTCAACCAGAGTTGCCGCGGCACGTCCGGCTCTGGTGGGGATTTCGAACCATTCAGGTCAGACATCGATGATGGAGCCGACACCGTCGCGTGGCTGCGAACGCAAGCCTGGTTCGACGGACGATTCGCGCTGTGCGGAGCCTCTTATTTGGGGTATACGGCTTGGGCCTTGATGATGGATCCGCCGCCGGAGCTGGTCGCGGCGGTGATCGCCATTTCCGCGCACGACAACCACTGGGTGGCACACGGCACCGGAGCCTTTTCACTCGAACAGATTCTGGGCCTTATGGACGGCTTCGGGCACCCGGAAGCTGGTTTGGTCGGGGGAACCCTGCGCCTCGTGACGGGCGTCCGACGCTTGAAGCCGGGGTTCGAGGAGCTTCCTCTGGTCCGTGCCCAAGAAACGGTTCTCGCGGGCAGCAGCATGCCGTACCGCGAGTGGCTCACGTCCACGGATGCCGAGGACCCCGTGTGGCGACCTATGCGGCTGGGTCAGGCGCTCGATCGGGTTATTGTCCCCGTCTTGTTGCATGAGGGCTGGCAGGACCGGTTCCCTGATCAGATGATCGAACAGTACGAGCGTCTGCGGAGCCGCGGCGTCGATGTCGGTCTAACCATCGGCCCGTGGACGCATGTCGACGTTGTGACCAAAGGCGCCGGAGTCGTCATGGAGGAAACTCTTGACTGGCTGGCAGAACATCTCGCCGGAACCGGTCGCCGGCGTCGGCCGAACCCGGTCCACATCTTCGTCGCAGGGGCCAAGGAGTGGCGATGGATGCCCAAATGGCCTCCGGCATCCACCGAGCACGTGCTGTACCTGCAGCCCGAGGGTGAGCTCGGTGATACCCAGCCGACCTCGACCGCCGATCCATCGAACTTCACCTACGATCCGGCGGATCCCACTCCGGCCGTCGGCGGCCGGGTGATCAACCCGGCACTAGGCGGTTACCGCGACAACCGGAAGCTCGAGGAGCGAGACGATGTGCTGACGTTTACCAGCCTGCCGCTGAACGAATCGCTGGAGGTGATCGGGAACCCGGTCCTGGAACTCGTGCACCGCACTGACAATCCGCATGCCGACCTCTTTGTCCGCTTGTGTGAAGTCAGAAAGAGCGGGAGTTCCATCAATGTGAGCGATGCATTCCAAAGGCTCGAACCGGACAAGTCCAGCGGGACGATCTTGCTTCGGCTCGAGGCAATGGCTCATCGCTTCACCCCCGGAACCCGCATCCGCCTGCAGATCTCCGGAGGCGCGCACCCGCGTTACGCCCGGAACCTGGGAACCGACAAAGATCAGGCCACGAGCAGCGAGCTAGCGCCATCTCGGCGGACGATCTCTCACGGAGACGGCGGTTTCTCGCGCATCTTCTTGCCGTGCCAGCGCGTGGACGAGCGCATCACGGCGAAGTACTAGAGGGGGTCGCCAGTGTCGCACGTACGCGAGCAAGTGCCGCGGATTCCTCCCCGCTGGTTCGTCCGCCTCGCCTGGTACACGCACCGGGCCTTGTACCGCGTCACCGGGGGACGAATCGGACTATGGCGGGCAAGGTTCAACCGCTGGGGAACCTTGCGCCTGACGACGATCGGGCGCCGGACTCAGCAAGAGCGCAGCGTCATCCTCGGCTACCTTGAAGACGGTCCGAATCTCGTCACCATGGCGATGAACGGTTGGGCAGACGGTGAGCCCGCCTGGTGGCTTAACCTCCAGTCGCATCCGAACGCCAGAGTCGACCTCGCCGACGGACCGCGTTTGGTCAAAGCACGCGCAGCAGCCGGAGCGGAGCGGTCCCGGCTGTGGGCCATGTGGCGTGACGTGGAGCCAAAACTAGACGGCTATGCGGCTCTGCGTTCTTCTGAGACCGCGGTCGTGATCCTGGAGCCAAGACGGTGAGTTGAGCTGCCGTCGCAGGAGTGAGCCCGACCTACGTGCTCGCCGATCTCGGGTCGATAGATGCAAGGTCGGATCCTCGATAGGCGGGGCTGTGGTGGCTCATTCGTCGACCCACTCGAGCAGGTCACCGGGCTGGCAGTCGAGCACTCGGCACATGGCCTCCAGGGTGCTGAAACGAACAGCTTTGGCTCGACCGTTCTTCAGCACCGCCACGTTCGCCGGCGTGAGCCCGACACGCTCGGAGAATTCACCGACGCTCATTTTGCGTTTGGCCAGCTCGACGTCGATGCGGACCACAATCGGCATCAGATAACCGCTTCCATGTCGGTCCGCAGTGTGGAGGCTTGCCGCAACAGCGCGCGCATCACCACCATTAACAACCCCAGCAGAGTGACACCTGTCAACATCAAGAACAGCAGGAGCGGCAGGCCAGGATCATCCGCGTTGAAGCCGACGTAGAGAAACACGCCGACGAGCACCACCCACGCGGCAAGGATGGCCCCGATGATCGCATTCACCCACCCCATGGCGGCGTCACTGAAGATGCGGTCGTTCTTGACCAAGGTGAGCAGCTTCCAGGTGGACACGATCACCACCTGGATGCACAGCACCCAGAACACCGTCACGGCAGTCGCCGGCCACCTCAGGTAGGCATGCTCCGGGTCCTCCCGGGCCATGTGCGCGAACTGCCCGGGCAGCGACATCACCTGGAACACGACCAAGACCCCGAACAGCAACAGGAGGAAGACTCTGAGTAGAGCTACCACTCGATGCTCAATGACCATGCATCGACTATCGCTTATCTTCCATCGATTGTCAATAGATGGTTGGCTGCGCGGACTCCTCCTAGTCGGGTGCTGACTGAAGGTCACCATTGGACCTCAATTCATTGCACAGGGCTGCCACGAAGAAGGATCCAAAAGCAAGAGTTCCCCCTGGGAACGGATGCCCGGCCATCAAGAAAACGGCGGCAAGCACCAACATCAGCCACTCGCGTCGCGGAGCTCCCTGGCGGCGAGCGGCTAGCGCAAGCGCACCGACCGCAACTACCCACCCACCTGTGCCGAGGATGCTAAGTGCGAACGGCGCAGCCAGACCAGGCCAGTCTTTGACGACAATGAAGACACCTTCTTGCTGCGTTGCCGGTAGGTCTCTTGCGCTCCGCATCGCCAGTCCGGTACCGATCCCGGCAAGCGTGTCGTACGCGCTGAAGAAGACCAGGAACATGCCGATTCCAATGCGAGTGGGCCATGCAGTCGCACGCCCATAGTTGTCTGCCAGCAGCAGCACAGACATGGCCACTAAGCCGATCAACGCCAGCTGGATCACATGGAAGGTCGCGAACCAGGTGGATGCGTCCATGATGGCCTGCACGGTCATCTCAGGCTGGGGATGGGCGATCTCCAAACCCGCGAGCACCAGTGGTGGAACGAGCAGTAGCACCCGACGAAGCGCAGCGGGCAGTTGCCACGTTGATCCAGCTGGGTGGGAAGCACCGACACGCACCGTTTCAGACTTGCACACAGTCAAGGAGTCGCCGTCCTCGACCGCTGCGCGGCGTTAGTCGGCAGTCCCGTCGTTGGAGCCCAGTTCCCGGGCGGTGTACTGGTCATGGAACTTGAGTCCAGCATTGCCGGCGCCGGCGCCGCGGCCGGTGATCCGACCCTGCGGCCGCTCCCAGGGCTCTTGTCGACCGAGCACAGTCAGATCAAGGTAAGTGGAGACACCGCTTGGTTGTTCGATGCCGCGAGCAAAGGCCGAGTACGTGTGAAAGACGCGGTCGCCCTGGCGCAGAAAGGCGCTGACCCCCGGCCAGTCACCGCGCATCTTCGCCGACCAGGGCCGGCCTTGCTCGGCGAGCTCGGTCTCGTTCCGGTAGTTCAGCAGCACAGGTGCGACTCGGTCGTCGACGGTGACGTGGAAGTCGTAGTTGAAATCGCTGCCCTCTGAGCCGTACCAGGGGAACGTCCAGCCCATTCGACGCTTGAAGGCGGTGATCTTGTCGATCGGCGCCCGCGACACAGCCGCCAGGGTGGCTCCGCGGACCCAGAGACCGGTCAGGTTGCCGATGTCGTCGGCAGTCGCCGAGCAGCTGGGGCAGCCTTCGTCTCGAGGGTGCTCCGTGCCGTCGTCGTCGATGTCGTAGGTCCACATGAAATGGTGCACGATCAGCTGATCTCGTCCCTCGAACAAGTCGATCAAGCGGACTGGCCCGTCCTCGCTCTGGAACTCATAGCCCTTGGTCACCTCAACCATCGGCAGCTGCCGCCTGGCGGAATTGAGTTCGTCGCGAGCCTTGGTCAACGCCTTCTCTCGAGCGAGCAACTCCTTGCGAGCCGTCAACCACTCCCCCGCGGAGACGACCGGCGGCAGGTCTAGCTTCTGCGTCTCGTCACTCATGCTGGGTTCGACTCGGATGGGGTTCGAAATTCATCGGCACTGCCTGATCTCAAGGTCGCGCTGACGAGCAGTCCGCCGCGCTAATGCAGGCCGATACCGTCGGTACAGTCCAGATATGAAGTCGGCTGTACACACCCGGTACGGCCCACCTGACGTGGTTCGGATCGCTAACGCGCCGCCGGAGACGAGAGCGACAGCATGAGTGAGAACGCGGAGAACTCCACCAGGCAGGTGGTGGTGTGCTCGAACTGCCAGACCAAGAATCGCGTCCCAGCAGTCGCGAGTGGCATACCCCGCTGCGGGAAGTGCCACACGCCGCTGTCCTGGGTGGTGAATGCAACCGACACCGACTTCGCCTCCGTCGCGGAGGCCGCGACCATCCCCGTGCTCGTGGATGTGTGGGCGCCCTGGTGCGTTCCGTGCCGGATGGTGAGTCCGGCGCTGGAGCAACTTGCTGGTGAGTTGGCCGGACGGCTGAAGCTCGTGAAGGTGAACGCCGACGAGTCTCCGGCTGTGAGTAACCGGTTCGAGGTGCAAGCGATCCCGACCCTGGTACTCCTTAGCCGTGGCGAGGTGATCGACAAACAGGTGGGCGCTGCGCCGATCGCCTATCTGCGAACCTGGGTGACGTCGAAGCTCGATTCGAAGGCGTGACTACCTCGGCCGAGAGAAGGCAGTGCTCCCAGTCAATGCGCTTTCTCAGCCTGTCTCGATCGTCTCGTAATGCCCGATCCACGTGTCTTTGAGGAGGTGCTCCTCGTCAGGAGTGATCACCGCCTCCTGCCAACGTTCGCCGGCGAAAGCCCGAATCGACTCGACGTCGTTCCAAACCGTGACGTAGAGGAACTCAGTTGAGGACGAGTCACGGGGCTTCCCCACATACTGCGCAACTAGCCCTGACTGCCGCGACACCAGCGGTATGGCCTCCTCCCGGAGAAACGACTCGAACTCACTCTCCTTTCCAGGGTGGATCGTCGGCCTGAAGACGCGGATGATCACGGCTTTCTCCTTGCTCTTGAGACCTCAGACTTAGCGCGTCCTACGCGAGCTGTCCAGATCTCGGGCGCAGAAGATCACTGGCCAGCACGTCATGGCTCTTGCTCGGCACTTCGGCTGAGACCGCGGCCACCCTGGAAACTTCACTCCAGCCGCAGCGACTTCACGCGGTCTACGCGCGACTCAAGGAACGCGAGTTCAGCTGGAGTGAAGTTTTGCGGGGTTTCAGAGCCTGCGACCTGAATCTGAGGACTTCCGCAACTGGAACCTCGACGGGTTGGCTAGGTGGCGACTTCTAGGAACACGCTGGGTCGAACTCTCATTGTCCGCTTGAGACATCTCACCGACGATGGCCTTTTCGTACATTGTACTGTAACTTCGTACTAAGTGCGGTAAATCGATCGCGCCCATCAGGGAGATAAGGGAAGCGATCATGAAATCTCAAACACCCGCCACGGCGACAGATACCGACACAAGCAGCCAAATGTCCGCGCACATGACAATGCGGGCAGTCGTACAAGACAACTATGGGGAGGATCCCGGCGAGGTCCTGCGTCTGGAGGAAGTCGATCGGCCGGCGGTTGGCGCAGACGACGTACTCGTTCACGTCCGCGCGGCCAGCATCCATATCGGTGACTGGCATGTGATGACCGGCCTGCCATACCTATTGCGCGTAGTGGGCTTCGGATTCCGCGCCCCCAAGATTCGTGTTCGCGGTATGGATGTTGCCGGCACGGTTGGGGCGATCGGCTCCCATGTGACTCGGTTCCGGGTAGGCGAGGACGTGTTCGGCACCTGTGAGGGCTCCTTCGCGGAATACACCTCCACGACCGAGGACACGCTTGCCCCCAAACCGGCGAATCTGACCTTTGAGCAGGCGGCGGCCGTACCGACATCCGCGGTTGCCGCTCTTCAGGCACTCCGCGACGCGGGTGGCATCAAGTCCGGTGCGCAGGTTCTGCTCGTCGGGGCTTCGGGAGGCGTGGGATTGTTCGCGGTGCAGATTGCCAAGTCATTCGGCGCCGAAGTAACCGGTGTATGCAGCACTGCGAAGGTCGACCTGGTTAGGTCCCTCGGCGCTGATCATGTCATCGACTACAGCCGAGAGGACTTCACCCAGGGCGAGCGGCGGTATGACCTGATCCTCGACATGGGCGGGAACCGTTCGCTGGCGCAGGTTCAGCACGCCCTTCGCCCAGGAGGGACGCTCGTATCGGTTGGCAGCGAACAAGGCAATCGGTGGGTCGGCGGCAGGGGTTGGATCAAAGCCATGCTGATGTCCCGATTTGTGCGGAGTCTGCGGCCGCTTGCCTCCGAGCCGAACCAAGCCGACCTGCGATTCCTGAAGGAGCTCATCGAGACCGGCAAAGTCATGCCCGTGATCGACAAGACTTATCCGCTGAGTGAGGTACCCGACGCCATCCGCTATCTGAAAGCGGGACATGCCCGGGGAAAGATCGTCATCGCCGTCTGAGGCGCGGACCAACCTTCAGTTTCACCGAACATCGGGACCAGATCTCGCCTTGCCAACACTCAGGAGACAGACCATGCAGAACCAGCCGCAAGTAACCGTGCCAAACCAACTCAGCCGTAACAACTTCAGGATGACCGCACGCGTCATAGGGGTGCTGTACCTCGCGGGAATGGTGGTCGGAATTGGGGGAAACGTACTCATCCAATCCATTCTTGGTGCGCCGGATCACCTTTCGGCGGTTGCCGCGAACACCATGATGCTGGCCATTGGCGCTGTGCTCTGGTTGAGCACCGTCGCTGGCGACGCCGCCCACGGCGTCTTGATGTTTCCGGTACTGAAGCGACACAGTGAGCTCGCGGCCTTGGGCTACTTCGGGGCCAGAATTATTGACGCCACCTTCATTGCCGTCATGGCGCTCTTGATACTTATTCAAATACCGGTAGGTATCGAGTACCTGAACGCAGGATCATCCGACACCTCCTACCTCCAAGCCCTGAGTGCTGTGTTCACCGAGGCGAATCTTTATGCCTACGAGTTCGGCATGATCGCTGTGGGGGTCGCAGGTTTGATCCTCTGCTCCATGTTCTACAGAGCCCAATTGGTGCCGCGGCTCCTGGCCATTTGGGGCCTCATCGGGTACGCAATCCTTCTGTCCGGGTCTGTACTGCAAGTCCTAGGTTTCAATCTGAATTCGATTCAAGCCATCCCGGGCGGCCTTTGGGAACTGTTCATCGGTGTGTGGCTGATCGCCAAGGGCTTCAACGCACCATCCGTCCCTTCCGAGCCGAACGATGGGACCGTGTCCACCGTCACCTCACGCCCGGTGGTCAGCACAACCACCTGAGGCGCCAATACGAGCCCCGACCAACCGAAGGGTCACCCAACATGCAACAGATGCAGAGCAGGCCTATGGCGGGCAAGACAGTGCTGGTCACCGGAGGCAGCAGTGGCATCGGCAAGGCGACCGCCCTGGGCTTGGCCACTATGGGTGCACACCTTTCGATCACCGGCCGAGATCGCGAGCGTACTGATAAAGCCGCCCGAGAGATCCAGGCCGCCAGCGGCGGGCCGGTAGACATCTTCGTCGCCGACCTGTCCTCCCAGATTGAGGTGCGCCGGCTGGCCGAGGAGGTACTTCAGCGCCTTCCCCGGATCGATGTACTGATCAACAACGTCGGAGGGTACTGGAACACCCGGCACGTCACCGCCGACGGTCTCGAACGCACCTTCGCCCTTAACCACCTTGCGCCATTCCTCCTCACCGACCTCCTCCTCGACAGGCTGGCGCACAGCTCCCCTGCCCGAGTGGTGACGGTTTCCTCCAACGCGCATACTCAGGGGCGCATCGACTTCGACGATCTCCAGGGCGAGCGGGGCTACTCCGGCGGCAAGGCCTACAACCAATCCAAGCTCGCCAACGTCTTGTTCACCTACGAGCTCGCCAGGAGGCTGCAGGCCACGCCGCTCCTTGATCAAGCAGTCGTTACGGCGAACGCGTTGCACCCCGGAGTGGTAAGCACATCATTTGGAGCCGAAGACCCCGCCACTGTCCAGCGAATGCTCATCCCATTCCTGCGACATCTCATGAAGAGCCCGGCCCAAGGCGCTGCCACCTCCGTCTACGTCGCCTCGGCTCCTCAACTTGAACGGGTGACAGGTCGCTACTTCGCCAACAGCAAACCCAAGGAGTCCTCCAAACGCAGCTACGACGAGGTCGTCGCTGCCCGGCTGTGGGACATCAGCGCCGATCTGGTGCGCTCGACGGCAACTTCTACGCCTGCCCCGAACGCATCTCCCAAACTCGGCTTGCAGGATTGATAAACCGAGCGCTCGGTCTAATAATGGTTGTGTGACTGCCAGTGCTCATAGGTTTCGGCTGGACTACGAGGGCCAGCTCCTGGAGTTGTCGGCTCAGCGCGACGGTCTGCGAACCCAAGTAGCGCTGTTCGTCGATGGAGATCAAGTCGGCGACGCATCTGGTCTCGGCCGTGTCCTTGCACCGTTGCCGGTTGCCGCCAGCTCGACCGTGAAGCCCGACGCCGGAATGTCGGATGGGATGGGCAGCGAACCGCTGGGGCCGACTGTGCTGGTGCTCAGCGTGCTGCCCGGGACCGTGAGCCGCGCTCTGCTCCTCGTCCCACGTTCGGATTCCACCGATGCGGACGCCGATCCCGACGGTTCCGACGACCCGCCGACTGACCATGAGGCGACGCTCGGGTTGCCGAAGGGCGTTGCCGAACTGGCTGGTCTCGTCACCGCCGAGCGCCGCCCGTTCTCCCCACCGCCGGGGTCATTCGCGGCCCGGTTGTTGATCTTTCCGCACAACCATCCGCAGTTGTACGCCTCCCGTCACTTGGTGCTCGCGGTCGGCAAGGTCGCCGCGGCACTGCTCGGTCTCGGGTTGCTCGTACGGCTTCTGCTACAGCCAGTACTGGACTGGATCAGAGATCGGCTGCCGGCGATCGACCTGCCATCCATCCCGTGGCCAGATATTCCGTGGCCGGACATACCCTTGCCCGATTTCGATCTTCCCGACCTGGCAATGCCTTCTTGGTTGCGGGTGATCATCGGCACCGCCAAGTTCTGGTTGCCGGTGCTGATTGCGATCGGCGTGGCCGTGGTGGAAACCCGGCGCCGCCGAGCCAGGGCTGCCCGGGAGGGGGATAGCGATGCGCACCGTTGATCCTGAGAAACATCAGGCGCGTAGGACCCACATCATCGGGTCCGCAGTAGTCCTGTTTGCCAGCAAGGGATTTGCGGAGACCACGACTGCCGATATCTGTCAAGCGGCGGGCATTAGCACCGGTTCGCTGTTTCACTACTTTCCTTCCAAGCAAGCGGTCTTCTACGGCATCTGGGAGCTCGACAGGACTGAATGGGACGAGGTGTTCGCGGCGGCCGAGGCCGATCCGGATCCGTGGGCGGCGCTGATGGCGATAGTGGACAAGCTTGCGGCGGACGCGGCCGAGCCGATCATGGCCGGCCTGCTTGTCGAGGTGATCGCCCAGGCCCACCGTGATCCCGAGTTTGCGGCCGGGCTGGCCGAGAACGACCGCCGTCAGATCAGTGACATCGCGCGGCTCATCCGCCGACTGCGGGAGGCCGGGCTCGCTGATCCGGGACTTCCCGACAAGGAGGCCGCGCGTTGGGTGCTGACCATGACCGACAGCTTCCTCGGTCGCGGGTACCCGGAGCCCGACCGTGACATTGACGCAGCCGTGGCCACGGCTAAGGAGATGATCGCGCGGGTGCTGCGTCACGCCGAGATCGGTGAGATCGACCGATGAAGCGCGCCGCTCCAGTGCTTGCGCTGCTCCTGTTGGCCCCGTGGGTGGGGGAGTTCCTGCTCGGCAACATCTCCGTACGCCAGCTTCCGGCACTTCTGATCTTGACGCTGCTGTACGGGTGCGGTGCGCTGCTGATCCGGGAGGTAGCTCGGAGGACCGGCCGCGGCTGGCCGACAATCCTTCTGCTCGGTGCGGCGTATGGGGTGATCGAAGCCGGCCTCGTCGACCAGTCGATGTTCAATCCGTCATTCGAAGGCTGGCAGTTCCAGGCGGTGACGCCGGTGCCGGCGCTCGGGATCAGCGCCTGGTACGCCTGGACGTTCGTAGTCGGGCACAGCGTGTGGAGCATCGCAGTACCCATCGCGCTTGTCGAACTGCTGTTTCCCAACCGCGCACGTACTCCGTGGCTCGGCCGGACTGGGCTTGCGCTGACTGCGGCTGGCTACGTTGCCGGCTGCTTGGTGATCGCCAGGTTCATCTACGGGTCCGAAAGGTTCTTGGCATCGCCTGGTCAGGTGGCCGGTGCCGCCGCCGTCGCGCTCATCTTGATCGGCCTGGCGTTCGCTGTTCGGCCGGTCGCCCCGCCTGTCAGAGCCGGTTGGGTACCTCGGCCCCTGCCCTTGGGGCTGGGCGTATTCGTCGCCTTGGGTGTCTACCAGATACGGCCCGAGAGTTGGACAGGCTTCGTGTTCGGGATCATCTGGTTGGCGCTGCTGGCCGCGCTGTTGGCCTGGTTCGCCCGGCAGCGGTCGTGGGGGCTACGCCACGAGCTCGCGTTGGTCGCGGCGGCGCTCGGGACGTACGCATGGCTGGGGTTCGTACTCACCTCGTTGGTGGACCCTGGCGACCCAGTCCGCTGGGCCGGCAACATCGTGTTTGCCGCCATTGCCCTCGCACTCGCCATTGCTGCGCGCCGCCGTACTCGGACAGTGACCGATCAACCCCGCTCACAGGATTCGTTTGCACGTCTGTGATCGCAAGCCGCGGCCGGCCTTCCCGAAAGTGGTCGCCGACAACACCAAAACCACGGAGATCCGCGTTGCTCGTGACCACTTTCCGTCAAAAGGGACGAGGTTGCAATCCATGGCGCTCGCGATCAGGGATTTATCTGATGCGCCGGCCGTCATGCCAGCGCCGCGGCAAGCGTTGTGCCCACCATGACGACGGTGATCACGCCAACAACCATGTGTTGCACATCAATGACCACATCGTGTCCCTCAGTGGGCAGGATCTTCCACGTTCGTGCGAACTCACGCTGGTAGGTGTCGCGTTGTGCCTGCGTGCTGATCCCGAAGTACGGCAACCACCAGTTCCAGAGATGCCCGGCCAGCGCCAGGACCGAGATCACCACGGCGACGACGAGCGACCACGGCTCACCGATCAGTACACCTCCGGCAATGACTAGACCGACCGTGTAGTTCATTGCGCCGGTCGTGGCGCGTTCTCGGACAGTACTTGCCTCGAGGTCGTTGAGCGGGAACATGGGTACCCACTCGGTGAGGATCAGCCAGCCAACCCAGATGAGCGGGACAATGATGGCAATCAGTGTGATCTTGGACATGACAGCCTCCAGCAGATTCTTCGCGTCATCGCGGTGCGGCGAGCAGAGCCCGGTCGAAGAAATCGATGACACGTCGCTCGTACTCCTCAGGCTGGGCATCAAGGCCGCCGAGATGCGAGCTGCCCGGAACTCGCCATGATTCGGCGGTGCCTCCCGCTGCCTTGCCGAACACCTGGTTGAGCTCTTCGCCGCCTATTCCGTTCTCGGCGTAGATCAGGAGAACGGGTCGCGGCGCGATCCGGCCGATGATGTCAGCGAGATCCGGTGGTGGGAGGCCATTTGAGAAGACAGCTGTGCCGAGCGTCGCGAACGAGACCAGCGGGAAGATGAACCATCTGGATAGGGCGATGTGTCTGAACTCGCGGATGGAGCGGAACCCGGCGCCTTCGGAGACGACAGCTCTCAACTCCAGCGCCCGTGCAGCGGACTCCAGCAGAACCTCGCCGCCGACGGAGAATCCCATGCCGCCAATGCGTTTCGGATCGATCTCAGGCCGTTCGTGCAGGTACCCGATCGCTGCGGCAATGTCCTGGTGCTCGTCCCAGCCATAGGAGTTGGGATCACCTTCACTGCCGCCTTGGCCGCGGCGGTCGAGGAGCAACACGCCGTAGCCCTGGCGGGCCAGGAATTGGGCGTGCCGCTGCGCGCTTTGCCGCCCGGGATAGGTGATCACGGCCGCTCGGTTTTGCGAGGGCACGTACCAGCCCTTGATCGTGACTCCATCGCTGGCCTGAATATCGACCTCTTCGTAGGGCAAACCGAGCTCTGCGACCGGAGGAGCTGGCCGCGCGAGATGCGTGCCCTCGTACGCCACGGCCAGCGGATAGGCCACCTCGAGAAGCACGATCAGCGTGACCACTGTGGTCAAACCTCTGCGCAGATAGCGGCGCCACAGAGGGTCGTCCAATCGACGGCTCCGCCATAGTGTGATGCCCGCGATGACAAGGAGGGCAAGACCTGCGAGTGAGGCGATGATCCCGGTGTAGTCATCCCTCGAAGGGCCAACCTGTATCGCGTAGTACCAACCTTCTACGCCGGCAGTGATCCCGAAGAGGCCAACGACCGTACACAGAATCGCGCGTAGGCCAGGTCGTAGGCGCGGGTAAGCAACCGCCGCCACGAGCAGACAGGCGAGGGGGACCAGGCCACTGACCAGGTGGTCAGCGGCGGATGTGCCCGGCTCGGGCTGTAGGAAGTTGTCGCTAACTACATGAATGGCAATGAGACCCGTGGCTATGAGAAAGGCCGCGAGGTCGGCATTGCCGACTGAGTTGGGCCGTGTGATCCCCTCAACGCTCACGCCTCGATCTTGACACCAGCTCGAGTACCTTCCCCTGCCATCACCTTTATCGGCGGCACGCGCGCCATTCTCTAACCAGCCTCGACCGGCCGATTTCATGACGACAATGGCTCTATCCGCAACATTTCTTGTCAGAAATGAGTGACACATGAGTGAGGTAAGCGATTCAGTCCGGACCTATCTCGATGGGGTCACCCCAGAGAAGCGGCGACGGGACGCTGAAGAGTTGCTAGAACTTATGGCGCGCGTCACGGGAGAGCCGCCGCGATTGTGGGGAAGCATCATTGGCTTCGGCCAGTACCACTACCAGTACCCGACCGGTCGCGAAGGGGATGTCGCGGCCGCCAGTTTCGCCCCGCGCAAGGCCGCCACCACGATCTATCTGGTCGACGGTATTGGACGATATGGGGCGCAGCTCGAGCGCCTGGGGCCGCACACAACCGGCGTCGGATGCCTCTACATCAAGGATCTCGACAAGATTGATCTCTCGGTGCTGGAGAGCATCGTCGCCGAGTCCTATCGCACTCTCATCGATGGCACGTACATGCTCCGTGCCCGCGAAGGAACCCCGGCTACGCCAGCCGAATGAGCCTGGCCCCAGCGCAGGTTAGAGGCAGGGCGTTTAGTCCTCGCTGTCTGCAGGTCACTCAGACCGAGATGGCAATCTTTCCACGTGCGTTGCCGGATTCGAGGTGGCGCATCGCCTCGCGAACCTGGTTCAGCGAGAAGGTCTGGTCGACACTCGGCGTCACCTTTCCGGCCTCGATGAATTCCGTGAGCCGTTCCAGGTCGCTGCCGCGCTCCTTCGCCAAGAAGAATGTCAGCCGCTGCCGTACCAACCGCGACAGAGCTGCGGCGCGGAACCCCCGATCAATTCCTCCCGTCAAGCTGCCGCCCTGCTCGCCGCCGACGATCACGGCCGTCCCTGTGGGTGCGAGTGCGCGACGCAGCCGGGAAAGTGCGGGGTTCCCAGCGATATCGAGGATGAGGTCGTAGCGGCGCGTCCCATCGGCGAAGTCCTCTCGGGTGTAGTCGATGACATGATCGGCACCCAGGGATCGCACAAGATCGAGTTTGGCGGTGCTGCTGACGCCGGTGACTTCGGCTCCCAGAGCCTTGGCCAGCTGTACGGCATAGCTACCGACGCCGCCAGACGCACCGATGATCAACACTTGCTGCCCAGACTGGAGGCGGCCGACATCGGTCAGAGCCTGCAGAGCGGTGAGCCCTGATACCGGTACTACCGCGGCCTGCTCGAAGGAGAGGTTGCGGGGCTTGCGCGCGAGTTGATCTTCTGGGGCTCCGGCGTACTCCGCGAACGAGCCGTTGCCGGTCCCGTACACCTCCTCACCTGGGGAGAATCTGGTGACGGCCGAGCCGACCGCAACGACCGTGCCAGCCAGATCGCGTCCGGGCACCGGGGTCTTCGGCTTGCGGAATCCGAGGGCGAGGCGGAGCAGGTACGGCCGGCCCACCATCAGATGCCACGTACCTCGGTCCAAACCTGCCGCGTGAACGCGTACCAGGACCTGGTTGTCCGCGATCTCAGGGATGCTGATCGGCGCAAGGCGAAAGACGTCGGTGGAGCCGTACGCGTCTTGCACGATGGCTCGCATGTGGTCTTCCGCTGGCACCGGATCGTTCGCGTCGCCGCTCATCGCCGCGTCCTGGCGTTCAGATTCCATCAGGTGGCTTCCTCTCGAAACAGTGGCTGCGTGGTCGCTCTGGCCTTACAAAGTACAGCAGAATACCGTACAAAGTATAATTCATGCTAGTGTCCGGAACGAGATGCCGAAGCCAGCGAGCGCAACTTCCTCCAAGCGCATCCCGCTCAGTCGGGACCGGGTGTTGCGCGCGGCAGTAGCGATTGCCGACGCCGATGGAATCGGATCGCTGACGATGCGATCACTCGCCCAGGAACTCGGCGTCAAGCCCATGGCGCTCTACTACCACGTCGCGAACAAGGAAGAAATTCTCGACGGCATCGTCGATCTGGTCTTCAGTGAGATCGAGCTGCCGACGGCGAACGGTGACTGGCGCTCGGAGATCGTTCGCCGAGCGAACTCGGCCCGGCTTGTGCTGCGACGCCACCCCTGGGCAATCGGACTGATGGAGTCGCGGAAGGCACCCGGTCCGGCAACGCTGCGACACCACGACGCGACCATCGGCACGCTCCGGGCGGCCGGCTTCTCGGTGGAGATGACCGCGCACGCGTACGCCCTGCTCGACAGCTACAGCTACGGGTTCGCTCTGCAGGAGGTCTCCCTGCCCTTCGAGGGTCCGGAGACCGTCGCCGACGTTGCCGAACCGATGATGCAGCAGTTTCCCGCCGATGCGTACCCCCACCTCGTCGAGATGGCGACAGAGTATGTCTTGCAACCCGGCTATGACTTCGGGAACGAGTTCGAGTTCGGACTCGGCGTGATCTTGGACGCGCTGGCCAGCTCCCTTCCTGACAACAGCGGCGAACTCGCATCCTGAACGCCCCAGCGCCCGCCACTCACCACTCCGCGTCCTTTACTGGCACGGCGCGTTGGTTGCAACTAACGCGCCGTGCAGTTAGCCACCGCGAAGTGGTGGTGATCTCGTTCTAGGCTCGCGAGCATGAGTGTCAGTGCCCTACCACGTAGTTCGCCAGGGGCTCAGAGCGTCGATCCGGCGGGGATCTTGGCCTTTCTCGACACACTTGAGTCTGCGCCGGACATCGAGATGCACAGCTTGATGATCATCCGGCATGGTCAGGTGGTTGCCGAGGGCTGGTGGTCGCCATATTTGCCGGAGCAGCCGCATCTGCTCTACTCCCTCAGCAAGAGCTTCACCGCGACCGCCGCGGCGTTCGCCATCGCCGAAGGTTTGCTCGACCTCGACGCGACGGTGCTCTCTTACTTTCCTGAGCTCGATGCCGAGATCACCAACCGGCGCAGCCGGTCGATCTTGGTGCGCCATGTGGCCGCGATGGCCAGTGGACATCTCGAGGAGACCATCGAGCGGGCTTTGACGCTCGATCCACTCGAACCGGTACGCGGCTTCCTGCTCATCCCGCCCGATCGGGCGCCGGGAAGCGTGTTCGCCTACAACCAGCCCTGCACCTACACTCTGGCCGCAATCGTCCAGCGGCTCACCGGCCAGACCTTGATCGAGTACCTCCGGCCCCGTCTTCTCGACCCGCTCGGCATCGATCAAGCCGGCTGGCAGCAGGACGTCGCCGGTCGCGATCTGGGGTACACCGGACTCCACGCCACGACTGACGCGGTCGCGCGGCTTGGGTTGCTGTACCTCCAGCGCGGAATCTGGAACGGTCAACGGCTGCTGGCGGAGGAGTGGGTCGCCGAGGCGACCAGGCTTCAGGTCAAAAACCCGAACGAACCGAATCCAGACTGGCGGCAGGGTTACGGGTTCCAGTTTTGGATGGCCAGACATGGATACCGCGGCGACGGGGCGTACGGGCAATTCTGCGTGGTCCTCCCCGAGCAGGACGCGGTGATCGCCACCACAGCCGGGACCGAGAACATGCAGGGCATCTTGGATGCGGTCTGGACACATCTGCTGCCTGCGATGACGGCCACGACAGTGGAGCCGTCGCCTGCCGCCGATCAGCTGGCTGCGCGTCTCGACGGGCTACTGCTGCCAGCCTTCCAGGCCAAGAGCAACCCAGCCTCGTCGGTGGCCGCGTGGGCCGAGGCCTCGTTTCGGCCGAGGAGCGGAGTGTGTGAGCCTCAGCCAACCCTCACCGCTGTGCAGCTCCGCCAAGATGGTGAGTTCTGGCAGCTGACCTTGCTCGAGGACGATGTTGCCTTTGGCGCAACGGTCGGCTTTGCAGGCTGGCGGACCAATCTGACCGAGACCGACCACGGGAGCACCGGTGTGCCGCTGGCCGTCAGCGGCGGCTGGACCGACGAGGACACGTTCAGAGCCGAAGTGATCTTCCTTGAGACGCCCCACCGGCTCGGGCTCACCTGCTCGCTGACCAACGGGACGTTTCTGGCCAACTGGCGGACTGTCCCACTCCGTGCCGGGCCCTTGTCTGCGCTCCGGATGCCGCGCTAAGGCGATCTGATCAGTGCTGCGCTCGGGTACGCCGCGTCCAAGGCCAAGTGATCAACGCCCAGACAGTGGCCGCGATGGCCAAGGCCACCAGCAGGTACCAGGGCCAAGCGCCCAGTAAGTCCAGCAGCGAGGCCCCACCCGGCTTGCCGTTCAGGTAACCGTAGTTGGTGCCGATGGCGCGGTTGATCAGGAAGACGACCGCGGCCCAGCCCACGGTGACCAGGAGTGTCAGCCGGTAGCTGCGCCAGTTCGGGTGCAGTCCCAGACCCCAGGTCAGGTAAATCACCGCCCACATCACCAGTACGTGCTGCACCCAGTAGGAGGTGATCTCCAGCACCGGCGCGATGTCGGGCAGCAGATCGGGAGTGAGCAACGCCTGCGGGTTGAGGGTCAGACCCCAGTAATAGGTCAGCGCGACCGCCCAACGGCGCCGGCTCCACAGGGCGAAGCCGGCGACCACTCGCAGTACATCGGATAGGTGTAAGGGGAGCGACTGGTGCAGGTCGAAGAATGGCGGAATCAGCCAGAGAATCATGAAGCCAAACGTGACTGCGAACTGGACGATGGCGAAGATCCGCGTGAACCGCTGCTCCTGGGGAGTGCCGCGGTGTCGACGCCCGAACCGGACCAGCAACACCGCGCCGATGACGGTCCCGACCAGCATGGCCCAGTGCAGGACGCCGTACGGCGTGAAGGTCGGAGCAGCCGTCGAGGAGTCCACGTCCGCAACGCTAGGGGTAGACCGCGGGGCGCAAAGGCAGTTGACACGAGTGGACAAAGGCATCGCTGATAGATTCGATCATGACTGGACGAATCGCGCCTCGATCGCCCGCGGTGGTTGCTCTCGGCGCGTGTGTGCGAGATCATCACGGTGCCGAATCGGGTCGATCGGCACATCCAACGAGGAGGACAACTATGAGCGTCTACCGGGTGATCGACGTCGTCGGCACAAGCACCACCTCCTGGGAGGAGGCTGCCGCTGAGGCGATCAGCACAGCGCGCCAGTCGGTCCGGGACATTCGGGTCGCCGAGGTCGTCAAGCAGGACATTCACATCGGGGACGGCGGCGAGCTCATCTATCGCACGAAGATCCAGCTGTCCTTCAAGTACGAGAGTCAGGCGTAGGCGCGTCAGCCGCGCTCATCCCTTGAACTCGCGTCGGTAGTCGTCATCGCGGACACCGACGGCTTGCTGCTGCCTGCCGCTTACGGATGATCACCTAGATACTCGGCGGCAACTCGCTTCGTAGCCCGATCAGGCCGTGATCGGCTGCGAAGTTGTGTCAGCGAGCGTGCCGGGCCTTACCATCCAGATCCCAAGGCTCAGCAGCGCCAGTCCCAGCGCGACGCCGTACGGTGGTCTTGCCGCCAGGAAACCAATGATTCCTCCGGCCACAATCGCCAGGCTGATGAGACGCGGAAAGACGCCGGCCCGCAGCGAGGCAAGCCCGAAGAGCACCCAACCGATCGCGAACAGCAGGTAACTGGAGAGGTAGCCGACCTTCCAAAACGTCGTCTTCTCCGCAGTAAGGACTTCGGGTACGACGTCGGCGAGCCAAGGGACGGCGAAGCCCTCGAACCACATATTGGCGCCCAAATTGACCGTTCCGACGATCGCGGCGCAGAGGGCCACAAGACCGAACGTGCCTGCCTCCCGCGATTGCTTGTCGTACGCGGCGCACGCGGCGATCGCCAAGCCGGAGAATGCCGCGGCATAGGCCAGATTCAAAACGCGGAATATCGGATCAGCCAGCATTGCGGCTGGATCGCTGTGGCTCAAGAAGACGACTAGCAGTGCCAGGTGGCTCACGGCCAAGTACGCACCGACAACAAGCACGATGGGTCCAGCATGACGTGATAGTGCGGACTCGGACATCATGAGCCAAACCTATGATCCCGGACTGGTCACCGCATCCATGAGGGCACTAGGCCAGATTCTTGGCCCTCGCCAGCTCCGCCCGAGTTGCCAGGCCGAGCGAGGTGGGGTGGCTCGCGACGTTACGAGGGAGGCTCTTGACCCGGCTGAGCTGGAGCCGCTAACGACCCTCGGTGGTGATCTGTCGCGCAAGCTGAATGCCATCGCGAGACGCGGTCAGTACCTGCCGGACGGTCCCCGCGAACGCCGCCGGGTCGCCCATGAATCCACCATGGTCGCCGGGGAACACGATGGATGGGGTGCCGAGCCGTTCGGCCAGAGCCTCGGCAGAGCGCTGCGCAATCTCGCTGCCGGAGGTCGCGCCCACAGCGACGATGACACGCGGACCACCTGAGCTGAGCACCTCAACCGGCGGTTGGTAGCGGGTGAAGGGCTTCAGCATGCGGAGGAAAAACAGCTCATCGTCGGCCTGTCGTTTTTCTGAGGCCTCTGGCGGAGTTTCGACGCCGTCGGAATTCTCACCGCCCTGATTCTGAGTCTCTTCAGCGTCTGAGCCAGCTGGCGGCCATGCGGCGGGCGGCACTCCCGCCTCGGTTACTGGTCCGTCGTGCATCACGAGGGAGACGAACTTGCCCCACGCCGCGCCTGACCCGTACGCGCGGTAGGCATCGTCGATGTCGTCCACCGCGGTGCGCACGTGCCGGGCGTCGGGTAGCAGCTCGGTGACTGGCGGCTCGTGGGCAATGACGGTGCCCGCCTTGTCGGGATGCCGAGCGGCAAAGGCCAACGCGGCGACGGCGCCACCGCTGGTGCCGAACACATCCGCCCTGTCACCGCCGACCGCGTCGACGATGTGGGCAAGGTCATCGGCCTCGATCTCGGGGGTCACGTCGAGTGAAGGATTCTCGACCGTGCTCGCGCCCAGGCCGTGCGGATCGTACGTCACCACGGTGTGGTCAGCGGCCAGCAGGTCGGCCACCGGCCCGAACGGAGAGCTGGTCATCGGCTGACCGATCACCAGGAGGAGCGGACCTGACCCGCGGACCTCGTAGTACAGGCACCCGCCTGGGACGTCCAGGTAGTGCGGACTCGGTTGGGTGCTCATGGTGACCTCCGTCGCTGTGTGATCTGACAAATGAATAGACCTGCGAACGGCCAGGAACTCATCGCGCTGCGGTCGAGCGGCTGGGCATGGCGACGGCAGGCTTGAATAGACGTCAGGCCTGGAACCCCCAAAGGAGGGCATCATGACGATCTTTGTCTGTCGTACTTGCGCCGTGGAGCAGCCGGACACCAGTGAGCCAGCCTCTGTTTGTGCAATCTGCAGCGACGAGCGGCAATACGTACGCTCCAGCGGCCAGCAGTGGACCACATTGGAGGAGCTGGGCGCCGCTGGGCACCGGGGGACGGTAGTCGAAGTCGAGCCTGGTTTATCTGGCATCACGATCGAGCCGTCGGTTGGGATCGGCCAGCGTGCATTGCTCGTCCAGACGCCAGCGGGCAACCTGTTGTGGGATCCGAACGGTTACCTGGACGATGACCTGGTTGCGACCGTTCGACAGCTAGGCGGGGTGGCTGCGGTGGCTGCCAGCCATCCACACATGTTCGGAGTGCAGGTGGAGTGGGCGCACCGGTTCGGCAATGTCCCGGTATATGTGCAGGCGGCCGACCGGGAGTGGCTGCAGCGAGACGATCAAGTGGTGGCAACCTGGGATGAGAAAACAGAGGTGCTGCCCGGGGTGGTGCTTCATCGCATCGGCGGCCACTTCCCCGGGAGCGCGGTTGTTCATCTTGTGGGCGCTGACGGTCGTGGGGTGCTGCTGAGCGGCGACACCGTTGCTGGTACGCCGGACGAGCATTGGGTCTCGTTCATGCGCAGCTTTCCGAACAAGATTCCCCTGTCGGCGGCTGTCGTGGCGAAGGTGGCTGACCGGGTGCTGGACCTCGACTTCGACCGGCTCTATGACAACTTTGGCGGGCAAGTCCTGAGCGATGCCGCCGCATGGGTGCGCCGATCCGCCGACCGTTACATCGCGTGGGTCCGAGGGGACTTCGACCACCTCACCGGGTGATCAGCGGTCTTCATCAGGCACCAATAGCGGGACGTAGCCGTGGGTCCGCCGGTAGGCTGACCGCCGTCGCCCAGGGCGACCGATTTGATAGTCCGACGTCGATCAGGCTGCAACGGCGAGTCGCAGCAGGATCGTGATTCCGACCGCGATCGCGATACTGAGCAGATCGGGCACACCTTTCACAAAAGCCACCCCCGCAGCTGCTAGTCCTGGCAGCGCAGTCCAGTCGAAGTCGGACCACCGAGGACCGGCCAGTTCCACGACCACTAGCCCAGCGAGCAACGCCGGCGCCAAGGCGATGATCATCTCGCGTGCGGTAGGTGAAGGTTGCCGATCTCCCACAAAGACCGGTCCTGCGGCCTTGAAGCTGAAGTTGATCATGGCCATCGCGATAATGCCGATGATCATGACGGCTGTCATGAGGCGGTCCTCGTACGAGGGCGCAACGTCAAGAGCACCGCCGCGGCCGAGAGGATCAGGGCGACGCCCACCGGCAACACAATCACAGCGACCCCGGAGATGAGCGCGGCCGCTAGCGCGATCCAACGGTGGTCCGGCCTCGATCGCAGCGCGTCCAGCAGCAAGATCAGGAAGAAGCAGGGGAAGATCACGTCGAGACCGAAGCGGTATATGACGTCGGCCGACGGCACCAGGAACGCACCAATGGCCGTGCCGAGCACCCAGGCCGGCCACTGGACGAGGGTCGCCCCGAGCATGAGCTCCCTATTGGTGGTGCCGTCCGGACGCTGCGCTGCGACCCACGAACCGTCGATCACCGCCTGGCCCTCCAGTGCCCGTTGCAGCCGGCCGCCGTGCAGGCTCGGTGCGCTCGCCGCTGCCATCGGGACGAAACGCAGAGTCATCAAGGCGGCTGCGGTCAGACCGGTGAGCAAACCGGCACCGCCCGACGTTGCCGTCACGAACGCGAACTGTGCCGATCCTGAGAACACCGTCGCGGACATCAGAACCGTCGCCCACGGCGGCCAACCTTGCAGTGAGGCGAACGCGCCGAAACTGATGGCCAGTACTCCGGCCGCTAGAGCCAGCGGAGCGCCGATTCGGATCCCCTGTCGCCAGTCTTCACGGTGCGAATCGGTCGAAGCCATGCATCAGACTCTCATGTCCCTCAGACGTCGACACAAGGCAATGAATCGAGCTCGATCCGCTGATTCGAGGCCGCTTTTTCTCCGCCCCGTCCCGTACTTGGCCGGCCATGAGGTCGGGAGCATGGCCCACCTCACCGGGTGAGCGCCTTTTCAGGCAAACTGTCGGCTGATTGCACCGAAACTGGCCGCGGGATGCGACCCCACACCGGCGCTCAGCCGTCCGCTGGCGAGATGTTGTGGTTGAGGCGGAAGAGGTTGTGTGGGTCGTACCGGCGCTTCAGCTCGCGGAGCCGGTCCCAGTTCGGGCCCGGGTAGGCCGCGCGGATCGTCCCTTCGTCCTCCTCGCCGAGGAATCCGACATAGCCGCCCGCTTCGCCCTTGCCGAGTGAATCGGCCACACCGGCGACCCAGGCGTCGTGGGTGTCAGTCTCGGCCGGATCCATATACATCGCCGCGATGTTCACGAACAGCCCGCGGTCGCGGTGGGCGAAGGCGGTGGCGTCGTTCGGGATCCGCGCCAGCGCCCCACCGAGCACCCGGAGCTGGACGGCCTTCATCATCGCCGTCGACTCGTGGAGCTGCTCGAGGATCGTCGCGGCGTCCGCCGACGTGACGGCATCGGCGAAGAAGTTGGTACCGGCCATGAAGGGGACCGGTGGCCCCTCACCTTCGTACATCTCCGGGTAGCGCATCGGCCGCACCATGTCGGCGTACGGCTTGCCGAGCGCCCGGAACGGCGCCAGCACACCCTCGGCCTGATCGACCGGGCCGACGTCCGCCAGAAGCCCTAACAGCACCGGCTTGCCGTGCGCCTCCTCGGGGATGAACGGCATCGGCGGCGCCAGCATCACATTGGCGATCGTCGAGAGCTCCTCGGGGGCGGCGTCGGCCGCCTCGATGAAGCCGGTGATCACCTCCGGGGTAGCCGGCAGCATCAGCATGCCGCCGACGATCTCCGAGATCTCGTGCAACCGCAGCTGGAGGCGGGTGGCAACGCCGAAGTTGCCCTCGCCCCCGCGGATCGCCCAGAAGAGGTCCGGCTCGCTCTGCTCGCTTACCTGGACAATTTCGCCGTTGGCGGTGACCACCTCGGCGGCGAGTAAATCGTCGATCGTCAGCCCGTTCTTCCGGACCAGGAAGCCGATTCCGCCGGCAAGCGTGATTCCGCCGATCCCGACCGAGCCGGTGTCGCCCAGGCCTGTGGCACGCCCCCGCTCGCCGACCGCATTGGTGTACTCGCCCGCCGTGATCCCGGTCTCAACCCAAGCGGTCTTCGCGTCGGCGTCGATGTCGAGGGCGCGCATGCCAGAGAGGTCGATCACGATCCCGCCTTCGCTGGTCCCATAGCCCGCGCGGCTATGGCCGCCGCTGCGGACGGCTAGCTCCGCGCCACTCTCGCGAGCGAGCGTGACGACGCTAGCGACGTCATCCGAGCCGGCGACCCGCACGACCGCGGCCGGACGCCGGTCGACGCCTTTGAAAAAGACCTGGCGCGCCTCGTCGTACGCGGCGTCGTCTGGGCCGATCACTTCGCCGTTTAGGTGGGATCGGAGATCGGGGATCGGGATGTTCTGGGACTGCTGCGGTGTCGATGACACGGCGACTCCTTTCTTCGTCTCAAGGACGCGACTCTCTCGGAAACGACCATATTCGGCCCATGAATCATCGGTCGTGGCGCGGATCAGTGGCGGTCAAGTCGGGGTCTGCGTTGCCTTGGTCATCGATCACCTGAGCCCTCGCAGATCGGACGGCCCCGAGCCCGACCGAGGTGCACCTGAACTGATGGTGGACCCGTACAGTCGAGGTCATGCAGTGTCCGCATGATCAGACCGTGTTGCAGATGACCGAGCGCCAGGGCATCGAAATCGACTACTGCCCCACGTGCCGCGGGGTGTGGCTGGACCGCGGCGAGCTCGACAAGATCATCGAGCGGGTGAGCGCGCCAGCTCCGCCGCCGGCCTCCCGCAGCGAGTCGCGGCCCGATCCGCGTACGGAGGTGGCCGGCTACCCGGCTGGCTATCCTCAGGCGCCTACCTACCCGCAATATCCGGCAGCAGGGTATCCACCAAGGAGCCCGGACAGTCCGGATGACTATTACGGCCGCGGGCACGACTCTCGCTACCAAGACAAGCGGAGGCGCAAGTCTTTCCTCGGCGACTTGTTCGACTTCTGACCGCCTGCCCTCTCAGGCGTCGATGTCGTGCTTGTGGTGAGGTGCTCCCAACTTGTTAATGGTGTCGAGTCTGGCTTGGCGAGCCGGCGTCAAGTGCTGAGTGCATCCTTGGGTGCGGTCGAGCACCTCAGGCTCAGGGTTGCCTACACAGGAGAGAACCCTGCTGCCAGCTTCGAAACACGTATGCTCAGTGCGGCGCTGAACTAAGCCCCAATGTCGAAGCGGAGTTGATCTTGCCGGTCGCGCTCGGGTCACTGCCCACGCTCAAGGAACAGGCTGATCGACTGATCAGCCTTGGCATTCACGAGCTCGGCGGTCTGGCCCCGACCCAGATCTGCACCGCGGTGTCTGGAACCGACGCAGACAATGCGCTGCTGGTCGTCCACCCGGACAGAGTCCCCGCCTCCGTACTTGCGCCGTTCCTGAAGCACCGCGGCAAGTCGGGCTTCGTCGTGGAGGACATGGCCGACGTCGATCAGTTCATTCCGATCGATACGTCCCGCCCGCCAGCCTCGCCGCTCTACCTGGTACATGACATCAACCGCGGCGACGAGATGGCCGATTGGAGCCCTGACGAAGCCCTACCGTCAATCACCGGCGCCGCGCGTACGCCTCTCACGCTCGTCGAAGGCATCCATTGGTTACTTCAGCAGCCCGATGCCTTAGCACGCGGCCACTGCTTCATGACAATCGGCTCCCGCTTGCGCAGACCCGACGGCACATTAGACACACGAACCCCGGCCCTCTGGATCAGCAACGGAACCGGAAGAGACGGCGGTAGCAGCCGCCACGCGCCAAAGGTGGGCTGGTGCTGGGCGGGAAACCGGCATACATGGCTCGGCTTCGCGTCAGCAGCCAGGCGGTCGCCACTCGGCTGATACCAAAGCAGTGATGCGGGCGTAGACGCCCCTAGCGTGGAGGCGGCTGCCATGCCGGCTGCCCGTCAAACCCTGGCTCATTGGTTAGCGATCGCGCAACACCCGTCTCGACCAGCACGGTGTAGACCTCCCACGATCCGCCGGCGTCGGAGTAGTAGGTGAGCTGCTTGCCGTTCGGGGACCATCGCGGCCGCTCTTCGGATGCACTACCGGCAACAATCGATCGCCGATCATTGCCCTCCGGGGACATCACGTCGATGTCGAATCCGCTCGATGTCACAACATTGAATGCCACCTGCGACTCATCCCAGGACCAGGCGGGATTCAGGCCGCTGATCGGCTGTGGAAAGAGCGTCTCCTCCTCGCCGGTCTCCAAATCAACCGCCAGAAGTTGCGGGGACCCGCTACGGGTCGTAGCGAAGCCGATCCGCGAACCGTCCGGCGACCATTGTGGTTTGTCATCCAGCCCAGGTGAATCAACGAGCTGGCGTATCCGCGAGCCGTCGGCATTCATGACATAGATGTCCCAGTCACCGTCCCGATTGGAGCTGAACGCCAATCGGGAGCCGTCCGGCGACCAGGTGGGGTAGAAGTTCGCGCGAGCGTCGCTGGTGATCTTGGTCAGCCCTGAGCCGTCGCGGTTGATCAAGTAGATATCACTGGTGGTCACTGATCCGGCATTGAATGCGATCCGTTGCCCGTCCGACGACCAGGCTGGGTGGGACACGGGCGGAAGCTCCGCGGTGAGGCGTCGTACGTCTGAGCCATCCGAGCGCATAACGAACAATGCATCGGAACCCTCCCGGTCGGACACGAACGCGATCAACTCAGACGAGACGCGCGGCTGCAGATCGGGCGTCTGCTCGGGCCTGCGAGTGCCGGTCTCGGACGGGCTACACCCCAGTAGCAGGGAGGCGACGATCATCACGCCAAGCGAACGACATTGCTTGACGAACGGCATGCACTGAGCATGCGGCCGTACGACACTAGTTGCCAAGCCGTACTCCCGCCCGGCCTCGCGCGGATTCAAGAAGGGACACTGTTGCCATGCAGAAGCTCTCCATCGAGGCCCTGGCACGTCAGCAGATGAAATCGGCCGCAACCGCGGGTGGTCGACATACCGCGGACACTGTGTACGGCGGGCATGAGAAGGTGCTGCGCCAGACAGTGATCGGCATGATCGCAGGCGCTCGCCTCGCCGAGCACGAGAACCCTGGCGAGGCGACGGTGCTGATCTTGCACGGGCGGGTACGACTCGCAGCGGACGGCAAGTCATGGGATGCAGCCCGGGGTGACATGCTGATCATGCCCAATCACCGCCATAGCCTCGAAGCACTGGAAGACTCTGCCGTGCTACTGACGGTCGCCAAGCTGTCCGGATTGGCAACCCGCAAGGCCGTGCGAGGAGCTCAGTCCCCGACGTAATTGGGGTCGGTAAAGATCATGCCCTGTAACGCCGGGGGTGCCGCATCCGGCCATCGATGAGCAAACTGCTCGGCGTCGTCTTGCGGGTCGTAGCCGAGTTCGGCCCAGCCGTCGTCGGTGTAGAACCGCCTCGTGTTTCGTGACAAGCCATAGCAGGTGACGACGTGGATGAAAGGAGCAGTGAGGGCTGAAGTGACGAGTCGGACCATGTCTCCGGGGCTCAGCCAGCCCCAGAGGTGAGCCGGCTCGGTGGGCTCCAACGAAAACCCGACGATCCGCAGATTGACGACCTCGAGGCCATAGCGGTCCGCGTACATGCTTCCCAGCCCTTCGCCATAGAGCTTGCTGAGGGCGTAGTAGGTGTCTGGACGCGGCGGGTCGGAGGCTGACGTGATCCGTCCCCAGGGATAGAAGCCGGAGACATGCACGGTGCTCGCAAACACAACACGCTTGATGCCAAGGTGCCGTGCAGCCTCGTAGACGTTGTAGGTGGTCCGCACGTTGCTCTGATAGATCTCCTCGAACGTCGCCTCATCTGGTTGCGCTGCCAGGTGGACTATGGCGTCAGCTCCCTGCAACGCTTCTCGCGTAGCGGCTGCATCTCGAAGGTCAACAAGCCACGCGTCGTCTTCTGGTGCTGCGTCGGTGATCGGAACGACGTCGATCGCCCGGGCGCGGAAGTCCTCGCGAGCGAGCCCGGCACGGAGCGCGGACCCGATATGACCGGCGGCCCCGGTAATCGCGACCGTCATAGGCACGCCGGACTCCTCTCCTAAGCGACGAGTTGATCGCGGAACAGCCTGTCATGGAGGGTCAAGGCCTGCTCGTCCTCGCGCACCGCCCAGCAGCGACAGGCCGGTAACTCCTACACTCCGACGGTGGAGTTTGATCGGCTAATGGCCGAGGGTCTGAGCGTCGATGTCGAGGCGTACTGGGGCGCCGGGTTTCCAACCGGACGCTACCGCGCCGACAAGCCGGACTGGTCATATGAGGCGACGGCTCGAGCAATCCTCGCCGAGGCCGAGTCCGCGCTGGACATGGGAACCGGCGAGGGCGGCGTCTTGGCGAGCTTGGCGCCGCTTCCCGAGCTGACGGTCGCCTACGAGGGCTGGTGGCCGACCGTGCCCGCTGCGCAGGCGACGCTTGGACCACTCGGTGTGCATCTGGTGGTTGCGCTCGGGAGCGCCGACAACGTGCCCAGGTCAGATCAACGGGGTAGGCCCGAACTTCCGTTTCAAGCCGGGACCTTTGACGTGGTTCTCAACCGGCACGAGGCATTTGATCCCGTTGAGGTTCGGCGAATCATCAAGCCGAGCGGACGATTCCTCACTGAACAGGTCGGTAGCGACGAGGGCGCCTCGCTTCGCAGACTGCTCGACTTGCCTGACGATGAGCGCGTCTGGACCGCCGATGTGGCTGTTGGCCAACTCGAGGCCGCAGGCTGGCTGATCGAAGAAGCTCACGAGGATCGCGCGACGATGAGCTTCTCCGACATCGCGGCGCTGATCAGCTACGTACGCACGGCCCCATGGGCGTTCGAGGATCTCGACTGGGCCAGCGCCAAGCCAGCCCTCCAACAGCTGCACGCGCGGTCTCAGTCGAAACCCATCGCTGCCGTCTCCCACCGTTTCCTGGTGTTGGCCACTCGTTGACCAGGCGGTGTTTCGGGGGGTGGTGGTGGGGTGTTGAACCCGCCGGAGTCCGGGCCGGTACGGAGCATCCTGCAGCTGGTAGAAGACGTGTTCGGTGGCGATGTGCTCGGCGCGTACCTGCATGGCTCGGCCGTGCTTGGCGGCCTGCGGCCGACCAGCGACATCGACATCCTCGTCGTTCTCAAACGACGGACGAGCGCGACCGAGCGACGCGGACTCGTCGAGGGCCTGCTCGATGTGTCCGGCGCACGGGCTCGCCGCGGCTCTGCGCGACCGGTCGAGTTGAGCGTCGTTGTCCAAAGCGATGTCAGGCCGTGGCGCTACCCGCCCAGCCAGGAGTTCTTGTACGGCGAGTGGCTGCGCGACACGTACGAGCTGAGCGGGGCGCCGCAGCCAGAGCCGACTCCCGACCTGTCCATCCTGATCACCATGGTGCTGCAGGGAGACACTGTGCTGGTCGGACATCCGCCAGCGGCGCTCCTGGACCCGGTGCCACATGATGACCTCATCCGCGGTTCGATAGCCGGCATACCGCACCTGCTCGGTGATCTTGAATCCGACACCCGCAACGTGCTGCTCACGTTGGCCCGGATCTGGACGACGCTGCAGACCGGACAAATCCGCTCGAAGGACGCGGCGGCGGCGTTGGTGCTCGAACAACTTCCGCCCGCGCACCAACCTGTCCTTGCTCGAGCCCGAGACATGTACCTGCAGGGCGAGGACGAGGAGCACTGGGACGACCTCCCCGCCGTACGCGCACACGCGGAGTACGTCGTGGACGCGATCAGACAGCACTCCCGCTAGTGGACCGGTCACGGAAGCGTGCCCGTGGGAACGCGCTCGGAGGTGGACGTTTCGACACATGTGATCGAAGACGTACCCGTTTCGCGCTGAGACTGGGCCCTCTCAACACTTGTGATCAAAGACGGACGGTCCAACGTGGTGGAGTCAGCGACGGCCGGCGCTACCTGCTCGCGGCAGATGCCATCTCCGATGCGATTCTGTCCGCGGCGCTTTCGGGAGAAGTCGTCATTGAGTCAATAACGAGACGCTCCCTGGTCCATGGCTCGTACTCGCGCTCGACGACTGCCGTCCACGTCGGCTTCGCCAGACCCTCCACGTCGGAGGTGCGGGTCTCCACCCGACGCCGGTGCTCCGCCTCATCTGAGCAAATCACCTCGACCTCAATGAGCACAGCGCCAGCTGTTTCCGCCGTACCCTGCCAGCCGTCGCGGGTCACCGCCAACGGATTGACACACTCCACGATGACGTCCAAGCCGAGCTGCAGCTGTTCTAGGGCGACCTCGTGCGCAACCGCATAGCCGACTGGTCCGAGCGGAGGGGAGAGCGGCGACCAAGCAACAATCGCCTGCTCGATGCGGTCAACGCGTATGTAGGGCTTAGCCGTGCGGCGCGCCAATACCGTCGCAATGGTCGATTTTCCGGTCGCGGGGAGTCCGCCAATCACCACGAGCACTGATCCCACGCGGCGATACTCGCACCTCTCCCTGGCACCCGCCGAAACGGCCGGTAGCCGCAAGCGGCCGCCTCGGCCGATCGCTAACTCCCAGCTGCGGAGCTTCGCCTAGTTCATCGCGGCGATTTGGATGAGGTTGCCGCATGTGTCGTCGAAGACTGCCGTGGTGACCGGGCCCATGGCGGTCGGCGCCTGCACGAACTTCACACCCCGCGCACTCAGCCGCTCGTACTCGGCCTGCACGTCGCCGACGGCGAACGAGGTATAGGGGATGCCGTCGGCGACGATGGCGTCCTTGAACGGCTTCACCGCGGGGTGGTCGGACGGTTCCAACACGAGCTCAACCCCGTCGGGGTCTTCCGGCGACACCACCGTGAGCCACTTGAACTCACCGACCGGCATCTCGGTCTTCTTCACAAAGCCGAGCGTCTCGGTGTAGAAGCTGAGCGCTTTGTCCTGGTCGTCGACGAAGACGCTGGCGAGATTGATCTTCATTTCTTCTCCTTAGGGCGCCACCGCTCCGCGATGCGGTCCAGCGGCGCCGTGTCGAGGTAGTGGAACTTATAGCGACCATCCCTTCGGGTGTGCACCAGACCCGCTGCCTCGAGCAGATCGAGATGCTGCGAGATCGCCTGCCGCGAGGACGAGATCTGGTGCCTCATGATCAGCCGATTGCAGATTTCGAAGAGCGTCTGGCCATCGCGCTCAGCCAGCTCGTCGAGGACCTTGCGCCTGGTGGGATCGGCCAGGGCTTTGAACACATCGCCCATGTCCTCAGCATAGGCAAGTAGCTACTTGCCTATCAACCCCGAAGTGGTGGGTGATCCATATTCGCGCGGGCGTATGACAGTCAGAGCCAGTAGGTGTCGTGCTTGAGGTAGAACTCGATGCGCTCCTCCTCGCTGAGCACGTGCCCGCTGGCAACTTCGGCCAGGGTCTCGAAATAGTCCTCACGTGGAGCGCCAGGAGCGAAGAGCAGCAGCATTGACGCCGCCTCGCCGCTTTCGTTCTTGAACGCGTGAATGCCACCCTCCGGAACGAACAGGAAGTCGCCCGTCGTGGCCTCGATCCATTGCGCGCCGTCGTACAAGAGGACCGCTCCGAACAAGATAAAGAACGACTCCGAGATCGTCTTGTGGAAGTGCGGATCGGGCCCGCCACCCGTCGGTGCGAAATCCCAGCGGTACAGCCCGAACTCACCACCGGTGGATCCACCCGTTGCCAGATAGTGGACCGTGCCGCCCGACGGGTAGGTCAGTTCCGGCAAATGGTCGGCCCGTCGGAAGGACGCGCTTATCTCACCGGTGTCGCCGTGGTAGCGCGGCGGTGGGTAGGACACATCGTCTCCTTCGCGACGGAGCCGTCAGCCGCCACTTCCGTACGGGCGGGTGATGATCTCCAGGATGTGCCCGTTGGGATCGTCCCAGTACACGCCGCGGCCTCCGTCGTTGGTGTTGAACTCGCCCGGCCGGCGTTTGAACGGGTCGGCCCAATACGGCAGCTCGCGTTCCTGGATCCGGCCGAAGATCAGATCGAACTCAGACTCGCTGACCAGGAACGCATAGTGCTGCGGATGTGGGGGACCGTGGTCGTCGGCGAAGTCGAGAGAAACGTCATTTGCGACCTGAACAACCAGAAAGGGACCAAAGGGAGCTGGCTCAGGCAGACCGAGGATCTCCGCCAGGAAGGTTGCCGACTCCTGCTTGTCGCGTACGCGGACAATCGTGTGGTTCAGCTGAACAGTCACAAGATCGACGCTACAGGCGGCCGGCCAGACGGCTGTAGCGTGGTCGCCAAGCGCCGCATAGTTCATGGGCGACTGGAGAGGCAGTTATGAAACGACCGTCCCGGCCGGTGCTATGGATCCGCAAGGTCGTGCAGCGGCTGGGGCTACATCCTGATGATCATGACCCGCTTGAGGCTGACGTGGCAGGCCGTCGGGCACTTGTCATCGCCACCAACCACGGTGCACTCGATATCGGCAGGCCCACCGGCGTCTTCGCGAGCGAGCTGACCGCGGCGTACTACGCCTTCCTCGACGCCGGCATGCAGGTCGACGTGGCAAGCCCGTCTGGTGGTCTGATCCCGGTCGAGCCCTTGTCGGTGAACCCAATCATCCGTACGGCGGGGGATGATCGCCTTCTTGGCGACGCCGTGTTACGGGCCAAGATCAACGACTCGCTGCCCATCGCATCCGTCGACATCGACGCGTACGACATCGTCTATCTGGCGGGCGGCTGGGGCGCAGCCTTTGACCTCGGTTTCTCCGAGCCGCTTGCGACCAAGATCACCGAAGCCAACGCAGCTGGCTTGATCATCGGCGGGGTCTGCCACGGTCCGCTCGGTCTCATCAACGCCACCGGCGCCGACGGCAGGCCGCTGGTCGAGGGCCGGCGCGTCACAGGGGTCAGCAATCGGCAGGTGCGCGACCTCCGGATCACCAATACGCCGCAGCATCCCGAGACCGAGCTCCGCAGTAAGGGCGCGCTGTACGAGTCCAGCAAGCGGATCTCAGACGTGCTGGCCAATCACTGGGTGGTCGACGGCAACCTGGTCACAGGACAGAACCAGAACGCTGGCCCAATGGTCGCCCGCGAGATGCTCCGCCTGGCCCAGCAGCGTCTCACTGGGGGCGCGCCCGTCCAGGCCGAGTATGTCAGAATCCGAGGGCCCGACGACCTCGAGCGCCAAGACCGAGTAGCCAACCTCAGCTGAGCGAAGTTGGCGCCAGAGCGGCCAGTCACGCCCGTCGCCGCCCCCTGCACGGACGACAACATCTGAGAGACACTCCTTCCATGCCACCTGCAATCGCCGCGACATCTGGCTCCACAACCCTCGAGAACCTGCCTGCGAAGCGGCAAGTGCACGTCGTCGGCGCCGGTCCAGTGGGCCTTCTGCTCACGGCACTGCTCCAGCCGATGGAAGGGTTCTCTGTGCGCCTTTATGAGAAGCGACGCGAGTACTCGCGCACCCGGATGGTCCAGCTCGAACCGTACCTCGTGGCGGACTCAGTTGAGAGTTACCGTGACCGACTACATCGATGGAGACAACGTTGAGGCCATCTTCGATCCTCAAGAGCTCGAAGAGGGCCTAGCGTTCAGAAAATCCATTCCTCTGGATCTGATGGCACTTCTTCGCCAATGGGCAGTGGGGTTCTGTCCGCTCAACGCCATCGAGCGAGCCGTTAGCGACTTGATCGATGCGCGCGGGTCGAATTCGGTGCAGCGCACCGTCGGCGTCATGACGACTCAGGACGCGATCGCGATGCTCGGGCCGGGAGACATCCTGATCGACTGCACGGGCAGCAGATCACTGCTTCGAGATCACCTTCTGCCTGGCTCCGGCGACGCGGATGAAGGCGCGAACACGCTCAACATCCGGCTCGAATACGCGCTCGTCGTCACCTTCCTCTACGGGCAGCTATACGCGTGCAACGAGTATTGCAAGTACTACAAGAACATCGAGAACGTGCTTTACAAGTTCATTCCGGCGGTGCACCGCACCTACTACGACGGCAGCATCACGCACGTGACCGGCATCGTCAAGATCACCGCCGAGGAATATGCAGCGATGCCGTCACGTTTCGACGGCCCATGGCTGCGCGCCAACTTTCCTAGCGTCGCAGAGTCGATGGACCGCTTCATCGACAAGATCAAGCAGGAAACTCATGGCGAGCTGCTCGGCAACCTGGAGATCATCCGGATACCGCTGAACCTGTACCGAGCTCGCAATGCGACCAACCGGCAATGGCGCAACTTGCCTGGCGACCACCCATTCGCCAACTCGCCGGTGTTCCTCGTCGGCGATTCGGCTATCGGCTCTCCGTACTTTCAGTCGATTTCACTGGGTCTGGAGTGTGCGATGTTTTTGGCGGGACTAATCGCGCAGCGGGACATGCCACTCAGAGACATGCTCGATCGATATGAGCTCTACATGTACAAGCAGTGGCTTCGCGTCTACATGCGCAGCAAGATGATCAAGCACAACAAGGATCTGTTCGAGTCCCTCGACGACCCCTTGGCGCTCCTTGAGAAGCTGCATATCTATTAGCGGGACTCGTCGAGGCCCCGGGTATCGACACCCCTGGAGCCTGCGGCCTCAGGCGTCGGGCGGATCCAACCGTTTTGGATTCCCTCGTTCTCCGGCGTCATCCGGGATGTGATCGCCAGCCGCGTCGCCTTTCTCGCGTGCGGGCACTGCATCTGCGCGTCGACCCAGCTGGCCTTTGGTGGCGATGATTACCGCTGCCCCAAAGAGAAGGATCACCCCGCTGAAGATCAGGAATCTCACTGTGTTCGACGCCGGCACCACGTCGAAGGAGAGCTGGCTAATTGAGGCGTCGAAGCTCGCGTGGAAGATCGCCACCAACAGCACGCTGAAACCGGTGCGGTTGTAGAACCACACGAACAAGGCGCGGGCGAAGAACAGCGCGACGAACTCCATAGCGAAAACGACTGGTGCCGATATGAGCTGCTCGAGTCCCCAGCCTTCCTCGGCGAAGTGGTCGGTCAGGTGCCACAACGCCCACAGAAGTGCCACGTACAAGGTGAGCTTCATTGGGCTGTATCGGTCCTGCCAGTGATGCTGCAGGAACCCGGTGAATCCGATCTCCTCGGCAAGCTGGAAGAGCACGAGTTGCAACAGAAAGTAGGCTGCGACCTCGGCCAGCGCTCGCGGCCACCCACCGGACGGGGCTGCTAGCGCTCGCGGGCCGTAGATCGCGAGCGAGATCAGCGTCGCTGTGACGGGAACGGAGAACAGCGCAATCAGGTACCAGCGCACTGGGACATGCCAGCGCACACTGCGACGTCCGAGGTCCGCGACACCAGCGCGCCCCGACAACGCGGCCGTGACCAGGAATGCAGCTAGCCCGACACCCAGCGCCCCGCCAACGATTCCGTGCAATGGCTGGTCGAAAGGCGGGATCTCGGAGTCCGCAATCGGCCGGATCGCCGCCGTCATAAAGCCAATCCCGAGGCTGATCAGCATGAACGCAAGACCGGATGCCGTGCAGCGACTGGCCGAAACGGCGGGATCATCGGAGTCCGCAATCGGCGGAATTGCCGCGTTTACAAAGCCAACGCCGAGACTGATCAGCATGAACACGAGCACTGGATGGCGTGCGACGCCGCGGCGCACCGATGACCACGCGTTCATGACACGACGTTCCCAGATGGAGGGAAGTCTCGAACTCTGGTCAGGTCTTGGGCATCAAGATCGCCATTGGTATCTGCCGCTCGACCTTCCGCTGATAGTCGGCGAAAAAGGGTGCGCGCGCGACCAGCTTCTTCCAGAGGATGTCGCGCTGTTCGCCAGCGGCGACTGCCACACTCACAGCGAGCTTGTGCCGCCCGATCTCGATCTCTGCCTCGTGGGTGCTGCGCAGGTTCTTGAACCACTGCGGGTCGGCCGCAGACCCCGCACCCGACCCGGTCACCACATATCGCCCATCGTCCTCGAGATACATGACGGGATTGGTGTGCATTGTCCCGGTCTTCCGACCTGCCACGGTGATCAGCAGTACCGGCATGCCGCGGAGCTTGCCCATCAGTCGACCACCGGACGCTCGGTACAGGCCGCTGTTCAGCGCATTGGCGGCATGCATCACGGTTCTCTGGACTTTGGTCACATCGAGCAATTCTCGCATCACGACGACGCGGGCGATTGCCCACTGCGGCCTACCCGAACCGGCAAAGTCGTGCATGACTGACAGGGTTCGCTGGCGATAGCCTGACCGCAATCATGAGATCCACGTCTGACGGTTTTGCCCGCCGCGTACGCCGCTCTGTGGCCTGGTACCGCCTAAAGGAGTACGTCAACGGGGCATTGTGGGTGCTCCCCAGCGCGGCCGCACTTGTGGCGCTCGCGGTGGGCTTTGCGATGTCCCAGGTCACCGTGTCCCCAGGTTCGATGCTGGATCGCTTGGCCTTTCAGGGCACCGCCGACGATGCCCGTGCACTGCTCATCACGGTCAGCAGCACGGTCGTGACGGTCATCGCTCTCGTCCTCGGTCTGACTGTTGTCGCGCTCCAGCTCTCCTCGACCCAGTTCTCGCCTCGGCTGCTGCGAAACTTCTTACGGGATCGCGGGACCCAAGTGGTGCTGAGCGTGTTCATTGCGACCTTCGTCTACAGCGCGGCCGGCCTGTTCACCGTCGGCTTGGCATCCGGCACCCGGACAGAGGACTTCCCCCGGCTGGCCGTCAGCGGCGCTATCCTCCTGCTCTTCGCAAGCCTCGGCATGGTGGTCTACTTCGCTGACCACCTAGCACATTCGATCCAGATTGACGCCATCAACCGCCTGATCGAGCGCAACACTCGCCGCACGATCATCCAGGAGGACGGGGTGCCCATCGAGGAGGTCCCGCCCGAGGTTCCCGAATGGGCGGTGCCGCTGGTTGGCAGGAACTCCGGCTACATCCAGACCGTCCACCTGCAGTTGCTTCTACCGCTGGCCGCCGAGCACGGGGTCACCATCGGCCTTCGCCACCGGGTCGGGCAACA
>CAVSSB010000008.1:0-221117 GCA_963730505.1 uncultured Actinomycetota bacterium
GTGATGCCGCAGGCGACTCGGATCATGCTCGCGGCAACGGCAATGACAGCTAGTGGGCGCATGGTGCTTCCGGAAGCCATGAGCAGACCGATCATGGTCAGGTCACCGCCGATGCACAGCCCCGCGATGACGGCCGTGGCAGCCAAGGCCTGTCCCGGTGTTGCTTCTGGCAACCAGCGCATCAAACGTCCGGTCGAGGCTAGGGTGCCGCCTGCGGTGGCGATTGCGAGGACGATCAGCGGCAGCACTGGGATGGCCGCGAGCAGGGCGATCAGTCCGGCACGCCACGGGTCAGGTTGTAGCAGGAGCAGCCACCAGATCCCGACGAGTGGGCCGGTGATGACATACAGGGCGATGGTGCGCCGGGCGTAGGCGGTGGCCAGTTCGCCTTTGAACGCGTCGGCGACCGCCTGCGGGCTGCCGAATTGGGCGACTGCTGCCGTCTGGGCCTGTTGAGCCGACATTCCGGCGTTGAGGTGCTGGTCGGTGGCGTGGTCGAGTCCGTCGCGCAGCTCGGCGAGGATTTGCGCGCGGCGCCGGCGTGGTCCGAGCAGCCTCGCACCCAGTTCGTCCAGGTACGCGGCGATCGGTGCGCCGGACTGGGCGGCGGTGTTGGCGTTCAGGCTGTGGCTGGCCATGGTCGCCTGGTGAGCAGGGCGGTGACGGCGGTGGAGAACTGGTCCCAAACGGCGCGTTGCTCGCTGAGAGCTGCCTGGCCGATGGGGGTGAGGTGGTAGGCGCGTCGCCGTCGCCCGCCGACGGTCTCCCAGTCGCTGGCGATCAGCCCGGCCCGTTCCAGCCGATGCAGCGCGGGATACACGGTTCCGGTGGGCAGCTCGAGCGCACCGTCGCTGCCCGAGCGCAGCGCTTCTATGACGGCGTACCCGTGCTGCGGGCCGGGTTCGAGCACGGCCAGCAGTAGCGCGTCGAGGTGGCCCTTGAGCAGTTCCGGTCGCATCGGCAGCACCCGCATCGCCTCCCAGTCTTGTAATTCCAGCATGCACGCATAATGTAGCATCACAATAGTTTGTGTTACTACTTATTATGAGGTGAGTGATGGACGCTCACGCGGGGCTTCTCGACCTTGGCGATGCCGGCGCGGCCGAGCGCGCCCGGGTGGGCGGCAAGGCCGGTGTCCTCGGCGAGCTGGCGGCGGCCGGGCTGCCGGTGCCGCCAGGCTTTGTCGTAACGGCGGCTGAGCTGGACGCCGACGGGTGGGAGGCGGCGCTCGCCGAAGCCGCGGGTGATCTCGGCGGGTCCCGGTTCGCGGTCAGGTCGTCTGGCGCAGCCGAGGATCTGCCCGACGCCTCGTACGCGGGCCTGTACGAGACCTATCTGAACGTGCCTGCCGACGAGCTTGCGCAAGCGGTGCGGCGGTGTTTCGCCGCTGCTGGCGCCGAGCGAGTCCAGGCGTACCAGGAGCGGCACGGCGGCAGTCCCGCCGCGATGGCGGTCCTGGTGCAGGAGATGGTCGACCCGGTCGCGGCCGGGGTGGCGTTCACTGCCCATCCGGTGACCGGCGACCGCGATCAGACCGTGGTCACCGCGGTCGCCGGGCTGGGTGATCGGCTGGTGTCTGGTGAAGCGGTCGGCGAGGAATGGACCCTCACCCCGCAGGCAGCTAGCTTGACCAGGCCTATCCGCACAGATCTGCCGGTGCTGACCGCCGGGCAGGCGCAGACGGTAGCCGACCTCGCCCGCAGGGTCGCCGAACGCTACGGTCGGCCACAAGACATCGAGTGGGCCATCGATCGCGCCGGCACGTTGTGGCTGCTGCAGGCTCGGCCGATGACCGCCGTGCCCGACCCGGTGTCATGGACAGTGCCCGGCCCGGGGTTGTGGACGCGCAACTTCCGGCTCGGCGAGTGGCTTCCCGAGGCCGTCACGCCGCTATTCGGGACGTGGCTGCTGCCGGTGCTGGAGGGTGGCTACCTCGACGGCATGCACGCCACCGTCGGAGTCCGGGTGCCGTTCCGGTATGCGCTGGTCAACGGCTGGTACTACAACACCCCTCCGATCCCGTCGCCACGGCTGTTGGCGCGAGTGCTGTGGCAAGGACGCGGCCACGCGGTGAAGGTCTTGTTCAACGCGCTGATCCGAGTCAGCCGCAACCCTGCCGCCGCCGACCGGGCAGTGCTGTCGGATCTGGACCGGCAGTGGCGAGAGGTTCAACTGCCCGCGTACCGGCAGCGAGTCCTCGACGCCGAAGCCGAGGCCCCGACGGCGCCACCGGACCGGCTGGTCGCAGCTGATCGACACGCTGGGCCGGGAGGCCGGGATCTACCTGTGGTACCTGGCAATCGTGGGCGGGTCGGCGTGGAAGATGGAGGCCTGCCTGACCCGCTTCGCCCGCCAGCACCTTGCCGACGTGCTGCCCGAGGAGCAGGGCGGCGCGCAGGTCCTGCTGCGCGGGCTGCCCGGCACCCAACCCGTTGACGTTGGGCATGCGGTGCTCAGCGTCGACTGGTACCACCCGGTGGCCTCCGAACTTAGAGATCCCTCGCCCACTGCAGGCTCCCGCGATCGGCATGCGCAACTCGCCGAGCAACGCGCCGCCGCCGAGCAGGCGTGCCGGACCAAGCTCGCCCGACAGCCGCGATTGCTTGCCGAGTTCGAGCAGCTGCTACAGGTCAACCAGCGGTACGCGGTGATCCGCGAAGAGCAGGCCCGCGATTTCACCTTGGCCTGGCCGGTCCTGCGTACATGTGTGCGCCGTCTCGGTGAACACCTAGCCGTGACCGGCATCCTCACCGATCTCGAAGACGTGTTCTTCTGCACCCGCGCCGAGGTCGCAGCCCGCCTGGCCGGCCACGGCGAGCCGCTCCAGCCGGAAACCCTCACCGAGCGGCGCCAGCGATGGCAGCGCCAGCGCGGCCTGGCCGCGCCGCTGACCCTCGGCGCGCCGGTGCGGCTGATCGGCGACGTGATCGACCGCGCAGTACAAGAAGCCCGTGGTCCTCGTGAAGTGCCCGCCGGGGTGATCGTTGGGCATCCGGCCTCAGCCGGGCGGGCCACCGGCCCGGTACGCATCGTGCACGGCCCCGACGACTTCGACGGGTTCCGCGACGGAGACGTACTGGTCGCGAAGGCGACCGCTCCCGCCTGGACGCCGCTGTTCGGCAAGGCCGCAGCCGTTGTCACCGACGGCGGCACCCTCGCCGCCCACGCCTCCCTGGTCGCCCGGGAGTACGGCATCCCCGCCGTGGTGGGGACCGGTGATGCCACCACCCGCCTGTACCCGGGTCAGCTGGTCACCGTCGACGGCGGCGCCGGAACCGTCACCCCGCACGAGCCGTCAGTCGACCATGTCTCCGCTAGTGACGCCAAAGCTTGACGGCGGAGATCAACAGGAGCAGGGCAAGGGCCGGGATCAAGACGAGGTTAGGGACGATGCCGAGAATCAGGGCGCCGGCGAGGGTGCCGGCGATGGATCCGGCGGTCATGGCGATCACGAAGCGGCGGTTGCTGCGGAGCACGGTGAAGGCCTGGTCGCGGCTGTAGCGGGCGAACGCGACGAGCATCGTGGGTAGGGAGACGGCCAGGGACAGGCTGCCGGCGACTTTGATGTCGATGCCGTACAGCAGCACGATGGTGGGGATCAACAGCTCGCCGCCGGCGACCCCCATGACCGCGGCGACGGCCCCGATGGCGAATCCTGCGGCCAGGCCGAGGAGGGCTTGGACTTGTCCGGGAAGGCCGAGGCTGTGGGTGGGCCCGCCGAGGTGGGTCCAAACGAGCGCGGTAGCCATCAGCACGAGCAGGCCGGCGAGGACCTTGTGCAGCGTTGCGGTGGCCATCCGGGTTGCCCAGGAGGCGCCGGCCCAGGCGCCCGCGAGGCTACCGGCAAGAAGATTGACCACGACCAGCCAGTGCGCCGTCAGCTCGCTGTAGGGCACCGCAACCAGTCGCGCCGGTAGCGCGGTCAACACCACCGCCAAGCTCATCGCCTTATTCACGATCACCGCCTGCAGGGCGACAAAGCCGAACAGGCCGATCAACAGCGGGAGCCGAAACTCCGCACCGCCGAGACCGATCATGCCACCCAGCAGCCCGACCGCCGCGCCGGCGGAGAACGCCGCCATCGGTGATCGGCGCAGCCGGTCCGCCCGTCGGACTTGACTGATTGCGGCGGGACCGACCCTCTCCTCCGCCGATGTCACCCGGTAACGGTAGCCACTAGGCCAGGGAGTCAGCGTCTGACCGTCGAGCGGCTCGGCGCCGCCGTCGTAATCCGGCTGAAGGCCTCATGTGGGACAACCTCACTGGGCTCGCGCGTTATCGGTGGCCGATGTGCTGATCAGCGGCGGGATAAGCTCGAGTTGGTCGATCAGCTCTCGGACGCGGCGTTCGATGTCGTCGCGGATGGGGCGGACCGCGGTGGCATCGAGGCCGGCTGGGTCGTCGAGGTCGTCCCAGGATTCGTAGCGTTTGCCGGGGAAAATGGGGCAGGCGTCGCCGCAGCCCATGCTGATCACGACGTCGGCGGCACGGACTGTTTCGTCGGTCCAGGGTTTGGGGAACTCATCTGAGATGTCGATGCCTCGTTCGGCCATGGCGGCGATGGCGGCGGGGTTGACCTCGTGTCCGGGTTCGGAGCCGCCCGACCAGCCGACGGCAAGGTCACCGGCCAGAGCCTCAAAGAACCCAAGGGCCATCTGGGACCGGCCGGCATTGTGGGTGCACAAGAACAACACGGTGGGCCGGCTGTCGAGATGCAGCCCTTCGAGTTTGGCGACGGCACGTAGCTGTTGCCGGGCGAATCGCTCGGCCAGCAGCGGGAGGAACTTGGTGACCCTGGCATGCGGTTCGAGCTGGTCGTAGGAGGAGTGAAGGAATCGTTCGATGGTCTCAGTTCCGAAGGTGCCGGCGAACTCGTCGGAGAGACGGGACGCGGCGGTGCGGAGCGCGTGTGTGGTGTCGATGCTGAGGCTGCTCCAGGAACGTGTGGTCATGATGCTCTCTCTGCTGGTCGGTAGAGGTCGGCGAGGTGGTGGACGCGACGGTTGATATCGATGTAGGCGCGTTCGAACGCGGCGTCGGTATCGAGTGGCACTGGATCGGGAATCGACCAGTGCAGCCGCGGAAGGGTGTGGTCGAGTTCTTCGTGGGCGTTGTCGCAGACCGCGACGATGAGGTCGTCGTCATGAAGGACGTCGTCGAGGGGTTCAGGGCGGTTGCGTTCCATACGGAGACCGTGGCGGTCGGCAACGGCGACGGCCCGCGGGTGGATGCGCGGCCCGGGATGGGTGCCAGCTGAGGTCGCCGGGATGATGCCTAGGTGGTTCCAGGTGGCGGCGGCGAGTTGGGAGCGGGCTGAGTTTGCGGTGCACACGAACACCACCCGCGGCACAGCGTGCAGGTTAGTGGGCATGCGGCCGGAGATAGCGGCTGCCCAGACGGTTGGGTGGTCAAGCCGCAGTTGGACATAACTGCGTCGCTTGTCCCCTTCCGAGCGGGCCCGACGAATGATCCCGGCTTCTTCGAGGACGCGGAGATGGTGGGCCAGCAGGTTGCTGCCCAATCCGAGGTCGGCGGCAAGCTCGCCCGGTGAGGCGTCGCCGCTGACAAGTCGGTCCACCAAAGTCAGGCGGACCGGCTCGCCGAGTGCAGCGAAGACGGCTGCTCGGCCGTCCACATCCTCGCCCACAGTTGCCTCCATTGATATTGAGTCAAGTATTGTTGAGATATGTGGCACGTCAAGCCCAGCGCCCAAACAACTTGGCGCCGGCTGCTGGCCGAGCTGATCGGCACCGCCCTTCTGGTCACGGTGGTGGTGGGCTCTGGCATTGCCGCAGCCAGCTTGTCCCCGTCCGATGTTGGTCTTCAGCTGCTGGAAAACAGCACCGCGACCACGCTCGGGCTGGCGGTGCTGATCTTGGTGTTTGGGCCGGTGTCCGGCGGCCACTTCAATCCTGTGGTATCGGCGGTTGATTGGCTGCTCACCCGCCGATCAGGCAACGGCCTGCACCCTTGGGGCGTGGCCAGGTACGCGACGGCGCAGCTGGTCGGGGCGATCCTGGGTGCGCTGCTGGCCAACATCATGTTCGACCTGCCCGCCATCCAGGTCTCGGGCACGGACCGGGTGAGCCTCGGTCACGGTCTAGGCGAGCTGGTGGCGACGGCGGGCTTGGTGCTGTTGGTGTTCGCGTTAGCCCGGACCGGCCGGGCCGCACTGTCCGCGGCCGCAGTCGGCGCCTATATTGGCGCGGCGTATTGGTTCACCAGCTCAACATCCTTCGCGAACCCGGCGGTCACCGTCGGACGAATCTTCTCCGACACCTTCGCCGGCATCGCGCCCACGTCGGCCCTGTTTTTCATCGCCGCCCAGGTCCTCGGCGGACTCGTCGGTCTCGGCCTGGTCCGGTTCTTCTTTCCCGATGTTCCGCCGACCGCCGGCCAGGCCGTCGTTTCACATCCCGGCCGAGCGTGTGGAGCAATTCATGGACCAACGGGAACGGCAGGGACGTGCCTCGTCAGATTTCATTCGCGCAGATGGCTCGTCACTCAAGCCTTTGGTGTGAAGGTTTCGGCCAGCGTCGCGTCGCCGAAGAGCGTGATGGCGACGATCCCGTCCTCGGCGACGGTCAGCACCGCCACGCCGTAGGGCTCGCCGCGGAACCACGCCACCGCGGCGGGCTGGCCGTTGGCCTCGGTCGCCACCATCCGCCATGCTCCCGCGGTGCCCATTGACGGCGTCGCGAAGGCGAGGCACGCCTCACGACCGGCGTACGAGGTCCGCGAGCCGACCGGTTCGATGGCCGCGTCCGCGCGCAGCACCTCCCGAAAGGCGTCGGCGTCGGACGCCTCCCACGCCGCCATGTACCCGGCGAGCAGTTCCCGGGCCCGAGGCGAGGTGGCGTCCAGCACGTCGTCGCGGGCCGGCGCCGCCTCGTCGAGCCGCGCCCTGGCCCGCTGCAGGGCGCTCTTCACCGCCGGCACCGACATGCCCAGCGCCTCGCCGGTCTCGGCCGCGGAGAAGGCCAGCACCTCCCGCAACAGCAGAACGGCACGCTGCCGGGGGGCGAGGTGCTGCAACCCGGCCACGAAGGCGAGCCGCACGCTCTCCCGCGCGGTCACCAGGTCGGCCGGGTCCGTCGGGAACGGCTCGAGCCACGGACCGAGGTCGCCCTGAGCGAGGTCGTCCGGAGCGAGGCCGAATGAGCGTGCGCGCCGCCCGTGGCTCTCGATCACGTTCAGGCAGACGTTCGTGGCGATCCGGTAGAGCCAGGTGCGCACCGACGAACGCCGCTCGAAGGTCTCCCACCCCCGCAGCGCCCGCACGTAGGTGTCCTGCACGACGTCCTCGGCTTCGTGATAGGCGCCGAGCATCCGGTACGCGTGAACGAACAACCCCCGCCGTTCCCGCTCGAACGCCTCGGTCAGAGCCCCAGCTTCGGACGCACCCATGCGGCCAGCCTCCCGATCGCCTCGTCGGCAACCGGTGCCCGCCCGGCGGCCATCTGGAACGTATGCAGCTGCCCGTCGAAGACGTCCAGCCGGGCGCCGGTCAGCATCGCGAGGCGCTCGCTGTCCCCCCGGCCGCTCTCGTCGCCGCCGCACTGCACGTACACCGGCGGCAGCACGGACAGGTCGGCGTGGAAGGCGTTGACCTCTGGCGCCAGGGCGCTGATCCCCTCCGGCAGGTACTGCTGAATGAGACCCTGCACCATCGGCCGGGTGAAGAAAAGGTCGGTGGCGGCGTTCTCCTCGTACGAGGTAGCGGTCTGCGCCGGGTCCATGTCGATCCACGGCGACAGCAGCAGCAGCGCGGCCGCGCGGGGCTGGCGCAGGGCGACCTGCACGGCCAGGCCGCCGCCGGAGGAATCGCCGGCCAGCGCCACCGTCCGGGTGCGCGCCGCCGCCCACCGGTACGCCCTGACCGCGTCCTCGATCTGCGCCGGGTAGCGGAACTGCGGCGCGAGCCGGTAGGTCGCGAGCAGCACCCGTACACCGGCCGCCTTCGCGAGGTGCCCGTACATCTTGCGGTGGGTGTACAGCGACCCGCCCACGAAGCCGCCACCGTGCAGCGCGACGATCACCGCGTCCGGGCCGGCGCCGTGCGGGACGAGCCACATCGCCTGCACGCCGTCCGCCGACACCTCCGCGTAGTCCAGGCCGCGCGGCTCCGCCGTCACGTCGCCCCACTGGTCGTCCTCGCCCATGTCCCCGGCGGCCCAGCGGGCGTACATCTCCCTGATCGCATCCATGTCAGTACCGACCGCGGACGTACCCGAAAGGAATCGTGGCGCACTCTCTGCGGCCTGTTTAATCCGGATGCCGCCTGGATCGCGTCCGTCACGTCTCGTAGTCAGGAACGTCCTCAACCGGGCCTAGACACCAAGCAGCGGATCAACACGATGATCGGGCGACAGGAAGATCGGGTCACCGGCACGTATGCTCGCCGCCGCCTCCCGCTCCTGAGGGTCCCCCACCCGTCCAGATGCGCTCCCCGGACGCCGCTTCCCGCACGCTCCTGCGGCACCCAAACACCCGCCATCTTCTCCTGCGGCGGCGGAGCCGAACCAGGCGCACGCCGTTCTGCCTGGATGTCACACGCGGACTGAGGGGTCCAGCTCTAGCTGGACCGCCGGCCTTACCGGCCGCGCTAAGCGATCCGGCTGGGTGTCCTTACGGGTGGACGTAGAGGCCTGAGAGCGATCCGGTAGGGATAACCCGATGTCGAATTGGCCCGATAGCCTGATGGTGGCTTTGATGCCAATTGAGGAACGTTAAGGGCATGACAGCTCCTAACCTCCGCGGTGAGCCTGCCGCCGACGTACTTGCGCCGCCCGGGCAGCTCCGGGCCTCCTTTGGGCTGTGGCTCCTCGCCGTCGCCGCCGGCCTGTTCGAGACCACTCTGGTCGTGGTCGACGCCACGGCCGGAGATGTCGGCTCGGCGGCCGAGGTGGCTGTCGGCGTCACCATCAGGCTGCTGGCCTTCACCGGACTGGTGTACCTGGCCGCACAGCTGCGCCAGGGCAGGAACTGGGCGCGTATCGCATTGGCGGTGCTGTATGGCGGGTTCGGGACCCTGTCGCTGGTGATCGGACCGATCACCTGGCTCGCTGAGGGCGGATCGCTGGCCGACGCGATAGCAGCCGCGGATGTGGGGTCTGTGCTGTTCGCGGCAAGCCGGCTTGTGCACCTGGGAGCGATCATCGCGGCGCTGATCCTGATGTTCCACCCGACCACTAACGCCTACATCCGAGCAACGCGACGGACGCGCCCGGAGCGGAACCGCCCATAGATGGGGTGAGCACGTTAGCGGTAAAGCCTGGCGCAGTGAGCCGATGGCCTCCCCCTAGCCCAGATTTTTGACTCCCTGCAGATCAAAAAACTGGTTGGAAAGTTGCTCCTACTACTCAAGAAAGGTAAGGACACTCAAAAATGAGAGAAGGCTGTTACTGAAAAAGAGAAAAGAAAAGGTTGCTCAATTCACGCAGCACGAAAAAGAGAAATTTATACAACTAAATTTCAATTCGACGTTTTGACCTTTTCCTTCTCGCGAGTCTCTCGTTCGTTCTCCAGGTCCTTATGTAGGTTTTACCAAACTGCTTCCTCTGCCCGCTTAGATGCAGGCCCATGTCAGCCGCTACAGCCTGTTGTGTGTGTGCACTGTGCGTGCAATCCGTTCTGCGACCCCGTCCACGGCCTGCTGACCGAACCCGGGCCTGAACGGTTACTCGCGACGCGACTCGACGAACTGTTTAAATCCCGCCAGGTCGCCCTTCACCCGCCGCTCGAGGAACGGCCGGCCGAGGAGCTTCATCGCAACGGTCTCGACCAGCCCTTTGGGATCGACTTCGGCCTTCATCGTGACGTGGGTCCGGCTCTCGCCGAGAGGCTGCAACAGGATTGTTGTGGTGTACTCGCTGCCGCTACCGCTAGTGCTCTTCCACGCGATGCGGGCATCTGGAGTCTGGTCGGTGATCTCGGCGGTCCAGTCCGCGCGCATGCCGGCGAGCGTCGAAGTCACGTCGAGCGTCTTGTCGTCGCGCTGGACCACGTGCTTGACAGAGCTGCAGCTCAGACCGCAGCCCTGCGATCTCCGTGCCGCGCGTGACGGCCCCGACCTGCGGCTGGTCCATGTCAGTTAATCGGCTGCCACTTTGAAAGCATCTATCTCTTGCCCGCGCGACCACGTGGAAGCCTGGTGGAGCCCCGAGATGCGCCTGGAACGCAGGGTCGAGCTGCGGCTTGCGGCACAGCATCTGCTGCCGCCCTAAATCGCCGCCTGGAGTGATCGGAAGCCCTTCGTTCGCTACATCGAAAGCTCTATGACTGGTCATTCTTTGTCGTGGGCATGTTCGCTTGGTTTGGCTGAGGACCCGGTAGTCGCCTCCGGCCAAGCGTGCACGACGGCGGCGGCGTTCAGCCAAGGCCTTGTGACCAGATAGTCGAAGCCTGACTGACCTCCAGCGTGACCCCAACCGGTCGATCGTCTGACGACGACGCTGATTACCAAACTGCTTACCAATCCGCTCGCACAGTCGCAGTCAACGGCGGACGCGGGTGACCAATCGCCAGCCTCAGCGCCGGTCCACCACACAGGCCGACTGTCGATGGCATGGAAGAGGTCAGGGGTTCGAGTCCCCTAAGCTCCACTCACAATTTCCTCTGGTCAGGCGCGAAGCGCATCGGTGTCATTTCAGCGCTCTGTTTGATTCTCATTGAACGCGGGGGGCAGATTGGGGGCTCGCTGGCCTCCTGGTGCGCCTTGAAGAGGTCATCCATCGCCTTCGCGCCGCGTCTTAGCACCGGGCGCAATTCCTTGCGATACACCTTTTCCGTCGTACGGGTGTTCGCGTGGCCGACCAGATGCGCGATGTCCTCGATCGGTATCCCTGCGCTCGACAGCAGCGAGACGAAACTGTGCCGCAGCTCTCGCGGTGTCCATTCCTCCGCTTGGAGCCCGGCCTGCACGGCCACCTGACGGAAGGCACGCCGAACGTTGGCGGCGTCGAGAGGGGTGCCAAGTTGCGTCGTGAAGACCAGATCATTGTCGGGCCATCGTGCTGCGTTGCGCATGCGACTTTGTGTTTGCCACCGTCTGTGGGCTCGAAGTGCGGTTACGCAATCCTTTGGGAGCTCGAGGGTGCGCCGCGACAGTCGCGTCTTGGTGTCCCCGCCCTCTCGCACCGATCGCCACAACTGCACGCTCGGCAACTCGCCATCGAGGTCCACATGGCTCCAGGTCAGCGCCCGCAATTCCTCCGTTCGTGCGCCTGTGAGCAACGAGACCACGATGTAGGCCTGCATGGTCGGGTGCTCTTCGCGGCTGTTAGCAAACTTGCGGCCTGCGCTAGCGTGAGCGACTTCGACGGGCGCCCAGCGGTACCGCGCGGAACGTCACAAAGCAGGGCAACATTCCGCTTCACCAAGTCGCGCGCCTGCGCACGGCGCATTGACTGACGCAAGATCGACAGGAGGCGGTGCAGGGTGTCGGTGCTGAGCGCCTTGGCCTTCGCAGCCAGCCACTGATCAACTTCTTCGGCCGACAACTGCGCCAGCTTTCGTCCACCGAGCGCCGGGATCACATGCGTACGGGCGAGGATGGTCCGATTGACGACGGTGGACTCCTGGCGTCCGGTGAGGCCATGCGCGAGCCATGACTCAACAGCGTCTCGCACGGTGTAGGTCTGACCAGCGAGCACGTGCCCGTCGTCTCGGTCGCGGATCAGCGGCTGGAGCTTCGCCGTCGCCTCCGTCTTGGTCCGGGCGCTGACCTTGACCTTGCGGCGCTTCCCATCGGGGGAGTAGCCGACATAGACGGTTGCGAACCAGCGCTGCCGAGACTCTTCCCAGTGCAAACCACCCTCGCCCGGGTTACACCGCGTCGGCACCACTATCTGCCTGAGCCTCGACCGTCAAGAGCGACACGTAGGCGTCGATCGCCGCGGCTGGGATAAGCCGAACGCGGCCTTCTGTCACAGTCTGCAGCCTGCCCGATCTGCCGAGTTCGTACAGCTGGCTACGGCTAAGGCCCAGCAGGACGACCGCCTCTTCCACTCGGTACAAGACACGCCGCGGAACTCGGCGCTAACCAACTTCTGAGTCATGTACGCCTTCCTTCCAGTGTTGAGGTTTTCGAACTCCACTCACTCTTGATCAACTGTAGTTCGGGACGTTCCGCAGGCATTCCAAAACTGAGGGGCGCCCGCCGTCACCACCATGAGCCATCGGTTGCTCCGTCGCTTGTCTATCAACGCTCGTCATGAATTGCCATTTATTCACTTTCGGTGATTTGCCGCCATTGGTGTGCCGCCCTGTGGATATCCAGCCGCGATTTCTAGGGACGAGCCTGTCTTGCCAGCGTGTTTCGACCGCCATAAGGCGAGAAGGCCGAGTGCCGGCGGTCAGAGTCTCAGGAGTTTTAGCTAGTGAGTAAGGCAAATTCACACGCCGTGGATACACCACTGTGTGGCTACGCATTGCAGGCGACCAGGGCTGCCGCGGTAAGAAGGATGCCGGGGTATGACACAGGTTAAGGATTTGAATTCAAGACTGGCCTTTGTTGGAAGCGGTGTAGCGCGAGCCAGATGAGTGGTGTGCCGACGAGGTCGGCAAGAGCCAGTAGGTGATGTGGGGCAGCCGATTCCACCCGGGGAGGAAGGGTCCGTTGTCGACGTAGAAGCCGGTAAGCAGGGCGATGTAGGAGCCGCCCATGCCGATGGCGTGGTGGAGCGGCCAGCCGGGCCGGTGCCGTCGACGGGCGCGGTAGCCGTAGAGGCCGAGGCCGAAGGCGACGACGGCGATGGCGAACAGGTGGGCGTCTTCGTGCCAGCGGATGATGGCCATGATGGTGGCGGTGGTGAAGATGCCGGCCAGCGCCCACAGGTAGACGCGGCCGGCACGCGGGTGGCGGCCGGGTCGTTTCGTGGCGGTGGCGGCGAGCGCGCCGCGCGACGACGGCGGTCAGCCCGGACAGCGACGTGCAGCACCAGCGCGGCCGCGAAGACCGGCCCGGCGTCCGGGATCGGCAGGCCGAAGATCTCACCGTTGAGCATCGTGCCTCACTGTACCTCCTGGCCCAGGACGCAGCCGGGTGCTGTCACGGGCATCAGGGCGGCGTGGCGGAGGATGACCATGCTGCAGACGATGCGGATCAGGCTGGCGCCGATCGCGATCACCGCCAGCGGTCGGGTGGGGCGCCGGACACGCAGGAGATGGTGATCATGGTCAGGTCGCCGGCCAGGCGACAGCCGGCGATGGCGAGGTGGCGGTCAGCGCGCGGCGCGGGCCGGCTTCGGGCAGCCAGCGCATCAGGCGGCCGGTGGTGGCGAGAGTGCCGGCGGCGGTGGCGATCGCGACGGCGATCAGCGGGACGACGGGGATCGCGGCGAGCGAGAGCGACCAGGCCGGCACGCCAGGGACGGGGTGCAGCAGCAGGAGCCACCAGATGCCGACCAGCGGTCCGGTGGCGAGGTACCAGGCGATGGTGCGCCGGGCGTACGCCGGTGGCGAGTTCGCCGGCGAACGCGTCGGCGACGCGTCTGGGCGTGCCGAACTCGGTGATCGCGCCGTGGCAGCCTGGTCGGCTGGCAGCCCGTGCGGCGGTCCGGTCGGCGATGGCCTGGTCGAGGCCGTCGCGCAGTTCGGTGAGGATCCGCGTCGCGGCGGCGGCGTGGCCCGCGCAGCCGGCGGCGAGCTCGGCGAGGTAGCTCGCGATCGCGCCCTCGGTAGCGGGCGCCGGGCTGACGGGTTCATGCCGGTGGCGGGCCATGGCTCGCCTGCGTCAGCAGCCGCGGTGACTGCGGTGGAGAACTGGTCCCAGAGCGCGCGCTGCTCGCCGAGCGCCGCCTGACCGGCCGCGGTGAGGTGGTAGGCGCGGCGGCGCCGTCCGCCGACGGTCTCCCAGTCGCTGGCGATCAGACCGGCCCGTTCCAGACGGTGCAGCGCCGGATAGACCGTGCCGGTGGGCAGATCGAGCGTGCCCTCGCTGCCGGTGCGCAGCGCCTCGATGACGGCGTAGCCGTGCTGCGGGCCCGGCTCCAGGACGGCGAGCAGCAGCGCGTCGAGGTGGCCTTTGAGCAGTTCGGGCCGCATCGGCAGCACCGTCACCTCCCTCCGGTCCGTGCTTGCGACTCGCCACGACGCGCCTACCGTAGCATCACAATAGTTTGCGACGCTACATATGGAGGGGCTGATGGACGCCAGGTGCGGTGGTGAGGCTTGCTGAGGCCGCCGCGGCTCGACCGGGCAGGCGTGGGCGGCAAGGCCGCCGTGCTCGGCGAGCTGGTCGCGGCGGGGTTCGCGGTGCCCGCCGGTTTCGTCGTGACCGCCGCGCGCTCGCGACATCCGGCGCTGGACGACCGATTGGTGGGCGCGGCACGCCGGCTGGGGGTGACACGGTTCGCGGTGCGCTCCTCCGGCGCGGCCGAGGACTCTGCCGGACGCCTCCTACGCCGGCCTGTACGAGACGTACCTCGAACGTGTCCGCCGACGGGCTCGGCGATGCGGTGCGGCGGTGTTTCGCCGCCGCCGACCGCCGAGCGGGTCGCGGCCTATCACCAGCGCACGGAGGCGGCGACCGGCAGCGATGGCGGTGCTGGTGCAGGCCATGGTCGACCCGGCGGCGGCCGGGGTGGCGTTCACCGCGCATCCGGTCACCGGCGACCGCGACCAGACCGTGGTCACCGCCGTGGCCGGGCTCGGTGATCCGCTGGTGTCCGGCGAAGCGGCCGGCGAGGAGTGGACCATCACCGGCGGCGAGCGCCGCGATGACGCGCCCGGCGCCCGGCGGTGACCCGGTGCTCGACGGCCGGGCAGGCCCAGGCGGTCGCCGACGCTGGCTCGGCGGGTCGCCGACCGCTACGGCCGGCCGCAGGACATCGAGTGGGCCATCGACCGCGACGGCCGGCTGTGGCTGCTGCAGGCCCGGCCGATGACCGCGCTGCCCGAGCCGGTGTCGTGGACACCGCCCGGGCCGGGGCTGTGGATGCGCAACTTCCGGCTCGGCGAGTGGCTGCCCGAGGCGGTCACCCCGCTGTTCGCCACCTGGCTGCTGCCGGTGATGGAGGACGGGCTACCTCGACGGCATGCACGCCACCGTCGGCGTGCGGGTGCCGTTCCGGTACGCGCTGGTCAACGGCTGGTACTACAACGCCACCCCGATCCCGTCACCGCGGCTGCTCGCACGGGTGCTGTGGCAGGGCCGCGGCCGTGCGGTGAAGATCCTGTTCAACGCGCTGATCCGGGTCGGCCGCGACCCGGCCGCCGCCGACCGCGCGGTGCTGTCCGGCCTGGACCGGCAGTGGCGAGAGACGCAGCTGCCCGCGCTACCGGCGGCTCGTCGCGGACGCCGCAGCCGAGGCCGCCACCGCGACCCCGCGACCGGCTGGTCGAGCTCGTCGACGCAGCTCGGCCGGGAGGCCGGGATCTACCTGTGGTATCTGGCGATCGTCGGCGGCTCGGCATGGAAGATGGAAGCCTGCCTGACCCGCTTCTGCCGCGCAGCACCTGGCCGAGGTGCTGCCCGACGAGCGAGGGCGGCGCGCAGGTGCTGCTGCGCGGACTGCCCGGCGCCCAACCCGTCAGCACGCCGCACGCGGTGCAAAGCGTCGACTGGTACCACCCGGTCGCCGCCGAACTTCCGGCGCCACCGGCGATGCCGGACGCGCAGCCGACCGGCACGCCAGCTGGCCGCAGCAGCGCGTCGCCGCCGAGCAGCGCTGCCGGGCGGCACTGGCCGGCCGGCCGCGACTGCTGGCCCAGTTCGACCAGCTGCTGCAGGTCACCCAGCGGTACGCGGTCATCCGGGAAGAGCAGGCCCGCGACTTCACCCTCGCCTGGCCGGTCCTGCGCGCCTGCGCCCGCCGCCTCGGCGAGCACCTGGTCGCGGCCGGCGCCATCGCCAGCGCCGACGACGTGTTCTTCTGCACCCGCGACGAGGTCGACAGCCGGCCTGACCGGCGGACCGCGCCCTGGACCGGCACGTGTCGCCGAGCGCCGCGACCAGTGGCAGCGACAGCGGCGCCTGGCCGCACCGCTGACCCTCGGCCGGCCGCCCCGGCTCATCGGCGACGTCATCGACCGTGCCGTACAGCAGGCCCGCGGCACCGCCGAGAGTCGGCGACGGCGTGATCGTCGGGCATCCGGCATCGGCCGGCCGCGCCACCGGCCCGGTCCGCATCGTGCACGGCCCGCACGACTTCGCCGCGTTCCGCGACGGCGACGTGCTCGTCGCCAAAGCCACCGCCCCGGCCTGGACACCGCTGTTCGCCCGAGCCGCCGCCGTGGTCACCGACGGCGGCACCCTCGCCGCGCACGCCTCCCTGGTCGCCCGCGAATACGGCATCCCCGCCGTCGTCGGCACCGGCGACGCCACCCGGCGCCTGCACACCAGGCCAACTGGTCACCGTCGACGGCACCGCCGGAACCGTCACCGTCATCACGAAACCATCGCCGATCAGCGGTGAAGGTCAGCTCTGGGGTCTGACGGCGCAGATGATCGAGACCTGAACCTCAACTCTCGAACCTTCTCAAGCCCGCGCCGACTTCAAGATCAACACACTCCGCGTGCTTTCAAGATCATTTCGCGCCCGCTCTGTTCGCGGTCGAGCAGGCCGCCCTTCGTGGGTCGGGGCGTTACCGGCGCCGAAGATGCTGATCAGCGGTGGAAGTGAGGCCGAGTTCGTCGATCAACTGTCGGACGCGGCGTTCGATGTCGTCGCGGATAGGGCGGACGGCGGTGGTGTCGAGACCGGCGGGGTCGTCGAGGTCGTCCCAGGATTCGTAGCGTTTGCCGGGGAAGACGGGGCAGGCATCGCCGCAGCCCATGGTGATCACGACGTCGGCGGCGCGGACGGTTTCGTCAGTCCAGGGTTTGGGGAACTCGTTGGAAAGGTCGATGCCGCGTTCGGCCATAGCGGCGATGGCGGCGGGGTTGACCTCGTGTCCGGGTTCGGATCCGCCGGACCAGGCGACGGCCTGATCCCCGGTCAGAGCCTCAAAGAATCCCAGGGCCATCTGGGACCGGCCGGCATTGTGGGTGCACAAGAACAACACGGTGGGCTTGCCGTCGCGATGTAGGCCTTCCACTTTGGCCACGGCGGATAGCCGTTGTCGGGCGAATCGCTCTGCCATCAGCGGGAGGAACTTGGCGACGGTCGCATGCAGGGCGAGCTGGTCGTAGGAGGAGTGCAGGAATCGTTCGATGGTCTCGGCTCCGAAGGTGCCGGTGAACTCCTCGGCGAGCCGGGAGGCGGCGGTGCGGAGCGCGAGTGCAGTGTCGATGCTGAGGCTGCTCCAGGTGGGTGTGGTCACAATGCTCTCTCTGCTGGCGCGTAGAGGTCGGCGAGGTGATGGACGCGACGGTTGATATCGGTGTAGGCCCCTTCGAAGGCGGCGTTCGTATCGACTGGCACTGGGTCGGGAATCGACCAGTGCAGCCGGGGAAGGGCGTGCGCGAGCTCTTCGTGGGCGTTGTCGCAGACGGCGACGATGAGATCATCGCCGTGAAGGACCTCGTCGAGAGGCTCGGGGCGGTTGCGATCGATGCGGAGTCCGTGGCGCTCGGCAACGGCGATGGCCCGTGGGTGGATGCGTGGGCCGGGATGGGTTCCGGCCGAGGTGGCTGGGATGGGGCTCAGGTGGTTCCAGATGGCGGCAGCGAGCTGGGAGCGAGCCGAGTTCGCCGTGCACACGAACACCACCCGGGGACCGGTCGGGAGGTTGTTGGGGATGCGGCCGGAGACGGCGGCCGCCCAGACGGTTGGTTGGTCAAGTCGTAGTTGGACATAGCTGCGTCGCCGGTCGCCTTCGGACCGAACCCGACGGATGATACTGGCGTCCTCGAGCACGCGGAGATGGTGGGCGAGCAGGTTGCTGCCCAAGCCGACGTCGGCGGCCAGCTCACCCGGTGAGGCGTCGCCGGTGACAAGGCGGTCCACCAGGGCCAGCCGGACCGGCTCACCTAGTGCGGCGAAGACGGCTGCCCGGCTGTCCAGGTTCTGTCCCACATTTGCCTCCATTAGTATTGAGTCAAGTATTGTTGAGATATGTCGGACGTCAAGCCCAGGGCCTTAGTAACGTGGCGCCCGCTGCTGGCCGAGCTGATTGGCACCGCCCTTCTGGTGACGGTTGTCGTGGGGTCTGGTATCGCCGCAGCCAGACTGTCGCCCTCAGATGGTGGTTTGCAGCTGCTGGAAAACAGCACAGCGACGGTGTTCGGGCTGGCGGTGTTGATCTTGATGTTTGGGCCGGTGTCCGGCGGCCACTTCAACCCAGTGATATCGGCGGTTGACTGGCTGCTCACCCGCCGCCGACCGGGCAACGGCCTGTCCGCCGGCGGTGTGGCCAGGTACGGTACCGCGCAGCTAGTCGGGGCGATCTTGGGTGCGCTGCTGGCCAACATTATGTTCGACCTGCCCGCAGTGCAGATCTCCAACAGGGACCGGATAACCCTCGGTCACGGTCTGGGAGAGCTAGTGGCCACGGCAGGCTTGGTGCTGCTGGTGTTCGCGCTGGCCCGGACAGGACGGGCCGCATTGTCGGCGGCCGCGGTCGGGGCCTATATTGGCGCCGCGTATTGGTTCACCAGCTCCACGTCCTTCGCGAACCCTGCGGTGACGGTTGGCCGGATCTTCTCCGACACCTTCGCCGGCATCGCACCGGCGTCGGCCATGTTCTTCATTGCCGCCCAGCTTGTCGGCGGGCTCGTCGGCCTCGGCCTGGTCAGGTTCTTCTTTCCCGACGCCCCGGTGACCGCCGGCCGGGCTGTCGTCCCGCATCCGAACCATGTCCCCGAGGAAGGTTGAGAGTTTCATGTCGAAGCCCAGTGTGTTGTTCGTCTGCGTCCATAACGCGGGCCGGTCCCAGATGGCCGCGGCGTTCCTATCCCACCTGTCAGCGGGCGCGGTCGAGGTCCGCTCAGCTGGATCGGAGCCCGCCGCTCAGGTCAACCCGGCGGCCGTGCAAGCCATGGCCGAGGTCGGCATCAACATCGCGGCTGAGAAGCCTAAGATCCTGACCGACCAAGCCGTCCGCGAGTCCGACGTGGTGATCACCATGGGCTGCGGTGACACCTGCCCGTTCTACCCGGGCAAACGCTACGAGGACTGGGTGCTGGATGACCCGGCCGGCAAGGATGTCGCGGCCGTCCGGCCCATTCGCGACGAAATCCGACGCCGCGTCGAGGCGCTGCTCGACGAGCTCGTTCCGGCAGGCCAGAGCTAAAGGAATCGCCCGATCAGAACTGGCTCGAAGACACCAGCCAGAACTGAGGCTGCGACGAGTTGTTGGGCGGTTCAGCGAGACGGAGAGGCAATCAATCCGGCTAGGGTGTTCAAGGTGTCGGGCACGATCTTGTAGTAGGCCCACTTCCCCCGCTGCTCACGGCTCAGAATGCCGGCTTCCACCAGCAGCTTGAGATGGTGCGAGACTGTCGGCTGGCTCAGACCCACCGGTTCGGTCAGGTCGCACACGCACGCCTCCTGGTCTGCGTGGGCCGCGACCAGCGAGATCAGCCGGAGCCGGGCCGGGTCAGACAACGCTTTGAACCCAGCCGCCAGCGCGGCCGCCTCATCCGGCTTGATCACCTGCCGGACCACCGGCGCACAGCAGTCCGCGAGCAACGGCAAGGTCGGACGGTCGGTCGGGGCGAGCTGCGCGGTCGGCATAGTCCCCAGCATGGCACATATTGACAAATCTCGATGCGTGGCTAGACTCGCATCGATAACTGTCAATGCGAGAGGGGTCTGACCATGTCAGAGACAACGACCACTGAACAGCTGCGCGAGCAGGTGCGGGAACGGTACGCCGCGGCCGCCGTGACCGTCACATCGGGGCAGGGCACGGCATCGTGCTGCGACGACGACGGCGGCTCATGCTGCGGGCCGACTGTCCTGGAGGTCGACGACACATTCGGCAGCGCACTCTATGCAGCCACGGACCGGGACAGCCTCCCAGTGTCAGCCGTGGCAGCCAGCCTGGGCTGCGGCAACCCCATCGCCGTGGCGGAGCTCCGGCAGGGTGAGAAGGTACTGGACCTCGGCTCCGGCGGCGGGATCGACGTGCTGCTGTCGGCCCGTCGAGTCGGCGAGACCGGGTTCGCCTACGGCGTCGACATGACCGACGAGATGCTCGACCTTGCCCGGGCCAACGCCACCCAGGCCGGCGCCACCAATGTCGAGTTCCTCAAGGGCACCATCGAGGACATCCCACTGCCGGATGGATCAGTGGACGTGGTGATCAGCAACTGCGTGATCAACCTATCGGTCGACAAGCCGAAGGTGATCACCGAGATGTTCCGGGTGCTCAGCCCCGGTGGCCGGATCGGCATCAGCGATGTGGTGGCCGAGGACCACCTCAGCCTGGAGGCACGAGCCGAACGAGGCTCCTACGTAGGCTGCATCGCCGGAGCCCTGTCCCGGCAGGAATACCTCGACGGCCTCACCTCCGCCGGCTTCACCAACGCGACCGTCCGTTTCACCCACCAGGCCGCCGACGGCATGCACAGCGCCATCATCCAAGCCACCAAGCCGGAGAGCTCAGCATGACTGACAGCGACCTGACCACTGACGTCGACGTGCTAGTAGTCGGCGCCGGCCAGGCAGGATTGGCCGCCGGGATGGCTCTCCGGCAGGCCGGGCTAGGTTTCATGATCGTCGACGCCGCCGGCCAGCCGGGAGGGTCCTGGCCCCGCTACTACGACAGCCTGACTCTGTTCTCACCGGCTCGGTTCTCCACGCTCCCCGGGCGGCGGCTGCCCGGACGGCTCAGCCGCCACCCGAGCCGGGACGACATGACCCGTTACCTCAGGGATTACGCGACTCACTTCCAGCTACCCGTCCGCACGGGCGCCCGCGTACTCGACACCAGCTGGGACGGAGAAGCATTCGAGGTGACCTTGGCCGCCGGCGACCAGCTCACAGCGCGCGCCGTGATCGCGGCCTCCGGCGGGTTCGGCCAACCTGTAATCCCCGAGCTTCCCGGCGCCACCAGTTACACCGGTCGGCTGCTCCACTCCGCCGGCTATCAGAACGCTGAGGGATACGCCGGGCAACGGGTGGTGGTGGTCGGAGCGGGCAACTCCGCCATCCAAATCGCCGTCGAACTCGCCGAAGCGGCCAATGTGACTCTCGCCACCCGGTCGCCCATCAGATTCGTCCAGCAGGCACCGCTTGGAATCGACCGCCACTACTGGGCGCGCTGGAGCGGCCTAGAGACGCTATCGCTAGGTCGGCGCACCCCTAACCGGCGCCGAGTACTCGACGACGGACGCTACGCCGCCGCGGTCGCGGCTGGCCGGCCCGACGAACGACGGATGTTCAAACGCCTCACGCCCGATGGGGTGGTCTGGTCCGACGGAACCTATGAGCAGATCGACTCCATAATCCTCGCCACCGGCTACCGGCCCGATGTCGATTACCTTGCCCCTGTCGGTGCCCTCGACCGTGCCGGCTGGCCCATACACTGCCGCGGACTCAGCCTGACCGTGCCCAGGCTCGCTTATGTGGGGCTGCCTGGCCAAACCGGAGTCGCGTCCGCCACTGTCCGCGGTGTCGCGGCCGACGCCAGACGCGTAACCCGGCACCTCCGACGCGCTATCCAGGGCGAGGTGCCACAGCCATCCCGCTGCATGATCCCGAGCGCAGCCGCTCGACAACTCGCCGAAGTTGGTGTTGTCCGGTAGCAGAAATCCGCACGATGGCCTGCGTCGTGCTGCCTGGCGTCCAGCGCTAACTGTCGCGCTGCCTGCCGAACCGACTGACTCAACACGGCCCCTCACTACGCCGAGACTCCTCCACCAGCTGAACCCAGCGGCGACACCTCGAGCGGTCAGCACCCACCGCGACAGATCCGGGTCACGTACCCCCGCCCGATTTCAAGATTCGATGTGCCACACAGACCCGTGAATACCCGACCACCGGGCATGCTGCGGCAGCGTCGGGCGGGTGGCTCGACGCTGCCGGTGAGGTCAGTGTTTAGGCGGCTGGGTCGATGATCACCGTGTGGCCGAGGTGTTCCAGCTGCGCGATCAGACGTCGGGTGTGGGCTTGGTCGTTGCGGCGGCTGTGCCAGTCGGCGCCCAGGTCGTGGTAGGGCTCGTCGCGTTTCAGCATCCAGTACGCCGACACCAGGATGGTGTGCGCGACCGCGACCTGAGCCCGGCCCATGCCACGGCGTTTGGTCAACCGGGCGTGCTGGACGGCCAGATAGTTTTTGCCGTGCATCCGGCCGACCGAACCGGCCGCCTCGACCAGCATCGCGGTCAACCATTTGTTGCCGTGCCGCTTCCCGGCCGGTGTCTGTCTTCCGGCGGACTCGTGCATCGCCGGCGCCACCCCCGCCCACGCGGCCAGATGAGCGGCGGTCGGGAACCGGGTCATGTCCGCGCCGGTCTCGGCGACGATGGTTTCCGCGACTTTCGGCCCGACACCGGGAATGGTTTGCAGCAGCTCGATCTGGTGCTGCCATGGCTGGCAGGCGTCCATGATCACCGCGTCCAGCTCGGCCAGGGCCTGCTCGACCAGATCCAGCCGACGCAACATCGACCGGGCCAACCGGGCATGGTTGGTGTCGAAGTGTCCGCTCAACGCCTGCGCCAGATCGGGGATCTTGCGCCGCATCTTGCCTTTGGCCATGTCGGCGAGCCGCAACGGATCCGATTCGCCGTTGATCATCGCGGTCAGGATCGCCCTGGCCGACACCGTCTTCAGACTCGACGCCACCGACGACAACTTGATCGACGCATCTTCCAACATCAACTCCAACCGGACGATCTCGCGGGCCCGGTCCCCCATCAGCTGCACCCGGTACCGGGTCAGCATCCGCAGCTGCCGAATCTCCGGCGGCGGCACGAACGACGGGCGGAGCAACCCGTGCTCCAACAGTTGCGCGATCCACTCCGCGTCCCGGACATCGCTCTTGCGCCCCGGCACGGCCTTCATGGGTGTGCCAGTCTGATTTGGCCCCACTTGGAGGGCTAGTGCTGGCTCGGTGTGGCCCCACCCTCGACCAATCGTTTCCCTCTACTTTCGGCTCGTCTGCCAAGGCGATCCGGAGAGGCGAGGGGCTTGAAGGAGAGATCGAGAGTGGAGCAGTTCGAAGGTATTCGACGTGATTCGCGTGATCGGGCGATGTCCATCCGGGCCTTAGCGAGGCGTCATGGTGTGCACCGGCGGACGGTGCGTCAGGCGTTGGCGGATGCGACGCCACCGGCTCGGAAGCTGCCGGAGCGGTCAGCTCCGGCGACGGGCCCGTATGTTGATCTTGTCCGGCGGTGGCTGATCGAGGATCTGACGGCGCCTCGGAAGCAGCGTCATACCGCGAGGCGGATTTGGCAGCGGCTGGTGGAGGAGGAAGACGCCCGGGTCGGGGAATCGACGGTGCGGAATCTGGTGGCGCGGCTGCGGATCGAGATTGGCGCTAACCGCTGCCAGGTGATGGTGCCGCAAACCCATCCGCCGGCGGCGGAGGCCGAGGTTGATTTTGGCGAGTTCACCGCCTCGATCGCCGGGCAGGTGATGAAGCTGTACATGTTTTGTATGCGGCTGTCGCATTCGGGGAAGGCGTTCCACTTCGGCTACGCCAACCAAACCCAAGAATCGTTCCTGGACGGGCATGTGCGAGCGTTCGAGGCTTTCGGTGGGGTGCCGACCGGGATGATCCGCTACGACAATTTGAAACCGGCGGTGATCCGAATCGCACTGGGCCGGGAACGCTTCGAGCATCCCCGGTTCGTGGCGATGCGCTCCCATTACGGCTACGACTCCTTCTTTTGTGCCCCTGGCGTGGAGGGGGCGCATGAGAAGGGTGGGGTGGAGGGCGAGATCGGCCGCTTCCGCCGCCGCCATCTGACCCCGATGCCGCATGTGGGCTCGTTGGAGGTTTTGAACGCTGCCTTGGCCGCCGCGGATGCCCGCGACGACGCCCGCCACATCGCCGGCCGCGCCGAAACCATCGGCGAGGCGGCCGCCCGGGAGTTGCCGTTGCTGACGCCGCTGCCCGCCGAGCCGTTCGATGTGTCGTTGCGGTTGCTATGCCGGGTTGACGCCAAGGCCCGGATCTGTGTCCGACAGTCCTATTACTCGGTGCCGGCTCGTTACGTCGGCCGCCGTCTCGAGGTCCGGCTGGGCGCCACCAGTCTCACTGTCTATGACGGCGCGAGGATCGTCGCCGAGCATTCCCGGTCGCTGCACAAGTACAGCCAGGATTTGGTGTTGGACCACTACCTGGAGGTGCTGAGCCGCAAACCCGGAGCGTTCTCCGGATCGACCGCGCTGGCCGCCGCCCGGGCATCGGGGGTGTTCACCGGTGATCATCAACGGTTCTGGGAGACGGCTCGCCGCCGGCTCGGCGACGGGCCCGGCACCCGTGCCCTGATCGGAGTGTTGCTGTTGCATCGCACCCTGCCCGCTGAGGCGGTGATCGCCGGCATGAACGCAGCGCTGAGCCTGGACAGTTGCGACCCGGACCTGGTCGCAGTCGAGGCCCGACGCGCCAGCCGCCCCGAGCCGATGCCGCCGCTCATCGTGTCGCCCAGTCAGTCTGTCGGTGACCGGCCGACTCCCTCGCTGGCCAGCTACGACCAGCTGCTGGCAGGAGCCTTGAGCATGACCGCGGCCGTGTCCCGGCTGGCCGAGCCGGCCGCCGACGCCGCCATCGCAGCCGCGGCGAAGACCTTGCAGCTGCCCACCATCCGCGCCCAGGCCGCCCAGCTGGCCGCCGCGGCAGCCAAGCAACGCCTCTCGCATAAGGCGTTCCTGGCTGAGGTGCTGACCGCCGAATGCGACGAACGCGACGCCCGCCGCCGGCATCCGGCTAGTCCACGAGGCCAAGTTCCCGCGCACCAAACGGCTCGCCGACTTCGACCACACCCGCATCCCCGACCTCACCCCCGCCGTCCTCGGCCATCTCGCCTCCGGCGGCTGGATCGACAAAGGTGAACCTTTGGTGCTGCTCGGCGACTCCGGCACCGGCAAAACCCATCTGCTCATCGCGCTAGGCACCATCGCCGCCGAACAAGGCCGCCGGGTCCGCTACCTCACCTGCGCCCAACTGGTCAACGAGCTCGCCGAAGCCGCCGACGACAAACAACTCACCCGCGTCCTCGGCCGCTACGCCCGCCTCGACCTGCTCTGCCTCGACGAGATCGGCTACCTCACCTTGGATCCACGCGGCGCCGAACTGCTGTTCCAAATCATCACCGCCAGAGAAGAACGCGCCTCCATCGCCTGCGCCTCCAACGCCCCCTTCTCCGAATGGGGCAACACCTTCACCGACCCCCGCCTCGCAGCCGCCGTCGTCGACCGGCTCACCTTCAACGCCCACATCATCCAAACCGGCACCAACAGCTACCGGCTCACCAGCACACGAGCCAAGAAAGGAGTCGCCAACACCTGACCGACCCCCAGGGTGGGGCCAAATCAGGCCAGCACAGTGGGGCCAAATCAACTTGTCATTCTCAACGGCCAACGCCCAGGTCGTGGCCACGTCCACTTTCCTGTTGGGCTAGACGGAGAACACGCGCACCTGGAAGGGCTCAAGTGATAGGCGCAACGTCGAAGTCGATGAGCGGAATGTCCCAGGGCCACCCAGCAGTGGAACGCCACATTCCTGCTGGGACCCAACTGCTGTCCAAGGCTAAGGAATGTCGAAAACGGGATAGCGGCTGGGACCGCCGTTGACGACAACGTTGACCTGGCCATTGCTACCGAGGGATCGGCCGCCGGTTCGGCAATACCGCCATCCCGCGGTCCATCACGTCTCTCAAATCGATTCTTACATCCGGGTGCAACCAGATGTGGGTCTGTGAGGCGCCGACTAGAGCCAACTCGGGCAGAGTTGGCAATCGCCAAAGAGCAGACCGCAGGCTCGCGCTAGCGCGACATTCGTCCGAGTTGAACCACAACGTGCCACTCACGTACGAGCGACGGACCGGTCGGTCTTGGAAGGCGAGGAAGCCGACGAGACGCTGTGAACTGGGTGGGATATCGTGCGGCACGCCGTCATAGCAAACTTCGAAGTCTGGGATCAGGGACACAGCGACTCGGGATGGGGCCTCGCACGTTTTTAATAACTGTGTCACGAATCTCCTAGGCTAGGAGCGAGCCGTGAGCGCCAAACGGTTTCGTGGACTCATGATCTTTTGCATCAGATATCAGCTGGGTGAGTGGGCCGATATTTTGATCGTCGGCAAGTTGCTCCTTTCAAGATTTGCAATCGGTCTGAAAAAGACTAGGTCACATGGACTATGTCTTGGCCGATAATTCCTATGACCAGTATTGAGCTGAATTTAGCGAGCCTTAACAGCTGGCCACCCAGGTCAAACGTATACCAGCCAGCCTCTTCCGTAAATCCGCAATACCGGCCTGGCCGCACGTGTCACGGGCAACTTACGAATAGATGGAAACTCCGATCCTCGAACGCGCCACCGCTGTTGTGAGTACTCACGAACACGCCGCGCGGGTTGCCAAAGCGTCCGACCGTAGTGATTTCGCCAGGGGTTTCCACGCCCACGTCATCGACGTCCCCCACGGTGGCAACATAGGCGCAGTTCCGAACGCTCCTGTTAAAGACAACCTCGTACTGGCCAGCCGCGACGCGGGCGGCACTGACGACACCCCTGCCGCGCACGACAACGCCGCTCCGATCCACAACTGCGAACCGGCACACGCATTCTTCTTCATCGTCATCTCGGTCAGCTGCGGCGCTGACTTCCCGTTCCTCGTTTGGTGTATTGGGGCCCGTCAGGCCCTCCGGCGCTGGCTGTTGCGACATGCTACTTATCCTCCTTCAAACACGACTTGAGTGAATGACCGCTGCGGTCTCTAATCCCGCCTTCTACCTTGGAGCGCGAAACCGGGCGGTCGCATCCGGGAAATCCCCATATCGACCTCGAGGCCCACAATTGCCGTATATGTACTTGATCTCTCGCGCATGCCAGAGGCTTGACTGCCGCTAGCGCAAGAAGATGCAGGAGTTGCTCCATCAGACGAAGCACAGGCCAGGAAATGGGAATTCTGGCCGAACGCTAGCCGTGAGCCCCACGACGCCCCAGTTAGCGGCGCTTCGAAGGCCGCAAGACGACTGAGGTGGCAGCCACTCCAGGAGACCTCACTCGGCCGAGCCTTGGCGATTTGGGTGGAAATGGGTTTGGGCGCTACAGGGAGATCCCTACATCCAACGATCAGACTTGTGTTTTCAATCGCGGTGTCCGTTGGCTAGCGGGCCTATGTATCAGTCGGTGATGCCGTTGGCTATTAGGAGGCGGGCCAGTTGAGTGCGCGAGCGGATCCCTAGTTTGCGGTAGATCCTGGTCAGATGGGCTTCGACGGTCTTTCGCGAGACGAATAGGGCTGCGGCTATCTCGAGATTGTTCTGTCCGCGTGCGGCAATTCTGGCGACCTGAAGTTCCTGCGGGCTGAGCTCCGTGAGCTTGCTTGGCCTGGTGGCGTGCCGATTCTTCAGCCCAGTGGCTGCCAACTCGGCTCTGGCACGAGCCGCCCATGATTGCGCGCCGAGACCGTCAAAGATCGCGACAGCACGGTTCAGCGGCGCCCTTGCTGCGACGGCACGGCGATCGCGGCGCATCGCTTCCCCCGAACACAGCAGGGTGCGTGCTTGTTCGAATGGGATGGGGCCAACTTTGTCCAGTGCGGCGAGAGAGGCAGCAAACAAGCGCTGCGCGTCCTCTGGCTCGGTTGCCAAGATTCCCCGCGCCCGGCAGGCGGCCGCGTAGGGATATTCCAATCCGGTCGCCTGGGCTCGCTCTTCCAGCCAGTTGAGAATCTGTCCACATCGGTCGCGCTGTTGAGCGCGCGCCAGAGCCTCTGCGAGGTCTCCTGCCAGCGGTAGGACGTTGGGATTGTTCATACCCTGGCGGGAGCTCAGGTCCCAGGCCTGTCGGAGGTTTGCGGCAGAGTCGGACAAGTCACCCACGCTCAATGCAGCCAATCCGAGCGCCGCATGGTTGTAGACGGGCATGCAGCCAACGCCTCGGGGTTCGACTTCCCGTCGCACTTTGTCGACCCTATGGTGGCACAATTCGCGCTCACCCCTTGCCGCTTCGATGCGAGCCAGCATGTTCAAGCCGTAGCCGAGCAGGCCGGGCTGGCCGTTCTCACTGGCCCACTGCAGCGCCTCAGCGGCATCGGCGTAGGCCGTCGTCCACGGGCCGATCCACCAGCTGATTTCAGCGGAGATAGCCAGGGCGAAAGCCAGGATTGTCGGGGAAGCGAGGTGGCGCGCTGCCTGCAATGAGGTCGTCAGGCGGTAACGAGCCTCGGAATAACGCTCGGCCCAGCCGAGACTCTGTGCGTGGAACGCCGCACCGGACAGCTCCGCCAGCATATTGGACGACGGTGGCAATTCGGCGGCGCGGTTCAGATAGACGGCGGCGCGGTCAATCTCGCCGGATATAGAGAAGGCCTCGGCAACCATAGCCAAGGCAGTGGGAGTGGCGGCTCCAGCAGCATCCCGCGAATGCTCCCAGATACGCTCGACTTGTTCCGCGATGCTACGCACGAGGTATATGTCACCTTGCATGATCGCGGGCCAGGTGGCCTCAGCTAGGATTTCGGCGGCCCGTATTGGGTCGTGCGGAGCGGCCCTGACCGCGGCTCCAGTCATGTGCTCAAGCGCTCGTCTGGGCTCACCCAGCGACGTGAGCGCGCCGCCGGCGACCCGCTGCACGTCCACCGCGAAGCTGGGGTCGTCGCGGTAACGAAGAGCCTGCTCGCACCAAGCTAGGGCGCTCGAGGAATTACCTGCCAGGTGTGCGTCATGAGCCGCGTTGAGGAGGCGTTTCGCGCGCATCTCCGGATTTACTGTGAGCTCGGCGGCTCTGTGCAACGTTCGGGCAGCGGCCCGCAGCCCGTTCCCCTGGCGGGCCTCATCCGCCGCAGCTACTAGCGCGCCGGCAGCCGCCTCGTCAGGGCCGATCGCGGCGGCCGCGAGGTACCATGAACGGCTGTAACCGTCTGCTGCACCAGCAAGCGCCCGGTACGCGGAAACCCTCTTGGCCAACGGAGTTCGCAATAGCACCAGGGACCTCAACAGCGGATGTCGCAGGCCAATCCCATCAGTGAGGCATGCTACGAGGCCGGGGGAGCATGCGGTGGTCGTTGCCGGAATAGCCGGCGACGGAACGGCGAGCGGCACTGTCGTCGACGTCGTCGACCCGTGGGCGAAGGGCATGACCACTTATTCAGCACCGAACCCCGGCAGCCGGTACTCGGTGCCGTATTCGGCGTTGCTCGAGGCCATCGGCAGCGGCCCCGAGCACGAGATCGTCGTAGCACACCTCAGGAAGGGATCGTCATGAGCCGCATCCAGACTCTCGAGTCGGACGTACGTCGCAACGCAGCCCGGCTTACTCGGGGCCGGACCACTCAGCCGACGCCGCGTCGCACTCACGCGCCGATCACGCCCAAGGTGCCCGGTCTTACCGACCAACCGGCGCCGGCTGCCCCGGCCTACGCGCCGACCACACCTATCCAGGCGTCCGTCGTAGCCGAGGCGATGTCATCCTGGCTAGGATCGCGCCTCCCCGGGCGGACGCGAGCCGCCTCAACCCCCGGCGCACCGCGCTCACGGGCCTTCGGCCTGATGCTGGATTACCGCGTGCCAGATCTACCGATGCCGATCCGACAGACCTCGAATATGATCTGCTGGGCGTTCGTCGCGACGATGATGGCCTCGTGGCGCGACCGGAAGAGCCACACCGTCGAGGGCTATATCGGCAGCCTCGGCGAACCTTGGGCCTCCAAGCTAGCCGCCAATAGCGGCCTCAGCTCCGCCGAGGCACCACAGCTCCTGGCCACGATGGGTATCCAGATCGAGACCACCCAGGCAAACTTCACGGCCGAACGGTGGGAGAACATGCTCCGCGACTGGGGGCCGCTCTGGGTCACCGCGGACAACAACCAGGCTCCGGGAGTCCAGGGTGTGCACGCGCACATCCTGGTCGGCATCCATGGACCCTCCGACGGCAACCCGACCGTGGACATCATCGACCCGGGCATTGGACGCGAGGTGCAGATGCCGATGTCCGAATTCGTCGCGCGCTACGAGCAACTGGCCACCCAGCCGTTCGCCGGGCTGCAGATCCGGCACTGGCCCCCGCAGGCACAGCATGCGGCACAACAGTCGCTGGTCTGGGCAAAGCAAGCGGCCCGACTCACCCAGACGCAGAGCGCCGAGGCCGCCGTGGCGGGAGCTGGTCTGCTTTACCAGATCTACAAAGATGTGATCACTACCAACGGTCTGTCTTGGAAGCGCTCGGAGCTGCGCGGCAAGATCGTGCCCGGCAACAGTGAGGGGAAGAAGTCGCTTGCTGATCAGGGCAGCTACCAGGAAAAGCGGCTGAAGTCCCTGCACAGGCTTACCTGGCCCGACCTGCCCCGGGACGACAATGTCGGCGCCGAGTTCGAGATCAGCTATGAGTACAACGGCACGTGTGTTGCTAATGTGCGACTGACCAACACCAGCTACGCACCGCCTGCACCACTGAGCGGTCGCAACGTCGCGGTTGACACCAACATCACCCAGGCCTTCGCCCACGAGCGTGACGACATCTCGGCCGTGGAGGTGGAGATCGTCTACCAGTTCTCGTACGCGCGAGGCTCCGCCGGGACCTTTACCAAGCGCTATGTGCTCTTTGGTGACGGACGTCAGGAGTTGTTCACCGAGACTCGATCTTGATCAGCGCCCGGCTTTGACCTGCAGCCGCGCTCGACGGGCACAGTCAGCGTTGCGACGACGCTGCGTCCCGACCCAGCGCCTCGATTGCACTCAGGAGCGCCCACACCGGTTCCGGCGCATCCTCGCCGGCCCACAGCTCGATCCGGGTGCTCTGGTCGGCTTCAATCTCGATGGTTGTTGTGCCGCCGTCGACTGCGAACGGGTGCACCGCCTAGGCAGTTCGACGTGGTGCTCGTGCAGGGTCGGGCGTACGCGTTTCCGAGCGTCGTCCAGAACGCCGCGGTCGCCGTCGCCCCGTACGCAGGACCGTTCGGGACCCGATCATCGCCGAGTGCTCTTCGGCGTTGTGAACCCCTCGGGGAAGCTGCCGTGCAGCATGCCTCGACACGGCGGCCAGCCTTCCGTTTACCACCACCAGAAGTCGGGCTCGGGATACCCGTACGGTCCGCCAGTGAGGATGGTAATCGTGGCACCAACCAGGACTCGGTTACGCAGCAGAGCCAAGACCAGCAAGGGGATGGGCACCATTTCTCTACTGCGACCAAGGCGAATCCCGAGCCGACGGCCCGCCAGGCAGGCCAACGTGGGAGCGATGTCCGGACCTGATCGCCCCAGTGCTCACGGCCAGCACGACATCGCCCAATGAGCCCGAGGTCACAATCACGGCAGCCCCGACCAATGAATAACCCCTTACCCCCCGACTGCAGAGTGTCGACCGACATCGCTATGGCCGGGCCCAAAGATGGCTCGCAGTAAAAACCAATCGCCAAACATGGAGGACATCAGTTAGCGTGTATAGAGCGCCCGGGGGGTTCAAGATGCAATTTGGATTGGACCTTGCCAGATGTTCTCATCGTTAGCGAAGCGATTCATCATTCTGGCGGCGCTCTGCATACCGATGACCGGATTGTACGCACCGATCGCATCAGCGACTCATAACGGTTCGTGGGACGAGACTGCTGGTAAGCGTTGCTCCTGGAAGACTCCAAGGCCGCAGGACATACTCCCACCAAACGCAACCACCGCTATGCTTCGGGACCCGCCACTCAGCGGTTCAGAACTGGACGCGTTGGAGCACGACGTCGAAGGAAAAATCGACTCCGAGCGGAGGAGCGTAGGCCTTAAGACTATTGACCGGGTAGACGCTAACGGTGTTCACCACGGTTGGAGTTCTTGTATCAGCGCGGCGGCGGCGTACCACTCGGCCGATATGATCCTCCTTAACAAACTCAATCAACACGACATCCGCAGGTCATGGATCACTAGTGATGGCCATGTCGCTACCACCACACGGGACGATCGACTCCGTGCCTACGGTGTCAATTTCATGGCTACCGGAGAGATCGTTAGTTGCGCGGTGGCGTATCCTGGCTTTCCGTCAACTCGCACATTTGCGCAAGAGGCTATGTACGGCTCTAAAGGTTGGAAGACTAAATGGTCGAATGACCATAGCGACTCGCACTACCCGATTATTTTGGGTGGGTATCAACTGCCGGACACCGGTGATAAACCCCCAAACTGGACTTATGCGGGCGTGGGCGTCGCGGCGGGCTATGTCCCCGCAAGTCCGGCGGATATCCAAGATGCCCGCAGCCAGGGCACGACGATACCTCCCGGCGGCTTGATGCGTGTCATTTGCGTCACCGTGGATTTCGTGATCCCCAGCCGGGTCAAACAGGCGCCCAACGAAGCGACCCAGCGGACACAAACGGTGACGCCGGAGCAAACCACGTACACCGTCGGATGGGGAGATACGCTGGCCAGCATTGCTCGGCGCTTTAAAGTACCCGGCGGCTGGCAGGAGCTCTACCAGCGCAATAGCGGCACGATCGCTGATCCCAACCATATCTATCCTGGGCAAGTATTGGTCATTCCGTAGACGTGGCCTGACCCACGCACGGAGCTGCGCGAAGCACTAGGCCTCTCTGCCAGACCTCGACAATGTCGACATCGTGAACCGCGATCTCCGAGAGTTCAACGGGATCGATCCGTTCCCCTGAACGAGCCATCCACCGCATGATTGCTGGGCTAGGACCGGGCCTCTAGAGTCTGATCGGCGTCCTAACATGCCTAGCGAGCCCAGCATTCGCCGGCGAGCAGGACGTTCTGTCCTGCCGCCTGTCTCAGGGCGCGTTGCATGCGGCTCCTGCGGTAATGCACTCACTGTGAGTGTCTGGTGAGTGGATCAGTCTATGGCCGAGGCGCGTCGCAGTTCGTTGATATCGGTCACGCGCTGGCCCGCTCACGTTCACTCTGGTCATCTAGCCGGGTTGGAGGTCGATCCATAGATTCCAGAGGTTCTGATGGGATACAGACGGCGTGGGCGTTACGCCGAGATCAACCATCAATTAAACCTGCTGGCGGGAAGAATTGGGGTCACCCGGGCATGTTGCCTGAAGAAGCTGAGCCGGGCCTCCAGGGAAATCTAGTCCAGCGCTGCTGCGATCACTACGCTGATTGGGGAAGGAGGGTATGGCATGCAGACTAAGGAAATGTGCCTGGCATGAACTCCGCCATTTGATTGTGACGCTCGATTGGGAGGCTGAAGCGGAGGCCGACTAGGTCGAACGGTTGACACGCCAGTTGCGGGCTGAGATAGGGCAATTGATGTTGAATCTGTCAGTTATGATGTAGGCGATTCCCCGGTGGGTGCTAAGGACGACTTCCATCTATGGACGGAATCGCTCGTTACATTCGGTTCAGCAGGGAGTGTTCTGCCCGTACTTCTTGGTGCAATTCAGTCCTGACTTGAGAGACGCCAGAGGGGACATCGAATTTCTGTTACTATCGATGGCGATACAATTGAGCTTGATGCTGCTTCTTCCCACGGAACGCACTGAGTTGATCAATGCCTATATCGTCGTCGTAGTTAACTTTCGAAGAGGCAATTGAGATAATACGGCCCATCGCGGACGGTTCGATTAGAGCATCTCGGGCACTGATATCCCTACTCAAGAGATTCGCTGGCATGTCGAGCCAACAAGGCCTAATGAGGAGCCCGCCATCACGGCAGTTCCCGGCATGGCAGCCGCCCTGAGTCCGCCGGAACACCTCGTTGATCACCATCCGGTGACCGGTCTACAGGCCGAGCCGGGGGGCTGATCGGGAAACAGCGGTTCCAGCAGGGCACTCCGCATCGGTCAGGTCATGTCGATCCAGCACTGACCGGATCACCGGATCCTGCGCTCAAGGTCCGCAGGATACGCTCTAATGCCGATATCCGGAACGCAGCTCACCAGGGGCAAGCTCGGCCGCCGCGAGACTGAAATCCACTTGACCAGCACGTGCCGCGCAGGTGACTGGCCGGGGCACGCCGCCCACGAACCCCGCCTGACAGACCCGATGATCGGTAAACCTCCGCGCTCAGTGCATCCCGGCGAGTCGCGTCCAGGTGGATAGAAGGCTTTCCCAGTCCTGCGGAGTGGTGTTTTCCGTCGACATCCAGCCGCGCAGCCGGCGTTGTGCGTCGGGACTCCAGCGGACCTCATGGAACCGTTGGGTGTCCTTCACAATATGACTGAACGCAGCCGTGCCCGTCTCTCCTTCGACCACATAACCGCAGACGACCGGGTTCTCGGCGGCAGGGGCGGCGGACGGCGGGCAGGGTGTGCCGCTCGGTGCCGGCTCGTTCCCCTTCACGACGTCCGCACGGGCTTCTGCGGCCGTGTCGAACAGGCGGAAGAAGACAGGGGTGCCGTCGATCAGGCAGCTCGCCGAGGTGTCCGTGGTGGGCGAGCAGCTCGCGCGCAGCTCGGCCGGCAGCTCGCCCATGATCGTCCCCCCTGTCGGCGGCGTCCGTGGGACGTTGATGAGCAGCAGGAGGGCGCCGCCAATAACCACGCTCACCGCGAGGACGACCACCCACCGGCGCGACAGGAGACGCGCCGCCCGTTGCGGCAAGCTCCGAAGCAGTTGGTGGGTGTCGCGCCGGCGCTGCTCCTTCCCTAGTCGGTGTGCTGCCTGCTCCTCTTTACGGCGGGCCTGCTCCTCTTTCTGTCGGCGGGCGCGGTCTTCCGCTTCTTTCTGCCGGCGGGCGCGGTCTTCCGCTTCTTTCTGCCGGCGGGCGCGGTCTTCCGCTTCCTTCTGTTGGCGGGCGCGGTCTTCCTCCTCTTTCTGCCGGCGCGCGCGCTCCTCCGCGCTGCGGACCTGCTCGGCGGCCCTGCCCGGTTCGGCGTCCAGGGCCGTCCGTGCGAGCAGGGCGACCGTCCGTACGTCATTCTTGGCCACCTCCTCGAGGGTCTCCCGCGCCGTCAGCGTCAGGCCTGGCTCGGCTCGGTCGAGCAGGGCGGCCAACTCGGTGACCGCTGATTCCCGGATCCCGGGCGCGGGGCTGCCGAGGGCCGCGCGGAGGTAGTCGGGCAGCGCGACGGGCGTGATCACGGGCCCGCGGGGACTGTGTGCTACGAGGATGTCGCCCTCCGCGGCATCCGCCCACATGGCCGGGGTCTGCCGCGCATTCCTCGCTCTCATCCGGTCGAACACGTGGTCGTAGAGCTCCCTGACCGTGACGGCCCCGTCCTGGTCGCGGTCGGCGTCACCCGTGCGTAACCCCTCGACCATGGCCGTTGTGAAGAACGAGGAGATCCCTAGGCCGAGGACCTGCTCCCCCTCGAAGGAGTACTCGGTCGCTCGCGAGGCCGTGAGAACCACCCGCCCGCGGCTGCCGAACCGGTCCTGCAACGCCAGGTTCGCGTCTCCCTTCATGCCCCGCTCGAAGGCGCCGCTGTGGCAGCAGTCGAGGAAGAGGAGCTGCCGCCGTGCCGAGCAGTCCTCCAGCTGGTCGTTGAGCCAGTGTGCGGACACCGAGCTCGCCCCGAGCAGCCGACGTTCGGTGTTGACGGTCGCGTAGTACAGCCGGCCGCGGTCGTCGAGGACGCCGTGACAGGAGATGTACAGCAGAAGCAGGTCCGTGGGTCGGCTGTCGGCGCAGAACTGGGCGATGCCCCGGGACAGCTCATGGGACGGGAGATTCAACAGAATCTGCACGTCGAAGGCGCCGATCTTCGGATCGCCCAGGACTTTCGCAAGCGCCTCGGCGTCCGTGCCGGGTGCCCGTAAGCGGTGGAGCGTCGGATCGCGGTAGTCCGAGGTGGCCACGATCAACGCGAGCCGGCGCTGAGATTCGTCAGCGGTTGGTAGTGGCATTTCGAGCGATCCAAAGCTCGACGAGCCGGTCCTGCTCCTCGGAGCTGACGCCCGTGACCTCGAGAGAATCGCCGTCGAGCGTGAGCTTAACGCTCCGCACCGACTGCCGCTGGAGCCAGGACCGCACGCCGTCCACTATGGAGGTCAGCACCCCTGGCTGCAGGACGAACTGGACCACCAGAACGCCGAGCGCGAGCAACTCCACTCCCTTCGCGCCCTCCGGCGCCTCGCCCGCCGTGAGGGGCTCGACGCGGTCGACGTCGAGATCGAGCAGCTCCGTGCGGAGCCGTTGGACCAAGACCGCGAGCTCCTCGGAGTCGGTGTCGGAAAGGGTCTCCAACTCGAGGGCGAGCTCGCGGTGCTCGTTGTCCATGACGGGTCTCCAGGTTCGACGGTGGGGCGCTACGAGAAGGTGAGTGCTGTGACGAGGTTGGTGGATGCGGTGTGTCCGGGTTTGGTGGCGCCGCCGACGGCGTAGAGGGTGTTGCCGATGGCGGTGACCCCGAGGCCGTGGCGGCCCTGGGTGAGGGAGGGCAGGGTGGTCCAGGTGGCGGTGGGGGCGGTCAGGTCGAGGGCCTGGACGGTGCCGGAGACGGTGGTGACCCCTTCGCCGCCGACGACGATGAGTCGGCCGTCGACAATGGCGGCGCCGGCGCCGCTGACCGGTTGCAGTGTGGGCTGCAGGACGTCCCAATGGTCGGCTTTCGGGTCATAGCGTTGCACGACATCGACGTTGCTGTCGGGGCTGAACTCGCGGCCGCCGACGGCGTAGAGGTAGCGGGAGTCGGCGGTGACGGCGAGGTGGTCGCCGGGCGATAGGATGGCGGCTTTGCTACTCCATTGGGTGCCGTCGTAGACCTCGGTCTGGGTGACCAGCTGCTTGGAGTTGCCGGTGCGTCCGCCCACGACGACGATCTTGTCGTCGACTACGACGGCGCCAGCGCCGGCGCGGGCATGTTTCAGGGGTGGGCCGTCCACCCATTTGCCGGTGTTGTTGTCGAGCAACAGCATCCGGGGTGAGACGACCGCAAGCGGGTCGTTGTCGCGGGAGTGGAACCCGCCTATGACCGCCAGCTGGTTGTGGTAGTTCACCAGCATCGCGTGGTGCACCGGCTCGGGCAGTGGGGGACCCTGTGCCCAGCTGTTGATAACGGGGTCGTAGACCTGCGTCGATGCGGTTGGCTCGTGCGATGCGGTCAGCCCGCCAGCCACCCAGATCCGCCTGTCGAGCACGGTGGCGTTGACCTGCTGCACCGCCACCGCCGCCTCGTCCCGCGGCAACCATGCCGCGGCCGCGTGGGCTCGTGGTGCCGGTACGGCCAGTGCTTCGACGAGGTTGGTGGATGCGGTGTGTCCGGGTTTGGTGGCGCCGCCGACGGCGTAGAGGGTGTTGCCGATGGCGGTGACCCCGAGGCCGTGGCGGCCCTGGGTGAGGGAGGGCAGGGTGGTCCAGGTGGCGGTGGGGGCGGTCAGGTCGAGGGCCTGGACGGTGCCGGAGACGGTGGTGACCCCTTCGCCGCCGACGACGATGAGTCGGCCGTCGACAATGGCGGCGCCGGCGCCGCTGACCGGTTGCAGTGTGGGCTGCAGGACGTCCCAATGGTCGGCTTTCGGGTCATAGCGTTGCACGACATCGACGTTGCTGTCGGGGCTGAACTCGCGGCCGCCGACGGCGTAGAGGTAGCGGGAGTCGGCGGTGACGGCGAGGTGGTCGCCGGGCGATAGGATGGCGGCTTTGCTACGCCATCGGGTGCCGTCGTAGACCTCGGTCTGGGTGACCAGCTGCTTGGAGTTGCCGGTGCGTCCGCCCACGACGACGATCTTGTCGTCGACTAGCGACGGCGCCAGCGCCGGCGCGGGCATGTTTCAGGGGTGGGCCGTCCACCCATTTGCCGGTGTTGTTGTCGAGCAACAGCATCCGGGGTGAGACGACCGCAAGCGGGTCGTTGTCGCGGGAGTGGAACCCGCCTATGACCGCCAGCTGGTTGTGGTAGTTCACCAGCATCGCGTGGTGCACCGGCTCGGGCAGTGGGGGACCCTGTGCCCAGCTGTTGATAACGGGGTCGTAGACCTGCGTCGATGCGGTTGGCTCGTGCGATGCGGTCAGCCCGCCAGCCACCCAGATCCGCCTGTCGAGCACGGTGGCGTTGACCTGCTGCACCGCCACCGCCGCCTCGTCCCGCGGCAACCACGCCGGACCGGGAGCAGGCGGGGCGGACGGGCCGGGTGCGGGTGGCGACGTCCCCGGCGCATGTTGAGGGCATTCGTTGAGCGGCATCATGCCGTACTTCTGCGCCGCGGCGTCGGCACGGTTGAAGTGCCGGTCCGCCTGTGCCAGCGCGAAATCGGCAATGGATTGGTCGCCGGCGATCCGTGCGGCATGTGCCCAGCGGAATTGGCCAACGAGGATGTCGATGTTGGTCAGCATGATCTTGAACTGCTCTTGATCGAGAGGTGGCGGGGCTTGGCGACGAGCCTCGTCGGCGAATTGGGCGAACCGCTCGGCCCATATCTCAGGCTGAGCCGTCGGGTCGATCCCATGCAGCTGCCGGTTGACTTCCCCGCAGAATCCAACGAGCTGCCGAATGAACGCATCCTTGATCGCGATCTGCTCGGGCGTGGGCGCGCTACTACACCCCGCGATCCAGACAGATAGGACGACGAGTGCCGCGAACAGGGCACGCCTTCGCTTCATATTGTCCCTCCCGGTCTGAACCAGTGGCGCAGCTCACATGCAGTTAGAGTGCCTTCAGGAGATCGGTCTCCAAAGATTCAGAGTCGCCACAGGTGAGCCTGATACATCGCCGAGTCAGCACGTTTTTTCGGTTGACAACAGCCGCCAGCTTCAGGCCCGCTCCCTCCCCGAAGCGCAGAGGGCCGAGCACAACGATCTTGCTGTGGTCATGACTCCCCGGAGGTGAGCCGCCGTGAACACTCGCGTGGCACCACCGCGGCTCACTCCCGATCGATCAGTTCTTCGTCGCCAAACTTAGGAGTAAAAGGTGCCTTGGGACCTCATCGGCAATGCGGGTATTAGCACCACGATTATCTAGGCAGGCGTAATGCAGCGCCTTCTTATCATTCGAACCGCGAACGGGCCAGGGGGCTGCAAGTGCCTCCTCGCCTTGGCCGGCGATAATCCGCTCGGAGTTGTACGAGCCTTCGATCCAGGCGAAGATCGCCAGTTCGGCATCATGCCGGCTGGCCTAGCTATGCCGGTAGAACAGCTCGGTCTTCAACGTCCGAGAGAATGACTCGGGCATAGCGTTGTCGACGCTGTTTAACAACTGATCTGTGGACGTGACTTTTGCGTGAGCACTAGCCAAATAAAGCCAAGATCGAGAGCCTCCAGGAAAGCTGGGGGCTCATCGCCAGGCAGGGCGCTATCTCGTCCGCCGACAAGTTTCCTCGATGATTTCGACGGACTCGAATCCACCCTCAGACGAGTGAGCGGTGCGGTTCGCAACCGCGCGAGCCCCGTAGCGCTCGAGCGAAACCGTGGTTGGCAGCGCTCGCTCCAGCTGCCGCGCACCCAGGTCTCGGATATGCCACATCCGGCGGTGCTCCTCCATCCGGTGGTGCTCCGCTATCCGGCGGTGCTCCTGCAAATCCGGCAAGACCAGCCTCAAACCGACGGTGGTTCCGATCACCGGGTCGATCCACCATGGTGCGGTATCCCGACAGCCGGGAACGCCGTAAACGTTTTTTCCCTTTCTTGTCATGGCTGAGGTGAAGTGATGCCGACGAGCTGGTAGGCCTCGCGGATCGCCTCAATTTTGTCGTTCTTTTCCGGGCTGCCGCCGAAGTAAGTTTGTGCAACGTCGATGACTGATTGGAGCGCCTGGGAGAAGGTAGCGAGTGGAGTGAGGCGGGCCATACCGAGATAGGTCAGCACCGCGACGTCCTCCACGCTGAACACCCGAGTTCCGTTTTTCTTCATGGTGAGCAGGTTGTGGACAGCTTTGTTGTGGATGTTGCTGTTGAAGTGCACCCAGCCTTGGTCGTTGCCGGGGCCGGGGCGTTCGCCCGGCCTGAGATGCCGGAAGTTGTCCATGTGCTTGGGGTGTCCGGTTCGGGTGGGGTCGGCGAAGTCACGCAGCGGGCGCCCATCATTTCGGAGCCCTTGGCCGATCTCCCAGTTCCAGGTGTCGACGTCCTTAGAGTCCGGTGCGGTGTACCAGTTGTTGATGATCACCCCGGCGATGTCGGCGAAGGACTCGTTCAGCGCGCCGGACTGGGTTGCGTAGACCAGGTTCGAGGTGAACTCGATTACTCCGTGGGTGAGTTCGTGGCCAATGACATCCAGGTAGCGGGAAAGGCTGACCAGCCGGCCGCCTCGCATGATCTGGCCGTACCACATCTTGCGTTGTGACCAGAAGGCGTTGAGCAGGGCCGGAGGGGCCTCCATGCTCGCGGCGGTGACGTTAACGAGTGAGATGAGCTCCATGCCTTTGTTGTCGATGCCGTCGCGCTGTAAGACCAGCTTGTAAAAATCTTGTACTCGTGCCGCGTTGACGTGAGCGGAGACGGCGGCGCGATTGGTTGCGCCGTAGTCGCTGCTGTCCGCCCCGACTGGGCGATCCGGTACCGGAGGGTCGTTGTCGATGTCGGTGAATTGCAGATCGAAGGTGCGTACCGATCGCAGTGGGTCGCTCAGCATGCAGGCACTGCCGGTGGATGCACTTGGGGGGTGACGGTCGCCCGCAGAATGCGGCAACCAGCCGCATCGATCATCGCCTGGGCCGATCCGGGGTCAGTCGCAGCTCAAGCCGCAGCTCCTGCTCATCGGCGACCTCTACGGTCGCCGATGAGGGCGCGTACCCCTCGGCAACGCATGCCACTTCATAGAGCCCTGGCGCCGGGAGGCTTAGGGTGAACCGGCCTTCGGCGTCGGTGAGGGCAGCGACGTCGGGCACCGGCACCGGACTTCGAGCGATGAATACGCGGCCCTGAGCCACTTGCTCGCCAGCAGGCCCGCGGACCACGCCGGCGACGATGATCGGCTTTGCCGGCATTGCGTCCTCTCACAATGATCCGGAGGTGAGCGCTCCTTACGCCTTCCAAGCAACCATATTGTCGTAGACCGGCTGGGTTATGCGAGTCCCGGAGTTGGTCGTCGCGCCCCCATAGGCATGTATTGCAACGCCATAGCGGCTGCCGTTGATGACCCGGTACACCGCACTCCCGCTCTGGCCGCCTGCGGTATCGATGTCGTAGAACACCTTTCGGAGGTTCACCGACGCGATCGTCTGGTGGTCGTACCACTGGGTTCCCGCGGGCTGGTCACCGGGATAGCCGGAGATGTTGGCAACGGCCGATTGGAGGTCTGCGTCCGGCCAGACGCCGAAGCCGAACCATCCTACGGTGCTTCCAAGCTCGGTGGGGATAATGATGGCACCGTAGTCGTAGGTCTCATCTCCGCTGTTGGCCCATCCGTTGACCGTACGGAAGTTGCTGCTGGTCACCGAGCCGTAAGGTAACGAGCTGCCGTTCCGGCCGGGCATGACGTTGATGCTCCTGACCCATCCGTCGCGACCCGGCACGCCGCTATTTTTGATGTAAACGACGTGCCCCGCGGTCAGGAGCGTGTGCGGCCCGATGAACCATCCGGTGCCGATCCACAGCGAACCGTCGGCCGCGGTGATGAGCAGCGAGGCATGGACACGCCAGGGATATGCCGCCGTGTTGGTGATCTGGACCCGGTCGTCGGGACCGTGCACCGTCTCGGCTAGAGGCGGGGGAGGGCCGAACGAAGCCTCTCCAATATCGCGGAGCTGCGTGGTTGCCGGGGCGGTCCAGAGTTCGGAGAGCGCAGCTTCGGTCCGAACATAGCCCTCGACCAGCTCTGTACCGTCGGCCGCCGCGGACACCACGGAATCGATGCCCTCCGATGGCGGCTGAAACACCGGCTGAGCGATTGGGACGGACACCTCGGGCTGGTTGGAGATCGCGAAATCCGGGTCGTCCGACGTGCGGGGCAACGCTCCGTTCGACATCACAACCTCCTGTCGGCGTACTCGAACTGTTGCGGCACTGAAAGGTCGCCGCCCGGAATCTTAAGATCTGCGGTGAGCTGTTCGAACCTGCTCATCTCGTCGATCATTGTCTGTTCTGACATGCTGCTCCTCTTCTGCGCGGCCGTCGCGTCAGCTCCAACCGGACTGGACGGATTGTCAAATGACTAGAGCAGAGCCGGTCGTTGCTGATACCTCGTTCGGGATCCGAATCTTCCCGCCCGTGACTCGGCTCAGTCCAGGGGTTTGCTTCCAAGCGTTGAGGGCCGGCTGGGCCAGCCGTATCCGGTCGCCGAGAGCACTGCGGCGGGTCGGGAAGGACTGATTGATCTGTTTCGAGGCCAGCTGCTACTCGGTGCCCATCCGGCTGGTCCGGCCCGGGCAACGATCCAGCTGCAGACTCATCCCACCCAGACAGCGACCGGGTCAGCATCCATGTCCTGGACGCCGACGGGAACGTGATTGCCTTTTCCGCCTCGAACCACTCGACGTTAGGCGGCAGCTGGCTCGCTACCTATCTCCGCGCTACCCGCCGTGGCACTTGGGTGACCGATCAGGCGCACTGGGGGCCTGCTTCACAGCACCGGCTCAGTCGAACCTTCGAGGCAGCATGGCTTGTCGACGGCAACTGAATACTGATCACGGTGCGGCAAGCCGACAACTGGTCAATTTTCGGCTGCCGTTGACATGGCTCACCGGAGCGAACCTGTAGGGCGCGCAGCTGGCCAGACGAACCTGACCGGAGCGCAACTGCGCACGTGCGAAATCTACGGGGTATCAGCTTGGGACTTGAGGCTGGAGGGGCCGACGAGGGCGACTTGGGCATCCACTCGCAGTGGTGTTGCTGCTTGGACACTTCACGGTCCACGAGAGGGTGCTGGACGAGCTCACGATGTGCTTCAGCAGCACCTGCGCTCGGTTAGCTACTTCAATCTGGCACGACCATCAGCCGGACTCACCCGCTCGCGAAATCGTGGTATCACTGCAGGGCACTGCGGTTTACTGGCATGCGGAACCGCTGGCCCGGGGGGGCAAGGTACGACGGCTTCATCTTCTGCAACCATGCTGGTGCCCGCCCTCTTGCAATCGCTATTCAAACCGGACTTCAGCAGTTCGCGAAGCCGTGGTCCGTCTAGTTCAAAGGATTGAGCCGACCGGAAGCAGCCGGCTTGACCAGGTGCTCAATCTGGCGCGAGGCGCCACCTCTGCTGTCTTCAGTCCGCGGGGCGACCTACTGGCGTGGACCGGACCAGGCTCCCCCGGGAACAGGTCATCTCGTTCACCCCGAAGGCAATCAAATCGCGACGAGAGCCTTCGCGGACTCCCAAGGGATGGTAGAGGTAACAGATCTCCTCAGCGGCCAGAGCGAACGACACCCCACAGTCCCGTGGGCTGTGGCCCCATTGGTTTGGGAGCGACCAGGCGTCCGAACCGGCGTGGGTGGCCAAGAATGCTCGAGGTCTGTGAGCCTCAATTCCGGCCGACGGAACCCTCGCGCTGGGGAACACCGCGAGTGCTCAGGAAATCGGCCGCGTCGAAATCGGCGTTGAGCCAGACGCTGCGACGCTTGTGTTCGACGCTCAGGGCAGGCGTCTGGCCGCCACCGTTTCAGGCGGGGTGGCCTACATCATGGACGTGGACCCGACCTCGTGGCGGACGCTGGCCTGCAACCTGGCCGCACGCCAGTTCACTGAGTCTGCGAAAGCCACCTATCTCGGCTCCCTCAAAATGCCGGACGGTTGTCCCTGAACCATCCGGCTCGTAAGGGCCGGCTTGCGGCGCCGGATCGGTGAAGTCGGCTGAGGTTCCTTTGACGTTCTCCAAAGCGAATGGGATTGGACGCGGCCAACACCGGTACGGTCATGGCGCGGTCGCTGAGGAGATTCTTGTGCCCGCCCAGGTCAGCGACAGCATGCAAACGAAGCAGTCGGGGTCCGAAGAGTCGAGGCAGCTTGTGACTTCATCCGTCGCCAGCGAGGCAGTGGCTGTACCCGCCGCTGGCGCCGGTTAGGGAGCGAGGTCGACTCGGATGGCGTCCGAGGTATCAGACAGCAGGATGACGGTGGCCCCGTTCTCATGCGTCCAACCAGCTGGCAGCAGAAACCAGCGACCGCCGGTATGCACAAGTGTGCGGAGGCCGCTGTAGCGGAACGCGAAACCCTCTCCTGTGGCGTCGAGCGGCGTCAGGGTCACGCCGGGACCGGTGATCTGTAGGCGACTTCGGCTGTACACGACCGCCTGCGGTTGAGTGAGCAGGGACAGCTCAATCGCCTTCGCGGCGTTGATGCCGCGCTGTTGCGCCACGTTGGCCGTTGCCCAAAAGACCGCCACGAGGACAAGAGCCGCGACCGTCACCCATCGCAGCACGACGGTCGAGGCGAGGGCTCTGCTCAGAGGATCGGGCACGGCCCCAGTGGTACGAGCGGCACCGACTGCGTACTCAAGGAGAAGCGCGCCGGTGCCCAGTGCCGCAGGCGCGGCCAGCGGGTCAAGCAGCGGGTCAGCGCGCCGGTAGAGCCCGATCACTCCCATCAGGAGCAAGACCACCGCGGCTGCGCAAAGAACAAGGCAAGTGATCCGCTGCGACCGACGGCCCATCCGCCCGAGCCGGTACAACAGCAGGTAGTGGCCGGCAACAGCCGCAACGGCTGCGACGAGCAGCGTCGCTACCGGGACGAACACCGTTCCCGTACTGCGCACGAGGTAGTCGGTCGTTGTAAAACCCAAGCTGCCGAGGTCGACCCCGAAGTAGGCGAACAATGCCTGCTCTCGCACGTAGCCGAAGTAGAACAACATGGCGGTCAAGACGCCAGCTGGCGCCAACACCCGACTGGCGAACTCGACCACAGGTCCAAACCCGCGGTTGACGGCCGGCGCGCTGGCGTCCGCGTCAGTCACCGGATCAGGCACTGCTGCTAGCCGACGACGAGGGCGACGACGCAGCGGACGGGCTCTCGTCGGCGAACGGGCCCGCTGGCGAGGTCGTAGTCGGTGACGGCGTAGGTGTCGGCGTGAATGTCGATACTGACGAGGTCGGTGATGTCTTCGGTTCAGCGATTTGGCGCAGTGTCTTTGACGACCTGATCCCGACCCGCAGGCATACCTGGGACGACTCCGAGTCGCACAGTGACCTGCCCTTCCGATGATCGACGATCTCTACGTAACCCCCGGTGCCCAGCGTCTTCATGTCGGGGCGGCCGTACTTCCTTACAGTCAAGCACAGATCGAACTTGCATCGACCACTCACCTCGACTGCCTTGTCAAAGATATCTTCCAGTGCGCCGCTGCAGCCATCGCCGGTACTGGCAACCTCCACCACCTTTCTGCACGCGTCAACGAGCTCCTCGGTCTGCTTCTTGGTAAGGCGGACACTGACCACATCGGTCGCCCGGGACTGGACGTCCCCACCGACGGCCAAGCCCTGCTTCTGCAGCGGCAGCGAGGTCGTGGTCGGCGAAGCTGACGATGTACCCGGCCCGCCGGCCCCACATGACGTAACCAGCATCAAACAAGTCACGGCGCCTAAAACTGCTCGCCATCGAAAACCCATGGGCTCGCACCTCCATGCAGCATCTGCTAGGACGCCCCATTTTCACAGCTTTCCCCTCCACAAAGAGGTTGCTCCTGGGTCCGCAGATACTGATTGCGTCAAATTGCCATCGCGGCCCTCGTTCGAGGCGGCTGGAGGTACCTTCGCCCTACCTTTAGTGTTGAGCTCGGTTCCGGATTTCGCGGGGGCCTTGCTAGACACAGCGACTTTCATCGTCGAAGACGGCCGTCCTGTCGCGGCACGGTGTGGGGCATTTCCCGGCGGAGAAGTCTCGGGTCGGGATACGCAGTCGGATTCGGCTGCGCACCCGGGATGGCGGCGCCGAATTGCCGAGATTGCTTCCGCCGTATGGGTCGCTGTGCAACGGAATCGCTAGTGGCAGGTTCACTTCTGTCACCGTCATCAGCGATAACCGTGAGCGCTGTTCCCAAACACAATGCCACCGTCCGGGTATCGGGCGCCCCTCCGCAAAGCGAATCTCGGCACTACCCCGGTTGCAGTAGCCGCTGGGCCAGGTCGGAAATGGCCAGCTTGTTAAACTCAACGGCCGCAGCGGTCGCGATGCCCTTGCCCACCAATCCGATTCCAGGCCATCGCGGACGCCGGGACTGGACGGCAACTGATCCATTCCGCGATGGGTCGCAGGCGAAACCATTGCCTCTGGACGCGGCGACCTTCAGCCTTCGCTGTTCCCAGCACGAACATTTGCGATATGTGCGCCGCCTCGGCGCAGACTCACGCCGCTCTGGCACTACTGGCCCGCTGGCTTGGCTCTGAGGGTGAGGAGTCGGCCGACCCCGTGACGCCCTGGGTACTTGGAACCTCTCGAAGCCCTCGCGCTGCTCGACTCGGCCAAACATCACGAGGAGAAGTCAAAGACCTCACCACGGTTCCGCGGCACCAGGCCATCGTTGGGCGCCATTCGTGCCTAGCCAGCCGCGAATTGGCGCACTCGGAACCGCCAGGGGCGCATTTGTTGCTGGAGTATCTTGCCGCAGCACTTCTCTGTTTGACTCCAGAGTCGCTGGAGAGTCAGCGCGTCTTACGGCTGGCTAGGGGTGGATATTGGCCTGCTGGCGCCGCGGACACTCTCCAGTACGGTCCGGCCCTGCTCATCGATGAGGCGCGTGAAGAGCTGCTGAGCGTACCCAAATACCAGTGCCCAGGCGATAATTTGTCCAGACGTGTCCAGTGCGGTGAGCCCTGGCACGAATTGGCCACGCATGAGGAGTAGGCCTAGGAAAGCTGTGATTGCGCCAGTCGGAAGTTTGAGTGCGGCCAACGCAACAGGAAGTCCAAGCCGTTCGGCTGAGCCCCGGAGCCGCCGAATCGCAGCTGTAGCAGCCACGGCGGCAGCAGTCAACCCGATGAGTTCGACAACTAGCAAGTCATGGGGCGTGGCGGTGTCTCTGACAGCGTCGTCGATATCTTGCACGTCCGCGGGCAAGGGCACGGACTGCGTGGTTGGGCAGACCACGACCACCGTCTCTCCGGCTAGCTGCGGAGAGAAACACAGCGTAATCCAGTCCTTATGGAAGTAACCCGTGACCGCCACTCCGATAGCAAGCAGTGTCAGGAGCAGGGTTGTGAGAACTACGATGTTACGGAAGCTGCGCAAGCGGAGCTGCTCGCGCAGCGCCACCGAGCTCGCACCTCGGACAGCGGTGACAATCCTGCCGCGCTCCTTGTCAACAATCCTTTCCTTTTTGTCGTCGAGCTCATCGTCCTCTTCGGTGTTCGTCAACACCGGATGAGCTGGATCCTTCACGCCTAGCTTCTGAGCGATGCGCTCTATCTCCTCCCGTCGAGGGTCAGTTGGAATGAGGTGGCACTGCACATGCCTGAGAAGCGAGGGCATTTGGCCGAATACATAATCAGCTGATGCGGCCCTGAGGATGAAGGCTTCAGTGGCGTCCAGGTTGCTCAACGCGCGTTCAAGAAGCGCGCCATTGCGTAGCCATTTTCTCGGCCAGGGCTTAGCCGCTTCAGCTGCCTGTCTGGACGCCTCAATGTGGCACGCAATGGCGTACTCGAGGGCGTTGGCGTCGTATCCCTTCAGCTGATCGCTCTTGCGCATCCAGGCGTACAACGATTCCAGCTCCATCGCCCGCGTTAGGGAGCTTTCACGCCACCCCACCCATCCCGCAACTCCGACCGGTTTCATCGCATCGGGTTGCGGAGGTCCCGCTGCTCTGACCGGCTTCTCTTCCGTCGCATTCAGTTGCCCATGCGGTGCTGAGGTGCTCAACCATCTGACCTTTCTGATGCTCTGGTGAGTACAGTCGACCAATCATCGGTTCCAGCACAGGTACTTAGGCTCGCGCCGGTTATGTTCTCTTGCCGTACAGAGGCGTCAGCCATGTCGCTGATACCTTCGGAACTCCAGAACGCGTGCAGGCCCACGGCCGCTGCGCTTCGGACCTGGTACCGGCGAGGCGCGGCGGGCGTGATCGGCTGTGCCGCTGCCTGCGACGGAGTCCAGGAAGCAGATCGGCGCAAACACGATCTGGCAGGCGCGGAGTTGGAAGCAGCGGGGGCATAAGGCTGTCGACGGCGGGAACTGCGCTAACGTTTTTCCCTTTCTTGTCATGGCTGAGGTGAAGTGATGCCGACGAGCTGGTAGGCCTCGCGGATCGCCTCAATTTTGTCGTTCTTTTCCGGGCTGCCGCCGAAGTAAGTTTGTGCAACGTCGATGACTGATTGGAGCGCCTGGGAGAAGGTAGCGAGTGGAGTGAGGCGGGCCATACCGAGATAGGTCAGCACCGCGACGTCCTCCACGCTGAACACCCGAGTTCCGTTTTTCTTCATGGTGAGCAGGTTGTGGACAGCTTTGTTGTGGATGTTGCTGTTGAAGTGCACCCAGCCTTGGTCGTTGCCGGGGCCGGGGCGCTCGCCCGGCCTGAGATGCCGGAAGTTGTCCATGTGCTTGGGGTGTCCGGTTCGGGTGGGGTCGGCGAAGTCCCGCAGCGGGCGCCCATCATTTCGCAGCCCTTGGCCGATCTCCCAGTTCCAGGTGTCGACGTCCTTAGAGTCCGGCGCGGTGTACCAGTTGTTGATGATGACCCCGGCGATGTCGGCGAACGACTCATTCAGCGCGCCGGACTGGGTCGCGTAGACCAGGTTCGAGGTGAACTCGATTACTCCGTGGGTGAGTTCGTGCCCAATGACATCCAGGTAGCGGGAAAGGCTGACCAGCCGGCCGCCTCGCATGATCTGGCCGTACCACATCTTGCGTTGTGACCAGAAGGCGTTGAGCAGGGCCGGAGGGGCCTCCATGCTCGCGGCGGTGACGTTAACCAGTGAGATGAGCTCCATGCCTTTGTTGTCGATGCCGTCGCGCTGTAAGACCAGCTTGTAAAAATCTTGTACTCGTGCCGCGTTGACGTGAGCGGAGACGGCGGCGCGATTGGTTGCGCCGTAGTCGCTGCTGTCCGCCTCGACTGGGCGATCCGGTACCGGAGGGTCGTTGTCGATGTCGGTGAATTGCAGATCGAAGGTGCGTACCGATCGAAGTGGGTCGCTCAGCAGGCAGGCAGTGCCGGTGGATGCAACTAGACCCCCAAAGAACGTTTGCGGCTGGTCGTCTTCATCAATCCCGGTGCACCGCGCGGGCGTAGGGAGCGCGGTGGGGACGGCGCTGTAGCAGAAGAGGATCTCGCCGTCGTGCGCGTCAACGAGGTAGTTGTAGCTGGGTCGGATCGGCCGCGGCCCCAGACCGTGGCCGATCAGCGCGTCGGCCTCCGTGTCCGAGGATTCGCCGGTGTCAGGTGGTTCGGCGGGCAGCTCGGTGAACAACCATGCCAGATGCCAGCCTGAGTCTTCATCGTCGTAGAAGTTCAGCCGACCGCTGACGCCGGCTTCGGCGGGAATGGTCGTACCGGTGTACTGTGCCACCCGCTCCAGCGCATCAGCGCGGTTGAGGGACTCGACGGAATCGACACCGGAGACATCGTCGAGTTGTGCGTTCACACTGACAAGGTCGCGTGCACCTGTGAGTTCGACCACCGCACTCGCTCCGAAGATCGGTATGTCCTGGTGCGTCTGTGCAAAGCGCACTTGGTGGGTCTGCACCGCGCCCAGGTCCTGTTCGTCCTCCACGACCAGACCGGGCATCCGCTCTGGTCGTTCAGGTTCCGCCAGCGACCGCATTTCGACGCGTTCATCGAGTTGGAGGAGTTGGTCGAGGTAAAACCTGGCCGCAGCCTCAGCGCTGGTAAAAGACAGCTGAGGCGCGTCCGCACCCATCCCGGCGGGTGCTCGACCGCGGAATGACTCCGGAGACCGTGCTGTCTCGTCCGGACCCAATTCCGGGTCCTCCGCGGCGTGATAGTGAAGCGTTTGCAGGGACGTAGACATTCAAGTGCATCCTTTCAGTCGGTTGATTGTTCTTGTGTGGCGGTGATCCAGGCGGCAGCCGTAACCACGCGGGTGATGTCTCCCGCATATCCGGCGTTGATCACCGCGTCGGTGGGCAAGTGGTAGTTGGGGTTCATCTCCGCCGGCGGAGCGCTGCTTCCCGGGCCGGCGAACAGGTCCTCCGACGCGAGGCAGGCGGTAAAGCCCTGCATCTGGAAGCTGTAGTGATCGCTGCGGCGTTCGGCAGGGTCGGGTTCGTCCTCTGCGGGATAGATCTGAGGGCCGGACAAGGCCGGCGATACCTGGGGGATGAGCTCCGCGATCATCTGTGCGAGGGCGAGCGAGCGCTCCTGCACCGCGCGCGACGGGGTGAATCCGGCGTGCAGCTCGAATGTGCGCTCGGGTAGCACGTCGTATCCGATCATGTCCATCTGGAACACGGCGACGATTGGTATGCCGAGAGCGGCCTCGTCCCGCGCGTAGGCCAGGCTGCCGACCAAGCCGTGCTCCTCGGCATTGAACAGGACGAACCGCACAGTCCGGCGTGGGGGGCCAAGTGTGGCGTCAAGTGCACCGATCGCGTCCGCCGCGGTGAGGACCCCAGCGATACCGCTCGCGTCGTCGTCGGCCCCTGGAGCCGGGTCCTGCGCCGGCTGGTACCCCGGCTGCCGAGCCCCGGTGGAATCCATATGGGCCGTGACCAGCACGACGCCGTCGAGCCCGCCAGCCAGCTCGGCCTCAACGTTCTCCAACTGCCGTCCCTCGTGCGTGAAGCGGTGCCGGCGAACTGCGAAGCGCCCCGCCCCGATCCGTTCCAGATCCGCGACCAGCGCTGTGACGGCCGTGCCATTGTCGGGATGCAGGATGTGCCGGCTCTTGATCACTGCCCCGTCGGTCGCGGCCGGTTGTGTTGCCGCGTACCGTTCGACATGGCTGCTGAGGTGCTCGGGCTGGATCCTCGAGTCCAGGATTTGCCGCTCCTCAGGAGTGAGGGCAACCGCGGCCGCGGCCACCCGCGCCTCTGCACCGGCATGGTCGTCGAACGTGTCGATCAAGGCGGTTGAGGGCACGAGCTTCAGGTTGTGCCCGTGTTGAGCACCGCTGAAGTGGTAGTCCTCGACGGAGCTGCCCGCCGCAACCGCGACGATAAGGCCCTCCTCCGTGGACGCCAGGATGCTCCGCGCGTCGGGCGCTGCCTCGAAGAAGTCTGTGGAATTTCCGTCGAACGTCAGGAAGCCGCTGCTCAGCTGGCGATCATCGCGCAGCAGATAGAGGTCGCTCGTGAAAGGTTCGCCCTCGGTACCAAGTCGGTCGACCAAGAATCCGAGATCGTCGAGCCGCGCCGCCACCGCCGAGGTCGTGATCGCGTAGATCGTCGTACCGGCGTCCCCTGTGACATGCAATGGCAACAGCGGCAGGCCGCGAAGCTCGGCCCTCCAATCCTCGTGGGCATGGACTTGAGTAATCGTGATGCGGACATAACGCAGAGGGGCCTGGTACTCCAACACGGGCAACGCAAGCCGTGGATGCGGCGCCACCAAGAAACCCGCCTGCACCGCGTGCGACCGCTCGGCCGCGTCCTCGCCGACGAACAGCATGCTGTCTGGTGTGCCCGCTTGCGCCGCCGCCTGCTCAAAGATCCGCGGTGAATCTTTAGCCCCGTAGACGACAAGTTCAGGCTCGAAGAAGTCCCAGAGACCGGCCGCCCGCAGCGTCTGGTTCACGTTCTCTGCGGGGATCGCACCGCGGTTCGAGATGATCCCCAGCCGAGCGCCGCGCTCACGCAGTTCAGCCAGCACTCCCGGCACGTACGGATACACCGCGAGCCGATCGATCCGATCACCGCTCGGCGAGACCACGACCATGGCAAGCGTGTTACCGATATCGAAGAACACAACCGCGCCCGTCAGACCATCCATGATCACTCTGTACTCCCGCTGCCCAATCGCCTACCGGCCACACCCACGATGAGGCGCGTGGGCCGGGCTTGATACAAAATGGCGCAATCCCGTCTCGCTGATTTCCAAACGCGGTGTCAGCCATGGCCGTCGGCCACCCATGTGGGGCCCAGCGATTTATGGTCGCCCAACGGGCTTGGAGATGCGTGCCAAAAGGTGATTGGCCATCCCCGGGGACTCTTTTGCAACCTCATCCATCCGCGCACGGAGCTCGTCTAGGTATTGCTTCGGATCGTCGCGCGTCGCTTTGTTCGCCGGATGGAGCGCCAGAATCTCCGTGATCTCTCTGCGGATCGCGGACCACATCTCGGCGGCTACCCAGTTCTTTTCGGCCCGCTCAGCGGAACTGAGGAATGTCTGCAGGCTCGCGAGGACAGCGGCAAGGACGATAGCCAAGCCAGCGAAGATCCGCATGCGCGTGTTCACGGTCTCCTGAAGCGTGGCGAAAACACTGGTTCCAACAAGCGTTGTAAGCACCACGACCGGGATACCCAAAGCCATATTCAGGGACGAGAGTTTGTTTGCTACGGCAAAGTGGGTCTTTGAGGTGGCATCGGCCCGATCGCGCCAATCCTCCAAGAGGCGGCGGACCTCAGGAGGCCACGGCAACTGCGGGTCTGCGCTCTGGCTTTCACTCTCGTCGTGATCGCTCATAGGCTGCTCCAACACGTCTGGTCCGCATCGTCGGTTTGGGTTTCGACGGCGGACCGGTTCTATCTGCTCAGAGCTGAGGGGGCGTTGCTTGATACAACGCTGGACCGAATTTCTGCGGGTGCGCCTGGAGCCATCCGCTCCTCGTGTCAGCCCAGCCGGCAGAACCGATGCATCCCCGCGCTAACGATCAGTTTGGCGAGGTGGCGTTCGTGTGATGTATCAGCGGAGCGTTTCGGCACTCCTTGCTGTAGATGAGGACTGCCGACAGACGACTGTGACCTCGCTACGCCTGTAAGGGCTCCACGAGGTTCGGCCACCCGGAGGCCGTTCAGCGTGAATCGGCTTCTTGCAGGAGGGCCTATGAATCCTGATTCCGATCCGGTTGCTCCTGATTCCGGTCTCCGCGCCGCAGCGAACCTAAACGCGTCCACTAGCGACGCAGGTTCACCGCCGCCGATTGACGCTCGCGGCGCAACCGGCGTACAGATCGGCGAGAGCAATACCCAGTTCATATACACCTACAATCGGTTGGCCGATTCGGATCATGCCTTGCCGCCGGCAATGACCGTCTCCGGGGACGTGGAATCCCCGTATCGTGGCCTGGACGCGTTCCATGAACGTGACGCAGTGTTCTTCTACGGACGTCACGACGCCACCACAGCGGTTCTTGAGCGGATGTCGGCACAATTGCAAGCCTCTGGACCCTTGGTGGTTTCTGGTGTGTCGGGGGTGGGCAAGTCGTCGCTGCTGGAGGCTGGCGTGCTGCCTCTGCTCCGTGGCGCGGGCCTGAAAGACGCACCTGACGCCGCGACTTGGCCCTGCCTGATGTTTACCCCTACGCATGCGCCGCTGGATGAACTGGCCGTCGCCATCGCTCCGCTCGCGGGCGCCGACAGCGCCCAGGTGCGGCTGGGCTTGGGCTCCGATCCCGGCCTCTTTAGACTTACGGCCCGCCAAGCCGCACAGACCGGAAACGGCGACAGCAGCCAGCCTCGGCTCATTATGATGATCGATCAATTCGAACAATTGTTCACCCAGTGCCAGGACGAGGACGAACGAAAGCCTTCCTCACCGCCATAGAGGCCGTCACTACAGCCGCCGCCGGGCAAACCGCGGCGGGCCTGGTCATCTTGGGTGTCCGCGCCGATTTTGAGGCTCGCTGCGCCGAATATCCGGTATTGAAGGACGCTATCCAAAACCGGTACCTGGTGACGTCGATGACGGACCGGCAACTGCGGATTGCCGTTACTGAACCCCCGAAGAAACTCGACGCCCATATCGACAATGAGCTCGTCGAGGCTTTGCTCGATGAGATGGAAAGCCGCAGAGCAGCCACCAGTGGGCCGGGAGCGTCCACCTCGGGAGGCGTGTATGGGGCCGGGGTGTTGCCGCTGCTCTCGCACGCCCTCGACCAGGCCTGGCGGTGCCGCGTCGAGCGGAAACGCCTCACTCTGTCGGATTACGAGCGAGCTGGCGGCATAGAAGGAGCCGTCAAAAGCAGCGCCAACCGGGCGTACACCAGTCTCACTCCTAGCCAACAGACGATGGCGCGGCAGGTCTTCCTCCGACTCACGACGACAACGGCTGACGGTGTAGACACCGCCGACCGCGTCAGCCGCGACGATCTTGTGAAGGGCCAAATGAGTCCAGCTACCGACCAGGACGTAGAGACGGTGTTGGAAGCCTTCGCAGCCGAACGTCTCCTGACACTCGGAAGCCGCACCGTGGAAATCAGCCACGAGGTGCTCTTGACCGCCTGGCCTCTTTTGCAGGAATGGCTGGCCGAGACGCGGGCAGATCGAGCGGTACGCAGCCGGATCCATAACGCCGCCTCCGAATGGATCCGCTACAACCACGATTCCTCTTATCTCTATCGTGGAACTCTTCTCGACCTCGCTACCGAGACTGTCGACAGGCTCGATGCTGATCCGACTCGACAACCATCACTGATTAAGAGTGATCGAGATTTCCTGGACGCCAGCCTTCAGGCCCGCCGTCGAGCAGCGCGCCGTAGGGGCGCCTTCACTGCATCACTCATTGTCCTGGTCCTCGCCGTCGGCCTGGTCGCTGTCCTAGCGATTCGCGCCAGCCGGACTGCGAGCCAGCAACGCGACATTGCCCAACAGCGGCTTGGGATTGCGACAGCACGGCAACTGATCACTGAAGCCGGCACATCTCTTGCGGACGACCCGCTCGAAGCGCTGCAACTGGGCATCGCGGCCGTGCGGATTCAAGACGATGCTGAAACGCGGGCCAGTTTAGTGAGCAGCCTCGTCTCCACTCCCTACGCCGGAGCCATCGCCGGCCATGCCGGCCTCGTCGGCGCACTGGCGTTCAGTCCGGATGGAAAGGTGATGGCCAGTGGCGGCGACGATAAGCTCTGTCGTTTGTGGAGGTTTGAGGTGCCCAATCTTCCCACCGCTCTCGGGCCGCCCCTTAGGGAAGATGCCGTCCTGAACGCTGTTGCCTTCAGTCCTGACGGGAAGACCCTTGCCTGCGCAATGGCTAATGGAATGGTCCATCTATGGAACCTCGCCGACGCCGGGCGGCCGACAGCCTTCGGCCCACCCTTCAAAGCCCACAACGCTGAAATAAGGGGCATGGCGTTCGGCAAGCGCGGAATCATGGTCACGACCGGCGAAGACGGCTTGGTCCGCATGTGGGACATCGGCACACCGGATCGTCCGCATCTCATCGGCCGGCCCCTTGATAGCGAGCAAGGCTTAGTGCGCTCCATCGCGACCAGCCCGGATGGGCAGCTTGCCGCTATCGGGGGGGTCGACGCCACGGTACGACTGTTGAGCCTCAACCGGAATCGCCTCGCCCCGATTGGTCGACCCCTCAAAGTTCATGGTCCAGGCATGGTGCGGATGTTGGCGTTCAGTCCGGACGGAATGCGGCTGGTTACAGCATCAGACGACCATACGGCCCGCGTATTGGACGTCACAGACCCACACCATCCGGCTTTCCTCGGCCCGCCCCTCACCGGTCACCAGGATGAGGTGACCTCAGTGGCGTTTCATCCGACAGACAGGAATCAAGTACTAACAGGGGGCCGCCCCTCAGGGCACACGGCGACGTAATCTCCTCCGTTACGTTTGATCCAAGAGACCCGCGGATAATGGCCACCGCTGCGGAAGACAAAACCGTGCAAGTGTGGGACCTAAGCAATATAGATCAACCAGTCCCGCTCGGCCCGCCGCTCGAAGGTCACCAGCATGCTGTCAACTCCGTTGCGATTGGCCCAGACGGCATAATGGCCTCCGCAAGCGAGGATCAAACGACGCTGCTTTGGGATCTCTCCGAACTCGACGCTCTCAGAAAAGACCCTTCTGCCTTTGCCTGCGTGCGGACTGGGCAGGGCCTCAACAGTGACGAATGGAAGAGCCAAATCCCGGCGTTGCCTTACCGGAAAACCTGCCCCGGCTAACCAATTACGTCTTCCTTCAGAACGAGCGCGTATGGACCACCAGCATCTGCGTGATCGCCGGCAAGTTCGGACCGAACGATACGTACAGCAGGGTGACCGGGACGCTTCGAAGCCGTCGATGGATGGATCGACACGGACAGCCGCGATTTCGATTACGACATGATCTACTCAACGACGCACCCTCGGTCCGAGGGTTGACAACTTCCCGGTCGAGAGTGGCAAGGATGCGTTAGTGCAATCGATGGTGGCGGCGGCATCACGGCTCGTCGCAAGCTGGTCATGAAGCTGGCGGAGGAGATTTGGGCGAAGGCGGCGGACGTCGTCATCACGATCCCCCCGGTAACTCAGACTTCCACCCAGGCTCGGGGCTGGCCGCGCGCAGTTGAGGGTTACCGTTAGGCACGACGCTCCGGCCTCGAGAGTGGCCGGCCGCTCGACGTTGGAATCTACTCGAGTGATCTTTGTGAAGGGCTTTTTTCCTGATGTCGGCTGCACAGTAGTGGGACTGAATCGGTATCACAACCAGACTTCGCCTCTCTTACATTAGCGACGACAGTGAAGGTGCCGACTGGCTGCTGCACAGGAGGCGGTCCCGACTCTGAGGATGCGGGTTATTTTTTCCGCGTTACTGAACTAGACCGCCTGATGCAAACCTGACCTGTGGGCGATTAGCTGGTTGACGCTGAGCCGGGGCCAATTTGTGAAAGGAGATGCCGTGTCGAAGCATCGTCTCCCGCACCGGGTGCTCCTGTTTTTAGCCCAACTCCTTGACGACAAGGTCGGCTGGGACAAGTTGCCGACTTGGCTGGGCATCGCCACGCTGGTGGAGCTGCGCAAAAAACTCCGCGAGCAAAATCTGTTCGATACTGGCGTCGCCCCGCTAAGCCTGAATTTGCCGATCCGCGATGGCTTCGAGCTCGTAGTCCGGATGGAACCTACAACGATCTGGACCAACCGGCGATGGGTGCTCGTGGTGTCCGATTCGGCCGGAACATCCCGCTCGAGAGGACCTTTCCGGAGCCCGAGCCCTCGATACTGCAGCCCAGCCCCCGTCTGATCAGTAGCAGACTGCTGACCAGAGACCAGCTCATCCCGGCTCGAGGTGCGAATGCACTCGTCGCCGCATGGCTGCAGTTCGAGGTTCATGACTGGTTCAGCCATGGAAAGAATCTGACTGAGAACCCATGGCGGGTGTCGCTGCCGGAAGGCGACACATGGCACCAGAATCCAATGGAGATTCCGCGCACCAGGCCGGATCCCAGCTATGACCCCAGCGCCGGCGGACCACCGACATACGTCAGCGACGATAGTCACTGGTGGGACGGATCGCAGATTTACGGCAGCGATGCCGCCACTGTCGAGGCTCGTCGCGGAGAAGATGGAAAACTCAGGTTGGATGATCATGGACTCATTCCGGACGACTTGGTCCGCGCGCGGACCTCACTGGTGTCGCCGGTAATGCTTGGTTGGGACTTGCTGTCCTTCATGTCTTGTTCAGCCGCGAGCACAACGCCATCGTCGAAATGCTTCACAAAACCCACCCCGAACTAAGCGACGACGACACCTTTGATAAGGCCCGGCTGATCAACGCGGCGCTGATGGCGAAGATCCACACCGTCGAGTGGACCCCGGCCGTCATTTCCCATCCAACAACGCAACGAGCGATGAAGATCAACTGGTGGGGTTTGGCGGGGGAGCGAGCCGCCCGCCGGTTCGGTCGGCTCACATCCGGTGACCTGGTCAGCGGCATTCCCGGATCGCTGACCGACCACGACGGTGTTCCGTACTCGCTCACCGAGGAGTTTGTGGCCGTCTATCGCATGCATCCGCTACTGCCGGATGACTACACCTTCAGAAGCGTTACGGACGATTCAGTGTTGGCCAACCTCGCGTTTCCTGATCTTGACGCATTGCATATGCGTCAGCGCCTTGAGGAGTTCGGCATGGCGAACGCGCTCTACTCATTTGGTCTCACCAACCCGGGCGTGATCTGCCTTCACAACTATCCGAGGTCGCTGCAAAACTTCCACAAGCCCGATGGCACAATCATTGACCTCGCCGCCACTGACGTCTTACGCGTCCGCGAGCGGGGCGTTCCCCGGTACAACGAGTTCCGTCGATTGCTTGGCATGAAGGCTCCCACGACGTTCGAGGAGCTCACGCCCAACAGCGACTGGGCTCGAGAGCTGCGCGAGGTCTACGACGGCGATATCAAGAGCGTCGACCTGATGGTTGGCAATTATGCAGAGCGCCTCCCAAAGGGTTTCGCGTTCAGCGACACGGCGTTTCGCATTTTCGTTCTGATGGCGTCCCGTCGCCTCAAAAGTGACCGCTTCTTTACGACTGACTACCGACCCGGCCGATACACGGAGGAAGGCCTGGAATGGGTCGCGGACAACACTCTTGTTTCGCTGCTCTTGCGTCACATCCCAGAGCTTGCTCCTTCGCTTGACAAAGTGGAGAACGGTTTCCACGCATGGCACCCAGTCGGCAATTAAGGATCATCGGAGCCAGCGTCTGGAAGTTCACTGTAAAGGCAGTGCCGTCCAGCCAGATTGGGAGCGGGCCAGAAACTCGATTACGGGAGAACGCCATCTGAAATACGATGAGGTGCGTGCTAGTGGGGCGCGATCACGAACTGGCCGTACATGAAGGCGTATCTTTCTGACGCCCGTACGGGCACGAGCGGCGTGCTCGTTCTCAGTGGGGACCCCGGAATTGGCAAGAGCGCGCTGCTGGCCGAGGCACGCCAGGCTGCGGAGGGCGTGGTTTTGTCGAGCGTTGGCGTTGAGAGCGAAAGCGACATTGCGTACGTCAACCTGGCCGATGTGTTCCGACACCACTACTCCCATCTGAAGAGCATTCCGAACCGACAGGCGGACGCGCTCGCGAGTGTATTCGCGATCGGTCCGTCAAGGCCTGCAGACCGGTTCACCGTCGCGGCCGCAACGCTGAACCTGCTGGCAGCGATAGCCGCTGATAGGCCCGTGTTGATCACGATCGATGATGCTCAGTGGCTCGACCAAGCCTCGTTGGGGGCACTGATGTTCGCCGGAAACCGGCTCGAAGCCGAAGGTATTGTCTTGATGTTCGCCGTCAGATCAGGGCAGCCAGTGGCCCAACGGCTAAGCCGGTACCGGATGCTCATGCTCGCCGGCCTGGACGTCTCTGCGGCGCGCGCCTTGGTCGCGGGGGCGGTGCCTTTGGGCATGTCTGAGGCCTCGACGACTCGGCTCGTCGAGGAATCGGGGGGCAACCCGCTCGCGCTGCTGACGCTGCCAGCAACCATGAAGTCGGACGACTTCGCGATGTGGGTGCTGAGTGCTGAGCCACTGCCCATCAGTTCCCTTATCGAGGACGCGTTCCGCGGCAGTATCCGAGATCTGCCGAATCCAACTCGGCAGGCACTGTGCCTGCTGGCTGTCATGGAATCATCGGGCATCGCGCAGCACTTCAGGTCAGCATTGCAGGCGGAACGCCAGAGCGCCGACGATCTTGATCCGGCGGAGGACGCTGGCCTCATTGTCTATCACCTTGGACAGCCGGAGTTTCGCCATCCGCTGGTACGCGCGGCTGCCTACCGGACCTCTTCGGCCGCCGAGCGCCGGCATGCACACCTCCTCGCGGCCCGGATGTTGGAGCAGTCCACGAGCTCCACAATCCTCGAGCGCCGAGCTTGGCATCTGGTCGCTGCACGCACCTCGCCGAACGAAGCCCTTGCTCGAACGTTCCAGAGCGCGGCAGATAAAGAGTTCGCGGCTGGGAACTTCACGGTCGCCGGGAAGCTGTACAAGCGAAGTTCGGAACTGACACCACCAGGGAATGGCGCGATGCGGCGAATGCTGCAAGCGGCAAATGCCTTACGCCTGGCAGGTGCCATCGACGAAGTCCAACTGCTGCTCCGCGACGCCATGACACTGGGGGACGACCCAGAACTGCGCGCGGCGATCGAATATGCGCTCTACCGCCGCCAGGCCTACGCCGGCGCCATGATCGACGGTCGCGATGGCCTGCTGCAGACGGGAGCGGCAGCAGCCCAACATCACCCGGCGCAGGCCGCTCAAATCTTGGGTGATGCTGCCCTCGCGAGCCTGGTCATAGGCGATCTTCCTGCAGCTCGGACCACCGCCGAGCAGGCGATCCGTCTGGCTGCAGATCCCGGCTCCGACCCGCCACTCGCGGTCGCAGCCGTCAATGCCATGGTCAAGGCGATCTCGGGAGACCCAGTCGCCGCCCGAAGGCTGATCCACCACCGGGCAGCAGAGATCGACGCTCTCGACCCGTTGGGGATCGACTTCGGATATCAAGTCCCCCTTTTACTGAGCATCGCCCATTTGGCAAGTGAGGAAGCAGATCGAGCCCGAACTGTGCTGGCGCGAGCCGTGGAGGGTGCCCGGGAGCGCAGCGCAGTCGGCATACTCCCGTTCAGGTTGGGCAGCTTGGGTCGCATCGAGTTCTGGCAAGGTCGATGGGCGAATGCCCTAGCGATGGTTCACGAGGCTCTGCGGCTTGCAGACGACACAGGTTGGGTCACTGAACGACCAAGCAATCTGGCAACCTTGGCGCGTATTGAAGCTGTGACCGGCCATCCAGCCGAGGCGCGTGCGCATGCGCTCGAGGCCATCGCAGCGTCCGAAACGGTTGGAGCCAAGACTTACCTCGCATTTGCACAGATCGCCCTCGGTGTACTCGAGTTCACAGCTGGGAACCCGGCTATGGCGATCAGCCACTTTGGAGAAGTGTCCGCCTTTTGCGACGAGGTCGGTTACAGCAATTCCCCACTCATGTGGTGGTCGAGCGACCTGCTCGAATGCTACGTCTCCGAGGGCATGGACGACGCAGCCTGGCGCGAGCTCAGTCGCCTGGAGCAGGCCGCCGCGAATCCATCCATGCCGACGACGGCTGCCGTTGCCGCACGATCAAAAGCCCTGCTCGAACCGGCGACATTCGAAGAACATATGACAGAGGCACTGCGGCTTCATTCCATCGGCGATATGCCTTTCGAACAGGCGCGCACCGAACTGATCATCGGCCAGCATCAGCGGCGTCACAACCAGCCCGGCAAGGCTCGATCTAGGCTCAGCGCCGCGCTGGCACGCTTTGAGTGGCTGGGAGCGTCCGACTGGGCAAGCCGGGCGCGCAGCGAACTGCAGGCAACCGGAATTCGGATGCCACAACCTACGTCCGCTGGACTCGCGACCCTCACCCCTCAGGAGCTTCAGGTCGCGCTCGCCGTTGCCCGCGGGCTCTCCAACCGAGAGGTCGCAGGCCAGCTGTTTCTGAGTACAAAGACGATCGAATACCATCTCAGCAACGTCTTCCAGAAGCTGGGCATTAGCCGACGGACGCGCTTGGCCGCCATGCTCGCCAAGCAGGCAAGCCTCCCGGTTTCAGCTGCCAGTTAAGCCGCGCGGCGGCCGAAAGCCCCGCGCCACTGCCCGGCGTACAAAGCCGACAGCCCAGAGCTGGCTCACCCTGATTTACGCATCGCAGCAAAACCCTAGGGTGCAAACCTAGGGATTCTTCTGATGCCTGACGTCGACGGCCCGGCCTAATTTCCAAACAGACCGCATTCCGGTGATGTGGCGCCGTCAAGGAGGCCGGTTCGGTGTCAATGTCAGACGCAGAACTTCTCGGGGCCGCGAAGAAAGGTGACGAGACTGCGTGGCAGGAGATCATTGCCCGCTACCAGTCACTCATCAATGCAATCAGCCGACGGTATCGATTGGCGCCGTACGACGCACACGATGTAAGCCAGTACGTCTGGATGCAGTTGGTTGACCACATTCACAAACTACGAGATCCTCGTGCGCTCCCCGGCTGGATCGCGGTCACGACGACGCATCGATGCTATGAGATCTTGCGTGCCCACAAGCGTTCCGTCACTGTGGATCCGCTCGCGATTGGCACCTTCGGTCTGGTGGACATGGCGGCAAAGACGATCAACGGCGATGGCCGCTCTGATGTCGACGATGACCTCCTGCGCGCGGAGCAACGCAGCGCAGTGCAGCAAGGGCTGGCCGAACTGACTGAGGGGCAGCAGCAGTTGCTGCTCTTGCTCGTCGCTGACCCACCCGTCCCCTACCGGGAAATCAGTCGACGCATGAATCTCCCGACCGGCAGCATTGGGCCGACCAGGGCTCGCTTGCTGAAGAAACTGCGAGGGACCAGGGCAGTACGGCGACTCGTCGAAGATCCCCCCAGCACAGGTTCGGCGGAACAAATCCCTGTATTGCTTGGCCGATAGCGCGGCTAAGCCGCTGACGGTGTTTCGCGGATGTATCAACGGACAACGCCGGCGCATCTTCTCTGGATATACATATGCGCACCATCACACGACGGGGTGAGCCGAGTGGATCCGGTCACTTTGATTGTGTCGGCGTTGGTTGCTGGAGCGGCGGCGGCTGGAAAGGATGTCGCGAGCAGTGCGATCAAAGACGCGTATCGAGGCTTGAAGAAGATGCTGGTTGCCCGGTTTCACCGCAAGGAAACCGATCAGGCCATACCCGCCTCCGCGCCGACGGTCGATCCAGCCGTGGTGCTGGAGGCCCACCAAGCTCAGCCCGATACCTGGGACGCTCCTCTAAAAGAAGCGCTCGCAGCCAGTGGCGCCGACCATGATCAGGAAATCTTGGACGCAGCAAAGGCCTTGCTGGAGCAGGTAGATCCACAAGGCAGCGCTGTAGGAAAGTATCGGGTTGATCTTCGCGGTGCACAGGGAGTTCAGGTGGGAGATCGCGGACAGATGACGGTCAACATCAACTCACCCGGATCCAGAACGCCTCGGCCACCGCATTAGTCCTAGTCCAGCGAGTGACCCAAAGTCGCATGTATCTACGCGCAAGAGCTGGGCTCTAGTTGGGCAGTCCATCCGAAGTTGAAGGTGATCCCAGTGGCCGACACGTCTGGCGCGAATTCTGAAGCAGGTCGCGTACTTGTCAAGCTCCGAGCCTCACCGCCGCTTGGTGCAGCGGCAAGAGCAAATCTCCGTCCCGTCTTCGACCGCCCATCCGCGGGCGGCGGCTTCGGGGCCGATACCGCCCCGCAGTGGTTCATCGCGGACGTGCCCGACCTCCCCGTTTCACCTGACGCGCAGGTCAACCCCTGGGACTTTGCGCACGCCCAAGTTGCGGATCAACTCGGCGTCGCTGAGGAAGACATACTGTTCGCCGAACCGGATTGGGTGCACGGCGAGGCGTTCCGCGTGGATTCTGAAGGAGAGGTGACTTGTGCATCTATCCCTCAGGATGGAAACCACAACAAGGCGGTCGGGCCACCTGGTGAGTTCGCCTGGCATCTGGGGGACAACTTCTCCCAGCTTGCCGCTGCCCGTGACGCTGTTCAATTCGCCGAGCCGCGTGTGCGCGTTGCGCACCTGGACACGGGCTACGACCGCCAGCACGGGACGCGGCCAATGCACCTGCTCATGGAGCTCGGCCGTAGTTTTGTCGACGCGGACCGCGTCCACAACAACGGCGAGGATCTCAACAACCAGGCCTTTCTCTTGGACAACTCTGGCCACGGAACCGGCACACTCGGCATTCTGGCTGGCGGCCCGGTAAGCGCCGCCCATGCCGCGCCCCTCGGTGGAGCGCCAGAGGCAGCGGTTCTACCGGTGCGGATTTCCGACCGCGTCGTGCTGTTGCGCACAAGTGCCCTCGCCGCAGGGCTCCAGTACGCCGCCGACTCAGGGTGCGACGTGATCACCTTGAGCATGGGAGGCCTGCCTTCCCGGCTCTGGGGTGAGGTTGTTGATGAGCTGTACGAGCGCGGTGTTTGCATTTGCGCTGCGGCTGGCAACCACTTCGGATCAAGCCCGCCGCGAGTTTTGGTTTATCCCGCGCGCTTCCCGCGGGTCATTGCGGTGTGTGGCGTGATGGCTAACCAGAGCCCGTACGCGGACCTGGAGGGTTTGGTCCTCGAGGGCAGCTTCGGCCCGGACTCGGTGATGGGTCAGGCGATTGCGGCGTACACCCCGAACATCCCGTGGCCGCAGTTCGGATGTCCAGCAGGAGTTCGACTTGACGGCGAGGGGACCTCAGCAGCCACACCTCAGGTCGCCGCGGCTGCAGCCCTGTGGTTCGAGCACTACAAGCAGCGGCTTCCTCGGGACTGGCGGCGCGTCGAGGCGGTAAGGCACGCGCTCTTCTCCACTGCCAGGAAGAGCGATGCCATGCACTTCGGCAATGGCATTCTCCAAGCACGTTCAGCACTTAGTGTGGCCCCAGACCTCAACCGACCTCGCAGCCGAACCTCCGATGTGAGTTTCGCACTTTTCCGCCTCATCACCGGGCTCGGTATCGCGGCGGCGCCGATGAGCGAGCAGATGTTCAACCTGGAGCTCGAGCAGCGTGTCCTGCTCAACCCCGAGCTGCAAAAGATCGTTCCGGACCCGGATCGCGAAGGCCAGCTGGAGGCTGACCAGCTGCGCGAGTTCATGACCGCAATCATCGAGGACCCGCGGGCCTCCGATGCCCTTCGCAGGCACGTCGCGATGCGGTACCCGGCGGTCACGGGCCGCTCCGCCCCCACGTCACCGAAGACAAAGGGGATCGTCTCGGAAGTTGTCCGAGCCTGCGACGCGGTACCCCAGCTCCGCGACCCGGTCTACCGCCGGTTGCGGGTGTACGCGGTGGATCCCACCTTCTCCACTCGCCTAGACACCGCAGGCATCGACGAGACGACCTTGCAGGTTCGCTGGGAGAGCTTGGGCTCTTCGAGCAATTCGGGTAGGGCAAAGCCGCCAACGGAGGCAGGCAGTGGGGAAGCCGCGAAGCGAAAGCCCGGTCCGATGGGCGAGTACTTCGAGATTGACGACGTGGACGCGGCCGACGCGTTCTACGGGATGGTCAACTTGGACGACCCTCGGCTGCTCGCCCAAGATGGCTTGCCGCCCTCGGAGGGCAACCCGCACTTCCACCAGCAGATGGTGTATGCCGTGGCGATGAGCACAATCCAGCAGTTCGAGCGGGCGCTTGGACGCCCGATCTTCTGGCGACCCAAGTCGCCCGATGGCACCTTCAGGCTCCATCCGGCGGATGGCAACTTCAGGCGGCGGCTCACGCTCCGCCCACACGCTCTGCGCCAGGCCAACGCGTTCTATAACCCAGATGATGTCGCACTGCTCTTCGGCTACTTCGACGCCGACGCTGATGATCCAGGAACAGATTTGCCCGGCGGCCGCATCTACTCATGCCTCTCGCACGACATCATCGCCCACGAAACCACTCACGCGATCCTGGATGGAATGCAGCGCTACTTCAACGAGCCAACTAATCCCGACGTGCTTGCCTTTCACGAAGCATTCGCCGACCTGGTCGCGCTGCTGCAGCATTTCGCCCTAACCGACGTCCTGGAACACGAGATCATGCGGACCCGTGGTGATCTAGAGGCGGAATCGGTGATCGGCATGTTGGCGATCCAGTTCGGCCGCGCCAGCGGCAACCGAGCCGCGCTCCGTAATGCCATTGGCCACATGGAGGACGGGAAGTGGCATCGGTCGCGGCCGGATCCAGCGCAATACGACATGACGATGACGCCGCACGCACGTGGAGCGGTGCTGGTCGCCGCAATCTTCGACGCCTTTCTTGCGATCTACAACACGCGCACCGCCGACTTGCTGCGGTTGTCCACCGGCGGCAGCGGCGTCTTGCCGGCCGGAGCGATCCATCCCGACCTGGTGCACCGGCTCTGCGACGAAGCGAGTAAGAGTGCCAAACATGTCCTGACCATGATCATCCGGGCGTTAGATTACCTGCCTCCGGTCGATGTGACCTTCTTCGAGTTTCTGCGCGCGGCGATCACTGCCGACTTCGACCTAGTGCCCGACGACCGCCTCAACTACCGGGTCGCGTTCATCGACGCGTTCCGCCGGCGCGGCATTTATCCGAAGGACGGGTCACACGGGACATCCGCAGCCGGACGCACGCTTTCAGTTGATAGCCTGCGCTGGCGGGGACCCGACCCAGCTCGACGGCCAATGCACTGGGACGCGATCGACGCGCAATATGTGAAGATCGCCAAGAGTCTCAAGCCATACGCCGACCAGCACCTCTACCTCAAGGACCGGAGAAGGCGATTCAGCAGAAAGATCCTTCGGCAGCAAAAGCTGAAAGCGCAATTCCAGGACGCCTTTAGGGAAGTGCCCGACTTCGCGCGCGAAGTCGGCCTTAACCCAGATCACGACTTTGAAGTGGAGGAGTTGCGCAGTGCCATGCGGATCGGCCCGGACGGACAAAGCATCCCGCAGGTGTTGATATCACTGACTCAGACCATTTCGTTGCCTAGCAACGGGCCGAGCGACAAATTTCCTGGTGGATCAACCTTCATCATCGACCTGGCTGTTCCCACCGTGCGCTACTGCGTGAGCAAGAGCGCCGATAATGAGGCGATGAGAAACCGCACTGCCGAATTCCTCGCCCAGGCGCAGAGAGATCCGCTGCATGCACTCTTCTTTCGGCCGGACCCAAGGCGCCCGTTTGCAGCGCTCCACGAGCTCTCGCGAGCGCTGTAGCAAAAGGAGGGGTCGATTGTTGGTTGTCAGCCTGGCGCCCATCGCAGCGGGAGGGCAACGCCCCAGTGGCGACCAGCGCGTAGTCCTGCGACGGCCGTAGCAGGTTTCGCGCAAAAAACTGGATCAGCCAGCGGCCCGGTGCCGGATCGTCAATTCGGATCACCTCGACGTTGTGGTCGACATCGGAGTTGGTCATGGTTGGCAGCCCAGTGTTCCCGGCAATCTTCCTGCCGGTGGGGTCTTGCAACATCAAGCTGACGTCGTTCTGCAGCGATCGTCCTGGCAGATCGGTGTAGGCCATGCAAATCCCAGAATCCGACGATGTCGGCGCGGCCGTCACCGGTCAGATCGGCCAGGAAGCGGGGGGCCGCCCTACAAGCCACCCGGCGTTCGCGCCGAAGGCGCGGAGGGCGAGCACGGCTGATTTGAAGGTGCCAACTCCCTTGTTGAGGGCGACGTAGACTCCGGCCTCCCCGAACCCGACGACGTCAGCACGACGATCACCGGTCAAATCAGCGAGGAAGCGGGGGTGCCGCACGACCCGCCACCCGCCGGTGGCAGCACCAAAAGCCGCGCAAGGCGACGGCGGCTGGCTTGAAGCTGCCATCACCCTGGTTGAGGGCGACGTAGACCCCCGTCTTCCCAGAACCCAGCGATGTCGGCGCGACCAACACCGGTCAGATCGTGTGTTGCGGTCACTGCCGATGGCGCAACTGCCGCCGCGATGGTGTCTGCTGAAGAGCGGAGCGCGTCTGGCGTTGCCTCGATTGTCCCTGGCATCTGCGGCTCTGACATCTCATCCTCCTCATGATTTGTCTACTGGTTGTTCGTTGTGATCGCTTGCTCGCGACCGAGGAATGCTAACGGCCGGTTGAAGCTGCGTGTGCCTTGACGCTGGCGTTACGCGCCTTCGGGGATTTAGAGAGTGGCGAAGCTTGTTGAACACGTGTGATCTCGCCAACTGCACCTTCATTGCTCGTCTGGTGACCGGCCGGTAATGGTGTCACGCAGTAGTGAACTTTCCGACGCGAATATTGATCATGATCTGGCAGAGTCGCTCAATGACATGCACGCCAACGACAGATATTTGTCAGTCAGGGATGCCGTTGGCTAGCAGGATCCGGGCCAATTCGGTGCGCGAGCGGATCCCGAGCTTGCGGTAGACCCTCGTCAGATGCGCCTCGACCGTCTTTCGGGACACGAATAGGGCTGCCGCTACCTCGATATTGTTTTGCCCTCGTGCGGCAATTCTGGCAACCTGCAGTTCCTGCGGGCTCAGCTCCTTGAGCCTCATTGCGGCGGTGGGGGCCATCGTGAAGCGCTGATCCTTCACCCCGGAGGCTGCCAGTTCAGCGCTGGCACGAGCGGCCCACGGGCGCGCGCCGAGGCCATCGAATAGTGCAAGGGCGCGGTTGAGCGGCTCACGAGCGGCAACGGGACGGCGGTTGCGGCGCAGCGCCTCGCCCGAACACAGGAGCGTGCGCGCTCGTTCGAACGGGATCTGGTCAGACATCGCCCAACGCTGGCAGGGACTTGGCAAATAGAGCTTGAGCATGGTCAGCGTCGGTAGCCAGAATTCCGCGCGCCCGCCAGGCCACTGCACGCGGGTAGGCCAAACCTGTCGATGTCGCTCGGTTCTCCAGCCAATGAAGCACCTGTGCGCACCGGCCGTTTTCTCCTGTCCTCGCCAGAGCCTCCGCCAGGTCTCCCGCCATCGGGACAACGTCCGGGTTGCCGACCCCCAAACCACAGGCGAGATCCCACGATTGCTGGAGTTTTGTAACGGCATCGGCCAAGTCGCCCACGCTAAGCGCGGCCAAGCCGAGCGCAGCCAGGCTGTGCACCGGCATGCAGCCCACGCCTTGAGGTTCCACCTCACGTCGGCCCCTATCAACATGAGCCTCGCACGACGCACGGTCACCTCGTGCAGCGTCGAGGCGATCAAGCATGCTGAGGCTGTGGCCAACCAAACCGGGCTGACCGTTCTCAGACGACCACTGGAGCGCCTCGGCCGCATCCGCATAGGCCGTGGTCCAACGACCGCTCCACCAACCGATTTCCGCAGAGAGGCATAGGGCGAAGGACAGAATCGTCGGTGATCCGAGGCGTCGCGCGGCTTCCAGCAGTGTCGCCTGGTGGCGGCGGGCCTCAGAGTACCGCTCGCACTGGCTGAGGGTGAGCCCGAGGAACCCCACTCCGAGCAGGTCTTCCATCGGGTTGGGCGATGGCAGGAGCTCTTCAGCGCTCCGGACGTAAAGTGCCGCCCGGTCGATGTCGCCGTACAGTGAAAAAGCCTCCGCGACAAGCGCAAAGGCGGTCGGTGTTGCGGCTGCCGCAGTATTGGTCGACTCCTCGCCAGATACCTTCGATCTGCTCCGCCAGATCCCGTACGACGTGGACATTGCCCTGCATGCATGCGGGCGAGATGGCCTCGGCCAGGATCTGCGCCGTGCGTGTCAGATCGTGTGGACGCGCCCGGGCCGCCGCGGCGGTCATGCCTTCAACTGCGCGTGCCGGCTCACCCATCCAAGTGAGCGCGGCGCCGGCGACCCGTTGAACCTCGACGGCAAAGCTTGGATCGCCCCGGTAACTAAGAGCCTCTCTCACATGACGCGACGGCACTGGGCGAATCACCGGCCAAATGCGCGTCATGAGCCGCCTGGAGGAGGCGCTCTGCGCGTACCAACGGATTCGCGGTTAGCTCGGCCGCCCTGTGCAAAGTCCGGGCGGACGCTCGCAGGCCGTTCCGTTGGCGCGCCTCACCCGCCGCAGCCACCAGCGCCGTTGCGACTGCTTCATCGGGGCCGATTGCCGCCGCTGCCAAGTACCACGAGCGACTGTAACCGTCGGCGATCTCGGCAAGCGCTCGGTATCCCGCCACCCTTCCTGCCAATGGGGTTCGAGCAAGCACTACGGACCTAACAACGGATGCCTCAAGCGGATCGCGTCAGCTGAGGACGCGACCAGGCCTAGCCGCTCCGCGGGACCAAGCGATGCCAGCGACAGGCCAAGAGATTTCAATGCCTGCACCGTATGCCGCCCGCCAGCGTCCTGGTCGGCGACCACAACAAATAGCGCAGTGCGCGCGTCTTCGGGGAGCTGATCGAAAAGCCGCCCCCAAGTCCGCTCTAGAGAGTGGTGCAGACCCGTGCCCTCCGAGCCAGCCCACGAGCCCTCATCCCAACCGCCCGCGCCGGCCATACGTAGACGCTCCACGACGGCAAGCGGGTTTCCCCCTGTTGAGCCCACCAGTGACGCCAGTTTCTGTGGTGAGACGGTCACGTTCATCGCCGTCGCCAGTTGCGCGCACTCCTCCGTACTTAGTCCCGTTAGCGACAACATTGGGAGGCCGGTGTCAGGCATGGCCACGTCGGGTTCGACTCGTACGGCCAGCACCATTGCTAACGGCTCGTCAGAAAGGCGACGCGCCACGAACAGCAGGATCTGCGCGGACTCAGCATCGAGCCACTGGAAATCATCCACCAAGATCACCAACGGACTCTCGTCGGCGGCGGCAGTAAGAACACCCAGCGCTCCGGCGCAGGCAGCCAGCGGACCGCGAGGCGGTCCAGCTGACAAAGCCAGACAGACTTCAAGCGCCTCGCGCTGAATCGCGGGAAGCGTCGCGAAATGTTCTTGCAAAGGCCACAACAGATCAGTGATTGCGGCGAAGGGAAGTACCGCCTCAGATTCAATGCCGCGTGCAGTGAGGACTCGCGCGTCATGCCGCTTTGCACAATCTGCAACAAAACCCAGCAGCGAGGTCTTTCCCATGCCAGGCTCGCCGTGAATCACTACGGCGCCGCCCCCAACATTCAGCGATTCCACGAGCCCACCGAGCAAATGTCGCTCGTGTTCACGGCCAACCATGACGCCGGCGTTGTCCAGGTAGCCGTCCTTGAAAGTCTTGGCCCTGTGGTGCGGCCCGCGAGCAACTGGGCTCTCCCCGGGCCTGGGGAGTTCGGTTACGCTCACCGCTCTCTGGGGGCTGACTAGAAAAACCTTCGAAATCGGTCCGCTGCTTGGCATGGCTCAATCACTCCTAACCGAACCCCGAGTGCAAGCCTGCTGGTATCTCCATCGTGGACACTGCCCGGCCTGGCGGCGAGGGGCTGATGTCCCGGGCAAATCGGGCGGCTTCCGGGCCGCACTGGGACGCGGCCGGGTCGGCTATCCCAATCCAGCCGTACGCGCCCGGATGATGGCCTGGGCCCGGTCGGAGACATGAAGCTTTGTCATGATGTTGGAAATGTGGTTCCGCACTGTCTTGGGTGCTAGTGCGAGCTGGGCGGCGATCGCGGCGTTGTTGTGTCCAGCCGCCACCATCGCCAGGACCTCACGCTCACGATCTGTCAGCTCGGGAAAGGGCTCGGATCGCGTGTTGCCCGCTGAAGTGGTCCATGACTCGACGGGCCAGCGATGCGCCGAACACCGCCGCCACCCTCAGCTACGGTCTGCACCGCTCGCACGATCTCCGCTTGGCCCGCCCCCTTCAGCAGGTAGCCGCGGGCGCCCACTCGCAGTGCTGCAAACACCGAGTCATCGTCGGCGAGCATGGTGAGCACCAGGATTCGCTACATGTGGGCTGCCATGGGCAATGCGGCGGGTGGCCTCGATGCCGCCCATGCCAGGCATATCGAGGTCCATGATCACCACATCCGGCTGCAACTCGAGACTGAGCGCGACCGCCTGCCGTCCATCGGCCGCCTCACCGACCACATCGAAGCCCGCTGCAGCCAGCGCTGCCGTGAGACCGTCACGGTAAAGGGGGTGATCATCGGCGATCAATACGCGTAATGTTGTCATCGCAACGAAGTTGTCATCGCAAAACACCGCGGCAAGGCATGCCTGTTCGGTGCGGGGGTGACGGCCACGGTCGCTCAAACATTCCGGGTGCCGCAGGCCTGAATAGCCGGGCGGCGTCATGCCCCAAGCGTCCAGCGGAGGTGTCCTGGCCGCATGAGGCAACCGTCCTGGTCGGGCTGGGCCAGCATCCGATCAAGTCTGCCCCGCTGGGCAGGGGTTCCGCTGCTTGTCGCCGTAGTGATCATGGCTTCCCTCGGCTGGGTCTTGCTTGCCCGCGGGACGTCACCCGCGGACGGTACTGTCACATTTCCGAGCGAACCCTACTGGTCGGAACGCGGCGTCGTGGTTAATGACGTGGCATCGGGTGTGTCCGGGCTGCGCCTCGGCGATTGCGTCGTGGCGGTCGATGGCCGGCCTCTGGAAGATCTGGTTCGCAGCGGGCCTGTGCGCAGCTACAACGTGGGAGACGTGATTCGCTACGACGTGCGTCGAAGCGATGCGTCGCTCGACCGAGACTGCTCGGGGTCGCTGTCCAGCGTCGAGGTCACCCTCACCCCCTACCGGTTCGGTTCAGTCCTCAGGGAGAACGCCAGCGTGCTGCTTCTTGCCGGCTTCATGCTCGCCCTGGGAGCCTTCTTGGTCGCTGTGCGGCCGCGATCGGGCGCTCCGCGGGCCCTGCTGGTGGCTGCTTGCTTTTATCTGTTCGGCCTAACGACGCGTCCTTTCGGCATTCAGGTAGTCGACCTAGCCAGCGGTCCGCGGTTATGGCCGTTTGTGATTGGTGACACCGCCAAAGCGCTGTTTTGGGGCGCATTGTTGTTGATGGCTGCATCATTGCCCCGGCAGAGTCTTCCGCCGCGCAGGCTGGTGATTGGTTGCTTCGTGCTGCCACTGGCTCTACACCTGCTCTACATCCCGATTGCCCTACAACAAACCAGCGAACTCGGAAAGCTGGCCCGACTGGTTAGTGTCTCGTTCGGGGCGGCGTACGCCATACCAATCCTGATGGTGCTCGCCTTGGTTATCGGCTACAGGTCAGTGGGACAGCCGGAGAAACGGGCCGCTGTGCGATGGGTAGTGATTCCCTTTACGCTCTTGATGTTCGCTTATCTCGGGCTCGGGAAACTGCCCGTCGCGATCACCGGCAGTCCCTTGATCCCATGGAACTGGTTCCGCGGACTTTTCATCCTGGTCCTAGCTGCGATGACCGTGGCCGTGGTGCGCAACCACCTGTTCGAGGTTCAGATCGTCGTCCGCCGTTGGGGGCTACGAGTCGTCGCACTGGTTTCAGCGACGGTCGGCGGGCTGGTGTTATGGCGTTTGCTGATTATGCCGCAGACGCAGTCAGCTGACTGGCTGGTGGCGGCCGCAGGAGGAGCACTCATCGTCGCCCTGTGCATGACAATCGCTCTGCTCAACCGAGTCTTGGAGCGGCGTTTGTTCGGTGCCCGTGCTGACAGCGACGTGATGATTGCCGCGCTTTCACCCCGGACAACGCCGGTGGCCACAGATGAAAGCGGCCTTGTCGCCACGCTGGATGTCCTGATGCATGCGCTGCGGCTGGAATTCGTACATCTTGATCTCACCATGCCCGGAATGACCCCGCTCAGCGTGTCTCGTGGCGCTTCGCGACAGCCAGATCGAGTGATGTCGTTGTATGCCGGAAAAGTCCATGTAGGGCAGCTGAGTCTGGCTGTACGCCCGGGTCTGGAGCCGCTCGGGCGAGCCGATGAGCGACTGCTCGATGCACTTGGCCACGTACTTGCCAGCAGTGCTTACAACCTTGGTTTACAGCAGGCGCTGCGGAAGGCGCTAGCCCAGGCAGTGACTGCAAGGGAGGAGGAGCGCCGCTATTTCCGGCGAGAGATCCACGACGGCGTTGGTCCGTTGCTGGCGGCGGCGCTGCTGCGGACCGAAACTGCCATGGACCTGCCGCCAGGATGCCCGAGCCAGGCCGAATCCCTACAGAAGCTGCACGACTTGCAGAAGACCGCGCTCATAGACGTTCGGAGCATGGTGGAAGGACTCCGCCCACCAGCCCTCGATCATGGAGGTCTGCTGTCGGCGCTTCAGCAGCATGCGGACCTTAGTGCAGACATGGCGGTGGCAAACTCTCCGACGGTGAGTTTCGAGGTTGTGGGTGATCTCTCGGTACTCCCGGCAGCGGTCGAGGTCACGGCCTACCGCATTGGGCAAGAGGCCATCAGCAACGCGACAAAACACTCGGGCGCGCAGCGGATTACTGTCCGGATGACCCGGTGGGACAACGGTCTCACTATTGAAATTGACGACGACGGCATCGGCGTCGCCGCTGAGGCCAATCCCTCGGGCGTGGGTCTGGCGTCCATGACCGAACGAGCGACCGAGTTGGGCGGGTGGTGTACCAATGAAGATTCACCGAACGGCGGCACACGGGTCAAGGCCTGGATGCCGATCTTGATCGAAGACTCAACTGGGGCTGCGACAAATGCCCAGTCTGCGTGACGAGCGTTGCCTCGGTCCGCAGAAACAGCGCGATCGCCTCTAAGAACAGGTCGCACCGTCAGCTCGTCGCTGATCGCAGGCAGGAAGCCTGGGTTGGATGCGGCTATGCCTGGTCAGTCCAGGTGTCGTGGCCGCGGCCACACTTGCCCGCGCCAAGAGGTCAGTGGTGGTCGTCCTCCATGTGCTCGACGTCGCGGTAGCCGGTCTTCTTGGCCCGAGTACCACGGGTGGTGAGCCACGTAAGCGCCCACAAGATGGCGCCGATCAGCATCAGCCCGCCGGCAATCTGGTAGACGATGCCGTCACGGTCGACCCACGGTCCAGCCAGGAACAGGCACAGGGCCGCGGCGATCAGCGGGAGCGGACCAGGCGAGGTGAAGAACACCGGGGCATTGGGGTCGCGCCTGCGGCGCAGCACGATGCAGGCCACGTTGACCACGCTGAACACGCACAGCAGCAAGAACGCCGTGGTGCTCGACAGGTTGGCGACGATGTTGCTGTCGGGGTTCCTCGTGACCCACCAGATCAGGCCCAGGGCCAGGACGGTGGAGAACAGGATGCCCATCCAGGGCGTACGACGCCCCGGCAACACCTTGCCCAGCGACCGCGGCAGCACGTCCTGTCGGGCCAGGCCGTAGAGCAGGCGGCTGGCCATCAGCATGTTGATCAGAGCCGTGTTGGCCACGGCGACGACGGCCAGGAACGGGAAGATCCTATCGATCGGGAAGTCGGGGGAACCCTTCGCGACGACCTCTAGCAGCGCCCTGCCCTCGGATTCACGGATGTTGGACAGCTCTGTAGGACTGAGCACTGCGACCACCGAGACGGCCACCAGCATGTAGAGGATCACCGCGATGCCGAGGCCGGTGAGCATGGACCGCGGGAAGATCCGCTCGGGATTCTTGGTCTCCTCGACCATGTTGACCGAGTCCTCGAAGCCCACCATGGCGAAGAACGCCACGGACGTGGCGGCGGTGACAGCGAGGAAGAGTCCCTTGTCCTCGAAGTCGGTGAAGACGGTGACCTCGCTGATGTTCGCATCGCCGCGGGCCATCACATAGAAGCCGACGCCGATCACGATGCACAGCGCCGTCATCTCCACGAGCGTCAGGAACACGTTGAACTTCACGCTCTCGCCCACGCCACGCAAGTTGATCAGGGCCAGCAGCACCATGAAGGCCAACGCAACCAGGGTGATCACGCTGTCGTCGGGCGTGTCTATCCAGCCGTTGACCTCGAGCCCGCCGAAGAAGTTCTGCGCGAGCACGTTAGCCGACGTCGAGGCACTCGTGATGCCCGAACACACCACCGCGAAGCCCACCAGGAAGGTGACGAACTGGATGCCGAAGGCCTTGTGGGTGTAGAGAGCGGCGCCAGCTGCCTGGGGGTACTGCGTGACCAGCTCGAGGTAGGAGAACGCCGTCAACGCCGCGACAACGAACGCCAGCAGGAAGGGCAACCAGACGATGCCGCCGACCGTGCCGGCCATCGTGCCGGTGACGGCGTAGACACCGGCCCCGAGGATGTCGCCGGCGATGAAGAGCAGCAGGAGCTTGGGACCCAGCACCCTCTTGAGCTGGTCGTCGCCCCGCGGCAGCTCCTGCGGGCGTTCTTCCATGGTCGTGCGGGTCATGGCCACTCCCTCGGGTCCCGATGATCTCTCACTGTGGCCTCGTCGCCGGGCGAGCGCAAGCACACCGCGGCCTTCCGGAGCAGCAAACCCGTGTCTGCCCCGGTGGTCGAGTCCGCCGCATCAGCGCACCTCGCAGTTCAAGCGGGCTGTCGCAGAAGGATGGTGTGCTCCTCGAGCTCCTCGTCGTCGGCGTCGTACGCCTCGGCGAGGGTGGGGAAGGTGACACCCGCTGTTCGGGCTTTGCCGGGGCATCCCATAGTTGAGGCCTTGTTGCCTCGAACGATGTAGCTTCGCGTCAGAGTGCAAGGCTATTAGATCGGCACTTGTTCGGCCAGGCGTTTGGCCAGGGTAAGACCGGTAAGAACTGGATTAACCGAACCAACAGTTGGAAAGAGAGATTGGTCGCAGGCGTAAACATTCTGCACGTGATGGAGGCGGCCTAAGGAGTCGGTTACCGAGGTGGCCGGATCATCGCCCATCCAGAGTGTGCCGGATTCATGGTAAGTGGTCCCTAGTCCGCGGTGCCATTCTGGGAATGGGCGCGAGAGCGGAAACGGCGATGATTGCCAGGCGTTATCGTAAAAGTATTGGATTTGTGTGGGTGAGCCGGCGATAGCTTGCGCCAGCGCGACTGCGGCCTGATCCATTGCTTGCCATATTTGTACGTCGCTGGATGCAGTAAGAATTTGGACGTATGCTCTGGGCACATCGTACTCGTCCTTCTCCCACGGACTGAGGTTGATCCAGCTTCCGTTAGAGTTTGGGACAGGTGATGTCTTGTCACCTTGCATCTCTCCAATGCCGCGCAAAGTCATCGTGATGCAGCCCGGGTCTGTGTTGGCGAGGTGCTGATGAAGCTGCTCAATATCGGGGATCATCCGAAAAAGCAGGTCGTCCGAGCCGCTGCAGCTGGTGGAGGCCGTGATCTGCAGGTGAAAGCGCCCGGAGGGAGCTGCTCCCCGGACCAACATTGCAGCGGTCTGAACGTGGGCAGGCAATTGTGGTAGGGCTGATCGTTTAATGCGTACGGTGAAGTCGCTCCGCACGTGGGCCATCAGATTTCGGCCCATCAGCGGCACTGGGACTGAATTCAGTGCCAACCGAGTAGATTCGATGCCGCTCGCTGCAAGAATGACGGCACAATTGGGCGCGACACTGAGGACTTGGCGTTGTCCCGCGACATCGACCTCAATGGCGTCCACGGTTCCACCGACCGCGCGGAGGCGTATGACATGCGCGCGTGGCACGAAGAACAGCCGGCGGTTCGCGTTATTCAGTCCAGAGTTCATGACGTCCTCGCGGACGGCATCGATGAGCAGTGGCAGGCTGCTGTACTTGTCGAAGCTGAAGAGTCCCGACGCGGGAGGGCTGCCCTGGACGGCGAGCGGCGCGACCTCTACGCCGTTGCTACCGATCGCCATTTCGATATTGGAGATGCTCGGCGTGGCCGCAACAACTCTGGGAAACAGAACACTGTTGAGTTCGCCGAATATGAAATCCGCGGCCGGAACGACCCCTGTTTCGCTCTCTACATCCGAGTAGTTGGCATTGAGGTACGTGGCCGCGCTGCTAGGCCATTGAAGGAGATCCTGGGACGTGAGCCTCGGGCTCCAGCCTCCCCAATAGATTGACTTCCCGCCGGCGCAGTACGCGAGGCCCGGAAAGTCCACGTTGCCGCGCCATGGCAAGCCCCAAACGAGAGCCCGTGGGACGTGTGGATCACTCGCCGGCGTAATGGGCGCTGGCACCTCCAAACCCACTCGACCGAGGTTTTGCACGTGTTCGGTTACGAGCAAACTGCCAGCGTCTAGCAATAGGACACGCTTGTTGGGGCGATTTCGATACAACTTGGCTGCGCAGTACGCCCCATATGCGCCCGCTCCGACGATCACTGCCGAAAAGGGTGCCCCTCCATTCGCAGTAGCCTCTCCCCATGTGCTGCAGATGAAACGGCCCATCGCGTCAGTTGTAAAGGCGGTATCCTGCACTTGGACCTGTTCAGCAGCCGGAAACAGTCTGGGTAGCGCCATGCTTCGCGCTCCTCTCGCTCAATTTGGTGGCGTGTGCGCGGTTCGACGGGGCCAATTTCGTGTAGCCAACCTGAAGGCGTAGCGAGGAAGCCGCAGATTTGATAGATAGATTCAATGATGCATTGAAATACCCCGCGGTAACTATCGCCAGCGCCGTCTTGGCTGCAACACGTCCAAGCGTTGTTGGATAGTGACTCACGATATCCATCTTATTGCTTGTTGAGCCCCGCCGAGGACCACTTTTGAAATGCCTAAGGAGGGCTGGCAGAGTTAGAGATACATCCTGGCGAAGATGCATGGGAGAACGCCTGATGCTTTAGGGCATCGGCTTGATCGCCTCTTTCAAATCGCGTAGTGAACCGTACCCGCGTGAGCAGACAGCTGAGTTTTCGCTTGCTGTACAGGACGTGGCCTCCTGCTGATCGAACGCGGCCGCGATCGCTTCCCGGCTGACGCTGGACAGCGCCCAGCCGAGTGGTGCCTCGAAGACAGTTGCCGGCCGTCTGCTGGACGAGGACCACTAGGCGCGGAGTCAGCCCTGAGCCGCCTTGGCGAGGGGCGGCACTACGGCTCGAGCGCGTTGCACCTTCCGGGCCGACTCGAAGAAGGAGATCAGTTCCTTGGCGATAGGTTCAGGTTCGAGTAGCGGGGCAAAGTGACCGACGCCCGGCAGTTCTCGCACGTGCGCGTCGACGACGTGCTGGGCCACGTAGCGTTCCACGTCGGCGAAGAAGGTGCCGAGCAGCGTCTGCTCGCCCCGCAGCAGCAGGACCGGCGCGGCAACCTGCCCGAGCGCTTCCGGGTCAGTCGACCGAGGCCCCTCGTAGGACATGTCTTGCTGGAGGAATCGGAGCAGCGCGGGGATGCCGCCTGTCCATTGCTCGTAGAAGGGTGTCTCCTCCAGGGCGGCGATCTCGTTGTCGGTGCCGAACCCAGGGAGGAAAGCGTGAACCGCATCGAGGATCCGTCCGTCGGCAGCCGCCGCGCCCACCTGCTGCATCGCGGCCCCGAAATGGGCGATGTCGTCTTCTCCCCCCACCCCGATCACGCCGGGCTCGTAGATGGCAACGGCGGCCACGGAGTCAGTGTCGGCGGCCGCACCCAGCACCCACGCGCCGCTGCCTGACCAGCCCACCAGGCAGACCGGTCCGCCGATGCTGTCGACGAACGCGGTGACGTCCTCCTGCAGGCGCGGGGGCGAGTGGTCCGTGTTGTCGCCGGACAGGCCGCGGCCGCGTGTGCTCGGCGTGTAGCAGGTGAACCGGTCGGCGAGGTGGGGCACCAGCGCCTCGTAGGCGACCTCCCCGTCGCCTAATGCTCCGTGGACCAGAACTAGGGGCGGCCCCTGTCCGCGGACTCGTCCGACGACCTCGGTGCCGTCGGCCGAAATAGCTACCTGAACCCGTCCAGCCATCATCACTCCTCGAGTAGGGCGCCGGTGTTCGGCGCATCTACCGAGAAGCTAAGTAGCGCGGCCGCGGTCGGGCATCGGCTCGATTGGCCAACTTTTCTCGGCGCAACTACGCGGTTATGCGTAGCCACTGAGGCGTCAGCGAGCCACTGTCATCTGATGGTCGATTGCGTAGCGGGCAGCTTGGGTGCGCGAGGTGACATCGATCTTGTTGTAGATGTTCGTCAGATGCCGGGCAACCGTCCGGTCGCTGATAAACAGCGCCGCACCGATCTCGCGGTTGGAGCGGCCATCGGCCACGAGCGTGAGCACTTCGTACTCACGCGGGGTCAGGCCATTGGGCAACTCACGCCTCGGCCGGCGCGCACCCAACCGCTCATAGCTTGCCTCCGCCCGCGCCAGCTCCGCGTCGGCGGAGGCCGCGTCGCCGAACGCCCGGTAGGCCTCGGCGAGCCGGACGCAGGTACCGGCCGCATCGTAGGCAGACCCGAGTTCGTACCAGCGCCGACAGGCGTCGCGCAACACCGGCAGAGCCCCCGCGACGTTGCCCTCAGCCAGCAACACCGCACCGCGCGCGGTTGCCGCCATCGCCTCCAATCCAGATGTGGCGAAGGTGGATGCGGTCTGCGCGAGCTCGGACGCAGCAGCCGCCGCGTCCTGCGGATGTCCTGCAGCGATCGCGATCTCGACCAACGCTGCACATAGCGGGGCGCGGCGCAGCGGATCGGGACCTGCCGCGGCCACGGCCGAGAGCACTGACGCCAACGCACCCTCGGCGTCACCATCGGCAAGCCGAAGCAACGCCCGCCCCGGCTGCGGGTCGTATCCGCGGGCGTGCGCCTCGCCGTACGCTTCCGCAGCGCCTGCCTCACCGCGCAACCGGCGAACCTCGGCAACGACGTACCAGGCCTGTGCGGCATAGTCGAGCCGATTGACGTCGAGGCTCGCAACCACATGCAGCGCTCCCAACTCAGCCTGATCCCACGCCCCGCGCAGCAGCTGAAGCTGCGCTCGGTGCACCGCGCACATGGCGCCGAACGCCACTTCCGCGGGCACAGTAGTCAGCCACCTCTCGGCCAGGTCCGTCCACCGAGTCATCCGAAGAACGTCACCGACCTCATGACAGGCCGCGATGGTGTGGCAGTAGAGGACACCCGTCATGAACGGATCCAGCCTGCCCTCCAGGACAGTCACCATCGCCTCGTCGAGCAGCGCTAACCCGTCTGCGACCGCGCCCGACTTGATGAGCGCGCGCCCTTCGCTATTCAGGCCCATAGCCACCAGGTCCGGCTCGTTCAGCCGTCGGCCGAGGTCACGGATCTGCCGGGCTGCATCCACCGCCGCGGCGGGTTGGCCGGCCACGAGGTTGGCATCCACGCCCGTCAACGCCAGCAGGAGCCCATGCACCCGGCACTCCCGGACACCCTCAAGGAGATGCCTGGAACGGCTTAACCAACCCATGCCCTGCGGCTCGTCGCCTCTCGAAACGTGGAAGACCCCGAGACGGAAGGCAATCCCGGCGGCGTCGGCCGGACGGGATTCGGCCACGAGGGCGTCGCATGCCGCTGCGTCGAGTCTTAGGGCATCCTCGACCCGCCCGAGCCACCACACCGCGTCGGCGTAGGCCGCGAGGTCATCGGCGGTGAGTCGATGCGGCGCGACCGCGTCAAATGAGTCAGCGGCGCCGCGCCAGTCCTGTGCTGCGTACGCCTGCCTTGCCCGGTCCAGGCTGACCTCGTGGTCGTCCACCGGCTGCCCTCCGTCGACAGCCAGCAGGATACCGACTGACGCAGCTGCGCAGCAGCATGGCTTATCCGGAGATGCTCCAAGCCCTGGAGTGGTATGTCAGCGCCGGGGGATCTTGAGCGGGCCGCGACCTTGCATGGGATGGCGGCCGCGATGCTCGAACACGCCTGTGGGGAGTGGCCATCGGACGAGCATGAGCAGCACAAGCAGACCTTTGTCCAAGGAATCCAGCGTGGCGTACGCGTTGGCTGGAGCCGAGGGGAAGGCGCAGATCGACGCGACCCGCTAAGAGTTGGCCATTCCGGTTGGTAATGGGTCGTCGAGGCATCGATAGCGCTCGGCTTCGGGCAGGGTCCAGTCGACGCCGTAGTCGTCTCTTAGACAGGCGAGCCAGGCGAAGGTTTTGCCGCGGTGGTGTCGTCGACAGAAAGGGTCCATGTTGGTTCCGGAGGTCGCGCCGAGGGGCACGGGTTCGTGATGATCAAGGTCGCAGCGATCTGCGGGTACGGTGCAGGTGGGGAAGCGGCAGGTCCCGGCCCGGATCTTGATGGCTTGCGCGAGACGCGCCGAAGGGTATCGGCCGAGTTCGGTGGTATCGAGCAGCCGGCCGCCGTCGTCAGTGAGCAATCGGGTGAACAGCACCTCATCCCGACAATTGGGGTCGAGTGCTTCGGCGATCTCCTCCTTGAGGATCGACCCGGGCACGAATCCGGAGCGGTCGGGAAGCTCGGCGGGCGCATCGGCGGAACCGAGCAGGCTGGACAGCGGCACAACTACGCCGATCCGCAGTCTCCGTGGCCGTCCAACCAGTTGGCGTGCTTGGCCGAGTGGGCGGTGGGTCATGGCGTCGACCGGTTTGCCAATCGGTTCCCCGTCGGCGTCAACACGCTGCAGCCGGGTGCCGAGCAGTTCGCCGGTCTCGGGATCGATATCTTCGACCTCAAGCCAGTCTGGGTCCTCGCGATCGTCGTCGTTATCGGCCTGGTCGGGTTCGTCGAAGGCGAGTCGACCGAGTAATAGATCCGCAAACAGGTCGGAGCGGCGTTGTTGTTCGGTGCGCGGATCTGTCGAGCCGAGGCTACGCGCGGCGGCGGCAAGCATGCCGTCGATGGCGGCGGCGTCGGCTGCTGAGACTTCGCCGGTGACATAACCCATGCCGTCGGCGCCTTGTACCACGGTGACCCGGCGTTCGGCCAAGGCCCGGCGGTGCCGTTGCTCAAAGGCGAGAGGCTCCAGCCGCACCACCAGCCTCAGCAACCACACCTGGAGTTGTTTTGGGGATCTGGATTGTGCCGCTTCGATCACTTGATCATCAATGGCGGCCAGAGTGGCAGCTTCGGTGACTCGACGCGCTACGCGGTCGATCACCCGGATTTGCTCCGCGTCAAGATCCCCGCGGCTGAAGGCCTCCCACACGGTCGGCAGGCCGGCAGCCAGCCGGCGGGACCGGGCCAGCAGACAGCGCGCCTGGTAGGGCTGGTCACGCAGCATGACGGCCAACTCATCGGCTACAAACTCGCCGGGCTTGACCCGACGCTGCTCTGCTAAACCGGTCCGATTGACAACGGCAGTCTCTTCGGCCAGCCGGAGATCGGCGTAGCGGACCGCCGCCTCGGCCAGCCGAGCGGAAGCGGCTGCGGCGTCCCGGCGCGCGTCCACTACAGCGGCGCGCGCCATAGCTCTGTTGTCGTTGTGGTGATCCCCCGTCATGAGTTCATCGTCCCAGCCACCACTGACAGTTTTCGAACTTGTGAGCGAATGGCTCGGCGACGGGGTTAGCTGGTTCTACGGCGACGGAATCGGGAGGGCAGTCCCCGAGTGAACAACTTCTCCGCTACCTCTGGCGCTACATCCGGCGGGGGTGCCAGGGCACGCGAGGTGGCGGTGAGCCAATCGTTCACCGCCGCCCACAGCCGACCGAGCAGGTCGAGCTGGGGGCCGCGGGCCGCCAGCGGGCCGTCGTTGAGCTGGACAATTCGTTTGCCGAGCTCGATGGAGCCGGCGTCGCGCAGCACGACCGTTACGGCCTCGTCAGTCACCGATAGCTCGATCTGGCGGGCGGCCGCTTGCTCCGGCGTGTCGTCAGCGGTGTCCTCCGTGCTGATCTCGTCCAGCTTGGCGGCGAGCTGGTCGAGGTCGATACCGGCGTCGCCGAGCACCTTCGCCGCGGCGCTGTCCGGCTGCTGCAGCATCGCCTCCAAGATGTGGTGGCTGCCCACGGGTCCCTCGCCGGCGAGCTCCGCAGCCAGCGCCAGCACGTCGTGCGCCGCTGGCGTACGGCCCGCCCCATGGGCCTCGCGGACGCCGGGCGACTCGATCCGCGCCAGTACATCGCCGCGGATCCGATCCAGAGGGTGCTTGTCCGCAAGGATCTGCGCCGCCATGCCCTCGCCCTCTCGGAGCAGGCCGAGCAGGATGTGCTCGGTGCCTATGTAGTTGTGTTTGAGCTGCAGCGCCTCGCGCAATGACAGCTCGAGCACTTTCTTCGCCCGCGGGGTAAAGGGGACATGTCCGCCCGCTGACGCCTTACCGCGCCCGACAATTGCCACCAACTTGGCCTGTACGTCGTCACGGGTGTACCCGAGGCCGGTCAGGCTGGCGCTCGCCAGCGAATCCGACGTCGCCAGCAGCCCAAGCAGCAAGTGCTCGGTGCCGATGTAGTTGTGGTCCAGCTCACGGGCTTCTTCCTGCGCGCTGACCACGACGTGCCGGGCTTGCCCGGAAAATCGCTCAAACATGTTTTCATTATGAAAACCCTGTCAATACACTGATATTGATAGGGTTCCGGAGGAGGTGGCACGGTGCCGTCTGAGTGGGATGATCGGCTGGATGCATGGCGCGACGAACTAGAGCTGTTGGCCAAGCTAGACGACACCCCGTGGGTGCCGTTGACCATCGCAGAGGCCGAGGCGGGGGTATCCCGTTCGGCGCTGCGCGCCTGGTACCGCAACGGCGAAATTGCATCTCGACTGGTCGAGGGGCCACACGGCCCGCAACGGCTGGTGCCCCTGCAGGCGGTGCTGGACCGGGCCGCGCAGTCCGCCCGGATCCAACGTCGCGCTGAGCGCGAGGTGAGCCTGGAGGCGCAGCTGACGTTACTGCGCCATCGTGTTGACCAGCTGGAGCTTCGGCTGGCCGCGCTGGAACCTCACTCGGACGCGAGGCGAGAGTAAGCGGGAAAGTCAGTACTGCGCCGACCCTGCGTCCCGGCCCAACGCCTCGATTGCGCTGAGAAGCGCCCATACCGGTTCGGGTGCATCTTCGCCGGCCCACAGCTCGATCCGCGTACTCTTGTCGCCCTCGATCTCGATGGTCGTGATACCGCCGTCGACCGCGTACGGGTGCGCCCGCTTGGACATGGTCACACCGGCGACTTCATTCGCAAGCCGCTGAAGCTGATCAACATCGCCCCGCGCCAGCCGTCGATCGAGGCGGACCTTACCGTGATCTTTGACTACGAGTTGATCATCGCGGACCGACGTGACGCGATCGTCGTCCATCATCCCGCCGCGGATGCTGACCGTGATCTGCACACTTTGAGGGTACCGAGGAAGCCACGCGTCCAATCGTCAGCAGAGCCAGCCTCAGGCCATCCGCCCATCGAAGACCTCGTCGATCTGGGCCTTGTGCCGTCCGGCGCGCCGCGCGGGGAACAGGGCGAGATCGGCATGGTGGAGAGCCTGGCGTGCGGTGTCGTACGTGCAGCGTGGCATGAGGAATTGCAGCGAGTGAAAGGCGATGGCATCGGCGACCCCGGGCCCAACCAAGCCGCGGAAGTCCCAGAGCAGAGCCGCCCAGGCGGCACCGACCTTGTAGCGATCTTGGGGATCCTGCGGATCAGCCTTCAGCCGAACGGCTTTGTCGTCACACCGTCGGGCGCCCTTGGGTTCGTTGCGTACCCAGTCCCCGAACCGCGGATCGTTGAAGAACGTCGCCTGAGCGTAGTCGGCGAAGCCCTCGTTAATGCCGCGAGCAATCGGCGAGGCGAATTCATCGTCAAGACGCGCAATTCGATGCACGACGGCATGGGTGAACTCGTGCATGCAGATGTCGCCAGACCGCGCCGCGGGACGGGGACTGTCGGCGAGTCTGATCATCTGTTGGCCGGGAAAGAACGCACCGACTTGAGCAGCCACTGTCCGGTCCTGAACTCGAATGGTGAGTGGTCCGAAAGGCTCGTCGTTGAACACCTCCGCACCCAAAAGGTCGCGGAAGAATTGCATCGCATTGGCCATGTGATGAAAGGCGCAAACCTCTTCGAAGCCGCCCTCAGCGGGTTCGAGTCGGAAATCGCGTTTGGCGTTCGTGAGAGCATTACCAACCGCAGGAATGAGCTTGAGATTGCCCGTTTTGAGCACGCCGCGTCGGCCCTCAAGACCTGCCAGCCGCACCACCTCAGGTGCCGGATCCCGTGCTGGATTGGTCCGGAACACCCGTCCCTCGCCGAAGCTCGCCGAGCAGCTCACGTCTTGTGCGTAAAGCAGACCTAGTCCCTCGTCGGCCCGTACGTAGGCTCGGACATCGACCGGCTCAGTGGTATCGATCACCCGGGCGCGGTAGGCCCATACGCCTTGACCCTCAACCGGCCAGATTACGCGCTCCACGTCAATCTTCGCGGTCGCCGGCACCCCTAGCTGATCACGGACGGCCTCGGCAACCGCCGCAGTCGAGTGCCGGGGAACCCGCCCCGGATCGCGCTGCTCGAGGTCCGCAACTGGGCCACCGAGCACCACGCTCGCCGCAGGCGAGCACACCGTACGAAACCGGGCCCCGACAACCGGGCGCCCGCGCAACATCTGCTGATGAGTCGTTTGTTCGCAGACCGTCGACTCAAAGGTCGTCTGCACTCGCTCGCTGCCGACCTCCTGGTTGAGGCGTTCCTCGAAGGGCTCGAATGCACCCACACCGGGCGTGCGAGTGGCGAGAAACAACGCGTCCGGACCACCCACTGATTTCCACGAGTGGTTGCGCTTGGACATCGTGCGGGCGAGGACGTCAGCTGCTGGTAAGCCGGGAGCGCCGACAACGTCGGAAAGATCAGAATTCACGATGGGATAAACAGATTGGCCTTCGCCGGCGAATCCCATATGCGCCCCTCTGCCCATATCCAGCAGCACCGAGATCGCTACCATACTGCGGGCGGGAGCCCGAAGTTGATTCTGTTCAGGTGAGGCGGCAATTGTGGTTGATTCAGCACATCAAATCCGAGTAGTCGTGCTGCCAAAATCGGCTGCGAAAAATGCCGAGATCGGCAGGCTTGTCCAAGGGGAGCTGGGTAGCCGGCTGGCACGTGCAGCGGCTTACCCGGGGCAGCCGGTTGGTGCTCATTACCGGCTCGAGCGACCACACCGTCGGCACCCCCGAGCACGCCCGCGAGTCGCACGAGGCAGCGCTGGCGCTGTACCGCAGCAAGCAGTTCCGCCGGGTTGAGGCGGATGTGCCGGTGCCGGTGGATGTCGAGCCTGGTGTCGATTCCACTGGTGCCTTCGGTGACGATCCGTGTGTGAACAACCCGCCGCCACTGGACTGGGTGCACGAAATCCTGAACTGGCCGGATGCGATGGCCGAGATGTCGAATGCCACCCGCGGCGGCAAGGGCATCAGCATCGGCCAGCCAGACTCCGGCTACACGCTGCATCCCAATCTGGGCGCTGCCGGGTTGGACCTCAACCGGGACCGCGACGTCATCGACAACGATGACGATGCGATCGATGATCTGATTCCCAATCCTTTCTGGCCGGTCCCCAACCCGGGCCACGGCACGCGGACGGCCAGCGTCATCGTCGGGCAAGGCACGCCCACCGAAGGGATCGTCGGTCTGGCCGGCCGGGCTCTTGTTGTGCCGATCCGCGCTACCGAGAGCGTGGTGCAGGTCTTCGACTCCGATGTTGCCAAGGCGGTCGGCCATGCCCGCCAGGTGGGCTGTCACGTCGTGACAATGAGCCTTGGTGGCAAGGGATTTTTCGGGCTGAAGGGCGAGATTCAGCGAGCCGTCGACGCCGGCATGATCGTGATGGCCGCGGCCGGCAACTACGTACGGACGGTGCTCGCGCCTGCTAGCTACGACAACTGTTTGGCGGTGGCCGCCACAGGACCCGGCGATACCCTCTGGGCGTTTTCCTCCCGCGGGATCGCGGTCGACGTCAGCATGCCCGGCTCGTGCGTGCACGTCGCGGCGTACGACGACAAGACGCCCGTCGTCCGGATGGCCAACGGCACCTCGTACTCGGTCGCACACCTGGCCGCTGCTGCCGCGCTGTGGCTGGCGCATCACGGCCGCCAGGCGTTGATCAACAAATACGGGGTGAAGCGCATCCAGGCCGCGTTTCTCACCACGTTGCGTTGGCCAGGCGTCTGCGTGGTACCGCCAGGGTGGGATCCCGACTACGGCGTCGGTCGAGTTGATCTGCTGGCTTTGCTGAGAGCGCCGCTACCCGGCCCGCAAGATCTTGTTGAGGTCGGCGCCTTCGGAACCAGCGACGACGACGCGGTCTCCCGGATCGCAGCCATGATCAGCGCCGATCCAGTACGGGTGAGGATCCGGCTCGCCGAACTGCTCAAGGTATCGGATCACGACGAGCTCAACCGGACCATCGCCGAACACGAGGGCGAACTGGTCTACCTCGTCCTCGCCGACCGGGTCTTTGCAGAGTCCTTGGCACAACCCGCGGCGATCGGTGCTTTTCCTCCCAAGATCAGCCTTGCCGGTGTCACCAGCGACCTAGGCACCAGGCTCGCCACCTAAGACCGCCAAGCTGGCAGGCTGTCACCATGCATCGGTTCACACAGGTCGACGTCTTCACCGATCGGCTGACGCTCGGGAACCCGGTGGCTGTCGTCCACGACGCCGACGGGCTGACCACGCAGGAGATGGCCGATTTCGCAAGGTGGACCAATCTGAGCGAAACGACCTTCCTCTGCACACCCACCGACGAGACGGCCGACTATCAGGTGCGGATCTTCACCACCCGCATCGAGCTTCCGTTTGCCGGCCACCCCACCCTCGGCTCGGCACATGCCTGGTTGGAGGCCGGTGGGAGCGCCAAAGATCCGGAATTTGTCATCCAGCAGTGCGGAGCCGGACTCGTACCGATTCGTCGCGACGGGACGCGGCTTGCCTTCGCTGCACCGCCACTGATCCGGAGCGGCGAGGTCTCGGCCGAGGACCTGACGGAGGTCCTTGCCTTTCTCGATATCGGTCGTGACGCGGTGGTGGATGCGCAATGGGCCGATAACGGGCCCGGCTGGGTGGCGCTGCTGCTGGCCGACGCTGAGACGGTCCTGGCGCTGCACCCGAAGGCTGCCGCCGCGGACGACCGGTTCAGCGCCGTCGGGGTGGTCGGCCCGTATCCGCCGGGGTCGGAGGTGGACTTCGAAGTGCGAGCCTTTACACCGCTGGAGGGTCAGGTCGAGGATCCTGTCACCGGCAGCCTCAACGCAGCACTCGGTCAATGGTTGATCGGTAGCCAGCGGGCGCCGAGCTCCTATGTCGCCGCTCAGGGCACTGCCATCGGCCGGCATGGCCGGGTCTACGTCAGCCAGGTTGATGGCCAGGTCTGGGTAGGCGGCGACACCGTGACTGGCGTGACCGGGCTAGTGAACAAGTAGAGGACGAGCTACACAACGTGCAGGGCGTCCTGACTGGATTCGCCACCATCGGCATCATCATCGGCCTCGGCTTCCTGCTGGCACAGCTGAAGATCCTCGACGCAACCGCACAAGGGGTCTTGACCCGGATCGCCTACTACGTGGCCAGCCCGGCCCTCATGGTCACTGTGCTGGGCAGCACGGATGTACACCGCCTCCTCTCAGCCAACTTGATCGCATCGCTCGGCAGCGTTGCGGTGGCCGCGACCCTCGCTGTCCTGCTGGCGCGACTGCTCTGGAAACGAGAGGCCGGCGACACCGTGATCGCGACCTTCTGTTCGGCCTACGTCAACGCAGGAAACCTTGGCCTTCCGATCGCCGCGTACGCCCTCGGCGACGCCGCGCTCGTCGCGCCGATGCTCCTAGCTCAGCTGATCATTCTGCAGCCGACCGGTCTGGCCGTTCTCGACGCGATCACCCACGTACCGAGTCCCGACATCTCCCGCCGCCGGTCGCTACTCATCCGCCTCACCAGGCCGTTGCGCAACCCGCTTGCGGTGGGATCGCTGGTCGGGTTGACCCTCGCTCTGACCGGGATCAAGTTGCCCGTGATCATCAACGCGCCGCTCACCCTGGTCGGCGGCATAGCGGTGCCGTCCATGTTGCTGGCCTATGGCATCTCGCTCCGGCTGGGACCACGACCGGGTGCCGGCGAGCCGCCCAGCCAGGTCGGCACGCTGGTGTTGCTCAAACTGGTCGTGCAGCCCATCGCGGCATACCTCATCGGTGCGTACGCGGTAGGGCTCGAGGGTCGCGACCTGCTCGCGGTCACCGTCATCGCCGCGCTGCCTACCGCGCAGAATGTCTTCACCTTGGCGATGCGTTACGACCGCGGCGTGATCTTGGCGCGGGACACGATTTTCGTCGCCACGCTGCTCTCGGTGCCGGTGATCTTGGTCATCACCTGGCTGCTGGCTTTCTGACTCGCCCTCCGCGGCACGGCGTGTGGCCGACAAGTCTCTTGTGGAATCGTGCGCATATGGCTCCAGGCACAGTGTTGCAGGGCTTCTCGTTCTTCCCGCGGGGTGGCTCATCGCATGTGGTGCGCTACCTGACCGCCGCCCTGCTGCAGTCCGGCTGGAGCCCAAGCATTGCCGCCGGCTCGGTCGGTGGTCCCGGGGACCTGAGCCATGCTGCGACCTTCTTCGCCGGACTTCCGGTGTCGGCGGCCGACTTCACCCCTGCTCTGGATGCCTGGCGGCGCGGTGAGGACCCGTTGGACCAGCCGGTACCGCTGCATGCGTCGTACGAGGACAAGCCTGGCGCCCCAGACCGCATTTTCGCGGCGGTTTCACCCGAGTTGGCGACTCGGCAGTTGGGCTCGTGGCGCCGATTGTTGCTCGAGCTGCATCCGCTCGACCCGCAGATTCTCCACCTGCACCACCTCACGCCATTGCACGACGCCGCCGGAGAGGTCTTTCCTGATGTGCCGGTGGTGACGCACCTACACGGGACTGAGTTGCTGATGCTGGAGCAGATCGAGCAATACGGCAGCGCCAAGGGCATCGAATTGCCGGCCGCGTGGAGGTATGCCGGGTATTGGGTGGACCGGCTGCGGGCGACTGCTCAGCGCAGCGACCGCATCCTGGCCGTCTCCACAGACCACGCTGCCCGCGCGATCCGCATCCTGGGAGTGCCCGAGGATCGCGTGATCGTCATCCCCAACGGGGTCGACACGGAGCACTTTCGGCGCCTCGATCTCACCGCTCCCGAGCGACTCGCGCTGCTGCGACAGTGGCTCGTTGACGACCCGCGCGGATGGGATGAGAGTGGTCACGAAGGCAGCATCCGCTACTCCTTGACCGACCTATCCGCCTTCACCGACTCCACCGGGCTCCGCCCGGTTCTGCTCTACGTCGGCCGGTTCACTGCGGTGAAGCGACTGCCACTGCTGCTTCGGGCGTACGCACGGGTTCGGTCACGGCTCGGTCCGGTTGCGCCGTTGATCATCTGGGGCGGGCACCCCGGTGAGTGGGAGGGCGAGCATCCGTACTCCGTCGTCACCAGGGAGCGCATTGACGGGGTGTTTTTCGTCGGTTGGCGCGGTCATGATGATCTTCGCCTCGGCCTGAACTGCGCGGACCTGCTGGTTGCGCCGTCGGTCGGTGAGGCGTTCGGGTCGGTGTACCTGGAGGCGATGGCAGCCGGGTTGCCGGTGGTAGCCACGCGTACCGGCGGGCCTCCAACCTTCCTCAACCTCGACGACCGTTCACCGGAGGGCTGGCTGATCCCGCCGGACGATGAGGATGCCCTGGTCGAGGTGCTTGTCACAGCATTGACGTGCCCGAACGAGCGCCGAGCGCGAGCGGATGCGGCCCATGCCCTGGTTCGACGCGGCTACTCCTGGCAAGCAGTCGCAGACAAAGTGGCAGACGTTTACCAGGCAGTGCGGAGGACGTGATGTCCGAACGAGGAGGCGGCTGTTCGTCGCGCTCCTGCTGCCTCTACTTTGGACAGCACCCATACTCGCCGGAAAGGGCTCCAGCATGAGTAATGCGATCATCAAGCAGCAGGGAGATTCGCCCGTCGTCGCCGACAACATTTGGGATATTCAGTTGGGAGCGGGCTCTTTCATTCTGGGTGCGTTGACTGGCGCGCTGGTGACCGCTGCCGTGGGGCGGCTTACGGCGAAGGGTGATGCGTTGCCGAAGCCGCCGACGCCACGCGGCTGGCCGATCAACTTCGCCCATCGCGGCGGGGCGAAGGTCGTGCCGGAGGACACGATCGAGGGATTCCGCGAAGGATTTGCCATGGGCGGCGGGGTCGTGGAATGCGACGTACATGCATCCGCCGAGGGCACCATCGTGGTGATTCACGACGCGGTCGTTGATCGGACAACCGATGGCGCCGGACCTGTCGCGGAGAAGACCGTCCCGGAACTGCAGAGCCTGGACGCCGGCTACCGCTTCAGCGCAGATGGTGGTGCGACGTTTCCGTGGCGCGCCAAGGGCGTCAAGATCCCCACACTGGAAGCCTTGTACGAGGCGTTTCCGGACGCACCGTTCAATATCGAGATCAAGGGTCGTCGGTCCGGCATCGAGGAGACCGTTTTCCGCCAGATCGAAGCCGCTGGAGCACTGGAACGCACCTTGGTGGTGTCAGACAACAAGGGCACGATTTCGCGTTTCCGCAAGGTCAGCCAAGGAAAGATCCCCACTGCCTCCGCGACGGTCGAGCTGCTCGGCTATTGGGTCCTTCACCTGCTGCGTCTCGGCGGTCTGTACGCCCCGCCGTTCCAGGCTCTGCAGGCTCCCGAGAAATACAAAGGGGTCGTGCCGGTCGTCACTCGACGATTCGTACGCAAGGCGCACGACCGTGGCCTTCGAGTCGATGTCTGGACGATCGACGACGAGGCGGCCATGCGAAGGCTGCTGAGCTTCGGTGTCGACGGCATCATGACCGATCGGCCCGATGTGTTGGCTGGTGTGCTGAATAGTCGCTGAGCTGAGCAGAGCCTGCGCGCATTTGTAGGCTGAGGTTATGGCACTCTCATCGCTCATGGTGCCGCTGGGCACACCGGCGCCCAACTTCACACTCGACGACCTATCCGGCACCAAGGTGCGCCTCGATGATTTCGTTGCCGCGCCGGCGCTGCTGGTGGCATTTCTGTGCAACCACTGCCCGTACGTCCGACACATCGAGGCCGAGCTGGGCCGAGTCATTGCGCGGTACCCCAACCTCGCAGCGGTGGGCGTGTGCACCAACGATTCGGAGACATATCCGGACGATCGGCCCGAGCGACTGGCTGATCAGGCGCGGCGCGCTTCGTGGACCTTCCCGTACCTGCTGGATACCGAGCAAACAGTCGGCCGGGCATTCGCGGCGGCCTGTACGCCGGACTTCTTCCTGTACGACGCGCCGCGTCGGCTGGCCTACCGCGGGGCGTTCGATGAGTCCACGCCAGGCAACGGTAAGCCGGTCACTGGTGCCTTACTGAGCGACGCCATCTCTCACGTGTTGGCCGGTGAACCGGTGCCTGAACCACATAGGCCCAGCATGGGCTGCTCCATCAAGTGGCGGCCATCGGGAATTGACGTGACGCTTCAGGTCACGCCAGCTGGTGCCAAGCCCCGTTCAAGACCAGGAGGAGATGCTTAACTCCTCTCCGCGGAGGCTCTCATCCTGGGCCCAAGCCGCGGTCGTCCAAGCCAGCTCAGCTCACCACGGCGTCAACCGCCTCGATGCCGAAGATGGCGTCGGCAACCATGGCGGCCGCACCGGTAATGCCTGCACGATCACTCAGCCTGGTCCGCGCGATGACGAGATGAGCTGTGGCAAGCGGCTGGCTGCGGTGCAGCAAGGTGTCGCGTACGCCGCGTACGAAACGCTCGTAGGCATGGGCGATGTCCCCGCCAATCACCAACACGTCGGGATTCAACAGGCTGACCGCCGTCGACAACACATCGCCGAGGGCCCGACCGGCAGCGGTGACGATCCGTACCGCGTCCGGATCGCCCTTTCGTACAAGATCAACAATGTCGCGCGTGGTGACGGGGTTGTGGCCGAGTCGCCGCAGATCGCGAACCATCGCACGGCCGCTGGCGATCGCAGCCAGGCATCCGGGCTCGCCGCAGCTGCTACACGTTTCCTCAACGCCGGGGATCTTCGCATGCCCAATATCGCCCTCGGCCGAGTCTGACCCGCGCAGTAGCTGGCCGTCCATGATCATAGATGCCCCAATCCCGGTGCCGATCTTGACGAAGAGCACCAAGTGGGTGTCGGGGTAAATGCGCCGCTGCTCGCCGAGACCGAGCAGGTTGGCGTCATTGTCAACCACTGCTGGTACCGAGTAGTGGCTGGCGAGGTGATCACCGACCGGATAGCTTTCCCAGCCAGGCATGCTGATGGAGCGCGCAATCCGCCCGGTCTGCCAGTTCACCGGTCCCGGTACGCCCATCCCAACGCCGCGCAGCGTCTCTGGCGGGCGGCCGGATCGCTTCAGCATGGCGTCTAGTTCTCCGATGACCGTGTCAAGAACCGTGCTGGGCCCCTTCTCGATCGCACTCTCGATCACAGTCTCGGTGATCACCTCACCAGCCGCCGTACTGACGGCGAGCCGACCATGAGTGGCGCCCAGATCGGCTACCAGGACCGTAGTGGCCTGGTCATTGACGCGCAGCCGCGTGGACGGCCGGCCGCGTCTCGAGTCAGCCACACTGCCGTCCTCTGTGAGATAGCCCGCTGCGAGTAGCGCGTCGACCCGATACGTGAGCGTCGAGCGAGCCAGGCCGGTGATCCGCTGCAACTCGCCTCGGGTGGCGACCGCGCCCGTCCGGAACAGCTGCAACAGCTCACCGGCGCTGTTCGGTCCCGCAGACACGTGTCGCCTCGCTTTTCTATGCCATGGCCAGACTATGGTCGTTATCGAATTTTGCCCACAAAAGTGCGCTTTATGTATTGTCACCAGTCCTAATTCAGCGTTTCAATAGTGAAAAGTGCCGCGTCTCATCATCGCCAGGCCCAAACAGAGGCATGAATCGAGCTGAGGGCAACCCGTCGCTTGAAGGAGAAGGAATTGCGCAGATCACGTGTGCTCGCAGGGATTGCTTTGACTGCCATGCTGGTGGTCGCCGGCTGTGGCGGCGGTGGGGGCGAGGATGGAGGGGGTGACGCAGGCGGCTCGGCAGAGGACAACGCCCTTACCATCTGGACCACCGAGGACGTCGCCGATCGGGTGGCGTCCCAACAAAAGATCATGGAGGCCTGGGCTCAGAAGTCAGGCGGCACCGTCAAGCTGGTTGCAATTGCGGAGGACCAGCTGACGACCACACTCACATCGGCCGCGGCTGCAAACGACCTGCCCGATGCCATCGCCGCACTCTCGCTCAACGGCATGAACCAGCTGCGCACCGATGACCTGGTTGATCCCGAGGCAGCAAAAGAGATCGTGGATGGACTGGGTCCGGACACATTCTTCCCACGCACCCTGGAGCTGACCAGCGTCGACGGTGAACAGATCGCCGTACCGAGTGATGGCTTCTCTAATCTGCTCTTCTATCGAAAAGATCTCTTCCAGGCCGCCGGGTTGCCAGAGCCAAAGACCTACGCGGACATCCAGAACGCTGCCAAAGGGCTGAACAAGGGGAAGATGGCCGGCATTGTGGCCGCCACAGCACCCGCGGACTCGTTCACACAGCAGACCTTTGAGTTTGTTGCGGTCGCCAACGGCTGCCAACTTGTTGACGATAGCGGCAACATCACCCTCAACAGCCCGCAGTGCCAGGAGACGTTCAACTTCTACGCAAATCTGATCAAGGAATCCTCGGTGCCAGGCAACCAGGACGCGGATACCACCCGAGCTACCTACTTTGCAGGGGATGCCGCCATGGTGATCTGGTCGTCCTTCTTGCTCGACGAGCTTGCGGGTCTGCGTAGTGATGCGTTGCCCACCTGTGCGCAGTGTAAGAAAGATCCCCTGTGGCTAGCCAAGAACACCGGCATTCTCACTGAGCTCCAGGGTCCAGGCGCCACCGAGCCGGCCGCCTGGGGTGAGGTCGTTTCCTGGAACGTGCTGACTGACGCCTCTCCCAAGACCAAGGAGCTGATCACCTACATGATGAGTGAGGGTTACATGGACTGGCTGGCAATCGCCCCGGAGGGGAAGATGCCGGCTCGTTCCGGCACGTCGGAAAATCCGAAGGAGTACTCAGAGGGCTGGATCAAGCTCAGCGCCGGCGTAGACAAGAAGGAAGCGCTGACCACGATCTATCCAGTCGAGGTTTTGAACACGATCGTCGGCAGCTCGGGAAACTTCGTGCGGTGGGGCATACCGCAAGGGCAGGGCGAGCTCGCAGCAGCCGTAGCCGGGCAGTACGTGGTTCCCCAGGCTCTGGCCAAGATGCTCAATTCTGGCGCCAGCGCTGCTGACGCCGCGAACGAGGCACAAAAGGGCGCGGAACAGGTCAAGACAGACCTCGGCGGCTAGCCAAAACCATGCGTGGACCCAGGGCTCCCCTCCCCCTCCTGGGTCCACGCGATCACCAATTTGGCAACCGGGGCGCCAGACGTACGAACATTGAGGAGCACCGTGGCGACAACGGCAACCGAGACAAAGCAACCCCCGACCACGCCGGACACAACCAAAAAGCGAGTCACGCTCACTCAGCGCGACGCACGCCTCGGTTTGTGGCTGATGTCGCCGACACTGCTGGTCGTGTTGGCGATCGTGATCTTCCCCCTGCTGTGGTCGATCTTGCTGTCCTTTCAGCGGATGCGGCTGATTCAGATTGGTCGGGCCGATTTCTTTGAGCCGCTGACGCTGGCCAACTACGAGCGAGTGCTGGGCTCGAGCAACTTTTGGTCGAGCCTGGCGATCACCTTCATCTACACCTTCGGCTCGGTTGTGCTGGCCGTCTCGCTCGGCGTACTTGCCGCGATGGCGCTCCGGCAGCCATTCCGTGGCCGGAACTTTGTCCGCGCCGCCTATCTACTGCCGTACGTCGCACCAGTCGTGGCGGTGACGTTCATCTGGCGCACCATGCTCAATCCGCAGTTTGGGATCGTCAATGTGATCGGCCAAAACGTCTTGGGCTGGGATGAGCCGATCCCCTTCCTGTCGCAGGCGTCGGGAACCTGGGACGTGCTCGGGCTGGAGATCCCGGTACCCACGGCGCTGCTGACCGTGATCGCCTTCGAAGGATGGCGCTATTTCCCCTTTGCGTTCCTCTTCCTGATGGCTCGGCTCGCGGCCATGTCTGACGAGCCGGAGGAGGCCGCTCTCGTTGATGGAGCCACGCCGTGGCAAAATTTCCGGTTTATCGTGTTACCGCAACTCATGCCGATCATCGCCCTGCTTGCCGTACTGCGCACGATCTGGACCTTCAATGAGTTCGACGACATCTTCCTGCTCACCGGCGGTGCCGCAGGCACCAACGTTGCGAGCGTGCAGATTTACAACTACCTCACAGTGCAGCGCAACGTGGGCCAGGCGGCGGCGCAATCGGTGATCATGGCATTGGTGCTGGTGGCGATGCTCGCCGTCTACCTGCTGATCCTACGCAAGAGAGGAGAGCGGGTATGACCACCGAAATCATCACTCCGCCGAGTGAGGTCGCTGCTGCCCCACAGCCACGCCGCATGGCTCACGGGACCCGGCACCGGGTGCAGAGCCGGGTTTTTAGGATTGGTCGCTGGGTGGTGATCATCGGGTTCCTCATCGCAACGCTGGTGCCGTTCTACTACATGCTGTTGTTGTCGGTGAAACCAATCGGGTCGTTGTTGCAGGATCCCGCCTCGTTCTGGGTCAGGCCTTCCGAATTCACTCTGCAGACCTACGTCGACGTGTTGTCCTCAACGGCCTCCGGGGGCCAGGGCTTCGGCCGCTTTCTGGTCAACAGCGGCATAGTCGCACTGGCGTCGGTGGCGTTGGCATTGCTCATCGGGATCCCCGGAGCGTACGCAATCGCCCGATTGCCGTTCATCGGCCGGCGCTACGTCAGCGGCATCTTCTTGGGCGCCTATCTCTTCCCGGCGATCCTGATGGCCATTCCGCTGTTCGTGGGATTCACCCGGATCGGACTCCGCGGCTCACTTGTCGGCCTGGTCATTGTCTACACCGCACAAACCGTTCCGGTGACGATCTACATGCTGCGGAATTACTTCGAGACAGTGCCAGAGGCTATCGAGGAGGCCGGTCTGGTGGATGGACTGACCCGGATTGGCGTGCTACGTCAGATCAGCTTGAAGCTGGCCTTGCCGTCGATCATGTCCACCGGGCTTTTCGTGTTCATGATCGCCTGGAACGAGTTCCTCTTCGCGCTGCTGTTCCTGGTCGATCGCCGCGAGCGCTGGACCGTCTCGCTCGGCCTGTCGCAGCTATCCGGAAGCGTCGAGGTTCCCACCACCGTACTGATGGCGGGATCGGTGGTGCTCACCTTGCCGATCATCATCATCTTCTTCGCCACCGAGCGGTTGCTGACCGGCGGCCTGACGGCTGGAGCCGAGAAGGGATAGGCGTGCCGCCTCATGGCCTACCTGGTCGAGCTGAGTGCACCGCGGGTCGTGAGCGTGCGCGAATACCCAGTACCAGAGCCGGAGGCCGGCGAAGTCCGGGTTGCCACCTTCTACTCCGGCATCTCGGCCGGCACCGAACTCGCGTTCTACCGCGGCACGAATCCCTATCTCGAGAAGCAATGGGATCCCGAGGTTGAGCTCTTCCTCCCGGGGGATTCGACTCTTCACTATCCGGTCACTAACTGGGGCTACTCCGAGGTCGGTGAGATTGAAGCACTGGGACCCGATGTCACCGAATTGCAGCTTGGCCAGGTGGTTTGGGGCATGTGGGGTCACCGCTCCCATGCCGTACTACCGGCCGAGAGTCTTCCCGGCCAGATCTTTCCGGCCGACCTAGATCCGATGGTCGGCACCTTCGCTCGAGTCGGCGCCGTGGCATTGAACGCTGTGCTTGCTTCCACAGCGTGCGTTGGTGAGACCGTGGTGGTCTTCGGGCTGGGGGTGATCGGTCTGCTGGCCACTCAGCTGTTGGTCAGCCAGGGCGTCGATGTGATCGCCATTGACACTGTGCCGCATCGGCTGGAGTTGGCCGAGAAGTTCGGTGCTACCCCGTTGTCCGCAGCAGATGATGATCTTGCACTGGCCGTACGGAACCACACAGCAGGACGGGGCGCGGACCGCGTTATCGAGCTCACCGGCGCCTACCCGGCGCTGCACCAGGCCATCCGGGTCGCCGGAGCGCGTGGCACGGTCATTGCCGCTGGTTTCTACCAGGGCCCGGCGACCGCGCTGGCGCTGGGGGAGGAGTTTCACCACAATCAGGTGACGTTGGTGTCCTCGCAGATAGGCAGCGTGCCGCCGCCGCTTCGGGACCGCTGGACCCGGGAGCGGCTACACGAAACTGTTCTCCAGCTCTGCGCGGCCGGTCGACTCGATCCGCTGCCGCTGGTCAGCCACGTCATTCCGGCGAGGTTGGCTGCTGACGCCTACCGGCTCGTCGACTCACCTCCCCCTGACCTGGTGCAGGTGATCTTGACCTTTGCTGGCTCGCTTCAGGAGGGTGAGGCCGCGGCATGAGGCACACCATCCGGCTGTCTGCCCAGGAGCAGTACCTGCGCGGCGATACCGCACTTCAGAGGTGGGAGCATGCCCGGCAACTCGGCTTCGATGCCCTCGAGTTGCGGGCTAGAGGTGAGGGCCACTTCGCCGCGCGGCTGCCGGAGCTCAAAGAGGCGGCCGCTGCCGGCGTGCCGATGCCAACGGTGTGCGTGGAGATGCGGCACTTTGTCGGCGACTTCGATGCCGACAAACGAGCTGACGCGCTGCTCCAGATGAAGTCCCAGCTCTCAGTCATGGCCGAGATCGGTGGCCGACTCGCGATGACGCCTGCCTCGTACGGAATGTTCAGCAAGCGCCTGCCACCGTTCGAGAGTCCACGTACCGAGGCCGAAGACACCGAGATCTTGCTCGATGCATTCGGTCAGCTGGCAGCCCATGCCGAGGCGGAGGGCGTGATCATCGCGCTGGAGCCGCTGAATCGGTACGAAAACCACATGATCAACACCCTGGCGGATGCGGCATCGATATGCGAGAAGATCTCCTCGCCAAGCCTCGGCATCGCGGCGGACACCTACCACATGAACATTGAGGAGGCCGATCCGCTGAAGGCGCTGGTCGCTGCGGCGCCATGGATCCGGCACGTCCAGCTGAGTGACAGCAACCGCCTGGAACCGGGCGCCGGTCACATCGATTGGTCGGCGACGCTGCAGACGCTGTGGGCCATCGGCTATGCCGAAGAGCTGGCCTACGAATGCCGCCTCTCCGGTGACGTCGACGAGGTTCTGCCGATCTCGGTACGGCGGATGCGGCAATTGGCATGGTCGTAGCCGGTACCACGCCGCGCGCGGCTGACCTTGATCATGATCAATTGGTGCGCGACGCCATTCGGGTCCTGATCGAGAACTGGCACAGTCATGCCACGGTCCCTTCCCGACGCCTGTATCCCCATCAGTGGAGCTGGGATTCGGCCTTCATCGCGCTCGGCCAGTTGCATGTCGCGCCGCAGCGTGCTGCGGTGGAATTGCTGAGTCTCTTCGGTGCCCAGTGGGCAGACGGCCGGATCCCGCACATTGCCTTCAATCCGGCAGTCGCTGATGACGCCTATTTTCCTGGCCCGTCATTCTGGCGGTCTTCCCAGCTCCGGGGGCATCCACCCATCGACACTTCGGGGATCATCCAGCCGCCAGTACATGCCATTGCGGTCCTTGCGGTGATGGATCGCCTCGGCGCCAATGGGCGGGACTTCGCCGCTCGCGCCTATCCGGCTCTCGTTGCTCAAAACTCCTATATCCGCGAACGGCGAGACGTGAATGGGCTCGCCGCAGTCGTGCACCCATGGGAGACCGGCCTAGACAACTGCCCGGCCTGGGACGAGCCAATGCGCGCCGTGCCGGCAGATCTCTCGCTCTTCGACTCCTACACGCGCCGCGATATTGATCATGCGCGGTCCAGCGAGCGCCCAACCGATGAGGACTATGCGCGCTACATCCGGCTAGCGCTGGCCTATCGCGATCATGGCTATGGCGACGACTGGGTTCGGAGTCATAGCGAATTCGTGGTCATCGATCCTGGATTCAACGCCTTGTGGGCCTGGTCTGAGCTGGCTCTGGCTGAGATAGCGCAGGCGATGGGTCGCAATCCTGAAAGACATCAACGCGAAGCGTTGCGGATCACCACGGCGCTTGTTGATCAGCTGTGGAGCACGAGTCGTGAGATCTTTCTCGCCAGAGACCAGCGGTCCGGCGGGCTGCTCGAGGAGCGTACGGTCGCCGGGCTGATCCCGCTGGTGTTGCCCGGGCTGCCCGCTGATGTGCGCAGCGCCCTTCGCGCGACACTCACTGGACCATCGTTCCGCGCCGGCCAGCCGGGAGTCTGCGGGGTCCCGAGCTTTGATCTCACCGATCGGCGTTACAACCCGAGGCGTTACTGGCGAGGTCCGACATGGCTCAACACCACGTGGCTGGTGGCGGAAGGGCTCCGGGCGCATGGCGAGGAAGAGCTGGCGCAGCGGCTTTGTGACGACATGGTCGCGTTGGTGGCCGGCGCCGGCCTTCGGGAGTACTTCAATCCCCGAACCGGGGCGGGGCATGGCACGAGCAACTTCAGCTGGTCGGCGGCGCTGCTGCTTCATGTGGTGGCCAGGGGTGGTGCTTAACCTGAGCGGTCACGGCGCCAACCCCTTCGGGTGTGGTGTCGCAGTGGTCGCCGTTCACGACCAACTTCAGCGGCCTCCCGATGTGGCCCTCAGCTCCTATCGTCTTGCTCGAGCACCTGCAGCCGTCGCACCCGCAGCTGATCAACCTCCAGTTCATCGATGCGCAGCTGACGTATGGACGCCTGGCCGATGCCCAGCCGGCCGATCGCAACGGCGCCGATCGCCAAGGCGCCCATTGCTCCCGCCCCGACTGCCGCGGCAAGAAGCGCCGCGAACGCGACCGATGAGGCACCTGTGGATGCGGCGCCAGTTGCCCGAGCGCCAGTGGACGAAATTTGCGTAGGACTCTGACTCGTCATGCCCCCAACGCTAGACAGTAGCTGGAGTTCATGCCGTCACATCACCAGCAGGGTCGCTCGAGGTTGACTGATGAAGATATTCGGTCGTTCGACCGAACTAGATAAATATCCTGCATATGCGTAACATTATCAACACGGTCGAGCGACCGAACGGGATGACTTTCGCTATATATTGAGGAGAGCCCACCGTGCCGGATACCGCACTTCGCGCCGTGGACACGCGCACACTCATCCTTGACGCGGCGCGGAGCCGACTGCTGGTGGACGGCTACGGAGGCCTATCGACGCGCAGGGTGGCCGAGGAGGCCGGAGTTCCACTGAGCCAGCTCCACTACCACTTGGGTTCCAAACAGGGCCTCATCCTGGCTGTGCTGGAGGAGGAGAATCAGCGCCGCCTAGCACGCCAAAGCAAGATGTACGCCGAGGACGCGCCGCTGTGGCAGCGGTACGAGCGTGCCTGCGACTTCCTTGAGGATGACTTGGACTCCGGCTACGTGCGCGTACTTCAGGAGATGATCGCGGCGGGCTGGTCTAACGAGGAGCTCGGCGACGGAGTCCGAGAACTCGTGGGCGGGTGGTTTGCACTGCTCGCCGAGGTGGCTCGCGAGGCCGAGCATCGCTACGGCCCGCTTGCTCCGTTCACCGCCGAGGAGGTGAGCACCCTGGTCGGCGCGGCGTTCATTGGTGCGGAGGCGCTGCTACTGCTCGGCTTCGATCGCGACGTCATGCCGATCCGCTCGGCGCTGCGGCGCCTCGGCGTCATGATCAGGAAACTCGAAGAAGATCAGACTAGGCCTGGAAGGACCGATCATGCGGGCATGCCAGCCGAATCGTGACGGCTACGTCGAGCGCGACGGAATCAAGATCTTTTACGAGGTGTTTGGCGCTGCCGAGCCCACGATCTTGCTGCTGCCCACCTGGTCGCTGATGCACTCGCGACACTGGAAGATGCAGGTCCCCTACCTCGCGCGGCATTGCCGCGTGCTGACCTTCGACGGACGCGGCAACGGTCGCTCCGACCGACCGACGCAAGCCGAGGCGTACGCGGAGCGCGAGTTCGCAGCCGACGCGATCGCGGTGATGGACGCGACGCAGACTGACCGCGCGATCATCACCAGCTTCTCGTTGGGCGCACAGCGCGCGTTGGTGCTCGCCGCAAACCATCCACAGCGGGTCGAGGCGGCCGTCTTCATCGGCCCGACATATCCAGGCGGCGGGCAGCCAAGGCCAGAACGAACGGTGTACGCCTGGGAGGACGAGCTCGACACCGACGAAGGCTGGGCGAGGTACAACAAGCACTATTGGCTGCGCGACTACCGGGGCTTTCTCGACTTCTTCCTGTCCACAATGTTCCCCGAGCCGCACTCGACCAAGCCAATCGAGGATGGCGTTGGCTGGGGCCTGGAGACCACAGGCGAGACGCTCGTGCTCACGCACGCGGGCCTGGAGGCCGACGAGGCGCGTGAACTCGCGCTACGCGTCCGCTGCCCGGTGTTGGTCGTACACGGGGACCGCGACGGGATGTCCGACTTGTCCCGCGGGATGGCGCTCGCCGAGCACACGCGCGGTCGGCTGGTGGTGCTCGAAGGCTCCGGCCATGCACCGCACCTGCGCGATCCGGTCAAGTTCAACCTCCTTCTCCGGGACTTCGCCAAGCCGCCGACCCCACCGCACCGCTGGGTGCGTGGGAAGTCCCGTCGCAAGCGCGCGCTCTACATCTCCTCGCCGATCGGGCTCGGCCACGCGCAGCGCGACGTCGCCATCGCGGACGAGTTGCGCAAGATGCGTCCCGACATCGAGATCGACTGGCTTGCGCAGCACCCGGTGACGAGAGTCCTTCAGGCGGCTGGTGAGCGCATCCATCCGGCAAGCGCGCTGTTGGCCAACGAATCGAGCCACATCGAGAGCGAGTCGGCCGAGCACGATCTGCACTGTTTCCAGGCGATCCGCCGGATGGATGAGATCCTGCTCTCCAACTTCATGGTGTTCCACGACCTGGTGCGCGATGAGCCGTATGACATCTGGATTGGTGATGAGGCTTGGGAGCTCGACTACTACCTGCACGAGAACCCTGAGCAGAAGCACGCAGCGTACGTCTGGCTCACCGACTTCGTCGGCTGGCTTCCGATGCCGGATGGAGGCCAGCACGAGGCGTTCCTCACCGCGGACTACAACGCGGAGATGATCGAGCACATTGCGCGGTTCCCACGGGTACGCGATCACGCGATCTTCGTCGGTAGTGAGTCCGACATCGTTCCTGAGGCGTTCGGGCCAGAGCTGCCCCTCATCCGGGATTGGACACGTGATCACTACTCGTTCGCCGGCTACGTCACCGGCTTCGATCCGTCCGACTTCGCCGATCGCGCACGGCTGCGTCATGAGCTCGGCTACCGAGACGACGAACAGATCTGCATCGTCACCGTGGGCGGCTCCGGCGTCGGCGGACATCTGCTGCGCCGAGTGATCGAGGCATTTCCCGAGGCGAAGCGGCGAGTTCCGGCGCTTCGGATGGTTGTCGTCACCGGCCCACGGATCGATCCCGGCACGTTCCCCGAGCACGAGGGCCTCGAAGTGCGCGGGTTCATACCTGAGCTCTACCGACACCTTGCCGCCTGCGACCTGGCAGTAGTGCAGGGCGGGTTGACGACATGCATGGAACTGACGGCAACCCGGAGGCCGTTCCTGTACGTCCCGCTGCGCCACCACTTCGAGCAGAACTTCCACGTGCGCCACCGACTCCAGCAATACGGCGCCGGTCGCATGCTGGACTTCGACCTAGCGACGCCCGAAACGATCGCGGCGATGATCGCGCAGGAGATCGGGCGGCAGGTCGACTATCGGCCGGTAGAACGGGACGGGGCCGCACGTGCGGCGGCGCTGATAGCCGAACTGCTCTAGGCCCGGAAGATACCGACCACCAGATCGGGTCGCGCGTCGCGCGGCAATAGCGGCCTGCGTGGGTTGCGGCTGCGAGGATGGGCCACGACGTACGAGCGCTGAGCTTGTCGAAGCGCCCTTCGACAAGCTCAGGGCGCAAACTGGCGGGTCCGCCTGGCGCAGGAGAACGGTGTCTAAGAAACGGTGGTCCATGAGCGCGGATATCTCATGAACGATGTGATTGGCGAGATTCTGCCGTTGGCCGTCGGCATCGCCATTAGCCCAATACCGATCATCGCCGCAATCTTGATGCTGCTGTCCCCTCGCGCAAGGAGCACCAGCGTGGGGTTCTTGATTGGATGGCTGGTCGGCATCATCGTTGCCATTGTCTTGTTCACCCTGATCTCATCGATCATTCCGCAGGACAGCGGGGGTCCGTCGCCGGTTTCCGGTGTCATCAAGATCATCCTCGGCTTGCTGCTGTTGTTCTTGGCGATCAAACAATGGCGGACGCGTCCAGCCGAGGGCGAACAGGCGAGCATGCCGAAATGGATGTCGGCCATCGACTCCATGACCGCCGGCAAGGCCTTCGGCCTCGGATTCCTGTTGTCGGCGGTGAACCCGAAGAACCTGCTGATGGCGATCTCGGCCGGCTTGATCGTCGGCGGAGCTGGGCTCGCGGTTGGACAGATGGCCGTAGTGATCATCATCTTTGTACTGCTAGCTGCTAGCACGGTGCTCGTCCCCGTCGTCGGCTACCTCATCGCCGCGGCCCGACTGGCCGGTCCACTCGACAAGTTGCGGGAATGGCTGGTCGACAACAATGCCGTGATCATGGCCGTGCTGCTGCTGGTTATTGGCGTCTCCTTGATTGGGAAAGGCCTGGCCAATTTCTAGGGCCAATTTCTAGCGGGGGTCCAAGCCATCTGCGAAAACGGTGATGTGCAGGTGGTTCTTGTGGTTGGCCGAGTCGCTGCCGCGGTCGGCCATGTAGCGCCAGCCCTCGCTGTCACGTTCGATGTTCCAGATGCGCTGGTTCCAGATCACGTAATTGATCCCCAGCGATCTGGCATTGGCCTTGGCCCAGGCCGCAGCCTCGGCACCAAGCGCCTTTCCGGATGCTGACCGGTAGTTGGGGACCATGCAGTCGAGAGCGCGCCCCTGCTCATGGTCCGGAATCACCGATGGGCGCACACCGCCATAGACGGTGATCTGCGGGAATCTTGCCCGCATGGCCCTATGGACCTTGATCGCGTTCGGCTTGAGGCCCCTTTCGACCGCTCGCCAGTTTGATGGCACCGCGCCCGCGGCAGATTTGGAGAGGTACTGGGCAGTTACCCAGCGAACGGCCTTGTCAAAGATGATCTGCATCCGGCCGTTCTTGACAACGCCGGTAATGCTCAGCTTGGTGCCTCGCGGCACCTCCGTGATCAACCGGTACTTGTCGGCGTAGGTCGAGCGGACGTCCAACGCGGCCGCGGCGTACCGGGTCCCGGTGATCTTGGGCAGCTTGGGCGGGGATGGCAGGTTGCTGGTCAGGTTCTTGAGATACCTCGCTGTCACCCAGCGGACGGCACTTTTGTAGATGATCTGCGCCCGGCCGTTCTGAATGGCACCGGTGACCGAGAGCGCTGTGCCCTTCTTTACTTCCCCGACAGTTCGGGAATCAGCGCCGCTGGTGGTACGGATGTCAAGATCTGCCGTTGCCACTCGCTTGCCGATGACCGCCGGGCGTCCGTTCATTGAACTGGCGAGATACTGCATGCTCGACCACCCGGTGGATTTGCCGATTGCCAGCTGTACCCAACCTCGTGCGGTCTTGCCGGTCATCGTCACCCTGGTGCCCTCTTTGAGGACCTTGATCACCCGATAGGAGAGACCTGGACCGCTACGAAGGTTGAGGGCGGTGGTGGTGACCCTGACCGTCCCCGCTCCGATTCTGCTGGGTGGCGGCAGGTCTTTCCCCTTGGTGAGGTACTTGCTGGCCACGTAGGCAGTCGAGCCAGCGAATGTGATCTTGGTCCAGCCTTGGGAATTGCTGATCGCGGTGACCGTCTGTCCGCGATAGAGGCCGCCGAGGATTGCGGCCTGGGTGCTGGGGCCGGACCGAATGTTGAGGCCAACGGTCGCTGTCATCTGCGTCGTCGCCGCGCTGGCTGTCTGCGGCCACATCAGACTCAAGATCACCCCGACAACGAGGAGAGCAGCGGCGGCTCGCACCTTGATCACGGTTCTGCGCATGGTCGCCTCCAACCCGAACGGCGTTCTGGATCACTTGAGTCACATAAGTCACAAAAAACTCAAACTGCGCAGAACTCTAATCTCGTCACAGTGGTAACGGCAAGGCCTGAGTACGCCCTCTGTCCATGACGCAAGACGACACGCGGGACTCATGGGGAAAACTTCATCGATGTAATTCGTTCTTGCCCGGGGATGAGACCTCCGCGAACTCGCGTCTAGGCTGCGGCTGTGAACGCCCGATGACCGCCGGGATGGATATGTCCGCCGAAGAGTTCGAGATGCACGTGGCGGAGGCCCTGGATGAGATCCCAGAAGAGTTGACTGCTCTGATCGACAATTGCGTGATCTTGGTGGAGGACTACCCGCCGCCGGACCTGCCGGACACGCTCGGGCTCTACTCAGGAGTTCCACTCACCGAACGCGGCCAGTTCTACGCGGATCTGCCAGATCGCATCCTGATCTTCAGGTATCCGATCTTGGCGATCTGCGATACCCACGAGCAGGTAATTGAGGAGATCAGGATCACCGTCGTACACGAGATCGCCCATCACTTCGGAATCGACGACGATCGCCTGCACGAACTCGGCTACGACTAACTCCCACCGACTTGTCAGAACCCAGTTGACCTATAGGTCAACTGGGTTCTGACAAGTCGGCGGTTAGGCGACGGAGACGTAGAGCAACGCCCCGACGGCGGTCATCATGACCAGCAGACTGAGCAGCGCATTCGCCTTGCCGTCACCGAGGGCTTCTTCCCGATGAATGGCGAGGGTGTTCAAGCGGAAGCGCCGGATCGCCACCCATCCGAGGCCAGCGGTACAGAGCAGCGCCACCAGCCCGAGGATCACCGACAAGAAGATCGAGATCGACGTCAGCAGACGGGCGACCAGCAGACTGCAGGTCAGACCGGCCAGCATGGTGCGCTGCCAGGCCAAACCTGTCCGCTCGTTCTGTAATCCGGGGTCCCAGGGTCCGAGCGTCATCCAAAGCTCACGATGATCAGCGCCACGATCCCTACGGTGGCAACGATGGCGGTGAGTACCAGTAGCAGCGGCGAGGACGGTAGCGGCTCACCGAGTCGCATCGCGCGCTCGTTACCCATCCACCTGCTAAAGGCGCCGATACCGCAGGCCAGCCCGCAGAGAACGAGAACGGCAGCAGCCAGCCGCACGCCCAGCCCGAGTCGATCGGCCAGCTGTGCGACGGCGGCGATCGCAACGCCGGCTGCAAGGAATCCCAGGCCAGTTCTAATCCAGGCCAGAAAGGTGCGTTCGTTAGCGAAGGTGAATCGTGGGTCAGGCTCTGAGCCTGCCGCGTACACGCGGCGCGGCCAACGACGGTCGCGGTGTTGCGGCGGCGCGGTCACACTCGCGATGCTAGTGCCGATCGCCGTCTTCGTCGGTTGAGCGCCCCCGGTTGGCCCAGCGCTACCGAAACCAGAACAAGGACCGCCCCAAATGCCTGCCAAAGGTTGAAGCGCTGGTCGAGCACGACCCAGCCCAGCAGAGCGGCGACCACCGGGTTGAGCAAGGTGAGGAAAGTCACCGCGCTCGCAGACAACCGCTGCAGCCCCCAAAACCACAGGGCGTACGCCAGAATCCCGCTGATCAGAACGAGATAGACCAGCCCACCGATATTGCGCGCCGTTAGGTGGTCGGGCAGCCCTTCGATGAGCAACGTGGCAGGCAGCAGGGTGAGTCCCGCGAGAAGGAAAGTCCAGCCAGTAACGCCAATGGAGGTCATTCCCTCGGGGAGGCCCCACCGCTTGGTCAGCACCGTCGCCACACTGAACATGATCGCGGCGATGGCCATGGCTACCAGGCCGACCACATCCAGGCGCGCGTCTGATCGGAGCACCAGCAACGCAACACCCAACGTTCCCACGATGCCGGCGATGATCTGAACTGGACGGATCCGGCTACCGAGCAACGGCACTGAGATCACGACGACAAGCAATGGGCTCAGCGAGTTGATCACGGCCGCTACGCCACCTGGCAATCGGTAGGCGGCGATGAACAGCAGCGGAAAGAGTCCGGAGGCGTAAAGCACCGAAAGCACGAAGAAGCGCGCCATCCAACGACGTGGCGGGATTCGACTGCCGATGATCAACACCAGACCAGTGGGCAGCGAGCGCATCAGGGCAGCCAGCAGCGGACCGTCAGGTGGCAGAAATTCAGTGGTCAGCACGTACGTAGTGCCAAAGATGATCGGAGTCAGTGCGGCCGCGTATCCCCACCCTCCGGTGTGTCGGTCTGCTATTGCTGCTGTTGTGGAGCCGCTCTCGGCCGTCACGCGGATTCTCTCGTCGGCTCCGCGGTCATGATCAGGTGGCTGGTTGTGGCGGTACTGATCCAGCGTTCGCAGTGACCGAGATAGTCCTGGCCCAAGTATCCAGATTGCAGGTCGGATCGGTCCATGATCATCGCCTGGCAAGCGGTTGCGATGGTACGGAGGTTGGGCTCAGCGCAGATGACAGCAAGCAGCCGCATGGTCTGCCTGATCGCGTTCACCTCCAACGTCGCCAGCACATCAGGAGCAATGCTCGGCGTTACCACGACGAGTGGTGTCCTGCTCAAGATCAGCTTTTCCAGGGTGCTGATCATCTCGCGGAAACTCCCGATGGCGTCGCCGCACACCAGTACTGCGGGCTGGTCCAGTACGGCCCACCCGGAACTGGAATCGGTGACGAAATCGCGCGAGGCGTAACCGGCTTTGACGGTGACGGTGTGGGGATCGGCCAGTTGTTGGGTGATGGATTGCCGTTCCGTGTCGCTGAGGTCGGTCGGCGCCGCGTCCTCAGGTCGACGCCGAGCCTGCAGATCGGAAAGGTAGTGCGGCGCCGGAGAATCTGGATGAAATTGCGGAATGGTCCGGGCCGGCGGCGCGAGCATCTCGGCGGCTCGCCGCTTGTTTCGCCTGCGGTCCCACAGAGCACCGAAGATGATCGCCCCGAGTCCCGCAATGATCAGCACGATCAGGCCGATGCTCCACGCATCCATCTGTTCAGACTGCCATACCGAGGGTGCGCCCGCGAACTGGCTGTGACGGCCATACACGGCTGGCTTCGCATCATGATCAGCTCGGACGTTGACGGAATTAGTTGAGCGAAACCGGCCGAAGGGCCGTTCGGGTGGCGCTGTAGATGAAAGGGCCGGGCTCGTCCAATCGACGCTCGAGGGCTCGCCACTGACAGCAAAGTGCTTCCAACTGTGCCCACGTTGTTAGAAGCGGACGACAGCCGGCTTCCCCGGCCGCATCACGCCGCGCGTGCCGAGTTCTCGTAGGCCAATGCCCAGCGCAGCTCGCCGATGTCAAGACCGAAGGCCTCGGCAACCTCGGCCAAGTCCTCACCGGACTCGACGTGCTCCCAGAGTGCCTCGGTGCTGATTCCTTTGATCGCCGGCTTGCCGAAGCGAACGTCGGGCGCCATACGTACGGGGGAGTGAGGATCGTCGTGCGGCCGCCAACTCACCGCAATGTCTTCAGCCCATTCCACTCGCTGGACGAACGTTTCGGCCGCAGGTGTGAGTAGCAGCTGGTCATTTGCAACAGCTACGAGACAAAGATCAGCGTCAAGCCCTGCTTCTTCCTGTACCTCAAGCAAGAGCTCTCGGCCTGGACCCACGAACGGGCGGTGGTGCGCCAGGGGATAGGGCGTCCCATACTCATCACGCAGGCGATCAATCACGATGCGTAGCTCCGACAGCGCAACTCTGTGCGTCCGTCGGTACTCCCGCAAAAGTCCAGCTTCGACGAATTCAGCCCAGGTAACGGATCGTCCGCTTGTCGGCTCTGTCCGGATCACGGGGCGGTAGTTGCGATTTCCGTACGTGCCACCGTCGAGCCACCAATGCAGGGTTGACTGTGCCACCCGCAGGAGGCGGGAAGCCTCGGCTTCTGAGAACATCTCTCGATCGAGCACGCTTGTGGTGGTCATCACAGGAAGTCTGTCACTAAGAACCGACATTGCCCTACGACTCGCGCCGGACACCTTTTATCTGGCCGCGGGTCGATTGCCCGAAATCGAACCGCACTTAGAGTGGGAAGAGCCGAAGACTGTTAGGGATCGCGATGCGGTACGAAGGCTGGGTAGAGCGTCAGGTCCGCGAGGCGATCGAGCGCGGCGAGTTTGACAACCTGCCCGGGCAAGGCAAGCCGATCAAGGGACTCAACGGTCGCGACGATGAGAACTGGTGGGTCAAGTCCTATCTGGAGCGGGAGCAGTTGCCCTTGCCGCTGCCGACATCACTGGCACTCCGCAAGGAGGTCATGGAGCTTCCCGAGACGCTGGCCGATGTGCCGGACGAGGAATCGGTTCGCGAGATCGTCAACGATCTGAATCATCGGATCGCCATCTCGCATCGGATCCGTGCGGACGGTCCGCCGATCGTGATCGGCCTCGTCAATGTGGAGCGAGCGGTGGCCGACTGGCGCCGCCGCAAGTCCTGAGACGATCGCGTTTCTCCGCACCCTTTCCGTCTGGCTCTTTCGCCCTCGAACGGTCCGTTTTGACGGTTGTGATGAAAGACGCACGCTTTTCGTTCGTGAAACCGCCCGTTTTGACGGTTGTGATGGAACACGTACGGCTGCCGCCTTGAACCGTCCGTTTGACGGCTACGTGTCAAGCGAAGGAGTCAGCTCCGGCGCCTCCGGCAGGGCACCGGTCCGAACCACTTCGGCGGCAATGTCGTGCAGCTTGCGGTTGCTCTGCTGACTGGTACGGACCAGCACCTTGAACGCCCGTTCTGAGTCCAGCTCGTAGCGGGCCATGACAATCCCCACGGCGGTGCCGGTCGTTCGGTTGCTCTGCAGGGCCTGGCGCAGCTGCCCCACGGTGGTCTGTGCCGCGTCGACCGCACCGTCGCGGAGCTGGCTCATCTGGTGATGAGCTCGTACCCGCGCAAGTAGCTCGGCAGAGTTGAACGGCTTGACCACGAAGTCGTCGGCACCGGCTGCAAAGGCCCCGATTGCTGTCTCGGCGTCGGCGCGTGCGGTCAGCACGACCACCGGCAACCGAGCCAGCTGCTCGGCTTGCCGGAGCTCGGCGAGAAGGTCGAGGCCGCTCTGCCCGGGCAGCATGACGTCGGTGATCACCAGGTCCGGCGTGTTGCTCTTCAGCAAGGTCAATGCGGTCGCTGCATCGGCCGCCGCCTCGACGGCGTACCCGTCTTTGGTGAAGAGCTTGCTCAGGTAGCCGCGAAGATCAGGCTCGTCCTCGATGATCAACAGGCGCGGCCGATCTGCGGCTGGGCCAGCCTCGGGGTGTGGTTCTGCAGTGCTTTCGGCCAACTCAGCCGCTTCGGGAGACCCGTCGTACCGAGGCAGCCGTACCACGAACTGACTGCCTGCGCCGGGCTCACTGTCCACCTCGACGGTTCCACCATGCGCGGCGGTCATCTCGGCGACAAGTGACAGGCCGATCCCAGTGCCAGGGTGTTGATCACCATTGCTTGCCCGGTGGAACCTCTGGAAGATCTGAGCCTGCTCCTCCCTGGCAATACCGACGCCGGTATCGGTAACGGTGAGGACTACCTGACTGTCGTCGCCGCTCAGGCTCACGGCAATCTCGCCTTGAGGCGTGAACTTCAGCGCGTTGTTCACCAGGTTGTTCACGATGGTGGTCCACATCGTGCGGTCCACGTACGCCCTCAGCGGTTCGGTCGGTATGTCGACGCGCAGGTTGAGCCGGCCTTCGGTGGCTGGCCGGTAACTTTCGACCAGTTCCGCAGTCACAGATGTGAGATCGATGTCTTCCCGATCCGCAATGAGCGCACCAGATTCGGCCCGGGAAGTGTCCAACAGCGTGTCGACGACTCGCTGCAGCCGGTCAGCCGCTCGTATCGAGGTCTCAACGGTGTCTCGCGCAGCAGCGGGAAGCACGACTCCCGGCTCATCGAGGATGTCTTGCAACGGAGTGAGCAGCATGGTCAGCGGCGCACGTAGCTCGTGGCTAACGTTCTGGAAGAACTCAGTCCTGGCTCGGTCGAGCTCCGCAAGAGCCTGCTGGCGCTTGCGCTCGTTTTGGTAGGAGACGGCGTCGGTGATCATAATGCCGAGCTGCCGCGCGGCCATAGCTGCGAAAGCGGTATAGGCCTCGTCTGGTCGCCAATAGGGATTGACACCAATGACCAACACGCCCATCGGCTTTCGGGTACCCAGCAGAACTACCGGCAGCACGAAAGCCTGGTCGGGCGCCAATGGTCCCAGCGGTCCGGGTGCGAAGACACCCGGGTGCCGGTCGCGCAGCCCGGACACGAGCACCGTGCCCCCGTGCTCCAGCACCTCGATCACCGGTCCGCTTGTTGGTGCCGCCTCGACGAGCTCGCATTCGGCTGCGGCGGTCTCGTCGAAGCCGTAATCGGCAATTCGTTTTGGCCCTTGCGCGGGGTGATCTTGCAGGAATACCGCAAGGAAGGGCACGCTTTCCCGAGTCTTGCCGATCACCTCAACGGCGGCTCGGCAGGTTGAGGCGAGCGAGTCATCCGCAGTGATCGAGACGGCGCCAAGCCTGCGCAACACCTGGAGTCGTCGCTCGTACAGAAGGTGCTGCGTCGTCTCGGTGATCGCATTGAAGAGCCCGACGATCGTACCGTCGCTGTCCCTGATCGCGCTCAGGGAGAACGAGAAATACGCCTCCTCCGGATAGCCGTGCCGGTTGATGATGAGCCGTTGATCCCCGCTGTGGTAAGGCCGGCCGGTCTCCATAACTTCGCGCAGCTGTTGCTCGTTCGCCGGCCACAGATGCCATCCCACCTCACTCGCAGGCCGACCGAGTGCCCAAGGGTGCTTTTCAGCACCCAGCAACGGAAGGTAGGCGTCGTTGTAGAGCACAAGCAGGTTGGGCCCCCAGCTGATCTGTACCGGGAATTCCGAGTCCAAACAGAGATCCACCACGAGCCGGAGCAGCCCTGGCCACGAGTCTCGCGGACCCAGTGGTGTGGCTGACCAGTCCAGCCGTTCGTACACCGATCGCATGGAGTGCGATGTTGCAGAGCTATCGGCCGGTAAACCCACGGAGGGATCTCGCTCAACGTCAAGGGACTCGGTCAAAAGAGTCCTCCCATCTGTCGCGTTCCGGGGAGCAGGCGAGACTCACCGTTGGATCTGCTTTTGGGCGGCACGAGGACCTCGACGCCAAATCGTTCCGGGCGCCGACCAATTTAGTACCTGGTTTCCAGCGCTGCTGGCCGAACTCGGACATAGTGTCGACTGACTGCCATCGGGTACGTCGTACGCAGAAGGAAGGTGGGGTGCTCATGACCAGCCGGTGGTATCAGGAGGCCGTTATCTATAGCCTCGACGTGTCGTCGTTCCAAGACTCTGACGGTGACGGTCGAGGCGACTTGCGGGGATTGATCAGTCGCCTTGACTACCTTTCCAGATTGGGAGTCTCGTGCCTGTGGCTGAATCCCATCCAGCCCAGTCCCGGGCGCGACGGTGGCTACGACATCAGCGACTACTACGGCATCGACCCGCCATTGGGCAGCCTCGGTGACTTCGCGGACCTAACCAGAGCGGCGCGGGAGCGCGGCATTCGGATCGTCCTCGATCTGGTGGTCAACCACACCTCTGACGAGCATCCTTGGTTTGTCTCGGCACGAAGCAGCCCGGATTCGCCGTACCGCGACTGGTACGTCTGGAGTGCAGAGGAGCCGCCGAATCGGCATCAGGGCACGGTCTTCCCGGGCGAGCAAACCGAGACCTGGACCTTCGACGAGCTGGCGCAGGCCTGGTACTTCCATCGCTTCTATGACTTTCAGCCCGACCTCAACTGGGCCAATCCGGCGGTACGCACCGAGATGACCAAGGTGATGAGCTTCTGGCTGCAATTGGGTGCCGCCGGCTTCCGGATCGATGCCGCACCCTTCATCATCGAGCAGGTGTCACCGGGCGTCGATCCGGGCCCGAAGGACTTTTCGATCATGGACTCCTGGCGGCAGGAGACGCAGTGGCTGCGCGGCGACTCGGTGCTGCTGTGCGAGGCCAATGTGCCGCCGAGCGAGGTCGGGACGTTCGTCGGCAGCCGGCCCGACGGCCCGAGCGACCGAGCACAGATGATGTTCGACTTCCTGCTCAACCCGCGCGCCTGGCTTGCGCTGGCTCGCCAGGATGCGGAGCCGCTCATCGAAGCCCTCACCACGGCGGTGCGGCTGCCGGAAGGGGGGCAGTGGGTCAGCTTCCTGCGCAACCACGACGAACTCGATCTGAGCCGGCTTACCGACGAACAGCGAGGTGACGTCTTTCGGGCCTTCGCACCCCGGCCCGAGATGCGGCTCTACGGCCGCGGCATCCGCCGCCGGTTGGCACCAATGCTGCACGGTGATCAGCGCCGGATCGAGCTCGCGTACGCCCTGCAGTTCTCACTGCCTGGCACCCCGGCGCTGCGGTACGGCGAGGAAATCGGGATGGGGGATGACCTCAGCTTGGACGGCCGTGAGGCGGTCCGAACACCCATGCACTGGGACGACACACCGAACGCAGGCTTCAGCTCGGCGGAGCCGGATGCGCTGTTCCGGCCGGTCGTGATGAGGGGTCGGTTCGGCGCCAAGAAGATCAACGTACGCGCACAGCAGCGGGACCCGAATTCCCTGCTGCGTTGGTTCGAGAACCTGATTCACTCCCTGCGCAGCGCGCCGGAGATCGGGACCGGCACCTGCTCGGTTGTGGATGCCCCGCTGCCGCGCTCCGTGCTGGCTCATCGCTTCGACGCACCTGCCGGATCGATCTTGTTGCTGCACAACTTTGCCGACACCGCAGTCACGGTCGACATTGGTCCGTTGTCAGGCATGAACGGCACGCCGTATGACGTGTTCGTCGACGGGCCGTACGCTGCGCCCACCAAGAAGCTGACCGGCCTGGAGCTGAACGGTTGGGGATACCGCTGGATACGCCTTTCCCGGAGTGATCAACGCTCGGGGAGATGAATGCGCGCCTGGCTGCGTGATCATGGACTGCTGATCGCTAACCTGCTCCTCTTTGTGATCTTCTTTGGCGGCATGGTGCTGTCGGGCATCCGGGTCTACAACTCTGAGCAGTTGGAGCACGGTGAGCAAGCGGTCTCCCTCGGGCGCTATCTGCTCAGTGGCGACTTCTACGAGGCGACATTCGAGAACTGGGAGAGCGAATTCCTCCAGATGGCGATGTACGTCGTGCTCACCGCATTCCTCTTCCAACGTGGATCGTCGGAGTCGAAGCCCATTGACCGCGCGGCGCCGCAGGACGAAGACCCACGAGAGGCTGCCGACCGTCCAGGTGCCCCATGGCCGGTACGCCGAGGAGGGTGGGTGCTCACTGCCTATGAGCACTCCCTGTCGGGGCTGCTCTTCATCTTGTTCTTCGCGTCCGTGGCCGGGCACGCCATAGGCGGCGCCCGGGCGTACAGCTCTGAAGAGCTCGCCCACGGCGGCGAGCCAGTGAGCACCTTGCAGTACCTCGGCACATCGCAGTTTTGGTTCGAGTCTTTTCAGAACTGGCAGAGCGAGTTCCTGGCTGTGGCCGTGATCGTCGGAGCCTCGGTGTATCTGCGGCAGCGGGGATCGCCAGAGTCCAAGCCGGTGGCCGAACCGCACAAAGAGACCGGGGCCTAAGGAGCCACAGAGCTGGGGTTCGAGCCGCAGGTTCTCGGGTAACTGAGCCATCACGACCAGATATCAAGGAGGAGAGCATGAGCCAGCCCGCACAGCAACAAGAAGTGCCTGGCGTTCAGTCGGAGATGAGGCCGGTACCGGACTGCGGCGAGGAGAGTTATAAAGGCAGTGGAAAGCTGACCGGCAAGATCGCGGTGATCACCGGCGGCGACTCCGGGATAGGCAGAGCCGTAGCCATCGCGTATGCGCGAGAAGGTGCCGACGTGTTGATCTCTTACCTCAGTGAGGACTCCGACGCCAAGGACACTCAGGGCTATGTCGAGCAGGCCGGTCGACGCGCGGTACTGATGAAGGGTGACGTCGCAGATCCGCAGCATTGCCGGGACATCATTCAGGCCGCCGTCGATGAGCTCGGCGGCATAGACATCCTGGTGAGCAACGCCGCCTTCCAGATGACCCACGACTCGTTGGATGAGGTCTCCGATGAAGAGTGGGACCGCACCATCGACACCAACATCAGCGCAATGTTCCATCTGTGCAAGGCCGCGATTCCCCATCTGAAGGAGGGCTCGTCGATTATTGGCAGCTCGTCGGTGAACTCCGACATGCCGAACCCGACGCTCGCTCCGTACGCCGCCACCAAAGCAGCGATCGCCAACTTCTGCGCTAGCTTGGCGCAGATGCTGGGCGAGAAGGGCATCCGGGTCAATAGCGTCGCTCCCGGACCGATTTGGACACCCTTGATCCCTGCGACGATGCCGGCGGAAAAGGTGGAGAAGTTTGGTGAGAACACCCCGCTCGGCCGGCCGGGCCAGCCCAAGGAACTGGCGCCGGTCTATGTCCTGCTGGCTTCCGATGACGGCAGCTATGTCTCTGGCGCCCGGGTCGCGGTCACTGGTGGTAAGCCGGTGCTCTGATCTTTCTGCGAAAGTGGTCACCAACACCAGCTCTTGATCGATTCAGCTTCGTTGTATGTGACCACTTTCGTTCGACAGAAGGAGTGTTAGCAGGTCGGAGGCGGCTGGTGAGGAGGTGAGTGGTGGCGCTCCCGCGTGAGGTGGATGCGGTAGTCATCGGTGCTGGCCCCAATGGGCTGGTGGCCGCTAACCGGCTGGCCGATGCCGGCTGGGACACCCTGCTGCTGGAGGCTCAGCCGGATGTGGGAGGTGCCGTACGCAGTGATCGGGAACTGCATCCAGATTTCGTCTCCGACACCTTCAGTGCGTTCTATCCGATGGCGGCGGCCTCGCGAGTGATCCAGGGCCTGCACCTGGAGGACTATGGGCTGCGGTGGCGGCACGCCCCGGCGGTACTCGGGCATGTGCGAGGCGATGGATCGTGGGCGATGCTGCATCGTGATGTGGATGTCACCGCGAGTCTGCTGGACGCGGAGCATCCGGGTGATGGTGCGGCGTGGCGCGCGCTGGTTGATCAATGGCAGCGGATTGGGCCGAGTCTGATCGATGCCCTTCTGACACCTTTCCCGCCCCTGGGCCCCGCACTGCGGGCCATGATCAAGTTGCCGCGTGTGGGTGGCCTGTCTTTCGTACGCCAGCTGCTGGCTCCCGCGTCAGTCGCTTGGGAAACCGAGTTCGGCGGCGACGCGGTGCGGTTGCTCCTTGCCGGAAACGCTTTGCACGCGGACATTGCGCTGGACGGGTCCGGTTCGGGCTTTCTCGGACTGCTGCTGAACATGTTGGGTCAGACGGTCGGGTTTCCGGTTCCCGAGGGTGGTGCGGGCAAGCTCTCGGAGGCTATGCGGGACCGCTTCGTTGCCCAGGGCGGTGCAGTGGTCTGCAACGCCGAGGTGACCAAGATCACCGTCGCACACGGTCGCGCGGTCGGCGTACGAGTTCATGATCAACTTGTGAGTGCCCGGCGTGCGGTGCTGGCCGATGTCGCCGCCGAGCATCTCTACGGTCGGCTGGTCAGCTTCGATGAGCTGCCCCCGAGGGTGCGGGACAAGATGGCCGGTTTTCGGCGCGACCCGGGGACCGTCAAGGTCGATTACGCACTCAGCGCACCGGTGCCATGGCGCACTCCGCCGCCGTACGCGCCCGGGACCGTGCACATCAGCGACTCCTATGAGGAACTCGTCACCTCCTTTGCGCAGCTCAGCAGCGGCAGCATTCCCGACCGCCCATTCCTGCTGATCGGCCAGATGACGACGACGGATCCGACCCGCTCCCCGGCCGGTACCGAGTCCTTGTGGGCCTACACACACGTACCGCAACGGGTGCTCAACGATGCAGGCGGCAAGCTCACGGGGACCTGGGACTCCGATGAGGCGGAGCAGTTTGCCGACCGGATGCAGGACCGCATCGAGCAGCATGCCCCTGGCTTCTCGCAGCGGATCATTGCGCGTCGTATTTTGACTCCGATCGAGTTGGAGCGACGCAACGCGAGTCTGATCGGCGGCTCCATCAATGGGGGAACCGCGGCACTCGACCAGCAGGTGATCTTCCGGCCCATTCCCGGCCTGGGCCGGGCCAGTACGCCGATCCGCGGGCTCTACCTGGCGTCCGCCTCGGCGCATCCGGGTGGCAGCGTGCATGGCGCCTGTGGCATGAACGCTGCCCGGGCTGCTCTCGCAGATGCGCGGCTCACGCCGCGCCGAATCACCGCGGGTGGCCGCGCTCCGATCTCAGCCGGATAACTCGGCCTCAGTCGCGACCCTCGGCGAGCAGGGCGAGCCGGCGGAGCGCCTCGTGGTTGCGCAGGTCGATGCCCGCTACCCGCACCGGCTGCGGAACCAGCCGTGCCGGGCCGTCTGAGACGTCCTCTGCGATGGAGACCAGTGAGCCACCGTCAGCCGCCTCGACGGTGATCTCCACGCGGGCACTCCCGACCGGCCAGCCTCGAGCCTCCAAGACCAGCCGCCGACCTGACTCGAGCTCCAGAACCTCGGTGGTGTCGTCGATCAGCAGCGGCCATGCCCCGAACGAGTGGTGCAGCTTGGTGCCCGGTGCCGGCCAACCCTCATCAACGTCCCGCATGCGGGATGCTCCGACGACCCAGAGGGGATACAGCCAGCCGTCGTGCAGTACCGCGAAGACTCGCTCGGGCGAGCAGTTCAGCCGACGTTGCACGGCCATGTCAGCGTTCCTGCTGCGGTGCCTCCGGATCCCCGGAAGGAACCGAGTCTGCCTTCACTGCGCCTCGCTCGCCCAGCGGTTTCTCCGGCCCCTTGGTCGTGTCGGCGACCGTCTGCTGCTCGGACTCGGCATTGATCTCGGCGCCTAGCAGGATCGCGTACATGGTGAGCCAGAGCCAGAACAGCAGCACCACAATCCCCGCGAAGGCCCCGTACGTCTTGGCGTAGTTGCCGAACGTTGCCGTGTAGACCGAGAACCCGATCGAGGCGACCAGCCAGATGACAGTGGCCACTATGGCGCCTACCGATACCCACCTCATACGTGGTGCGTCGCGGTCGGGCCCCAAACGGTAGATGACCGCCAGCGCTATGACGACAAGCACCACCATGACCAGCCAGCCGGCGATCTGGAGTATCCAGCTCAACGCCCCAGTTCCGAATACTGCTTGCAGTAGCGGCGGCAGCACGGCAACGAGACTGATGATGATCACCATAAAGACAATGGCGGCGAGGGTCAGCCCGAGGGAGAGCAGCCGTTTCTTGACGAAGCCGCGTTTCTCTTCCTCGTCGTAGGCGACATTAACCGCAGTCAGCAGGTTGCTGACCCCAGCCGAGGCGCTCCACAGCGCGATCACGACCGAGATGATCAGGCCGATGCCGAGGGCTTGGCGGCGCGAGCTCAGTGCGGTGACCTGGTCGGTGATGATCTGGCGGGCTTCGTCCGGCAGTGCGGCAGCCATCGAGTTCAACTGGTTCGCGATCGTCGCCGGGTCCGCAACGAGACCGTAGATCGTGACGACTGCGATGAGTGCGGGAAAGATGGCCAGAAAGGCGTAAAAGGCAACCCCAGCGGCCAGCAGCGGAACCTGGTCGGCCTTGGCCTCCTTCCAGCCGCGCTTGACTACCTGTAGCCAGCCCCGGGCGGGAATCTCGGTTGGTCGCTCCGCTTTACCTCCGGGCACATCGACTTTTTCTTCCGTGGTCGTGATGATCATTTCCCTTCAATGAGGTCGTCTTACTTCCGTCGCTTACTACCCCCGACCTTGGGTAGGTAATCCGCTTTGGTGGCCATCGCGGGATCTGATTTCTGCAATCGGATGGGTAACAAGAAGCTGCTGATGGCACCTCCGAGTGCGACCGCGATGGCTCCCAGGAATCCGATGCGATAACCCGCCATGACCGTCGAACCGGTGGCCGCCGCAAGCGGTACCAGAAGCGCGACGCCGACCGCCGTGCCGACCTGGGCGGCGGAGTTGAGTACGCCGGAAGCGACGCCGCGCAAGGCCGGTTCAGCGGCATCAGTTCCGGTCTGGGTCGAGGCGACTGATGCAATGCCCAGACCGGTGCCGATCAGTACGAACGAGGACAGTAGTTGAGCCACGGGCAAGCCTCCCGAAGGCAACGCCACCAAGATCGTGATTCCGATCGCAATGCCGATGAAGCCGGCCAACGCCGTGCGCCGAGCGCCCAGCCGACCAAGGAGCCGTGGGCCCGCCAGCGAGCCAGCGATGACAGCTAGGTTTACGGCGGGGAAGAGCAGCGACGCTCGTCCGGCCGGCACGCCCAGCATGTCTTGGACGTACAAGACCGCAAGGTACATCGCGGGCGTAGTTGAAGCAGTGATGGCGAGAGCAGTCAGATTCGCGCCGGCGAGCGGCGGGGATCGTAGCAACCCAAGCGGCAGCAAGGGATCGGTCGTCCGTCCCTCATGACGGACGAAGATCACGAAGGCCGCAGCCGCCAACAGCAGCGGCAGCCAGCTGGAAAGTCGACCCAGACCTCGGTCCCCGGCACTGGTCAGCCCGTAGACCAGCAGTGCCAGGCCAGCGGTAGCGGTCAAGGCGCCGCCGAGGTCCAGCGCGGATGCTCGCGGTGCTTTTCGATCGGCGGGGAGCACGCGTGTCGCCATCAGTAGAGCAACCAGCCCAATGGGCACATTGACCGCGAAGATCCACCGCCATCCTGCGTACTCGGTGATGAGCCCGCCCAGCACCCAGCCGCTGGCGCCTCCACCGGCAGCGACAGCGGTCCACCAGCCCACCGCGCGCCGCCGCCCTTCGCCAGGTTCACTCAGCGTCGTCAGCAGTGCCAGCGCGGCAGGCGAGAGCAGAGCGGCGCCAGCACCTTGGAGGACCCGGGCAGCGACAAGTGCCGCTGGCGACCACGCCAACGCGCAGCCGGCGGAGGCGGCCGTGAACAGGACGAGGCCGATCAGGAATGTCCGGCGGCGACCCACCACGTCGGCCACCCGGCCGCCGAAAATCAACAGTCCGCCGAACACCAGTGCGTACGCCGTGAACACCCACTGCAGTCCGGCGTCGGTGAATCCCAGCGCCTGCCGGATCGCCGGCAAGGCGGTGGTGATGATGGTTGCGTCGAGCACCACCACGAACTGTGCGACACAAAGGACCGGCATCGCCAGAGCTCGCGCGGAGGTGTTTCCACCAAAACTGCTCATACTGGAAACGTACCCGTGGTTTCTGGAAGTATGCAACTGGTAAAGTGAGTTTTGGTGGAAACAACGACCAACGCGACTCAGAACCCGCGGGAGTTGCCCATTCTGGGAGGGCATCTCGCGCTGGACTTCGCCAACACAGTTGACGATCCTGAAGGACCGGCACGCTACGACCACGCGGGGACGTACCCCGAGCTGGTCGGATGGTCAACCCGCATCGGCATTGTGGCGTCTGATCAGGCGGAGGCACTGCTGGCTGCGGCTGAGGAGCACCCCCGTGCCAGGTCTGCTGCGCTCAAACGAGCGCACCTACTGCGCGGCGTCCTGATCAAGATCTTCACCGAGATCGCTGCAACGAACAGCGGTCAGTCAGCAGACACTGAATCGACACCTGCGACGCACTGGACCGAATTGCGGCCGTTCGTGACCGACGCCATGACTTACGCGGAGCTGACCTCGGACGGCTCGACGTACCACCTGACGTGGCCGGAGATCACCCGGCTGGACGCAATGCTCTGGCCGGTCGCCGTGGCGGCCAGCGAGCTGCTCACCAGTCCACAGCTGTCACGCCTGAAGAAGTGCGCCGGCTGTCCGTGGGTGTTTCTTGATCAGTCCAAGAACACGAGCCGCCGCTGGTGTGCGATGAACGACTGCGGCACTCACGAAAAGATTGTCCGTTACGTCGCCCGCCGGGCCGCCAGACGGCGGTCCTCCGACCCGATTCATGTGGCTCGGCCACGATGATCTTGTGGGGACGTTGTTGCTGCCGCCGCACTAGGCAGCTGACGGATGCGGCGGGCGAGCATGGGTATGGCTGACAGAGCCAAGCCGATCGTGCCGCACGCGGCAGCGGCCCGGGTGCCTACCGTCGCCCCGAGAACACCGGCCAGGGCGCTGCCGATAGGGATGGATCCGTACATGATCTGGCGGTAGGCGCCAACGGTGCGGGCTAGTTGGTCTGCGGGGATGACGGTCTGTCGCAGCGTCAGGGAGTAGACGTTGGCGTTGCCGAGCCCGACGCCGGAGACGAGCAGCACGGCGGCGATTACCGCCAGTGCCCTCCCGTACAACGGCAGGCCGGTCACAGTGAGTGGAACGAAGCAGGACAAAAGCAGCGATGCTGCGAACGCCTTGCCATGTTTCGGCCCAGCGCTGAGCGGCCGACTGCATATCCACGATTGCCAGAACATCACAGGGCCCCGGGTTTAGTCGAAGAAGGAGCCGGGTACCTGCCTTTGAGGACCACTGCTGAAGGATGGGACCTACCGTGCGCATCGCACTGGTTTCTGAACACGCGAGCCCATTGGCTGCGATTGGCGGCGTCGACGCCGGCGGCCAGAACGTACATGTCGCGGAGCTCGCGGCCGGGCTAGTCCGGCTCGGGCATTCAGTTTCGGTCTATACCAGGCGTGATGACGCGGACCTGACGGAGCGGGCGACCACACCGGCGGGCTATGAGGTGGTACACGTGCCTGCCGGACCGGCTGGCACGGTGCCCAAGGATGATCTGTGGCCCCACATGGCCGCCTTCGCGGACCACCTCACCGAGATGCTCAAGTTCCAGCAGCCGGATGTCGTGCATGCACACTTCTGGATGTCAGCTTGGGCATCTGCCCGCGCCGCCAGGCGGCTCAGCCTCCCTTTGTTGGTGACCTTCCATGCGCTCGGATCGGTGAAGCGGCGCTGCCAGGGTCCAGCGGACACCAGTCCACTGAACCGGATCCGAGTAGAGGTGGCAGTGGCCGGAGCGGCGGACCGTATTGTTGCCACCGCAACTGAAGAGGTACGAGAGCTTGCGCTGCTCGGGGTGCCGAGTAACAAGGTGTCGGTAGTGCCCTGCGGTGTTGATCTTGAGCACTTCACTCCATGGCCGACGCCGGATGCTTCCCGGTCCGTACCGGAACGCACGTGTCGTTATCGGCTGCTGAGCGTTGGCCGGCTGCTGCCGCGCAAAGGCTACGAGATCATCATCGAAGCTCTCACCTGGCTGCCCCAGACTGAGCTGCTGATCGCTGGAGGGGCAAGTAGTAGCGATGCTGCTCCGGAGCCTGAACATGATCGGCTGCTAGCCGTCGCCGAACGGCTTGGAGTAACTGATCGGGTCCGGCTGATTGGCCAAGTGGCGCGCGCGGACATGCCGGCCTTGTTGCGATCCGCGGATTTGGTCGTCTGCTCGCCATGGTACGAACCGTTCGGCATCGTGCCGCTAGAGGCGATGGCTTGCGGCGTACCCGTCGTGGCCAGTGCCGTCGGTGGCATGTTGGACACGGTGGTCGACGCCGTCACTGGCGTGCTGGTGGCGCCTCGCGATCCGGTCGCCCTGGCGGAGGCGATCGGCCAGCTCTTGGAGTCACCGAGTCGCTGCGCCGAACTCGCTCGTGCTGGCCTGGAGCGGGTCCGCAGCCGCTACTCGTGGGACCGAGTCGCTGCTGACACAGCGGCTGTCTATGAGCAAACCGTCAGGCGCCAGGACGTGGGCCAGGCACTGAGCGCGCCCATCAGCTGACGAGGACCACTTACGCCTGAAGCGTCACGCGCAGCTCAGCTGACCGAGTCCGGCCCTGTCCACGCGGCGGTGGTAGCGCATCCCGGCGAGCCCGCCGAGCAGCGCACCAATGAGGCTTGCGGCAACTACGCAGACGGCCGCGATGACGCCAGCAGTGGTAAGCGTGCCCTCGTTCAGTGGGATACGCGGAAAGCTGTTCAGCTGAGCAAGAACGTCAAAGCGTGCGTCCAGCCAGCCAGCCGGCAACTGCAAGCAGAATCGCCATGATCACGGCCCACAACCAGACACCCAGGCCCTGCTTGAGCCCGTTGAACCGAGCCATCCGACCGGCCACGTAACCGCCCGCGAGGTAGGACACAAAGATGATGGCGAGCAAGACGATGCCGCCGATGAACCCGATCGACTCGGTCTGCGCAGCCGTTGGGTTGGTGACATCCACGTTCTGGCTCAGCCCGAGCGCTGCACCGACACCGGTGACCAGCGCCACCAGCAAGACCGCGGCACCAGAGGCAGTGAGCCACCCGAAGAAGCAGCTGCCAAACTTCATGCCGCCGAAAGTGTCCTTCTGACGGCCCACCACTTCGCGCCGATCCAAGGTTGCGGTGTCATCGGTTGCAACCTGATCAGTCCGGGTGACCGGGCGGTCGTCAACATCGTTGCTTCGGTCAGCATCGGGAGCATTAACCGAGTGACTCATGAGAAACCTCCTTCGGAAGAGGGACGCACCTCCACCGGCTAGAAATCCTTACCCAGGGCTCCAAAGAGCAATCAGGCGTGGGCTTCTGCCGCCTCCTTGAAGGCAAGATCCCAGTCATGCAGGCATCGTGGCACGCCGTAGCGGTCTAGGGCGGCGTGACGCGAAATTAGGCCGCGGCGCCCCAGATCCGGCGAAACGCTCCTCCGGCCACGATGGGGTTCGTTGCGCTGGTCGGGGCGGGGCGAGCAAACTGAGCTTGGGGCACTATGACATCAGTGCGCCCAGTGAGAGGGTGCCCTGGCCATGTCCAAGCCGAGCGCTGAGGACCACAGCAGGCTGCTGCGCGACTACGCCGACGCCACTGAGCAGTTCAGGGCCGCCAACGAGGTGCTCACCGCACTCGGCCGGTCGACCTCCGACCCCGACGCGGTGCTCGACACCGTCGTGAAAAGCGCTCGGCGGCTCTGCCGATCCCAGGTCGCCGCGATCTACCTGATCGAAGGTGGCATCTTCCGGTTGGCGTCCTCCGTTGGTCTATCGCAGGAGTTCGTGCGCAACGTGACCGACTTCCCGATGGAGGTGAACCGTGGCACGGTGATCGGGCGGGCGGCGGTGGAGCGCCGGGTCCAGAAAGTCAGCGACGTGCTCACCGACACCGAGTTCGCGCGCAGCGACGTGCAGCAGGTGGGCGGCATCCGAAGCTCGATGTCGGCGCCGCTGCTGCTCGACGGCGAGGTAGTTGGAGGCCTTTCCCTGTACCGCACCGAGGTCGATCCATTCGATGACCGGGAGGAGGCGCTGCTGGAGGCTTTCGCCGCGCAAGCAGCCATCGTGGTCCACAATGTCCACCTGGTGAGGGCGCTGGAGGAGCGGGGTGCGGAGCTGGTTCGGCGGGTCGAGCAGATGGAGGCCTTGAGCGACATCGGTCAGATGGTCGGCTCCAGCCTGGTGCTCGACGAGGTGCTGTCCAACATCATCAAGAATGCGGTTCGCTTCTCCGGTTGCGACGGCGGTTCGGTCATGGAGTACGTCGAGGAAGAGCGGTGCTTCACCGTGCGCAGCGCGTACGCGAGCAGTCCCGAGCTGCTGGCGCGACTGCGCACCATCCGGATCGAACTGGATAGCACCCTGGTCGGCCGAGCTGCGCGGGATGGCCACCCGATCGCTGTCCCGAACCTGGACCTGGTCGACCTCGACCCCCACCTCCAGGTCCTTTACGACGACGGCTGGCGGTCCGTGCTCACCGTCCCGGTCCTTCGCGATGGCCACATCATCGGTGCTCTCGTGGTCCGCCGTCGCACGCCGGGGGAGTTTCCCGAGGAGACGTTGGAGTTCCTGGAGACTTTTGCCAGTCAGTCGGCGATGGCGGTCTACAACGCGCAGCTGTTCCGCGAACTGGAGCAGAAGAGCGCCGAGCTGCAGGTAATGAGCCAGCACAAGTCCGATTTCCTGGCCAGCATGTCGCACGAGCTGCGGACCCCGCTGAACGCCGTGATCGGATTCTCTGAGGTGCTGCTGGAACGCCTCTTCGGTGAGCTCAACGACCGGCAGGACGAGTACCTCCGGGACATCTTGAACTCGGGCAAGCACCTACTTGCGCTGCTCAATGAGATCCTCGACCTGTCGAAGGTAGAAGCCGGTCGAATGGAGCTTGAGATCTCCACAGTCCCGGTGCCGGCGGCGATCGAGTACGCGATCTCGATGGTGCGTGAGCGGGCGGCCCGGCACCGGATCACGATCAACTCTTCGGTTGAGGAGAGCATCGACCAAATCGAGTCCGACGAGTTGCGACTGCGTCAGGTACTGGTGAACCTGCTGAGCAACGCGGTCAAGTTCACCCCCGACGGCGGGCTGGTCGACGTCAGGGCTGAGCCGGTCGGCGACGAGCTGGTGATCACTGTCCGCGACAACGGTCCCGGCATCGCCCGAGACGACTGGGAACCGATCTTCGAGTCGTTCCAGCAAGGTCGTCGCGGTCCCCCACGCGAGGAGGGGACCGGGCTCGGGCTGACGCTCTGCCGCAAGATCATGACCTTGATGGGTGGACGAATCTGGCTCGAGTCCGAGGTCGGAGTGGGCAGTGCCTTCCACGTGGCCATGCCGTTGGAGCGGGCCGGCGCCGAAGTCAGTGCCGGCGCGGACGAGCATCAGGACGGCCGATCCGTGGTGATCATTGATGACGACCGGGCAACGCAGGAGCTGCTGACGGCTTACTTGGTCGGGACCGGCGTGCAGGTGGTCCGCGCACGTGACGGAAGCGAGGGCCTCGAAGAGATCCGCCGGCGACGGCCCGTGGCCGTGGTGCTGGACATTCGGCTGCCTGGCATGGATGGGTGGGCTGTGCTCGATGCGCTACGCAGCGACGAGACCACCCGAGATGTGCCGGTGATCATCGTGTCGATCCTGGATGAGAAGTCGCGCGGGCTCGCTCTCGGTGCGGCCAGCTATCTGACCAAGCCGGTGAGCCGGGACGAGCTGATCGAGGCCCTGCGCGACGTCAAGGTGTTGAACGCATGAGCTCGGCGCGGGTCCTGATCGTGGAGGACAACCCACTCAACCTCAAGCTGGTGCGGGACGTGCTACTGAATGCTGGCTTCGGCGTGATCGAGGCACGAACCGGCGAGGAAGGAGTGGCGCGGGCCCAGGACAGCCAACCGGACGTGATCTTGATGGATCTGCAACTGCCGGGAATCAACGGAACGCAGGCGCTTCGGCAGATCAGGAACACCCCGAGGGGAGCGGATGTGCCGGTCGTCGCCCTAACTGCCTTCGCGATGGCGGAGGATCGCGACCGCGCCCTGCTCGACGGCTTCGACGGCTACCTCAGCAAGCCGATCAGCGTTCGTGATCTTCCGCGTCAGGTCGCCAGTTTCCTGCACGGAAGGCGCGACGATGACTGAGACGATCACCATCCTGGCGGTGGATGACCAACCGGCGAACCTGCGTCTGCTCGACGCCGTGCTCTCGCCGAGGGGCTATCGCGTAATCCACGCGACCTCCGGTGAGCAGGCGCTCGAGCTGCTGCCCTCGTCGGGCGTCGACCTGGTGCTCCTCGACATAGTCATGCCCGGTATCGACGGGTACGAGGTGTGCCGACGGATCCGCGGCGCGCCGGAGACTGCGTTTCTTCCGGTGGTGATGATCACTGCGAGCGGACACCAGGAGAAGAAACGAGCGATCGAAGCTGGTGCAGACGACTTCGTCAGCAAACCGTTCGATCAGAGCGAGCTGCTAGCCAGAGTGGCCTCGCTGGCTCGGATCAAGCGCTACCACGACACCATTACCCGGCAGGCGGCTGAGCTGGCCCAGTGGAACGCCGAACTCGAAGCCCGGGTGGACACGCAGTTGGAGGAGTTGCAACGGATGAAGCGACTGCGACGGTTCCTCTCTCCTCAAGTCGCCGAACTGGTGATCAACTCAGGCGATGACTCCTTCTTGGGCAGTCACCGTCGCGAGATCGTCGTAGTCTTCTGTGATCTGCGTGGGTTCACGGCGTTCGCTGAGTCGAGTGAGCCCGAAGAGGTGATGGGCGTTCTCAGGGAGTACCACACAGCGCTCGGCGAACTGATCTTTCGTTATGAGGGAACTCTGGAGCGCTTCACTGGCGATGGGTTGATGGTGTTCTTCAACGACCCGATCTCCCTCGACGACCCCGCCCAACGTGCGGTGGAGATGGCGCTGGCCATGCGTGATCGGGTTGCCACGCTGGTTGAGGGCTGGAGCCGACTCGGCCATGATCTCGGCTTCGGTGTCGGCATCGCTCAGGGCTTCGCGACTCTGGGCCGCATCGGCTACGAGGGGCGTTTCGACTACGCAGCAATCGGCACTGTCACCAACCTCGCGGCCCGGTTATGTGGCGAGGCCGATACCGGACAGGTGCTGGTATCGCAGCGAGTCTTTAGCGCGGTGGAGGACCTCGCCGTCGGCGAGCCTGTCGGCGCTCTGGAGCTGAAGGGCTTCAGTAGGCCGATCCGCGCGTATGGCGTGTCTCGGATGATCAACAACTCTGCGGAGGTGCCTTCGTGACCAGGCTGGAAACCGACCGTCAGGGTACGGCGCAGCGTTTGTCTGACTTGGACGGGGCAGAGCGGAACCGTCTCTTTTCCCGGTTGCAGGAGCGGATGCCAGCCGTCTGGGATGCCGTAAGACTCAGCCTCGAGGATGAGTCGGTGGTCGTGGTGCCTTCGGTGACTCTGGACCCGGCGGTTCCTGGCGCAGGTAGCCTGGCGCAGGCGTTCGAGGAGCGGTTGTTGTTCTTACTGCTGTTATTGCGTCAACCATGGCTGCGGATGATCTATGTCACCTCGATGCCGATCAAGCCCAGCATCATCGAGTACTACCTCGCGTTGCTGCCAGGAGTTATCCCGAGCCATGCCATGGCCCGATTGAATTTGCTCTCGGTCGGCGACTCATCGCCGCAGCCGCTGAGTGCCAAGCTGCTGGACCGTCCTCGGATGCTGTCGAAGATTGCCGCCAGGATCCCGAACCGGCAGCGCTGCCACCTGATCCCGTACAGCACGACCGCGCTCGAACGCGACATCGCGCTGACCCTTGGCATCCCCATGTTCGGTAACGATCCGCGACTCGCGGAGCTGGGGAGCAAGACGGGCTGCCGGCGGCTGTTCGCGGAAGAGGGAGTACAGCATCCGCTCGGCGCGGAGGATCTGCACAGTTTCGAGGACGTGATCGATGCGATCATGAAGATGCTCGAGGAGCGGCCGAGCATCGAGGAGATGATCGTCAAGCTGAACGATGGTGTGTCAGGAGCGGGCAACGCGCTCGTGGATCTGCGGGGTATCGCTGACACGGCTGGCTCGGATCGTCGCTCTGAGGTAGCGCAACGGGTCCGATCGATGCAGCTGGAGTCACCCACTACACCGATGGCCGCATACGAGGCGAAGTTCGAGCAGAACGGCGGCGTCGTCGAGGAGCGGATCGTCGGAGTGGAGCTCCTTAGCCCGAGCGTCCAGCTCCGTGTGATGCCCGACCGAAGCCTGGAGCTGCTGTCAACTCATGATCAGCTTCTCGGCGGCGCAAGCGGGCAGAGCTACCTCGGCTGCATCTTCCCCGCCAACCCGGCGTACTCGCGACTGATTAGCGCGCCTGCCATGACCATCGGTGAGCGGCTTGCCAGGGAGGGCGCCCTCGGCCGGTTCGCCGTTGACTTTGTCGTGAAGCAGGACGCCGCCGGCCGCTGGTCGGCGTACGCCATTGAGCTGAATCTTCGCAAGGGCGGCACTACCCACCCGTTTCTCACCTTGCAGTTCCTGACCGACGGGTCGTACGACGGTGCGTCCGGCCGGTTCCTCCTACCTGGCGGCGAGCAAAGGCACCTGATCGCAACTGATCATCTCGAGAGCAGCGAGCTGCGGGCGCTGGCGGTCGATGACCTGTTCGACATCGTGGCGCGGCACGGGTTGCACTTCGACCAATCACGGCAGACCGGAGTCGTCTTCCACATGATCAGCTCGCTCACTGAGCACGGGCGGATCGGACTGACAGCGGTCGGGCAGACGCCTGAGGAGGCAATGCGCATCTACCAGGACGCCCAGCAGGTCCTTCTTGCCGAGGCAGCGGCGGCGCGGGAGGAAACTGGGCTGCCAGGGTAAAAAGGGTTCGTGCAGCACATCTGGTACGTCGCCTACGGCTCGAACCTCAGTCGGGAAAGGTTCGGCCACTACCTTCGCGGCGGCCGACCTTATGGCATGGAACGCGACTACCCAGGATGTCGAAACACCAGCGACGAGTTGGAAAGTTACGGCTTGTTGATCAACGGCGGTGTCTACTTTGCCGGGCACTCCTCGGTTTGGCGGGCCGGGATGGCCTTCTACGATGCCAGTGTCGCTGGCCAGGTGGCTGCCCGGGCGTACCTCATTACCACCGAGCAGTTCGTCGACGTTCTCGCCCAGGAAACGCGTCGATCGCCAGGGATAACCCTCGATTTAGCGCCCCTCTTCCGTGGTGAGCGCTACAGCAACGGCGTCGGCGGCTACCCGGTCTTGGTCCGGGTCGGTGAGCGCCATGGACTACCACTCGTGACTTTCACCCGCGAACGGCATGCTGCACCGGCCTTCGCGGCTCCAAGCGAGCCCTACCTGGCGGAAATGGCGATCGGTCTACGTCAGGCACACGGGTGGTCCGAAGTGCAGATCGATCGCTATCTGTCGGCAATACCCGGTGCTGCCTGATCCGGCGGAGCAGGGGCGCGCCACTCCGACGGCGTCATTAAAGCGGCTAGAAAGAAAGTGGTGGATCCACCTCCTCAAGTGAAGTGAATCCACCACCAGCTTGTGCGGGAGCTCAGCTCCTCTGTTGCTGCACCGTCTCCTTTGAGGATTGGGCTTGGTCCTTGACCTCCGCGGCAGCGGCTGCGCCTTCCTGTCTAACGTTCTCAGCGCCTTCAGTTGCAGCTGTCTTGACCGACTGGGCCGCCTCCTGCGCTGGCTCCTTCAGGTTTGCGGCGACCTCTTGCGCCACTTCAGAGGCCTTCTCCTTGACTGGCTCCAGGTTCTCCTGCAGCTGGGACACCGCCTGCCGCTCCCTCTCCGTGGAAGGAATCAGCGAGGAAACCAGCATGCCGATGCCGAAGGCGATCACCCCGGCAGCCAGCGGGTTGCCTTGCGCCTTCCGCTTCACTGTTGCCGGCGCCCGGCTCACCGCGTCGCGTGCCTCGGAGGCCTTCTCGCTGACCGTGTCTCGCGCGGCGTATGTCTTGTCGCTGACTGCCTCCCGTGCCGCAAAGGCCCTGTCGGAAGCTGCGCCAACCGCTGAGCCGCTGTAATCGTCATCATCGGAGCCCATGACCCGCTCCTTGATGTTGCTCGCAGCCTCCTTGACCTTGCCGACCTGACGTCCTGCCACGTTCTTGGGCTTGACGCTCTCAGCCAGATCGTCGACGTCGTTGCTCAATGCCGCGCGGGTCCGTTCGATGTCCGCTCGAATCTCATCTGGGTCGTTGCTGGTAGTCATAGGTTTCTCTCCTCGTGTCCTTTGAGTGCGTTCGGAACTTGGCGCACGGTCTCGGTTGTCTGCGGGATCCCGCTGATTTTCTTCATTTGGGCGCGGGCAACCAGGTAGAGCACCACGCCGGCCACCAGCCAGATGACAGCCACAATGACCGCTCCCCAGCCAGGCCCAGTCCGGTCGCTGATTGCTACCCACAGGGCGAGCGACAAGAAGACCACGAACAAGAACGCGGCAACTGCGGCACCGGCGAACATTCCAGCTGTTTGTCCCGCTCGGGTGGCGGTTTGGCTAACTTCGGCCTTCGCCAGCGCCAATTCTTGCTGGACCAGAAGCGACAAGTCCCGCGTCACATCGCCAATCGCCTCGCCGATGCTCTTATCTTCACCGGCTGTTTCCGGCATGCTGTCATATTGACGTCGCGGCGGAGCCTGATCTGCGTAGTCGGTCATCGGCGTACCTCGCCCTCTGTTGGCGGCGGGTAGTACGGCTCATCAGTAGCGGGCGTCATGTTGGTGGAGGCCGGGTCCGAGGTTGGATACTCACCAGGAGCCGCCGTGCCACCGGCGTACTGCCCAGGAGCCGGTATGCCTCCGCCCTGATAGCTGGTCTCACCGGCGACCTCGCCGTAACGCGGGTCATAGCCACGCGCACCGTACCCGCCGCCGTCTACCAAGCCGCTGTCATTACCGCCCCGGTCGTAGGCATCGCTGTCATACGCCCGGGCCGGAGTCACGTCTCCTTTGTCGGAGTCAACACTGGTGTTCGCGGCTACCGCACCCCGAGTCAATCGGCCTGCAACGACGCCGGCCGCGGCCGCCAAAGCCAGGAAGGCGACCGGCTGACGACGGGCGAACCGCTTGACCTCGTACAGCAGATCAGCGGGCTCATGATTGTCCAGCCAGTGGGAGAACTCACCGACGCGGCGAGAAGCCTCGTGGGCGAGATCGGTCATCGGTCCAGAATCGTCAGACTTCGAGGCCATCGAGCCCAGCTCAGACGCCCAGCCGTTCAGCCTTGATGCCAGCTGCGCCTGCTGGTTACCCACCTGACCGCGTAACTCGGACCTCGTCTGGTCCACCAGATTCCTGGCCTGATACTTGGCCTCACTGGCCACATTCGAGACCTCGCCCTTGGTCACGTCCTTTACGTCGGAGGCGGCACCGGAGGCGGTGTCCTTGATATTGCCCGCCTCGCTCTTGGCGGTGTCGACGGTGGAGCCCCCCTCGGATTCAGAGGTTCTGGGATATTCTGCCTCGGAGTCGGCGAAGGTGCCGGTCGTCGGCACGGCCTCACCGAGGCGGGGGGGAGATTGCTTGACGGCCGGGTCCACAGGCCGGCTCGTCGGATCGGTGTAGTTCGCCACGAGATTTCTCCAATCGGATCGATCGTTCATGGAGTCGGGTACCCAGCGCCTTACAAAGTAAACATGTTCGAAGAGACGGCTGATGATCAGAAAGACAGCGTCATGCCCACGGCTTGAGCATGACCTTGACCGCGCCGTCAGCCTTCTGCTGGAACATCTCGTACGCCGCCGGCGCTTCGCGCAGCGGAAGCCGGTGCGTCGCGAAGTCATGCACGCCGAGTGGATCTTCTTCGGTCAAGAGCGGCATGATGTCGGGGATCCAGCGCTTCACATTCGCCTGGCCCATTCGCAGCTGAATCTGTTTGTCGAACAACGACATCATCGGCATCGGATCTGCCATGCCGCCATAGACCCCGGACAGCGAGACAGTGCCACCGCGGCGCACGGTTTCGATGGCCGTATAGACCGCGGCAAGTCGATCAAGTCCGGCCTTCTTGATCAACGGCTCGGTTACCGCATCCGGCATATGCGCCGTGACGCGCTGGGCGAAAGCGGCGGCAGGTGAGCCGTGCGCCTCCATGCCCACCGCGTCGATGACCGAGTCCGGGCCGCGACCGTCAGTCAGCTCGCGTACCACATCGGGAAGATCATCTTCGTGCTCCCGCAGATCGATCACCTGTACGCCGCGGGCGCGCACCCGCTCCAGCCGCGCATCGACAAGGTCGACAGCAATAATCGTGTCGATCCACTTCTGTTGCGCTATCCGGCATGCCATATCGCCGATCGGTCCCAGCCCCAAGACGAGCAGCGAACCTCCATCCGGCACCGCTGCGTACTCCACTGCCTGCCAGGCGGTCGGCAGCACATCAGAGAGGTAGATGAAGTGGTCATCCGGCGGACCCTCCGGCACCAAGATGTGGGTGAACTGCGCTTCCGGTACCCGGAGGTACTCGGCCTGGCCGCCGGGCACTTGGCCGTACAGCTTCGTATAGCCGAAGAGCGCGGCACCGCTGCCTTCCCCGCGTACCTGAGTCGTCTCGCACTGGGTGTAGAGGAATCGCTCGCACATCCAGCAGCGCCCGCAGGCGATCTGGAACGGCACCACGACTCGATCGCCGGGGCGGATCTGGGTGATATCGCGACCGACCTCAAGCACGATCCCCATTGCTTCGTGACCGAGCACATCGCCAGGACTCATGAACGCGCCCATGGTCTCGTACAGGTGAAGATCTGACCCGCAGATATTGGTGCTGGTGACCTTGATGATCGCGTCGTTGGGTTCTTTGATGACCGGGTCAGGGACTTCTTCTACTGAGACATCGCGAAGGCCCTGCCAGGTAACAGCCTTCATTTCCGCGTCACGCCTTGCGCCAATCGTTGCTAGTCAGATGTGAGCCCGCCTGAGGGCCCATCTGTAGCATGCCGCCGTCTACGACCCACGACGCACCTGTCACGTAGCTGGCCTGCGGACTCGCGAGGAAAGCGATCACCGCCGCAATCTCACGCGCGTCGCCGGGCCGGCCGAGTGGGATGCCAAGGCGCTCCTGTTGATGTGGATCCTGATCCTCCTGCCCGGTCATGGGGGTTGCGATCTCGCCCGGAGCAACGGCGTTTGCCGTGATCTGGTGCTCGCCCAGCTCCAGGGCGAAGGTCTTGATCAGTCCGCCGATGCCGTGCTTGGCGGCGTCATAAGAGCCGGAACCGACCCGTGGCTGGTGCTCGTGGACGCTGGTGACGGCGATCAGCCGACCGCCGTTGCCTGCCTTCACCATATGCTTGGCGGCCTGCCGCATGCAGACGAATGCGCCGTCCAGGTTGGTGGCGATGACGCGCCGCCAGTCGTCGTAGGAGGTGTCCACCAGGAGCGACCCGCTTCCGGTGCCTGCGTTGTTGACAAACACGTCGAGTCCGCCGAGCTCATCAATCAGCAGATCGATGGTGATGGCGCAGGAGGGCAAGTCAGTGGTATCGAGCTGCTTGACGAAAGCCTTGCGGCCGTGGGATTTCACCTCCTCGGCGGTGGCTTCGGCGCCTTCGGAGTCGGAGTGCCAGGTAATACCGATATCCATGCCGTTCTGGGCGAGGGCAACCGCAGTCGCTTTACCGATGCCGGAGTCCGAAGCTGTCACGATGGCGTATCGAGGATCAAAGCTCATGCGTCAGATATTCCCTGCGGCCGTTTGGGCAAACCGCCCTCCCGCACTTGATCTTGTGTGCCTATGACGCAGCAGGCAACCTCTCCGGTGCACCAATGATGGTGCCCATCTTGACCAGCAGCTTGGAAAGCAACCGCGATACCTGCATTTGACTGGTACCGATCTCCTCCGCGATCTCAGACTGAGAGCGCTGCTCGTAGTAACGCAGCTGGATCAGTCGCCGCTCGTCGTCGTTCAGCTGTGCCAGGGCCTCGTCGATGATCAGCCGCGCCTCAGTACGGTCGATGTCCTCGTCGGTCTCGTCCGAGCAGAAGCAAATCCCTCGTGACATCGCCGCATCGATCGAGGATGCGCGATATCCCTGGCTAGCGAAGCGGGCCTGCTGCACCGCGCCCACCGGCTCGCCCAACTCCTCGGCGAGATCTTGCGCTCGGGGCAGCGCACCCATCTGTTGCACGAGGGTTGGCCATTGCCGCCAGATGATTGAGGCGAGTTCTTGGGTTGGTCGCGGCGGGCGTACCACCCAACCATGATCACGAAAGTGCCGCTTGAGTAAGCCAGTGATGGTCGGCACCGCGAAGCCGACGAATGAGCCTTGGCCAGGGTCGAATCGCTGACAGGCTTCGACCAGCCCAGTGCAGGCAACTTGCAGGAGGTCCTCGTGGTCCTCGCCGCGATGCATGAACCGGCGGGCCAGGGTTTCTGCCAGCCATAGATGCGAAGTCACTACGTCATCGAGAATCCGTTGGCGTTTGGCCGGTCCTGCTGTCTGCGCCTCAACGAGGAGGTCGTGGGTACGTTCGGCGAGCTCTTCGCGCGAGATCTGCGCGGTAGGTAAGACAAGGTGTACTTCAGACAGCACCATGGGCGCGACACCCTTCGTTAACGAACTACGGGTTTGGCGCGCTTCTCGGCCACTTTCTGATGTAACCACCCTCGCCGTTTCTGCGACAACCCCCGAACTATCCAAAAAACGAAGAACTCTGTAAGAAACCGGTTGGCAATCACGCTCACATGGCGCCCCATGGCGTGACTATCATCCATTGAGCGCATCTCAACGATCAACGCGGCTGCCGCCCCTCAATGCCATGATCAACATCGATCCGACGGGCGTTGTGCCGAAGCGAGCGGTCAATGGCCGCAGGTTCATCCCGGCAAAGGCGTTGGCTTGGCGGCCGATTGGGTAAGTCGCAGACAGGGTGGCGGAAGGAACCTAGGATCGCCGCGACCCAGGCCCCGTAGCTGAGAAGCCATGCTGCGGGGCCGTTCCCTGAGCTGCGCCGGCCAGTTCCAGCGCTCATCCGGTACGGCCACACGCCGGCAAAAATGATCCCCCTGAACCGCGGCAGTCTTTCAAGGGGCGGCTACACTCGCAGTGGCTCTCTATCGGTATCCGCCCTGTGTCTGCGGCCTGACGTCATCGAGGTGACGCATGGTCTCGCAACCACCGCACCTAGCGGCTGGCTTGGTTGCCAGGAGCCCAGACACCATTTCCCGAGTGGCCGAGTTGGAGGCCGAGATCGCACAGCTCAGGGATGCGTTAGCTCGGCGACAACAGATCGGAGTGGCGACTGGTTTGCTCGCCCAGAGATTCGCGATCAGTCCCGACCGGGCCTGGTCGCTGATGGTGCGCCTTTCGCAGAACGGCCATGTCAAAGTACGGGAGATTGCCCAAGCGGTGATCGATGCGCACTGCGGTCGACTTGACCCAACGGAGGTCGAGATTCTCAGCTCGATTGAGAAGTATCTGCCGGACGGCGTACGCCTCATCCAAACGCGAGAAGACGGGCACCGGGCCATCCGAGAACCTCTGCGGTGATCCGGCTCGACAGCTTTCCCGCGCGTAGACCATGATCGATCACAATGATCAGCGCAATCTCGGAAGGCACGGGCGCCCGCGATGCTCCTGAATCGGACCGGCCATGGCGATTGACCCCGACGCCCTCGCTTCCAGCCTGCGCCGGCTCGCCACTCTGGGCCAACCGGGCACCAGTGTTGTGGAGGGCCTGCGGCATGTGACCGAGGCGTGCGTGGACCTTTTCGGCGTGAGCGGCAGCGGCATCATGCTGGCCGATGAGCAGAACATTCCGCGCTATGTCGCCGCGTCCGACGGGCCCGGCCGCCTGCTCGAAATAGCCGAAAGCGAGACCGGGCAAGGCCCTGCACTGAGGCATTCGTCAACAACGCGGTGGTGGCGAGCACCGACGTGACCGCGGAGCCACGCTGGCCCGATCTGGCCACAGCGCTCCGCCCGCACGGCGTACGCGCGGTGCTGGGTCTGCCGGTGCGCCTCGGTGCCATTACCGTCGGCACCCTTGACGTGTTTTATGACCGGCCGCATATCTGGCAGGACGACGAGTGCCAAGCGCTGGCTCGCTATCGCGATGTCGTCGAATCAACCTTGTCCGCCGCGGTGGCCGCCGAAAATGCCGGCGAGCTGGCCGCCCAGCTGCAGTACGCCTTGGACTATCGGGTGATCATCGAGCGCGGCGTTGGCTACTTGATGGCTCGCGACGGCCTGGATTCGATGACCGCCTTCAATCGGCTCCGCCGGGCCGCCCGCGACACCCAGAGCAAAATCGGCGACGTCGCGCAACGGCTGGTATCGAGCGGCCGGCTGCCGACCGAAGACTCCGAGAGCCGACGCTCAGGCTAATGAAGTGCGCAGCGTCTGGCTCGGGGAGTGGCCGTAGCGCCTGCGGTACTCGACGGCAAAACGGCCAAGATGGGTGAATCCCCAGCGGGCGGCTAGCGCGGCCACACTCGTGTCGCCGGGTTGGCCATGCTGCAGATCCAGGTGGGCGCGCTCCATCCGAACGGTCCGCAGCTGCGCTAGTGGCGTGGTATCCAGATGGCGGCGGAATGCGGCCTGCAAGACCGCGCGGGCTGAGTCGAGCGGCGACGGCGATCTCGTTAAGTGTGATGGGATCGCCCGCGTGTTCGTCGATGAAAGCCAGCGCGCGACGCAGCGGCTGCGGCGTATCGCCAGCGTAGGAGGGTGACTCCGCATCGAGCGTCGAGTTGGGGAAGCATGCCAAGACTGCACTACTGACCAACCAGCCCAGCTCCCGCCGGGCCAGCGGAGCGGCAGCCAGCAGCGGGCTATTGCTGACGAAACTCTGCACGTAGCGGATGGTCTGAGACCAATGGCGGCCGGCAGCGGCGGTGACGGGACGTGTGAAGTCGAGGTTGACTGTCTTTTGATCGACCAGCCCTAACGCATCCCGTTGCAGGTCCTCAAACGACAGCGTTGTCAGGTCTGCCCGTACCGAGTTCCAGGCGGCCTGATACGGACGATCGGGTGGCAGCAGGAAGCATTCTCCAGCTCGTAAGTCGACGCTCTCTGGCCCGATGCTGACGCGCACCGCGCCACCGCCTCGGTGCTCGACGATCGAGAGATCGCGCAAACCATCGAAGACATCGACCTCGACCGCCATCGAGTGCACAATCCGCCCTAACGACATCCCGTCGAGCCTGGTGATGTCGCAGGAGAACAGGAAATCCTCGCTGCTTCCCGAAATCCTGAGGTGGTGGTCCGCGTATGTCTTGCTGAGCCACGCGTGCGCCTCGTCGGGATCGCGGCTGTCGAACTCCTCGTGATAGACGGTTTGGATCAGTTCACCGTCCTTTCGACGATGCCTTAGTGCACTCTACGACGAGTTTCGGTCCACGCCATATCCGCCGCAAGGCCAGATTTCATCCAAGGAATGGTGCAGCACGCCACTGGCGGGGTATTGCCCAGCCAGCACCCGTTCAATCACCTGGCGCGAAGAATTGTGAAGGTTCCGCGAGTGGAGATGACGACTTTGCAGACTTGGCCGCAGCGACCTCGGTACAGCTCATGACTTCTGGGGTCGAGCCCGAAACTGGTCATCGAGTAGTGCTCGCCGTGGGCGGATCGGCTGGCAGCGTCCAGCCGCTGGTCCAGATCGTTCGCGACCTCCCCGGCGATCTAGCCGCCGCGGTCCTGGTCACCATCCATGTGGGCGAACAGACCCGGCTGCCGCAAATCTTGTCGAGGGCGGGGCCGCTGCCGGCAATGCATGTCCGAGACAGGGAGGTGCTCGAGCAGGGCCGGATCTACATTGCTCCACCAGGCCAGCACCTGTTCGTTCGCGCTGGCCTCGCCTTGCTAAGCCCCAGCCGGCACATCAATCGACATCGGGCGGTGGACGTGATGTTCGCTAGCGCCGCCGAATGGGCGGCCAGGCGCACCGTCGCAGTTGTCCTATCCGGTGCACTCGATGACGGCGCAGTGGGCGCGGCCCTCGTCGCGCAGGCCGGCGGTCAGGTTCTGGTACAGGATCCGGCCGAGGCTGAGTTCGCCAGCATGCCGCGGTCAGCGCTCGCCGCCGCACCTGGAGCGCGTGCCATTCCCCTACGCGAACTAGCTCACCAGATCCGGGATTCGGTGGATGTGGCGCGGTCGCTGCAGAGCGATCCGGCGGTGGACGAGGCCAGAATGGGGGCTGACCTGGACCTGGTCGACCGCGACGATCCGGGCTTTCGTCGCGAGGACGAGTCCCCGCTCCATCCACTCAGCTGCCCTGATTGTGGTAGCGGCATGGCTCAAGTTGATCTCCCGCAAATCAGCTACTTCCGTTGCCACCTGGGACATCAATTTGCCCCGCAGGCCCTTGCGGCAGCGCAGGCTGACGTATCTGAGACGAAGCTCCGGGGCGCGGCCGCGGCACTAGAGGAGCAAGCCGCGGTGCTGCGCTACATGCAGCGCAGGGCATCCGGGCAGCACCAAGTGTCTCTACCTGACCAAGATCAGACCGCGACTGCTGAAGAGCGCTATGCCGAAGAGGTCGCCAGCCGAGCCGTTGCTTTGCGTGCTCAAGTCAGGGCGTGGTCGAGCCACCCGTCGCAGCTGGACGAGCGGCCGGAATAGGCGGTCGTCGTAGAGGCGACGATCCCGCCCTAACGCTTAGCCCCGTCAGCTTGGCCGATCTTTGAGACATCCTCCATCAAGACCAACGCCCCGGCCGGCTGCTCCGATTCGCCCTGCAGCGCTGTCACCGTGACGCGCAGGTCAATGGCCCGTCCCCGCCGATTCACCGCATGCAGGGAACGCCCGACGATCGCGGTCTGCTGTCCGGTGATCACCGAGCGTAGCCAAGGATGCAGTTCGGCCGTAGGTAGTCCGCTGTCGATATTGAGCAGGTGGTGCCCGACGGTCTCCTCAGTACGCAGACCCCAGAGCTCGTGTGCCTGACGCGTCCAGACCTGCACCACCAGATCGCGGTCGAGTACGACCACCGCGGCCTCGAGGCTTCCCAGAATGGATTCCATGAAGGCATTGAGGTCGGTGATCTCAATGCTGCGATCGCGCAGTTCCTCGTTAGTGGTCTGCATCTCATCGTTGGTGGACTGCAGCTCCTCGTTCATCGTCTCGAGCTCTTCGTTGGTCGACTGGAGCTCCTCATTGGTGGTCTCCAGTTCCTCCACAGTGCTCTGCAGTTCCTCGTTCGTCGTCTCGAGCTCTTCATTGGTGGATTGAAGTTCCTCGTACGCGAGCTCGAGCTGCCGGTTCGCTGTCTCCACTTCCACCCGGAGCTGTCGGAAGCGCGTCACGTCGGTGAAGCTGATCGACACACCGAGTACCTCACCGCTGGTGTCGAGCAGCGGCACCAGGTTCACGTCGACATAGACCGCCTCCGGCCCATTACGGCGCCACTCCGCCTCACGCAGCCAAACCGGCGCGCGGCTTTCGGTAACCGCCGCCAGTTGAGACCGCAGCTCCAGGGGACGATAAGAGATGTCAAGGTCCTGGAAAGGCCGACCAAGATCACGATCCGACAGCCCCAGCATCGCTTCGGCGCGATTGTTGACCATAGCGAGGCGGCCGTCTGTCCCGACAGCGATCTGCGCGACGGGGTTGGTCTGCAGGATCTCCTTGCGCAGCCGCGCAGCGTGGTCTGAGACACTCTCGCGTGCTGGGTTGCGTGCCAGCGCGCCGAACCCCGCGGCATCGATGACGTCGCCGCTGACCCGCCGGAAGAATCGCCGCTTGAGGTCACTGGGACGAAAAGCCGTCGCATGGTTGAGCAACATCTCGGCTTTGCCCAGGAAGAGCACGCCATCTGGCCGCAGTGCGAAGCCCAGTCGGCTGACCACTCGTGCTTGAGTCTCGGCATTGAGATACATCAGTGTGTTGCGGCACAGCAGGATGTCGATGCGGGAGATCGGTGCGTCACTGGTGAGGTCGTTACGACCGAAGATCACGCTGCGTCGCAGATCCGGGGTGACCACGTGACGGCCATTGACGAGGTCGAAGTACCGTCCGCGATAGGACTCGGGCAATCCCCGCATCTCGCGCTCGGTGTAGCTGGCTTGCCGTGCGTAGTTGAGCGCATCCTCGTCGACATCAGTGGCGTAGATCTTGACCCGTTCCCGGAAGCCGCTGCCCATTTCCTCGTGCAGCAGCATGGCGATCGTGTAAGCCTCCTGCCCAGCCGAACATCCCGCGCTCCAGATCCGGAGGTGGCCGCCGCCGCTCGCCTCCAACACCTTCGGCAGGATCTCAGTGCGCAGGTGCTCCCAGGCTTCGGGATCCCGGAAGAAACTGGTCACGTTGATCAAGATCGTGTTGAAGAGTTCGGTGAACTCGCTCGGTTGGAGCTGCAGGATGTCCTGGTAATCCTCGAAGGAATCGGTGCCGATCTCGCGCATCCGGTGCCGGACCCGGCGCATCAGGCTGGGCCGCTTGTACCCCGTGAAGTCGAACGATCGGCTGTCGCGCAGGAACTGCAGCAACTTCTCGAAGCTGGGATCATCGAGGAGCTGAGCTTCATCAGGCTCAGCCGTCTCCTCGACTGATGTCTGATCAGACATGGTGTGCCGACTCTACGCCGGGATCGATCTCGACTCCGGCTGCATCCGTGGGGCTCTCCAGCAGCCGCCGCACCAGAGCCGCAGAGCGCGTCGCCTCGTACGCCTGCTCGGTAAACCGTTCGTGGGACCACGCGCTGCCTCGGGCGCCGGCGCGTTCGGCAAGTTGCAGGTTCAGATCCGCCTTCTCCTCCAAGGTGCGCAAGGCCATCCAGAGTGCGTTCTCCAGCGCCTGCCCCTGCTCGAGCAGCAGAGCGTGCCATGACCAGGCATGGCCGAGTCTGCAGCGGAAGCGCAAAAGGCCGCCATTCTCGATCTTGAACAAGGCGCCGTGGCACTCCGGACAGCCGAATCCAGCCGGCTGACCAGCGGGCTCGTCCGAGGCCGTCATGATGTCTGTCACTCCGGCCATCTCCACTTCCGCCATCACCAGGTCGGGGACCGCGATCTCCTCCTTCGGAATGGCCGGGGTACGGCAGAGCCGGGTAACCACGGCACCGAGCTCGCCGGCAGTGGCAATCTCGGTGACCTCGACGTGGTTGATCGTCGATTCCGGCATGCCTGGGTAGGCCGCGTCGGCGGGATCTTGAGCGAGCACCAGCCCGCCGCGCTCCTTGACGGCAATCGCCCCAGCCGTACCGTCGTCGAGCGAGCCCGACAACACGACGGCAATGACCCTGGGGCCGCAGGCGCGAGCGGCACTGCGGAACAAGACGTCGACTGCCGGACGGTGGCCGTTCTCCCGAGGGCCGCGGGTGTTACGCAGGTGGTTGTCGACGACGACCAGATGGTGATCGGGTGGGGCGATCACTATCCGGCCCGGCTGCAGCTCTTGATCGGAGACGGCGACGTCGACCGGCAGCGTGCCGGCTCGCTCCAAGATGCGGGGCAGTGCACTCGCCCCGGAAGCCGGAACATGCAGCACCACCAAGATCGTGGCAGGCAGGTCTGGCTCGAGTTCGCGTACGAACGCAGTCAGGCTCTCAATACCGCCGGCCGAGGCGCCGACTACGACAACGTCACGACAGCCGACTACTTCAGAAACGCCCGCTGCTGTCGGGTCGGCAGTGGAGCTCATCTCGCCTTCCCTTCCGCCGACTCGTTCGTGCGTCAAGGCCGACCAGGCGGGGGACTTTCTTGTCCAAGCTGGACAATCTCGACTTTACTCCCGGTATGCGCTTGTGGGCCTCGTCCAATGGGCGACGGTTGGGCAGCGCCAGCGGTCCGGTTCTAGCCTTGTCGGAAGCCTGGTTAACGCTACTTGCTGACGCTCTGAGCCTGTGCAGAGCGTCAGCAAACCGTGGTAAGCGGGCTACGAGGCGGCGGCGAGTTCGGCAGGTGTGCCAATGATGCTGCGCAACTTGAGCAGCAGCCGCGATAGCAACCGGGAAACTTGCATCTGGCTGATGCTGAGTTCGTGGGCGATGTCAGATTGCGAGCGTTGTTCGAAGTAGCGCAGCCAGATGAGCCGGCGTTCGGACTCGTCCAGCTGCGCAATCGCTCGCTCGACGATGAGTCGGGCTTCGGTCCGGTCGATGTCGTCTTCTGCCTCGGTGGAGCAAAAGCAGACTCCTCGAGACATGGCTGAGTCGATCGACGAGGCGGTGTAGCCCTCACTCGCCAAGCGCGCCTGCTGCACCGCGCTCACAGGCGCCCCGAGCTCATGGGCGAGATCCTGTGCGCAGGGCAACGCACCCATTTCCTGAACCAACGTCGGCCACCGTCGCCAGATGATCGATGCGAGCTCTTGGGTCGGACGCGGCGGCCGAACGGTCCAACCATGGTCACGAAAGTGCCGCTTGAGCACTCCGGTGATGGTCGGCTCCGCGAAGCCCACGAATGAACCTTGGTGAGGATCGAAGCGCAAGCAGGCCTCGACAAGTCCGGTGTAGGCGACCTGGACGAGATCCTCCTCGTCCTCTCCGCGATGCAGGAACTGGCGGGCAAGCCTCTCGGCCAGCCACAAATGTGAGCTGACCACCTCATCAAGGATCTGTTGGCGCCTTGCGGGGCCTGCTGTCTCGGCCTCGACGAGCAACTCGCGCGTACGTTCGGCGAGCTCCTCACGAGCCGAGCGGTGATGAGAAGGGATTGCAGAAAGAGGGGAGTTCGCCATGAGCGCGCCACCCTTTCGTCATGAAACTTTCAGGTTGTGGCGCGCTTCTTGGCCACAACCGCAGATAACCACGAATGCTCCCGGTGAGCAAGCCTCTACGTATCCAAAAAACGAAAAACTCCCTGAGAAGTGTTCAAGATCAGAGCGGTGCGAAATTTTCTACCCTGTAAGCAATATCTCCGGGGCACTCACGCAAAAGGACTGGTGGCGAACGGCTTGTCTGAATCGATTCAGGTGCGCAATATGTCAGTACTTTCTGGGAGCGCCTGGCTGTTCGCTGTTCAGCCGATGATCAATGGGATCTAAGCCATCGAATCATTCGTTCGAGGTCTTCATCGCTCGTCCAGTAGCCGCATGACGCGCGAACCAGGCCGGTGCCCGGAAGGGCACGTACGACAATCTTCTGCGCGGCGAGGCGGTCGACAAGGGCCTCCGGCTCATCGGCTCGCCAGGAGACCAGGGTCGCCTGGTCGGGCTCGGTGACTACGTCGGCGCCATGCTCCAGGAGCAGCGCACGGCAGCGTTCGGCCGCCTTGCGCGCGCACGCAAAGCGGTCGTCTCCGGCCTCTGCCGCGAACGCGAGCGAAGCGAGGAGCCCGGCGATCGACGCGGCTGGCGTCCACGAGCCTTCGAAGCGAGCGGCTCCGTTGCGGAACTCGTAGTCGGGAAGCTCCCATGAGAAGTAGGAGGGGAATGTGACGCGGCAGTTTTCGAGCTGTTCCGGGGCGACATAGAGCGCTCCAGTCGCGGCGGGCCCTAGGAGCCACTTCTGTGCCGACACCGTGTAGTAATCGGCGCCAAGCTCCTCGACATCGACAGGGATAGCGCCTGCGCCTTGCGCTCCGTCGACAAGCAGCGGGACGCCATGCCCGGCCAGCTCGCGCACGGGCAGGACGGCGCCATTCAGCCACGAGACGTGAGAGATAGCGATGAGGCGCGTCCGAGGTGTGATCTGAGCCTGGATCGTCGAGAGGATCTCGGCGGTGGGACGCTCGCGAATCGCCGCGATGCGAAGCGTGGCGCCGGAGGCGACCAATCCACCGAAAAGCCCGGGGTGCTCCGAATCGGTCGTCACGACCTCGTCGCCTGGGCCGATGCCGAGGCCGCGCAACACGATGTTGCATCCTTCGGTCGTCGAGCTGGTGAGGGCGATTCGCTCCGGATGTGTCCCCAGCAAGCCCGCCAGCTCGGCGCGGAGCACCTCACGTTCGTCGAGGACTTGATGAAAGTACGCTCTGCTCGATCGGCCCTCCTCCAGCTCGCGGCGCTCCACCGCTTGCATGGCCGCTACCGTCGCGCGCGGGAGCGGGCCAAACGAGCCGGTGTTCAGGTAGGCGTAGCGGTCGAGCACCGGCAGTCCGCGGCGTACGGCTACCAGGTCGATGTGATCATCCCCGCCGTACGTTTCTCATCACAGCCGTCGAAACGGCCCGCCTGGAGCGCCTCAGACCGTACGTCTTCCATCACAGTCGTCGAAACGATCGATCAGGCGGACGTCAGCTCTCGGGCTAGCGCAGCCGGCATGTAGTCGTAACGCACGAACGAGCGCTTGAACGTGCCGGTGCCATGGGAAACCGAGCGCAGGTCGATCGGGTACCGGCTCAGCTCGTGAGCCGGTACCTCGGCATGGATGACGGCGTAACCGGGCAGGTCGGGGGCTGTTTCGGTGCCGTGCACCTGGCCGCGGCGGCCGCGCAGATCGGCCAGCACCGACCCGACCGAGTCGTCGGCAACGGTGATCTCCACTTTGTCGATCGGCTCCAGGAGGGCAACGGTCGACTCATTGGCCGCTTCGCGGAGGGCCATCGCCCCTGCCGTCTGAAACGCCATATCGGAAGAGTCGACCGAATGTGCCTTGCCGTCGACCAGCGTCACCCGCACGTCAACCAGGGGATACCCGGCGAGGACGCCCTTGGGCAGCTGGCTGCGGATGCCCTTCTCCACCGACGGTATGAACTGTCGGGGCACCGCTCCGCCAACCACTCGTTCAGTGAACTCGAACCCAGCACCGCGTTCCAGCGGCTCGATCTCCATCGTGCAGACCGCGTACTGGCCGTGCCCGCCGGATTGTTTGACGAGCCGCCCCTGCGCCTTGGTGGGACGTACGAAGGTCTCGCGGAGGGACGTACGCACCGGCTCCACCTCGACCTGGATGTGCCAGGAGTCACGCAGGGCATTGAGCACCTTGTCCACATGCGCCGGCCCCATAGCCCAGATCACCACCTGATGCGTCTCCGGATTGTGCTCCAGACGCATCGTGACGTCCTCAGCGACCAGCCGCTGCAGCGCAGATCCCAGCTTCTCCTCATCGGTGCGAGAGATGGCGTGGACTGCGACCGGCAGCAAAGGCTCGGGCAGTAGCCAGGGTTCCACGAGCGCAGGTCGCGCCTTGCCGGACAGCGTGTCAGTGGTTTCCGCAGCTGCCAGCTTGGACACCAGGACAAGATCACCTGCGATGGCGTACGGCTTCGCCCGGGCGTCATCGGCAAGCGGGGCTGACAGCGGCCCGACTCGTTCGTCGTCGCTGTCATGATCGGCATGACCGTTGACATGGTGGGCTGCAAACTGCTGCAGGTGCCCGCAGACGTGCAGCGGCGTGTCAGGGCTGAGAGTGCCGGAGAAGACTCGGACTAAAGAGAGCCGACCGACAAAGGGGTCGCTGGTGGTCCGCACCACCTCTGCCACCAACGGGCCGCCAGGGTCGCATGTCAATGGCCCGAACGGCTGGCCGGCTGCTGTGTAGACCGCCGGTATGGGCGACGATGCGGGGGACGGGAATCCCTGCTCGAATAGCTCGAATAGCCCCTCAATGCCCATCCCGGTTGGCGCGTGCGCGGGAATGATCGGGAAAAACCGCGCTGTGGCGATCGCCGCCCGCAGATCGGGCAAAACGATGTCCAGATCGATCGGCTCGCCGCTGAGGTGCCGGTCGAGAAGTGTCTCGTCCTCGGACTCCTCGATGATCGACTCGATCAAGGGATCCCAGTTCTCCTCGATGATCGCGGCTTCGGTCTCGTCAGGCTCCCGTGACATCGGTTCACCGCTGCGATAGTCAGTGACGCTGCGACGCAGCAGATTGATCGCGCCGACCACGTGGCCATTCTCGATCAGTGGTACGCCGAGCGGCTGGACGTCGCCGAAGACCTGGCGGCAACGAGCCATGGACTCCTCGAAGTCGGCTCGGGACTGCTCGAGTTTGGTTACCGCGATCGCTCGAGGCATCTTCATCGCCTCGCACTCCCGCCACAGCATCCGAGTCGCGTCGTCGATCTCGTCACTGGCCGATACCACGAACAAGACAGCGTCGGCCGCCCGCAGCCCAGCCCGCACCTCGCCGACAAAGTCGGGGTTGCCGGGGGTGTCCAGCAGGTTGATCATCACCTCACCGCTGGCGATCGACGCGGCACCCAACGACTGCGATGGGGCGGGCTCGCCCCGTTGATGGCGACCTGGAACCCGCGCTGCTATCAATCGTTCGAAAAGCGTGCTCTTGCCGACGCCCGCCGGCCCAACGAGCACGACATTGCGGATCTGTTCCGGCGACCGCGGTCCGTGTTCGCGACCTGTATCGGCTCCGTTGCCCATTCCTCACCCTTTCCCACTACGCCGTCGCGCAAAGTCGCGCCGCAGGGCAATCCGGCTTCGCCGTAACTCGCCACGCACGCGTTCCAGCAACCCTACGATGCATCCGTGAGTGAAATCGACCCGATGGACCTCGCGACTCCGGCGCAGGACCAGCAAAAGTCGATAGGCCGGCTCACCCGTCTGATGGCACGCAGCTTGTCCATAGTTTGGCAGTCTGCGCGTGCCCCATTCGTTGCCCTGATTGGGCTGCAGCTACTGAACGCGATTGCCCTCGCACTGCAGATCTTTGCGGTTCAGTTGGCTTTGACGGCCGTGCTGGAAATCTCGGGCAACACTGGAGATCTTTGGCGTCTGGTGCAGCCAGTCTTGCTGCTGGCCGGCCTGACCGCCGTCACTGCGGTTATCGCCTCCGTGCAGGTAGGGCTCGGGCGCTACGCCAGTGAGCTAGTAGTCGCCGTCATGTGGAAGCGGGTATTGAGAGTTGCCACCCGCGTTGACCTGCGGAAATTCGAATCAGCAAGGTTTTACGATCGCCTGCAGCGGGTTCAAGCCAATGCTCTGACCCGTCCGTATCAGATCACCCATGGCTTGGTGGCGACGGTGGGGTCAGCGGCCGCAAGTGCTGGGTTAGTGATCGCGATTGTCTTGATCCATCCCGCGTTGCTGCCGCTGCTTCTGGTCGGAGGCGTACCGGTATTGCTGACGAGCAAGCGGCAGAGCCAGCTGGAGCTGGACTTTCTGGCTCGGCAGACGCAATCGATGCGCCTGCGGATCTACCTGGCTCGGGTACAGACCGGCCGGGACGAGGCCAAGGAAGTGCGGGCGTTCGGTCTCGCGCGCAATTTCGGTACCCGCTTGAACACGTTGTATGCCGACTACCTTCGTGATCTTGCTCAGCACCTCTGGCACCGCTCGAGGCTCGGTGCGGTTGGCAGCCTCGGCTCTACCGTCCTCTTAGCGCTGACCTTCTTCTTGCTGGGGTGGCTGATTTCGACCGGCCGCCTGAGCATCGCTGAAGCCGGCGCGGCGCTGGTCGCGATCCGGCTGCTGGCCAGTCAAGTTCAGTCCGGCCTCAGCGGCGTACAGGCGGTTTTTGAATCTGGGCAGTTCATCGATGATTTGGACGGCTTCCTCACCTTGGCACCGGCAGCAGAAGCCGGGTCGCGCGAGGTCGCGCCACCGGCAGACTTCCAGCGGATCCGAGCTGATGCGGTGAGCTTCTCCTATCCCGGACGCAGCGCGCTTGCCCTGCAGGCCGCCAGCATCGAGATCAACCAGGGTGAGGTGGTCGCTCTGGTAGGGGAGAACGGCTCGGGCAAGACCACGCTGGCGAAGGTGATGGCTGGCTTGTACGAGCCCGGCAGTGGCGCGGTGAGGTGGGACGGTGTCGACGTGAGCACCTTCCGGCCGGATCTGTTCCGGAAGCGGGTGGCGATCATCTTTCAGGACTTCGTCCGGTACGCGCTCAGTGCCGAGGAGAACATTGCCGTGGCTCGACCGGACGACGAAATCGATCATGTGGCAATCCGCGAGGCGGCGAAGATCGCCGATGCCGACTCATTTCTGTTGGCACTCCCGGGCGGCTACCAGACACCGCTGTCTCGTCGATTCGTCGGCGGACACGAGCTCTCTGGGGGGCAGTGGCAGAAGGTCGCCATTGCGCGCGCGTTCTATCGCAATGCGCCGCTGGTGATCATCGACGAGCCGACGGCTGCGCTCGATGCGCGAGCGGAGTACGAGCTGTTCTCCTCGCTGCATGAGGTGCTGCGCGGTCGCAGCGCGTTGATCATCTCTCACCGGTTCTCTACAGTACGGACTGCTGATCGGATTTACGTTCTTGATCATGGCCGAGTTGTCGAGCAGGGCACCCATGACGAGTTGGTGGCCCTTGGTGGTCAGTACGCCGAGCTGTTCCATATCCAGGCCTCGGCCTACTCGGTCGACCGAATTATGGAATGACATAGTTGGTCGGGCGACCTGACTTGCCTGCTGCGATGGTGCGATTGCCTGCTTTAGATGCGCAAAGTGTCTAGTCGTAGATAGTGCATGAGTCGATAGAATTCATTTTCGCTGCTCGTTGCCAAAGGAGTCCGTGATGTCTAACGGAGGATTTGTCCCTGAGGGTCAATACAGACCGCCGGGTGGCGACTTGTCATCTTTGATTCAACGCACTCGCGATCAAGTGGCGACGTATTTGGGTAACGCGCGGACGCGACAGCGACGCCTGCTCAATGTGGCCATAGTGGCGGGCGCATTGGCAACGGCCTTGGCCGGCGCTCCGGCTATTATCCCGGGCGTTCCGACGCCGGTATGGCGGACCCTCTGCGTCCTCGCCGCTGTCTGCTCCCTCGTTGCAGCCGTCGTGACTCAATTGCAGAAATCAAACAGCGTTGGCGAAAACATTTCCCGGGCGGAGACCATACGCGCACGGCTCGAGGTCCTCAATATCGGTTTGATCAGCGGAAGCGTGAGCCAAGAGCAGGCTGCGACTGAGTACGCCGCCTGTGTCGAACAGTCATCATTCATTTGAGCTGCGGGTTTCCGCTCGACGCACCGCGGCCGATCACAGCTTGACCTACACCTCGCGAGGCGCCGGCTGGCGAGGGCCTACGGTTGACGCCATGGTTGAACTTCCCGGCCGACGGCCAAACCTGCTTCTCGAACTTGACCTGACTGCGCCTCTCGTTGCCCCCGAGGCAGACGACCCGCTTGCCCGATTGCGCGCCCGCGGACGCCGGCTGCTGCGCCCCACCTTGCGCGCCCTCCATGACGCCGCGGAGGACCGGCATGTCGTCGGGCTGATTGCCAAGGTGGGCGGTGTCTGGCCGTGGGGGACCATGCAGGAATTGCGGCTCGGCGTGCAGACGTTCGCTGCGAGTGGCAAGCCGACGCTGGCATGGGCGGAGACCTTTGGCGAAGGGTCGGCCCATGACATGGCGGCCTACGTCTTGGCGACGGCGTTCGGCGAAGTGTGGCTCCAGCCGGGTGGGGGAGTCAACCTGCTCGGTGTCGGCATCGAGACGACCTTCCTCCGCGGCGCGCTCGACCGGCTTGGCGTTGAGCCACAGGTGGAGCAACGCCATGAGTACAAGAATGCGGCCGACCTCGTGATGCGTACCGAATACACCCCGGCGCACCGCGAGGCGCTGGAGCGGCTTACCCAATCGGTCTTCGACGATGCCGTGCAGGCCATCGCCGATGCCCGTGGGATGGATCGTGATCGGGTACGCGAGCTGATCAACACCGGCCCTCGGACTGCACCTGAGGCACAAGGCGTCGGCCTAGTGGACCGACTCGGCTACCGTGATCAGGTCTACGACAAGATGCGCGCTCGTACCGGTGGAGAGCCTGAGCTGCTGTTCGCCGATCGGTGGCGGCCCCGCCGCAAGCTTGCCCCACCGCCTCACCGCCGCGGTCACGTTGCCGTCGTCGATGTTCGAGGTGCGATCGTGAGCGGCCGGACACGGCGTAGTCCGTTGGGTCGCCAAGCGGGCAGCGACACCGTGTCAGCCCAGCTCCGTGCTGCTCACGACAACGATCGGGCTGAGGCTGTCGTACTCCGGGTCGAATCGCCGGGAGGCTCTGCAGTGGCGTCGGATGTGATCTGGAGGGAGGTATTCCGGCTGCGCGAATCCGGTAAGCCAGTTGTGGTTTCGATGGGCGACGTCGCGGCGTCCGGCGGGTATTACGTTTCGTGCCCAGCTGATGTGATTGTGGCCTTGCCCGCGACCTTGACCGGCTCGATTGGGGTATTCGCCGGCAAGTTCGTGGTGAATGGCCTGCTGGAACGCACCGGGGTCACTAGAGGCACCGTGCAGCAGGGCGCTCGGGCCTTGATGTACTCCTTCCGGCAGGGTTTCAGCGAGGACGAGCGGGCACGCTTCGCCGTCACCATCGACGCCATCTACGACGATTTCGTGGGCAAAGTGGCCGCTGGACGAAACCGTCCGGTGACCGAGATTGAAGCTGTCGCTCGGGGCCGTGTATGGACGGGCCGGGACGCCCTCGAGGCCGGTTTGGTCGATGAACTGGGCGGCCTCCGTGACGCAGTCCGGATTGCGCGGAAGCGTGCGAACCTGCCCGAGGATGCGCCCGTACTGGGTGCCATCCGGATTCCGCCGCTGGCGCGGCTCAGTCGGCCGAAGAACAGTGAGGATCCGCGGACCTGGGTCCGCACTGAATGGCCGGGCCTTGGCGACGTCGCCGCTGCACTTGGGTTGCCAGCCGACGCTGCGCTGCGGATGCCCAACATCACTCTGAAGTAAGCGCCGGCCCTGAATTTGCATCACCAGCGTGTCGAACTGCGTCCAATAAGGCGCTTCTCGGGTTACTGGTGATGCAAAACCGGGGCCGGTGCTACTTGCCCAAAGCCTTGGCCGCTCGCTGGTAGCGCTCCGCGAGGCGGATGAAGGCTTCGGCAAGGTCCGGTGGGTCAAGGATGTCGAAGTCGGTGTCCAGCAGTCCGATGTAAAGCGCAAGCTGGTGTGGAGTGTCAGAGCCCACCTGAATGATGCAGCGATCGGGTCCGTCCGGCGAGACCGACACTGCCAGAGGGAGCAACGCCCTTGTCTGATCGGCTGGCGCGTGGATGCGAATTCGGGCGCGATATCGCCAGGTCGCAGTGCCAGCGGAGCGCTGCACATACCTGGATGCCTCATCATCGGTAAGGGTCCGTGGCTTGAATCGGGGGCCGGTCGGCGTCTTGGGTGTGATTCGGTCCGCTCGAAAAATGCGCCAGTCATTCCGGTCAACGTCCCAGGCAAGCAGATACCAACGGCGGCCCCATGCAACGAGGCGCTCTGGCTCGGTGGTCCGCACGGTCTGGTTGCCGTCGTGGTCGACGTAGCTGAAGCGCAGCCGCTCGCTGGCTCGAATAGCGCCAGCGATCGCGCCCAGAACCTCAGAATCCACGGTTGGGCCGGTTCCGGGGACGCTCACAGTTGCGGTCCGCAGCGCGTCGATCCGATGCCGCAGCCGTGATGGCATGAGTTGCTCGAGCTTGACCAGCGCTCGCAGCGACGCCTCCTCGATATCCGTGACGCCGGAGCCAGGAGTGGTACGGAGTCCGACGGCGACTGCGACCACCTCTTCGTCATCAAGCAGGAGCGGCGGCATGGTCGTTCCCTGGCCGAGGCGGTACCCACCTCCCACCCCAGGCGTTGCGTCCACCGGATAGCCCAGTGTCCGGAGTCGCTCGATATCGGTCCGGATGGTTCGGGTGCTCACCGCGAGCCGGGACGCCAAGTCCTTCCCGGACCAGTCTCGGCGCGCTTGCAGCATGGCAAGCAGCTGAAGCAGGCGCGTCGATGTTTGCCACATAATATCCGAGTCTTTCAGCAATCGAGGAACATATTCTTCCGCAATTGCTTCTAGCGTGGTGGCATGACAACAGCTACCGTGCTCAGACCGTTCCAGATCGAGATCACCGACTCCGAGCTGGATGACCTCCACCGCCGCCTCGACGCGACTCGCTGGGCCGAGCCCGCACCAGACAGCCGCACAGACTTCGGTCGCGGCGTACCTCTGCCCTACCTCCAGGAGCTAACCAATTACTGGCGCCACAGCTTCAACTGGCGAGCTCAGGAGGCCCGACTCAACGAGATTCCGCAGTTCATCGCCGAGATAGACGGGCAGCCAATCCACTATCTGCACGTCCGCTCTCCCGAGCCAAACGCGCTGCCGCTGTTGATCACCCACGGCTACCCTTCCTCGGTAGTCGAGTTCACTGACCTGATCGGCCCGCTCAGTGATCCAAGGTCCCACGGGGGCGATCCCCAGGACGCCTTCGATCTGGTTATCCCGTCGCTGCCCGGCTTCGGGTTTTCCACTCCGGTACGGCAGACCGGGTGGGAGCTCGGGCGGACCACAGCGGCCTTCGCGGAACTGATGGCTCAGCTGGGATACTCGCGCTACGGCACCCATGGTGGGGACATTGGAGCGGGCGTCAGCGGTCGCCTCGGTGCGACCGACGCCGCGCATGTGGTTGGCACCCTCGTGGTCACCGATCCCGGTTCGCTGGGGTTGGCCGGGGAGCAGTTTCCGGTCCCAGACCATCTCACCGAGGAGGAGCGAGCGCGGGTCGAGCAGGAGCGTACGGCCTGGCGCGCCGAGCGCGGCTACCTTGATTTGCAGGGCCATCGGCCCGAGACGATCGGAGCAGCTCTGACTGACTCTCCGGTCGGGCAGCTCGCCTGGATTGTCGAGAAGTTCCAGACGTGGACCAACCCAGCGTCGCAGACACCGGACGAGGCAGTGGATCGGGACCAGCTGCTGACCAACGTCAGTCTCTACTGGTTCACCCGGAGCGGCGCCAGTGCGGCCCGGTTCCTGTCAGAGGCCGAGCACTCGGATCTGGATTGGATCGCCCCGTCCGGCGTACCGAGCGCCTGGGTGGTGTTCAACACCGAACCCATCATGCGGCGTTTCATGGACCCGCAGCACCAGATGGCGTACTGGAACGAGCACACCGAGGGCGGACATTTCGCGGCCATGGAAGAACCAGCGCTGCTGACCGAGGATCTTCGCGCCTTCTTCCGCAACCTGCGGTGACAACGCTGGCAAGATTCTGCATCCGTTGCAGGTAGGTGGTCTCAGAAGAGGCTGGGCTCGCTTAGGGCAGGGTGTGGCGGGATTGGTGTCGTACGCGTGTCGGGTATTCGCAGCACGCTGTCCCTGCGGTTCAGACCGTGCTTGCGGAGCAGCACCGAAGATCGGCGCGCTAGGTCGGCAGCGTAAGCGTCGGGTGACGTAGGAACCCTTCCGGTAAAGCTCGGCATATGGGCGGAGCAGCTTGGGGTGATGCCGGCCGAGGTAGCGCAAGAACCACTCCCGAGCGCCCGGGCGCAGGTGCAGCGCGAACACCGTGGCGCCGGTGGCACCCGCGGCGGCAATCTGCGCGAGCAGGGCATCGATCTGCCCGTCGCTATCGGTGATCATCGGCAATATCGGCGCCACCATCACCTGGCAGGGCAGACCTGCCTGCACGATGGCGCGAACCAGCTCGAGCCGCGCTCTCGGCGTCGGCGTACCAGGCTCGAGTGCAGCGTGGGTGTTCTCATCGATGAGCGCGATGGATACGCCCATGCTGACCGGTACTGCCCGGCTGGCCACGGCCAGTAGCGTCAGATCCCGCCGTGTCGTGGTGCCTTTCGTCAAGATCGAGAACGGTGTGCCGGACCCGGCCAATGCGGCGATGATTCCCGGCATCAGCCGATAGCGACCTTCGGCCCGCTGATACGGATCGGTGTTAGTCCCGAGTGCCACCGACTCGTGGGTCCAGGTCGGGCGGCGTAGCTCCCGGGCCAGCACGTCACCAATGTTGATCTTGACGATGATCTGCCGGTCGAAGTCCTGGCCTGCGTCCAGATCGAGATAAGTGTGGGTGTTGCGTGCGAAGCAGTAGACACAGCCGTGACTGCAGCCGCGGTAGGGGTTGACCGTCCAGTTGAACGGGAGCGCGGCCGCACCTGGTACGCGGTTCAGCGCCGACTTTGCCAAGACCTCGTGGAAAGTGATGCCAGCGAATTCAGGCGTGCGTACCGAACGCACGAGATTGTGCAGCCGGTCCAGTCCTGGCAGGGCGGCTGAATCTCGGGGAGCCTCTCTGGAGATCTCTTGACCATCCCACCTCACGCGCCTATTGGAACATAGATTCGATTAAGTGTCGAGCCAGTGCCCGGCAGCGCCCAAGGCTGGGGCGCGGGCGTAGTGTCAACACATACGGTTCTAGAACTCGTTTCAGAGCTGACAGGGGTTGAACAGCGGTGTCCTACCTGGTGGTCTTTGCGGTCCTTGCGTTCTTGCTCTATGTGGCGTCGTTGAAGCTGAACCCGTGGGTGAAGTGCTCAAGGTGCAACAACAAACCAAAGATCAAAGGGTGGGTGGCTGACCACGCCCATCACGTCTGCTCGCGATGCAGGGGCACGGGGCAAGAGCTTCGGTTTGGCCGGAGGTTCATCTTCGGTGAGCCAGTGCCACCACACAAACGCTGACGTTGTGCTATACGACGATCTCACTCCGCACCATTTACTTGGACTCCGCCGCATCTGGAGATGGCGCGGAGTCCAACTAAGTGCGGCGGAGTGGCCCCAAGAGCCCGAAATGCGCCCAATTTCTGCATGTCAGCAACGGGGGAGGGGCGGGCTGTATGTCGTCTTGCTGGGCGTCTCCAGATAGAAGTCGGTGAGGTACATGCCGTCGTCCAGCTTGTCCCAGACCGACGTCGTTCCGACCTTGGAGCCCGAGCGCTGGCAGGTCACCCAACCCAGGGCACCGTTGGAGAGAGTGCCAGATATGGGATAGCGAGCACCCGGACCGGTGCGCCGGTTCAGCGTTGGCACGGTGACCTGAAAGGGGTAGGTGCAGCGTGGCAGCGGAGGGCTGTAGGTGGTCTTCGAGGGCGTGCTGAGGTAGTTGTCTGTGACGTAGTTGCCATCGGCCAGCTTGCTCCACACCGAGGTGGTTCCGACCTTGCGACCAGCGGCCTGACAGACCACTGGCACCGTCGCGCCGACCGCGTAGCTCGCCACAAGCGGAGCTGAGGTGGTCGGGCCGCTTCGGCCATTGAGACGGACTGCGCTCGTGACTTGATACGGGTAGCTCACTGTGGCGACGGGCGCATCGAAGCGGTCGCTATCGATGTTGATCTTGACCCCGCCGTAAGTCTCGTCATGGTCGCCCTGATACTGCTTCCCGCGCTGATGGTTGGACCACTGCGCATTGGGGATGCCGGCCCACCCGGTGAGCGTCGTGTTGGCGTCCCAGCGCGCGATCCATATTGCGTCCGGGCGCGCATAGGCAGGTGAGATGTAGGCCTCGGAGAGGTGTTTGGCGCCGGAGGTCAGGTTGGCATACATCCCGGACAGGTAGCCGAGCCGATGGAGTTCCTTGGTCCAGGCCGAGACATAACCCAAGACCGCCGTACGGCATGCCACGTCACTCATCGAGTAGTAGTGCTCCATGTCGCCATAAATTGCACTGCCCGGCAGCATGCCCAACGCCTGGGCCTGCAGTACTGCGTCCGCTGCGTCGGCTGCGCCCAACGACGCTGCGGTGGTGGTGGTGAACTCGATCGCCCTCGGCCGGGCCGTACACGGCGCCTGGTGCCCCACGTAGATCGGAATGATTCGCCAGCCCTGCAGCGACACCGCCGTCACCCATGCGGCGGTGAGATTGGGCTGGCTGCAGCTGCGGTTCACACCTCCGACGTAGACGCCGACGCCGTCGTACGGGGATGAGGTCCAGATCTGCATCGCGGTGAGCGGCGGCGCCGCACAGGCGTCGAACGCGTATCCGCTCAGCCGGGTGGCGGTTGCGGTGGCCGGATACGTCACGGTAGTGGCCGGCTCGGCCGCCGCGGGCGTGATCGTCAAAGGTGCAAAGGCTAGTGAGACCATGATCGCCGCGACGCCACTGCGACGACGGCCGATCATGCACACCAATCTTGGGTCACCGCCGCTCCGAATCTCCAGAAACAAGCCGATTGACGCGCAGTTGGTATGAAAGTATGCGGGCTGAGCCTGTCGAAGCCTGCGAGTGTGCCCTTCGACAAGCTCAGGGCACATAGGGCCCATCACGAGAAAGCGCGCGACTGACTGCGGCCAGGATGTAGTCTCCACGCTTGGCCGCCGTACGTTTCAAACCCGACAGTCAGGATCGAAAACTCATGCCACGCGTCTACAACTTCAGCGCCGGCCCAGGCACCCTTCCCGAGGAAGTGCTGCTCCAGGCCGCGGACGAGATGCTCGATTGGCACGGCACAGGCCAGTCGGTGATGGAGATGAGCCACCGTGGCAAAGACTTCATCTCAATCGCAGAGGAGGCGGAGGCCGATCTGCGCAAGCTACTCGGTATCCCCGCCAGTCATCACGTGCTCTTTCTGCAAGGCGGGGCCTCACTGCAGTTCGAGATGATCCCGATGAACCTGATCCAGGGCCTCGCCGTCTCTGACTACATCAACAGCGGCGAATGGGCGAAGAAGGCCATCAACGCGGCCAAGAGCTTGGCCGATGTGAACGTGGCTGCCAGCGCGGAGGATCGGGCATTCACCTATGTGCCGCCCCAGTCTGACTGGCAGCTGACCGAGCGCGCAGCGTACGTCCACTACACCGCCAACGAGACCATTAACGGGGTCGAGTTTGGTTGGGTGCCCGACGTCGGCGACGTGCCGCTGGTCAGTGACATGTCCTCGAATCTGCTATCCCGCCAGCTGGATGTCGGGCGGTTCGGCTTGATCTACGCCGGCGCGCAGAAGAACATCGGTCCGGCCGGGCTGGCCTTGGTGATCGTACGCGAGGATCTCGTTGGCATCGGTGAACCCAGGCCACCGGCAATGCTCGACTACGCAACCCACGTCAAGGCGCGGTCGATGTACAACACCCCGCCCACGTACGCGGTCTATGTTGCGGGCCTGGTGTTCCAGTGGCTGTTGGAGACCGGCGGGCTGGCCGCCGTAGAGCAACGCAATTCCGCCAAGGCTGCGCTGCTCTACGACTTCATCGACGGCTCCGAATTTTATGTAAACCCGGTCGAGAAGGCCGACCGGTCACGGATGAACGTCCCATTCCGGCTGTCGAATCCAGATCTCGAGGCTGACTTCCTGGCCGGCGCGGCAAAGAACGACCTGGTGGAGCTGAAGGGCCACCGGTCGGTCGGTGGTGTGCGCGCCTCGCTTTACAACGCAATGCCGATCGAAGGCGTCCAGGCGTTGGTGGATTACATGGCCGAGTACGCGGCGACGAAAGGCTGAAGTAGGCAATGACCGAGAAGTATCGAGTACAAGTCCTCAACAACATCTCCGCTGGCGGGCTAAAGCGCTTGCCGTGGGATCGGTTTGCGGTGTCGGCGGAGGTCGATGATCCGCACGCCATCCTGGTTCGCTCCGCCAATCTGCACGGCATGGAGATTCCTGAGGCGCTGCTGGCGGTCGGCCGGGCAGGGTCAGGCACCAACAACATCCCGATTGCGAGGATGTCAGAGCGAGGCATCCCTGTGTTCAATGCGCCGGGCGCCAACGCCAATGCCGTCAAGGAACTCGTGGTGGCGGGCATGTTGCTCGCGGCCCGCAACATCGACCACGCGCTCAAATATCTCGACTCCTTGGACCCCGAGGATCCGGAGCTGGAGAACAAGATCGAGGCCGGCAAGAAGGCGTTCAACGGATACGAGCTGGCGAATCATACGCTCGGCGTTATCGGCCTCGGCAAGGTCGGTTGCCTGGTTGCCGATTCGGCGATCAAGCTCGGCATGAATGTGATCGGATACGACCCCGATATCACTGTGGACTCGGCATGGAGTCTGCCGGCGTCGGTCAAGAAGGCGCACAGTCTGGGTGAGGTACTCAAGCACAGCAACTTCCTCACCTTGCACGTGCCGCTCGTCGACGCGACCCGCGGCATGATCGATGCTGGCGGAATCGCCCAGATGCAACCAGGCGCGGTCGTCCTCAATTTCTCCCGCGGTGGTGTGGTCGACGACACCGCGATCTTGGAGGCGCTGGAGTCTGGGCAGCTGGCGAAGTACGTCTGCGACTTCCCGGCTGCGAATCTCAGCCAGCAGCCCGGAGTGATCTTGCTGCCCCATTTGGGCGCCTCGACGCGAGAGGCCGAGGAGAACTGCGCCGTGATGGTCACCGAGCAGGTGCGCGACTTTCTGCTCGACGGGACTATCCGGAACTCGGTGAACTTCCCCGACGTGATCTTGCCCAGGCAGTCGCGGTTCCGGGTCGCAATTGCCAACGCGAATGTGCCGAATATGGTCGGCGGAATCTCCCACGAGATGGCCATGGCCGGCCTCAATATCGCGACCATGACGAACAAGTCCCGAAGGGACCTGGCCTACACGGTGGTCGACGTGGACAGCGATGTGCCGGATTCGGTGATCAAGGCGATTGGGGACATTGACGGCGTCCTGATGGTCCGCTATCTGCCGCACCCGAATGGATCTTGACCGGCTCGCTAGGAGACAGATTGCATCGAAGATCGATTAGGAGATCTGCCCTTCCTTGAGAAGCCTGCGCAGCAGAGTGCGCAACTGCCGGTGGCCACGCTCACCCAGAACTGTCGTGATCTGGTCCTCGAGTCCGTCGATTGTGGCGATGCCAGCCGCGATGGACTGCCTGCCGCGGTCGGTGAGCACGATGAGCTTGGCTCTCCGGTCGGTCGGATCGGGCCGACGCTCCACATAGCCCAGATCCTCGAGTTCGTCCACGAGCTCGCCCATGGCTTGCGGAGTGATGTTGGCTCCGCGGGCTAGATCGGTAAGCCGGCTGCCGTCGGCTTTGATCTGCGCGAAAACGGCGGAGTGCGACGGCTTCTGCGGGAAACCGGCCCCGACCACCCCGTCGACGATCTTGAAGCCGAGCAGACTGTACGCCTGACCCAGCATGGCGATCGTATTCAGATCGTGTGGTCCGGGGCCTTGCGTGACTGCCACTCAAGATCCTAAGGTTAGCCTGAAGAACAGGGTTACCTTAAAACTATCATGCACCCACGGAGATGCCATGGCGGTGAGGCGAATGTCCATTGCAGAGCAGCCCGGCGCATTGAGCCAGAACGAGTCGACGGTCGGCAGTGTCGGAGAATCGGCTTTTCCGCTGCTGGTTGTCGGCGGTGTCTGCGGGCTTGCCTGGGCGGCATCGTTGCGAGGCTTTATGTCCCAAATCGCGGCAGCGGACTCATCGGTGAGCTGGTTGGGCACCTTCGGCTGGATTCTGCTGCCAGGTGTGATCACGGGCGTACTGCTGGCCTGGGCCGAGCACCTGCGTCGGATTGGGGGAAGACGCGGCTGGCGGTGGCTGGCGTTGGCGCCACTCAGCTTCGCGAGCGTCCTGCTTACGGGTCTCGCTGATCCGGGATCGATGTTCGAAGGTGGGATCGGTGGAGGCGCGATCGGAGTGCCGCTGTACGCCATGGCGGGCGGGTTTGCGGTATCGAAGCGTGGACCGGTCTGGGCACGGATCGCCTGCGGCGCGCTGTTCTTGACCATGATCCCTATCTGGGCACTTACGGTGACATCGTTCGGCGGCCCTGCCCTTGCGCTTGATACCGCTCGGGGCGCCTGGGTCGCGCTGTACTACTGGTCACTGCTCGTGGTCTTGGCACTCGCCTGTGCCATACCGCATCGACCGACCATGTCGCCCCAGGGCTAGCCGAACGCACTTCACGCGTCATGAGTGCAAGGCTCACGTGATCAACATCCGGGAGGCATCGAGATGACCACGCGCACCAGTACGGACCCGTGGATCAGGCTCGCCCGCATCACCGCGGCGACCGGTCTTATCTCCTTTGCCCTCCTATTCGGCATGATCATCCTGCTCGCGGCGCTTGGTGAGCCACCGTTCACCGCCAGTAACGACGAGGCCCGGGCGTACTTCGCCAATATCAGCGTCGGATTCGCCCAAACGGCCGCGGTGCTCAGCAGCGTGGCGGCGATCGGCATTCTCTGGTTCATCGTCGGACTGACCCTCTTGCTCCGCCGAGCCGAGGGCGACCCGCCGTGGCGGTCAACGATCGCACTCGTGTCTGGCGTGCTGCTGACGGCGTACACAGCCTTAGACGCGAGCTTGGAAGCTGCGTCCTTTCGCGGTGCTGATCTTGATCCGGCTGTCGCCGGCTACGCCTTCGCCGTGGGCAGCGTCGGCTTCGCCAACGCATGGTTGGCCCTGGCCAGTTTTGCGGTGTGCGCAGGTTGGGTCGTGGTGGCGACCGGGATCTTCGGGCGCTGGCTCGGTTGGTGGGCGATCATCAGCGGCGTTGGTCTGGCGCTGAGCCGCTTCTTCTGGACGTCGGAGATCTGGCTCCTGCCGTACCTGCTTTTTTGGCTGTGGATGATCATCGTCTGCGTCCGGCTCCTTCGCTGGTCACCCGCGGGCGCGTACGCAGTGCCGGACGCGGCCATCGCACCATAAGGAGAGCAGCGCTCGGGACCACAGCCGGTTTCGATCGGGGGGAGATGGCTATGAGATGGACAACCCGATCGGAGGAGGGGAACGTGCCTGCTGCAGATGTCGTCGAGCTGATCAAGAATGACCATCGCGAGGTGGAGCGGCTATTCGATCTGCTGAAGAACCAGCCAGCGACCAGGGGTCTGAACTTCCCGGTCTTGTGCGCCCTCTTGATCGCCCACTCGCGAGCCGAGGAGGTCGAGGTCTACCCGGTAGCCAAGGACGAGGCTGGAGAGTCCGAAGAGGTCGCCCACAGCCAGGGAGAACACGCCGAGGCAGAGCACATGCTTGAAGAGATGACAGCGATGGAGCCGCAGTCGGCCGAATTTGCAGCGGCCCTCGATGAGTTGATCGAGGCGGTGAACCATCACGTCCAGGAAGAGGAGAGCAAGGTGTTGCCCGGGATACAGCAGCGCCTGAGTGAGGCTCGGCGGGCCGAGCTTGCTGAGGCATTTGTCACGGCCAGGACCGAGCACCTCGGTGACCGGCCTGGCCAGGCAAAGCGTGAGGACTTGGAGCAGCAGGCGAGGAACGCAGGCCTCAGCGGCACAAGTTCTAGTACGAAGGAGGAGATCAAACAAGATCTCCTGGAGCACGCTGAGCAAAGCAGCGAATAGCCCGGCGACGAGGAGTGATCATGAGTGAAATGTCCAAGGCACAAGGGCCGGCCGGCGGAGACGTCGACTCCAACCCGACCGACGATATGGTGCCGCCCGGTGCCCAGTTACCGCCAGACCCCGACGCTCCACAGGACCGCTCGGAGTACGACGGCTCCGAAGATGTCGGCCCTCAGGATTACGGCGCAGAGGACGTAACGTCTCAGGGCTACGGCTCTGAGGATAGGCCGCTGCCAAGGACGGGCGAGAGCGTCGGCGAGGAGAGTGCGCCTCCAGCGCAATCCTCCTCCGATCCAATGCCAGACATTGCGGGGCAAGCGGATTCTGGTTTGTAAGCGCCGATCGGACTGCGCCTAGGTCATCCGCCGCCGAGTGGATGCCTCGACAGGGTTTCGTACCTGGACCGTCGCTCTGCGCCTGCGCCTAGGTGGGAACGCACGAGCGAGACAGCGTCCACGGTCCACGGCCGACTCCGATAATTAGCGAGTGCAGCGACGTACGGCCGTAGGTCCACCGGGCGCCGAGTACGGGCCAGTGTGACGTGAGCACGGAACCGAAAAGCATCATCCGCCGAGGCGGCGCCAACCCGGCGGCCGGCTGCCGCCACTGATCGAGCGATGTCGCGTAGCGTCGCGACATCGCCGCTGCAGCCGACCCACAAGGTTCGCTCGTCGAAACGACCAGCGCCGTCCAGGGCCAGGGACAGAGTCGGGTATCGCTTTGCTGCCCGGGTGAGCCTGGCCTTCAGGTTGGGCACGCGCTTGTCGGCCACCTGTCCGTAGAAGGCGAGGGTGACGTGCCATTGTTCACGGAGCGTCCACGCCAGGACGTCGTCGCGATGATCAGCTATTGCGGCATCGAGGTCCGCGACAACGTCGTCCGGCAGTGCGACGGCGGCGAAAAGCCTCACTGCGTGGCCCGGACGATCCGAGCGCGCAGATGGACGACAAGAAGAACCCCAAGTCCCGTCGGCCTCACTCGTTGAGCTGGGGAGTGAACGAGCTCGTCTGCAGCTTGATCAACCCGTCCTCGACCACGAAAGTGTCGACGCCGTCATCAACGCGACCAGCCGGGGACTCAGCTGTCCACCACACAACCAGGGCGTCGCCAGCCATCACAGTGGATTTTGCCGACACTTTGGCCTCGGGAAGTAACGAGAACGCCTGTGTGAAGAAGGCTTCGACGCCCCGCTTGCCCTCGAGCGCGCCCTGTGCCATGAGTATCACCGAGTCGTCTGCATAATCCTCAAGGATTGCCTGGACGTCTCCGCTGTTGACCGCGCGCAGGTGGTCGCGGAGCGCATCCTCTACTGAACGAGTCAAACCATCCCCCTGAGATTCAGACTGAATTGGATAGTCCCGCCTCCATTGAGCCAGAGTCAACTGATGCTCGGGCTTCTGAGACAGCCAGTCCAGATGCGTGCATACCTAGGCGCGGCCGCGTTCCGCGGCCACCTGGACACGTACCGCCGGCGCGACCTCCTCCGCGAAACGGGCTAGCTGATCTTCGCCCTCTCCCCAAAACATGAACGTGTCAAAGCCGTACCCCACTGCCAGGTCCGTAAGCTCGTCGACCCACTGGTCCACCGGACCGCGCAGAGAGACCGGCCGCGCGCCATCGGTGATCTCGCCATTCACATTGACCACGCGGCGGATCTCCGACGGATCCCGGCCTGCCGCGCCCGCCGCCTCATCAAGGCGGTCCGCAGCCTCGCCCAGCGGGGCGACCTCGCCGCGCAGGGACGGCACCCACCCGTCCGCAAGCCGACCGGCGAGCTGCAGTGCTCGGGGGCGGTACACACCGAGCCAGATACCTATTGGATGGACCGGTACTGGCCCCGAGTGCGCGCCGGCGAGACGGTAGTGAGTGCCAGTGAAGCGAAGGTTGCGCTCGCCACTCCAGATCAGGCGAATGACGTGGATCGCCTCCTCGAGCGCGTCGAGCGCGTCGCGGGGCTCCCGGCGTGGTCCGCCGTACGCCTCGATGGCGTCCCAGAAGCCGCCAGCACCCAGCCCGAGCTCGAAACGCCCGCCGCTCAGCACGTCGAGGCTGGCGGCCGCCTTGGCCATGATCGCCGGCGGGCGTAGCGGGAGGTTGGCGACATCGGGGAAGAAACCCACTCGGGTGGTGGCGGCCGCGATCGCGCCGAGCAAGGCCCAGGTGTCCACGAAGCGCCGCTGGTACGGATGATCTTGGACGCCGATCCAGTCCAGGCCGCGGGCCTCGATCTCCCGGGCCGTGTCGAGCAGGGGGTCGGCGGCGTTGGGGATCAGGAAATATCCGAACGTCAGGTCGCGGCCGTAGTCAGGCACCGTCACACGTTATCCCCGCGGGACCGGGCGCAAGACGTGCAGCGCCAAGCGAGAGACTGTTGCACAGATGAGAAGTGGTCCAGAACGAGAAGACGACAATGGGACTCCTGCAAACCATCCGCTTTGCGTTCCAGCGGTTACGCGGAAGGCCGGCGGTGCAGTGCACGCACCTTGATCAAATCCACGACGTCACGCCCTTGTCGGCGGGCTGCCAGGAGTGCCTCGAGCTTGGTGACACCTGGGTCCATCTGCGGATGTGTATGACCGATGGTCAGGTGAGGTGCTGCGACTCCTCGCAGAACCAGCACGCCAGCCGCCACGCCCGCGAGCACTCGCCCGCGCATCAGATCGTTCGATCGATGGAGCCCGACGAGGACTGGCTCTGGTGCTACGCCGACGAGACGTTGGTGCAACCACCGCGCCCGAGGGGCGGAGCGAAGACGTCCGGGCCGGGATAGCCGGCATGGCGCAACCGGTACTGCTCGCCGTTGACAGCGACCGCGACATCCTTGCCGCCATCAAGCGCGACCTCAGGCGGCGGTTCGCCGCCGACTACCGCATTGTCACGGCAGACACCCCCGAGGGTGCATTCGCTGAGCTCAACGTTGATGATCAAGTGGCAGTGGTGATCGCTGGCCAGTGGCTGGCCGGGACCACCGGTGTGGAGTTCCTCAATGCGTGTCATCAGCTTCATCCGGCCGCCAAGCGGCTGATACTGGTCGCTCAGGGGGATATCGTCGCCGGCCGGGCTGCGGTGCGCACTATGGCGCTCGGACAGCTTGATCATTACCTCAACAAGCCGTGGGGTGATCCCGAATTTGAGCTGTATCCCACGGTTTCGGAGCTGCTCAGCCAACGACTCCGCGCTGCGGTGGCTGCAGGTTCTCAGCCAGAGGCCGTGAAGATTGTGGGCCCGCGGTGGTCCGGCCGCTCCCATGAGCTCCGGGACCTGCTTGCGCGCAACAACGTCTCCCACGGCTTCTACGACGTCGCCAAGCCCGAAGGGCGCCGGCTCCTTGAAGAGGCCGGCGTGAGGGTCGGAGATCGCCCGATCGCACTGCTCTTCGACGGCCGCGTGCTGGTCGACCCGCCGAACGAAGCCCTCGCCGAGGCGCTCGGCGTTCAGACCAGGCCGGCAAGCAGCGGCTATGACTTAGCCGTGGTTGGCGGCGGTCCAGCGGGGCTCACGGCCGCCATGTACGCGGCGTCCGAAGGCCTGACCACACTCCTGCTCGAGCGGGAAGCCGTCGGCGGGCAGGCCGGGACCACATCCCTGATCCGCAATTACCTCGGCTTTCCTCGTGGCATCAGCGGTCGCGAACTCGCGTCGCGTGCAGTGGAACAGGCGCTGGCAATGGGCGCGGAGATGGTGTTCGTCCGGTCCGCCGTCGGGCTCGAGGCGCGCGGTGAGGATCTACTGCTGACGCTGGGAGACGGCAGCCAGGCTGTCAGTCGCACTGTGGTGATCGCCACCGGAGTGACGTATCGCCGGCTCGAGGTTCCCGGGCTTGACGAACTGCTCGGTGCCGGGGTGTTCTACGGCGCGGCCGTCACCGAGGCGGCTGCGCTGGAGGGCCAGCGTGCCTTCGTCGTCGGCGGCGCGAACTCGGCCGGACAGGCCGCGGTACACCTGGCCCGCTTCGCTTCACACGTGACGCTTCTGGTACGCGGACCTTCACTTTCTGCGAGTACGTCCGCCTACCTGATCCACGAGATCGAACGAGCGTCCAATATCAGTGTCTGGCACGGCTCGACGGTGACCGGCGTTCACGGCCATGGCCGTCTGGAAGCCATTTCGGTGCGTGACTCAGCAACCGGCAGAGAACAGATTGAGCCCGCCGATGGGCTGTTCGTGCTGATCGGTGCCGACCCGCACTCCGATTGGCTCGCCGATACCGTCGAACGTGACTCGAAGGGTTTCCTCCTCACTGATTCTGATCTGAGCCGATGGCCACTGGACCGAGCACCGCTTTCGCAGGAAACCAGCGCTCCAGGTGTCTTCGCCGCTGGCGACGTACGGCACGGTTCGGTCAAGCGCGTGGCCTCAGCCGTCGGTGAGGGTGCCTCTGCAATCCAGCAGGTGCACCACTACCTCGCCACTTCCTGAGCATCGGATACGACGGCGGTCGATTCAGCCGGGGCAACGCTGCCCGGTGTGGTACGGCCTTTGCGGCTCAGCGTCAGGATCCAACCGCACCCGGCCAGTACAACGGCAGCGGCAAGGCCGAAAGCAAGCGGGATGCCGCCAGCCTGCGCCGCGAGGCCGAGCACCATAGGCCCAAGGGCAATTCCCAGGTCCAGGAACACGCTGGCGGTGCCGGACGCGGCACCCCGTTCGTCCGGCTTTGCTGTGGCAAAGATCGCCGAGAAGAACGCCGGCGTACTGAGCGTGACGCCGAGTGCGAAGATCGCCGCGCCGAGGACTATTCCGATCGCGCTTGTCCAGAGTGCCATGATCATCAGTCCAGCAGCGATGATCGCCAGCGCGATCGCACCCAAGAGCAGGGCAGGAAATCGATCAAGAACCCGAGCGAGCGACAAGCGCCCGGCCACCACTACCAGGCCGTACACGAACAACGGTGCGCTCGCCGGCATCAGCCCGACCGCCTCGGCCTGCAAGGCGCCGAAGGCGAAGAACACACCCATCGCGACTACCGATGCGAAGAAGCCCAGCGCTGGCGGGACGGCCTTCCAATGGATCAGCCGGGCGTGACCGCTCGTCGGTGCAGAGCGTGACCGGACGTCCTTGATCCCGGCCGCGACCAAGGCGGCGATGAGCGATAGCGCAGCGGCGCCGTACCAGGCGGCGGTGTAGCCGGCCGAGATCACCAGCAGCTCGCCAAGCGGAGGGCCGAACGCCAACCCGAGATAGAGACCGAGGGAGTTGTAACTCGTGGCCTCGCCTATCCGACTCGGTGGTGCCAGGTCAGCAAGCGCAGCGAGCGAGGCGACGAAGAAGGCGGCTTCTGCTACTCCGAGCAGCAGCCGCAGCAGCACAACCAGCACAAGGTTGTCGGCGTACGCTGTCCCGATCATCCCCAACGCGCTGATGAGCGCGCCACCGACGAGCAACGGACGCCGCCCCCGGGTGTCGGCTAAGCGGCCGGCGACGGGCCGGAGGATTAAGGCGCTGACAGCGAAAGCTCCGAACGCGAGGCCGGCACCAGCCTTGTCGGAACCGACCGGCCCGGTCACCCAGAGCGGCAGGGCGTAGATCGCGACACCAGCTGCGGTGAAGTACGCCAGGTCGGCAACCGCCAGCCGGATGAAGGCGGGGGTGACCAGGCGGTCGCGCGCGGCGGGTCCTACCGGGCCTGTGGAGAGCGTCACATCACCAGTTTGAGGGTTGACCACATGGCCTGGCATGGGCAGAACTACCCAGATTGATCAAAGCAACCCGCGCTGCATCGCGAACATTGCGGCTCCGGCACGGGTTGAGGCACCGATCTTGAGATAGATGTCCTGAACGTGGTGCTCGACGGTTCGCCGAGAAAGCACGAGCCGTTCCGCGATCTCGGCGTTGGAGAGGCCGCGGGAGACCAGCCGCAGCACCTCAACTTGCCGCTCGGTGAGGTCTGCTGGGCGAGCGCGCCTCGCTCCATGCGGGAGACCGGCCGCCTCAATGACGGCTGCGGCAGCATCGGCGTCGAGCCGGCCAACCCGGGCCTCGGCCTCCAGCCGATCGGCGGCTCGTGCCGGAACGAGGGCCCGCCGATAGGGGCGGTCCTCGATCAATCGCCGGTATGCGTCGGCGCAGGCCAGCACCCGAGAAGGCATCGACAGCTGGGCGCAGTGATGCCTCGGTGATAGCCGCTGCCGTCGCTGCGTTCATGATGCTGACCAGCGAGCTTGGCCAATCCCGTCAGCGGCGGGATCCGATCAAGAATCCGTTCGCTGTGATACGCGTGCAGCCGCGCCTGCTCCCGCTCGGCGGTGCTCAGCGGACCGGCCTTGTCCCAGATCGCGCTGGAGACCCCTACCCTTCCAAGATCATGCAGGTATCCCGCGATGCGTAGGGCCTCCATCTCCTCAGGTAGCCCCAACACGCCTGCAGCAGCGGCCGCGAGATCACCAACTCCGGCCGAGTGGCCGTGCAACCAGGGACTCTTGAGGTCAACGAGGTTCCCGAAGGTTCGTGCCACGTCGGTGAGGCCGCCCTTCTCGACGCGGCGTACCGGTTCCGGCTCGGCGTCGAGAACCGCCTGGTACGCGTCCACCTCATCAAGATCGCCAAGCAGCTCATCGGCTCGTTCGATCAGTAGGTCGGCGAGATTGGGGTCTAGCTGGATACCGGCGCGCCGTCGGACCTCGGCCACAGCAACATCACTATTAGCGTGCGAGGCGAACATCACCGCAGCCAGGGCGACCTGCATGACTCGGGCCGCCAACGGGATCGACTCGCCGGCAGTGCTGGGGAAGCCCTTGCCGTTCCACATCGCAAACATGTGCATGAGCCCCGCCTGGACCGTCTCGGGAAGCCCAAGCCCTTGAGAGGCACTCCGGGCGACCTCGCACGTGGCTGCCGGGCCTTCGGCCTCCATCCGCTTTGCGGTCACGACGGTAGTCGCGAGCACCCGCGCCTTGGATCGGCCTGTTGCCTGTGCCATCCCTGGGACCCAGATCCGCCACAGGTCGGCGAGCTCGCCTGAGTCGCTGAGGAAGTTCACACGCGTCGTCACCACGTCGTCGCCCCAGACCCGGGCAACCTCGTGCGCGTACGCGGTACAGCCGAGATGTTGCAGCAGCGCTGTATAGAGCACATCGCTGATTTCCTCGTCCGTGCAGCCACTGATCCGGGCCAGGCGGGTTGCGACAAGGCAGCGCTTCAGCGACTCCTCAAGGGGCGAACCCGTGCCGATGTCAGTGACCAGCGATAGCCCACCCAGCAGTTCCAACAAGCGGAACACGCGATCAGCATGGCACAGTCCGACTGGGTGCCCGCTCTGACGAGGGCAAGCCCGACCTACGGCGCTTGCGTCCGCTGATCGATCGAGGCCCTATTCCTTCGCGCTCGCGGCTGAAATCAGCCCGATGATCAACTGCGCGGCTTCAGAGTCGGTCAGACCGTGGTGAGCGAGCGATTGCCAGGTCTGGAACGCGACACTGTGGCCGATCGCTGCCTTGCGCAGTCGAGACCGGCGCGGCCAGCCGGCGTCCAGAACCTCGGCGACGGTACGCGGATAGGACTCGATGCCGGTACGGATCGCGGCCGGCAGCACTGCCAAATCCCGAAGGAGGTTGGCCCGCATCGCCTCAGACGATCGGTACCAGCCGTAGAGCGCGAGAAGCGCCGTCGCGAGACGCTGGTGGGGATCGGGAATGGTTGCCCATTGAGCTGGATCAGGCGACGGGTTCGCGCTCCGCCACTCCGCGCTGCAGGCCCGGAAGAGTATCTCCTCGTTCGGAAAATGGCGGTAGAGCGTCGCGCGGGTAACCCCTGCCCGTTCGGCGACGGCACTCATCGTTGTCGCAGCTGGACCAATGCTTCCGTGAAGCTCTATCGCGGCTTGGGTGATGCGCGACCGAGTTCGATCCATCGCGTCGGCTCGCGCCCGCAGCTGGTAGGGCCTGCGCATTTTCGCAATACGGTCATGTTCAGCCATTGACAATGCTCAATCCACACCGGATCATGTGAATGAGAATACAGTGCTGTATCGCGAAAGCTTGGAGGCTCGCAGATGACTGCACCATCGACAGCACGGCTCGCCGTCATACCGTCAGACGGTCATGAGGTCACCCTGGTCCCGGGCTTTACGGCGACCGTGAAGCTCGCCGCATCGGAAACTGGTGCCATCTCGATCGTGGAGCACACGTTCGACCCGGGAATCTTGGTTCCACCCCATCGACACACTCGGGAGGACGAGATCTCCTGCGTAATCTCCGGCGAGATCGGCTTCCGTTCGAATGGGCGCGAGGTGTCTCTTGGCGCTGGCGGTTACATCGTCAAGCCACGGGGTGAGCTGCACTCGATGTGGAATGCCGGCTCCGAGCCAGCCCGGATGATCGAGATCGTCACCCCGGCGGGGTTCGAGAAGTACTTCATTGAGCTGGCGCAGGCTACTGCGGCCGCCGGCGGCCGCCCAGATCCGTCAATCATCGCACCGATCGCGGAGCGCTTCGGGCTCTCTTTTGATTTCAACGAGGTACCCGACATCGTCGCTCGCCACGGGCTGCGACCGTTCCCGGTGAGGTAATCGAGCGACGAGTGGTTCTCGCTCGCTCGGTCTGATCGTCTTCACGCTTGTGCTGGCAGACGGTGACCCCCAGGGCTGCGCGGCTGGCCGTTTTCGCGGTTGTGATGGGAGACGTACGGTTTCGCCCTCCTAGCGGTCGTTTTCACCGCTGCGATGGAAGACGTACGCGGACTCGGCGCAGCACCATGCACGGGCAGCTCGCAAGTCGCGCGACAATGCACCATATGGCGACGGAACGCTGGACCGCGTACTGGACGATGGCTCCTCGGCACGGCGTTCTGCGGACCGAAGGTGCTCGTGCCCCAGGACCTGGTGAGGCGCTGGTGCGAACTATCTGCTCTGGGATCAGTCACGGCACCGAGATGCTCGTGCACGCCGGCCGCATCCCTCCGGAAGTTGCCGAATCCATGCGTGCCCCCTTCCAGGCCGGTAGTTGGCCCGGTCCAGTCAAGTACGGATACCTTTCAGTGGGTGTGGTGGAGGAGGGTCCGACGCACCTGAAGGGGTGCCGGGTGTTTTGCCTGTACCCGCACCAAGACCGTTACGTGGTGCCGGCGAGCGCCCTGACCGCAGTGCCCGATGAAGTACCGAGTGATCGCGCAGTGCTGGCCGGCACGGTGGAGACTGGCATCAATGCGCTCTGGGACGCCGGGCCGCGAATCGGGGATCGCGTGGCCGTGGTAGGCGCTGGCATGGTGGGCGGCGTACTGGCCACCCTGTTACGGACCTTTCCACTCGACAGGCTCCAGCTCGTCGATGTGAACCCCGCCCGCTCCACCCTTGCGGCAGCTTTGGGTGTCGAGCTGGTACATCCAGATAATGCTGCCGGCGACAACGATCTTGTTTTCCACTGCTCGGCCAAAGAGTCGGGCCTCGCGTGCGGTTTGCAGTTGCTAGGCGATGAGGCCGAGTTGATCGAGCTTTCCTGGTACGGGACTGCGCAGCCGCGGGTACCTCTGGGCGGCGCGTTCCATTCCAAGCGGCTGACGATTCGAGCCAGTCAGGTTGGCACTGTGGCCTCCGCCCGGCGGTCCCGGCGAACCACGAGCGACCGGCTGGCACTTGCTCTGCGCATGCTCGAGGATCCGATCTTCGACGTCTTCATCACTGGCCACGCACCGTTTGGAGCGTTGCCTCAGACTATGGAGTCGATCTTCAGCAACGGCACGGAGACACTGTGCCAAGTGATCGACTACCCGGCCGACGAGGAGGTCTGATGGTGTTCCACCTGACTGTTCGTGATCATATGATGATCGCCCACAGCCTCCCTCACCCGTCGTTTGGCCCTGCTCAGAATTTGCACGGTGCCACCTACGTCGTCGAGCTCACGCTGTGGCGCGAGACGCTCGGCCCCGAATCGATCGTGATCGATATCGGCGAGGCTGCCGACGTTCTCACTCAGGCACTGGGTGACCTCAATTACCGCAACCTCGACGAGCACCCGGAGTTGGTTGGCACGCTCACCACCACCGAAGCCGTGGCACAGCTCATCGCCGAGCGAGTTGCGTCATCGTTGGAGAATCGTGGCCTCAGCAAGTTGGACGTGACGCTGCGCGAGCACCCCGACGCTTGGGCTGGATACACCAAGACTCTTGATCTGAGATGACTGCGGCTGGCGGTACTCCGCTGGGATTCGTCACCTGGGACCGGGACGAGCCGACCGGCGGCAATGTTTACAACCGGGCACTTATGGCCGAATTGCGTGCGCTCGGCATCGACGTCCGGCTGCAGAAGCTCGCCGGGCCGTGGCCGGACGGAGACGCGACCAGCCATCTCATGCTGGCGCGAGCCCTACAAGCAGCGCCGGCTTGTTTGGTCGACGGCATCGTGGCATCCGGCTCACCGGACGTCGTGGCTGCAGCAGTCGAGTCCAGTCACGCGGTCACCATCGTGGTCCATCTGCCGATCAGCGACGAGCTGAGCCTGGAGCCTGCTCAGCGACAGCGGTACGCCCTACTGGAGTCCCAAGCGGTGCATGCCGCCTCGGGAGTGCTGTGCTCCAGCCGCTGGGCCGCCGCCGAGTTGAGTCGCCGGTACGGTCGTGACGATGTCGGCGTAGCGATCCCCGGAGTCACGCCCGCAGCCGTGGCACCCGGCAGTCGGGATTCAGGGCCTCCGCGCTTTTTGAGCGTCGCATCGCTGACGCCGACCAAAGACCAGCTCACCCTGGTACGCGCGCTGGCACAGCTTGCGGACCTTCCCTGGACTGCGGACCTGATCGGCTCTGACCGGGCTGATCCGGGTTACGCGGCTCAGGTGCGAGCTGAAATCGCTGCGGCCGGTTTGGCGGAGCGGGTCATGGTGCCCGGGATACTGGCCGGTCCGGCGCTGGATGAGAAGTGGGATACGGCCGATCTGTTAGTCCTGACGTCGCGGATCGAGACATACGGCCTGGTTGTCGTCGAGGCGCTGGCTCGCGGGATCGCCGCGGTGGTTTCTGCGGGGACCGGTGCGGTCGAGGCACTACAGGAAGCGGCGACTACCGACAGTGCCGAGACACCCGGCACGGCCGTCGCGGCCGGCGACGCGGAGACTCTGGCGGCGGTGCTGCGCAGGTGGCTCACCGAACCGATACTGCGGCACTCCTGGCGACATGCGGCGCTCGCTCGGCGGGATACGCTGCCCGGATGGCAGCAGACGGCAGAGGCGGTGTTGGGGTACCTGAACCGCCAGCAGAGGTCACCGTCGACCCCCGCTGGCTTGCCGCCCGCGTCGCCGCCGACACCTCGGCCCGCCTCGCCACCGTCGGCACCCTCCTCCCCGAGTTGATCAACTATCTGATCGAGGTCCGCGGCAACGACGGCCTCCTGGAGATCATCGATCTCGGTGCCGGCAATGGGGCCAACCAGCGGTGGCTGGCGCCCCGCCTGCCCTTTCAACAGCGCTGGATCCATCTCGATCATGATCCTGCCATCAGCCGATCACTGCCGCAGCCTGGCGACACGATGATCATCGATAGCAGTGTCGAATCGCTTGGCCGGCTGCTGGCCGACGGTTCGATTGATCATCGTCTTGTCACCTGCTCGGCCCTGCTGGATGTGCTGACGATGGCTCAGCTCGACGCCGTGTGCGAAGCCGTGATCGACAACCAGGTGCCCGCTCTCTTCAGCCTCAGCGTTACTGGGACCCAGAGCGTCAGTCCAGTTGACCCGCATGATCAACATTTGCTCGATGCATTCAATGATCATCAGCGACGCAACGGGCGCGCTGGTCCAGAAGCCATCACACTGGCCGGTGACGCTCTGCGTGCTGGTGGTTTCACCGTGCGCACGCAGGAGACTCCGTGGCTGTTGTCCGCATCCGGTGACTTGGCCTTTGTTGCACAGCTCCTCCAGGAGCGGCTCGATGCCGCGGTGGCGCAAGACCCTGGTCTGGCCGTGATGGCCAAGGCCTGGTTCGAGCTACGACGCGCCCAGCTCGAGCTCGGGGTCCTCCGGATTGAGGTCGGGCATCGCGACATCCTGGCTTTGCCTGGAGGGACCTCGGAGTTGGCGAGGCGCCGCGAAGTCGAACACGGTGCAGAGGTCACGACCCAGGCTGAACCTCTGCACGGAAGCGGTCAGGGCATCCGCGAGCAGGTCGGCGCCGGCGAACCGTAGACCGGGAATCCCATCACCTACCAAGATTGGAGCCGTGGTCAGGTAGAGCCGGTCGAGTATCCCAGCGGCCAGAAAGTCTGAGACGGTCCGGCCGCCGCCCTCGACGAGCACCCGGCCCAGCCCGCGTGCCCGTAGCATCGCCAGCACAGCCCCTGGCTCAAACCGACCTGCCTCATCTGGCAAGGAGACCACCTCGACGTGCCGCGCCAGCTGTGACGGCTGATCGAAATTACTAGCCACGCACCACAGGGTCTGGGCGCGGCCGTCAGTCAGCACCCGGGCCTTGCCGGGAATCCGGCCTCTGGGATCGATGATCACGCGGACCGGCGACGGTCCTGGCACCGTACGCGTCGTCAGCTGGGGATCATCGGCCGTGACCGTCTGGGCACCCACGATCACCGCATCCACCAGCGCGCGCAGCCGGTGTAAGTGCTCCCGATCCTCATCGCCTGAGACGTAGTTGGCGTCACCGGTCCTCGATGCGATGAAACCATCGACGCTTTGAGCCAACTGGGCGATCGTGATCGTTGGCCCCGCAGCGACCAGGGATCCGTATCGATCGAGCAGCACCGCATCAGATCCAACCGCGGCCCGGTCCGGCACCCGGCCTTGCAGCAGCTCGCTCCACACATCAGGCAGGTGGCGGGTGTTGTCGTGGCCCATCCGGTTGCGCTTTGTTGCGAGGTAGAAGGCGTTCTCGGCGCGCTCGGTCACTGGCAACGGGACCCGGGCAGTTATCTCAATGCCAAGATCACCAAGTCGGTCACTCTTGGTCGGGTTCGCCGAGAGTAGTCGAATCCGGCGTACACCAAGATCACGGAGTATCGCAGCGGCCACGTTGTAGTCGCGGGCATCGACCGGCAAACCCAGTCGCAGATTCGCATCAACAGTGTCGAGGCCTGCATCCTGCAGTGCGTACGCGTGCAGCTTGGCATGCAGGCCGATGCCGCGTCCTTCGTGGCCGCGCAGATAGATGATCAGGCCGAGGCCTTCGCGGCTGATTTCTCGCATCGCGGCGTCGAGCTGCTCGCCACAATCGCAGCGCCAGGATCCGAAGGCGTCGCCAGTGAGGCATTCGGAATGGACCCGGACGAGTGGAACATGGCTGTTGTTTCCGGCGTGGTCGAGATCGCCAAGCGCCAGCGCCAGGTGCTCCCGACCGGACTCGACTGCATACCCGTGGACTTGGAAGGTGCCGTGGGCGGTGGGAAGCACAGTCGAGACCACCCTGCGTACCCGCTGAGGTTCGATCACCTTGCCAAGCCTTACACAGTTACTGAAGCCCAGGGAAACTTGACTTGGGACCACCGGGTCTGCGGATCTCTTGGCAGGAGGTCGCTCATGGGGTACTCCGAACCGGACGAGGGACCACCTGGCGTCAGCATCTGTCCGCGATGCGGGGCTCGGCTGGTGACCAGGAATCTCTGGCACTCGTGTGGGACCTTCACCCTCGAAGGCTTGTTTCCCAGGTCAGAGCCGGCCGTACTCGAACTTGCTCGAAAGTACGTTGCCATGCTGTACGGACTCGGCGACGTCCAGGTCATCCCGCAGAAGACACGACTGACCTGCGCCAACCGGCACCGCCACATTCAACTCCGCATCATTTACTTGGACTCCGCCTCATCTGCAGATGCCGCGGAGTCCAAGTAAGTGATGCGGAGTGCCACGAATCTGTATCTCCAACCTCCGTTGTGGCATGGGACTGCGTCGAGAAGTTATCCCCAGATGTGGTGCAACCAGCTTCCACTTCAGAGCTCAGCTCCGATGGAGTGTCTCCATGGACGACATCAAGCTCACTCGCGCCCTGCTCGCCGAGGGTTACAACCACGACGACCTGAGGCGACTGCAGCAAAGAAGTGAGCTGGTACGGGTGAGGCGTGGGGCGTACGCCACAGAAAGCAGTCCCGATCTCGCGATCGACGAGCAGCATCGACGCCTAGTACTGGGAACGGTTCCTCAGCTGCGGGAGGGCGCAATTCTGAGCCACGGATCAGCCGCGGTGCTGCATGGTCTGCCCGTTTGGGCGGAAGCGATCAAGCGGGTCCATGTGACGCGGAGTCGCCAAGGCAACGGGACCAAGCGCAGCGTCGTTCAGGTGCACGGTGCTCCGCTCGATCCGCGGGAGATAACGATGATCGATGGCGTACCGGTCACCTCGCTGACGCGTACGGTGCTCGACCTGGCCCGCACATTGCCGATGGAACAGGCGGTGGCATCCGGCGATCGTGCGCTGGCACTGGGCCTGCCAATCCGGGAACTTGCAACCGGCCTAGTCGCGATAGAGCGGTGGCCGGGTGTCCGATCGGCTCGCCGCGCAGTCGCATTTCTTGATGCCCGCAGTGAGAGCGTCGGAGAGTCAGTTAGCCGCGTGCGGCTCATGGAGGAAGGCCTTCCAACTCCCGAACCACAACGTGAGATCTTCGGACCGGATGGTCGGCTCATCGCCCGCGTGGACTTCTGCTGGGAAGAGAAGAAGACTATCGGGGAGTTTGACGGCAAGATCAAGTACGGTCGGCTGCTCAAACCGGGGCAGCGGATTGAGGACGTGATCTTTGACGAGAAACTACGCGAGGACGCCCTGCGCGATCTCGGATGGCAAATCGTCCGCTGGCTGTGGCGGGACCTCTATCGCCGGGGTGTGCTTCGCGACCGCGTCCGTCGCGCGTTTGCCCGCGCGTCTTGACTCCACTCGCCTCATAACTCCGCATCATTACTTGGACTGTGCTCAGCTGCAGATGCGGCGAGTCAAGTAAGTGATGCGGAGTGCCACGAATCTGATCTCCAACCTCCGTTGTGGCATGGGACTGCGTCGAGAAGTTATCCCCAGATGTGGTGCAACCAGCTTCCACTTCAGAGCTCAGCTCCGATGGAGTGTCTCCATGGACGACATCAAGCTGACTCGCGCCCTGCTCGCCGAGGGTTACAACCACGACGACCTGAGGCGACTGCAGCAAAGAAGTGAGCTGGTACGGGTGAGGCGTGGGGCGTACGCCACAGAAAGCAGTCCCGATCTCGCGATCGACGAGCAGCATCGACGCCTAGTACTGGGAACGGTTCCTCAGCTGCGGGAGGGCGCAATTCTGAGCCACGGATCAGCCGCGGTGCTGCATGGTCTGCCCGTTTGGGCGGAAGCGATCAAGCGGGTCCATGTGACGCGGAGTCGCCAAGGCAACGGGACCAAGCGCAGCGTCGTTCAGGTGCACGGTGCTCCGCTCGATCCGCGGGAGATAACGATGATCGATGGCGTACCGGTCACCTCGCTGACGCGTACGGTGCTCGACCTGGCCCGCACATTGCCGATGGAACAGGCGGTGGCATCCGGCGATCGTGCGCTGGCACTGGGCCTGCCAATTCGGGAACTTGCAACCGGCCTAGTCGCGATGGAGCGGTGGCCCGGTGTCCGATCGGCTCGCCGCGCCAGTCGCATTTCTTGATGCACGCAGTGAGAGCGTCGGAGAGTCAGTTAGCCGCGTGCGGCTCATGGAGGAAGGCCTTCCAACTCCCGAACCACAACGTGAGATCTTCGGACCGGATGGTCGGCTCATCGCCCGCGTGGACTTCTGCTGGGAAGAGAAGAAGACTATCGGGGAGTTTGACGGCAAGATCAAGTACGGTCGGCTGCTCAAACCGGGGCAGCGGATTGAGGACGTGATCTTTGACGAGAAACTACGCGAGGACGCCCTGCGCGATCTCGGATGGCAAATCGTCCGCTGGCTGTGGCGGGACCTCTATCGCCGGGGTGTGCTTCGCGAGCGCGTCCTTCGCGCGTTTGCCCGCGCGTCTTGACTCCACTCCCCTCATCCCCCCACTCCGCATCACTTCCTTGGACTGTGCATCAGCTGCAGATGCGGCGGAGTCCAAGTAGCTGATGCGGAGTGGAGTCAGGAGGCCAGCGGGGCCACCTACTCAGAGTCGGGGCTCACATTGAGCCCTTGTTGCAGCAGTCGGGCGAGTTGTTGCTGTTCGCGGCGAGTTAACTGCGCTAGCTGTGGTGGTGGGGAGAGCAGTCCGTCGCGGACCGTACGCAGGGCGGCGGCCCCTCGTGGCGTGAGCACAACGATCTTCACTCGGCGGTCGGACGCCGACGGCTGGCGCACAGCAAGCTCGGCGCGCTCCAGGTCGTCGATCATCGCGGTGATGTAGGACGGATCGCAGTTCATCGCCGTGGCGAGCTCGCGCATCGACTGCGGCCGATCTGGGTCGATCGCCAGCAGCGCACGCAGCCCGGCCTGGGTGATCCCGAGCTCGCCGGCGAGCTCTGCCCAGCGGAAGCGCTGCTCAAGGACCAATCCCATCAACTGCTGCCAGGTCTCGACCAGGAGCGGATCTGCGCCACCTCCCTGACCACGACCTGCTAACTCCGCCACAGGAGTCATTCTAACGGCTTCTTGGCATTCCTAAATCATTGATATTTCTCAATCATTTATCTATCTTAAGTTTATGCGATCCACCGATTCTCTCTACCGGGCCGTGCGACTCACAGCGCGCAGTTCCGCGATGCTCTTTGCAGCTGCCCAGGCGACGCGGGTGCTGGGGCCGCGCGCCGGGCAGGCGTGGCGGCCGCTCTACCTCGGCTTCATGGCCGCGCACGCCACACACTTCACGGTGGTGGCCAGGTACGCCAAGATCACCGGAGGCCGTGCTCTGTTTCCTGGTGACAGGAACTTGAACGACGTTGGGGGCTGGCCAACCCTAGCCGCGATCTACACCCTCTTTGCCGGCCTGGCCGCCACCGGTTGGGCTGCCGGAGCATCTCGGTCCACCAGCAGCCGGCGGGTAGGCATCGCCGGCCGCGTTGCCACCGGGACTATGGGAGCGATGTTCGCCGGCACCTACCTAGGTCAGCTGCCTCGGTCAGGCTGGAACGCGGTGCCGGCAGCCATCGTCACCGCGGCAGTTCTGGCGAGCCTCCTGACCCGCGGTGCCGCTGGGCGTGCGGGAATCCACCCATCACCCGCTTCAGCAAGATGGGTAACGGACCCGACGCGCCACAAGGCCGCTCGTCCATAACGTCGTCGACATGGCAAATCTGGCGGTTTTCGCGGGATCGGTATCGACCGTACTTTTCGCCGTCAGCACCCTGCCCATGTTGATCAAGGCGGCGCGCACCAGGGAACTCACCTCTTACAGCCGAGGCAACCTGGTGCTGGCCAATATCGGCAACGCAGTGCACAGCGTCTACGTCTTTCAGTTGCCGGCCGGTCCGATCTGGGCCTTACACAGCTTCTACATCGTGGCATCGGGACTAATGCTCTTCTGGCATTTGCGGTACGCCACCGCATCGCCCCGGTCAGACGGCGTTCCTCATCACATTGGAGATTCTCATGACCATCGAACACATCGAGACAGCCATCATCGGAGCCGGCCAGGCCGGACTGGCGACCGCGTACCACCTGCAACGGCGGGGACGGCCCTGCCTGATCCTCGATGGCAACGAGCACGTCGGCGACAACTGGCGCGCCCAGTGGGACTCTCTGCGCCTCTACTCTCCAGCGGGATACGACAGCTTGCCAGGGCTGCCGTTCCCCGGTCCGCGGTGGTCCTATCCAACCAAGGACCAGGTAGCCGACTACCTGGCGGCGTACGCCAAGCGGTTCGAACTCCCGATACGCATGCTCACCAGAGTCGATCAGCTGCAAGCGGTCGATGGGAGGTACGTGCTCCAGCTCGGAGCTGATCGCATCATCGCCGATAACGTCGTCGTGGCTACCGGTACGTTCGGGCGCACCCCGAGCATTCCCGACTTCGCATTGGATCTCGACCCGTCGATTCGACAGCTGCACTCCAGCGAATACCGCAGGCCGTCGCAGCTCAAGCCTGGTCGGGTGCTCGTTGTCGGGGCCGCCCATTCAGGGAGCGACATCGCCTTTGAAGTCGCAGCCACCCACCCGACAGTGCTGGCCGGTCGCGACACCGGTCAAGTGCCAGTACCGCTGAACAGCTGGACGGTCCGGCTGGTCTTTCCTGCCGTCGTGTTCCTCGCCAATCATGTGCTCACCCGGCGGACACCGATGGGCCGCAAAGCTCTCGAGGTGGTCCGGTTCCATGGCGGACCGAATGTCTGGGTCAAGCGTTCCGATTTGACAGATCGTGGTGTGGAGCGGGTTCTGGACCGGGTGACCGGCGCGCAGCACGGGCGCCCCGTGCTGGCCGATGGCCGCGTGCTGGACGTTGCGAACGTGGTGTGGTGCACCGGCTTCCGACAGGTATTTGACTGGATCGACCTGCCGATTTTCGGAGCCGATGGTTGGCCGCGGGAGATGCGCGGTGTGGTGCCCGAGGCTCCGGGGCTCTTCTTCTGCGGGCTCGCATTCCAGTACTCGTTCAGCTCCACGGTGCTGCCAGGCGTTGGCAGAGATGCCGCTTATGTCGCAGAGAAGATCGAAGCCCGCGTCGGAACCTCATTAGCGCTCGCAGCCTGATTATGCGACGTGCTGGAGGCGTAACCTCTGAGCGGGAGGCTGCGCAAATGGGCGTCCAACAGGACAAGACCGTCGATGTGTTGCTACAGGCTCGCGTGGCGTATGAGCGCGGTGACTGGGTGCTGGCATTCAACAATCTGCGCGGGGCTGCGGACCTTGGTCCGAAAGACTCCATGGCCTTGGCGACGTCTGCCTATCTGTTGGGCAATGTTGACGATGCCGTTCGCGCTCTGCAGGCCGGATATCAGGACAGGATCCGGAGCGGGGACTCGCTGGGAGCCGTGCGCTTCGCCTTCTGGCTTGGCTTGGTGCTGAACCTTCGAGGGGAAATGGCGGTCGGAGGCGGCTGGATCGCCCGTGCGCAACGGCTGCTTGAGAGCGAGAGCGAGGATGTCGTCGAACGTGGGTACCTACTTATCCACGAGTTCTATCAGCATCTCGTCCGCGGCGACTTTGCCAGGGCCGGCGAGACCGCAGCTCGTGTCGTCGAGGTGGGTCGCCGCTTCACCGATCACAACCTGATCGCTCAAGGCTTGGTGAGTCAGGGCCGTTTACTGATCTACTCCGGTCGGGTGCCGGAAGGACTTGCGCTGCTCGATGAGGCGATGGTCGAGATCTCGTCTGCGGAGGTCTCGCCGATTATCGCCGGGATGGTCTACTGCGCAATGATCGAGGCGTGCCAGGAGTTGTCAGATTTCTCTCGCGCGGCCTCCTGGACCACAGCCCTCACCAAATGGTGCGACGTGCAGCCAGGGCTGGTTCCCTTTACCGGGCAATGCTCGCTGCACCGGGGACAGATCATGCGGCTCCATGGGGCATATGACGAAGCGCTAGCTGAATATGCTCTCGCCCAGCGGCGATACCAGGCGGAGGGTACGCCGGCGCCAGCCGGACGAGCGCTCACTGAGCAAGGCGACGTACAGCGCATCCGCGGCAGACTCGACGAGGCGGAAGCCGCCTATCAAAAGGCAGCCGAGCTCGGCCACGAGCCCCAACCAGGTCTGGCGTTGGTGTGGCTCGCTCGCGGTCGGACGGCGGCAGCGATCTCGGCGATCAACCGACTGGTAGCCGAAGCGCATGGGCCGGTGCACCAGTCCTGGATGCTTCCAGCAGCTGTGGAGATTCTGGTTTCGGCGGGACTTGTCGAGCAGGCCCGCCAGCATTCCGACGAACTCGCCGGCATCGCGTCGTCATTCGGCAACGCCGCACTCCGGGCGATGGCGAGGTACGCGGCGGCAACGGTGCACCTGGCATCGGGCGAGACGGAGGACGCGCTCAGCAATGCGCGAGAGTCGTCTCGCCTGTGGAGCGAAGTCGGGTCGCCGTATGAGTCAGCACGTGCCCGGGTGCTGGTGGCACGGGCCCTGCGCGAGCTCGGTGATGAAGATTCAGCAACCGCGGAGTTTGCGGTTGCTCGCCGCACCTTTGCTGAGGTGGGTGCGGGGCCGGCAGCTCACGAGGTCGATCGACTCCTGGGACGCGAGCGACCCGGCGGTCTCACCGAACGGGAGATAGAGGTGCTGAGACTGGTGGCCGCGGGACGCAGCAACCATGAGATCGCCGACGTTCTGGTGCTGAGTCAGAAGACAGTCGAGCGGCACCTCAGCAACATCTTCACCAAGCTCGACGTGCCGTCTCGGACGGCTGCGGCGGCGTACGCTCATGAGCACGGGCTGATGTCGTGATCATGCCCACTGCCTCTGCCGCTCAACCGGATTCTGACAGATCGTCGGTGAGCGCCCAGCGCAGTGTGTGCATGGCCGAGCGGCCCAGCGGTCTGATCAGGGCATGTTCGGTGATCGGCAGTGCCGGCAGCAGCAGCTGGGTACGGGCCCAGCTTGGCAAGATCGAGACGGCGCTTGCGGCAAGCAGGTGATAGCCGGCTCGCGTGAGGCCGGTGAAGGGTGGGCGGACGAGGAGCAGGCTGCTCGCCTCTCGGGCCAGGCCTGAGCCGCTGAGCTCGGGCCGGTAGCTCTCCAGGGTCGCGGTCAGCTCAGCGACGGTCGTTGGTGGGTCGATAACACCCAGCTGGGCGGCAACAAAGCCTGTTTGGCGTACGTAGTCGTCTGCTTCAGATGGCGTCAGCACGTCGGCGCCGAAGGCCTCAAAAGCCCTGAGGAAACTCTCCACCTCGGCGACATGGACCCACATGAGCAGATGCGGGTCGTCAGCGGAGTACGGCCTGCCATCCGGGGTCGTCCCATGCACTCGGCGATGGATCGCCCGTACGGCAGCGATCGCGCGCTCGGCGTCAGGCACGGTGCCGTACGTGGTTAGCGCGACGTACCTGCTGGTGCGCTGGAATCGTCCCCAGAAGTCGCGGCGGAATCCGGCATGTTCAACGACTGCATGCAGCGCCACTGGATGGAGCGCTTGCAGGAGCAATGCACGAATCCCACCGATGAACATCGACGTATCGCCGTGCACACGCCAGATTGCATCCCGCTCATCAAACCAACGCTCGCCCGCACGCCAGATCTCGGCATGCTGCGCCTCGAAGTCACCGGCAACGCGTTCCCGTACGGCTTTCGCGATGCTGTCGCGCGGATTGGGGAGTGTGCCGATCACCACATAGCGGAGCGTATGCGCTTACCGAAGCGCAGCTGCACGTCTCAGCCAACTCCCGGCTCAGCCGGCGGCGGGACCTTACCCGCGTCAGGGACGATGATCCACATCACCAGGTAGATCACCAGACCCGATCCACCGACCACAGTAAGTACTAAGAAGAGCACCCGGATCATCGTCGCGTCGAGGTTGAAGTACTCGGCCAGGCCGCCACATACACCGGCCACCATGCGTTGGCTCCGACTGCGGTATAGCTTGCGGGGTTCCTCCATTGGCTGCCTTTCTCGATTCGACCCTGATGCCCATCCTCCCCCTTGGGATGAGGGTTTCACTATTACGGCTGCCCGGACAACCTCCCCTGCTCAGGTCACTGCATCGACCATCACTCGGCGGTGATCGTAAAATCTAAATTCTCACCCCCTTTCATGACGCACCAGTGGAGTGCAAGGGTGGTGACCTAAGTCGCACTCGGGGGTCTGTGGAATCAGGCAGGCCGATGACAAACATCACCGTGGGAGCGGTCCCTCGCGAAGCGCCGGCGCCCGCGGTGTCTGTCATCATCGCGACCTATAACGCCGGTCAACTGCTGGGCCAGGCATTGGATGCGCTCGCTGTCCAGAGTCTTCCCGCGCATCTGATCGAGATCATCGTTGTCGACGATGGTTCAACCGACGACACCTGGCGCTATCTCAGTGAGCTGCACGGCACGCGAAACAACCTCAAGATCATCCAGCAGCCGCACACCGGAGGTCCCAGCGCAGGTCGCAATCGCGCTCTGTCCGAAGCCACCGGCGGCTATGTCTTCTTCCACGATGCAGACGACTACCTCGGTCCAGACGCGCTGCGGCGGCTCCTCAACCTGGCGCAGCAACAAGACTCCGACATCGTGGTCCCACGGGTCACCTGGTTCGGCAAACCAGACGCCAAGCCCGCTTCGACCAGGACGGTGCTTGACGCCGATATTGCGGAGAACGGTGTCTGGGGCGCTCTCACCCCCCACAAGTTGGTCAGACGGTCGCTCATCGAAGATCTGGAACTGCGGTTCAACGAGGACATGGTGCAAGGTGAAGATCAAGTATTCATGGCAACCTGCCTCTTCGCTGCCCACAAGATCAGCATCCTGGGCGGCAAGAACCTCTATAACCGGCGGCTGCTGCCTGACAACAGCAACCTGTCACGCCAGCGGCAGACCCTGGCCAACAAGCAACTGACCACTACCCGGATGGTGGCGCTGGTGGTGGCGAACACCACACCGGGCGAGCGTCGGGATCGCCTGCTTCGCCGAGTCTTCGTACGCACCCTTTCGTCGGCTCTGACCCGCCCGTTTATGGCGGCCAGCCCTGAAGAGCGGAAGGAATTCCTCGAAGTGATGGAAGGCGAGGTCTTTCCCTACCTGCCACATTCGGTGCTGGGCGAACTTGCGGACCCCCAACGGCTGCGGATGATCACCGCAAAGATCGGCAAAGCTGAGGATCTTGTCGAGGTCAATAGGGTCCTCCGTAAGCCGCTCAGCTACGGCGAGGGAGACTTGCCGACCTACACGCTCGGCCCGCATCTCGACCAGCTGCTGAGTGTGGAAGATCGCCAGGTCGGAGCGCCACGGCTGCCCTTCTCGCCGATCCTTTGTGAGGTATCCATATCCCGGAGACGGCTGAACCTTACGGTGGGTCTGGATGAGACCAATGCCTCCTCGACGGAGCGGCTCAGACTGGCTGCCTGGCTTCCCGGCAGCCTAGACTTTGTTGATCTTGGACCTGAGGCGTCACGCCGGGGCTCTACACTGACCTTCAAGATCAGCACTCGGCGTTTCTTGCGCGACGAGTCCGCTTCCTCTGAGCACGTGGGAGATGGCCTCAGCGACAAGCGTCAATGGGTCCTGCTGTTGCAGGCGGCAACAAAGGGAAAAATGATGGCCGCCAGTCCGATCATGGTCCCGACCGACGCGTTATCGTCGGCGGGAGCTAATGCTGAAACGCGTGACTCTCGAATCCAGGTCGGCGCCACGCCGCGCGGATCGGTCGTCGTCACGGCCATACGAACGAGCCGGTCGCCCGTATGGCATCGTCACCGGCTGGTGGTGTGAACCGGTCCGTCAGCGCACGACGGTGAAGCCGCCGGTCCAGCCGATCTGCTCAGTCACCGCAAGCTTGATCTGAAGGAAGCCCAGCGCCTCGAGCTCGCGAGCGCGCGCCAGCGGGCCGACGTCGAGGGCCTCCAAACTTCCAGCCTGAACAGCCGAGATGAGAGCCGCTTTCGCGTCGGCGTCGTCACCTGCAACGAGAACCGTGGTCTTGTTCGGGCCTACCTGCTTTGCGCTGAGTGTGGGCGCAAGATTCGTGTTGAACGCCTTGAGTACCCGAGACGAAGGCAGCGCATCGGCAAGGTCCGCGGCGGACGAGCTGTGGGGCGCCGGGACCAGTGAGTCAAAGGTCTCAGGGTCCAGCGGGTTCGTGATGTCGACAACGATCTTGCCGGCCAACTGGTCGCCGTATTTGTCGACAATGTCCTTGAAGGCCGTGTGGTAGACGGCGAGGATGACGATGTCGCCGTTTACTGGGCCAGGCGGATCGGCGCTACCAATGTGGTCGACCGTGGCGCCGCCGGCGGTCAGTAGTTCATCGATTGCGCTGCCCATGTTGCCAGACCCGAAGATGGTGACATTGGTCATGGATTCCCCTTCTCATTGGTGGCACCTTTGGCTGAAACGTGCTCGAAGATCGTACTCAGTGCCGGAGCGCCGCCAGGAATCATCTCAGCGCGTACCGTCGGTGTATGTCGGGCGCAGCGGAAGTCCATCGCCGGAAGCGACGGTCCAACCGAGCCGTGCTGGCCGGGCTATCTCTGATCGTGGTGGCGCTGCTGTTCAGTTCACGAGAGGTCGCACCCGCGGTTGCGACGACGCTTGCCGCGATTGTCGGCTTCGGGCTTCTGATGTATGGCGTGCACGTCGCCTGGCTGGTGTTTTACGAGCGCGAGCCGGACGGCCCGTCCAGCTGATCACGCTTGATCAGGCTGGTGCGGACGCGTCGTGCATCAGGCGCTGTACGAGGTCGTCGTCCACCTCCGCGAAGAAAGTGCCAACCACATCCTCGATCTCGCTGAATCCTTCAGCGCAGAAGAGCAGCGGCTGGTAGTGCGTGATGTCGTACGTTTGAACGCCCATCCGTGCGACGTCAAGCGGCCGGAGCTCGGCTTGCTCTATTTGCTGGATCTCCCCGTACGAGGAGAGCAGACCGGCGCCGTAGGTGCGGACCTCGCCGTACTCACGTACCACGCCAAACTCCAAAGAGAACCAGAAGACCTTGGAGACGAATTCCAGCGCCTCGGTGGTCTCCACTCGCCGAGCCGCCTGACCGGCCACACGGTAGAGGGCTGCGAAGCGGTCGTGTGCCAGGCAGTTGCCGTGGCCGACGACTTCGTGGATGACATCGGGCTCTGGTGTGTAGAGCGGTACGGAGTGGTGGCGAATGTACTGCGTGGAGTGGAAGATGCCGTCGGCCAAGGATCCGTAGAACTCGAGGAGCGGTACCAGTCCGGCGGCCGGCACGTACTGGAAACCGGTGAGCGGCTTGAGCAGCTCGTTCACCTCGACGAGCTGCGGGACCTTGTCTTCAGGGAGTTGAAGTCGCTGTTTGCCCTCCAGATATGCCGAGCATGCAAGCCGCTGGTGGAGGTTGTGCAGCTCGGCGCAGACGATGCGCCAGACCTCCTGCTCTTCCTCGGTGTACGTCGCAATTGGTGGGGGAGTGCCGGGCTGCCAGTCCATGGCCAGCGCGGCAAGAGCGTTGCGTCGGGCCCGGTACTCCGGGTCGACGGCACCTGGATGATCGTCACCCAGGTGAACGGTGACGTCATCGCCTGAGCGCGTTACCGGTGCATAAAGCTGAGCTTCTTCGAACATCGCTGCCTCCGGGGTGTCCGGACGTCGCACAGCGCGCCGTCGTTGTGGTGGTCGTCGCTCTGGGGTGTCAGACCGACAGCCGTTGGGCTGGATTGTGGTCCAGGAACCAGGGTAGTCACGCCTGCGGCGCCTCCCACAGAAACCCACGTGCACGTTCGCTCCAGTCGCGATGCACACGTTGCAAGGTGTGTGGCGCGCTCGGAACGCACGTGCACGTGCGTTCCGACAGCACCGCTAGCGAGTCAGATTCACGGGTACGCGGTCAGTGGCGGTACGCGCCGCGATGAGTCGAGCGATGTGCTCAGCATCGCGTCCCACGCCGCCGACCAGTGATGAAGCGAGCGAGCTGAGAAAGAACAGCCCGATGAAGTAGAGGCCGGGCTCGGGAGTTGTCCCACGGTGGTGGACGGGTTGACCCTCTTGATCAAATATGTCGATGTGGACCCAGTCGAACGCTGGCCGATATCCGGTCGCCCATACCACGTTCGTTACGTCCACGATCCGCCCGTCTTCCATGACAGGCTTGCCGTCACGGATAGCAATCGTGCGCGGGAGGCGCATCACTCCCGCGACGTCCAAATCCTGGGGCTTCACTCGCGCTAGCGGAAGCGTCATCTTCAGCAGGCGTGGCCGCAGCCGCCGCCCGATCGGGTTGGTCACGCTGATGACCCGGGAGATGTAGAACCAGAAAGGTGGGGTGAAGATCCGGTCGACCCTGCTCCCTGGACGGGTCGGCTCGCTGCCGGGGTGCCGGCCGGAGAGCCACGTTCGATGGGCAGCGGAGGCCTCGAGCGCGATCTCAGCTCCCGAGTTCGCGGCGCCCACTACGAGGACGTCACCATCGCGCAGCTGGGCTGGCGTCCGGTACTCGCTCGAGTGGAGCTGCATGATGCCGGCGTCGAGCTGATCAGCGAAGTCGGGCACGTACGCCGAGTGATAGCCGCCAGTGGCCAGCACGACATTGTCCGCCTCGAATTCATGATCATTTGCGATGACCGATGAAATGGTCGGCGTTCTTGGTGACCGCATCGACCCGCATTCCCAGTCGCACAGGAAGATCAAATTTGGTGGCGTACGCCTCGAGGTAGTCGGCCATCTCATCCTTGGTCGGGCAATGACTCCGCGGGCCTGGAAACTCCAGACCAGGCAAGGCGTTGAGGTACGCAGGCGTGAACAGCTGCAGCGAGTCCCAGCGTTTGCGCCAGGAGTCGCCGGTCCGCTCATTTGCGTCCAAGATCACAAACGACCGGTGTCGTTGGGCAAGGTGGTAGCCGACCGCCAAGCCAGCCTGGCCGCCGCCGACGATGATGGTCTCGACCTGCTCGGTCATGCGACCAACGTAGGAGGACAGCGTCGGCCCGGCATCGCTGAAATCCCTCATCTTCGTCGCACGGGAATGGTCAAATCTGACCATCTCGGACGGGTCAGATGAGGCTGTGTTCGAGAGCGAAGGTCGTGGCCGCGGTCCGTGAGGACACGCCGAGTTTGCTGAAGATGTTCTGCAGGTGCCGGGCCACCGTGTGCTCGCTGATCATTAACGTCGAGGAGATCTCACGGTTGGTTTTCCCGGTGGCCACCAGGCTCAGGACCTGCACCTCGCGAGTTGTCAGTCCGCTCGGATAGTTCCGCTTCGCGGAGCTGATCAACTGTCGCAGCCGCTCGACCTCCGGTGCCGCGCCCATCTCATGAAAGACCTGGCCTGCGGCCTCGAACTCGATCTCTGCACTATCGGTATCACCAAGCTCCCGGCACGCCTGCCCGACCAGTACGCGGGCCCGAGCTGACTCATAGGGAGCCTCCAGCTGCCTCCAGATCGACACCGCCCGACGCAGTTCGATCAGGGCTCCCGCCGGATCACCTTGTGCGAGCAGCCCAGCGCCCCTCGCATCCGCGGCGGCGGCTCGGAGAAAGGGTGCTCCGAGAGTCTCGGCGATCGAGAACAGCTCATCCGCTGCCGACTGGGCCGCGCTGACCTGGTGCGCGGCCAACATGATGTCGACGTACGCGGGCAGCACCCGGCACCGGCTAAGGGGATCAGAGGATTCATGGAGTACTCGAGCAATCGCAGCGGCCGCGACATTGACGCGGCCCTCAGCGAGCCGCAGTAGAGCCAGACCTGGCTGTGGCTGTCTCCCGAACTCCCCGACACGACGGTAGGCCTGCTCGGCCTCGGTGAACTCGCCCCGTAGTCGATGCACCTCGGCCAGCTGGTAATAGGCGTTGGCGATTGCAGGCCGGCCCGCGAGCCGATCGCACGCACGGGTCGCTTCGTCCAGAGCTCGAGCCCATTCGCCGTGCAGCTGTGAGATCTCGGACCGGTGCACCAGGCATTGGCCCGCGTACGGAACGAGGTCTGGTTGACCATCGCACCACCGGGTAAGTGCCGCCGTCCACTCCTGGGAGCGGCGCAGGTCGTACACCTCCTGGCAACACTCGATCACATTGCAGTAGGCGAGCCCCGTCAGCGCCGGCAAGAGTTGATCGGTGGTCACCGAGACCATGGCCTCATCGAGCAGGGTCAGACCCGCCTTGGTCTCTCCTCGGGCGAGCCGCGCTCGTCCCTGGAGGATGAGGGCCATGGCGGCGAGGTCAGCGTCGCCGAATCGTTCGGCGACCTCAAAGGCTTGGGTTGCGGCGGCCAGCATGGCGTCATGATCGCCCGCCTCGGCGTGATCGAACGCAGCGAGCAGGGCGAGGAAGCCACGTTCGGGACAGTCGACACCTTCCCGTTCGATGAGGCGTTGGGAGCGGCTCAGCCAGCCGGCGCCCGGCCCAACTTCGCCGCCTAGGTCAAGGATGGTGCCGAGCCAGCCGGCGCAGCGCGCGGCAGATAGCGGCTCGCCCGCATCGAGATGGGCCCGGTATGCGCGGCCCATGGTTCGGGCGAAGTCCTCATCCCGTCCGGTGAGGTAGGCAGACCAGGCGAGCAGCCACAGGTCGGCAGCAGCCAGAGGCTCGGTCTTGTCGGCTTGGGAGAAGGCGTCGAAGGCGGCGATCCACTGTCGCCGCCGGTAGCAGTCGCGGCCGCGCTCCCGTAGGTCTGAGACTTGCGGCTCAACTCGGTCCATCGTGTCCTCCACGACAGCGCAGGGCCTATTCTGGTCTGTCTTTGCCACTGCTGACCTGGATCATTTCGTGTCAACCCTAGGCCAGGGCAGGCGATGGATCTGAAGAGAAGTGCGCACTGATGGCCGGGTTTGGTCGCGCAGACCCGGCCCGCAGTGCGCACTTTTTTCGACTCAGACTCCGCAGTTCCACTGGCCGCGATCGGTTCGGTGCGGCCGTGAGGCGTTCGAGCAGGTGATTGCCTGCTGCGAAAACGACGGACTACGGTCGCAAAGCTGGAAGCGTACGTACGCGGGAACTCAAGTTGGGGTGCCGGACCGCCCGGGCCACGGTTGGGCCACAGCGCAACCAAATTGCCGTACCTGAACACTGCTGGATGATCGCCGCTGGTGAGCTGGACCTGGGGGAGGCGCTCTCCTGAGAACGAAGTGCGCACTTACGGCCGGGTTTGTCCCCAAGAAACCAGGCCCGAAGTGCGCACTTCGCAGACCAAATCGAGGCTCAGGAGGCCAGCGCCTTCTGCTTGAGCTGCTCGAACTCCTGCTGGTTAATAGCGCCGCTGTCAAGCAGGCCCTTCGCCGACGCGATCTGGTCAGCAGGGCTGCTGCCCTGAGTGGCAACGGACTTGATGTATTGGTCAGTGGCCGCCTGGGCACTCCGAGCTGCGGCCATATGGCGCTCGGCCATGCCCCTGCCGCGAGCGATCAGGTAGATCAGTGCCGCGAGGAAGGGGAAGATGATCAAGAAAATGACCCAGAGGGCCTTCCACCAACCACTCAATTCCCTGTCTCGGAAGAGATCACCGATGATCTGGAACAGCACCATCAGATACATCACGAAGAAAAAGGTCCAAACGAGGAGCCAGAAGAAGTCCCAGAAACTATCCATTACGCCAACCTTCCGCTTGAGTCGAAAAGAGGCTGGGGGGCGTCAGCCGCGACTCACTCTAGGGCATGTGCCGTGCTTCATCTCGGAGTTCAACGGTTCTCCTCAGAAGCGGGGTCGCTGCCCTCAAGCTGATGCCATCGATCACCCGTGGAGGGTGATTCCACGGCGCGCTGATTAGTGAGAGCATCGGGTCAAAAGTTGGCGACGAACTTATCTACGGCGCTCCACAGAGGCGTCGGCGTGGGAGGTAGAGGCATGACAGAACAGGACATGAGGGAGCCGGAGATGACAGCGCAGGACATGACCGAGCAGGAGACGACGCCGCAGGAGATGGCGGCGCGGGACGTTGGTCCGATCGACTATCTAGCGGTGGAGTTTCCAGAAGCCAGAATGAGAGGCGAGGGTCTCGCCGCTCTTATCGACCTGGTCGATCGCGGCATCATTCGGCTGCTCGACGCCAGGGCCGTTGCGCGTGAGGCCGACGGTACGTTCACGGCTGCCGCGATAACGGATCTCGATGGCGATGGGACTCTCGACCTTGCCATTTTCGAGGGTGTCGAGTCCGGGCTGATCGATGACGATGACCTTCGGGAGGCCGCCGACCTCATTGAGCCTGGGAAAGTGGTGGCTCTGTTCGTGTACGAGAACACCTGGGCGATTCCCTTTGTCAACGCCATGAGGCGGGTCGGTGCGGAGCTGATCGCCAGCGGCCGCATTCCGGCCGATGAGGTTATCGCAGCACTCGACGCACTCGAGGCTGAAGAGGCGCGGGTTCAGACGACGTAGAGATCAAAGACATAGGAGAGGACAAACAAATGGGACTCATTCGTGGAGTAGCGCGAACTGCTGTGGTTGCCGGTACGGCGACTGCAGTGTCCAATCGTGTATCGCGGCGGCAGGCCAATAAATGGTCGGGCCAGGAGCAGGAGCAGGCAGCACAGGAGGAGCAGGCAGCCAAGGCGCAGGCGTACGACCAGCAGCAGTACGCACAGCAGCAGTACGCGCCTCCGCCGCCTCCGCAGCCTGCCGCTCCCGCTCAGACCGACGTGATTACCCAGCTTCAGAAGCTCGGTGAGCTTAAAGCAGCCGGGATCTTGACCGAGGAAGAATTCGCCGCGCAGAAGGCGAAGATTCTCGCCGGCTGACGAGGGCGGTGGAGTGAACAGTTTCGGGGATTTCTTCTGGCTGTTGGTGTGGGCCTTCGTTTTCGGCTGTTATCTGGTGGTGCTGTTCCAGATCGTCATCGATCTGTTTCGTGATCAGGATCTGAGCGGCTGGTGGAAGGCGGTGTGGGTCATCTTCTTGATCATCGCACCAATTTTGGGCGCGTTGATCTATGTGATCGCGCGGGGTAGCGGAATGGCTGAACGTCATATGGCTGCGACGGGTCGTGGTCGGGAAGCTGAAACCTATGTGCCGCCGCCGATCATCAGCATGCCTAACCCGGCCGATCAGATTTCCTCAGCGCAGAAGCTGCTCGACCAAGGCGCGATCACTCAGGCCGAGTTCGACCAGCTGAAGCAGAAGGCGCTCGCGTAGGAGGCACCGCAGCCCGCGGGCTGGTCAGGCAGTCCGCGGCCGTAGCCCTCTTCGCATCACCACCCGTGTTGGTGACCGGCGTACCACCTCGCGGAAGCCTGCTCGCTCATACAGACTCCGCGACCCGAAGAACATGAAGTCATCGTGGCTGCGTTCTGGCTTGTCCACGGGATAGGCCTCGAGTGTCCGTACACCTTGGTCTCGCGCGTAGTTGATAGCTCCCACTAGCAGCTTGTGCTGGTAACCCTTGCCACGGTGCGTCTTGGCGACGTAGGTACACACAATCGACCAGACGGGCGTCTCATCGACGGCCTTCATGATGCGCGAGCGCTCCAGCTTGCGGTAGTCCTCGCGGGGTCCGAGGCTGATCCACCCGACCGGCGAGCCGTTGGCATAACCGACGAGGCCCGGTACGACGCCGGAACGGACCAGTGTGCTCAACTCGTCCTTGTGGGCGGGGCCGGACGCCTGACTGACGCTGACCTCGCCGACCTTCCGGTAATACATGCACCAGCAGCCACGCACGATCGAGCCACCCGGCAGGTCGAACAGTTCCTCCAGGTCGGCCCATGTCCGGTTCGTCAAAGGCCCTACCTCAAACATGGCTGCAGTTTATTGAGCTGCTCGCGCGATGCGGACGCTCGCAGCTCGGGCAGAGTCGGCACCGATCACGTAAGGTGCGGTCGTGAAGCCGTTCCTGATGCTCGGGATCCGGGCCGAGGATGTTGCCGCCGACGACGAATACGCGGCCATTCTTCGCTGCACTGGTCTTGACGCAAGCCAGTTGCAGCGCATCCGAATGGAGCAAACCGAGCTCGGCACTGTTGATCTTGACAAGTGGTCGGGAATCATTCTCGGTGGAGGTCCTTTCCAGGCCAGCGATCCCGAGGACGTCAAGTCTGCGAGCCAGCGGCGTGTGGAAGCCGAACTGAGCGTTTTGTTGGATGAGGTTGTCGAGCGCGATTTCCCCTTCCTAGGTGCGTGCTACGGGATCGGAACGCTCGGCCGGCATCAAGGTGCCGTTGTCGACCGGACCTATGCCGAGCCGATCGGCGGCATCCGGGTGAAGGTCACCAGGGCGGGCCAGGAAGATCCCCTCTTCGAGTGCGCCGGATCGTCCTTCGGCGCGTACGCCGGTCACAAGGAGGCAATCAGCAAGCTGCCGGCACATGCACTGACGCTCGCCTACTCGGAGCGCTGTCCGGTGCAGGCTTTTCGCATTGGCCGACAGGTATATGCCACCCAGTTTCACCCGGAGCTGGACCTGGACGGCCTGGCTACGCGGATCGAGGTCTACAAGTACGCCGGCTACTTCAAGCCTGAGGAGGCTGATGCCGTCCTGGCAGCGGCTCGAGCCAGCGGGGTTACCGAGGTCCCCAAGATCCTCGAGAGGTTTGTGGAGCTCTTCGCCCGCAACTAGCGCCGGCAGCTGGCGCTACAGGTTGGTGATTCCGACGCCGAGGATCACCACTCCGATCATGAACGCCATCGATGACGTCAGGATTCGGCCGTTACGAGCCAGCCAGTCGCGAGCCGCAATAAGCCTCGGCTCCATCCGTCGTGGCGCGATCAACGACGCGGTGATCGGTAAGACGACGGTCGAGGTCGCGATCAGGGTGTAGACGGTAATCAACACGGCAGTTTCGCCGGCGTCCACGGATGCGGCATGCAGGGCAAGCCCCGCAGCGATCCCGAGGAGCAGCCCTTTCGGTCGGAAGTCGAGGAGCACTGCAATCCCGAAGGTAGCCAGCGCTCCGAATGAGTCGACTGCGGAAAGCCAGCGCGGCAACCCCGAGTGCTCCGAACCAGAGCTGCGTCGCAGGTTGAGCACGCCGAGCACAATCAGGCCAGTTCCGATCAAGATTTCGAGTGCAGCGACAACCGGATCAGCACCCCTAAGACGCGGCTCGGGAAGAGCCGAAGCGCCAAGAGCACTGAGCATGAACACGGCCACTACCCCAGTCACCCAGCCAAGGAGAAAGGGGAGTGCGGCTCTGTTGCGATTAGGCGAAAGCAAGATCAAGATGGTGACAGTGATCGGCACCGAGCTGAACGCAACTGCTACCGCGATCGGGAGCAGACTGCCGAATGCCTGCCACATCGTTGCTTGATCGTCCCCTCACGTGCTGACTCCTGACCACGCTATCGGACGTGAGCAGTTGTGATCGCAGATCTGAAGACGGGCTAGCGGTTGACAAGCGTGAGCAGCCCGTCGGATTGAAGATGGATTCGTGACCCGAAGCGACGGCTCACCTTGTCCAGGGTCTTTCGAAGCCAGCGGCCATCGCTGTCGGCGGCGCGATGCAGCCGCATCTGACGAGCCTGGAGAGGTGCCATGCGCAGCTCGACAAGCTCGCCTGAGGTCGGATCCAGTCGCGGGAAGTAGAGCAGGCGAAGATCATCTCGGTACTGCTGGTGACCGCTGATGCCCTCGTAGTCGTCGACAAGATCACCACAGCCGTACAGGATCAGCTTCCGGCGGTAGATCTCGATTGGCCGCGGATGGTGGGAAGAGTGTCCATGCACAAGATCGACTCCGCCATCGATGAGCCGCCGTGCGAAGCGGATCTGGTCTGGCTCGACCCGGTACCCCCAGTTCGAGCCCCAGTGCGCCGAGACGATAGCGAGGTCACCGGGCTGCCGCATGTCTCGCATCTGGCGGCACAACTCATCGGCAGCAGCATCGTCGAGAGTGGGCACGAGATGGACACCGGGACGATCTTGGGTGGCCGCCCAGTCGTACGGGATGCCGCTCGAGGGACTGCCTATGGCAAAGATCAGCAACCGTCCGCCGGTCCTCGGGATCGGAACGACGGCTGGCGACCGAGCCTGCAGAAGAGACAGCCCGGCGCCGACGGTCCGAAGCCCGGACGCAGCGAGGACATCGAGAGTTTCCAGTAGGCCGCGGTGGCCGAAGTCGAGTACGTGATTGTTGGCCAGCACACACGCGTCCGGCCGGACGGCGGACACTGCCTCGACGTTGGCCGGATTCATCCGGTAGTGGACGGCTTTGCCTGGGACATAGTTGTCACTGGTGGTGATGCTGGTCTCCAAGTTGATGATCCGGGCGTCGCAGCCGGCGTACCCGAGCAGCTCCAGGGCGTCTCCCCAAGGCCAGGCCCAATCGACAGGTTTCGGAATGCCGCCGTTCGCCCTGATGGCGAGATCAACGTAGGTTCGAGCGTCGCGCACATGGTGCTCGTAGAGCGTGGGGTCTCCGGGGTGTGGCAATATCTGGTCGACCCCGCGCCCGAGCATCACGTCTCCGCTGAAAAATAGTGTCAGCGCATCCCGGGCTGACTTCGACGCAGCTTCGGGCATCGGTTCCCAGCGTAGAACCTCGGCGGTGTCCAGCGTCCGGGGCCAGTGATACTGCCAGTCCGGCGATCATGGGAAACTGAGCCTGATGGATACCGTTCTCGTGACTGGTGGGACAGGGCATCTTGGCAGGGACCTCGTCCCGCGGCTTAAGGGCTTCTACCGCGTACGCGTGCTGGCTCGTTCGCCAGGATCAGATCCCGATGTGGAGTGGATTCGCGGAGACCTCGCCACTGGCGAAGGCATCACCGAAGCGGTCGCCGGCAGCCAAACGGTGATCCATGCCGCGACGTTGTCGCCGGCTGCGCGCCGCGGCTACTTCGTCCCCAAGGATCTGTGGTCCAGCCCAGCCGAGGTCGATCGTGACGGAACTGCCCGGCTGCTGGAGCAGGCCGCTGCAGCCGGTGTCGCTCACTTGATCTATGTCTCCATTGTCGGAATCGACAAGCCTCGGGTCCCATACCTGCGACGCAAACTGGAAGCCGAATACCTCGTCCGTCAAGGTCCTATCCCGTGGTCGATCGCCCGAGCGACCCAATTTCACTGGTTGCTTGACCGCATGCTCGGCAAGATGGCACAGCTCCCGCTGGTGCCGTTGCCAGACTTAGGGGTCGAGCCGGTGGATACCGGCGAGTTCGCAGATTATCTCGTCGAATCCGTCGGCAATGCGCCGCTCGGCCGACTTGCCGACTTCGGCGGCCCAGAAGTCCTCAGCTTCTCCGAGGCCTTCGACCGGTGGCGACAGGTTCGGCAGCGTCCCGTCGGCACCATGCGCATCCCGCTGCCGTCAGCTGTCAGCAATGCTGCGACGGCCATGTCGGTCAGCGACGCGGACAGCAAGCGAGGGACGATCACGTGGGCCGACTGGCTGGGTGCTCACACGGCGGAGTGATCCACCTCGGGAAAGTCGTACCGCCGGCTCTCCGGGCTGACCGTCGGTAGCGTGTCAGCGTGGTAGACGCGCAACCGAACGCAGGGACGCGTGTCGGGTTGGTGCTTCCGACGCTGGCAGCCGCTCAGTTCGTGATGCTCCTCGACAGCTCGGTCATGAATGTGGCGATCGCGACAGTCGCCAAAGATGTCGGAACGACCGTGACCGGAATCCAGACGGCGATCACCTTGTACACGCTGGTCATGGCGATGTTCATGGTCACCGGCGGCAAACTCGGCTCGATGTTCGGGCGGAAACGCATCTTCATGCTCGGCTGCATCGTCTACGGCCTGGGTTCACTGACGACCGCCCTGGCCCCGAATCTTCCGATACTGATCCTCGGCTGGTCGTTCCTTGAAGGCATTGGTGCCGCGATGATCTTGCCGGCCGTGGTCGCCCTCGTAGCGGCCAACGTTCCGGCGGAAGGACGTCCTCGGGCGTTCGGGCTGGTGATGGGCGCTGGGGCGATCGCGGTGGCACTCGGCCCACTGATCGGCGGTTTCGCGACGACCTACTTCTCCTGGCGCTGGGTGTTTGTCGGTGAGGTCGTCGTAGTCGTGTTCATCGTGTTCCTCGCTCGCCGGATGGGAGAGCCACCTCTGGCAGATCGAGTCCCGCTCGACGTGATCGGCGCGACACTGCTTGCGATCGGGCTTGGTCTTGCGGTGTACGGCGTACTTCGATCTTCGGAATGGGGCTGGGTGATCCCCAGGCCTGGTGGCCCCTCCCTCTTAGGCGTCTCACCCTCTATCTGCCTCATGGTTCTGGGTGGCTTGATCGTGTGGGCCTTCTTCGAATGGGAGGCGCATCTGATCGTGCAGGGACGTGAGCCACTGGTCCGGCCTTCAATCTTCCGCTATCGAGAGATGAATGCCGGGCTGACCATGTTCTTCGTGCAGTACCTCGTGCAAGCCGGCGTGTTCTTCACCATCCCGCTATTCCTGTCGGTGGCACTAGGGCTGTCTGCGCTGGACACCGGGGTGCGTATTCTCCCCTTGTCGATCGCGCTGCTGGCCGGAGCGGTTGGCATCCCGAGGTTCTTCCCTCGGGCGTCACCCCGCCTGGTGGTCCGGCTGGGAGTGCTCGCGATGCTCGCCGGGACACTGGTTCTGATCCTCTCGCTCGGCCCGGACGCGGAGGCGGCGATTGTCACAATCCCGCTACTGCTGATCGGTCTTGGCATTGGTGCCCTCGCTTCACAGCTCGGTGCGGTCACCGTGTCGGCCGTTCCCGACAGGCTAAGCGGCGAGGTGGGCGGTCTCCAGAACACCGCGACCAACCTCGGCGCCGCCGTCGGTGTAGCACTCGCTGGGTCAATTCTGATCGCATCGCTCACGACCTCGTTCCTCACCAGCGTCACCGAGAATCCGAACATCCCGGCGTCGGTCAAGAACCAGGCCAATGTGCAGCTGGCGGCAGGGATTCCATTCATGTCCGATGCGGACCTCAAGATCGCGCTCGATCAGGCAGGCGTGTCACCTGATGTCGCCGCGGAGGCGATCGAGGCCAACGACCAGGCCCGAGTCGACGGACTCCGCTCGGCCCTCAGTGTCCTGGCATTGATCGCCTTGTCCGGGCTGTTCTTCGCGCGCGCTATCCCGAGGACACCAAGATCAGCTCCGGAGAGCTGAAGATCACCGACGGCTTGTGACAGGAACGCACGTGCACGTGCGTTCCTGTCACGATGCACATGTTGCAACGCGTGCATCGCGTTAGGAACGGACGTGCACGTGCGTTCCTTCATCGAGATCACATGGAGTCGGCGTCTTCTTCGGCAAGCTCCTCCTATGGTTCACCCATAGCTAATATGGGCGCGTGCCAGACGCCGTCACCCGCCAGTCCAGACGAGGCTATGTGTCGGGAACGCGTACCGAGCAAGCCCAGAAGACCCGCAGCCGAGTGATCAAAGCTGCGACCCGGCTGTTTGTCGAGCAGGGCTACGCCACGACGACCATCCGGGCCATCGCGGCCGAGGCCGGCGTGTCCGTGCCCACGGTTGAGCTGCTCTTCGGCACCAAGGCGCAACTACTGCACGTCGTGATCGATGTGGCTGTTGCGGGCGATGACGAGCCGGTGCCAGTACTGAGCCGGGCGTGGGCGGCCGATGCGCAAGCGGTACGCGACCTCGCGGACTTTCTCTCAGTTGTGGCCCAGGTACTGTCCGAGGCCCAGGCTCGATCTGCTGGGGTGATACTTGCCGCGTACGAGGCGGCCGCTTCCGATCCCGACATCCAGCTCTTGATCTTGGATCGAGAATCTCAACGGGAGCGCACCACAGCCTGGATCGTTGACAGCGTGCTCGAGCGTGCTGCGCTTCGCCCAGGGCTCGACAGGGCCGGCGCCATTGACACGGTGTGGATGCTGATGGATCCGGTGATCTTCAATCGCCTCACCCGGCATCGGGGTTGGAGCGAGGACCGCTACGCATCGTGGTTTGCTGACAGTGTTACCCGGCTGCTGACTTCAGAGCTTCCCTAGCCCCAGCCGTCTCCTGCTCTGAGGCGATTGTGCGGACACGGAGCCCAACCAGAATCAGCCAGCCCGAGATGGCAGTAATCAACAGGCGTTGCATGATTCCGACCCAGGGTCCCTCCGACTGCACGAACAGCAAGGCCAGTGCTGCGCCGGCCAGAAGAGACAACCACACAATGAGCGACCGCCAGCGCGGATAATGCGCGAAGGTCCAGGTCAGAACCAACATGCCGACGATGGCACCGAGATAACTGACCAACGCGGTAAGGCTGTGAATCCAGCCAGCGGTGGACTGAGACCAGACATCTGCTGGGCTGTCGATTCGGTCGGTGGGAAAGATCGCGACAATCACAGCACCTGCGCCATAGATGCCGATGAGCAGTGAACCGACTAATGACCCTCGGCTTCCCGCGGTCAGCCGCCGGATCACATAGCCAAGGCCGACCACACCGAGGCCAGATAGAGCGAGGGCCACAATCAGAATGAATCCCCATCGAGCCAACGCCAGCTCGCTGATGTTGTCACCAACCAAGCGGTACTCGGAAACAAGAGGCAACAACCATGCGCTTGCCAGGAGCACGACCTGGCCAAGAATTGCGAAGAGTGCGAGTTGAGATAGGCGTTTCATTGCCGGGCCACCTTTCGTGGGCCGCAGAATACGTGTACCAATGCAATCATTGCAGACAGCTTAGTACGCGAATCCTCACGGCCGGTCCCGGACCAAGCCCGGTTAGGCTGACACGGCATCCGGCGGGCTGGTGGCGGCTGCACGCCAGTGTTGCCACCAACTCGACTCGGGTACCTCGCCCGCCGCTTCGACGAAGGCGTTCAGCATTAGGGTGCAGGCCTCCGGGTCTTCGATGGTCATGGACCGGACCAGCCTGGCGATCGCCGTACGACGGTTACGCATGACCTGACCAACGAGGTCTTGACCCGACTCGGTCAATCCCACCCAGGTCGCTCGCCGGTCCGCTGCCCGGCGGAATCGCTGTACCAAACCCTTACGGGCGAGGCGATCACACATCCGCGTCACCGTCGAGGGCGCGATCCCCAATGTGTCCGCCAGGTCGGTAGTGCGTTGTGGGCCATGAGAAGCCAAGACGACCAGCGTTCGGAACTGGACGAGGGTCACGTCTGGATCATGCTGAGCGAGCGACTCTGCTGCCAGCGCCACCAGGACCCGACTGGTCCCCAGAAGAGAGTCAATGAGCGGACTCGTCGCTGTGCGACGCTGGCCACCCGGCATGAAGCAATGGTTGCACAACTGCACGCTTCGGCGGTTCGATCAGCGCCCCGTTGAGATCATGTATTGCCCGTGTCCTGGTTTTGCATCACTAGTGAGCGAAAGCAGGTGCCATTGGGTGCGGTTTCAGCTCACTGGTGATGCAAAACCAGGGCGGGTCTCAGCTCTGCGGTGGGACGACGTCTACCATCCAGGGCACACCGAACCGGTCGGTGCACATGCCGAACAGGTCGCCCCACATTTGCTTCTCGAATGGCATGGTGACGGTGCCACCCTCGGCGAGCTTGTCCCAGTAGCCGCGTAACTCCTGCTCGTCATCGCCGCTCAGGCTGATGGTGATATTGCCGGCGGGACTGACCTCTCCCATTTCCGGCGGGGTATCCGACGCCATCAGTGTGAAGCCGTTGTCGGTCTGAAGCTGTGCATGCATGATGTTGTCGGCCCCGGGAGCGCTCGGATCGCCGTACTCACCGAACGTGTTCAGGGTCAAGTCGCCGCCGAAGACGTCTTTGTAGAACCCCATTGCCTGACGCGCATTGTCGCGGAAGCTGATGTAGGGGTTGAGAGTTGAGGGCACCTCTGCTCCTTCCAAATCTTTAGATTGGGCTGCTCGTCGCACATTACTCAGGCGGTCTGACAGTGTGCACGAGACCCCCAACGTCAGGAGTTGATGAGCCACCGATGGCCGAACGGGTCTCGGAGAGTGGCGACCCGGCCATGGTCGGTGGACTCAGGGCCGCGGTCCAGGCGAGCACCATTTCGCACCGCCGCCGCAGCCACGGAGTCGCAGTCTGCCACCTCCAGATGCAACGTCACGGCGCTGCCATGCGTCGGGTCGGGCGGCTCGACATCCACCTCAGGGAACGGGTCGGCCATCATCAGCCGCGCATCGCCGATCATCAACTCGACGTGGCCAACCCGCCCGTCGTCCATCACGTACGGCTGGTCCTTCAGCGTGGCCTGGAACACCTCCCCATACCAAGTGATTGCCGCTCGCGAGTCAGAAACGCAGAGGTACGGGGTGAGCTCGCTCATATCAGGTCTCCTTCCGAATTCATCGGAGTCATGAACGACCACAACCCACCCTCAAGATCTCGCGCGCCGTACTCCCGAAACCCGTATGGCATGTTCTTAGGGGGATAGACAACGGTCGCGCCTGCGGCGACTGACCTTTCATGGTGGCGGTCAACATCATCGACCAGGACTGCCATGCAGTGCGTGCTGACGCCCAGGCTCGCGGGAGACACCAACTTGAACTCCGTCGATGGCGGGTGCATCCAGATGACCCCATCGCCGACATGCAGCTCACCGTGCACGACACGGCCAGAGTCGTCGCGAGTGATCGTGCCCGGGCCGAAGCCGAACACCGCGACCAGATGATCATGAACGGCCTCGATGTCGTCATACACCAGTAGGGTCAGCCGTTGGGCGAGACCATGATCGACTTCGGCCATTTCGTGCAGGATGTCCAGCAGTTCCTCATCGGTAGGGTTGCCGGCGGCCGCGGACTCCCGAATGGTGATCATGCGTTCTCGATGTCGGCCCAACGCCGCCAGGCGTTGATCAAGCTGCCCGATGTGCCGTCCGATGGTGTCCGACAAGTCGTGTGCGGAGTCGTCGAGTTCACCGGCGATGTCTGAGAGCGGAAGGCCCAGCTGCCTGAGAAGTGAGACGCGATAGAGGCGGCGTAGATCTTCACTGGCATAGACCCGATGCCCGCTGGCCAGCCGCTCTGACGGGCCGAGCAGGCCCAGCTCCTCGTAGTAGCGCAGCGTCCGGGTGGTGAGGCCGGTTCGCGCCGAGACTTGGCCGATCCGCCACCGTGGTTCGGAATGATCATCCATTCCTCAACGGTAGAACTTGACGTCGCGGCAGGTTCAAGAGCTGAGGAGGGGCAATGTGCTTGCCCTTGTCCCACGGCGTTTGTGGTTGCCGGTCCCTGTTTTGCACATTCACAACGACTCGGCATGTTGCATTGCGTCGAGCGCGTATTCCTGGAATCCGTTGTTGTAGTGCCACGCCGAACACGCAACTACCGCGAGACGGAATGCATCGGGAAGCGCGTCTCGTTCTTTGTCTGTTAGAGCGTCGACTTCCTCGTAGCCGTTCCGCAGCATTTCGAGTATGTCCAGTGCGGACGTTGTCTTCATCTCCAAGGCGAGCTCGATCGCGGTGCGACCTATGTCCAAAACCTGCAACGTTTTCTCGGTGGTTTCGAGGTCGAAAACTGCCGTGATCCGTCCGTTCTCGGCGAAAACGTTGCTGGTCCACAGATCGCCGTGGATGTTTGCCAGCGGTAGGCCGGCGTCGTAGAGATCCAGAACGTTGTCCCGCATTTGTTGAAGACGTAGTCGCATCGTCGGATCATCCACCGCCGCGATCTCCTGCGAGATGGTCGGCTCGCTTAGCCAGCTCGATCCCACGATGTCCAACTGTTGGGTCGCATTGTGAAATCGAGCGAGCACGCGTCCGAACTCAGTGACCAGGTCGTCGTTTACCACCTGAGGGTGTTGTCCCTCGATCATGTGAGAAATGGTGAACGCGTGTCCGTCGATCTCACCTACGACATCGCCGTTCTTCATCGTCTGACTTACCGGAGTCGTCGTTCTTGCGCGAACAAGGGCGTGCTGGATCGAGACCTCTTGCCGGGCGCGTTCGGGTGTTGTCAGTTTGAGAATTCGGACCACGATGCGGTTGCCATCCGCTAGCTCGACTCGATGCGACTCGTTCGCGTAGCCATGCTCGAGGTGATAAGTCGCGACAACAGGTGAGCTGCTGTACTGCCTGCATGCTTCCTGTAGGTCGAACGCTTCACTCATCGCCGTCTCGTCTCAGGTGGCTTCTGCGGCTCTCCCTTAGGTGATCGCCCGCGCGCTCGGGGGGTCAGTCGTAGAACAATCCTAAGATTGGCGCGTTCGTAGGTGGCTCTGACCAGGACAGGAAGACCCTGCCCGCACTGGATGACATGGCTCGGGGTTGACGTCGCGGCAGGTTCAAGAGCGGTAGGCGGGATACTCGAAGCGCTGAGTCCAGCTCAATGAGAGGACGCCACCGTGAATCTGAACGTGCAGTTGATCTTGCGGAGCGGACCAAACCCATGATCGAGCGCATCGCCGTCGTCGGCGCCGGATACATGGGTGGCGGAATCGCCCAGGTCTTCGCGATGACAGGCATGGACGTGGTGATCGTGGACGCGGATCCAATCCTCACAGCGCGTCACCTCGAGCGACTTCGCCAAGAGGCTGAGGACTTCGAGAACCGAGGGCTGTTCGAGCCCGGTTCGGCGGAACTAGTGCGGCAGCACCTCCGAGCTGCCGATAGCGTTGCCGCGGCGGTCGCCGACGCAGATCTCATCGAGGAGGCGGTGCTCGAACGGCCTGAAGTCAAGGGTCCAGTGCTGCGCAGTATCGAGTCCGCGGCCCGCCAGGAAGCAGTGATCGGCAGCAACACCTCGACCTTGCCGATTGGTGATCTTGCCGCCGGCCTGGAGCACCCGGAGCGCTTCCTTGGCATCCACTTCTCCAACCCCGCGCCGTTCATCCCCGGGGTTGAGCTGATTGCGCACTCCGGAACCGACGAGGACGTGATCGAAGCGGTCGAGGCTTTCGTGCCTTTGACGGGCAAGCTCACCGCTCGCGTTCGCGACAAAGCCGGCTTTGTGCTCAACCGGCTGCAATACGTGCTGCTCAAGGAAGCGATCAACCTCGTCGAGGAGGGCGTTGCCACACCAGAGGACGTGGACACGATCGTCCGCACCACCTTCGGCTACCGGCTGCCCTTCTTTGGTCCCTTTGCCATCGCCGACATGGCCGGCCTGGACGTTTACCGCGACGGCTTCCGCACCATGCAACAGCACTACGGCGAGCGCTTAGCAGCTCCCAAGATGCTTACCGAGCTCGTCTCGGCCGGGCATTACGGGGTCAAGCAAGGCGGCGGCTTCGTCACCCCATCTGGTGACCAGGCATCGCTCCTTGCCTACCGCAACACCGCCTATGCCCGGCTAGGGCAACTGCTCAAGGAACTTGGCCCTGTCCCGAAGGGAAGAGTCGATACTGCCCCGAAGGGAGAAGGCGACGAATGATCAGTTCTCCGTACACCGCCGAGGACTGGCCGATCGCGGCCGCCATGCTGCCCTTTGGAAACAAGGATTCCCGGGGTGGCCCGATCCACGACGCCGAGCCTGAGGAATGGGCCAAGCACCTTCGGCTGGTGCGGCACATCGGCTTCACCGAAGTCGATCCCACCGATACTTGGGTCCGGGTCGGCGATCTCAGTCCGGAGCGCCTCGCCGACTTCAAGGGCGTGCTGAGCGATGTCGGTCTGACAATCCCAGCCATCTCGACCTCACGTCGCAGCGTGATGGATCCCGAACACGGCGAGGAGTACCTCGCCTACAGTCACCGGCTGCTCGATGTGGCCGCGGAGCTTGGCGTATCGATGGTCAGCTTTGGCTTCTTCCAGGAGTTCACGCCCGAGCAGGAGCAAGCCCTCTGGTTCTGGCTGGCCGAGGGCTGGCACGACGACGAGTCGCCGGAGGTGCGACGTCGAGCCGCTTCGCTGATCCGTGAGCTGGCGGAGCACGCAGCGAGCAATGGCCAGCAGATCACCCTCGAGATGTATGAGGACACCTATGTCGGGACCTGCGACGGCGCCGTGAAGTTCCTCGAGGAGGTTGGACACGACGGCTGCGGCTTGAACCCCGATATCGGCAACTTCATACGTCTGCATCGGCCGATCGAGCCGGTGCAAGACATGCTCGACAAGGTGCTGCCATACGCCAACTACTGGCACGTGAAGAACTACCTGCGCGACGAGGACCCGCGCACCGGCCAGGTGATGACCTTCCCGGTGCCGATGGAGTTCGGCTTGATCAACTACCGAGCCGCAATCAGCCAGGCCCTCGACCTCGGTTTCCGCGGTGCCTTTCTGTGTGAGCACTATGGCAGCGACGCGATCACCGTTATCGGCAAGAACCGCGCTTATGTCCGGGACATCCTCGCCACCTTGATCGGCTGAGCGAAGGATGGAAGAGAAGGAGCAGCAATGACCGCCCCAGCCTCAGCAACCTCAACCGCCTTGCCCCGCTTGCCTGATCCGCGTACGGCCGTCGTCACGGGCGCCGGCGGTCCGGCGGGGATTGGTCGAGCCACTGCTCGGGCGCTGGCGGAGAGCGGCTGGCACGTCGCTCTGGTCGACATCAACGCCGAGGGCCTGGCCGGCGTAGAGCAAGAGCTCCGCGAAGCGGGTCACCAGAACCTGCTTGCGCTGCCGAGCGATATCGCCTCCGAGTCCTCGGTGACCGAGGCCTATCAGCGGATCGACTCCGAACTTCCTCCGGTGGTAGGCCTGGTCAACCTGGCCGGCATTGCCTTTACGGTGCCGCTCCACGAATGCAGTCTGGCGGAGTTCGAGCGCGTGATGGCGGTGAACGTTACGGGTTCGTTCTTGATGCTCAGAGCTGCCGCTGCGCGGATGATCCCGCAGGGTGTCGGCCGGATCGTCAACACATCCTCGATCACCGCCCTCGATGGAGGTGGCACTTACTCCAAGGGGGTCTATGCGACCGCAAAGGCGGCGGTCATCGGGATGTGCCGTGGCGGGGCGCGGGAACTCGGTCCGTACGGGATCACCGTCAATGTGCTGGCACCGGGACCGATCGACACCGAGATCATGGGTGGCCGGCTCACCGATGAGCGCAGAGCCGTGATTTCCGCCACTGTCCCCCTAGGTCGAGTCGGTCAGCCTGAGGAGATTGCCGCCACGGTGGCGTTTTTGCTGTCCGAAGGTGCCGGCTACATCAACGGAGCGACCATCCAGGTCGACGGCGGAAAGCACATGCACTGACGAGCGGTAGCTCCCGGGCCTACCGTCAGAGCCGGCCTTGCTCCCCAGTTCCGGCTGGTAATGGCACCAACCGTGTTACCTCGACCGGCGACGCCAGCAGCCCATCCAAGGATGCGTTCAGCGCCTGAACGGCCTGCCCGCCGCCGTGATCATCAAGTTCCCGGGCTGAGGTCCACTTCTCGATCATGACAATGGTGCCGTCGGGCGCGTCGTGGATGGCGTAGAGCTCGCAGCCCGGTTCTTCGTGTACGGCGGCAATTGCCGGCCGGAGCGCTTCCACCACCCGATCATGCTGTCCGGAGGCGGGACGGAAGTACGCGGTGACGACGACGGGGATTGACATGTGACTCCTTTGATCTATCGGGTGAACCCACGCCGAATAGTCTCAGGTTTGCCGCAGGGCTTGGGCGCGGTCCGCGCCGAGAGGTGTTGCTACCACGGCTTCCAGCTGCCTTCGAGGAGCCGAAGAGGGGCGAGCGCGGCGACATTTAGGCGGCCTGGGGGTTGCCCTCGATGAGTCGCTTGAGCCGAGCAAGTTCTTTTCCACCCTCGCGCGGGCTGAGGATCGCCGCTTCGACTAGCTTCCCAAGCAGACCGAGCCCTCGGGGCCAATGCGTTTCGACATGGAGCTCCAGCAGGGTGCCTCCCGACCGTGATTTGAGTAACGACGTGACGTCGAATCGCAACCCGAAATAGGCCTCGGTCGCCGTCATCAGGCGCCGCGGCTTGTCGACCTCCATCACGGTTGTGCGAGCAGCGCCTGGTCGCCGCCGCGAGACGTAGGTGCTGCCAGGTTGATCTCCCGAGCCGCGTACCGCCTCGATGGTTGGCGAGCCGGTCTGCCATTCGGGGATCCGCGACGGATCGACATAGACCCGCCAGACCTGCTCTGGCGTCGCCTCGATCCAGATCGAGTAGTTAACGGTGCCCATACGATCCGACCCGCGCAGGGTCACACTCTCCCTTGGATTGTGGCGCTTGATGGCAGCCTGAGGCTATCGGCAAACGAGTTACCGGGACCGATCTGCTTGGTCCGGGACTCACCCGCTTGGCGCTGATCAACTGTCGTCGCGGTTGGACGAGGCTTGTCCCCGATGGGCGGCGAGGCTTAGTATCGTGTCCCACCCTTGTCTAAGGTTTGGGGTGGTTTTGTCCAGGCTTGAGGCAGGGCGGCGCGAGATGTACACGATCAAGCGTGCCTCCGAGATGGTGGGCGTACCGGTCGCCACGTTGCGCGCCTGGCAGCGTCGCTACGGAGTCGTCAATCCTGGGCGTTCAGCGTCGGGCTACCGGCTGTACGGAGTGGATGATATTGCCGTGCTGCGGCGCATGCAGACTCTGGTGGCATCCGGTTGGTCACCCAAGGAGGCAGCGGCAGCAGCCGTCTCCGCGGAGTCTGACCTCGAAACCGAACCGACCAGCGTGCCACGTGACAAGCCGCCGAGAAGCAGGTCGGGTCGGCGTGCCGGCACCGAAATGGGGGACCTGGTGGCAGCGGCGGCGGCTCTGGATCCTGCTGCCATCACCCGGCTGCTCGATGATCACTTTGCCAGGGGCTCGTTCGAGCAGGTGGTCGACGGATGGTTGCTGCCGGAACTCGAACGGCTGGGTCGGGCATGGGCAGGCGGTGCGGTCAGTGTCGCCGGCGAACACCTGGTGGCCGCTGCCGTACTACGACGATTGAGCGCCGCCTTCGACGCAGCCGCACTCGACAGTGGGCGCTCCCCGTTGCTGCTGACCGGCTTACCCCCCGGCTGTCGACACGAGTTGGGGATTCTCGCCTTCGCCACTGCCGCACGCCGGCAGGGACTGGCCGTCGTCTACCTGGGGGCAGATCTTCCGCTCCGGGACTGGCTGACCGCTGCCGACCGGCACCAACCTGATGCTGTCGTCATCGCGGTGCCAACTCTGGGCGACGTTGCACCGGCGCTGGAGATCGTCGAAGGTTTTGCGGGTCGTCAGGAACTGGTAGCGATCGGTGGGCGACACCAGGACGCGGTGTTGGAGGCCGCTGGCCGGCTCAGGGGCCGTTCGGCCGTGCCACTTGGTCAGTCCATCGCTGGTGCAGCATCGCAGCTGCGCGATCGGCTGGTACCGCCTGACCCGGCGCTTTAGGCCGTACGCCAGGCCAGTGCCTTGGTGAGATCAACCAGTCCGGCGACGCCGGCCGGGTGCAACGCGCCATCCATCAGAGCCGTGTGCGCGTCTTCGACGTGCCTGACGATCAACCTCTCGACCTCGTTTCGCACCCCAGCGGTCAACATGGCGTCCTGGAGAACAGCCACATCGCGGGACGTCATCGAAGCAGAACCTGCCTTTTTCAGCACCTCAGCGGCTGCGCCATCGAGCCGCTCGACCGCCACGCTGAGTAGTACCGTGGGCTTTCCCGTACGAAGATCATCACCAGCTGGCTTGCCGGTGACGGCCGGATCTCCCCAGACGCCGAGCACCTCGTCCCGCAGCGCAAAGGCCATCCCTGCATGGGTGCCGTAACGGTGCAACGCGCGATGTGCTGCCGCCGTGCCGCCGGCCGCTGTGGCGCCCAGGGTCAAAGGGCGTGCCACGGTGTAGGAACTTGACTTCAATTGGGCGAGCCGTTCGGCGTGGAGCCGATCCCGCCGCCCGGCTGCCGCACCGGTCAGGTCACCTCGCTGGCCCAGCACCAGCTCAACGCAGAGCTCGTACCAAAGCTCGCGCAGCCGTGGTTTCAGCGAGGCTACGAGCCGATGCGCCTGCACCAGGGCGAGGTCACCGAGCAGCACGGCGAGGTTTCGACCGAACGCGGGTCCATCGCCGAGCGCGCCAGCATCAGCGTGCCAACGCTCGGCCTGCCGGTGTGCGGCAGGACCGCCACGGCGCAAGTCCGACTCATCCATCACGTCGTCGTGCAGCAACGCAAACTCGTGCAGCAACTCAAGGGCCGTCGCAGCTCGGACCATCTCGGCATGTTCGGGCCAGCCGAGATCGGCGCCCGCCGCTATGTATCCCCAATGGCACATGGCCGGCCGCAGCCGCTTACCGCCCTGCTGCAGAAGGTCATCCAGCCATGCAGGCAGATCCCGAGCGAGCACCTCAGGTGCCTGTCGGCCACCCAGCTCATGCCACAACAACGCCAGTTCGTCGATCTGCTGACTGAGCAGGTGCGCGACGCTGGCCAAGGTGGTGGTCACATCTGCGTTTTGATTCCTGCTTGGTGCAAGTTGCCTCCGGGCTGTGTCCGTAGCGGACCCAAGTGCCTGGACCTGCGCGACCGCCCACGGGCTGAGTAGTCCCGGGCTCCGCTCGGCGGTCTCGATCAGATCCGGCCAGGTCAGCCACTGGTAGTCCATCACCTCATCGGGGTCCGGGCGCATCACGGCTGAATCGACGATGACTGCGCGGTAGACCGGACAATGCTCGTTCTCGACGAGACCGTGCGGGTCGGTGGCGGTGTAACTGAAATCGGGCAGCATCACGTCGACGTCGGTCACCTCCACGCCAAGCTCCTCACGCACCCGGCGGTGAATGGCGGCAACGTCGGTCTCTCCCGGGCGGGGATGTCCGCAACACGAGTTCGACCACACACCGGGCCAGGTGAGCTTGCTCAAGGCCCTCCGTGTCATGAGGACGCGACCAGCGGCGTCGCTCAGATAGACAGAGAACGCGCGATGTCGAGGCGTGTTGCCGTGGTGTACGGTCGCCCGTGCCGCCTGTCCGATAACCTGTCCTGTCTGGTCCACAAGCTCAACCAGGTCTTCGTCCCGAACAGCGGTTGCTCGTACCATGGGGCGGCCTCCTTGCAGATGACAGGATCAGCGTAGGACAAACATTGTACAAACGCTAGACACAAGTCGTGCCTAGGACTTTGTGAGCTCATGAAATCTGTCGACGTCACCACTGCCATTGACATCGGCCGACCGCGTCAGGTGGTTGCCGGCTACGTGTCCGATCCTGATCATGTTCCGGACTGGTACGCCAACATCCATCGTGTGACGTGGGAGACCGAGAAGCCACTGACTATCGGCACGCGCCTCGCCTTCGTAGCGCGCTTCTTGGGCCGCACACTCTCCTATACCTATGAAGTAATCGATTTCCTTCCGAATGAGCGCCTGGTCATGGCTACGACCGAAGGCCCGTTCCCGATGGAGACAACGTATGCCTGGAGCGACCTATCCGATCAGCGGACACACATGACCCTCCGTAATCGGGGAACCCCATCGGGCTTCGCCAGCGTCACCACCCCGGTGATGGCGGCGGCCATTCAGCGAGCCAATCGGAAGGACCTCGCAGTGCTCAAGTCTGTGCTGGAACGAGACTGAGGCTGGCGGCCCGGCGGCCATCGCTAATGATCGATGATCTGGTCGTCTCGATGAGCGCGGTAGAACTCGGACTGTCGGGCCATGATCGTAGGCATCGGCGTGCCTCGCGGCACCCCGTAGACAGTGCCAGGGAAATCGAGCTCGGACTGCACCTGCCACAACTCCTCATGCTGATCAGGGGAGAACAGCTGAGCTGGATTGCCAGCGGCGATCCAGCCGATGGGAATGATCGTTTCAGGCATCAACCGCGTGTTGACGTGCAGCACGCTGTTGATCCGCAGTTCCGATCCGCGGGCTGCAACCGATCCCGGGAACAGCGATGCTCCGGTCGCGATGAAGACCTCGTCTCCCACCGTCGTCCCATTGAGGTGAGCGTGTGGGCCTATGAGCACGGCAGTCCCGATCGAGACCGGGTACCGGGATCGGCTGCGAACGAGCGCATTCTCCATGATCACGACATCGTCGCCGATCCATATTTCGCCATCCTCAGCTGTCAACACCGCGCCATGCAGCACTCGTACCCGCTCTCCCAGGGTGACCGCGCCACACAGCACAGCCGACGGTGCCACGTACGCGGACTCCGGAATGACAGGCCGCTCTCCACGGTGCGTAAGAATCATGGCCAGCGAGCGTACTCATTGCGGCAGCAGGCAGACAGTCTGCGGGAGGTTAGATGAGCAGTCAGATTCCCACGCTCTACGACTGGGCCGGTGGCCGTCCGGCTTTCGAGCGCTGGTTGGGTCGGTTCTACGACCTCGTCGAGGACGAAGAACTTCTCGCACCACTGTTTGGCGGCACGGTGAGTGATCAACACCGGCGCGATGTTGTGACCTGGTGGTGTGAAGTGATGGGCGGGCCCGCGGAGTACACCGAGAGCCTGGGCGGGTACGAGCACATGCTCTCGAAACACCGTGGGCTGCGGATTACCGCCGAGCAGCGTCTGCGGTTCGTCACGCTGCTCTCCCGTGCAGCAGATGATGCGCTTCTCCCGGACGATCCCGAATTCCGGGCCGCGGTGATGGGATATGCGGAGTGGGGCACCCGCCTCGCGATGCACAACTCCAGCGACGCCGACGACATCGCCGAGCAGGCACCCGTACCTCGATGGGGTTGGGGTGTGGCTCCGCCTTATCAGCCGTAGAGGCTTACCCCGGTTGACGGCGATCCGGGATCAGTTCGTAGGTTTGTAGGTAGGTCCATTTCATCCAGGAGGAAGATGATCATGAGCAAGGTCGTGCACTTCGAGATTCCGGCCGACGACCTCGATCGAGCAAAGAACTTCTACGGCTCCGTCTTTGGCTGGGAGCTTCAGACGATGCCGATGGAGGTGGGGGAGTACACGTCGGTAAAGACCACAGACGTAGATGAGCAGACCCAGGTGCCCACCGAGCCCGGCGCCATCAATGGGGGCATGTTCGTGCGAGACGAGCGGTTAACGACGCCGGTGATCACGATCGACGTCGATGGCATTGACGACGCCCTCAAGGAGATCGAGGCGGAAGGCGGTAGCACCGTCACGCCGCGAACTCAGATCCCTGGTATGGGTGCATTCGCTTACTTCAAGGACCCCGAGGGCAACGTGCTCGGCCTGTGGGAGACCACTCCCTAAGTCCCAAGATCAGGTCTGTTCGCCCGTTACTGCCCTGGGCTGGCGGGCAGCAATGAATGTCGCATGCCTTGCTTCGCGACTCGAGACTCGTGGTGGGAAGCGCAGATCATGTCAGCGCGCCCTGCTTAGGCTCGGTCGAGGTTCGCGGGCATGAGAGGAGTTGATCTGAGTGGCCAGGACAGATCTGAGTATCGAGGAACTCATCGACTACCGGCCAGCCGTGGCCGAACCAGCCGATTTTGACGATTTCTGGGATGAAACTCTCAACGAGACGCGCTCCTTTGACCTGGACGTGCGCATGGAACCAGTCGAGACGCCATACCGAACAGTAGACATCTACGACGCCTCCTTCCGAGGCTTCGCAGGAGACCGGATCAATGCCTGGCTCCTGAGCCCGCACGACGAGGGTCCTCGGCCGGCTGTGGTCGAATTCATCGGCTACAACGGCGGACGGGATGTCCCTGGCGCCGTGCTGGCGTGGGCCAGCGCAGGCTATACCCATTTGATCGTTGACACCCGTGGACAGGGATCCGTGTGGGGCGGTGGAGGAGCAACGGGAGACAGCTACGGATCCGGCCCTCACGCGCCGGGTTTCATGACCATGGGAATCGAGGATCCCACGTCCTACTACTACCGCCGCGTTTTCGTAGACGCGGTACGCGCGATAGAGGCCGTGCGGGGTCTACCGGATGTCGATGCCACGAAGGTTGCGGTGCAAGGGATCAGCCAAGGTGGTGGCATTACGCTCGCCGCAGCAGGCCTGGCCCACGACCTTGTCGCTGTGATGCCGGACGTGCCTTTCCTTTGCCACTTCCGACGAGCAGTCGATATCTGCGATCAAGATCCCTACATGGAAATCACGAGATACCTTGCCGTCCATCGCGGCGCCGCCGATACCACATTCCATACCCTCAGTTACTTCGACGGTGTGAACTTCGCTAAGCGAGCCTCGTCGCCAGCCCTATTCTCCGTTGCGCTCATGGACAAGATCTGCCCGCCGTCGACGGTGTACGCGGCGTATCACGCGTACGGCGGCGAGAAGGAAATAGTCGCCTACCCGTTCAACGACCACGAGGGTGGTCTCGGCCATCAACGGCTCGCCCAAATCAAGTGGCTCAATCGCCTCATCGGCTTCGAGAGCGCCTCCTGAGAATCCGGCGTGCGATGGCGTCCACTAGTCGTCGGCGGTCGGCTTCCCTGGCATCAGGACAGCGAGCGCTAGCCGGACCCGCAAGTACCGGTTGTCAGGCTGCGCTGCGGTATGATTCGTTTCAACAATTATCTCTGGGCGACCCTGCAGGACGTCAGGAACCTTGAGCCCCCAATTCGACCGGGAGTAGAAGCGGGCGCATGGCGGCGCGTAAGGCCACAGTTAGCATGAAAGATGTTGCTGCCCTGGCTGGGGTCTCACTCGGCACCGTCTCTAATGTTCTGAACTCTCCGGATTTGGTGGCGGAGCCCACGCGGCGCAGGGTTGAAGTCGCGATCGCCAAGCTTGGTTGGATTCCGAATGAGCCGGCGCGTCAACTCCGGGCGGGCACGGAGTCGCTCAATCGGCATGATTGTCATGGATATCACCAATCCGTTTTTCACCGATCTTGTGATTGGCGCCGAAAACTACGTCTATGAACGTGGCTACTCCGTTCAAGTCGGAAATAGCGCGCAGGAAGCTGATCGTGAGAGCGCGCAATTGCTGATATTGATGCAACAAAGGGTTCGAGGCGTACTGCTGGCACCTATTTGGGACATTGACGAGCGGGTCCGACAGCTCAAAGTTCGGGGGATCCCCGTCGTGCTCCTCGATCGCGCCGGAAATCAATCCGACTTCTGCTCAGTATCCGTTGATGACGTCGAGGGTGGACGTCTAGCCGTGCAACACCTGCTTGACCAGGGCCACATGAAAATTGGTGTGGTTGGCGGGCCTGGCGATCTCCGACAGGTTGCGGACAGACGGTTGGGCGCGGAGCTTGCGGGGTCACGGCACAACGGGTCAGCGCAGTTGCTGGTCGTCTCCACCCCGCATCTTGACGTTGACGCAGGCGTCCGGGCCGCGGAAGAGATAGTTGCGATGCCCAGCTCGGAGCGGCCGACCGCAGTATTCGCGACCAATGACCTGCTGGCGATCGGTTTGCTGCAGGGTTTCGTGACAGCCGGATTGCGGGTGCCGGATGATATGGCGATTGTCGGCTATGACGACATTGCCTTTGCAGCGGCCGCTGCCGTACCGCTGTCTTCGGTTCGTCAGCCTCGGCTGGCAATTGGCTACCGGGCGGCCGAGCTCCTCTTCGAGGAAATTCAGGCGATAGACAGCGAAGCTGCCCACGAACACCAGCAGGTGCGATTTGAACCAGAGCTTGTCGTACGCCGCTCGAGTGCCAAGAGTCGAGATCTCCAGGCAGCCATTGGCAGCTGAGGCCATCGACGCAGACGCCACCCGCCAATTCGCTCAAGCGTGATGCCATGCCTGTAGCCAAGATCGTCGTTGATCCCACCCACGCCGTCGGCCCGGTGAACCCTCGCCTGTTTGGCTCCTTCGTCGAGCACCTCGGCCGGTGCGTCTACGACGGGATCTATGAGCCTGGGCATCCTTCCGCGGACCGGGACGGATTCCGGACCGACGTGATGGATCTGGTGCGCGAGCTCGGCGTAACCACCATCCGCTATCCGGGTGGCAATTTTGTCTCCGGCTACCGGTGGGAAGACGGCATCGGCCCGCGCGAACGGCGGCCGAAGCGGCTCGACCTCGCTTGGCACTCGCTCGAGACCAATCAGGTCGGGCTGCACGAGTTCGCACGGTGGAGTGAACGCGTGGGTGCCGAGCTCATGCTCGCCCTCAACCTCGGCACGCGGGGCACTCTAGAAGCGCTCGACCTGCTCGAATACACGAACATCCGTGCTGGCTCCGCCTTGGCCGAGCTGAGGGCCGCAAACGGCTCGCCCGATCCGTTCAATGTGCGGATGTGGTGTCTCGGCAACGAGATGGACGGGCCATGGCAGCTTGGCCATCGCAGCGCCGAGGACTACGGCAAGCTGGCGAGCCAGGCCGCCAAAGCCATGCGCCAGATGGACCCGAACCTCGAGCTCGTCGTCTGCGGCAGTTCCAACCGGTCGATGCCGACCTTCGGGACGTGGGAACGCGTGGTCCTCGAGCACACCTACCACGACATCGACTTCATCTCCGGCCACTCTTATTACCAGGAGCGCGACGGAGACCGGGGCAGCTTCCTGGCCTCAGCTGTGGACATGGACGCGTTCATTGAGACGGTGATCGCTACCGCGGATGCCGTCAAGGCAGCGCTGCACAGCGAGCGGACCATTGATATCTCCTTCGACGAGTGGAACGTCTGGTACTCCGACCGCTTCAACGAGAGCGGAAAGATCACCGACGTGAACACGTGGCCGTACGCGCCCCGGCTGCTCGAGGACCAGTACTCCGTGACCGACGCGGTGGTCGTCGGAAGCCTGCTCATCTGCTTGCTGAAGCACGCCGACCGGGTGAGGGCCGCGTGCCTTGCGCAACTCGTCAATGTGATCGCGCCGATCATGACCGAGCCCGGCGGCCCGGCCTGGCGGCAGACAATCTTCTTCCCGTTCGCCATCACCGCGCGCCTAGCCCAGGGCACGGTGCTGCGGCTTGCCGTCGAGAGCCCGAGCTATGAGACGTCGGAGTACGGAAGTGTGCCGCTCGTCGACGCCGTTGCGACCATCGACAACGACAGCGGCGCAGCCGCTCTATTCATGGTGAATCGGAGCCAGGACGCAGCGATGACGGTGTCCATCGACCTCGGCTCGCTCGGGCCGACCCGCCTCGGTGAGAGCCTGACGCTGGCGGACGACGACCCGACAGCCGCGAACACTCTCGAGCACCAGGAGCGCGTCGCCCCGACACCGAACCGGTCGGTCCGCATTGAGGACGGCGTGCTGACAGTCGAGGTGCCCCCGATCTCCTGGACTGCGCTGCAGCTGCTCGGCCGCGCTAGCCCGGACGTTTGAGGTGCGGCACCATGAGGACACCATCGCCGCGTACGCTGCGCAGGTCATCGACCAACCAGACACACTGGCGCTGATCGTGGTCGGATCGGTCGCGCGAGGTACCGAGCGAGCCACCTCCGATGTTGACGCCTACCTGGTGGTCACCGACGAGGCGTTCGCGGCGGCGCAGTCCACCCGCCGGGTCGCCTACATCGACACTGAGGCTGCCACCTATGACAGCTACGTCGATATCAAGCTCGCCAGTCCGCGCTACCTTGAGCGGGCGGTGGCGTACGCGGACGATCCGACTCGGGCTTCGTTTCTCGATGCCCGGATCGTTTTCGACCACACCGGGTCGGATGGCGGCGGCCGTTGCCCGGATCGTCACTCTGCCAGACGACGTCTGGCAGCGACGTGTGCACGCGTACCGGTGCCAGGCACGGCTGTACGGAGGGTACTTCCTCAAGCAGGCCAACGAGCGGGGCGACGAGTTCCTGCTCCGGCACTCGGCTGTCCACCTCTGCCTGTCGGTCGGCCGCGTGGCGCTGGCGGTCAACCGGATCCTGTTCCGAGGGCAGAAGTACCTCGCCGCAACATTGCCCCAACTCGCCGAGCTACCGGACGGTTTTCTCGCGGCCTGGCGCAGCGCCCTGGAGCATCCGACACCGGATACCGCGGCCGTCCTGACCAACATGGTCGACGCCTGGCAGGGCGGCCCGCTCAGCCTGGAGGACACCTTGTCGACCTTCATCATCGACAACGAGCTCACCTGGCTGAACGAGACCGTCCCGCCCGAGTTCTGGTGAGCGGCTATCCCTTGACCGCTCCGGCCGGTCGTAAATTGGGAATTCGACACGCCGCGGCTTTGATGGCTGGCTGGCCAAACTCGACCTGCTCAGGAGATTTCGACTGCAGCGTTCAAGCTGAGGTCCACCGATGAGAAGCCAAGGTGGATTTCGTACGTCCCGGCTCGTACCACGCGTGACTGGTGTTGGTCGTCGTAGATGGCGAGGTCGCCGACAGGAATCTCGACGCCAACCTCGCTGACTTCGCCTGGCTCGAGGTGCACGACTTGGAACGCCTTTAGCTGGCCCGGCGGCTCGACGGCCTCGGGCGGAAAGGTGACGTACAACTGCGGAACTGCCTTGCCGCGTCGCGAGCCGACATTTCTGACACTAAAGGTCACGCCGATGAGCGCTTCCGTCAGCTCAGTGCGTAAATCAGCAAGTTCGAATGACGTATAGCCCAGGCCGTGACCGAACGGGAACGCCGGCGCAATGCGCCGTTGCTGATACCAGCGGTATCCCACGAGCAGCTCCTCGGAGTAGGTCACAACGCCATCCACACCGGGGTACTGGTGAGGTTCGCGGATTGGCGTGGACGACTCGTCGGTCGGGAAGGTGATCGGCAACCGGCCGCCAGGCTCGGCGCGGCCGACCAACACCTCGGCGAGCGCCGGTGCGAACTGTTCACCCGGGAACCAGGCGTGGAGGAGAGCCGGCACGTCATTCAGCCATGGCATGACGACGGGTCCTGCTCCGAGCGTCACGACGATGGTGCGTGGATTCGCGGCCACGACAGCGGAAATCAGCGCGTCTTGTGTGCCCGGCAGGCTCAGGCTGTCGGCGTCCATCGCCTCCCCAGTAAGGCGCCCGGCGAGTACCAGCGCTACGTCGCATGTACCCGCCAAGGCCGCCGCCTGTGCGAGCCGGTCGTCGGGTTGGCGCCAACCGAGTTCCAGATGAGGTTGGACCGGCGTTCCGGGTATGGAGATCGCGACGCTGGTGCTGTACTCCACCCGAACGGAGATCACTTGCCCAGCCGCCAGATCGACCACTGCGTGAAGCGGGTAATCCGGACCGGTGACGAAGGGCGATGCCTCGCGAAATCCAGAGGCGAGCGGTTCGTCGTCCACGTACACAGTGGCCCGGCCGCCGAAGGTCAGTGTGAGGTGATGCGTGCCGGCTCGCTCCGCCCGCAACGTAGTCGTCACTGTCGCCGACCAGTCGGGCCCGACTCCCTCTGGTGCGCGCAGCTCGAAACGGCTTAGCGTTCGGCGAAGCTCCGTGGCGGTGATGTCGTCTCGAATGACCGCCTCGATCACATCTGCTGCGGAATCGGCGGAAACCACCGGGAGCGGCAATTCGCCGTCGCCGGTTGGCGCTACCCGCACCTGGTCGGGCGAAGCCAGCACCTTGCCGAGGGCGCCAGGGATCGACTCGATCCTTTCGTCGGTGAGGGAGACCGAAGCCGCGCCTCCGACCACGAGCACAGTTCTTACGTTCACGGCGTCGACCACGGTGACTCGGGTGCCAGCGGACAATGGCAGGAGCGATGCGTCGTTCTTCAGCAGCACCATGCCCTCGGTGGCGACGGCCTTCGCCACCGATGCGCTGTCGGGCGGCGGTTGCGGGGAGGGCTCCCGCATTGGCTTGAGTCCCACATACTCGACCGCTGTCAGCACATGCAAGGCGATGGAATCGAGCCGCCGCTCATTCGCCAGCAGATCCTCTCGGGTGAGCTGGGAGTCGCTGCCCAGCGCGGGCAGATCAAGCCCAGCCTCAAGCGCCGCCCGTGGGTCGCGGACCGCGAACAAGAAGTCCGGAACGGTGAAACCGGCCCAGCCCCAAGGGGTGCGCGGGATATCCAAGAGATCCGGCTCCTGGCAGGTGTATCGGTCATTGAGGCGGTTGTACGAGCCGAGCAGGCCAGCGACGCCGTATCGAACGAGGGCTCGGCGGAACGGCTCCAGATAGATCTCATGCAGCGTGCGCTGCGACACCCGCACGTTGATAGCGGCGGATCGGCGCGTGAAGCTGCCTTCCCCCGTACGCAGCCACTCGAAGTTATTGGCCACGTAGTGCTTGGCAACAGCGAGGACGCCTTCGGATTGAATGCCACCACCGATGGTGCCGCCGATTTCGCCAGCGAGCATCGGATCCTCGCCTAAGTTCTCGCCGCCCCGCCCTCCATGCGGCACCCGTGCGATGTCCATGGCTGGCGCCAGGATCGCATTCTTGCCAGCGGCGAGGACCTCCCGGCCGAGGGCAACACCGTAGCGGCGTGCCAGCTCCTGATCGAAGCTGGCAGCGAGTGCCAATGTGGACGGGAACGCTGTCGCGCCCTGGTGCCCGCGTACGCCGTTTGGTCCGTCGCAGTAGTCGAAGGGTACGAAGTCCTCCGCGGTGACCGCCGCGAAGTCATGCAGCGCGATGGCTAACTTGTCCACCCGAGACAGCCGGTTAAGGCGTGCGAGAGCACGGTCAACCGCCGCCTCCCAGCGGCCCGTTGTGAGCCGCTGGGAGTGATCGGTGATCAAGCTGTCAGCCCTTGACCGAGCCGGCGGCCATTCCTTCGACGATCTTGCGGTTGAAGATGATGAACATGATCAATGCTGGGAGCATGACGAGCAAGATGTTGGCGAACAGCAGGTTGAACTGGGTGGTGAACTGGCTCCTGAAGCTGAACAGGGTCAGCTGCACCGTCGCGTTCTGCGTACCAGGCAGGAAGTACAGCGGGTTCTGGAAGTCGTTGTAGACAGCCACCGACTGCAGGATGATCACTGTGATGACCACCGAGCGCAGCACCGGGAATATCACCCGGAAGAAGACCTGAAGAGGGCTAGCCCCGTCCACGATTGCCGCTTCGTCAAGTTCCCGCGGGACCGTGGAGATGAAGGCGCGAAACAGCAGAATGCAGAACGGCAGCCCGAAGGCGATCTCAATGAAGATCAGACCGGGCATGGTCTTGAACAACCCGATCGTTTGTAGCACCCAAATCGTGGGAACGACCGCAGGAGGCACAATTAAGCCGGCCAGCACCAAGATACTGATGACCGGACTGAGCCGGCTCGGACGACGCTGCCAAACGTAGGCGACCATCGAGGCGAAAATGACCAGACCGGTGACGCTCACGATTGTGAGGACGAAGCTGTTGATGTAGGCAATGACCAGCAGATAGTCGCGCGTCTGCAAAGCCTGCCGCAGATTGTCGAACAATACGAACTGCTCAGGCCAGGAGAATTGCAGCAGGTTCGCCTCAGCCAGGGGCTTAGAGGCGGTGAGGAAGACGAACACGAACGGCACCAGGAAAAAGATTGCCGTGCCGAGGATGGCGATGATTCCAATGATGATCCCGCGAGTGTTTTTCATCAGTTCACCTCGTGTCGGTTCAGCCACCAGGTCAGCGGGACGATGATGACGCTCACCAGCAGGAACAGCACCACGCTTCCTGCCGTCGACAGGCCATAGAAGCCTGCCTGGTACTGCTTGTAGATCACCGAAGCGATGGTGTCGGAGGCAAAGCCTGGACCACCGCCTGTCATGGTCCAGATCAGGTCGAATGACCTCAACCCGCCGATCAACGAGAGGGTGACCACGGTCGCGATCGCCGGGCGGGCAAGCGGCAGGGTGATATGTAAGAACGAGTAAAACCGAGAGGCGCCGTCAACCTGGGCTGCCTCGAAGTAATCGGATGGAATGGAGACGATACCGGCAATAAAGATGACCGTGGCAAGGCCGACACCAGCCCAAACGTCAACCAGGGCTATGGAGAAGATCGCCAAACTCGGGTTGGTCAGCCAGTCGGGCCCCGTTACGCCGATGTTTGCCAGCGCGTTGTTGATGAGTCCCGTTGTCGGGTTCATCAAAACGCCGAAGGTTAGACCGACGCCGACCGTGCTGACGAGCACAGGAAAGAAGATGACCGAGCGAAGGTAACCGCGGGCAATGATCTTCGAGGTCAGCAGCAGGGCGAGGAGCATGCCAAGAACAACCTTGAGCCCGGACGTCATGGTGGCATAAATCAACGTATTACGCAGACCGATGATCAGAGCCTGTTCATTGAAGAAGAGCACATAGTTGTCCAGCCCGATCCAGGTCGAAGTGAACAGATCCCACCGAGTGAAAGAGAAGTAAAGGGAGACGATGGTCGGAACGAGGAAGAAGATGGTGAAGATAATCGCTGCGGGTAGGTAAAACCAGTACGGATAGGTGCCCCGCCGCTCCCGCACCTTCGTGGTTTTCGCTGGCGCAACCGGCGCTAGGGGTGTCACCTCGGTGGTGCCCATTGTGTTCGCCATAACGAAGCCCTTTCTTGGAGTCCTGCTGCCGGTCTCGGCTGAGACCGGCAGCAGGAGATGTTACGAGTGACCAGCAGCCACGGGGGGTGGCTGGTGGCTTACTCCCAGCCGGGCAGGCCCAGTTGCTGCGCCTGCTTTTTGACGTCATCGTCGTAGAGAGCAGCGCCCTCCTCGGCGCTCGCCTGCCCAGTACCGACCTGGATGACGATCTGCTCCAGCGCCGGACCCTTGATCGGCGACTTGAACTCCAGCGCCGGGCTCGCCTTGCCCGAGTCAATGTAGGACTTGGTGTCCTTCGCAACCTGGCTGACATCAGTCGGCAGCTGGCAGTTAGTGGT
>CAVSSB010000009.1:0-11410 GCA_963730505.1 uncultured Actinomycetota bacterium
CATGTCGCGTGAAGTCGACGATCGTCGACGGTGCACCACCCGCTCCGCCCAGCGGACCGCCGTCGAGATAGACCGATACTGAATCGCCGAGCTGCTCGATCGCCTCGTCACAGGTCAAGGCCGCTGGATGGCCGCTGATGTTGGCACTACTGACCGCCATCGGCCCAGTACTCCGCAAGATGTCGCGTGCCAGTTCATGGTCAGGCACGCGCAGCGCGATGGTGCCTTCGGTGTCACCGAGATCGATCTGCAGGCTGGGTTGGATTCGGCAAATTACCGTTAGTGCGCCAGGCCAGTGTCTCTTGGCAAGAGCCTCGGCTGTGTCTGGCACATCTGCCGCTAGGGTCCGGAACAGTACCGGCTCAGCGATCAGTACCGGCGGGGGCATATCGCGGCCCCGGTTCTTGGCGTCGAGCAGCCGCTGCACCGCCTCAGCGCTGAACGCGTCAACACCGATCCCATAGACGGTGTCGGTTGGCAGCACGATGCACTCGCCATCGCTGATGGCCTGGCGAGCGGCCTCGTACGCATCCGCAATGCTAGCCGGATCGTCGCCGGTGCAGTCGAACCGCCGATACCCGAGGCCACCGGCTGATTCCGCCGCTTCCCTCGGGTTGGGTTCGCCCGGCACGGCGGTCTTGGTCACCGGTCAATCTTGCCAGAATTGGTGGTTCCGGGGCTGGGAACGCGATGATCACTTGGCGCGACCGGATCGCGCGCGGACATGCTGAGGAGGAGCGAGGGGACACGCTTCTTCGTCCCGGAGCGACGACGAAGTAGGCGGCAACAAAGCGCGATCCGCGGCGGAGCGAGCGCAGCGAGCGGAGCAATCAAGCGCGCCGGATGCCAGTGACAAAACGCGACCGTCCGGTCAAGTCGCGATGATCACGTACGCCGGCGAACGCGCCGTGCTGGACAAGTACCTGTTGGGCGGATTCCCCTTGCACATCGGCATGCTCAACACAGAGCAAACCCGCCAGTCGGAGCAGACGTGCGGCCTCGGCAACCACCACCCTGATCACCTCTAGCCCGTCATCACCGGCGAACAAGGCGAGCAGTGGATCGTGATCACGTGCCTCGGGAACCACGGACTCGAAAGCCTCTAACGGGATATAGGGCGGGTTGGCGATCACCAGATCAACCGAGCCGTCGAGTTCGGGCAGGGCACCGATCATGTTCTGCACGTGCAGCTCAACCGTCGTGTCCGCGAGGTTGCGTGCCGCGTAGGCGGCAGCCTCTTCCGACAGCTCAACTGCATGAACCCAGGTCCCGGTGAGTTCGGTGGCGATGGATTTGGCGATGGCACCACATCCGGTGCCGAGCTCGACGACCACAGGCAAGCGGCGCGACTCACCGCGGGCAACCGCATAGACCATCGGGCGCAGCTGTTCGATCGCCCAGCCTGTCATGACTTCGGTCTCTGGCCTGGGAACGAAGACACCAGGACCTACCTCAAGTTCCAGGTGCCGAAAGTGAGCCCGACCGGTGAGGTGCTGCAGCGGCACCCGATGTGCGCGCTTGTTGATCAACGTTTGGAAGTGCGTGGCCTGGGCATCTTCGACGGCGTCAAGCAGCGGAAGCCGAGCTAGCTCGACGCCTGCTGCGTACGCCATCAACTGCCGGGCCTCCTGATCCGGCGAGGCGACGCCGACCTCCCGCAGCTGACTGGCAGCCTGATGCAGCAGCGGTCGAACAGCCTTGCTCACGGGTTTGGGCCACCGACCTGAGAGAGCCGCTGCTCAGTGTCGGCCTCCTGGAGTGCCTTGATCACCGCGTCCAGGTCGCCATTCAGAACTTGATCAAGGTTGTAGGATTTGAAGCCGATTCGGTGATCAGAGATGCGGTTCTCGGGAAAGTTATAGGTGCGAATGCGTTCGGACCGGTCGACCGTCCGGACCTGACTGCGGCGGGCCGCGGAGGCCGCAGTGGCAGCTTTCTCTTCAGCGGCTGCCGTGAGCCGTGCTCGAAGCATGCGCATCGCCTGCTCCCGGTTCTGCAGCTGTGAACGCTCGTTCTGGCAGGAAACAACGATGCCACTGGGCAGATGGGTGATGCGTACGGCCGAGTCAGTGGTGTTGACGCCTTGGCCGCCAGGGCCGGACGAGCGGTACACGTCGATCCGCAGATCCCCCTCATCGATATCAACTTCGGTTTCGGCGACCTCGGGCATGACCAACACACCAGCGGCGGATGTATGAAGCCGACCTTGTGACTCAGTGACTGGCACCCGTTGCACCCGATGCACGCCACCTTCGAACTTGAGCACGCCGTAGGGCATCGCGTCAGGCTCTCCCCCGACCGGCGCCTTGATCGCCACCGTCACTGACTTGTACCCACCAAGATCGGTTTCCTGAGCATCAAGGATCTCGATCTTCCAGCCCCGACTCTCGGTGTAGCGCGAATACATCTTGAGCAAGTCAGCCGCGAACAGCGCTGACTCCTCGCCGCCCTCACCTGACTTGATCTCCATCAGCACGTCCGAGGAGTCGTTGGGATCCCGTGGAGCCAGCAGTCGCGTGAGCCGCTCGGTAACCTGGCCCAGCCTTACCTCCAGCTCGGCCGCCTCGATAGCCAACGAGGCGTCCTCCGCTGTCAGCTCCATGGCAGCCTCAAGATCACCTGTCAGCCGGTCGTGCTCGTCCAATGCCTTGATGATGGGCAGCAGCTCGGCGTAGCGGCGACCCACCTTGCGGGCGCGAGCAAGATCGGCATGGACGGCTGGATCGGCGAGTGCCGTCTCCAGCTCCTGAAACTCAGCACGGAGTGGAGCTGTGGTCTCAAACATCCGAGACCCTCCTCTCCGACTTGTCAGCGTGGGTGGTTGCTATGGCGACCACCCACGCTGACAACTCGGTGGTCGGGACGCGGCAAGCGCCGGGATGCAGGGTCATTCCCTGCCTCCCGGCGCCGGTTGCGCTACTTGTTGGGCTTTTTGGCTGGCTGCTTCGCCGCGTACCGCTTCTCGAAGCGAGCGACGCGACCCCCAGTGTCGAGAATCTTCTGCTTGCCTGTGTAGAACGGGTGGCAGGCGGAGCATACGTCTGCGTGGATTACGCCGTTCGGCGCGGTGCTCCGCGTGGTGAAGGTGTTGCCACAAGTGCAGGTCACCTGCGTCTCAACGTACGCGGGGTGAATGTCGGGTTTCATGCTTGTCTCCTCGTCATAGGCACCGGGTCGCCACGCATCTCGCGCTTAAGGCGTGAACCGGCACCAAAGAGTGATTGTGCCGCAGTCTCACCTGAGGCACCAAATGCAGAACGGCTAGCGACCCGGCTTTAGTCCCGTGGAGCGGCCGATGTGCCCTGAGCCTGTCGAAGGGCCATCGACAAGCTCAGGCCGCAGCCAGTTTTAGACTAGTCCTGGGACGGAATGGTCTTGGTGATCGCCATCAGGAACTCGGCGTTGCTCTGGGTCTTGCGAAGCCGGTCCAGCAGCATCTCCAGACCTTGCAAGCTTTCCAGGCCCGAGAGAACGCGGCGCAGCTTCCAGACAATGGCCAACTCCTCGCGACTCATCAGCAGCTCCTCGCGGCGGGTGCTGGAGGCGTCGACGTCGATGGCAGGGAAAATCCGCTTCTCGGCGAACTCGCGGCGCAACCGGATCTCTGAGTTACCGGTGCCCTTGAACTCCTCGAAGATCACCTCATCCATCTTCGAGCCGGTCTCGATCAGAGCAGTCGCGATGATCGTGAGCGATCCGCCACCCTCGATGTTGCGGGCGGCGCCGAGGAACTTCTTCGGCGGATACAACGCTGCGGAGTCGACACCACCGGACAAGATCCGTCCGGAAGCCGGAGCTGCCAGGTTGTAGGCGCGGCTCAATCGGGTAATGCCGTCGAGCAAGATCACCACGTCGTGCCCTAGCTCAACGAGTCGTTTCGCCCGCTCGATTGCCAGTTCGGCAACGGCGGTATGGTCCTCGGCCGGCCGGTCGAAGGTGGATGAGATCACCTCGCCCTTGGCGGAGCGCTCGAAGTCGGTGACTTCCTCAGGTCGTTCGTCCACCAACACCACCATCAACTTCACCTCAGGGTTGTTGATGGCAACGGAATTAGCAATGGCCTGCATGATCAAAGTCTTGCCGGCCTTCGACGGGGAAACGAGCAGTGCACGCTGGCCCTTGCCGATGGGAGCCACCAGATCGATGATCCGGCCGGCCATCTGGTTCGGTGTCGTTTCGAGCTTCAGCCGCTCCTGGGGATACAGCGGGGTCAGCTTGGCGAAGTCCGGCCGCTGGCGGATCCCATCAAGTTCAGCACCGTTGACGGTGTCGATCCTCACCATTGGATTGAACTTCTCCTTGCGTTCGCCCTCGCGCGGCGTACGGATCACACCAGTGACCAGGTCTCCCTTGCGCAAGCCGAGCTTCTTGACCAGCGAGAGGGAGACGTACGCGTCGTCGGACCCGGGCAGGTAGCCGTTGGTGCGGACGAAGGCGTAGTTGTCGAGCACATCCAAGATGCCGCGAGCCGGGACGAGCACGTCGTCTTCGGAAATCACCGGTTCGTCGTAGCGTTCAAGGTTGCCGCCACTACCGCGGCTACGGCGGTTCTGGCGATCCCGACTACGCCGCCGGCGGCTGCGACGGCCGCCGCCATCCTCGTCCCAGTCGCGACCCTGGTTATCTCGACCCTGGTTATCTCGACCCTGGTTGTCACGCTGCTGGTTGTCACGCTGCTGGCTGTCACGCTGCTGGTTCTCGCGACCCTGCCCCTGGTCGCGGCCCCGGCGATCCCGTCGGTCAGCTTGCCGATTCTCGCGGGCCTCGTCCGCCCGATCGCCACCCTCAGCGCGGGCCTCAGCAGTCCCCGGCGCATCAGATGACCGGTCGGCGACCTGCTGGGAGTCGCTACCCTCCTGTGGTGCGCGGCTCTCCGCACCGCCCTGACTGTCGTCGACGGCCGCGACCCGATCTTGCCGCTGGTCGGGCATCGAATTGCTGGGCTGGCTCGTTGAGACCAGCTCAGGCTGTACGGGGTGCTCGAGCATTTGTGCCTCCTCGCGCTCGTCGCTAGCCTCGCGCGGCGCTCGTTGCAGCTCGCCCAGCGCGCGGCCGACATCTCGGCTCTCGCCGCCGTCCTGGGGGCTACTGTGGCCATTGTCTTGCCCGTCCCGATCCGCGGGAGCCCCGACTCCGGGGCCGCGCTGGGCGGACTGAATGGCGTCGATCAACTGCCCTTTGCGCATCGCGCCAGTGCCCTTGATTCCCAGGGAGCTGGCCAACTGCTTGAGCTCGGCGAGGACCATAGAGTCCAGGCCTGAGCCTTTGCGATTGCGACGATCAGTGGTGGATTGCTTACTTTGTTCGCCGGTGCCTGCCTCATCTGGGGAGGCACTCGTCATTTCAGCGATTTCTGTCAACGTGTGTCCTTGTCGGTTTTAGGCACGTCATCTGTGCCCATCCATGGCGCGAGGTTCTGTTGCCCCGCCCAACGGGTCTTTCTAGAGGTCCTCAGCGCATCGCGACGATAGTTCTCGAGATGTGGCTGACGGGAGAGCCGTAAAGCTTCGTCCGCGTCGCACCTGACCTTGAGGCGCTACTTGGTCAGATATGCGTCTTTGTGACTTGGCTGGTTGGGGAAGCCGGTCACCGCAGCTGCCCTGACCGTGTCGGCCCTCTAAGGCTAGCACCTGCGTCCGGGGTTTCCATCACAGTGTGATCACGCACTCCTGGGGCGTCCTGCTGAAGGATCTCCGCGGCCGACCCTATGCCGCTCAGCCTTAGCGAGAAGCCAGCTGCTTGCTGATCTTGAAGCGGAGCTAGGTCCGGCTGCTTGCCAAGCACCAAGACGCTTGGCCCAGCACCGCTGATCATCGCTGCAAACCCCTGCCCCCGTAACGACTTCATGAGCTCGTACGAGCGTGGCATGGAGGGTTCGCGATATCCCTGGTGCAGCCAGTCGGACGTGGCGTCGTAGAGCAGGTCCGGCTCGGACGCCAGAGCGTGGACCAACAGAGCTGCTCGTCCGGAATTCGCCGCCGCATCGACGTGCGGTACAACCTCCGGAAGCAGACTTCGGGCGGCGTCAGTCGCCACGGACGTCTCCGGTATGAACAGCGCTGCACCGATCGAGGCGTCAATGTTGCCCTGCGCCACTCTGACCCCCGTCCGGCCCTGGTACGCCAAGACGAAGCCTCCGTAGATCGCTGCTGCCACATTGTCCGGATGACCCTCGATGGCGTTCGCGTGCCCGAGGAGCCAGTCCGGCGTGACCTGCACCTGGGCCAGTCCGGCCGCAGCCACCAAGCCAGCCACGATGGCCGCGGATGAAGATCCCAGCCCGCGACCGTGCGGAATGGTGTTGCGACAGCCGAGCCAAAGCCCCGGCGCCCCGACCCCAAGATCGGCTAGCCCGACGAGCGCGGACCGGATGATCAGGTGGCTCTCATCCCGAGGCAGCTCGGCTGCCCCCTCCCCCGACACGTCGATCTGAAAGCCCTGATCGATCACCGCCAGGCTGACCCGCTCCCGCCAGTCGAGCGCGAGCCCGAAGCAGTCGAAGCCTGGCCCCAAGTTGGCGCTGGTGGCCGGAACTTCCACCGTTACGGACCTTCCGGCGCTCAGCACCCGCTGATCCGAAAGCTCGGGATGCATCGCCGGCTCCTTGGACATGGCATCTGCAGACCTAATCAAGCAACCCGCAGACCATCGCAACGGCAAGCAGGTCGGCAGTCACCACTTCGGCATGAATCGGACCGAGTCGCGATAATGCCGTGTCAACATCCTTGAGGCCATGTCCGGTCACAGTGACGGCGATCTGGAGACCTGACTCGATCTCGCCACGCTGGTGCTTGGCAAGCAGACCTGCAACACCCGCAGCCGAGGCGGGCTCGACGAAGATCCCCTCCTCGCGGGCGAGGAACGCCTGGGCGTCGAGAATCTGTTGATCGCTGACCGCCTCGATCAGGCCACCGGATTCGTCGCGCGCGGCCAGAGCCTGCTCGCCGGAAGCCGGGTTGCCAATACGGATCGCAGTGGCGACGGTCTCGGGTTGAAGGACCGGATGTCCAAGCACCAGGGGGGCCGCGCCATCCGCCTGAAAACCCCACATCCGTGGGGCTCGCGTGGCCTTGCCGGCCGACATGTACTGCGTATAACCACGCCAGTACGCCGAGATATTCCCAGCGTTGCCAACAGGGATCACGTGTACCTCGGGCGCATCGCCCAGCTCGTCGATCACTTCGAACGCTGCAGTTTTCTGACCCTCGATCCTGTTGGGATTGATCGAGTTCACGAGGGCGACCGGGTACTCGTGGGCGAGCTTGCGGGCGAGCTCCAGGCAGTCGTCGAAGTTGGCGTCGATCTGCACGACTTTGGCACCATGCACGATTGCTTGCGCAAGTTTGCCGGTCGCAATTCGGCCAGCGGGCAAGAGCACGATGGTGGACAGACCCGCCTTCGCCGCGTATGCAGCGGCCGACGCAGAGGTGTTGCCGGTCGAGGCACAGACCACGGCCTGTACACCTTGCCCGACGGCGACACTAAGCGCAACTGTCATGCCACGGTCCTTGAACGAACCGGTCGGATTGGCTCCCTCGACCTTGATCCATGTCTCGCATTGCAAAAGCTCCGACAGCTTCTCAGCCGCAACCAGCGGCGTGCCTCCCTCTCCTAGCGAGATCACCGGATCGCTATCGGACACTGGCAACCAGTCGCGGTAACTAGCGATCACGCCATACCCAGGACGACGCCTCAGCGAAGTTGGTCGGTCCGCAATGAAGGACTCGGGGATCACATCAGTCCCCTTCGACTCGCATCACGCTGGTGACCTCGCGGACGACGTCGAGCCTGCGTAATGCTCGCACTGTGGCACTGAGCGCCGCATCTTGTGCATGGTGGGTCACGATCACCAGCTGAGCGCCGGCACCGCGCCCGTTCTGCCGTACGGTCTCGATCGAGACGTCATGCTCGGCGAAGACATGAGCGATGGTCGCCAGTACGCCGGCCCTGTCGGCCACCTCGAGCGAGAGGTGATAGCGAGTCATCACGCCGCCGATCTCGCTCACGGGGCGTGCTGCGTAACTGGACTCGCCAGGACCGACGGCCCCGCGTAGCCGGTTCCGGGCCACGGTGACAAGGTCCCCGAGAACCGCACTCGCCGTAGGGGACCCCCCGGCACCAGGTCCGTAGAACATGAGCCGTCCGGCAGACATCGACTCGACGAACACCGCGTTGTACGCGTCGCCAACTCCGGCGAGTGGGTGGGAGCGCGGAATCATCGCCGGATGGACGCGCACCGACACCCGTCGGTCGGCAGCGCCGACAACAGCTGGGGAGAGCTGGCAGATCGCCAGCAGCTTGACCACACAGCCGATGTCTTGCGCAGAGGCGATGTCAGCAGCAGTGATCCCGGTAATGCCTTCCCGGTAGACATCAGCGCCGGTGACCCGAGTGTGGAATGCCAGGCTCGCCAAGATCGCCGCCTTCGCTGCGGCGTCGAAGCCCTCGACGTCTGCCGTCGGGTCGGCCTCCGCGTAGCCGAGAGCCTGCGCCTCAGCAAGCGCCTCAGCAAAACCGATGCCCGCGGTATCCATGCGATCCAAGATGTAATTCGTGGTGCCGTTGACGATCCCGATCACCGAAGTGATCTCGTCACCGACGAGCGACTCTCTGAGCGGCCGGATGATCGGGATTGCGCCCGCAACCGCCGCCTCGAAGTAGAGATCAGCACCCGCCTGCTCGGCGGCCTCGAAGAGCGTGGTCCCATCCACGGCCAGCAACGCTTTGTTCGCCGTAACGACGGACGCTCCATGGCGCAACGCCGCCAAGATCAATGACCGGGCCGGCTCAATCCCGCCGATGACCTCGATCACGAGATCGATGTCCTCTCGGCCGACCAATTCCTCAGCGTCGGTAGTGAGCAGCTGCGGATCTATGCCTGTGCGGTCTCGGTCGGATCCACGCACAGCGATGCCGACCAGCTCCAACGGTCGGCCCACCCGGGCGCGCAGATCTTCCGCCTGTTCGATGATCAACCGCGCCACTTCCGAGCCCACCACGCCGCAGCCGAGCATGGCCACCCGGAGCGGTGTGAGCGGCGGAACGTCAAGGAGGGGCGTGGGCTGCACGCGAGTCAAAGTCACGGAAACCTCATTTACCCAACGAGACCACGACCCCGAATCGTGGCGGTTTCATTGTTCACTATCCCCTCACCGGCTCTGCTCGCGTATCGCGCTATAACCACGCGCGATACCGAGGCGCACCGAGTTTTCTCCTTCATCCAGCATCCAGTGCCAACAAATCCTCGATCGTTTCGCGTCGGATCAGCGTCGTCGTCTGACCATCGCGAACCGCAATCACCGGGGGCCGCGGCACATAGTTGTAATTGCTCGCCATGGAGCGGCTGTACGCGCCAGAACCCGGCACCGCGAGCAAGTCGCCCGCCGCAATGTCCGCCGGGAGGAACTCATCACGGACCAAGATGTCGCCGCCCTCGCAGTGCTTACCGACCACGCGAGCCAGCACCGGCGGCGCCGTAGAACGGCGTGAGGCCAAAGTGGCTGAGTATGCGGCCCCATACAGCGAGGTGCGAATGTTGTCGCTCATTCCGCCGTCGACGGCAACGTAGAGGCGGCTGGCGCCGCCGTCCAGCGCAACGGGTTTGACAGTGCCTACTCGGTAGAGGGCGAAGGTACTGGGACCGCTGATCGCGCGACCCGGCTCGATCGACATGTGCGGAACGCTGATGCCGAGCGCGGAACACTCGTGAGAAATGATCTCCCGGAGTGCCTGGGCCAGCACAGCCGGCGTAGCTGGCGTGTCAGCACTGGTGTAGGCAATCCCGAAGCCGCCGCCAAGGTCGAGCTCGCCCAGCTGAACACCGGTCTGAGCAGCGAAATCGGCGTGCAGCCGGAGGGTACGCCGCGCCGCGACCTCGAATCCCTCAGCATCGAAGATCTGCGAGCCGATATGGGAGTGGATGCCGATCAGCTCAAGCCACGGGTGCTGGTGGCAGCCGAGGAGTGCCGACAGCGCGGTGCCGCCGGCGATCGAGAAACCGAACTTCTGATCTTCATGCGCGGTGGCGATGTACTCGTGGGTGTGGGCCTCGACCCCTGTGGTTGCCCTGACCATGACTCGCGGCCGGATCTGCAGTTCCTCGGCAAGTGCGCCGAGCCGGGCGATCTCATCGAAGGAGTCAACGATGATCCTGCCAACTCCACCGCTCAGTGCCTGGCGCAGCTCCTCGACACTCTTGTTGTTGCCGTGCAGTCCTACCCGCCGCAGATCGATCCCGGCGCGCTGCACCACAGCCAGCTCCCCGCCGCTACAGACGTCGACGCCGAGACCCTCCTCGCTGACCCAGCGGGCGACGGTCGTAGAGAGAAACGACTTTGCGGCGTAGTAAACGTCCCAACCCTCGAAGGCAGCTGCGAATGTCCGAGCTCGCGCCCGCAGGTCGGTTTCATCCACCACGTACACAGGTGTGCCGAGCTGTTCGGCAATCTCGACCACGCTCAGGCCGGCCACACTGAGCACGCCTGTTGCGTCCTTTTGGACACCGGTGCTCCACAGGCTTGGCAGCAGTGCGTTGACGTCGCTGGGAATGCCCAGCCAGCTAGGAGCCCGCGCGGTGGAGTCGGCGTGGATCGAGCCGGCCACGTGGGTATGTGTCACATCGCGGAACTGTGCCAGACCAGGTCAACCCGGCGCGGATCTATTCAGCCCGCGGACGTGCGGACGGGGCGCTATGACGACGCCATGATGTCGATGGTGCGGCTCTCGGCCAGACGCACCTCGGTAGGTGCGGAGCTGACCGTGCCGTCCACAGTGACCGTCAAGGCTTTGCAGGCCGACCCAATGCAGCGACCATCGAACCGCACACCCCAAACCGTGAAGAACTGTCCGAGCGTGACCGCGTCAGTTTCCCTGCCCTCCAGCCATACCTTGCCGGACGTGTCATGCGTGTGCATGGGGGCCTGTACCGAGCGAACCCGGTCAATTCCTACGTACGCGGGCACTTCTACTGGCGCGCCATCCACAGTGATCCGGAGAGCGACAACGTGGGAGTTTTGGTTGCTGCTGAGCGGTTGCGGTTCCAGGCCAGCGGCCTCGATGTATGAGATGGCGTCCCTCGGTGCGCTCCAGGGAGGCGGCGTGGTCCGCTGCACGGCTGGCTCGGGTGTAGCGCGAGGGACACAGCCGGTGAGTATGAGCAGGACGATGAGCAAGGTCGCCTCCGCGGCGCACGCGCTCCACCGACCGCCGGGCACGGGTCGAGAATAGAACGACGAAGAGATCACCATTGCCACAGCGGGCGGGTGAGCGATCCGCACGCTGGTACATTGCCTTTCGGCCCTCAACCGGCCCGGCCGGCTCACACTGGCCAGCCAGCCCCCGTAGCTCAGGGGATAGAGCACCGCCCTCCGGAGGCGGGAGCGCGAGTTCGAATCTCGCCGGGGGCGCCATC
>CAVSSB010000010.1:0-49669 GCA_963730505.1 uncultured Actinomycetota bacterium
CGCGCTCGTGCAGGTGTCGGCGGTGTAAAGCCCCGCCCCGTACAGCGTGACAGTCGCTCCGCGAGCTGTTTACACGACTTGGCGACCCGGACCACCCGTGGTGAGCTACGCGAGCGACTTGTTGACAAGACATTTGACGATGCGGTGGTGCTCTGCTTTCAAGCAGAGGTGGAGAGCCAGCTGCCCTGGGACCCGAAGGAACGCAGTATGGTCCCTGACCCGGTCGAGTGCCCGCAGTGTTGGCGGGACACCCTCATCGCACAGGAATGGGATGCCTGGGGGATCGAGGTCGGAGAAGGCGTTTGCATCGCGTGCGGCTATGAGCGCACCTACGAAGACACGGTCACCGCTGCCATGGACCGCGTTATGCGCGACGGATGTTGATCTTGGCCGCTGGCCGAATGGTGCCCGTCTCTGCACAGGGCACGACTGACACGACTGGGGAAATACCCTCCAGTCATGTCAGTCAAGTCAGTTGTGACCTCTCCCCTAGGAAGGGCATGACTGAGGGCACGACTGGAAGGTACCGATCTATTCGTGGCCACGATTGCTTTGATCCTTCTGTGTTCCCGGCAGTGACCACCAGGTTTGGCGCGGGAAGCCGTGCTGCTCAATTTCGATCTTCAGCCGACGCCGAGCGGAGCGTAGCGCCTTCTCTGAATGCCCTGCACCGTACGCCGCCTTTTTGATCTTTGCGGATTCCTCGTTGCCACCCCTCAAGGTCAAGAAGTCCTCGAGCCAGCCTTGGGCTTCTTCTGCCGCCGATTTCTGCTCGCTGGACTCGCTGGCACGTTCCATAGCGTCATGAATCGATGCCGGGCTCGCCGCGCCCCACAGCAACCGTCCTGTCGAAGCAAGATCACCATCATCGGTTTCGATCGCGAATGAATCGATCACGAAACTGAATGTGGGAAGATCAGAACGACCGAGATTGTTCTTCGGGGTGCCGAAGAGTCGTCGATTACCGGTCTCATCGTCCGGGTCCAGGATCACGGTATGCACCGACCGAGCTACCGCAGTGAATGCGCGCGATCCCATGATCACTTGCAGCGGATCGGTGCTGCCGGACTTGTTGTGATGGATGATGCCGAGCACAGCAAGGTGCGCGCGGTTCGCAAGCGCGGCCAGCGGCTCCAGGGCCAGTCGGACCTCAGCATCACGATGTGTGTCGAGTCGATCACTGAGGCGAGACATCAGCGGATCGAGCAGCAGTAGCACCGCCCCCACCTCGACAGCCCGCTGCTCAAGATCATGGAGGTCTCGTGGCATCGAAATCTCGCTGTGGACGTTCGCGCTGGTAATTACCTCGACGCGATATACCAGATCAAGATCAGCACCAGCAGCCATCAGCCGAGGCACGATCGTGTGCCCCACGAGTCCTCAGACGCAGCCACCAGCACGGCCTTCGGTTGGCCGAGGTGTTCGCCAGGTAGAACCCCCCGAGTGATCACGGCCACTAGCCAGTAGGCCAAGATCGATTTGCCGACTCCCTCGCGGCCGGCGAGGAGTGCGAGCGTGCCGACCGCCAGCCTGTCCTGCCATAGCCACCGGACCCGAGCAGGCTTGATCTTGCTCGCTGCCGTGATGATGACCGAGCGTGTCGATTCGTCGTGGTACGGATCGTCTGCTGGCATGCCATCATCCGGCGGTTCGTGATCTTGCCCATTGGATGCTGGCACCGCACGCGGTCGGGCTTTGCCGTTGCGGATGCCCGATCGGATGCTGGCCATTACGGATTGCTCGCCGTCTTCCGTGATCAATCCGTTGTGATTGCAGGCATCGAGCAGCATAGCTGTTGCGCGTGCTTCGTCCAGCCCAGCACCGGCGATGAAGTTTCCGATCTTGAGCGCCGCATTGTAGACCGCATTGTTACGACCGCCCTTGCCCATGATCGACAACTCGCTGTGCATGTTCTTGATCATCTTGTCCAGATAAGCGGCCTCCCGCTTGTCTGGTGGCCTACCATCCCACGGCGGAGAGAGAGGGAATTGCTCATCCGTGCCCCGATGATCAGCCACCCAGGCGGCCAACGCCTCAGCGCCGTCTGGGTCGCCACCGTCGGCGAGGGCCTCCAAGTTGTCGAAGACGATTCGATATCCGGCGCCCTTGTACCTGGGTCGCTGGGTACCCGGGAGGAATAGCAGTGAGCCGAAGGATTGGATATCAATGCCGGGCCAGCCGATGAGGGCAGGGTGCTTCGCGCTGGCTAGTTCGGGATGTCCAGCAACGTAGAAATGCCTACCGAGGCCCGGTGTCTCCACTTCCGCAAAGATCTTGATATTGAGTTCGTCGAGCATCTGCCGCGTACGTTCAATATCGCCTTGGTTGCGAGGGTCGACATCAACTGCAGCGACGTTGCCACCCATCACACCTATGATCGCCTTGCCAGGCAGCCACCTTCCAAGCTGCGCTTGGTTATCGCTACTGGTGAGCTTGCGGCGCTCCCCCTTGGGGAAATGGAACTCTGGGCCTTCCGAGCTTGGCTCGCAGACCACTAGTGGAACATCGAGCAGCTCGCCAAGCTTGCGCGCAAAGGCGATCACGTTGCCACAGCCAGGCCCTGAGCCTCGACGAGTGACACATCACCCGCTGCGCGGTTGAGCCCTTCTACGGCTGGGCGGTAGATCATCGCCGATCACTCGCCTTGATCAGCAGCTCGGCCATCCGTTGAATTACTTGATGATCTTCGATCTGCTCAGGAAGGCCGGCTTCGCGCCGTGCTCGGCGTCCGGCTTCTGCTCCGGCCTGGCGCAGCGCGTCTTGGACGCGGGCCTTCATGACGAGATCGCTTTTCGTGATTTGCGCTGAGGGCGGTCGAAGCGGTGATGGTTGTCTTGGTACCGGTAGTCGAGTGCCTCAGCGGTGAACAGATGGCTGAGTGGGACTCCCAAGATCGGTGGCAGCTTGTCTCTGAGTACTGGAGACGGCACGACGATCCCGCGCGCGGCTGCGTAGAGCTGCTTCTGCGTGACATTGATTTCGCGAGCTAGCAGCGAGTAGTGCCACCGCTGTCGCCGCATCTCCTCGCTGAGCGGCTGATCGCCGAATCTTGTCTTCACGACGAGAGGCCCTTTCTCCTAACCCCGCCCGTATGGGTTCGTCCTCTCGTCGTCCCCTGCGGGTAAGGGGCTCTCGTCCTCTCGTCCTCACGTCGTACTTGTTGATCAACTGACTCGCTCCAGCGTGACGAGTTGATCTAGGTAATGCCAATGCTCACTATGGACTTGTCATGCAAGATACTAGCCCCTAGTCAGCCGGTGTCAACCAATTCTGCAAGGTTGCCAAATCCCTTGTAGGCAAAGACATCAACAGGTTTTTGGCCAACTCCATCGACCTGCTGGTGACCTTGACTTTGATCTTGATCGGTGACACGCTGGAGGCAGACAGCGGAGCACCAAACAAGATCAAATGGCTCGCCGGCGAGGGGTCTAGGAAGGCGCCGTTGACCCGGCCCATCACTTGACTCGGACTGCGATTTCCGATTTCCGGATGGCGTCCAAGGGAGGACCAGATGTCACCAGCAGTAGAGCACCTGCCGAGCGGCCAGCCAACCGGCAACGGTCGCGGCCCACAGCCGTACCGGCGACAGGCGCGGCGAGTCCGCAAGATCGATTTCGCTCAGCTCGACGGCCTCAGCAAGCGCGCCGACCAGGAGCTGCGCGAGACCGAGGACGCCTTGATCGCGTTCATGGAGCAGCAGGAGAAGCGCGACCGGCTGTATGCGAAGTCGCGGGAGGAGCTGAAGGAGAGGTTCCAGTTCGGTCGGATGGGCGGTGTGGCATGACCGACCAGCCGATGGACTATCGCGACTACCTGATCCAGCAGCACGAGCAGGAGCGCATGCGCCAGCAGTTCGAAGGGCTGTTCTCGAAGTCTGACGAAGATCACGCAGCCGACCAGGCAGAGCTGGTCTCCCAGCAGGCGTACGACACTGCCGAGGCATGCGCTGTCGGCGCCTTGGAGGTCGAGGAGGCGCTGACCGAGGTCGTGACGGGAGCCGGGATCTTCGCAAGCGGATCAGCAGTGGTCTTGCGTCTGAGAAAGACGCGCGGGAGGCGCTTGGCAACCTTCGGAAGCTACACACGAAGCTGGTGGCTCGGACCGCGTCGATCAAGACCGCGTACGAGGGCGCCGTGAAGACCATCGAGGACCCGGCTGCCCGAGTTACCGCGCTGAAGAACAAATTCCCGCGCCCTCAGACGCTGATCATGGCCGGTAGGCGTCGAGCCACAGCGAAGCCAGGTGGCCGCTGCTGCCGCCGACGGTCATCAGGTGTAACGCCACGCGACCCAACGGCAGCAGATGCAAGCGGGAGGCCGAGGACGGCGCTGTGGTCTGCGACCAGCATGGCGGCACTGCGCCGCAAGTGCAGGCGCCGCGCGGCCGAGCGGCTGATCATGACTGCCGACCAGGCGGCCCAGATGCTGGTCAAGATGATGGAGGACACCGAGGTGCCGTTCGGGGTCCGCGCGAAGATCGCCCAAGATCTCCTCGACCGCGCCGGTCTGATCGCGACGCAGGTCCACCAGATCATCCCGACGACGGAGGACCCGGTCATGCGGTTCTTCGAGGAGGCGTTCAGCGACCCGAGCAACTGGGAGGAGAACCCGCCTCAGCCAGCCATCGAGGATCGAGTGCTCGACCAGCCCAGATCCGACGGCGAGCCGGAGGAGATCGTCGAGGCTGAGATCGTCGAGCCAGAAGGTGAGCCAGCCAACGACACGCCGCCGCGGATCGCAGAGATGATCAAGGCTGGCGCGTTCGACCGGAAGGCGGGGCAGTGACCACTAAGGAGCGAGATCACCAATGCCGAACCTCAACCCGCAGGAAGCGAGGACCTACAACCCGGCGCCGACGCTGTGGAAGTACGACCCGAAGAGCAACACTCTGTGGCTCAAGCTGACCGGCGCCTCAAGCAACACCTCGTGATTCCGATCCATCTCAACCAGTTCCCCCAATCAGTCGACTACACCGGCGCAGCCTGATCATGCCCGCCTTGTTCTTGATCACCAGTCGGGCCGCTGCCGCAGCATCCCGAGAGGGCTGACGCTCAGCTAGGCTCCCGCGGCCCGGCAGGTTGGGGCGCTCTGGAGGCAAGGGCTCAGCAGGGAGATTCGTCCAGCCAGCCAGCACCCAGGCCAAACACCAGACCATGGGAGCACCTGGGCGATCTGGAAGCCCTGAGCGAGCAGCTTGTGGCGGCGCTGATCTAAAGCGGCAGCCTCACGCGCGCTGAGACGGCCGGCGCCCGTCTGTGCTCGCGGCTAGGGTCGCCGCCGTGAGCGAGTTGAGCGAAGCCCAGGTGTGGCAGAGGTGGCTCGACATGCACGAGGCCGCGAAGGTCCTCGTCGAGCGAGCTGCCACGGACGGAGAATTCGCTACCCCGCCGCGCACGACCATGGCCGGCGACGATGCACATCTGGGCCGCTACCACCTGACCACAGCGTTCCGGACCTGCCTCGGTGCCGCGATCGACCAACTGCACGCTTTAACGAGCTTCATCGTGGAGCTTCGGAGACTGAACATCGCCGCGCCCTACTCGCTGGCGCGGGGCACCCTGGAGAATGCGTCGGCCGCCTTCTGGCTGATCCATCACCCTTCCCGGGATGAGCGCATCACCAGGGCGCTGAGATGGTGGACGCTGAACGCCCACGACCAGGACACCGCTAACGTCGGAGGCGCCACCGAGGCAACGGTCGTCGAGCTGATCAAGGAGATCGCCACAGCGCGCGGACTCAACCCCGGCCAGGCCACGGCGTGGCCCCGCAGCTCGGAGATGGTCAAGTACGCCGACGCTAAGGCGCGGACCCATGCGGGCGAGACGATCCGGGTGCTGCTGCCCTGGCAGGTCTGCTCCGGCTTCGCCCACGGCCGCGGGTGGGCGCACATGGGGATGCTGCAGACCGAGACGGTTCGGGAGATCCGTCCCGGCGTCCAGGCGATGCGCCTGACCAACAGCCTCGACCGGACACTGTGGGCCACCTTGCCCGGCTTCCACCTCCTCGCCGCGACGCTGAGGGTGCACCTGGAGCGAACGAGGCAGCACCTCGGGTGAGGCGAACGGGCCTAGTCCAGCGCCCACCACGCCAGACAGCGGCGAGCGCGGCCGCCATCGCGCTTTAGGAAATGGGCGTCATTGGGTACCTGTCAGGTAGCGGATACGGGATGATCTTGGAAATAGTGCCCTGACTAGGGCAAAGGGTAGTGGGCACCTCTTCTATGTCAGTGATCTCTGGCACACGTGATGATGTGGCGGTAGCCGTGTCTGAGGTCCACGAGTGTGCCCAGATAGTCAGACCGACAAGTCACGCTGCGCCGGTGTAGTCGACTGATTGGGGGAACTGGTTGAGATGGATCGGAATCACGAGGTGTTGCTTGAGGCGCCGGTCAGCTTGAGCCACAGAGTGTTGCTCTTCGGGTCTTACTCCACAGCGTCGCAACAGCGGATGGGAGGAACGGCTGAAGCCGGCACTCTGCCGTGGATCATCTGCAGAACTTGCGGCCATCGAACCGTTATCTTTCCCGTCGTCCAGGATGGGGATTTAGTAACAGTTTCTGTTCAATGCGATCCTCGACTCAGCGCTTTACTAGGCTGCTTTTCCTTGATCACTTCGCCATCTGGTCCGATGGGACTGCCAACTTCAGGGGTTTCCAAAATGCGCATCCGCGCCTTTCTGGTCGCAGGTCTCGCCTACTCTGAGTGTCTTGATCATGAACTCACAGCATCCCCACAGTGCAGTCACAGCGCGCGCACATCGCGTATTGAGACGCTACGGCCAGCTCGGAGTCTGGCAGTCGCAATCAAGAGGGCGGCACTCCCAGCCAGACTTCGCCTTGATCAACTAAGCAAGCAAGATCAGCTAAGCCCGGCCACTCCAGGGCCAGTTGATCAACAAGGGTTGATCAACAGAGGAGGCTGGCGCTGGTTTGCGGGCGTACGGCCTACAGGTTCCACATCACCAACGAAGAGACTTGCCCGTATGTGATGACACAACAGCGGGCACGAATGAAGTGAGGAAGATCAACGCCAGCATGGCCACTGATGCACCCCCTCTCAGCCGGGGAGGAAGCCGACATGGCAGCAGAAGCCACTGAGCGGGCGGCACTCAGACGACGCTGGGAGAAGGCGACCAACTGGCCGCTGATGATTGCCGCCGTGATCTTCCTGGCCGCATACGCCCTTCCAGTCCTCGCCCCGGACCTGCCGACCTGGCTGCTCGGCCTGTGTCAATGGCTGAGTTGGATCACCTGGGGGGGCTTCGTGATCGACCTCGTCGTCCGGTTGGCCCTGGCAGACGAGCGCCTGCGTTATCTGGGCCGGCACTGGTATGACCTCCTGGTGGTCGTCCTACCGCTGCTCAGGCCGTTACGCCTGCTTCGGCTGATCCCGCTGCTCTCGGTGTTGAACCGGCGGGCCCAGGCCGGCCTGCGAGGTCGGGTAGCGATCTACGTCGCCGGGGGTGCCTCCCTACTGGCCTTCATCGCCGCCCTAGCGGTACTTGATGTCGAGCGGTCCAGCCCTGATGCCAACATCAGCGACTTCGGCGACGCGATCTGGTGGGCAGTCACGACCATGACCACCGTCGGCTACGGCGACCACTACCCAGTGACTAGCGTCGGACGCTTGGTGGGCTTCGGGCTGATGCTTGGCGGGATCGCGCTATTGGGCACGGTCACTGCAACCCTGGCGTCATGGTTGGTCGAGAGCGTTGAGGCCGAGAAGGAGCAGGCAGAGGACCTGCAAGCCACGGTCCAGCGGCTTGAGGCCAAGGTCGACCTACTCGCGACCGAGCCGAAGCACGAGCTCGACCCGACCCCACCGCCTGCGGCTTCCAGCCCTGACATGGCCCTTTCCCAGTTCAACAGCATGCGGGAACGATCATGAGCGGCCAGAACGGCATACCAGCGGGATGGTATGCCGATCCATCAGATTCTCAGCGAGTCCGCTACTGGGATGGTGTCAACTGGTCCGGCCTTTCTCGCCCCGCATCTCCAAACGCAGCTACCTCGGGTGTCCTTGAATCGGCGACCTCTACGCGGGCCCCCAGACCGTGGTGGCAAACCTGGTTCGCCATCGTCCCGGGACTTCTGCTCTGCCTGCCATTGGGGCTTGTTGGTCTGTGGCGACGTCAGGGGACGTCGACGGTGGTGAAGACCGTGGTGACGGCGGGAACGGTTCTTCTGCTGAGTATCGGCCTCCTGGCGCCAGGCGACCCGGGCGCTACGTCTTCGACCATTCCCGCTGGAGTCCCCAGCGATACTCCATCTGCATCCCCTCCTCCACCATCTGCATCCCCGCCTCCACCATCTGCAGCCGCGTCTCCATCGCTGGCTAGGGTTCCGGCTGTTGAGGGGCTTGGTCTGGCCAAAGCGAAGCGTGAGTTGCGCGCCGCCGGCCTTGAGGTGGGACAGGTCGATCGCAGACCGTCCAGCAAGACGAAGGACACCGTGCTGAACCAAGGTGTCGATAAGGGCACGGAGGTGAAACCTGGTTCCAGCGTGGCTCTCGTCGTCGCGGCGCCGCTCCCTCGGGTGCCCTCCGTAGTTGGCAAGACGGAAGCTTTGGCAATCAGGAATCTCAAGAATGCTGGGTTCAGGATCGAGAAGACAACGCAGACCAGGAGCACCGGCAAGGACGGCGTGGTACTGAGTCAGTCACGCACCGGAGGAACGCGGGCCAAGCCGAAATCCGTCGTTCGCATCGTGATTTCGAACGTGCAACGCAGCCCCGACGCCGGCGTGAGTCGCAATTGCACCGATGGTTACTCTCCCTGCCTTCCCCCCGCGTCGGACTATGACTGTCGTGGTGGCTCAGGCGATGGACCCAGGTACACCGGACCCGTCCAAGTCACGGGTTCTGACCCGTACGACCTCGACAGAGACGGTGACGGAGAAGCATGCGAGTGGTCGTGATCAGGAGGCACGTCTTGGCCCGGGCAACCGTGGCGCCCGGCAGGTTCTACGATGCACTGGATGGACAACCAGGGATCGCCGGCCCGACCAGAAGCTTCAGGCGGCCATCCCACTGGCGCCGGCGTTCCCGTGCCGCCCACCCCTCACACTCTGCCGTCCTCGCTACTCCTTCACCTGGGGCCGGGCTTGGTGGTCGGTGCGGCCTATCTGGCGCTGGTTCCCGCGGCCCGCGCCTTGGGGTTGCCGTCGGCGGCGGCCCTCGGCGCCCAGGGGCTGCTTATCACGGGTCCGCTCATGATCGGCATTCTCAAGGTTTCCTCCCGCCGCCGGTGGCCGGGTGAGCCGACTATTGCGCTGCGTCGTGTTCCGACAGTTGCTGCAATCCTTGGATGGGCGACGCTGATTCTCTGTGCCGCGGCCGCCGCGTTCGTAGTCACAAGACCGGTCAAGGAGTGGCTAGAGCGCACGCTGTTCCGGGCCTGGCCAGACTCCTGGAAACCCCAGCTGGGGACCGCGGGCGGCTACAGCGACAGCGCGTTGCTGTGGACCGCGGTCCTGCTCCTCGTCGGGAGCGTGCTCATCGCTCCGGTTGTGGAAGAGGCCTATTTCCGTGGGTTCCTGCTGCCCCGGATGCCGGCATGGCTCGGCCGCAGCGCCCCAGTCGCCCATGTGGTCCTTTTCGCCTTTTACCATGTGTGGACATTGTGGCTGACTCCGACTCGGATCCTCGCGGTTCTGCCGCTTGTCTACATCACGCTCCGCACTCGTAGCGTCCTGCCCGCCATGGTCGCCCACGTCGTCCTCAACCTCGTTGACGTGGTGGTGATCATTGCGTTCGTCATCCGACCGGGCTGACGCAGACGCATCCATGACGAAGGCCAACCTAGCTAGGGCCCTGACCGTGCGCATCGTGCTGATTGGCGGATTTGCCGAGCAGCTCAGATCCATCGTTCCCGGGGACGCGGAACTCCACATCGAGGCAGGCCTGGACAGCCGAGATCCTGCCCGAGGCAGGTCTTCGGTCGAGGAGACCTGCGTGCCGCAGACGTTGTCTGCTCTCTCCGCAACCCGGGAATGACGGGGCCAACGTTCTACGACATCAGGACGACTCGGCGTAGCGAAGTGTGTGAGTCACGTGCGACCTGCTGTGGGTGGCCAGCGCAGGCCTACTGCAACACTTTGGAAGCCGCCACACTGGCCCACATCGGTAAGGGAGTCACGCTATGACTGATCGCACCGCCAAGTCCCGTCGTCCAGCTGGCATCCGGGGTTTCGTGGCCCACCGACCGGTCACCGCATTCCTGATCATGGCCTTCGCGATCGCCTATCCCGTCATGTCGCTGCCCGCCCTTGCAGTTCACCGGGTGATCCCAGGTGGAGCACTTCTCGACCGATTGCCATTCCCCCCGGACGAAATCGCCGGCCTGATGTTGACGCTGTTTGCCCTGCTTCCCTCTGCCCTGTTTGTCACCTGGGCCGCCGATGGGCGACCGGGCGTCGTCAGTTTGTTCAAGCGGATCGCTCGCTGGCGGTTTGGCGTCGCCTGGTGGCTCGCCGTTCTTGCGGGACTGCCTCTTCTGACCGTAATCTCCACGCTGATCTTGGGCGGTTCGCTGGAATCAATCGACCCCAGCAAGCTGTTCTGGGACCAGCTCCGGCTGCTGTTGATCAACTTCATCTTGGTCAATCTCTGGGAGGAAACCGCCTGGGCCGGAGTAATGCAAACCCGGCTGGAGCGCCGACACAACCTCTTCGTGGCCGCCGTGTTGACCGCCCTTCCGTTCGGATTCATCCACTGGCCGCTCGCCTTCCTCAGCGAGATCACCATCGCATCGGTAGTGATCTCGTTGGTCGCCTTCATCCTTTTTGGCCTCTTCCTGCGGCCATTGGTCGGAGTCGTTCTTAGAGGCTCCCGCGACAGCCTGCTTGCCGCCGGCCTGATGCACAGCGTCTTCAACCGCACCAACAACGAGAACGGGATCGCCGCGGCCCTGCTCAACGGGGAGCTCTACCGGCTCGCGATCCTCATCGCGGTGATCGTACTCATCGCCGCACTGGCACTGCTGGCAGGCCGCCGACGGCTCAGCAGGGCCTACCGCCTGGAACTTGATGCCAACCCTGGCGGGGTGGGGCGCCAGCGCAGCAACTCATCAACACAGCAGTCGGGGCCGGCCGAAATCTCATCGCAGGGCTGAGCCACATCAAAAGGAAGCAGCCATGCAGACCACACGCATGCGGCCGACCGGATCGGGTCGAGTCCCGACGTGCACGCCTAGGGCTTGCCATCCATCCATCTGGGCTTTGTGACACAGCTGACCACAGCCTCGGCCCTCTGGCAACACGGACACCGCATTAGCTAGGACCGGCTCCGCAGTACTTCGGTCACCGCGGCCCTGAGGCTGGTGCTGGAAGGGCCGAGGACGCGCTCAAGATCATCAGTCAGTCTGGTGTTCGAAGATGCCGACCCGGACGAGGGGGCCGCGGCTTTGTGCACGTCGCGCACGGCCACCGCGACATCCGACGCCGGCACCCGGTTCAGCAGTTGATCAACGACGAGACGGCCGAATTCACCAGACGCGGCTGACACGACGATCATGATCTTCTCCACAGTTGGCGGCCATCTCCGGACATCCTGTGCACAGAATGAGAGCATGACGAGCAGCTCGCCGCCGCTGATTCTTGTTGTGTCCGGTGATGAGGTTGTCCGGCAGCAGCTCGTCCACGACATCGCCCACCGCTTCGGAGCGGACTACACGGTAGCGGCGGCGGCGACGACGGATGCCGCGCTGCACCGGCTGGGTTCCCAGGCTTCGTCCGGAGCCGCTACCGCGCTCGTCATTCTCGATGAGCGGCTCGGGAACCCGCCGCCGTCCGCTTTCTTGCGCCGGGTACATCAGCTGGAGCCTCGGGCGAAGCGGATCCTACTGATCGAGCGTGGTAACTATTCCTCCGGGCATCCAGTGGTGACTGTGATGGCCCTCGGAGAGGTCGATTATCACCTGTTCGATCCCTGGTTTCCGCTCGAGCGGATCCTCTATCCCGGGATCAGCGAGTTCCTCGCCGCCTGGGACACCTCGCAGGACGCCCACAACGTTGCCGTCCGAATCGTCGGTCGCCCCGCCGCCGCGAGGTCGCACCAGGTCCGCGACCTGCTGACCAGAGCCGCGGTTCCCTTCTGGTTCCACGAACCGGAGACCGAGGCAGGCCGCCAATCCCTCGCCGAGGCCGGCGAGGACGGAACCCGATTGCCGGTGATGCTCTTCTACTCCGGAAACATCCTGGTGGATCCGAGCAACGCGGACGTGATTGAGGAACTCGGGATGACGATCCGGCCCAGTAGCACGTCCTGCGACCTCCTGGTCCTCGGTGCCGGACCGGCAGGTCTGGCCGCAGCCGTCTACGCCGCGTCGGAAGGGCTCCGCACCATGGTGATCGAACCGGAGGTTCCCGGGGGTCAGGCCGGCACCAGCTCACTGATCCGCAACTACCTGGGTTTTCGCCATGGCGTGAGCGGTGAGGAACTGGCCGGCCGCGCCAGCGAACAGGCTTGGCTCTTCGGGGCCGACATCGTGCTGGCTCAACGCGGGACGAAGCTCGAGCTGAGGGGCGATGACCGGATCGTCCATACCAGCGACGGCAGCGCCGTTGCGGCACGGGCCGTCGTGCTTGCGACGGGCGTAACCTGGCGCCGCCTTGACATTCCTAGCCTCGAGGCACTCGTTGGAGCCGGGGTGTTCTACGGAGCCGCCGGAGCCGAGGCTCAAGCCATGCGCGGCCGCGACGTGGTGGTCGTCGGCGGTGGCAACTCAGCCGGCCAGGCCGCGGTCCATCTCGCTCGGTACGCGCGCTCGGTCACGATGCTGGTGAGAGGTGCCGGCCTCGCTGCCACCATGTCGAAGTATCTGATCACCGAGATCGCGAGCAACCCCGCCATCACCGTACGAGCGAGAACCGAGATTGTCGACGGCGCCGGATTAGGGGGCCTTGAGACCCTTACCGTGATCGACCACACCACCGGACGCGCCACGACCATTCCGGCAACGGCGCTCTTCGTCCTCATCGGGGCCCAGCCGCACACCGGCTGGCTCGCCGGTACGGTGGCGCGCGATCCCCATGGCTATCTGCTCACGGGCCAGCTCGCAGCGGCCATCGATGCCGCGCCTGCCTGGCCGCTCGAGCGGTCGCCAATGCTGCTCGAGACCAGTGTCCCCGGAGTCTTCGCCGCTGGTGACGTGCGGTCTCGGTCAGTCAAAAGGGTGGCAGCAGCGGTGGGCGAAGGTGCCACCACCGTCCGCCTGATCCACGCGTACCTTGCCGGCGAGTCTGCCTGACACTGGCCGGCCATGTTCCTTGATGCCCTGACGTGGAGCCTGGTTGATCTTGAAGGCAACGCCTGACCGTACAGAATTATCGAGTGAATGGCCCGCCACCCGATCCATCCCGATGAGGACCGTCAGTCCGCCCGCGACGATCTACAAGCCGGTTCCCGGGGCAGTCCAGATTCGTCGCCTCGTCAATGACTTGCGAGTTCCACCTCAGAAGACTGGAAGAACAAGGGAGTCCCTACCGAGTTCAACATGGCTCATACAGCGCCTCAGGACGCTGCGCAGCTCGATCCGACTGAGGCCAGCTGGGTCTGCGCGTTGGCCAGAATGCGCGCCAGAGCGGCCCTCCCGTCAGGGTTGGATCCCGTAGCGAGCCAGTTCGCGCACCGCACCCAGGCGAGCAGCGCAGCTCAGGGTGCAGCCGGTCGATGTGGCGCTCCCGGGCGATATGGTCTATCGCAGCTGTCGCCGTGGCCGAGCCAGGCCATCGACGCTGCCAGTAGCTCCGCCACCCCTGTCAGCGCAGTTGTCGACCGATTCGGGTGCCGCCAGGCTTGCCGAACCGACTTCTCGGCTGGATACCCAAGGCTCATCAGCGCACCGAGGATTCCGAGCGCCTTTGCTGCCATGGAACGGTGCCGGGTCATCAGTAGGACCGTTGCCAGCGCTTGGCGAGGAGCATCCATGCAGGCGCTGACAGGTTCGTTCCCATGAACCAGAGATCGCGTTTCATGGTTTCCGGCGAGCCACGCGTGAAACCAAGGTCAAATTCGGTTCCGTCGCGCAGCGCTTTGCGCACCCCCACGAGCCCCATGCCGAGTTGCGCGGCGGAGATCACGCCCAACAACTTCACAGCCGAAGCCTATGAGCTAGTCACATCTGCGATCAGCGCCGGGTGGAGTCAGCTGTCGGGGTGCGGAGGGGTGACCAGCAGGGTTGCGCGGTGCTGAGATCGGGCCCACGCGAATGTTGCCAGGAAGCCGGCAATGAAGGCGGCCGTCCCTATGAGCCCGCCCTCGGCCCCATAAGGCTTGCCGGTCCAAAGCGTCGCCGACGGGTCATCGGTGAGGACGAGCACCGACCCGTATTGTTTTCCCGAGGCCACGACACCGAACACGAATCCCTGCACAAAATCCCACCCAAAATGCAGGCCGATCGGGAGGGCCAGTTCACCGGTCAGCACATAACCGGTTCCGAACAACAAGCCGAAGATGACGATGTTGAACACGCTCAGCCACGTCGCATTCTCATTCGTCGCATGCGCCAGGCCAAAGAAGACTGCTGGAATCACGACAGCGATGACCATCCCCCACCGTGCTTTGGCGACGCCCTCGGCCAGGTTCTTGATCGGGTATCCGCGATACGCCGCCTCCTCCCCGAAAGCTACCGCCGCAACGACTACGACGCCGACCAGGATCGTGGCTACAAAGGGCTGGCCAGGAGCCGGGGCAAAGCTGCCAGTAACGCTCACCCAGCCCACGGCGAGCTCCACGGCGAGAACCCCGAACAAGAGCAGCGCGCCCAGCACCAGTCCGAAGCCGAGGTCGGTCCACCACGTCCGGCTGAAGTGGAATCCGTAGTCGCTCATCCGGCGATGATCGAGTACCCGACTCGCCAGATACAACGCCGCGGCGATGAGAAGCGCGAAGACCAGCGCCCGAACTAGGTCCTCATAGAGATCTGGGAGGCCCCCCGCCAGACCGGCCCGCACGCGGCCATCTACCGCGGCCACGACAAGCGTCATCACCAGAACGATGAGCACGCGCCACCCGGCCCGGAGGCGGCGTTCCTGCACATTCCAGAACAAACTTGCGATTGGGCTCAAGGTGAGCTCCCCGTCCACAGCTGTCCGCAGAATAGAGGTCAATACCCTGACCCCCCAATCACCTCCTCGACCTGCTGGCCGAGGAAGAAGACTCGACCAGCTAAGCCTGAGCGGCTCAGTGGCACAACCCCACGTAGGCAGGCTGCGCTGTTCGGCGCTGGGGGACGAGACCGCGTAATAGATGCCGGCCGGCGGCAACTTCGCGTCAGCCAACTCAGCAAGCGAAGTCATGGTCACGATTCGTCCAAACCTGCAATTTGACATATTTCACCGAGTGAGTTTCATCGCGTTCTCCGACGCCACAGGTTGCGATCTTGCGGGTTGAGGGAAGCTCCGGGCACTTGCCACTGGCTGAACGGCGCACGGGCGTCGGGTGCGTCGGGGTGCAACACTCTTGCACTCTGTGCCAGGTTGATCATGGAATAGAGAGAGTGAGAAAAGACTGCCCCCGATGCACCCAATGCACCGTGAAATGGCATGTGAGGATGGCTGGCCTTCGAGATCGATACCTTGCACTGCAGCGTGGGCGTGGCGGCACTCAGAGACGCCGGCTGCGTAGTGGTGCGCCGGTCAGGGTCGTTGGGCTCGCCGCTTCCGGATGATTCTTCCTCCAGTGCGGACGTCAGCGAGAGACTGGGGCATGAGCATACGCGGATGCCGGGTGTGATCGTTTCGCCGGGCGGGGACTCGGCTCAGGATCGGGCAGCGGTGATCCTTACCCCGGATCAGCGGGTACGGGTGTTTCTTTCCTCGACGTTGGAGGAGTTGGCTGAGGAGCGGGCGGCGGCGCGGCGGGCGATCCGGCGGCTGCATCTGGTTCCGGTGTGGTCTGAGTCCGGCGCCCGGCCTCATCCGCCGCAGAGAATGTACCGGGCCTACCTGGAGCAGAGCCAGATTTTCGTCGGCATCTATTGGCAGCGGTATGGCTGGGTGGGTCCGGGCATGGAGATCTCAGCTCTGGAGGATGAGTACCGGCTGGCCGCTGGGATGCCGATGTTGTTGTATCTGAAGCGCCCGGCCCCGGACCAGGAGCCGGGGCTATCGGCGATGATCGACGGTATCCGGGCGGCTGGCACGGTGTCCTATCGCCATTTCGCCACGGCGCGGGAGCTGGAACGGATGCTGACTGATGACCTTGCTGTGTTGCTGAGGGAGAGCTTTGTGGATGCGACGATCAGCGTTGGTGCCTCGGGTGCATTGCCGGCCGGGTCTGGCGGGCCCGACGGCGCGGAGCTGCCGGCCGGGACACTGACATTCTTGCTGACCGACATCGAGGGTTCCACCCGGTTGTGGGAGAGCGAGCCGGAGGCCATGGAGGTGGCGCTGCAGCGGCATGATCGTCTGCTGGCTGAGCTGATCGAGGGGCATGGCGGGGCGGTGATTACCTCTCGTGGGGAGGGTGACAGTTTCTTTGCTGTCTTTCACAGCGCGGTGTCGGCGGTGGAGGCGGCCGGGATGTGTCAGCTTCGGCTCGGGCGTGAAGTGTGGCCTGCCAATATGGCACTGCGGGTACGGATGGGGTTGCATACCGGGGAGGCGCGTCTCCGCGGAGGCGATCATCTCGACCACTCGCCCATTAACCGTTGTGCCCGGGTGCGGGCCGCCGGCCATGGCGGGCAGGTGCTGCTCACCAAGACAACGCGCGACCTGGTGGCGGGCCGTCTGGGTAGCGGGTTCGGGCTGAAGGAGCTGGGTGACTTCCGGCTGCGCGATCTGGCCGGCCCTGAAGTGATCTACCAGCTCACTCATCCCGATCTGCAAGTCGATTTCCCGCCAATTCACACGGTTGCTGAGCGCACCGGCAATTTGCCGTTGCAGGTGAGCTCGTTCATCGGCCGCGGCCGGGAGCTGGAGCACACCGCGGCGGCGCTGGGCGAGACGCGGCTGGTGACCTTGACCGGCGCCGGCGGGGTGGGCAAGACCCGGCTGGGGTTGCAGGTCGCCGGACAGCTGTCGCCGCGGTTTGGTGACGGGGCGTGGTTGTGTGAGTTGGCGCCGGTGCGCGATGTGGCCGCGGTGGATGATGCGGTGGCGGCGGTGTTCTCGGTGACCGCACCGGCCGGCGAGAGCACCCGGGACGCCTTGGTGGAGTTCCTCCGCGCCAAACAGCTGCTGCTGGTGCTGGATAACTGTGAGCATCTGCTGGAAGGGGCGGCCGCGCTGGTGGATGTACTCCAGCGGTCATGTGAGCGGCTGGTGATCTTGGCGACCAGCCGCGAAGGTTTGGGGATTGAGGGGGAGCGGCTCGTGCCGGTGCCGCCGCTGGCGGTGCCCGGCACCGACGCCGACCTGAGCGCGATCACCCAGGCCGAGGCGGTGCGGCTGTTCGCCGAACGCGCGGCCGCGGTCAAGCCAGAGTTCGCGGTGACCGCCGAGAACGCGACCGCCGTCGCTGCCGCCGTGCGGCGGCTGGACGGGATCGCGCTGGCGATCGAACTAGCGGCTGCCCGCCTGGCAGCGATGACCCCGGCCGAACTGGCGAGGCGGCTGGAGCGAAGCTTCGCGGTACTCGGTGCCGGTCGGCGCGGCGCGCTGCCCCACCACCAAACACTAAGGGCCACCATCGACTGGTCCTACCAGCTGCTCGCCGAGCCCGAACAGCGGCTGCTGGCCCGGCTGGCAGTGTTCGCCGGCGGTTGCACCCTGGAGGCCGCCGAGACGGTCTGCGGTGGTGAGGGTATCGACCCAGATACGGTGTTCGAGCTGCTGGCCCGCCTGGTGGCGCGGTCACTGGTAGTAACCGAAGAACACGGACCCGAGACCCGCTACCGGCTGCTGGAAACCATCCGCCAATACGGGGAGGAACGCCTCGACGCGGCCGGCGAAACCGACCGGTGGCAGGCCCGCCACGCCGATTACTACACGGCCGTCCTCAAACAAATCCGGCATCACGGCCGGCGCGAGGACGTGTTTTGGGCGGTGCGGCTCAGCGCCGAACAAGACAACCTGCTCGCCGCCTGGGGATGGGCAATCGACACCGGCAACGTCGACACCGCGTTTTCGATCCTCGCCGGCTTCGCGCCCGCCGAGGTCTCGTACAGGTACCCCTTGCTGCTGGACGGCGAGGCGGCCCTGGAGCTGCCCGGCGCGACCGCGCAATCAGGCTACCCGCTCGCCCTGGCGGTCAGCGCCAGGTTCGCTACCAATCGCGGAGATATGACCGTCACCGAGGAACTGTGCCGCGGCGCCGCCGAGGCCAACGAACGCCGCGATCCCCACGACTGGCGGGTCGAGGAAGTCATCTGCGCCGCCCGCTCACACATTGCGTTTACTACCGGCGCTTTCGCAGACGCCGCCCGCCTCAACGAACAGGCCGCCGCCATCGCGCGGACCGGTGGCGACCTCGCCGACACCTCCTTCTGGCTCGGCGTAGCCGCGGCCGGTTACCTGCTTAGCGGTGACGCGCCCAGGGCGGTCCCGCTGGCCGGCGAGGCGCTCATGCTGGCCCGGCAGATCGGCGATCCGGGGCTCATCGCCAGCGGCCTGCTCGTCGTCGGCATAACCGTCGCCGAGACCGACCCCGAACAGGCCCGCGCCTACCTACGCGAAAGCCGCGAACTCAGCACGGCGCTCGGCTATCAAAGCTGGATCGACCACGTCTGGGCCGCTTCGATCGCATTTCTTGTAAACGACCGGACCGCCACACTTGAGCTCGGCCGCAGTGCCATCCGCGCCCTCCAACGGGGCGGTGACCACCTCCTGATGGGCATAACCCTCCACATGATCGCGGGCGCGCTTGCCGCCACCCAGCCTGAGGCTGCCGCGATGATTCAAGGCGCCGCTGAAGCCTCTGTGGCCGAGTCACCGATTCTCGCTCCGTTCAGCTTGATCATGACGGAAGCCCTGGGCGAGGAGCGCGCGCGAGAACTCCGCGCCCGCGGCGCCAACATGGACTGGGACCAAGCCGTCGCCTACACCCTCGCTCAGACCGCCCAAGCCCTCGACAAGCTCCAATCCCAGACCCAGCCATGAGCGGGCTTGTCCCGGCGCCGGCCCGACTTGGCCGGCTCAGGCACCACTGGGTGGGAGCGGCATTACCCCGCCTCGAGGTGTGTCATGGGGTGGGAGGCTGTGCCGCTTAGCGCGTCTGATAATGCGGCGGTGATGTGTTCTGCTGCCGAGGGACGGAGGTTGCCGGCGAAGGTGCCAGCTCGTCGAGACGCAACCTGCCGAGACCACAGCGGGCACAATCTCGAGAAGCATGAAGGAGGGAAGGAAACACGTCATCAGCGGCAACCCACTGCGTAGAGGACCTATCTGCTGTTGATCGGCGCGCACTGACCGAAATGCTGGTGGGCAAGATCGTCATCGAGCGGCACCCGAGCAAGATCGACAAGGACGGCAGGCGCCACTACCTCATCCGCGCCATCCATACCAAGATCCTCAACAGGCTGAGCGGCTCAAGGCAGTACACGAGGCTAGGGTCGAGATCGTTCCCAGGTCTGAGCGAGATCCCACCCGGAATCTTGACCGACGCTCGAAGCAGCGACAGGGAAGGGAAGTGACATGCCCGGTCAGCTCAGCGGCGCAACCCGGCTGTTCCCAATCATCGGCGACCCCATCAAGTACGTGGAGTCGCCTGTGCGTCTCACCCGCACCTTCGAAGAGCGCGACTACAACGGCATCTGCGTTCCGTTGCAGGTGGCGGCCGATGCCCTCGACGCCGTCATGGCGGGGCTCACGGCCTCGCGGAACGTCGACGGCATCCTCGTCACCATGCCGCACAAGTTCACTGCCTTCGCCCGCTGCGCCACCAGTTCTGAGCGCGCCAAGATGCTCGGGGTCGTGAGCGTCATCCGCCGCAATCCTGACGGGACCTGGCACGGCGACATGCTCGACGGACTCGCCTTCGTGAAAGCGCAGAAGGACCATGGAGCTGAGCCGAAGGGAGCGCGGGTACTCCTCGTCGGCGCTGGCGGCGCAGGCAGCGCGATCGCGATCGCCCTGCTTGAGGCTGGTGTCGGCGAACTCGTCATCCACGATGCCGACGACTCCCGCGTCGCGACACTCATCGACCTGCTCTCGGGCCTCGGCCAAGGGCGGGTGAGGGCTGGCCCACCGGATCCCACCAGCTGCGACCTGGTGTGCAACGCGACTCCCATGGGCATGAACGAGGGTGACCCGCTCCCCGTCGATGCTGCGCTGCTGAGATCGTCTATGTTCGTCGGCGATGTGATCGCCGGACACGGCGTGACTCCATTCCTCCAGGCTGCGGAGGCCGCCGGATGCAAGACGGCCGGCGGCGGACATATGGTCGAGGCCGCCCTGGACGTTATGGCGGACTTCATGCTGCGTGAGGCAGACGGAAATTCTGGTTGGTAAGGTCGGCCAACCTCGGGACCGTTGCGTGCGGGTGGCAGACAGCTGTTGCATGACCACGGGTGGTGCCTCCTTCGGACTTGGGCGACGATCCAGGCAGTTGACGGGACGTGGCCGGCATCGGCGCTCGCCCGCAACCGCAGTGCGTGCCAGCACCTACCGACGGATCGGTGCGAGCGCCTTTGCGCCCCTGTCCGCGCGAGAGGAGGATCTAGGTCGTGGGGCTCCCGAGGCTTCGACCACTGCCCAGCATCCTGCTCGCGGTCACGGTGCTGGCCGAGCTTGGTGCCGTGGGGCTCTCCTGGGGCCTGGAGCCCGCCTGGGACACGCTGCTCTGGGCGCTCTCCGACGTGTTGACCGTTGGCACGGGGGCGCTGATCCTCTCGCGCCATCCTGGCCACGCCGTCGGCTGGTTGTTGTGCGTCCTCGGTCTTGTTAATGCGCTCACCGGGTCTCTGTCGCAGGGCTGGGGTGTCCGCGCTGCAGCCGAGGGGTGGGCCGGCGGCCTTCCTGCGGAGTGGCTCGCGCAGTCGAGCTGGCCGCTGAACACGCCGTTGTTGGTGGCGATCCTCCTGGTGTTCCCCACCGGTCACCTGCCCAACCGCCGCTGGTCGACGGTGGTGTGGCTGAGTGCCGCCGGATCCGCGATCCTCGCGACCGGCTACGCGCTCGACCCCGACACCGGTCAGGTTTTCGTCGGCGGCCGCAACCCATACGCCGCGCCCGGTCTGCCCACCGACGCGTTGTTCGCGGTGGGCCTCACCCTGGGTGCGGTCGCCCTGGTGGCGGCGCTGGTCGCCGCGGTGAACCGCCTTCGGCGCTCGTCGGGGGTCGAGCGCCAACAGATGAAGTGGTTCGCCCTCTCCAGCGGCTTCGCCGTTGTGGCTCTGCCGCTGGCGGCGGCGCTGTGGGCCGTCACCCCGATCGTGCACCCGCTGCCTGCCATCGCGCTGACCGTGTGGCCCATCGCGATAGGCGTCGCGATCCTGCGCTACCGCCTATACGACATAGACCTGCTCATCACCCGTACCGTGGTATACGGACTTCTAACTGCGCTCGTCACTGCTGTGTACCTCGTCATTGTCGTCGGGGTCGGCACCCTCATAGGCTCCCGCGGGAATCAGGATCTGTTCCTGCCAATCGTCGCCACCGCTGTGATCGCCGTTGCGTTCCAGCCTGCCCGGGAACGCAGCCGACGACTTGCCAACCGACTCGTCTACGGCGAACGAGCCAGCCCGTACGAAGTGCTTTCTGAGTTCTCCCGGGGTATGGCTGGAGCTTCCACCGACGACTCCCTGTTGCAGATGGCGCGTCTCGTGGTCGAGGCAACGGGCGCGGAACAGGTCACCGTCTGGCTGCGCCTCGGCGATCTATTGCAACCGCAAGCCCGCTGGCCACCGACTGGGCAGCCTCCCGACGCCATCGCGCTCGAGGCCCACAGCCTGGAGGCGCTAGTGGAGATCCAGCCTGGCAGCCAGTCCTTCCCGGTCGCATACGAGCAAGAGCTTCTGGGGGCGCTGACGGTAACTATCTCCCCGCGAGAGCCGCTCACCCCAGCCAGCGAGAAGTTGATCGCCGACCTGGCGGCCCAGACCGGACTCGGCCTTCGCTTCCAGCGCATGAAGGAGCGTGCCTTGTTCGCTAGGGCGCTGGCCTCCTTCCTCCCACCTGAGGTTGCTGAGCTGGTCGAGGCCTCGCCCTCGGCCCTCTCGCTTCGAGAAGAGGTGGAGGCCACCATTCTGTTCTCCGACATCCGTGGGTTCTCCTCGCTGGCCGAACGGCTCCCTCCGCGGGAGGTCGTCGACGTGGTCGAACGCCACCTTGAGGCCATGGTCGAGGTCGTTACTTCCAACGGTGGCGTGCTGGACAAGTTTGCCGGCGACGCGGTGATGGCGGTCTTCGGCGCCCCCCGTCCGACTGCCGATCACGCGCGCCGGGCGCTGCTGTGCGCGGCTGCCATGCAGCGTCGGCAGATGACCCTCAATGAGGAGGCGGCGCAGGAGGGTCTTCCTGAATTCCAGATCGGAATCGGAGTCAACACCGGGACGGTGATCGCAGGAACCCTCGGCGGCCCAGGGAGGCTGGATTACACAGTGCTCGGCGACGCGGTGAACATCGCCCAGCGGTTGCAGGCTTCAGCGGTGGGCGGTGAGATCCTCGCCACGGTCGTGACCGTGCGGCAATCGGGCACTGATCAGGCGGAGCCAGTCGGGCTCAAGCAGCTCAAAGGACACCAAGAACTAGTCGATACCTACCGCATCCGTTGGGCACAGAGTTCCGTCCAACGCTCCCGAGTGATCACCCACGGCGCGTGATCCAGTGCCCGTTCACCTACCAGCCAGAGGGAGGCACGCCTCGACGATAGGGTCGTACGACCCCTTGCGGAACGCGTCTCCGGTGGCGTCGGCGCGGTCCCAGTAGCCGGCCATCACGTCGGGGCCGCTCACCAGCAGCTCGCCCGTCTCGTTCGGCTCACAGGCGGTGCCGTCGGGTCGGACAGTCCGGATGTCGACAAACAGCGGCGGCTTGCCAGCCGACCCGACCTTGCGTAGAGCGTTTGCTGGATCGAGAAGCGACACGAACGGCGCGGCCTCGGCAAAACCTGCAATTTGACATATTGCACCGCGTGACTTCCGTCAGGCTCTCAAGACGTCACGGGTTGCGATCTGCGGCCCGAGAGAAGCTCCGGCCACTTTGCCACCGGCGACGGCTGAAAGCCCGTGACGGGGCGTCGGGTGCGTCAGGTGCAGCGGGCGGCCTTCTTGCACTCTGTCCAAGTTGATCATGGAATAGAGAGACTCAGTCGCATTCGCGACCACGTCGATGGCCCAGTCCCGATGCCGGCGAGTCATTGCCGCCCTTCCTGCACCGAATCAACAGACGAACTCACGGCCCGACTGCATGAAAGCGCGCTAGACCGGATGGGGCGCCGTCAATCAGGTCGCCTCCTTGTCGGTCGGCCGCATCGCCGCCAGCCACTGTTCGGCCCGCGTCGCCGCCAGCCTCTGCTCAGCCTGATCGACGAAGGCGTCAACCTGCTCCACCTCGTAGCCTTGCCGGGTCATCCTGAACCGCTGGTCGCGGGCCTCATCCGATGTGAGCAGGGGTTGCCTGACCCCGAGGAACGTGTCGCGAATCTCTTGCCGGAACGCGTCGACCTCCGCCGTCGCGTAGCCCCACCCCCTGCGGGGAGTGGTTGAAAATCTTGTTGAGTCGGCCCACTCGGCCCACTCGGCCCATTGCGGCGGTCGAAAATCGTGTTGAGTCGGCCCACTCGGCCCACTTGGCCCATCGGTGAGAATGGTGCCGCTAACCGGGTCGATCCGTCGGATTGCAGCCAGCCTCGGTTCGGCCTTATCGAGGAAGGCGTCAACTTCCTCCGGGTCGTAGCCAGGTCGTAGGCGGCGGGTAGTCGTGAACTGCTTGCCGGGGGGCGCACGCCACGTCAGAGGGGATCTGCTTACCCCGAGGAACGTGTCGCGAATAGCGTCGAGGAAGGCGTCGACCTCCGCTGTGTCATAGCGGCCGACCCTCAGACGGCTGGTTGAAAATCTCGTTGAGTCGGCCCACTTGGCGAGAATGGCACCGCTAATCAGTGGTCCTGCCGGCCTGTCCGTCGACTCCATCGCGGCCAGCCTGATGCCGGCGGCATCGAGGAACGCGTCAACCTGCTTCTTGTCATAGCCAGGCCGGTCGGTGGTCGAGGGGAACTGCTTGCCGCGGACGTTGTCTGCTCTCACCGGGGATCTTGTTGCCCCGAGAAACGTGTCGCGAATCGTTTCCCGGAAAGCGTCGACCTTCGCAGCGTCATAGGACCCGGCGGTCTCGAATGTCGTTGAGTCGGCCCACTCGGCCCACCCGACAAGAATGGCGCCGCTAATCAGTGGTCCTGCCGGCCTGTCCGTCGACTCCATCGCGGCCAGCCTCATGCCTGCCGCCTCGAGGAACGCGTCAACCTGCGTCTTGTCATAGCCAGGCCGGTGGGTCGAGAACTGCCTGCCGTGGAGGTCATCTGATCTCACCGGCGGTGTGCTTACCCAGAAGACGGCGCCCCCGAGGAACGTGTCGCGAACGGCGCTGCGGAAGGCGTCGACCTCCCGTTTGTCATAGCCGAACCTCAGACCGGTGGATGAAAATGTCGTCGACGCCGCCCACGCGGCCCACTCGACGAGCGTGGCACCGCTCACCTTCTCGTCGAGCAGTCTGGGCTGGAGGGCCGACTGACTTTTTACCGTGCCTAGGAATGCCCTGCCCCACCGGGGGCTGCTGATCAGTAGTGGGCTCGCGCCGCCTGACCCCCCATAGACGTTCACCGTCTCACCGGGCACCAGCATGCCGGCCTTCAGCCACAATGCGAGGCGAACCTCCGACAGCGACTGATCCCCGCGACCGGTGCCGTCCCGCGGAATGTCGAGTATCAGCGTGCGTCCGCCACGCTTCGAGGCCATCACCGTGGCCGTACGCGGATCGCTGGGCCGCCGGAGCATCCTGGAAAATCGGATACCTCGAACGGCCGCCACAGCCCCAGCCCCAGCCCCCGCCACAGCCCCCCCAGCAAACACCCCGACGGCCAAGCTGAACAACAGCCCGTACACAGGTCCGTCAAGGCGAAAGTGAAAGGCGAAAGCCGTGGCGCAGGCCAAGGCGCCAGCGAACAAACCACAAGCAATACCGACGTATCCAGCCAGCACCAGCCGAAGCTCCGCAGGGACCCTATCGCCCGAACCCGGCACATACGGCTCCGGCAGCGCCTGCCCGGCCACCCCGGCTGGCACAGCCTTCCCCGCGGCGTCGCTGATCCCGGCCACCACCGTGTCCGCCACCACCCTGTCCGCCACCACCGGCGGCTGCCCAACAATTGGAGCCCCGCACCCAGAGCACACCCGAGCCCTGGCGCCAACCTCCGCCGCGCACTCACGACACCTCATCTGCACCCACCCAACCGCCGACGCACAGAGTGACACCACACCCGCGGTGAACCGCCACGGATCATCACGGCAGGCCCGCCGAGGGGGCCACGACACCTTCCAGACCCCACACCATCGCCCACACCCCCAACCAGGCAGTCTGCACCAACCCGTCCACCGGCGTGGCCTGTGTAGGCGCGTGCGTACTAGACGCTATTCGCTGCCAAATAGCGATAATCCAAACCTCCACCCGATGATGAAGTAGATGACGAAACCGACCGCTCCGATGATCGTCGCGATCATCGAGAACATCTTGGCCTTGTTGGAGTGCTCCTGGGCCATCGCGGCGTTGCCCATCTGCCAGGCCGGGTCGACCTTGGTGGCGTTGATGATGGCCGCGATCCCCAGTGGCCAGAACAGGAAGATCGAGACGATCGACCAGGCCAGGTAGTCGTTGGGCTTCACGCCCCCGGGCGCGGCGGGGTAACCCATCTGGGGTGCGCCGTAGGGCTGCTCGCCGTAGGGCTGCTGCGGGCCCTGGCCGTATGGGGTGGTCACACTAGCTCCTAGCCCGCTCCATCACGATGGTAAACCTCGAGTGTGCCTTCTACTCTGGAGCGGCTGCGCGAACACTGGCTCGACAACGTCGGGCTGCTCGTCAGCGGCGCGCTCACCGCGGCGGTCGTGCTTCGAATACTCGCGGTGGCACATTTCGACGTGCTGACGGCGGCGGCCATTCTGCAACGGGGCGGAACGACAAACGTTCTCGTGGGCGCGGTTCTGGCGTCCGTACCATCACTCGCCGCTGCTGCTGTACCCCTGATTACCGCGGTTGTTGCCTTGAGTCAGAAGACAACTTTTCGAGCTGTTTGGGTGATTACTGTTTTTTTGGTTCTCTCCATCATTCTCTGGGTTCTGTTCGTGCCGTCGAGGCTCGCCACACTGGTGGGTGGATCGATGTTGGCCACGAGCCTTCTAGTTCTAGTGTTGCGTCGTCAAAAGGATCGAGCGACAGAGGCTCTTGCCCTGGAGGCAGGCGCTCCGGAACGCGATGCGGCCTTGGTCAAAGCCCTATCAGCTCAGGGGGACGCACTCGCGTCCGACTCCGACGCGGTTGCCGCTGAGCTCGAGGCGCTTGATGCGCTCGATGCCGCACCGCGGAAAAAGGAGGCGGCTCTTGAACGCATCCGAGCTACTGCCGAGAGCATCCAGGCGCGACGCGAGGAGCTTACCGCCAACCTAGATCGCGTGCAGAGGCGCATTGACCGACGAATGGCTTTGCGTGAAAAGGAAAAAAGCCTGACTCTGCGTACCACACGCGTCGTGGTTGGAGTGATGGCTGTCCTTGCTTGCGCGATCCTCTTCAGTTCTTCGGCTGTCCCTTGGTTGCCAACCGAGCGCATTGAAAAGCAACAGCGATGCGGCATTTACTGGGTACGTATTGGATGAGACCGACGGGGACCTGGTGGTTCTTCGCGCGAGCGACCGGGTCGTGATGGTCATATCAAGTGCGGACGATCCTCATCGTGCCCTGTGTGATCCAACAACGCGACGGGAAGAGCCGCTGATGGAAATGTTGCGCGGGGATTCCTACCCGAGTTGCCCAAGAGGATGAGGGCGTCGCGGCACTCGAGTTCACCCCTTCCTGAAGACCATGCTGGCTTGCGGCCGGAACCGGCTTTGGGTCGGGCCTGATAGGCCGCCGAAGGGGTTCGCCGGTTCAGGGAGCGGTGTGGCCGGCAGCGCAGGAAGAACAATGAAGATGATCGCGGACCCGACGACCGAAGCATTCATGATCGGCGAAGACGGCGAGCTGATGGGCTCGGCGTGGTTCATTAATGACCGAGATCAGCAACGAACCCACACCGGATGCATCGCCCAAATCAGTGATGCCGGTGAGGCAACGATCAAGCTCACTGAAGCCGGAATCAAGATCATGACTTCGGGCACGCCGGCGAGGTATGACCGAGGCTGGCACGTGGGCGTCACGCTGCCACCCAAGCAACAGCATTGGGAGGGCCAGTTGATCGCCATGAACATGGAAGCAGCAGGACACTCCGCCCTGATCTGTTAGAACGTCGTGATCCGTTAGAACCTCCGGTGTCCAGAATTTTTTACCTGGTCAGCAACGCCAATATGCACGCAGCGGGCGCGCACGAGGCCACGAGTATGAGAAGAGTTTTGGGCACCAGGGGCGCCGGGGGCGGGAACACCGGTAAGGCGGCCATGGGGCAGGCAAACCACCTCGAGGCCGGCGCGGAGATCCCCGGCACAAGGGCGTCGTTCCCCTACGCTTTCGGCGTGACCTCGACGGGCCGGTACCCGCGCGACGTACTCGCGTCCGGCTGGCAGCGCGCCGGCCGACCGACGAGCACCGACCTCGTGCTTGAGGTCGGGCTGGTGCTGGAGGATGCCACGTCGGGATTCTGCGGGGCGGTGCTGCGCTGGGAGCGCGGTCTGGTGGTCTTGGAGGACCGGCACGGGAAGCAGCGGACCTTCGTCCTCGGCGCGGGATTCTGGTACGAGGGAAGCCCGGTCGTGCTCAAGGCTCCGCCGCGAGCACGGTCGGTGCCCACCCGAACTGCATCGGGTTCGGTCGTCGGTCCGGCGGGTAGGGCCAAGACCGCGCTGGCCAGCAGGATCTATGTCGAGGGGCGCCACGACGCCGAGCTGGTGGAAAAGATCTGGGGCGACGACCTGCGCCACGTTGGGGTGGTCGTCGAGTACCTCGGCGGCATCGACGACCTCCCCGGCATCGTGGCTGACTTCGCGCCCGGAGAAGGGCGGCGGCTCGGGGTCCTCGTCGATCACCTGGTGCCTAGGAGCAAGGAATCGCGCATCGCGGACCGGGTCCGGAGCGGGGCTGGCCACAGCTACGTGCTGGTGCTGGGTCATCCGTATGTGGACATTTGGCAGGCGGTGAAGCCGGCCAGGCTAGGACTGGCCGGGTGGCCGGAGGTGCCACGGACCCTCGAATGGAAGCATGGGATCTGCGCCGCCCTGGGGCTGCCGCACAGGGATCAGGCCGACCTGGCCGCAGCTTGGAGGATGATTTTGGAGCAGGTGCGCTTCTGGGACGACTTGGAACGCCCGTTGCTTACCGTGGTCGAGCAGTTGATCGACTTCGTCACCGAAGATCATGACTGAGGGCGGTCAGCTCAGTCCTGCCAGTCGCGCATCACACCCGCGGCCAGCAGCCAAACCGTGATCTATAGCATCGCCGGGCTCTGCATGGCGGCGACGGTAGCCGTCGTCACCGGCGTGGGAATGATTCGGCTTTTGCAGCCGCCGGTCGAGTTGGATGATCGGAGCCAGGCGGACCAGGCCAGCCCAGTCATTGGTTCGGCCGACACGCACGTCGAATAGCCAGATTCCGAATGTGCGGCGGAGACGATGGACCCAATCCCGCGGACCACATGCCACACCGCACGTCGCCCGGGACCAAGGTCCCGATGATTGACGACCAATGATCATGATCCGCCGATACCGCCGCCTGCCACTATGGACCGTGGAGGGAAAAGGAGGTCGACATCCATGAGCGCCGCAGCTGAGCGGGCTGCAGGCCGCAGGATGATCATCGTCGGGATCGACGACTCAGCGGAGGCTAGAGCAGCCGCCCAATGGGCGGTGCGAGAAGCCGAGCTGCGGAACGATGACCTGCTTCTGGTCCACGCCTACGAGGTGCCACTCCTGCCGACTATGGGCAGGGCAGCTGCCATTGAGCAGGGGCGTCAGGAGCGCCGAGCGCTGCTCGACAAGGCCGCAGGCACCTTGACGGTGCCGCCGACGATACAGCTCGACCAGCTGGTCGAGATCGACACTCCGGAGTCCCTGCTGCCCCGGTTGTCCGAGCAGGCGGAGCTGACGGTGCTCGGTCATGATCATCCGTCGCTCGGCGGGCACATGCCGTTCGGGCACACGGCGAGCACGGTCGCCAGCATGTCCCGCCACCCCGTGGTGGCGGTGCCTCGCGGCTGGACAGCGCGAGGCGACGACCGCCGACCAATAGCCGTGGCTGTCGATGGGCTGCATCCGTCCTCGAGCACCCTCGGCTTCGCCTTCACCGAGGCGAGCCTGCGCCAGGTTGCGGTGCTGGTGGTGCACTCGGCACCGCTGGCCGAACTGTCGGCCAGCGAGCAGGACACCAGGCTCAATCTGGCCGAGATCCTGGCCGGCTGGAAGGCCGACTATCCCGACATCGACGTAGACACCTTGCTGCTGGCCGGTGCGCCCCGCGACACAGTGCCCCTAGCGTCGACTGACGTGCAGTTGCTGGTCGTCGGCAGCCCCTACCGCGGCCGGGAATGGGCCCGCTGGATCCGTTCGGTTGCGCGCGCTGTACTTGATCGGGCCACCTGCCCGGTCGCCGTCATTCCGCAGCAGCACCCCCGCTCCGCGACAGCGGACTAGGTCTGCCGCGTTCTCGACCGTGGGCCCGCCCCAGGGAGATCGCACCTCGGCGAGGACCGAGGGTCTGCCTGGGCTCGGTCGGACCAAGCCAGGCCAGTTAGTAGTTCGGCCGACGCGCGCGTCGAACGGCCAGGCTCCGCACGTACGGGTCGGGTTCATCTTCGGCCGGCTGCAACTTGAGCTTGACGTCGAGAGCAGCAACTCCAGCAGGAACCGCGACCACCGGATTCAGGTCGAGCTCCGACACCTCGGGGAAGTCCTCCGCGAGATGGGCAACGCGGAGCAGCAGTTGCTCGAGCGCGTCGGTGTCCATGGCTGGCGTGCCACGGTAGCCGGTGAGCAGCGGGGCTGCGCGAAGTTCCCGCCACATGGCCGCAGCATCACGATCAGTCAGCGGGAGCGATCGAAATGATCGATCCCCGAGCAGGTCGGTATGCACACCGCCCAAGCCCACCATGACGAGTGAGCCGAAGAGGGCATCATGCGCCACGCCAGCGACCAGCTCCACGCCGGTTGGCACCATTCGTTGCAGGGCAACCGTGGGCTCCGCTTCGTCGAGCGATCCTGCGATGGCCAGGTACGCCTGGCGTACGGCCGACTCGTCCGACAGTCCCAGCTGCACGCCTCCTGACTCCCCCTTGTGCACAAGTCCGGGGCGAGTCGCCTTGATCACTATCGGGAAACCCAGCGCCCGTGCCGTCTCCTCTGCACTCTCAATGCTGGTCGCGAGCCTGGTCTCCAGGAGCGGTATGCCGTAGCAGGCCATCAGTGCTTGGGTGATCTCGACTGGCTGCCAACCAGGACCGTCGGCCAATGCGGCAGTGACGATTCGCCGACCAGCTTCACGGTCAACGCCTGGAATCATCGGCTGGCTGCCGGTGGGTCGGCGGCGCCAGCGCGCATACCGGCAGGCGTGCCCCAAGGAGCGAACCGCGTCTTCCGGCAACTCATAGACAGGGAGATTTCTCCGGCCGAGTTTGAGTGGCGAATCGCCACCGACAACAACGGCAACGATCGGCAGGTGCGGCTGGTCGTCGGCCGCTTCGGCGAGTGCAGCAAGTGCTCCCGGCAGGTCATTCGTGCGAGTGGCGACCAGCGTGACCACCAGCGCGTCGGCTTCGCCTGAGGAGCCAAGAGCGCAAATGGCGCGGCCGATCGTCGCCGGCGGTGCATCAGCGCCCAGATCCACGGGGTTGGAGACCCCCGCGAGGTGTGGGGCAAAGTCCGCAAACTGTTGCTGCAGCGTCGCAGACAACTCGACCACCTGAAGCCCGGCCGCTTCAGTCGCGTCCGCGGCAAGGACGTTCAAGCCTCCGGCATTGCCGACGATGGCGACTCGATCTCCCGCCGGCAGTGGCTGTTCGGTAAGCAGCCGAGCGGCGTCGAGCAGCTCGCCCAAGGTGTCCATGCGCAACACGCCTGCCTGCCGAAACAAGGTGTCGACCGCCACGTCGGGAGCCGCTGCTGCCGCCGTATGCGAGGTGCCCGCGCGGCGTCCGGCGGTTGAGCGTCCGCTCTTGACCGCCAGGATCGGTTTCCGGGTTGACAATGCGCGCGCCAGCCACGTGAAACGGCGCGGATTCCCGAACGACTCGGCATAGAGTGCGACGGCCCGGGTGGTGAGGTCGTCGTACCAATAGGAGAGCAGATCATTGGTGCTCACGTCGATCTTGTTGCCCAGCGAGACGAAGGTGGAAATGCCGACTCCGCTCCGCTCGGCAGAATCGAGGATCGCCACACCAACTGCTCCTGACTGAGTGGCGACTGCAAGATGGCCTTGGGTTGGGGCGTTTGGTGCAAAGGTGGCGTTGAGGCGCACAAACGGATCTGTGTTGATCAGGCCGATGCAGTTTGGCCCAACTACTCGGATGTCGTGTCGGCGAGCTGACGCAAGTAGCCGTGATTCGGTCGCCGCACCAGATGGTCCGGCCTCCCCGAATCCGGCGCTGAGCACGACCGCTGCACCCACGTGTGCCGCCCCGCACTCCTCGATGATCTGCGGAACGCTCGAAGCCGGCACGGCAACGACGGCCAAGTCCACACGTTCAGGAATGGCGCCGACCGTCGGATAACAGTCAAGCCCGTCAATGGTTTTCGCGTGCGGATTGACCGGGTATGTCCGTCCGGTGAATCCGGCGGCAAGGACGCCATGCAGGATCTCATACCCGATGCCGCTCTGAAACCGGCTGACACCGATCACCGCCAGCGAGGTAGGTGCCAACAAAGGCCGCAACGAATTGTGTTCGGCGGTGCGGTCACGGGCGCCGGCTGCGGCAAGCGCTCGTTCGTCAGGCTGGGTTGGGATATGGATGCGAACCACGCTGGGATCTTTGTCGTGCTGACGGGCGATTCCAGGAGCCAGGCTGGCGCTGGCTCGAAGCATGGTGACATTGCTGGCGAGTACGTCGCCGACGAGTTCTTGGATGCCCGCTCGTCGGCCAACGGCAGCCAGGTGCTCGATGAGCAGTGATCCGATACCCTCGCCCTGCCAGGCGTCGTCGACCAGAATGGCGATCTCAGCCTGAGCGCCGTTCAAGATCTCATACGAGGCAACACCGAGGGCGAGCCCGTCGTGTTCGGCGACCAACGCCACATGATCATCGCTCCGCGTGACCAGGCGCTGGACCTCGCGATCGACTGAGACGCCAGCAGAGAAGAAACGCAAATAGCGACTTCGTGGTGATGCGCGGGTGTACAGCGCGCTCAGCGCTTCAGCGTCAGCTTGGGAGACCGGGCGAACGTGAACGATCCTTCCGTCCATAAGCAGGGCGTCTACACCCTCATCGACATCGCTCACCATCGGCCGCCGCGGATCTGCCGCCACCAAGCTCGCAGAGACGGGCGGCGGTCATCCATCCGATCAGCCTAGAACGTCAACCAGGTCCGCCCATGGCCGTAAGTCACTGCCGGAACCTGGATTCTGGTGGATTCGAAGGCTGTGCTGAGCGGGCTTGCCATGGTTACGGAGGTGTCCTCGAACCCTCCGGTATGAGCTACACGTGCGCCTGAATGTCTCAGCCTTTTGAGCTGGTCATTTCGACGTGGGAGACAGCTGCGGAAGTGGCGGTCGTGGCAGAAGCGGTGGCGGCGCGCCGTTCTGCGACGAGCAGCAGCACCAACGCTGGGAGCATGATCAGGGAGTAGATGGTCACGAACCAACCGAACAACCACAGGAAGACGTGGAAACCGATCGCCCCAATAAGGCCGAGTTGGGTTCTCCGTCCACCGCTGAGGATCAACACTCCGACGACCGCTTCGAACGCCACCAGAAGACCGATAAACAGATACTGGTTCGGCGCGACGACCGCACGCCATGCATCGGTTACCCAGCCGAAATGCGCCTGGTCGGCAAAGCTGGCATAGTCGCCAAGCGCAAGGTTCACGGCGTTGAAGAGTGCCCCACCCAAGAGCATGAGCACACCGACTGCGACACGCCCGATGTATCGGGCCCGCGGGCGCCAGATCGCCAACACGCTAGCCGCGATGGCCGTAGCGACACATAGCACCCAAAAGATCTGCACCCAAATGTTTTCTTGCATAGCGCCGCCCTCCTTCTACGTAGGCCTTGCTCTACTTCGATCGCAGCGCAGACGATATGACCTCTCCAGAGCCAGATGTCCTGCGTTCACAGGTCGTTCGTCCCGATGAAGCCGGCAGTGGTGCGGATGGCGCTACAGATCCACGATCCAGTTCTCATGTCGACGGGGTGTTGCCGTCACGGCCACGGACCAGCGCCGATCACCCTCCGTCCGGACACGTGCTCACACGACAGCCGTACGAACAACCATCGGCTACCGGCTGCCCAAGGCTCAGGCAGCCGCCCATACCGCATCTGAGCGAAGTCCTCCTCGGTCGCCAGCTGCAGCCGCCCAACGGCGACCACGCTCCAACCGGACTCGAAGAACTCATTGGTCTCGTCGATCTCGAAGGCACAGTTGGAGTTCAGTGCATAGCGGAAGATTTCGCCGTCGGGAACCGTGCGGAAGATGACGCAGTCGGCGCCAAGGACGTAGTTCACTGGCAGGATGCGAGCGCCGGCGTCAGTGGCATACGCGACCCGGCCCACGGACTGGGTGGCGAGCAGCTGCATGCACTCTGCACGGTCGAGCACAATGGGTCCAGATCCCAGCTCAGCGGCCGCCCAGAAGGCGTCATTGATGGCCTGTGGCGGGGTGGGTGTCTCGGAGGTCGGTTGTTCTAATCCGGGCATGGCTGAGCTTCCTGACGAACTGTGCTGATTCCAAGCGTGGCCGTTCCGCGCCGATTTGGCCAGGGTCGATCGCTCCACTCCGAGCCAACAGAACAGCGGCAGTGATCAACAATCCCCAGAAGACCAGATTCCGATGATCACCAACGCCATCCCCGAGCCGCCCATGCCAGGGCGCAGTACATCATTGTGCAGCTCCTTCAAACATGTGTGCCTCCAGGCCCCACCATCCGTCGGCTCAGGCTACAGCTGTAGGGACCTGGGTCCCGCCTGGCTGTGTCACACGTGGGGCACCGAGCTCCAGGAGCAGCACCATCTCGGTGATCGCCGGCTCCTGGGGTCGCGGACGCCGGTACTCATGTTGCAGCCATAGGAACCTAGGCTTGATGCACGGTTCATCGCGGAAGCCGTGGGCGTGCCGCCACCGACCCTGGCCAGATGATCGCGTCGACGAAACTACAGTGCCCACAACCCCATCCAGGCGAGGAACTACCCATGACGAGACCATCGGTATACGTCACCGTGATACGCACCCTCTTCGGCATCCTGTTCGTGGGCGGATCCGTCGTCCACCTCTACGGGGGCGTGACCAGTCCCCTCTCCTACGGACCCTTCGGCGACACGGCATGGCCGCCCTTCGACGAGCTTTGGACCGGCTTCGTAATGCCCAACATCGCGTGGTTGGCGCTGTGCATGGCCGCCTTCGAGCTCGCGGTCGGAGTGACCGCCTGGCTCCCCGCCCGCTGGAACCGCATCTCCGTGATCGGCATGACGTGCTTCTTTGCGTTCCTCATCGTGCTGGGATACGCCTTCCCCACGGCAACCGCGCTCGAGGACTTTCTCGTGAACCGGGCGGGCTCCCTGGTGATGATCGCCCTGGTGGTCCCTTGGCTGATGCGGCCCCAACCGCTCTCCGTTCCGGGTGCGTGGCTGGCGCTCGTTCGTCGCGCCCGACGCCGGGTACGGCTCTCCGCCACGTCCACTACCGAGCCGCGCTCCTCGTCCGAGCCACCCTCATCTGGCTCAACGCCGTAGCAGACACCGCCCAGAGGAGTCAGCATTATGCCTGGAGCGAATAACGCGACCGATGACGCGCCGGTAATCAGCACACACTCCCCGTTCCGTCGGACCATCGTCGTGGTCGAAGCGCTGGTTGGCCTGGGTGGGCTCGCGGGAAGCATCCAACTTCTCGCCGGGGTGGCGACTCCCTCTGTGTCCGTGCTCAGGCCCTTAGGGCTCTCGAGCTGGACGCTTCCGGCCGGATGGCTGTTCCTCACCGTCGCTCTGCCATCTGGTTTGGCTGCCTGGCTCGCGTGGCGGCGCTCGCCCTGGGCGCCGGTAGCCGTCTTGGTGGCAAGTGCACTGCTGGCGACAGAGTTGCTTTTCCAAATTCCGTTTCTCGGTTTCAGTGTCTTGCAACTGATCTTCGGCACAGTGGCCATCGGTATGGCGGTCGTAGCATTCTTGGCCCGTAGGGCGGGCTGGTGGCCACGCGCTCGCCCGACGACATCGCTGTGATCGCGAATCGATGTATTAAAGACAGTTGACGACCTGGTCGGGTGGTGAACGGGCATGAGGCGTGGTCTGTTGGAAGTGGCGGCCGTCGAAAACGCGATCGACATCGCGGCTTCTGCCGAGGAGATCTTTGACGTCATCGTGGACGTAAGGAACGAGCCACGATGGAATCCCCAAATGCTCCGAGCGCGGATGGTCACTCCCGAGCCTGTCGCCGCGGGTACGACGTTTCGGGTGACGTTTGGTCGAGGGGTGGGCAAGGCGACAATAGAGGACACGAGGATCGACCGTCCTCGCTCATGGACGACAATAAGTCGATCACGGGCCCTCGACGCCGAGACCGAGGGGCAAATCCACGACATCTCCGGTCGCTGCGACGTGTTCCTCCGCACCCAACTGCGTCGCACGGGTTCCTGCGCCTGCTCACCCCCGGATTGGGCTGGTGGATGCACCGCACCTTGGACCAAGACCTGCGCAGGGTGAAGACCCTTGTCGAGCACGAAGCTTCGACTGTTCCCCAGACCGACGCCACGGAGCCCGCGCCGATCGTACGGGTACCGGTGCCGGACTTGTGCGCGCTTTGGGCGGAGACCGCGACGGCACCGATGAACATCGCACTCATCGGCGTCGTGGAAGGGATCCCGTTGATAGGGCCGGACGGTGCCGTCGCTCTCACCCGCATCCGCTCGTTCGTCGAGGCCCGGCTACCGAGAGCCCCTATGCTGCTGCGAACCTTCCGGCCCACCCGCGTCGGCCAAGGTACGCCAGCATGGATCGACGCAGCCCGCTTCGATATCACCCAGCATGTTGTTCTGGCACCAGCGGAGCGGCCGCTCACCAACGAGAACGACTTTCTTAGGTGGTGCGCCAGCCGCTCACTGATGCCATTGGAGCGCACCCGGCCACTTTGGCGGCTCGACATTGTCCCCGGACTCCCCGACGGGCGGCTCGGCATCGTATTGGTACTCCACCATGTCGTCGCTGACGGGCTTCGAGGAGTGGCGCTGATCACTTCGTTACTGGGCTCCACACCAGAAGAAGAGGCGCACACCGCGGTCTGGCGAACCAAGCCGGCTCCCACGGGCCTGGAGTTCGTCCGTGACAACCTCCGGAGACGATGGGACGCCGTACGCCGCTATCGCCCATCATCAGTGATCGGATCGGCGCGCACGGTTCGTGCCCTGTCCCGCAGCACAGCAGGACGTGCGCCCTCTACGTCGCTTACCGGTGCGATCGGAGGACGGCGGCACCTGACGGTGCTTAGGTATCCCGTCGCGGATCTTCGAGCGGCCGCGCATGCCCGCGGATGCACCATCAACGACCTGCTTATCGCCGCCGTGACGACAGGACTCCGGGAGCTACTCAGCGAGCGCGGCGAATGCCAGGAGGGATTGGCGCTGCGCGCCTCGGTTCCGGTCGGAGCTCGTGAGAGAGGCGGCGAGGGCGGCATGTTCATCGCTCCCCTGCCCGTCGGGGTCGCCGACGAGGCCGAGCGGCTTCGCATCATCACGCAGGCCACCGCCGCAGGCAAGGCGCGTCCAGATCAGGGGGTTGCCGGGATTGTCGCGCTTCCCGCGAGCCTGGCTCGGTTGGGCGTGGCATGGGCCAAGCGATCCGCCGCCAGCCACATCAACCTGTATGCGACGAACGTCCCCGGCCCGACATCCACCCTCTACCTCGCCGGCGCCCGGCTCGTGCAAGCGGTCCCGCTCGCCCCGCTCGTCGCCGGTGTACGGCTGAGCGTGACCGCGCTGTCATACGACGGCCAGTTCGCGGTGTCCCTGCTTGTCGACGACAACATGCCGGATCTGCCGGTTCTGACAGCCGGCGTACGCATGGCGTTCGAGAGCTTTATCACGTGGCAACTGAAGACTGATCGCGTCGCGCCCGCTTGACGGCAGCGGCCGCTTTCTAGCTTTGAAGATCATTTCCCTCCATGCGCGATAGGGCTAACCCCGCACGAGTTTGCGGTCAAGCTGGGCTCCGCCGGAGGTGCACCCGTCATAGTCGCGGCAATGGGCCGGCCAGCTTCATCTCTGGCGCGATAGCGGCGTCGTCTTTGATCGCCCGCGCCGCTGTCCCTACTCCCACCAGAACAGTTCGCCGAGCACCAGGAAAGCGAGTAGCGCCGGGAATAGTAAGAACGGGAGCCGAGCAGCCCCCAAGGCTCGTGCTTGATCCTGGCAGCGAGCGCGAGTGCGAATGCCGCAAGCGACGCAACCAATCCGCCGAGCGGTGAAACGGCGCCACGGAGCCCAACCCAGTGTCTTTGGTGGCGCCGGGGCCTCCGACGGCATACGCCAAGGCGAAGATCGCGGCCGAAACCAGGATCGCGACTGCGACGGCGGCTGCAATCCGGACTCCCCACCGGGCGAGACGCGTGTGCACACGATCGCGATCCGGGGCATAGAGACCCCGCCTGAAACGGGAGGAGTCGTCACCGAACATCTCCCTCAAAGAAACGCGGTTGTGGACTTCCTAACACGATCGTGCCTCGCTGCGCTCTGAGTCACTCGCGGAGCGACCGAAGCACTCGCCCATCATCGGTCAGCTGAGGGATGGTTGTTGAGTGGAGATGGCGCCTCCTGAGTCCCTCGGGCACCGAGGGCAAGCGATGACCCAGCCAGGTTGCGGTTCCGTTCCATCATGACTCCCTTTGCCTTCTTGCACGTCACTCACGGTGCTTCGGTAGGGGCGGCAGCGAGGAGAGGCGGAAGACGTGCCTGCGTGGGTCGAACGGCTATTACGGTCGAGCCTCGACACAAAGATCAAAGCAGCGCTTGGCTCGCGACATGCGCGGCGCGTCGTCGCTGGGCCGGCGAAAGAGCGAACGAGACCGGACAGCAAGATCGCCAAGAACGCCGCCAGCGTAAGCACTCAGAAGGCATAGATCCACGAGGCGACGTACAAGCTCCTGCCGATCCGGCAGGAGCTTGTGTGGCGTCGACATCCAGGCCGGGCACCACATGGAGGGACTGCCCTCGTGCTCGACCGCCCGCCTTACTCGCCCACTCCGATTGCGGCTGCGGAGTGTGGCTGTGCCGTCGACGCCTGGCTGGCGGACGGGCCGGTTGTCTTGACGCGGGTGTCGGTCGGCCCGAGCCTGGGTCGAGGTCCCTGCGGATCTGGGACCTTAGACCACCGTGGTCCGGATTTACATCGACACCCGCCGGATGCAGCCAGGCACTTGGCCTCTCGACCGTGGCACCGATGCAGCCATTTGGGACGAGCACTGCCGCCCGCCGTCCAACCGTTTCTCATCCGGCGCGCATCTGCTCCGCCCGCATCTCGTATTCAAACGACGCGGATGCTTGTACTCCGAGCGATATCGGCCGACAACGATCTGTAGTGTCGCCGCGGCGCCCGACGGTCAAAACGTTAAATGCCTGCGGCGCCGAGGAGTTGACCAACGCCGAAAGTCACGGCCATCGCGATCGCTCCTCCGGCAACCAGACGGATCACGGCTGGGCCCCATCGCGCGCCACCAAGGTAGGCACTCAGCGCACCCGTCAAGGCCAGTGCCAGCAACACCACCGCGAACGTGACCGGGATGCGCGCGCCAGTCGGCGGCACGAGGATCGCAACTATAGGCAGGATCGAGCCGGCTGTGAACGCGACCGCCGACGAGAATGCAGCGTGCCACGGGCTGGTCAGCTCGTTCGGGTCGAGCCCGAGTTCGGCGTTGGCGTGAGCGGCGAAGGCGTCGTGGGCTGTCAGCTCCTCAGCCAGCTTTCGGGCCGTCTCGATGCTGGCTCCTTTGGCGACGTAGATCGCGGTCAGCTCTTCGAGCTCTGCTTCAGGCATCTCCTCGAGCTCGCGCCGCTCCTTCACCAGCAGCGCCCGCTCCGTGTCGCGCTGGGTGCTGACGGACACGTACTCACCCAAGGCCATCGACACAGCTCCGGCCACTAAGCCGGCAACGCCGGCCGTCAAGATCGGGCCCGTGTGCGGCGTCGCCGCTGCCACGCCGACGACCAGACCGGCAGTCGATACGATGCCGTCGTTCGCCCCAAGCACCCCGGCGCGGAGCCAGTTGAGCTTCTGGCCCAGTCCACCGACGTGTGGCTCGGACGCATGCACGGCAGGAGGTTCTGAGCTGTCGCTCATGGTGACCGGTCCTCCTTCTTAGGCTTCTCTATGCTGGCTGCAGGACACGAACGGGCACGGGTTCCGTTTCCGGTACCAACGTTATAGACGTGGTGCAGTTGGTGCCCTCGAACTCGATTGGCCAACGGAGGCTGCTGGCCCGGGGGACGTGGGAAGTTCGACGCTGCGGGATGCCGTCGACGCCCGAGGGGCAGCAACACCGTAAAGGGGCACAACGGCGCAAGTCAGTCAACGGCCTCACGAGGTACTGGCCAGTAGCTGCACCGGCTGATTCCCGACCGCCAAGTCAGAGAGGTGGACCCTGCGCAGCCGCTACTGATCGTCACGTCCGCTGCGAACGGCGTCATTAACTGAGACCGTCGACCACGCTTGCAGACGCGCATCCAAACCACCCAGCTGCGCCTCGATCCGAGCGAGGCGCACGTCGAGGCGCTGCTCCAGGATTTCTGCTGCTGCTTCGAATGCCAGCTCCTCCTCGCGAGCGACTCGAAGAGCCACCGCAAGCGCGACGATTGCCGCGACGGCACCGATGACTGCCACTCCCGCCACCATCACACCGGCCGCAATCAGACGACCCGTCGCTGTTACGGGAACGTGGTCGCCATAGCCGACCGTCGTCAGGGTGGTCAGCGACCACCACAGCGCGTCACCCCAGGAGCGGATGGTGCTATCGGGCCGCTCACCCTCGACCAACCACAGCGCGGTGCCGCCACCGAGAACGACAAGGCTGGCGAAGCCGGTGACGACCACTGCGAGCAAAAGCACCACGGTCCAGGTCAATCGTTGTTTCCGCGGCATAACACCGCCATCCTCGCTCGCGCGACGAGTCGACGGTAGGCCGGTCTCTACCCGTGCGCGTGCAGCCCGAACGGTTCCGAACAGAGCGTCCCATACGGTCGGCGGGCGGCAGGTGGAGTCACGATCCTCGCTCCTGAGGGTGACGAAGCCTTGCCCGCGTCTCGGTGATGTCAGGATCCCTGGTTGCCGCCCTCCGGCTGGCCGATGTGGCGCAAGCAGTGCTGTTCACGACGGCGGCCCCACTCTGGGCCGGGATCGTGCTGACAGTGGCCGTGCAGGTCCGGGTTGGCTGGATGGCCGAGTTCTTGTCCAAGCCGCTCGTGACCGAGCGCGCGGCGCGGCTGTTTGCAGTCAACGGCGGATATCGGGTGGAGACCGATAAGGAGTGGTGCGGTTCCGGGTCCGGACCGTACTTCGAAGGACTGGCGTAGGCGAGCGGCTCGGCGAGGACCACCTCTAGCACAGCACTGGCCGTCCCTGCCGAGCAGGAGCTGGGAGTCGTGGTCGAGTAATCGGCCCGGTTCTGCGGTGGATTGACAACCAACCCGCACGCTGGCAGACATCAGCGACCCATGCACACGCTGCAGGCAGGCCGCAGGAGGTCGGGATTCCAGAGAGATGATCGGTGAGGCGAAGGTCGTCGGTTTGGGAAGCCACTCACGGTGTGCACGAGTTCGTCACACTGAAGCACCGGTTGCTCGAGCTGCTTGTGCTGGAATTCGGCTTCACCGCCATCGCGCGTGATGCCAGCTACACCGGTGACCTGCCGATCAACGTCTACGTCATACACGGTCTCGGCGATCCACGTGAGGCGCTGACCGGCCAGGGCTACGTCGTCTGGGACTGTCCGGAGAGCCTGAACCTGCGCCACCGACCGAGGCGGATTCTCTTTGCTTGCAAGAAAGCTGACCATGACTACCCACCGGTGACTGTGATCGCCCGGCGCATTACTGCGCCAGCCCATCAGGCGGTGGCATAAGGCTTCGTCATAGCCACAGTGTCAGCGTTCCGGGCAGACGGTCGGATGGCTTCTCCCATTCGTGCGTCCGGGTGCACACCGAACCACTCTCAGCCTCCCCGGTATCGCAGTCCTGTGGGGCCGAGTTGACCCAAGCTCGCCAGCTCCTGACCAGCACAGCGGGATGTGGATCTACACCGGCCCGTCCACTGCGTATCACGACGCCCGGAGCGGCGAGCACCTTGAGGGCATCATCTTCGTCCGCGATAACGCCCACCACTCACCCCACCGAGAACGCCCTAACAACCACGAGCACCAGTTTCGGGGCTTGTGGCGTGGACACCTCACCGCTCGCGCGGGCATGCTGTCGACTCAGACTTGGCAGCACGTGGTCCAGCGATTCTCGCCAAGCTCGCCTTACAATGGCTGAGCGTCCACCCCCCTGGTGTCGGGGGTAGGAAACTCCAGCGCTTGCCAGCGAGACTCCGACGGGTGCCGAGGTCGCGCTGAAGTGAGTAACGAACTGAGTAACTATCGCTGCGCAAATCGGCAACCGCGCCTGGACGATCCTGGAAGCTTCCGCGCTCCGGGCATCGGATTCGACGCCCATCTGGGGTGCTTCACACCGAAGAGGTCACTGGTTCGAACCCAGTATCGCCCACCAAGTCAGAGACTGGTTCCGGTCTGCCAAACCACCCGCAGCGGCCCGGTGAGTGACCAACTGAGTGACTACGCACCTGAGCCGCCGTGTCCGAAGAGCCGATCCATGACCGTTGCGCCGGTCTGGATGACGGGCCGGATCTGATGCGGTAGCCCAGTTCGGGTGACGGTGGTGCCGCTGTGGCCGACGAGCTGCGCGATGTCCCCGAGGGGCACGCCGGCATCGGAGAGCAGCGAAACGAAGGAGTGCCGTAACTCACGCGGGGTCCAGTCGGCCGGATCGAGCCCGGGCACCAGGGCCAGGGCGCGGCGAAGGTCACGGCGGACGTTGGCGGCGTTCATGCCAGTGCCGAGCCGGGTGGTGAACACGAGCCCGGTCTCGGTCCACCGCTCCCCCGCGGCCAGCTGGTCCTTCGCCTGCTGCACTCGCTGGACTCGAAGCGCGTCGACACAGAGACTGGCTAAGGCCAGGGTGCGGCGCGACTTTCGGGTCTTGGTATCGCCGTGAGCTCGCACCGATCGCCACACTTCCAGGTACGGCGGTCCGGAGTCCGGGTCGAGGTGGACATGCTCCCAGCCCAGAGCCCGCAGCTCCTCGGTCCGCGCGCCGGTGAGCAGAGAGGCCACGATGTAGGAGTGCAGCCGATCGAGCGTGGTCTTGGTCAGCGCGTCGTCGGCCTGCTCCGCGCTGAGAGACTTCGACCGACGCCCCGCCTGCCCGGTGGGCACCTCGGTTAGCTCGACCACGTTCCGCTTCACCTTGTCTCGCGCCAAGGCCCGTTTCACCGACCGGTTGAGACAGGCCCGGATCTCCTGCACCGTTCGGGTGCTGTGGGACAGTGACAGGTCGGCAAGCCACTGATCGACCTCCGCCGCAGACAGGTCCCGTAGCTTCCATGCCCCGAGCGCCGGCAGCACATGCTTGGCACACAGGTGGCGATACTTCGTGACTGTCGCCGCCGACTGCCGACCCAGCCCATGCGCCAGCCAGTCCTCGACTGCATGCCGCACCGTATATCCGGTGACTCCCGCGGTCAGGCCATCCGCTTGATCGCGCAGGAGGTCCCGCAACTTGTTCTTCGCCTCAGTCCTCGTTCGACCTGAGGCCTTTCGCACAACCCTCTTGCCTCGCCCGTCGTAGCCAATCGTGGTCGTCGCGATCCACCGCTGCCGATGCTCATCCCAATGCAGCCCGCCGTCCCCGCGGGCACGACGAGTCACGTCCGACGACCCAGCGAGTCGACGTACTCGGCCAACGCCGACACCGGTACCAACCTCCGGCGGCCCTGCTTCACAGTCCGTAGCCGACCCGAGCGAATCAGCTCATAGAGGACGGACCGACTCAGCCGCAGCGCCTCCGCCGCCTCGTCCACGTCATAAAGCCCGGCCGGCACCGCCGGCCTGCTCTCAGCGACAGCCATGATTGCTCTTCCTTCCTCGGTGCCACCACCGGCTTGCCTCCGGTCCGTGTGCGGTCTGCGTTGCCCACAAGATCGGCGCACATCTCGGGCTGGTCGGACCAGTTACCGGTGAACCGGATCGGGGACCGCTCCCACTCCGAATGCGGATGTCCTCATTAAGCCAAACGGAGCACCGATCGGGCGCCATGCGCGACGACCTGTGGATAGGACCGCCGACCGGACGGCTCATTCCCGTCACATGTCCCTAAGGACGCGGGTCCTGCCTGGCGGTCAGATGACTCAACATCGATTGGGTAAATGGGTGATTCCGACGGCAAGTGTCTGACACCATTTGGGTCTGTCCACCGATGCTTATCACACCGTCGACGATTCCGGCGTTGGCCGGAGACGTGCAGCAGCTCGGCTGGATCACTGAGCTGGCGCTACGCCAACGGGCTATCGATCAGAGATAGTGGGACCGCTCACCGCTCGGCCAGGCTCGCGGCCAGCGTGAGAAGCCGACCGACCACACTGCTGTCGCCTTCAAAGCCGATATAGGCATAGCTTCGGACCCGGCATCGGTCAATAACGCAGCGAGAGCCGACTCTGCATGCCCCGACTCGCTTTGCGCGGTGTGGGACCAGCCTCATAACCCAGAGGTCACAGGTTCAAATCCTGTCCCCGCTACAACGAAACACCTAGTCATGGCCCGATTGCTGGAACCGCAGCCGGGCCTTGATCATTTTCGTTAGCGAACCTCAGAAGAGGCTGTGGTCGCGGGGCGACGACGTTACACTCGCCAACCCCCTCGGTCCGCCGGTGCGGGGCTGGGGCCAGGTCGAGGAGCATTTGGAACAGGCAGCGTCGACGGCCCGAGAGGGCGAGCCTCTCCGATACGAAAGCATTTCTGAGTACTCGACAGGGGATCTCGGCTACAACCTCGAGCTTGAGTGGACCCGGGCAAAGTTCGGCGGTGCGGAAGAGATGACGCCAGTTTCGTTGCGGGCGACCACAATCTTCCGACGTGAAGAGGGTGAGTGGAAGATCGTGCATCGTCACGCTGACCCGATCACGACCACTCAGCCAGCCGAATCAGTCATTCAGCAGTAGCCCGTGCGCGCGGTCCGCCGAAGATAGGCCAGAGGATCATGACCCTCGTGCGTGCGCGTGCGCCTACGCGCTGCGTGCGCATTGGTGTTGCTGACCAGGTCAAGAAAATTCTGGGCACCGGGGGCGCGAGAAGGAGGAGACGGCGAGAAGGACAGCGCGGCGCGCAGCGGAGCGAGGACACGTCCTCCTAACAGCTTTGACAGCGCAATTTTCTCGCTAGTCTGCGCGTAACCATTCACCATTTGTAGTCGAGTCAGACTAACCAGAATTGGAGGCAATACACCAATGGCAGACACCCAGCCTGTCAGTCCCTTGGCTCATGGCACCGCCGTCTTCGCCGGCGTGCTCATGATCATCGGCGGGGCTTTTCAGGCCCTAGAGGCTCTCGCGGCCATTGTGAACGACAAGTACCTCGTGGTCCTCCCGGAGTACATCTATGCCTTTGACCTCACGCTCTGGGGCTGGATTCACCTGCTGGTCGGCCTGGGGTTGCTGGCAATCGGCATCGCCCTGCTGAGAGGTCAGACCTGGGCTCGCATGGCCGGCATAGTCATCGCGGTGATATCGGCGATCATCAACTTCACCTGGCTGCCGTACTCGCCCTGGTGGGCGCTCATGGTCATTGGCATTGACGTCCTCATCATCTGGGCGCTCGCCTCGTACCTGCGCCAGCCCGAGGTGACGAGCACACAGCCAGCAAAGACGCCCCAGACGACGTCTTAAAAGGATGCTCCACTAGCCGAGCGCCCAAATCTGCCTTGGAACGTCTGAGGGCAGCCCACTGCACGGAGCAATCACTGGCCGAGCAATCATCCGGTCGCGCGCGCGTACGCGTAAGGAGGTGACCGCGCGAAAGCGTGACCGCGCGGGGGCAGCGGTTATCGACGATCGATCTTTTCGACAGCACCCTGACGCTGTTGACCGGTCCAGCTAGCGGGGCTTGGCGCACCGCGGCGTCCCGGCTTCCGGCTAGTCTCCCCCCACAGATGCTGGCCATCGGGTCTGAGTTGTCCGATCCGACCGGGAAGTTGACGGAGCGGTACGGGCTGGCCGGTGCTGCTGCAGTTCTGGTGCGGCCGGATGGCTATGTCAGCTGGACCAGCAACGCGGCTGAGGACCACGCTGTCGAATCGCTCCGCATGGCAATCGCTCAAAGTCTCGGAGAGTCGATACAGTCGTCCGCTCGGCTCGTGTCGGTCGCATAGCATCCTGCCTGATCAGAGCACCCGGAACACGGGTGCGATCGTTCGGTTGCTGGCACCCTCGTACGCCGCCAGGATGAGGCAGAGCACGTCGATGCCCTCCTTCTCGGTGTGCAGCGGACGCGTGCCAGAACGCAAGCAATCGGCGAAGCGGCCGATTTCAAAGGCGTAAGTGTCGACGTCCTCGAAGTCGTAGGTCTGGCTGCCCAATCCGCGCAGCGTTACTGTCAGCGAACTTCCATCGCTGCGCAGCGAGCCGCGTTCCCCGACGACCGAGAACCTCTCGGTGCCCGGCGGCGCGTCGTACGCCCAGCTCGTGACGAGGTGGCCGAGCACACCATTGTCGAAGCGGACCAGAACCTGAGCCGAGTCCTCGCCCTCCATGAAACTCAGCCGGTGCTGAGACAGCAGGGCCGTCACCTCGACCGGTGAGGCTCCCGCAAAGTGCAGCATCACGTACGTCGGGTGGTAACCGCTGTCGATCAGCTCGCCGCCACCGCTAGTGGCAGTGTTTGCGCGCCAGCCCATGTTCTGCGGGTCGAAGTCGTTGTAGAAGCAGTCGGTGGTGTGAACCTCGTAGACCTTGCCGAGAACACCCTCATCCAGCAGCTGCTTGGATCTGGCCACCGCGGGCAGATAGAGCTGATTGTGGGCACACATCAAGGTCACACCCGCGGCGCTCACCGCCCGTTGCACCTCTGCGGCCTGCTCCACAGTGAGGCAGAGCGGCTTTTCACACAGAATGTGCTTGCCTGCTTCAGCGGCGGCCACGATGGCCGCAGCGTGCAGGTGGTGCGGCAGGCAGATGTCGACGGCGTCGAGGTCAGCCTCGCTGATCATCTGCCGAAAGTCTGTGTACGCCGCGGCACCGAGTTCGGTCGAGCGTCTCTGGGCGGTCTCGGCCACCACATCAGCAACCGCTGTCACTTCGATCATGTCGGCGTAGGCGCGGTAACCGCGGATATGAGCTCCCAGGATGCCGCCTCCACCGACCGCGCCAACTTTGATCGTGCTCATACGGCACTGATCCGATAGCTCATGGTGCTGCCAGTGGCTGCTGCGGTGTTGGCCGCAACGACCAGTCTCGTAAGCTCGACCGCCCGAGTCAGATTGTCCTCGGCTCGCGTGCCGTCGCGGATGTGTGCCACCCACTGGCTCACGGCGTCAGGATCGTCCGGAGGCACCGCGAGCGACTGCCAGGTGTCTGAACCTGCGTCACGCAGCCGGAGCGCGCCTCCTGTGCTTTCGTACGCGAGGCTGGCCGCTGTGCCGTGCATCTCGATGGTGAACGGGTCGCGACTCAAGAACCCGGTCTCGATGACACCGATCGCGCCGCCCGGGTATCCGAGCGTGACGACGGCCTGGTCCTCGACCGGACGCTGGGTCAGCGAGGCGTACGTGGCGCTCACTGTGGCTGGGACGGCGCCGAGGAACAGCTGCGTGAGGTAAACCGGGTGGCATCCGAGATCGCTGAGTGCCCCACCGATGGCGGCTTCGGGGTCATAGAAGCGTTCCGGCAGCCAGCCCGCGATGGCGCCATCATGCGATAGCCGGATCCGGCAATAGGTCAGCTCGCCAAGCTGCTCCTCGTTGAGCTTGTCCTGGATCGCCCGGGCGTATCCGTTATAAAGCCACGGCAACGACACCATCACTGCGATACCGGCCTTGTCGGCGGTGTCAATGATCTCCTCGGCCTCTGCAACGGTCGGTGCCAGGAGCTTCTCGGTGAAGATGTGCTTTCCGGCTTCCGCGGCGCGAAGCATGATCGCGTGATGGGCGCTGGTGGCGGTCGTGACGGTGACCGCGTCGATGTCGCCGGCGAGCAGCTCGTCGAGGTCGTCAATGAAAGGCGTCCCGATGGCGTCTGCTGAGGCTCGACCGCGAGCAGGATCGTCGTCCCAAGCGGCGACAAGCTCGGTTTCTGGATGCTGGCGGACCAGCCCGGCGTATTCGGCTGCATGCACGTGCCAGAATCCGAGAACCGCTACCTTGATCGGATCTGACACGAGCAGTCCTTCCTCGAGCGCTGAGCAGGATTGCCCTGCTGTCACCGGCGGCTCAACCGTAGCCGTGAGGCATGCTGGTTTCCGGTACGACCCGCCCATCAGGCCCGCGGACGACCTCCTTACGCGCACGCGCGCGCGAAGCCCTCGTCGATCTTTGAGTGCCCGTTGATCATCTTGTGCTGCTGATGATCATGGAAAGAGTGCTCCAATTCAAAAAATCACCGCCAAGTGAAAGTGTTGAACTAGTCTCGATCTTGGTACCCGAGGGGCTGCCCCTTTCACCTTAGGGAACGAGGACAGCCTGGCGGTTCTCCAAGGGCTCGCCAGGCCAGACCAGATCGCCAGGCTGTCTCCCAAAGAAGGCGAGACAAGATCACATGACGCATCCGCTCTACACGCCGTCCACCGCGCGATCGCCGAAGGTGGTCAGCTTCGAGCCGCTTCAGCGCGGCGCCGACGCCGCGGAGGCCGCCATCCGCGCGGCGGAGGACCAACTCGTCGCCGCGATGAAGGCCGAGGAGGCCCGCGACGCGCTTTACGCCAAACGAGACCAGCTGATCGAAGAGCAGCTGCGCGCCAAGTTCCAGTACGGACGCCTGGGGAGCGGGGAGGTGGCGTAACCGTGAGCAAGAACCCGCCGCTGACCGAAGACCAGATCCGCCAGTCGGCCGAGGCCGAGGCCAGGCACGCCGCCACCCAGGCGCCACGCCCACCTGGACTACATGATCGCGCAGCAGAGGCAGCAGCAGGTCGCCGCCGCGCTCGAGACGATCGTCGGCTCCGAGGAGGACCGCTTCAAGGCCGCAGCGAGCAAGATCAAGGACTCAGCTCACCGCGCCATCGACGAGCAAGATCGTCAGGCCCGCGAGGTCGGCGAGCAGATCAGCCAGCTCGTGATCAGTTCGCGCTCGATCGGCGACCAGATCGCGGCTGGCTCGATCCCGTCCGGCGAGGCGCTCGATCGGCGACCAGATCGCGGCTGGCTCGATCCCGTCCGGCGAGGCGCTCGATCGGCGACCAGATCGCGGCTGGCTCGATCCCGTCCGGCGAGGCGCTCGAGCGGCTCGCGGACTTCCACGAGCAGCACCGTCGCATAGTTGCCCGCACTCAGTCGATCAAGGCCGTGTACGAGCGGCAGCTCGAGATCGCCAAGGACCCCGGCGCCGCAGTCGACGATCTCCGCCGCCGCTTTCCGGCGCTGAACCTCTGACCATGAAGAGCGTCTCTGCACAGCGAGGCGAGATGGGCACTGTTGCCTGAGCACGTGATCCGGTGCAACGGGCACATGGTCAACGACTCTTATACATGGCGCCAGCCAGCTTTGCTGGCGCCTTCGCGGCTGACCTGGCTCGAAACGCATGCTTTCGATCTTGGTGTCGGACGTCGCGATCTTCGCGTCCTGCCGCCCGCTTAGTGCGTCGCGCTGTGGATGATGCGCTCCTCGCCTCGGCGGCAAATTGTGTCGGCTGAGACGGTTCCCTACACCTGAATTCCACCTCGCCACGAGCCGGTCGCGGCCAATGGAACTCACCGGCCATGTCGTGTCGCCGACCATTGGCAGCCGGGGTGCGGTGATTCACCGGCCTTGTCCTGGGCCCGACCGGCTAATTGACGAAGCTGGGCTGCTTGACGATGGCTGATTGCTCCGGCACATCACTGCACCGTCTCAGATACCGTCAGGTGTTCGTCGTTGATCATCGCTTGAAGAGCAGCAGCTGCGCGTTGTTCGGTCGCGGCGATCATCGCGTCTCGTTCTCCCAACGCGGTCAGCACCTCGACCGCCAATCTCTCGAGCCGCCGGTCACGTTCGGCTCGCTCACGCCGATACCTTGCCTGCACCTGCGACGCCGCCAGCCTCGCTACCTGCCTCACCGACTGCTGCCCACAACCACCACTTCCTCCATCGACGAAGATTGCACTCCCATACGCCATGTCGCGCCGGTTGAGCGGTCACAACCTCCAAGACATCTCACGAGACGTACCTCCCTCAGCTCTCCGCAATGTCAT
>CAVSSB010000011.1:0-33564 GCA_963730505.1 uncultured Actinomycetota bacterium
GAGCGGGTAAGCCAGTCCGAGCAGCACGGTGAAGACCAGCAACGCCCGCAGCGCGGCCAGGTGCTGGGCGATCCAACTGGGTAGACGCATCTCTCACATCCCCGGGATGAACTGGACGACCAGATCGATCAGCTTGATGCCGACGAACGGCGCGATAACGCCGCCAAGGCCGTAGATGAGCAAATTGCGGGAGAGCAGCTTGGACGCGCTGCTCGGCCGGTAGCGCACTCCCCGCAGCGCGAGCGGGATCAGCGCGACGATGATCAAGGCGTTGAAGATGATCGCCGAGGTGATCGCCGACGCCGGCGAGTGCAGCTGCATCACGTTGAGCGCGGCCAGGCTGGGATAGACCCCCACGAAGATCGCGGGGATGATCGCGAAGTACTTCGCGATGTCGTTGGCGATCGAGAAGGTCGTCAGGGCACCCCGGGTGATCAACAGCTGCTTGCCGATCTCCACGATCTCGATCAACTTGGTCGGGTCGGAGTCGAGATCGACCATGTTCCCGGCCTCCTTGGCCGCGGAGGTACCTGTGTTCATCGATACCCCGACGTCCGCCTGCGCCAGAGCCGGCGCATCGTTGGTGCCATCGCCGGCTATGGCGACCAGCCGCCCGCCCTGCTGCTCGGACCGGATGAGCGCCATCTTGTCCTCCGGCGTGGCCTCGGCGAGAAAGTTGTTGATGCCCGCCTCCCCAGCAATCGCCCGGGCGGTCGACGGGTTGTCGCCGGTGATGATCACAGTACGGATCCCCATCTGACGCATCTCATCGAACCGCTCACGCATCCCTGACTTCACGACATCTTTCAGATGGACGACGCCCAATGCCCGGGCAGGCTGGCCGTTGACGCGCGCGGCCACCACCAGCGGAGTGCCACCTGAGGCACTGATGCGGTCGACCGTGGGTCCTACGCCGCCGGTCGGATGCCCCCGTTATCACGCACCCACTTCATTACGGCGGCCGCAGCACCTTTGCGGATGTACCGGGTGGCTCCACCCTCGATGGTCAGATCCACCCCCCGACATACGTGTCTCCGCGGTGAAAGCCACGAAGTGGGCACGCGGTATGACGCCCTCGTCCCGCTGCCGGAGACCGTAGGCATTCTTGGCCAGCACGACGATCGACCGGCCCTCCGGCGTCTCGTCGGCCAGGCTGGCTAGCTGGGACGCGTCGGCCAAATCCTCGATGGACACACCGTCGGCCGGCAGAAAGTCGGTGGCCTGACGGTTGCCCAGGGTGATCGTGCCGGTCTTGTCAAGCAAGAGCGTGTTCACATCACCCGCCGCTTCAACCGCACGGCCGGACATCGCGAGCACGTTCCGTTGCACGAGCCAATTAGATGCCGGCTATGCCGATCGCGGACAGCAAAGCCCCGATGGTTGTGGGGATCAGGGCCACCAGCAGGGCCACCAACGCGACGCCGGCGACGCCGTTCTCAGTCAGCGTGAGGGTATCCGGTGCCGCTGCTTGCCACTGCTTGGCGAAGATCGCCATCGGCTGCATGGTCGCCACCGCGAGCAGGAAGATGATGGTCAGCGCCGCGAGCAGGATGTTGAGCGCGATCTCATTCGGGGTCTTCTGCCGGTTAGCGCCTTCGACCAAGGCGATCATCCGGTCGATGAAGCTCTCGCCGGGCCGCTGAGTGATCTTGACCACGATGCGGTCGGACAGCACCCGGGTTCCGCCGGTGACTGCCGAGCGGTCGCCGCCCGACTCCCGGATGACCGGGGCTGATTCTCCGGTGATCGCCGATTCGTCGACACTGGCGATCCCCTCGACGACGTCACCATCGCCGGGAATGATCTGCCCCGCCTCGACGACCACGATGTCGCCTTGCTGCAGCGCGACGGCGTCGACTGCCTCTTCCCGGTACGTCGCCGGGGTGGCGCCTGCAGTCCACCCGATCAGGCGTCGGGCGACGGTCTCCTGCTTGGCCCGACGCAGCGTAGCGGCCTGGGCCTTGCCGCGGTCCTCGGCCACCGACTCGGCGAGGTTCGCGAACAGCACGGTGACAGCACGGTGAAGACCAGCAACGCCCGCAGCGCGGCCAGGTGCTGGGCGATCCAACTGGGTAGACGCATCTCTCACATCCCCGGGATGAACTGGACGACCAGATCGATCAGCTTGATGCCGACAAACGGCGCGATAACTCCACCAATGCCGTAGATGAGCAAATTGCGAGAGAGCAGCTTGGAAGCGCTGCTCGGCCGGTATCGCACTCCCCGCAGCGCAAGCGGGATCAGCGCGACGATGATCAAGGCGTTGAAGATGATCGCCGAAGTGATCGCCGACGCCGGCGAGTGGAGCTGCATGACGTTGAGCGCGGCAAGGCTGGGATAGACCCCCACGAAGATCGCGGGGATGATCGCGAAGTACTTGGCGATGTCGTTGGCGATCGAGAAGGTCGTCAGGGCACCCCTGGTGATCAACAGCTGCTTGCCGATCTCCACGATCTCGATCAGCTTGGTCGGGTCGGAGTCGAGATCGACCATGTTCCCGGCTTCCTTGGCCGCGGAGGTACCGGTGTTCATCGATACCCCGACGTCCGCCTGCGCCAGAGCAGGAGCATCGTTAGTGCCGTCGCCGGTCATCGCGACGAGCCGTCCGCCCTGTTGCTCGGCGCGGATGAGCGCCATCTTGTCCTCCGGCGTGGCTTCGGCGAGAAAGTCGTCGACGCCCGCCTCCCCAGCAATCGCCCGGGCGGTCGACGGGTTGTCGCCGGTGATCATCACGGTACGAATGCCCATCTGGCGCATCTCGTCGAACCGCTCACGCATCCCGGTCTTCACGACATCCTTCAGGTGGATGACGCCCAATGCCCGAGCAGGCTGACCGTCGACGTGTTCGGCCACCACCAGCGGAGTGCCACCTGAGGCACTGATGCCGTCCACTGTTGGTCCTACGCCGCCGGTGGGATGCCCGCCATGATCACGCACCCACTTCATGACGGCTGCCGCAGCACCTTTGCGGATGTAGCGGGTACCGCCACCGTCGATGGTCAGATCCACCCCCGACATACGTGTCTCCGCAGTGAAAGCCACGAAGTGGGCATGGGGCATGACGCCTTCGTCTCGCTGCCGCAGCCCATAGGCATTTTTGGCCAGCACAACGATCGATCGCCCCTCCGGCGTCTCGTCGGCCAGGCTGGCTAGCTGGGACGCGTCGGCCAAATCCTCGATGGACACCCCATCGGCCGGCAGAAAGTCGGTGGCCTGACGGTTGCCCAGGGTGATCGTGCCGGTCTTGTCGAGCAGGAGCGTGTTCACATCACCGGCAGCTTCCACCGCACGGCCCGACATCGCCAGCACGTTACGCTGCACCAGCCGATCCATGCCGGCTATGCCGATCGCGGACAGCAAAGCCCCGATGGTTGTCGGGATCAAGGCCACCAGCAGTGCCACCAACGCGACGCCGGCGACGCCGTTCTCAGTCAGCGTGACGGTATCCGGTGCCGCTGCTTGCCACTGCTTCGCGAAGATCGCCATCGGCTGCATGGTCGCCACCGCGAGCAGGAAGATGATGGTCAGCGCCGCGAGCAGAATGTTGAGCGCGATCTCATTCGGGGTCTTCTGCCGGTTAGCGCCTTCGACCAGGGCAATCATCCGGTCGATGAAGCTCTCGCCGGGCCGCTGAGTGATCTTGACCACGATGCGGTCGGATAACACCCGGGTTCCGCCGGTGACTGCCGAGCGGTCGCCGCCGGACTCCCGGATGACCGGGGCTGATTCTCCAGTGATCGCCGACTCGTCGACACTGGCGATCCCCTCGACGACGTCACCGTCGCCGGGAATGACTTGCCCCGCCTCGACCACCACGATGTCGCCTTGCTGCAGCGCGACAGCGTCGACTGCCTCTTCCCGGTACGTCGCCGGAGTGGCGCCTGCAGTCCACCCGCTCAGGCGTCGGGCGACGGTCTCCTGCTTGGCCCGACGCAGCGTAGCGGCCTGGGCCTTGCCGCGGTCCTCGGCCACCGCCTCGGCGAGGTTCGCGAACAGCACGGTGAGCCACAGCCAGGCAGTGATCAACCAGGCGAACACCGATGGGTTGATGATCGCCAGCACAGTGGTGAACGCGGCGCCTACCTCGACGATGAACATGACCGGGTTCCGCCACAGGGTGGTCGGGTTCAGCTTGCTCAGTGCCCCGGGCACTGCCGTCCAGAGCTGTTTCGGCTGCAGTAGCCCGGCGGCAACCCGGCGCGGCGGCACGGCTTTCTCCAGTACCGCCGCTGACGTGACCGACATCTGTTTTACTCTTTCGCGGCTAAAGGCCTTCGGCCAAAGGGCCGAGGGACAAAGCGGGCAGGAAGGTCAGGGCGACCAGGATCACGAGGACCCCAACCACCATGCTCACGAACAAAGGCCGGTAGGTCGGCAGCGTGCCGGCGCCTGCGGGTACGGGCTGCTGCCGGGCGAGCGAACCTGCCAGGCCTAGCACCAGAACGATCGGCACGAACCGGCCGAGCAGCATGGCGAGACCCAGCGATGTGTTCCACCAAGTCGTGTTGACGGTAATGCCGGCGAACGCCGAGCCGTTGTTGTTGGAGGCCGACGTGAACGCGTAGAGCACCTCGGAGAACCCGTGCGGGCCGACGTTGAGCGCTGTGTTGCTATTGCCGGTGGCCAGCGCCGCCGCCGCGCCAATGAGCACGAGGACAGGGGTGGCCAGGAAGTACAGGGACGCGAACTTGATCTCGCGAGCGCCGATCTTCTTGCCGAGGTACTCAGGAGTCCGGCCAACCATCAGGCCGGCCACGAAGACGGTGAGGACTGCTACCACGAGCAGGCCGTACAGGCCCGAGCCGACGCCTCCCGGCGCGACTTCGCCGAGCATCATGTTGGCCAGCAGCATCATGCCGCCAAGCGCTGTGTAGGAGTCGTGGAAGGAGTTCACTGCCCCGGTCGAGGTGAGAGTGGTCGAGGCGGCGAATGTGGCCGAGTTCGAGACGCCGAATCGGATGTCTTTACCCTCCATCGAGGCCCCCACGGCCTGCGGTACCGTCCCATTCACCGTTAGCTCGAGTGCGTTTGTGATTGCCACACTCGCCACGGCCAGCACGACCATGACAGCGAGAAGGGCGTAGCCCTGGCGGTTGTCGCCGACCATCCGTCCGAACAGCCGGGGCATGCTGAACGGGATCACCAACAGGAGGAAGTTCTCCAGCCAATTCGTCCAGCTCGTCGGGTTCTCGAACGGGTGGGCTGAATTGACGTTGTAGAACCCACCGCCGTTGGTGCCCAACTCCTTGATCGCCTCCTGGCTGGCGACCGGGCCACCGGTGACGGTCTGGGAGCCTCCGGCGAGCGTCGTCAGCTCCGTCCCGGACGACAGGTTCTGCACCGCGCCGCCGAGGATGAGCACCACGGCGGCGATCGCGCAGATCGGAAGCAGGACGCGCAGCGTGATCCGGGTCAAATCAACCCAGAAATTGCCCAGATGGTCGGAGCGGTGTCGGGCGAAGCCGCGGATCACGGCCGCCGCGACAGCGATGCCGACCGCGGCGGAGACGAAGTTCTGCACCGCCAGCCCAGCCATCTGCACGAGATGGCCCATGGTCGACTCCCCGGAATAGGACTGCCAGTTGGTGTTGGTCGTGAAGCTCACCGCGGTGTTCCAGGCCGTGGACGATGGGACCGGATCGAATCCCAGGGACAACCAGAACTTGTCCTGCAGGCGCTGGAATGCATACAGGAACAAGATCGACACTGCAGAGAAGGCCAGGACGCTGCGTGCGTACACTCCCCAGGTCTGCTCGGCCGTCGGATTCACTCCGACCAGGCGGTAGACACCGCGCTCGACGCGTGAGTGCTTCGTTCCAGTGACGACAAGGTGCAGATAGTCACCCAACGGCCGGTAAGTCACGGCGAGGGCGACGACCAGAGACAAGACGAAAAGAAATCCGGCGGTGGTCGTGCTCATCAAAAGCGCTCCGGGAAAAGCAGAGCCGCGATCAGGAAGATGATCAAGGCGACAGCGACGATCAGGCCGACGAGGTTCTCCCCGCTCATAGCCGCTCTGCTCCCCGGACCACTAGGGCGAGAACCACGAACAGTCCCACCGTCAACAACACGAACAACACGTCTGGCACCAGACCATCCCAACGCGGGCGTCCGAGTCTCTCCATAGCCCTTGACGCGATCCATACGCCGGCCTGGCGATTCTTGACACCATCCCGATACCGACTCGCCGCGCAAGCGCGCCGTCAGGCTCGGGACCACCTCCCGAGGTTCAGCGGTCCTGCCACCTCGTCGGCGCCTGGCAGCGCGGACAAGGCCGCTGACGATGAAGCCGTACGGCATTGCGTGGTAGCCGTGCTTCGCGCCCAGGCAGCCACCAGGGCCGCTGTTGTTCGATGAGCCCGCAGCACTGGATCAAGCGCGGCAGCCTGGTCGTTGCTGATCGGGACGTCCAGGGCGGCGACCCCGGATCGATGCGAGAGCACCAGGCGAAACCTAGATCTCCTCCTTGCCGTTCTGGCCGAACGCGGGCCAGTAACCCTCCATGCTTGCAACATTAGTGATCATTACTCGCCAGCCAGAAATCAGCTCCCATAGGCTAATTGGCCACCACTATTCCTCAAGAAGGAGGATCGCCGTGCCGAAGGTGTTCGCCCTACACGAAATTGAGCTGCCCGCAGGTGTGACGCCAGAAGAGTATGAGCAGTTCTACACCAAAACGCTTGCATCCGCGCCGGAACTGCCGGGTTGGAAAATCTATCTCCTCAAAGCTGATCGGGGCGAGCGAGCCGGAAAGTTTCTGTTGCTTGCCGAAATCGAGAGCGTGGAGGCGCGCAATCGGTACTTCCCCAGACCGGAAGAGGTGTCGGAGGAGTGGGGGCAGTTTGTGGAACAACATCCAGAAGCCGCGGCATGGGAGAAAGTTCACTCCGAACCGCACCGTTGGACCGACTACATCGTCGCTGTCGACTAGCGGCGTCAATCGAGAAACGTCACAGCGTAAGGACACCTTCCCTTCGTGATGCGTGCTCCGGCTACGGCGCGCGGCTGAGGTAGCTGTGACCGGTTGGGGTGGTGATCTTGATCGTGTGGAGTTGGCCGTCGAGCCCACTGGATTCGGTTTCGACCTTCCAGCCAGGCATTTCGCGGGCATAGTTGCCGCGTTCGCATGCCCCACGACCGTTGGGATAGATGGTCAGGCCGTCGTCGGTGTAGCGCTGAATGTGATCGAGATGGCGGATCGGCGCATCACAGAACGGGTCCCTGCATTGCCGATCCCGCCACATGATCAGCTTTCTGAGGTGGCCGTCGAAGTGGCGGCGGTGCGGGTCGCCACCGACCAAAGGCCCGCCGACAGGTGCGGCGTAGAGCCGACGCCACCACAACCGGCCCTTGCTGGTCGTCATCAGGTCGCGGGCCAGCCCGGCCGGCAGCGGCCCATAGCCGTCCAGCTCCGCCGGGGTCTGGTTGTTGGCATCCAGCAGCGCATCCAACCCCATCACAATCTGCACTTCGACGTTCACATCGTCTGCTTGGGCTTGTCCGGTGAGCCGTTCCACCAGCGTGTCGGCCATGATCTGATCACGGCACCGCGGATCACCGGCAGCCTTCAAAGCATCAGTCTGGTCCCGCAACGACTTCAGGCACGCGACACCTTGCTCAGCAGGCAGATACCCCGACAACACACTCATCGTGTCGGGCGCTGGCCGTAGCGTCACCCGACGGTTCTTCCGTTCAGTCCGGCCCCGTTGCACATACCCCTCCGGATCCGCCTCGTAGGCATGCCTACGGGCACACGCCGCCGCACTCCGCGGACCCATCTGCGAGATTCCAGCAGCGGTGATCTTCGCATCCACCTCACGTCTGGTCGCAGCGTCCAGATGCCGGGTTTCGGTTACCACCAGCGAGGCGACATACTCGCTGATCTGCCCGCCGACCAGCAGCCGATACGTTCCCGGCAGATCGAACCACAACGCCCGCGCGATCCCGAGCCGACGGGCAGCTTCGAACCCTGAGACGTGGCAGGCCAAACCCAACTGGTCGGCTATCCCGCGGCCAATCTTGTCCGGATGCACATCAGCGGCCAACTGCCGTTCCGCCTGCGACTGAGCGAACCTGACCGATTCGGCCATCTGCAGCGCCGCAGCCGCCGCCTTGATCTTCTCCAGCCGGGCAATCCGATCAACCCGCGCAGCGTCCGGCACCACGGGGCCATCTCCGGTGCACTCCGCAACACCCTCAGCCAGGCCGTCCAGCACATCATCCAGCCAACCGGCCTGCGGATCGTTGTCCAGATCCGCAGCCGGCTCAGGAACCAGTGTGAGTGCCACGCCTCAGACATTACGGATCAGCACTGACACTTTTCGCTCGCACGTTCGAAAAACGCACGCAAGCTGAGCTGTGCGCCGGGCGCGCGGCCGCATCGGACACCTACTAGCCGATGATTGCCTCCACAGCAGTTGGCAAGATCACCAAATAGAGCAGCAGATTCAGCGCGATCAGCACTGGCAATATCAGGAGAGCAATCAGCAGGCCGATGAGCCGTACGACGGCCCAGAATGCCCAATGGCGTCCCGCCCGGATGACAGCCGGCGGGTGCTCGACGGTCATGGTTCCGTGATGGAGACGCGAGTGATCTCCACGCTACTGAGGAGCGGGTCACCATTCCGGCTGTGACGAGCGGCCCGCGCCCAACCCGAAGCCAGCGCAAGCCGGGCACGTCCCGCCTTCCACTCCTGATGCACGCCGAGCGCACGCTCGACAGCAGCGGTTCGACTGTCGGCAACCCGGAGCCGCGCCTGAGCGAACTCGTGAACCCATACCGCCCAGCGGTACTGATCGCGAGCCGCACCGTAGGCTCGCGCCCCTGGTCTGTGCTGCCGCGCGGCCAGTGCAGCGGCACCCGCCAGCTCCCCCAGCGCCAGGCCGGCGAAGATCAGCACCGATGACAGCTGACTGATCCCGTTCTGCAGCGGCATCAGCGCTCCGACTGCGACGCTCTTCAGCGCCACCCCACCAACCAGGGCCAGCGAGGCGCAAGCCAGACATGGCCCGACGAGCCAACTCATGAGGTGATGGGTTGGAGACGGCAGACGATCGGCTGGGGCAGAGGACAGCCAGGCGCCGACCGCGATCTTGGTCGCCAAGACGAAGACCGGCCCGAAAGCAACCGGCAACAACCACGCCTCCAACGGCGCTAAGTCCGCGCTCGCAAGGATGCTGGTAATGGTGAAAAAACTTGCAAGCATCAGCAGCGCGGTCACCAGGAAGGCGCCGATCCGGCCGTAGGGTCGCCGCGCGGCAGGAGTAGCAGCCAGTGTGCTCCGAGCACGTTCCACGGCGGCTTCCGACCGTTCAGTTGCTGCCGCCCAGTAGTGTCGCCGGGCCTGACGCCAGGCAAGCCGGGTGTGCAACCTTCGGTCCCAATACCAGCTATGGCTGCGGCGTACGCTCCGGCGATGGCCGGCAAGCAAGTCGCTCGCCTGCTGTGCCGAAAGGCCGGTCGGGTTGCTCGGGTCAGCATCGCCGAGCCGCGACTCTGGCGGCCGATACGCTTCGTCGGCAGCGTTAGTGACCAAGTGCGGACTCATGGCGCGCCTCCCGCCTTCGAGCTGTATCCCTGAGTGGAGACCACCACCTGCTGAGCCCCTTGCCGGGTGAGCCAGGTGCGCCAGTTGCGAGCCAGTCGGTCTACCTGACGCGTGCTGGGCGGCGGCTCGGTCTGCCCCACGCCGTACATTCCGATGCTGCCGAACTTCGCAAGATCAACGGCCACCGCCATCTCCGGCAATGCGATGCCGTCAGAGAGCATCAGTGCCTCCCGCCGGCCTCCGGTCAGCGGTGTGGCATCAGCGAGCGCGACATAGCCACCGACGACTGAGGTACCCGGTCGAGCCATAGGCGGCCGTCCGTTCCGCACGGCAAGCCAGACCTGATCGCGTGCCACCTGCTTGAGGTAGGCAAGCTTCGCCGCCCGGGCGGCTTCGTTCCGGTAGTGCACGGCCATCACCGGGCACTCGACGACGGTCCGCGCATTGCCGGCCGATCCACCGAAAACGATCACTCGAAGCGCGGCACCTTTATCGACCGCACCGTCAACAATGAGCCCGATCTGCTGAGCGACGAAGGCATGCGACGCCGTGTGATCGCCCATGAACGAACCAGAGCCATCAACGACCAGGCTGATCTCCAGATTCGGCGTCGCCTGCCGGTTCACCAGCTGTTGCACGGCGGCGGGACATGGCGTCGCAGTAGTCGATGTGGTGTTCGTGGTGAGGGTGCTGCAGGATCCGCAGAGCAAGCCGAGCAGCGTCAGGTAGATGGCGAGCAGGGCATGCGGCTGCCGTATCGACCGCCCGGCGTGCTCGCTTTGGGTCTTGGAGTCAACCTTCCGACTGTTCATCCTCTTGCCCTCCTCCTCTTGTCTTCGCCATGGGATGCGGTATTTGATTGGCACTCATCAAATGGCGGATTTGCCACGGATTACAGGGGGAGCCAGCAGGAGTTATGCCGGATCGATAGGGAGGGTCAGCTCATGGCTGAGCAGGCGAAACCCATGGGCGGCGGCACCGAGTCGTTGACCCGCCAGGATCGCCTGCTCTGGGTCCTGGTGGAGAACTACCAACCGGTCTGGCGCGAAATCGACGAAGCCGGGGTATTTCGTCGCCGCGGCCTTGCTTCACGGGACGGGCTGCTCGTGCCCCAGAACGTGATGATCGGGCTCGTCATGTTGCGCGGGCTACTGTCCGAGGCCGGGCACGACGTACTCTCATGGGCTGAGCTGGCCGCGAGCCGTGAGAGCGACCGAAACCTGGGTCGGCAATTCAAGCGTTGGATGAACGCGTTGACCGACTACTTCAACGGATCCCGCTCGCTCAACAGCGTCGATCTGGGGCATCTCGCCCGGGGTCTCACGATTGCCCACCCCACTACCGAGCGCACTGCTGACACTCTGGCCGGCGAGCTGCTGAGCTACGCCCGTCCCGAGCCGTCGACCGCAAGCCGACAACAGAGGGCCGACCTAGTCTCCACTGCTGTGCAACGGCCGCTGGCTGTCACTGTGTCGGATGCCTTCCTCGCTGACGTGCCGCCGCTGCTGGCAAGCGGCTTCCAACGGCGCGAGGTTCAGCAGCACATCACCGAGATCCTGCGTACGCCCGGGCGTCCTCCACTGGTCCTATCCGGGCCTGCAGGGGTCGGCAAGAGCCAACTGGCGGCCGCTGTTCTCGAGGACTTCGCTCCCGAGAAGGTGATCTGGGTCAGCAACGCGGCTTCTCGCTTTGCGGTGCTGGAGGCGTACGCGCGAGCCGCCCAGGCGCTTCGTCTCGCAACTCCCGATCCCGGTGATCTTGAGGACTCCGCTCGAACTCTGATGCGAGCCTTGCGGCGCTCCGACTTCGACTGGTGGATTGTGCTGGACGATGTAGATGATCCGGCCGATCTGGTGGGCTTATGGCCGGGTGGCGCCCGCGGCCGGACACTGTGGCTGACTCGCCGCCGCGGCAGGGACCTGGAGGGTGAGGGTCGCCATGTCGTTACGGTCGAAGGCTTCTCACGACGCGAGGGGCAGCGTTATCTTCGCAGCCGCCTCGGAACTGCGGTCGAAACCGGCGAGATGCTGGCCAACACATTTGACGAGGTGGATGGCCTGGTGGACGATCTCGGCGGCACGCCCCTTGCCCTTGCTCTGGCGGCGAGCGTCTTGCGGGAGAACCGCTACACCTGTGCTAGTTATCGCCGACTGCTCGCCGAGCAACTGGACGGGCTGCAAGGCCTGTTTCCCACTGCGCAAACTGCGGAAGGATATGAACGGCCGCTGGTCGCAGCCTGGGCAATCTCTCTAGAGCGGGCCGAACAGCGGGATCCAACCGGGCTGGCCAGCTGGGCTGCTCTGATGATCGCGGTGCTCAGCCCGGCCGGTGTGCCGGCCAAGATCATGACCAGCGAAGCCATACGCCGTTTCCTCGCTGGCAAGGGCCGGCGGGACGGCCAAGACCTGGTCGACATCGATGACCTCACGTGGACTACGCGGGCGCTGGAGTCGTACAGCCTGGTGGTCTGCACCCGGTACGACACCGGGGCTGAATTGAAGATCCGCGAAGTACAGATGCACGCCTTGACGGCCCGAATGACCCGGCTTCACATGGGACCGGCGGTGGTCACCGAGGCTGTGGTCACCGCGGCCGATGCTCTGATGGAGCTGTGGGGGGCGGTGGAGAACGACCCGCGCCGCAACCTCGATCTGCGAGGCCATGCGATCTGGCTCGACCGGCTGCGCGGGGAAGCCCTCGCGTCATCCGCCGGAGTGCATCCCGTCTTGATCCGGCTCGGCTGGAGCCTCGGCGAAACGGGCCGTCCGCACCGTGCCGCACGCTACTTCGAACGGCTGGCCGGCCGGATACTGCCGATGTTGGGCAGCGGCCATCCGGCGGCCGAGGATGTGCAATACGCCTGCGGGGTGTGGCATCGCAAGGAGGGCAAGATCGCGCGATCCACTCGGGAGCTGACGACCCTTCGTGATGCAACGGGTGGTGACGGCGGGATGGACGCTGAGCGCCGCGCCATCCGTACCCGGATCGAGCTCGCCATATCTCAGGGCTGGTCCGGCCAGGTCAACGCTGCCTGTCGCGACCTCGCCCAGCTCATTGGCTACGCCGAGCAGGCGTTACCGCCAGATGACCCTCTGACATTGCACGTCAGATATGGCCACGCCGTCTGGACGGGCCGAGCCGGCAAGCCCGGTGAGGCGGCCGGTCTGCTGACCAAAGTGCTCCAGAGTCAGCGGCAGGTTCTGGGAGATGATCACATCAGCACGTTGAAGACACGGCTGGAGCTGGCCATCTGGACCGGTCAAAGTGGCGAAGATCGCGACGCGCTGCTCCAGTTGCTGGACCAGCGCGACGACTGGGCTCGGGTCTGCGGACCCGACCATCCGGACACGCTGCGAATGCTGCACATCTTGGCTCAGTACCGCGGCCGGATGGGCGACCTGAACAAAGCCAATATCGAGATGCGGGCGGTCTACCGGCGACGGCGCCGGGTTCTCGGCGATCGTCACCCCGATACGCTCAAGAGCCGACAGGATCTGGCGGTGCTACGCGGAGAGCTAAATGACCCGCAGGGCGCAGTATTCGATCTGATCAAGGTGCTGCGCGACCGCCTCAAGATTCAAGGGATGCGATCGATCGAGACCTTCCGCACCAGGCGGCACTTGGCCGAGTGGATTGCCCGGGCCGGCCACCCTGCGACTGGACTTGCAGAGCTGCGCTACCTGCAGGCGGATCTTGCCAAATTCGTGGACGATGGACACCCAGAGCTGGCTCAGGTTGAGGCAGCGATCGCTGATCTCAGCTGAATCTGCTTCTTAGGCTTGGGGCCACAGACGCACACCGGCGCACTGATATGCGGCCTCGGTGAGAACGTGGAACCGGAACTTCGGCACGGTGAAGGAGCCTGAAAGCTCGGCCCACAAGTTGGGCGTGTAGCCGAACGCAAGTCGATGCTCGGGATCGGCAAACCCGATCGAGCCACTCGCGCCGGGATGACCGAAGATGCCCGGAACCCCGACATCGGGCCACATCGGTCCGCCGGGAAGCAGGAAGCCGAGGCCCCAGTCGGTCCGGATACGCAACACGGCATCGCGACCACTGGCCTGTGGCTGCCGCGCCGCGTTCATCAGGCCTGTGCTGATCAGTCGCCGGCCGTCAACTTCGCCGATCAGAGCTGCGAACATCCGTGCCAGTGAAGGCCCGTTACCTACCGCGCCCGCGGACGCGTCCTCGACGTCGTAGCGGACCAGCTCCTCGGCGTCATTGAAGCTCACCGATGTGCCGCCGAAGGTTGCTCGGTACGAGGCCGAGCGCCGGTTGGCGACACCGAGGACGTACGGAAGCCAGACTGGATTCAGCATCGACTTGATCGCCTGGCGCTGTGACGGGCCGATCATGGGCGCCACCGTGTCGTGCCCCTCGTGCGGCAGCCCGATGTACAGGTCGAGTTTCAGCGGTCTGGCCACCTCGTCAGCGAAGAACTCACCGACCGTACGCCCGGTGATCGCACGGACCAGACCGCTCAGGATGAAGCCGTACGTGACCGCGTGGTAGCCGTGCTTCGTGCCTGGCGGCCACCACGGCCGTTGTTGCTCGATGAGCCGAAGCACCGGATCGAGCGCAGCAGCCTGGTCGTTGCTGATCGGTACGTGCAGGGCGGCGACCCCGGATCGGTGCGAGAGCACGAGGCGCACGGGGATGTCCTCCTTGCCGTTCTGGCCGAACGCCGGCCAGTAGTGCGCCACCGGTTCATCGAGGTCGAGCAGACCCCGATCGACCAAGATCAACACCGCGGTCGAGGCGAGCGCTTTGCTGGTGGACCCGATCGGCGTGACGGTGTGTTCGGCCCACGGCACACCGCGACCAGAATCAGCCGACCCGCCCCAGATCGCGACTACAGGTTCCCCGTCGAGATAAACGCCGACAGAGCCACCGATGTCTCGTCCGCTCTCCAGCTGTGCCGCGAACACATCGGCAACCCGGCCGAAACCGCTCTCGCAGTAACCCTGCACACCTGCCACGCTAGTGACCGGGATGGTGCACAGCGCTGAGGAGGCCTCATCGCCCTGGTTGTCGGGCGCTCCCTACAGGGCTTCGCGGCCGCCCTGATCCCGGTCGGGCTCACCGGCAAGCCGCTCGATTGGAGCCGAGCCGACAAGAACGGAGCCCTGGAGCCGGACACCCTCCAGCCGCGCTCAATCAAGATCTTCGCGACAACGCAGTCTGCGGTGAGCGATGTGGAGCTCTCCAGCAGCCGACCTGTCACCCAGCTGACCTAGGTCGTTGGAACTTGTAGGTGTAGCGCGCAGATCCAGGCAGTGACAGCTCGTGCAGGCGAGCATTGATGGCAGCGACAATGACATTGTGCTTCTGAGCTGAGAGGCAGGACTTTCCGGTCAGATGTGCTGCGATAACCGGAGCGCTGAGGTTCTCACCCAGCCCAGCCGCACGATTCGAGAGGTCGTCGAACGTGGTTCTGCACCGTATGAACGCCTCGAAGAGAACCCTGATGGCCTCGGGGCCGAGCTCGTCAGTCTTATTGCCGGATCCGACGAGCGCTGGAACTTCTGTTGTTTGGGTAATGGCTGAGCCTGAGGGTGGGGAATTTCCCGGTTACTCCCTCGGCGCGAGTAGCCATCATGGAGAAGCGGCCAAACTTACGCGGCAATCTCCAGCCCGAGGATGGCTGTTGTTCCCAGCGCTCATTAGGCTACACCCCATCGCAACCGCTTTCGCATCACCAGCAGGTGAAGCCGCCGTCGACAAGCAGGTCGACCCCAGTGCAGAAGCTGGCTGCCTCGCTGAGCAGGAAGATCGCTGGCCCGACCAGTTCGTCGACGGTTGCCATCCGGCCCAGCGGCGTATCGGCCTCAAACTTGGTGACCTGTTCGGCAACCTCGGGGCGCAGGTTCATGGGGGTCGCCGTGTAGCCGGGGCTGATCGAGTTCACCCGGATGCCGCGGTGGGCCCATTCCATCGCGAGGCTTCGGCTGAGGTGAATCACCGCCGCCTTGGATGCGTTGTAGTGGGCCTGGAGCAGTCCGCGGTTGACGATGGATCCGGACATCGAGGCGATGTTCACGATCGCGCCTCGGCCATGCTCGAGCATCGCCCGGCTCTCTGCCTGGCACGACAGGAACACGCCGGTGACGTTGATATCGATCACTCGCTGCCACTGGCTCAGCGACATCTGCTCAGCTGGTGCCGCGTTGGCGATTCCTGCGCTGTTGACAGCGAGGGTGAGCGGTGCCGAATTCGCTCTCTGCGTCCCGGACCGCATCGGCGAGCATGTCGGCATCCATGACATCACCCGTTACGGCGATAGCTTCCCGCCCAGCCGCTCTGATTTCGCCGCAGACCTCGTCCACAGCTGACTCCGGCAGGTCGAAACAGGCGACATTGGCGCCGGCTGCGGCAAGTCCCAGAGCGATGCCGCGACCGATACCGCTGGCGGCGCCGGTAACGAGCGCAGTCTGTTGGTCGAGGCGGAAGCTTGGCAGTGTCATGGCTGATCCCTTCGCATGGCGGTGAACCGCTGGCCGCTCGTACGGCTGCCGCTCTTACGATCTCAAGCTTTCGCCTAGCTGAGACGTCGATCGCCGATCCGTAGGATCAGACAAGACAAGTGCCTCACGACGGCAGCAGCCGGCTCTATGCGAACCTTGGGAGTTGCTTGACGCGTGGCCCCAAGATCAACTGCGGCGGTTCTTGCGAGGCTTGGCCGGCACCGGATCGACACCAGGGGTCCAGTTCAGGATGCTGGACCGCTCCAGGAACTCATCCGAGCTGATGTCCCCGCGGGCGAAGCGTTCGGCGAGGATGCCCTTGGCTTCCTCTTCAGGTGATCGGCGACCACCAAGTTTGGGCATGGGGAGCTTGCCTTGATGCCAGAGGTACAGGCCGGCGAGCACCAGAAGGAGCAGCAGGAGCATGCTGCCAAGAAACGGCAGCATGGACAACGAAGTATCTAAGCCGTGGGGACCGTGGCCTCCCTCAAAGGGCCCGTGTGGGGGCATGTGTCAACCTCTCTCTTGACGGCACTCGGAGCTTGATCGTTGTCAACCTGCCTTGAGTTGAGCCGTGCCTAGCCTGTCTGCCGGCTATGAATGTCTCTTCGCGAAAGTGGTCACCAGCAACACGGATCCGGCTGAAATCCATGTGGTTGGTGACCACTTTCGGGAAGGGGTAGGTCCGCGCCGGGGCTACCGCCGCTACGCCTTGGCGATCGCCAGAGCCTCGCCCGGTTCGATGCGGGTCGCTAGTGTCTCAGCCTTGATCCAGTCCTCGTGGCGTATCAGGTCGTCCCCATCGGGCAGTGTGAGCACGATCCGGTCCGTCAGCTCGAGCCCGGCCTCTTTCCGCATCGTGTTGACCGAGTGAATGAGCTCATAAACCCGGCCTCTGAGCTCGAGCTCGGAATCTATCTCAGTATCCAGAGCGACTGACAGCGTTACGTCGTCCGCAATCGCCCAGCCTGCGATCTCTACCCGCTCGCCACGGATCACGTCGTCGGCGTCAAGTTCTTCACCCACGACGCGTACGCGCCCGCCACCAATCTCCTCGGCCTCGCCGCGTTCCAGTGCAGCCTTGACCTCGCGTACTTTCGGCCCGAGCCGCGGGCCGAGCACGCGCAGGTTGGGCAGCAGCCGGACGCTGGCCACGGGTCCTTGATCGAACCCAACCTCATCCACCCGTAGTTCCTCGGCGATCTCGTCCGCATGCTCCCGGGCGAGTCGCGCGCCGCGCACGTATACGCGGCGGAGTGGCTGGCGCAGCTTCACCCCCGCGGTGCCACGCGCCTCGCGACCGAGCTCGACGATCCGGCGTACCTCCGCGATCTCTGCGAGGAGGCGCTCGTCCGGCTGCCGGCCCTCCGGCCAGCTCGCGAGGAAGACACTTTCCGGAGCACCTTCGCAGGGCTCGGCGACGAGATTCCGCCAGAGGTGGTCGGTGAGAAATGGCATGACCGGTGAAATCACTCGCAAGCCCGTGACGAGCGCGAACCACAGCGTCCGGAACGCTGCCTCGTCGTAGGAGTAGAAGCGCCGCCGCGACCGACGGATGTACCAATTCGAGAGATCGTCGACAAACGACTCAAAGGCGGCGATCACACGGTAGGTGAGCTGCTCCTCTAACGCGGTGGTCACGTCGGCGACAAGCTTCTCGGTACGCGCAACGAGCCAGCGGTCGAGTGGGCGCAGCTCAATCCCGACCGGCCCGGCTGCAAGATCTTCCAGTGTGGGGCGGAAGCCCTCGATGTTCCCGTACCTCACAAGGAAGCCGACCGAGTTCCAGAACGTCAGGAGCTTGCGCTTGATCTCGTGCGCCGGCCCGTAACCGAAGAGCAGGTCCCGGTCAGGTGGCTGGTCGCAGTACTGCCAGCGCATGACGTCGGCGCCCATGCGCGCGAACGCCTCCTCGGCCGGGATGAGATTCCCCCAGGAGCCGTGCATCTGACGCCCGTGCTCGTCGAGCATCTTTTCGTAGCCGAGAACCGACCGGAACGGCGCCTTGTCGACAAGACAGACCGACATGAACAGCTGCGAATAGAACCACAGGCGGATCTGCTCGCGCATTTCGGAGACCCAGTGGGCAGGAAACCAGGTCTCCCAATATTTGTGGTCAGGGAGATCGGCGCCCGTGAGCCCTTTGGCTGCACCGGTTCCGTAGCCGGCCTCGATCCACTCCGGATTCTCCCAGCCAAGCGTGGAGAACGGCACGATCCCCGCGTCGAGCCAGACGTCGCCGATCTCGGGGATCCGCTGGATGCCTTCCGTGCCACACTCTGGGCAGCGGATCTCGACAGCGTCGATCCAGGGGCGGTGGAGCTCCGCGAGCTGGTCGATTCCAGCGGTCGCCAGCTCCTCGAGCTCGGCGCGCGAGCCGACGACGGTGACGTGACCACAGGCGCACGGATAGATGGGAAGCGGTAGTCCGAAGTAGCGCCGACGGGAGATGTTCCAGTCACCCATGTTGCGAAGCCAGTCGTCCATCCGCTTGCTGAAGTAGGCCGGCGTCCACTCGATAGTCGCGTTGGCCTCCAGGAGTCTCGGCCTCACCTCCTCCACGGAAATGAACCAGTCGTCGGCGATGCGAAAGATCAGCGGCGTGTGGCAGCGCCAGCAGAAGGGATAGCGGTGGACGTACTCCTCCGCCGCAACCAGCCGGCCGCGCTCGGCGAGATCGGCCGAGATCTGCTCAGCCGACTCCGCCGTCGATAGTTGGTGCAGCCAGCCCCAGCGGTCATAGAAGCGCCCCGCCTCATCGACCGGCATGAGCACAGGGAGGTCGTGTACGCGCGAGAGCTCGAAATCCTCTGCACCGCACCCGGGCGCGATGTGGACGATGCCGGTGCCCTCCTCCATGGTGACGTCAGCCCACGGGATGACACGGTGCTCAACACCCTCGGCGCCGGGAAGCTGATCGAACGGCCCTTCATAGCGCCAGCCGACGAGTTCCGATCCGCGCCGGCGCTCGAGGTAGACCTCGTCGGGGTAGCGCTTGACCGCAACCCACTCCCCGTCCTCCTGGAGGCCATACTCCTCGTCCGGATGAACCGCGGCGGCGACGTTCGCGGGCAGCGTCCAAGGCGTAGTCGTCCAGACTGTCAGCGACTGGCCACGCCGATCGAGAAGGGGAAAGCGAACGAAGAGCGACGGATCGGTGCGCTCCTCGTAGCTCCCGACCAGCTCATGGGCCGAGATAGAGGTGCCGCAGCGAGGGCACCACTCGGTGGAACGGTGTCCACGGTAGAGCCACCCGCGCTCGTGGACGAGCTTGAGGAAGCGCCAGATGTAGGAGATGTTCGTGTCAGAGAAGGTGTAGTAGTCGTTGCCCCAGTCCATCCACTGGCCGAGACGCTTCGATCCCCGGATGAGCTCCTGCGCCGACCAGGCGACCTTCTCGCGGCATTTGCGCGCGAAATCGGCCAGCCCGTACTCCTCGATCTCGCGCTTGGAGTTGAGCCCAAGCTCCCGTTCGACACCAACTTCGATCCAGAGTCCCTGGCAATCGAATCCGTTCTGGTAACGCTGGTCGAAGCCGCTGAGCGCCTTGTAGCGCTGGAAAACGTCCTTGAGGGTGCGGCCCCAGGCGGTGTGCACGCCAAGCGTCTTGTTGGCGGTAACCGGGCCGTCCACGAAGCTCCACACAGGGCCGCCGCGGTTGCGATCCCGGAGCTGATCGAAGATGCGACGCTCATCCCACCACGAGAGGATCTCCTCCTCGAGCGCGGGATGGTCGGGAACGGGTGGAAGCAGCCTGAACATGCGGGAAGTCAGTGTAGTGCGAGGTTCGATTTCTGCCCCACCGGGCACTCTGAGATGGTGAACCGATGACCGACTTCAATACCTCAGAGCCGTAAATTGAGCATCTCAACAGCACTCAAATGAAAGGCGCCGACATGACGTCTCAGGTCGGCTATGACTTCTCTCTCTCCGACAAGGTTGCAGTCGTGACCGGCGGCGCCTCCGGAATCGGCTCGGCGATCGTCGACGCGTACGCCGCCAAGGGCGCGACGGTCGTGGTGCTCGACAAGGCGCTGGAGGCCGCTCAGCACAAGGTCAGCCAGGGGAACGCAGCTGCGGCCTTCGGCTGCGACGTGACGATCGAGCAGTCCGTCATCGAGGCGATCAGCTCGGTGAACGCACAGTTCGGTCGGATCGACGTACTCGTCAACAGCGCTGGCGTAGCCGTGACCGGCGCCGCAGAGGAGCTCAGCGTCGAGAGCTGGGATCTCACTATGGCGGTCAACCTACGAGGCGCCTTTCTGGTCAGCCAGCAGGTAGGTCGCATCATGCTCGCGCAAGGTAGCGGCACAGTGATCAGCCTCGCCTCCCAGGCCGCGACAATCGCACTGCCCGGCCACCTCGCGTACTGCGCCTCCAAGTTCGGCTTGGTCGGTCTTACCAAGGTGCTCGCTCTGGAATGGGCCGGGCGCGGCGTCACAGCCAACACCATTAGCCCGACGGTAGTAATGACCGCGCTGGCCAAGGAGCTTTGGGACACCCCGGAGGGTGAGGCACTGAAGGCGCAAATTCCCACTCAGAGATTCGCGTTACCCGAGGAGATCGCAGCCGCTGCGGTGTTCCTGGCCAGCGATGCCGCGAAAATGATCAACGGCGTGGACTTGTTGGTTGACGGCGGTTACACCATTCGTTGATCAAGCGACATCCCAAGACCTAGCCATGCCGCGAGACATCTACCCACAATATGGGAAAACAGCGAGAGAGGACCTGCCATGACCCAGACGCCACTGCCACTTCCACCACGATCCCCGAGCGGATGCGCGCCAGCGTGCTCACCGGAGTAAAGACACTCAGCGTCGAGCAGGTGCCGACACCACCGATGGCCAGCGACGAGGTGCTTGTTGAAGTGGCCGCTGTGGGGGTCTGCGGCTCGGACACTCACTATTACCGGCATGGTCGAATCGGCGACTTCGTCGTCGACTGGTCCGCTGATTCTCGGCCACGAGTTGTCGGGCCGAATCGTCGCTGTGGGCGAGGAGGTGCCGGAGAGCCGAATCGGTGAGCGGGTAGCAATTGAGCCGCAGAAGAACTGCCGCCGATGTCGAGAGTGCCGCGCCGGCCGCTACAACCTGTGCCCGAACATGGAGTTCTACGCCACCCCGCCGATCGACGGCGCGTTCGCACAGTACTGCGTCATTCGAACCGAGTTCGCCCACCGGGTGCCGGACTCCATATCCAATGAGGCCGCGGCGCTGCTGGAGCCGCTTGTCGGTGGCGATTACCACAATGCGCAAGGCAGGGGTGACTCCTGGGTCGAGCATGCTGATCGCCGGCGCGGGACCGATCGGGATCATCTGCGCCCAAACCGCACGTGCCTTCGGCGCCGCGGAGATCATCGTCACCGACCTGGTACCCGGAGCGCCGGGAGCGGGCACTGCGCTACGGCGCCACCCGAGTGCATCGATCCTCGCGAGACCGACGTCGCCACCGCCGGCCTGGACGTCAATGCCTTTGTCGATGCAACCGGGGCACCGCCGGCAGTGGTGGCGGGTATCAAGGCGGTACGTCCGGCCGGGACGGCCGTACTGGTGGGTCTCGGTGTTTCGGAGATGACTTTGCCCGTTGAGCACATCCAGAACCTCGAGATCACCGTGACCGGTATCTTCCGCTACACCGACACCTGGCCGGCGGCCATACACCTGGTGGCCAGTGGCGCGATCGAACTCGACTCTCTGGTCACAGGCAGATTCGGCCTGGAGCGCGCCGACGAGGCCCTGGAGAGCGACAAGGATCCGTCGAGCCTGAAGTCGGTGGTCTACCCCAACGGGTACGACGGAGACGGGAACTCCTAACCTCACCACCGTGACGCAGCCCGAGCTCGCGCGACGGCTCGGCACCTTCGATGCGGTGATCATCGGGCTCGGCTCGATGCTCGGCGCCGGGGTGTTCGCCGCCTTCTCACCCGCCGCGGGCGCGGCCGGCTTGGGATTGTTGATCGGTCTTGCCGTCGCCGCACTGGTGGCGTACTGCAACGCCACGGCATCAGCCCAGCTGGCCGCCGAGTATCCGACCTCGGGCGGAACTTACATTTACGGTCGGGAGCGGCTGGGGCCCTGGTGGGGCTTTCTCGCCGGCTGGGGATTCGTCATCGGGAAGATCGCGAGTTGCGCGGCAATGGCGCTGACCTTCGCCGCGTACGTTGCACCAGGTCCATGGGAGCGGCTGGTCGCGATCGCGGCAGTGATCATCTTGGCGACGGTCAACTACCACGGCATCACCCGGACCGCAGCACTGACCAAGATCATCGTTGCGGTGGTGCTTGCCACGTTGGTGCTGGTCGTCGCTGCCTCGCTCAGCGGGCCGAGTACCACAGCGCTTCAGGCCTCGGATTTCTTGGCCGGCGGCTGGTACGGCATCTTGCAGTCGGCAGGTCTGTTGTTCTTCGCGTTTGCCGGCTACGCCCGGATCGCGACGATGGGTGAAGAGGTCCGCGACCCGGAACGCACTATTCCTCGGGCGATCTTGACCGCGCTCACCATCACCGTGTTGATCTACCTAGCGGTGGCCGTCTCGATTCTTGTTGTCCTCGGGCCGGACGGAGTTGCAGCGAGCCCGGCACCACTGGCCGCGGCGGTGGATGCGGCGGGTTGGGTATGGGCCAGCCTGCCAGTCCGGCTGGGTGCGGCGGCCGCTGCGCTCGGTGCCTTGCTCGCATTGATCGCCGGAGTAGGCAGAACCACATTGGCGATGGCCCGCAACGATGATCTTCCGCGCTGGTTGGCCGCCGTCCATGAACGTCATCAGGTGCCGCATCATGCGGAAATCGCCGTGGCTGGACTGGTATGTGTGCTGATCTTGGTGGCGGACCTGCGGAGCGCGATCGGCTTCTCGTCATTCGGAGTCCTGCTGTACTACCTGATCGCCAACCTGGCTGCGTACACACAATCATCCGAACGGCGCCGATTCCCACGCATCCTGCAGCTGATCGGGGTGGCCGGCTGCGGGACTCTGGTGCTGACGTTGCCGTTGAACGCAGTGCTTGTTGGAACTTTGGTGTTCGCCGTCGGGATCATCTATCGAGCCATTCGGGTGCGTATTCGACGATCACAACTGAGCTAGTCCAAGAACGGAGCGACAGAGGTGCACATCGACGAAACGGAGCTGCCTAGGAGCCCGGCCGGACCCCACCGAGAGGGCCAGCTCTCCGATCTACTCGTCATCGATCTCTCACGCGCTGTCGCCGGCCCGCACGCGGCGATGATGCTCGGCGACCTCGGAGCGAGAGTCATCAAGGTCGAACAGCCCGGCCGCGGTGATGAGGCTCGGGATTGGGGTCCACCGTTCGTGGAGGGCTCAGACGGCCAGCCAGTATCCACGTATTTCCTGGCCGCGAACCGCAACAAGGAGTCCATCACGCTCGATCTCAAAGACGCCGGTGACATGACGCACCTGCGGCGCCTGTTGACGATGGCGGATGTGCTCATCGAGAACTTCAGACCCGCCACGCTCATCAGGCTCGGTCTCACAGAGCAGGCGTTGCTGGCTCTGAACCCGCGACTGGTGGTGCTGGCGATCAGCGGTTTCGGACACGACGGTCCGGAGGGCAGCCGCCCGGGCTACGACCAGATCGCGCAAGGCGAAGCCGGTCTGATGTCGGTGACCGGATCCAATCCGGACGATCCGCAACGGGTAGGAGTACCTATTGCTGACATCCTGGCGGGCAACTACGGAGCGTTCGGTGTCCTCGCAGCGCTGCACGAGCGAGCCCGCACTGGGCGCGGCCAGATCGTGCGGACTTCACTTCTCGCTGCTGTTGTTGCCTCGCACGGCTACCAGGGCACCGCCTGGACCGTTGCGGGCGTACGCGGCCAGGCCCAGGGCAACCACCATCCCTCGATCGCCCCGTACGGGCTGTTCCGGTGCGGCGAGGGCGCCGTTCAGATCGCCTGTGGGAACGACTCCCAGTGGCACAAGCTGAGTATCGAGTTCGAGTTGGACATCGACGCGGACCTGACGACCAACCGGCAGCGCGTTGAACGGCGCACCGAGGTCATCCGAATCCTCGAAGATGCGTTCTCCCACACTCGGCGTGAATGAAGTCCTCGCGCGTCTGGAAGCTGTAGGTGTCCCAGCCGGGCGGGTGCGGACCATCGACCAGGTTTACGGATGGGATCAGACCAGGTCTCAAGGACTCCTCGTCGACGTCCAGCACGACTCACTCGGGCTGATCCAGCTGCCCGGCCCACCGCTCCGCTTCTTCGACGTCAGCAGCGACGGGGAAGTCGAAACCACCCTGCAGCACCATCACGCGCCGCCGCTGTTGGGCGCGAGCAATAGGAGTCTCGATACTCCTTTCCAGGCCGGCAGCTAGGCGCCGTGATCACGATTCCCCGAGACTGAAGCGGCGCGGCGCCCGGCAGCGATTAGCCTCAGCCCCGTGCGCATCGCCGTAACCGGTTCCATAGCCATGGACCACTTGATGAGGTTCTCTGGCCAGTTCAAGGAATCACTGGTCATCGAGCAGCTGGATCGGGTATCGCTGTCCTTCCTGGTCGAGGATCTGCAGATCCGACGCGGTGGGATCGCACCCAACATCTGCTTCGGACTGGCCGCGCTTGGACTGGACCCACTTCTGGTGGGATCGGTCGGCGAGGATTTCGACGACTATCGCGCATGGCTGGAGAGGCACGGCGTGCAAACCTGGCCGGTGCGGGTCTCAGAGACCCAGCACACCGCTCGGTTCATCTGCACGACCGACTCAGTCAATGCCCAAATCGGCTCCTTTTACACCGGTGCGATGGCGGAGGCACGCCAGATCGAGCTGCACCCGATCGCCGAACGGGCAGGCGGCCTCGACCTAGTCGTCATCTCTCCGAACGATCCGGAGGCAATGCAGCGGCACACCGATGAGTGCCGCGTCAGGCGGTTTGACTTCGTCGCCGACCCGTCCCAGCAAATGGCCTGGTTGGACGGCCCGCACATCAAGCGACTGATCGATGGGGCAACATACCTGTTCTCCAACGACTACGAGGACGGTCTGATCACCCAAAAGACCGGCTGGTCGCACCAGGAAATCCTGGAGCGGGTCTCGGTCCGCGTGATCACCCGCGGTGCCAAGGGATCTAGTGTCGAGATTGCGGGTGGGCCTCGAGTGGACGTACCCGCTGCGCGGGAGGTTGCACGGGTCGATCCGACCGGGGTTGGCGACGCGTACCGCGCAGGATTCCTTGCTGGACTCGCCTGGGAGGTGCCGCTTGAGCGCTGCGCGCAAATCGGCTCCCTGCTGGCGACCTATGCGATCGAGGTGGTCGGCACCCAGGAGTATCGCTTCGGCGACACCTTCTTGGCTCGCTTCGACGACGCGTACGGCAGGGAGGCCGCCGACGAGATTGCGCCGCACTTGAGCCATCTCCGGCTCTGAGCGTGCGATCGCCGGGTAATAGGGTCGGCTCGTGCCGAACAGCCTGCTGATCGTCCATGTGGACATCGCGGTCGTGCCCGAACAGCTTGACGCTTTTCTGGCCGCGACTGAGGAGAACGCCGTTGCCAGTCGCGATGAGCCGGGCATCGTACGATTCGACGCCCTAAGTGACCGCGCCGATCCGACGCACGTTGTCCTCGTCGAGATCTACCGTGACGACGCGGCCGCCGCGGCGCACAAGGACACTGCGCACTATCAGCTGTGGCGCGACACGGTGGCGCCCATGATGGCTCGGCCTCGCGAGGCCACCCGGTACCTCAATACTTCCCCTGCCGACTCCGACTGGTAGCCGGCATGGTTCGCCTCGATCTCGCAGTTCCACCGGATGTACGGTTCGGCGCTGGCAGGGTCAGCGAGGTACCTGAGGCACTCGCCGGGCTAGGGGCCAACCGTGTTCTGGTTGTGACTGGCCGTACGACATCCCGCGCCGATGGAATCCGGTCGGTGCTGACCGAGGCCGGCATCTCGAGCATCGCGTTCGGAGTCGCCACGGAGCCATCGATCGAGCGGGTACGGGTCGCCATGGAGCTGCTGGCCGAAGCGGGCTGCGATGCGGTTCTTGGATTCGGCGGTGGCAGCGCGCTGGATGTCGCCAAAGCTGCCGCCGTGCTCGCCACCACGGGCACCGACCCGATGGAACATCTGGAAGTGATCGGCGCCGGCCGCCCAATCGTCAAACCAGGTCTGCCCTGCGTCGCCGTACCGACTACCGCCGGCACAGGCTCGGAGGTAACCCGCAACTCGGTGCTGTCCGGCGGCGGAGTCAAAGCAAGCCTCCGGAGCCCGCTGATGCTACCGAAGGTGGCTGTGGTTGATCCTGACCTGCTGGTCGGCCTACCGGGGCCCACCATCGCGGCCAGCGGCATGGATGCGCTTTCCCAGCTCATCGAGCCACTCCTGTCGCAGCGCGCCAACCCTTTCAGCGATGCCCTGGCCCGGGATGGGATCCGCCGCTCCGCCCGCTCACTGCGACAGGCGTACGAGGAAGGAATGGAGGACGCAGCGGTACGCGAAGACCTTGCGCTGGCCAGCCTGTTTGGCGGCATGTGCCTGGCCAATTCTGGGCTGGGCGCGGTCCATGGCATTGCGGCCGCCGCGGGCGCCCGGCTGTCGGCGCCGCATGGCGCGGTTTGCGCCGCTGTGCTCGGCACGGCTATGGAGATCAACCTCTCGGCGCTGCGGGAGCGAGCCCCCGAACATCCCGCGCTACTGCGGATGGTCGAAGTCGCGACTCTGCTCACCGGCCAGCCGGAGGTAAGCCCTGAACATGCAATCGCCTGGCTACAGGAGCTGACGGCCGCGTTGGCGATCCCTGGGCTGGCCAGCTACCGGCTCAGCGAGGAAGAGATTCCGGCAATGGTGACAGCTGCTCAAAAGGCCAGCAGCATGCGAGGAAATCCGATCGAGCTGACTGACGCCGAAGTTACCGAAATTGTGACTCGTTCGCTTTGAGGGCCTCACGCCGCCCGCCAAGGTCCCCATTGCTCGGCAAGCTGGCGACAGATTTCGGCCGCGGCTTTGATAAAGGGCATGAGTGCCGGCGTCGGCCTGCGCTCGGGATGCCAGGCGATCCCGAGCCGGCGCGGCGGAGGCGCGGGCCGTATGGGGAGGATGGCCACGTTGGGATCGTTCTCGTCGAGGGTGAGCAACGGCAGCACGGCGTAGGCCAGCCGGGAGCCGATCAGGCCCTGGATGGTCGGAGTGTCGTCGGAGCGGAAGACATATTTCGGCGGCGCCGGGGCTTGGCGGAAAGCGTTGTCGATGATCTGCCGGCATCCAACGTTGCGAGTGCCGATCATCGGAAGCTGGGCGATGTCGGCGATGCTCACCGCTCGTCGATTTGCCTCGGGAGCGTTGGCCGGCGCAACGAACACCATGGGGTCATCAAGCAACGGAAGGACCTGCAGCGGCCCAGTGTCATAGGGGCCGATATCGATAAACGTGACGTCGATCTCGCCAGTCTCGACGGCGTGGATCAGATCGGCACTATCCCGGGATTCGCGCAGCAGGATTTCGATGCCAGGCCATTCCGTACGGAAGGTGCCCAGCAGTTGGGGAAGGACCTTGGTGCCGACACTCGGCAGGGTTCCGACCCGCAGCTCCCCCCGTTCGCCGGATGATAGCGCCCGTAGGTCGGTGGCCGCGGAATTAACGCGTGCTAGGACGGCCCGGGCATGAATGAGCAGCATCTGTCCGGCGGTGGTAAGTCGCACCGGGCGGGGCCCACCCGGGCGCTCGAACAGCGGTGTGCCCACGATGCGTTCGAGGGTGCCGACTTGTTGGCTGACAGCTGGCTGGGTGTAGCCGAGCTGCTCGGCGGCGCCGCTGAATGTGCCGTTTTCCACCACGGCATTTAGGGCCAGGAGGTGGCGAATCTCCAAACCAGCCCAGGCCGCCGGATACGCAGAACCATTAGCATCCATAATGGAAATCCATTCTAGCTTCGTTTGTGCTTATGGATCTAGCTCTTCAGAATAAGTACAACTGCTAGAAGGGATTCAGCCATGACACAGGTCCTCCAGTCAGCTCTGGATGAGTTTCGCATGATGTTCACCGGACTAGTGATCATGCCGGCGGATAGCGCGTACGACACTGCGCGGGCGGTGTGGAACGCCGAGATCGACCGCGAGCCCGCCATGATCGCCCGCTGCCTGAACGCTGCTGATGTCAGCGCAGCGGTCATCTTCGCCCGACAGCAGGAGCTGGAGATCTCAGTACGCGGTGGGGCACACAACATGTCGGGGTCCGCGGTCGAGGACGACGGGCTCATGATCGACCTAAGTCAGCTTCGTGAGGTCACAGTCGACCCGGCGGGCCGACGCGCCCGGGTTGGTGGCGGTGCGCTGCTGTCCGACATGGACGCCGCCACCCAAGCTCATGGGCTGGCAACACCCGCCGGTCTAGTCAGCCACACCGGTGTGGGTGGGCTGACTCTAGGCGGCGGTATGGGATGGCTTACCCGCAAGTTCGGAATGGCCATCGACAATCTCGTTTCAGCCGAGATAGTTGTCGCCGACGGGCGGATCCTCAGAGCCACAGCGGACGAGAATCCGGATCTGTTCTGGGCCATCCGCGGCGGTGGCGGCAACTTCGGCGTCGTCACCAGCTTCGAGTTCCGGCTGCACAAAGTCGGTCCGCTGATCCAGTTCGGGCTGTTCTTCTGGGGACTCGACCAGGGAACGGAGGTGCTGCGCATGGCTCGAGATGTGATCGGCACCTTGCCTCGTGACGTCAACGCAGTGATCGCCGGCCTGAACGCACCCCCAGCCCCGTTCGTCCCAGAGCCCCATCACTTCCGCCCTGGGTACGCGCTACTGGTCACCGGCTTCGGCTCGGCTGAGGGGCACGCGGGCATTGCCGCCAGAATCCGGGGAGCCGTCCCACCGCTGTTCGAACTTGTCACCCCAATGCCCTATGTCGAGCTTCAGCAGCTGCTCGACGAGGCCAGTGCGTGGGGCCAGTTCGGTTACGAGAAAAGCTGCTATGTGGAGGCGCTGTCAGACGATGCGATCGCGGTGATAGCCGACCAGCTACCGCGCAAAAACTCGCCTCCGTCGGTCCTGCTGGTCTACCGGTTGGATGGCGCCTACTCCCAAGTAGGCGATGACGACACCGCGTTCAGCGGTGGACGATCGCCTCGGTACGCGATCTTCATGAGCGGGCTAGCCTCGACGCCAGAACTCCTGGTGGCGGAGCGGGCCTGGGTGCGGTCCTTCTGGGACGCGCTGCGTCCGTACGCGATAGGGATCGGGAGCTACGTCAACGGTATGGCTGAGTTCGAGGAGGACCGAGTCCGAGCATCCTACGGCGCGGCCAAGTATCAGCGGCTGGCAAAGATCAAAGCGGGATACGACGCCGACAACGTCTTCCATTGCAACGCCAACATCAAGCCGGCCCAACTACTCGGTCAAGCATGATCACATCAACTCCGATCCGCCGAGGGCTCGGCATTACCACCGGCCTCGACCCACAGCTTGCTCGCGACCTTGCCGTCCGCTGCAAAGAGCTCGGGTACCACTCGCTGTGGTCGAACGACGAGCCAGCCTCCCCCGGCATGGAGATGCTCGCACACTTCGCCGCTGGCGCACCGGAGCTCGAACTAGGCATTGGAGTGCTTCCCGTCGACAGGCACCAACCGGCCCACATTGCGGCAGAGATCAGCCATACCGGACTCGACCCCACAAAGCTCTGGATCGGGGTCGGGTCCGGCCAGCTGCGCGCGCCAATGGACATCATGCGACGGGCAGTGGCCGAGCTGCGGGCACTCCTTCCGGACGCGACGCGCATCGTCCTAGCAGCAATGCGACCTCGCATGTGCTATCTCGGCGGCGCGATCGCCGACGGTGTACTGCTCAACTGGATGCTGCCGGCACAAGCGGCCGAGGCGCGCCGGTGGGTGCAGGAAGGAGCCATCCAGGCAGGACGTGCCGCTCCGATCGTCGCCACCTACGTCCGCGTCGCCATTGGGCCCGACTCGCTGCAGCGGCTACAGGCCGCGGAAAGTAGGTATCGCAGCATCAACGAGGCACATCGACAGCACTTCAATGCGATGGACGTTCCACTCGGCAGCGTCGGTGTCGCGGCAGCGACACGAACAGAGGCGCTGGACGGACTCGCGCCGTACCATGCCGCGCTCGAGCTACCGATCGCGCGACTGGTCGCCGACCCCGACCCAACCTCGCTGTACGCCGCGGCAGCCGCCGCAGCACCGTGAGCGCGAGTTGCCGGAGCCAGGCCGACGCCCGCTTTTCTCATTGCGCTTGTTAGTCGCCCTGCTGGGAACGGGTGCGGCGAGCCAGCTGGCGCGCTCGACGCAACGGCTCGGGTGTACGACGCCGCCGGGTCAGCATGGTGACCACCTCAACCGCAGTGGCCAAATCGATGCGCCAGCCCGGATGCACCGCCAACGGCCGGACTCCTGGTCGGGTACGGAGCCAGCAGCCAACCACCGAGTCGTCGACGCGAAGCGGACTCGTGGCACCTCGGTAGTCACTCGGCCATTCGCCAGATGCAATCAACGGGCGGTGGGTCACTCCGATTGTTGGGATGTCCAGCTCCGCGCCCAGATGCAGCGCCAGCCCGGCCCTACGGGGATGATCATGAGCGGTGGCGTCCAGAAGCAACAGGTCAGGGACTCTCGACTGTGGCGCGTACCACCTCCTCGATCAGCGGGCCAAGCCGCAGCGCCATCAACCCTGGCACATAGGGAGCCCTGGCGGTGCCGCTGATCACCCGCTGCTCAGCCACCCGGTCAGCGATCATGATCACTATTGCCGACCATGCTTGATCATGATCAGTACCGGAACCGACAAGCCCGCGCGGAAAGCACACCCAGCAGCCGCCGATGCTGGCGGTGCTCAGGTCGAAGGTGTACGGCTCCGGGGCCGCGGTGGCTAACTGCCGCTGGTAGGCGATCAAGGAGTCGGCGTCAGTAGGCCACATGTGACATCTTCCCGTGTGGCAGCCGCCGCCTAGAACTGGCAACACCGGCACCTGCGTAGTAGAAAGATGCGATGAGCCAGGAAGGTGTCCCTCCAGGAGGACTCATTCCTCAGCCTGGGGACCCTGTCCCCACGCCGCGGCCCCCAACGGGCGATCCGGTCCGGGCAAATCGACGTGACGGACTACGTCCACCGACTTATCAGGGATCGGGTCTACCGCTGGGCGGAGGTTCCACAACGCGGGAGAAGAGCTGGGAAGCCATGTCGGCGAAGATCCGGGATCGACTGGCTGAGCTGGCGGGCGATGTACTCGAGTGGTTCACGGAGCACGATCCCTCCTCCAGTGAGAATCGACCGCGCGCCGTCGTTCTCGGCACTCGGGCGCTCTGTATCGCTGAACCGAGGATCGACTCCGCGGGACGCCCGGTGTACGTGCTGAATCGCTACGAGTTCACGCCAGACTCGCACAAGAAAATTCCTGTGGAGTACCGACCCGGCCGGGACGACGCTACGGCGCCGCAAGTCGCACCTCAGGCGGGCGCGTCTTTGCCGCAGCCCGCGAGTGATCTCGGCCTGTCACCCAGCGAAGCGGGGCAGCTAGGGAACCTTCCTCCAGCAGCCCAAGAGCTCCTGCAAGCACCTTTTAGCGCCAAAGACCCCGTACGTCGCTGCGAATATTGGTACAGGGGCACCCCTCACCGCCTCGACATATACATCCTCGTCCTAGCGGGTCGCCGCTTCGTCACTGCGGCCATCGGCACCCAGCAAGTCCCGGTCGGTCACACTGCCGCCAATGCCCATTGGAATCTGGTCTGTCACCGCATGGCAGTGGAGCGCGTCGTCGGTTCCTGACATGTCAAACAACTTTGCGCACCTGGGAGGGCTCAACGCCTACGAAATCCTGGGCATTCAGCCGACCGCGACGACTGAGGAGATCGAGGCGGCCTATCGGGCGGCCATTAAGCGCCAGCATTCCGACACGGGAGGTGTGACCCGGCTTGCCCAGCTCGTCAACGACGCGCGCAATGCCTTGGTCAAAGACCGAGCGGTGTACGACGCATGGCTCCGAAACAAGCCTCAGCCACGAGTAGGCGAGGATGAACCCAGCCCCGACGAGCCTGAGGACGTCTGGGATCCCTGGGAGACTGCCGACTGGGAGCACGCTGCGCCTCCGCCCCCGCCGCAGGACCCACCTCCGCCGCAGGACCACTCGGATCCGCGGGATCAACCTGGGACGACGACTTATCCAGACCAAAGCCAAACTGCTCCTTCGGCGGAGGAGGGTCGCACCCAGACCCAGGCCGAGGCGCCGCCGAGCAGCGGGTTGTTGGCCGTCGTCGCCTCGGTGCTCTTTGGCCCGTTGGGTTTATGGCTTGGCATCCGGTCGTACCGGCACGGCGGGTCGGCGGCCGCGGTAGTGGCCATCGTGATCGGTGGCATGAGCGTCCTCTCTCTGGCAGCCGTGGCGCTAGCCATTCCCCTTGGCGTGTTCAAGGAACCGCCCACCTCGAGTTCCTCACCTAATGCACCGGTGATGAAACAGGGCCAGGTAGTTGTCAAACCCGGGACCAGAGTTGCTCTTGACGAGGAGGGCACGTCGTTTACGCCATCGGGCGACCACGCGTCGCTTGTCGGGACGGAATCCGGCATCCGATTTCAGGACGGTACGTCGTATGTCCGCCTAGATCAGCGCGCGCCAGAACGCTACGACACTTGTTCGGCTTTGAACTACCCAGAACCGACGGACAAGCCGATCCCCTGGAATCAGCTGACCATCGGCTCGACGCTGTGCGTCAGGACCACGGAGTTAGAGACGACCACGAGTTTGATCACCGTCGTTGATCGCTCCGGCCGCTCTGCGACGCTCCAGATCATCACCTGGAACGACTGAACAGTCGCTGTGCCCGAACCGTATTAGCGCCCTCAGGCGTGGGAGGCCTTGCTGCGGTGGCGATACCACTGCCATCCCGCGGTGACCAGCAGCGCACCGACCAGAGACCCGATGATGCCGCTCGCTCGGAACTGCAGCCCGTCTCCAGACAGCAGGCTGATCAGCAGTCCGCCGATGAAGGACCCCACCAGTCCGGCCACCAACGCCAGCGTCCAGTCAACGCCTTTGGCCGACTTGCCCAAGATCAGCTGTGCGCCAGCGCCCACCAGCATGCCGAACAGAATGAGCCCGAGAATAAGCATGATCGGCAGCATAGACGACGGAAGAGATCGGCGGAGTTCGATGAGTCAGTCAGGCGACCAGAGATTTGATCTTGTCCAGCTCGTCGCGGTGCGCCTCGAACTGAACGTCAAGGTCGTAGCGGTTCTGCAGGTTCATCCAGAACCGGTCCGAAGTACGAGCGCCGGGACAGCCGCAAAGCCGTGTCCGGGCTGATCGCCCGCTTTCCGTGCACAATCTCATTGATACGCCGCGGCGGTACGTCGATCGCCTGCGCCAGCCGATCTGGCTGATGCCTAGCGGTGCGAGGAACTCCTCCAGCAGAACCTCCCCAGGATGAATCGGCGCATGCGCGGTACTCATGTCGTCCTCCCTCTTCAGTGGTAGTCGGTGATCTCGACGTCAGCCGCGCCGGCCGCTGTCCAAGTGAAGCAAATCCGCCATGGATCGTTGATCCGGATGCTGTGCTGACCGGCGCGGTTTCCGCGCAGCTGCTCCA
>CAVSSB010000012.1:0-82910 GCA_963730505.1 uncultured Actinomycetota bacterium
ACTTCACCCGTGACCGAGGTGCTCGAGGAACTGAAGTGGCGTGGCCTACTGGCCGAGTCCACCGACGAAGAAGCTCTCGCAAGCCATCTTGCTTCTGGTCCGGTCACCTTCTATGTCGGCTTCGACCCGACAGCTCCGAGCATCCACTTCGGCAACCTGGTGCAGCTTATTGTTGCCAGGATCTTGCAGAGAGCCGGCCACAAGCCGCTGCTTCTGGTGGGTGGGTCAACCGGGATGATCGGCGATCCCAAGGAGTCCGGCGAGCGAATCCTCAACAGCGCTGAGACCGTTTCCATATGGGTCGAGCGCATCCGTGCTCAGGTCGAGAAGTATGTCGATTTCAGCGGCGACAATGCGGCGCGGATCGTCAACAACCTGGACTGGACCGGTGCGATGTCGGTCCTGGACTTCCTCCGCGACATCGGCAAGCACTTCCCGGTGAACCGGATGCTGGCCCGTGAGGTCGTGCGCAAACGCCTCGAGGAGGGCATCTCCTACACCGAGTTCTCCTACGTGTTGCTCCAGGCTCTCGATTATCTGGAGCTGTATCGGTCGTACGGCTGCACATTGCAGTTCGGTGGCAGTGATCAGTGGGGCAACATCACCGCCGGAGTCGAGCTCATCCGGCGCGTCGAAGGAGCCCGCGTACACGCCATGGCGACACCGCTGCTCACCAAGGCCGACGGCAGCAAGTTCGGCAAGACCGAGACGGGAACCATCTGGCTCGACCCAGGGATGACCTCCCCGTACGCGTTCCATCAGTTCTTCCTCAATGCTGAGGACGAGAAGGTCGTGGAGTACCTCAAGGTGTTCAGCGATCGCAGCCAGGAGGAGATCGCCGAACTCGAACGGCAGACGCGGCAGGCGCCGCAGCTGCGCGCCGCCCAGAGGGCCCTGGCTGATGACGTCACTGCACTCGTACATTCGACTGCTGAGCGTGATGCAGCGGTATCGGCGGCCGCAGCACTGTTCGGCGGTGCCGAACTAGGGGCGTTGAGCGAGTCGACGCTAGCCGGAGTGGTCGCCGAGGTCGGCGGCGCAGAGCTCAACACCGCCGCACCCCTTCCGAGCGTCGTCGACGCCATGGAACGCAGTGGCATCGTGCCGAGCAAGGCCGCGGCCCGGCGCGCGATCGTTGAGGGCGGCGCGTACCTCAACAACAAGCGCATCACTGATCCGGATGAGGCACTCCGCGAGGAGGACCTGCTGTATGACCGCTACGTGATCCTGCGCCGGGGGAAGAAGACGGTCCGAGCCCTGACCTTCGCTGGTACCGATTCTCCGGCTCCGGGCGCTGTATCGACACGGCTTGGTTGACCGCGCGGGCAGCGTAGCGTAAAGTAGACAAGGCCTTAGCGGGGTGCGGGACGCTTACGGATCTCTGATCTGTAGCGGCCGACCCGGAGGAACCCACTGGCCGACGAGATCTCAGGATACGTGTGCGCTCGCAGCGCATTCATCGCATCCGGAGGCTTCAGACGCCGCGGGGTGGGGAATAGACAAGTCCAAGTTTGACTTGAGCTTGCTGGACCTCATAGCGTTGGTCGAGTTGCCCCAAGCCGGAGTACAACAACCCCGGCGCGGTGTGCGCCCGAAACTTGAGAACTCAACAGCGTGCTAAAAGTCAATGCCAAATAATGCACTAAAAAACCCCGTGCTCGGGTCTCGCTTCGGCGTGCTCCGAGTTCGGATTCCTTTGATTGATTGACGATAGATCCAGCATTGGGTCTTTTGGTCAGCGATCGAACGTGTTGAGACAGCCAAAACGACTCTCGTAAGAGTGTCGGATTTGCATAGATTTCAACGGAGAGTTTGATCCTGGCTCAGGACGAACGCTGGCGGCGTGCTTAACACATGCAAGTCGAACGGTAAGGCCCCTTCGGGGGTACACGAGTGGCGAACGGGTGAGTAACACGTGAGCAACCTGCCCTTGACTCTGGGATAACAGTTGGAAACAGCTGCTAATACCGGATATGACCTCCGATGACATCATCTGGAGGTGGAAAGCGCTTTAGCGGTCAAGGATGGGCTCGCGGCCTATCAGCTTGTTGGTGAGGTAACGGCTCACCAAGGCTTCGACGGGTAGCCGGCCTGAGAGGGCGACCGGCCACACTGGGACTGAGATACGGCCCAGACTCCTACGGGAGGCAGCAGTGGGGAATATTGCACAATGGGCGCAAGCCTGATGCAGCAACGCCGCGTGCGGGATGACGGCCTTCGGGTTGTAAACCGCTTTCAGTTCCGACGAAGCGCAAGTGACGGTAGGAACAGAAGAAGGACCGGCCAACTACGTGCCAGCAGCCGCGGTGATACGTAGGGTCCGAGCGTTGTCCGGAATTATTGGGCGTAAAGGGCTTGTAGGCGGTTTGTCACGTCGGAAGTGAAAACTCAGGGCTCAACCCTGAGCCTGCTTCCGATACGGGCAAACTAGAGGGATGCAGGGGAGAATGGAATTCCTGGTGGAGCGGTGGAATGCGCAGATATCAGGAGGAACACCGGTGGCGAAGGCGGTTCTCTGGGCATTTCCTGACGCTGAGAAGCGAAAGCGTGGGGAGCAAACAGGCTTAGATACCCTGGTAGTCCACGCCGTAAACGGTGGGCACTAGGTGTGGGGAACATTCCACGTTCTCCGTGCCGAAGCTAACGCATTAAGTGCCCCGCCTGGGGAGTACGGCCGCAAGGCTAAAACTCAAAGGAATTGACGGGGGCCCGCACAAGCGGCGGAGCATGCGGATTAATTCGATGCAACGCGAAGAACCTTACCTGGGTTTGACATATGCCGGAAAGCTGCAGAGATGTAGCCCCCGCAAGGTCGGTATACAGGTGGTGCATGGCTGTCGTCAGCTCGTGTCGTGAGATGTTGGGTTAAGTCCCGCAACGAGCGCAACCCTCGTCCTATGTTGCCAGCGGATAATGCCGGGGACTCATAGGAGACTGCCGGGGTCAACTCGGAGGAAGGTGGGGATGACGTCAAGTCATCATGCCCCTTAAGTCCAGGGCTTCACGCATGCTACAATGGCTGGTACAAAGGGCTGCGAAACCGCAAGGTCGAGCGAATCCCAAAAAGCCAGTCTCAGTTCGGATTGGGGTCTGCAACTCGACCCCATGAAGTCGGAGTCGCTAGTAATCGCAGATCAGCAACGCTGCGGTGAATACGTTCCCGGGCCTTGTACACACCGCCCGTCAAGTCATGAAAGTCGGTAACACCCGAAGCCGGTGGCCCAACCCTTGTGGAGGGAGCCGTCGAAGGTGGGACTGGCGATTAGGACTAAGTCGTAACAAGGTAGCCGTACCGGAAGGTGCGGCTGGATCACCTCCTTTCTAAGGAGCCATTTGGCAGATCTGAGTATCTGTCCATGCACTCGGTTCTCCAGCTTTCGACTGGAGCCGGGTAGGCACCGGAATGTGGAACATTGACCAGTAGGCTTCCGAGTCCAACTCGTCGTCAGTACTTCCTGCTTTGCAGGAGTGGAACCTCGACCTGGAGGGTGAAGAAGCCCAAGCACGCTGTTGAGTCCTGAGGGTTCGGTCGCATTAAGCAACTGGCCTTCCAGCGGACGGGAGTCCGGCGCCTGAGGCGCCGGCCCTGTGCCGCCCGCATCTTGAGAACTTCACAGTGGACGCGAGCATCTTTGTAGTAACAACAAGCTACTAAGGGCAGTCGGTGGATGCCTTGGCACCAAGAGCCGACGAAGGACGTTGTAACCTGCGATAAGCCCCGGGGAGCTGGTAAACGAGCTTCGATCCGGGGATCTCCGAATAGGGAAACCTCGAAAGAAACCGGAGTAATGTCCGGCGACCTCTGCCTGAACACATAGGGCAGTAGGAGGGAACGTGGGGAAGTGAAACATCTCAGTACCCACAGGAAAAGAAAACAACCGTGATTCCGTAAGTAGTGGCGAGCGAACGCGGAAGAGGCCAAACCACACATGCGTGATAGCTGACAGGCGTTGCATGTGCGGTGTTGTGGGGCCGTTCGGACTATGCTGTCAAATAGTCAAACAGTCATAAATGTCAGGTGAAGTCGAAGCACTCTGGAAAGGCGCGGCACAGAAGGTAACACCCCTGTAGACGTAAGCCTGACACTGTTGAATGTCACCCCAAGTAACACGGAACCCCTGAAATTCCGTGTGAATCTGGCGGGACCACCCGCTAAGCCTAAATACTCCTTGGTGACCGATAGCGGACAAGTACCGTGAGGGAAAGGTGAAAAGTACCCCGGGAGGGGAGTGAAATAGTACCTGAAACCGATTGCCTACAATCCGTCGGAGCTTTTCAGCACTTGTGCTGGGAGTGACGGCGTGCCTTTTGAAGAATGAGCCTGCGAGTTAGTGGTGCGTGGCGAGGTTAACCCGTGTGGGGAAGCCGTAGCGAAAGCAAGTCCGAATAGGGCGATTTAGTCGCGTGCTCTAGACCCGAAGCGGAGTGATCTATCCATGGCCAGGGTGAAGCGACGGTAAGACGTCGTGGAGGCCCGAACCCACCAGGGTTGAAAACCTGGGGGATGAGCTGTGGATAGGGGTGAAAGGCCAATCAAACTCCGTGATAGCTGGTTCTCCCCGAAATGCATATAGGTGCAGCGTCGCGCGTTTCTTGCCGGAGGTAGAGCACTGGATAGTCTAGGGGGCCCAAAAGCTTACCGAAATTAGCCAAACTCCGAATGCCGGTAAGTGAGAGCGCGGCAGTGAGACTGCGGGCGATAAGGTTCGTAGTCGAGAGGGAAACAGCCCAGAACACCAGCTAAGGCCCCTAAGAGATTGCTAAGTGGAAAAGGATGTGGAGTTGCGGAGACAACCAGGAGGTTGGCTTGGAAGCAGCCACCCTTGAAAGAGTGCGTAATAGCTCACTGGTCAAGTGATTCTGCGCCGACAATTTAGCGGGGCTCAAGCAATCCGCCGAAGCTGTGTCATTCATGTAATTACCCGGTCGCCTAGCGATCCAGGTGCGTGGATGGGTAGGGGAGCGTCGTGTGCGCGGTGAAGCAGCAGGGTGACCTAGCTGTGGAGAGCACACGAGTGAGAATGCAGGCATGAGTAGCGAATGAGGAGTGAGAAACTCCTCCACCGAAAGACCAAGGGTTCCAGGGTCAAGCTAATCTGCCCTGGGTAAGTCGGGACCTAAGGCGAGGCCGACAGGCGTAGTCGATGGACAACGGGTTGATATTCCCGTACCGGCGCTAGAACGATCCTGCCGAAGCGAGTAATGCTAAGCACGCGAGTTGTCGGAGCACCTTCGGGTGCGCTGGCGGCAAGTGTGTGACCCAATCTTGTAGTAGGCAAGCTGCGGAGTGACGCAGGAAGGCGGCCCAACCCGGGCGATGGTTGTCCCGGGCTAAATGTGTAGGGCGAGATGTAGGCAAATCCGCATCTCATATGCCTGAGACATGACGGCTGGACGGACTATGAGTCCGTCGAGTGGGTGATCCTATGCTGCCTAGAAAACCTTCGTGAGCGAGTGCTAGAGCCGCCCGTACCCTAAACCGACTCAGGTGGTCAGGTAGAGAATACCAAGGTGATCGAGAGAACCGTGGTTAAGGAACTCGGCAAAATGCCCCCGTAACTTCGGGAGAAGGGGGGCCGACCACGTCCATGAATTTACTTCGGACGGCGTGGGAGGCCGCAGAGACCAGGCCCAAGCGACTGTTTACTAAAAACACAGGTCCGTGCTAAGTCGCAAGACGACGTATACGGACTGACGCCTGCCCGGTGCTGGAACGTTAAGGGGAAGTGTTAGTCGCAAGGCGAAGCACTGAACTTAAGCGCCAGTAAACGGCGGTGGTAACTATAACCATCCTAAGGTAGCGAAATTCCTTGTCGGGTAAGTTCCGACCTGCACGAATGGCGTAACGACTTGGGCGCTGTCTCGACCACGGACTCGGCGAAATTGCACTACGAGTAAAGATGCTCGTTACGCGCAGCAGGACGGAAAGACCCCGGGACCTTTACTATAGTTTGGTATTGGTGTTCGGTGCAGCTTGTGTAGGATAGGTGGGAGACTATGAAGCAGCCACGCCAGTGGTTGTGGAGTCAACGTTGAAATACCACTCTGGTTGTTCTGGATATCTAACCTAGGTCCATTATCTGGATCAGGGACAGTGCCTGATGGGTAGTTTGACTGGGGCGGTCGCCTCCTAAAAGGTAACGGAGGCGCCCAAAGGTTCCCTCAGCCTGGTTGGCAATCAGGTTTCGAGTGTAAGTGCACAAGGGAGCTTGACTGTGAGAGAGACATCTCAAGCAGGGACGAAAGTCGGGACTAGTGATCTGACGGTGGCATGTGGAAGCGCCGTCACTCAACGGATAAAAGGTACCCCGGGGATAACAGGCTGATCTTGCCCGAGCGTCCATAGCGACGGCATGGTTTGGCACCTCGATGTCGGCTCGTCGCATCCTGGGGCTGGAGTCGGTCCCAAGGGTTGGGCTGTTCGCCCATTAAAGCGGCACGCGAGCTGGGTTTAGAACGTCGTGAGACAGTTCGGTCCCTATCCGCTGCGCGCGTAGGAGTCTTGAGGAGAGCTGTCCTTAGTACGAGAGGACCGGGACGGACGAACCTCTGGTGTGCCAGTTGTTCTGCCAAGAGCACGGCTGGTTGGCTACGTTCGGAAGTGATAACCGCTGAAAGCATCTAAGCGGGAAGCACGCTCCAAGATGATGGCTCCCACAGGGTAACCTGGTAAGGCCCCCAGCAGATCACTGGGCGATAGGTCGGATGTGGAAGTGCAGTAATGCATGGAGCTGACCGATACTAATAGGCCGAGGGCTTGTTCCTACAAAGATGCTACGCGTCCACTGTGCAGTTCCCGAGATACGGTCGGGACAAATCCGCACCACATCTCCATAGAGTTTCGGTGATCATGGCGAAAGGGAAACACCCGGCTCCATTCCGAACCCGGAAGTTAAGCCTTTCAGCGCCGATGGTACTGCACGGGGTACCGTGTGGGAGACTAGGACGTCGCCGGACAAACAACACTTTAGGGTCGGTCATTCGTGACCGGCCCTAAAGTGTTTTTTGGATAGGGTGCGGCCCGTGGCGGTGATTCTCGTGACCGGGATGTCTGGCGCCGGCAAGTCGACCGCACTGGCAGAGCTCGCTCGCCGCGGGCACCGGGTGGTTGACACGGACGAGGCCGACTGGAGTGAGGATGTCCCGCTGGCTCATGAACATGGAACCGAGCGGCTGTGGCGCGAGGACAAGATGAATATCTTGCTCGCCGAGCACGTCGTGGACACGCTGTTCATCTCAGGATGTGTAGCGAATCAAGGCGTGTTCTACCCTCGGTTCGATGCGGTCGTGCTGCTCAGCGCGCCCGTCGACACGCTCCTGGCACGTGTGATCACCCGTACCACAAACCCTTACGGAAAGGGCCGGTCGGAACGCGACGAAATTATGGGCAATACGGCCGCTGTCGAACCCCTGCTGCGTGCCGGAGCGACTGCTGAGATCGACACCCGGCTGCCGCCTGATGCCGTGGCCGATGAGTTGGAGCGCATCGCCAGAGCAGCCAGATAGATCTCTCCCTATCCTTCGGGTGCGGACCAGGAAGCTACAACCGCAGCAGTGATTCTGCCTCATCGGCGGCACGTGGCCGATGCGCGGCCTCCCATGCCAGAACCTCCGCGAACCGGCGTGCAGCCGCTCGGTATTGGGGGCGAGCCAAGATCTCAGCCACGGCTGCTGCGATCTGCGTCGGCGTCGACTTATCGCTTAGTCGTAGGCCTGCCCCGAGCCGCATCACCCGTACGGTGTTGTCCTTCTGGTCGCGGCCCATCGGTATGCAGAGCAGTGGCACTCCAGCCGCCAGCGACTTCAGCACTGTGCCATGCCCAGCGTGGGTAACAACGACGGAGGCTTCCCGCAGCACCTGGGCATGCGGGGCAGTCTGAAGCACCTCGACATTCGAACCAGCCTGAATCTCGGCTGGATCAACCGCACGGCCAGTCGTCAGCACGGCACGTACGGGCAGTTGGCGTAAAGCCTCGGCTATCCGCTCCAGCAGATCGATTTGATCTTGATAGATCGAGCTCGTTGCGACCAGGACGAGTGGCTCACGGCCTTGGCGCCGCCATTTCACCTCAGCTGCCCAAGCGGGATCGTCGAGTTGCGGCCCGACGTAGCGGACATTCTCCGGGAGCTGCGGCGCAGTGAAGTCGAAGGATGGGCTGGTCATCACGAGCACGCGGGCGCACCGGTCGAACACCTCGAACACGTTCTCGAGTGGGAGTACTTCGTAGCGTTCGGCGACGGCATTCAGGCGCGGCAGAGTAGGGGTCAGGAGCCATGAGGCGACCCTCGGGACCACTTTGTCTCTCGTTTTGCCGAGAAGGCTCTGACCCGGTGACCAGCCCGTGCCGAGCAGTGGCAGCCCGGGCGTGGGCCGAACATACGTCTGCGCGACGAGAGCCGCAGTGGGACGCCTGGTCGCCTGGGCTCCGATCAGTATTCCGGGCAACCCGTCGGCCAAGATGGCATCGACGGGAGACTCTCGGACCGTGGAGACGACATCACGGGCGAACCGGCTCGTCATTGTCTTGCCGGCGTAGCCCCTCGCGGCCCGGAACGCCCGATACGGGTTTCCGCCCTCCAGCGCAGTGATCAGGGTTGTCTGCTCCGCGACGGAGTTGAAGTGGGGTGCCTCACGCCACGGTGAGAATGCGCATCCAGCCGATTTGGCGGAGGGTTCGATTGTCGGGTCGCCGAGTACGCGCACCTGATGTCCACGCTGGACGAGTTCGGCACCAAGGCTGAGCGCAGGCGGCACAGTCCCCCCTGCGTCGATGACGGCCAGCAGAAAGCGAGCTGGAGGTCGGCCGCCGCGGCCGTTCATGCCGCTGGGGCTCGCCAGATCAAGGTATGCAGCAGGTCTGCTGGGTCTCGCTCCACTGTGTTGCGGCGTTTGGGACGTGATTGCCGGCCACGAGAGTCGTCTCCTAGCCAGCTGGGCACCCCGAAGGGCAGGTCGCCGCGCGGGATCGGTGCGTAATCGCTTTCGGAGAACCTGTCGCCATAATTTGGTCCCGCATTGTCCCCATCCGGATCCGAGGTAACGACGGTGCGTAGCTCGGCCACCGCGGCCCGCCATTCGGTGATCAGCTTGGCCGCGTCCCGACTGGACGGGTGTGGCACCTTCTTGATCATGACTGGCGGTGCCGTGGTCCACTGCTCGACCGCGATCCGGGCCTGCAGCCCGAATGCGACGATGCCCTCCAAGTCCGGCCCGATGATCATGGAGAAAAGCTCATTCCGCCAGGACTGCTGCTCGGGTTCGGCCAGGATGGGGATCGCGCTCATTGATCGTGACGGCAGCAACGCATAGGCGTAGGCGTTGACGCACGCGTAGCTGTGAGTCAGGCCAAGCTTGCTGATGAAGCCTTGCACACGTTGGCCAGCGTCCCCGACGAGTGTGCGACCGGCTATCCGTTCCGTTGGACCGGGATCGGAGGCGACGCAGAGCAGCCGGGCCGATCGGTCGAGCCGCCCGCGATAGAAGATCGGCCCCCAGTCGTACCAGAAGAGATCCCGGTGCGGCGCGTAGCTGGGTACCTTGTCGAAGTGGTCGGCCACCTCGGGCGGCGGACCCGGATCGAACTGCGCCATGATCATCTCCTCACTGGTCGGCTTCGCTCAGCAGACTGGTGCAAAAGTCGAGCAGATCCTTGTTGCTCCGCATCAAGTCGTCCTTGGTCATCTGGTACGGGATTCCGGGTATCCCGAGATCCTCGATAGGTATCCCATCTCCACTGCCGGACCGGATCGCCCGACGGAACGCAAGAGTGAAGCCCGTCCCGGCAGGCATTCGCTGTTGCTGGTGATCGGTGGCGGACAGGGCGTCACGGAGCTGTGCGGACGTCCATACATTCGCACCGCCAGCACCGGTAGCTTGACCGACGCTCACCAGCGGGCCGATTCCGTGGTCCACCCACCCAGCCGCAAAAAGATCACCAGAGGAGTAGGTGTTGGCATCGACGACCGCGACCGACGGACCTGGGTACTTCCGGCCTTTGTCGTTGCACCAGGACGGATCAGTCAAGGGCAACGGTTGGGCGTAGAGCTCGCCAGTCGAAACCGCATCTTGCAGCGACTGGCTCCAGGCCTCCAATTCGAGCCGGTTGAACGGGCTGTCGGCCATCTGGCGGGTGAGCGGCGTGGCAATCAGGGAGAACCGTGTTGGCTGGATCGTCGCGTCGGTGAACAGCTGTAGCGCCCGCTCGGCCGCCCAGATCAGGCCACCGGGATTGGTGCGCAGGTCGACGATCAGGCCGGTCTGCGGCAGCACTCCCAGCAGCCGGATCAGCTCGTCGACGAAGGCGTCGTCATCGTCGATGTCGAACGACCAGATGCGCAGGTAACCTACTGTGCGGCTCAGCGCCCGGGCAGCCACCACATCCTGCATCGGCGTATCCAGCCACTCGCCGATCTTGACCTTGCCGGTGGCCGCCGGCGATGGCCGCCGCTGGTGATCACTGGCCCACAAGTTCGGGGCGAACACCAGCTTTTTGGCTCGGCGTACGGCCTCCGCCGACGGGTCGCCGGCCTGCTTGAGGGCGGCACGTGACCCAGGCTCAAGGGCAGTGGCAGCCTTGCCGGGAGCCAGCACCCGCCAAGGTAGCCGGACCTCGGCCTTACGGCGACGCTTGGTCCGATAACCCACGATGACCCAATGCTCATCAGGTGGCGGTCCATAGTCCAAAGCCCGAAAGGTCAGCGATTCGAGCGCCCGGGCGCGCCGGGAGTCGGACCGGCCGCCGGTCTCCGAATCGGCATGGCTCTCGACTGCGCGAGCGAACGGTGCCCCATTCCAGGCCTCGAGTTCCACACCAGGCTGGAACTCGGGGTCGTCGATCGCCTCGGTGTTTATCTTGCTCACTAGGTACCTGGGGTTGGACTCAGGGCCGTACTGCTCGGCAAGAAACGGCAACACGGCAACCTGGTCTCGCAATGTCGACGGCCCAACGTAGCGGGTGTGCGCGTCGCGGAGTCCTGTGACGATCGCAGTCACTGCGCGATTGAACTCGGTGTCGGACAGATCCGCGGCCCGCCGTCGGAGCAGGATCAGGGCCTGCACCGGGTCGCTAGCGTACGCCGCTCGCTTTGCCGGAAGGTGGGCGTAGGCACCGCCAAGCGTGGCGATCAAGGTGTCCACGACGTGGAGTCGCTGGCCGCCGTCAAGGTCCCCGGGACGGCTGCTGCCGGAGCTGGCCAGCGCTTCGGACAGCAGGACGCCACGCCGGGCGCGCTTGACCACCTCAGCAGGCCGCGGAGCAGCGTTCATGATCGTCCTCCTACCGCTGGTAGTAATCGGCGAGGCCGTCCAGTACCCCAGAGTGGAAGCCGCGTCGGACCACTGATTCAAGCCACTCCTGATCATGTGTCAAAGACTGCAGCGGTGGGATGAGGAGGTCATTGAGGTCCTTCGGTAGACCGCCGATCGGTGCCAGACCCGTTGGCATGTCAAGGGCTAGCCGGAGTGGGGCTTCCCGATCGTCAAGCCGGCCTGCCCACCGCGCATACATCGCATTGGCCGCCTCCACCTCACGTTTCGGGTCGGCTCGTACCTCTTCCATCCTGTCGATGACCTCTGGCCACTCCCAGGCCTTGGTGAGATCGCTTGGCTGGCCCAGGGATAGCTGCATGGCGCGTCCGCCCACAGTGAGTGTGGTCATGGTGTTGGCACCGGTCATCAGATCCTGCGTACCGTAACGGCGCTCGCCGTTGATGACCACGAGATCGACATCGTCCTCGGTGGCCCGGACGATGGTGCGGAAGGCATCGGCTCTGCGCTTGGCGTTGATCACCACGAGATCTGCTTGTGCGCCCGGTTGTAGGCGGCCGACCTGTCGCCGCCAGGCGCGAGCGAGGACATCTCCAGGCAGGCAGGTGGCCATCATCACCAGCTCCTGGTCACTCAGCGACCAGCCCATGTGGTCAGCTGTAAGCCGCGCCGACTTCAGCTCACCGAGTACGTTCTTGGTGCCCGAGGGCGCCCAGTCAGAGCCGAGGCACACCCTGATCCCCGCAGCCCGTGCAGCTGGGACATCGGTAGTTTGACCGTAGAGCCACAGGTTGGAGAACGGTGACCAGGCGATCGCGCCGGGAGATTGCCAGCGCGCAAACACAGCTGGGTCAACGGCGTTGGCATGTACGGCGATGAACCGCGGCTGCAGGCATCCGGCGGCTTCGGCGTCGGTGAATTCCCGGGCCACGATGCTGCCGCGCTGGCCCTCCGAGCAGTGATAGATGAAGGCGGCGCCGGTTCGCATCTTGTTGGCACGTTCGGCGAGGACGGCCGGCTTCGCGGTGAGCACCGAGGCGTAGATCAGATTCGTGTTGCCCGAACCGAACGTTTCGTCTTCGATGTTGCGGACCAGCCAGCCATCGCGCGGTCGGTTCTTGGGCGGAGATCCCTGGATCGACGTAGTGCCACCGACAATCGCCTTTGCCTCGACATAGGCCAGTAGTTCCTGTGGGCATGCGGTGATCAGCGCGTACGCGGGCCAAGTGGTGCTAGCCGCGTAGGTATCGGCTCTAGTCCAGGAATTGTGATGCGAAAATGGCGTCTGCTGTGCTGGCTCGGTCCACAGCGGCAGGGTGTTGTAGGCGAGATGGTTGTGCAAGTCGACGAACCCTGGCATGACGAGGGAGCTGCCGACATCAATGACGTGTGCGCCGTCGGAGCCCGGCGGCCCGGCCTGGGATGCTTTGGTGACCGCTGCGATGGTGCCATCGTCGCCGACCCACACTCGGCCGGTGAAGACCGCAGCCTCGTTCGGTGCCACCGTCAGATCCGATGACAGCGCCACGATACGACCGCGGATGGCCCACATGGCTCAGACGCCGAAATGCGCCGCGAGCACCGAACGGTACCGCTCGCTGATCTCCTTGGCTGCTCGCTGGTCAGCAGCTGTCGGCTCATGCTGGCTCAGCACGGGCACCGACCAGTCCGGAAGAGTCCCCGTCAGTGCCCAGGCTGCCTGGCGGGCGGCGCCAACAGCCACACTCTCGAAGGTGTCAGTGACCACCACGGGTAGGCCGAAAACCGATGTAGCGATACGGCGTACGGCTTCAGACTGAGAGGCCCCGCCGGTCAAAGTGATCGAGGAGATCTGACCAGTCTGGTCCCCCAGCACCTCGACACCGTAGGCGAGGCTCCACAACACGCCCTCGATGGTGGCGCGCGCAATGTTCGCCGGAGTCATGTTCGCCAGCGTCAGCCCGATGAGCTGGCCGCGCGCATCGGGCAACGGCGGTGTCCGCTCACCCTCCAGGTACGGCACAAAGGTGACTCCTTGGCTACCGGGCTCGGCGCTCAGCGCGAGCCGGCTCAGTTCGTCCAGCGTGACGCCCAAGACCTCCGCAGTTGCGACCAGGTTCCGGGCGCCGTTCAGCGTGCACACCAACGGAAGAAACTCGCCGGTGGCATCGGCGAAGCCAGCAACGGTGCCGGTCGGCTCGTGTGTTTGCTGGTGGCTCTTCGTGAAGGCCGTTCCACTGGTGCCCACCGAGATGACAGCGGCGCCGGCCGTCACGCCGAGACCCAAGCCGCCCGCCATATTGTCTCCGGTGCCCGGTGCGATGGCGATTCCGCTTGGGGTGTATCCGATCACCTCGCTCGGAGCGGCAACTCGCGGCAGCTCAAGATCATGACCGAGGGCAAGCTGGACCAGGTCGTTGCGGTAGCGGTTGGCTGTTGCGTCGAAGTAGCAGGTGCCAGACGCATCTCCGCGGTCTGTGGTTGGCTCAAAACTCCGATCCCCGATCTGCCAGCTCAACCAGTCGTGTGGCAGCACCACCGCGGCGGTCTTGGCAGCGTTCTCCGGCTCGGCGCGGGCCAGCCACCTGATCTTGGCGACGGTCATCGAGGCAACAGGGACAGAGCCCACCGCGTCAGCCCACACAGTTGGGCCTCCCAGCTCGGCAATAAGGTCTTCGGCGTCCGGGGCCGACCTGTTGTCGTTCCACAACAGGGCATCGCGGACGAGCTCACCATCCTCGTCGAGGGTGACCATGCCGTGTTGCTGGCCGCCGACGGCGAGCGCTGCCACTCCATCGAGGAGGGCTGGATCGGCTGTCGCCTCCTGATAGGCCGCTAGCCAGGCAGAGGCCGGAACCTCAGTGCCTGACGGGTGTGAGGCCCGTCCGCTGCGCACGACTGAACCAGTCTCGGCGTCGCAGACCACGATCTTGACTGATTGGGTCGACGAGTCCACGCCTGCAACAAGTGTCATGAGGTCCCTCCGATGGTGATGGCAATGCCGCGTTCCAAGAATGGCTGCAAAGCGGCCTGACTGGGAGTGCCAGCGACGGCTATTGAGTCGATCTGCCCAAGTGAGGCGAACTGGACGAAGGCGGAGCCGCCGAAGCTGTCACGATCAGCTAGCACGATCACCCGTTCGCCTGAGGCGACCTCGACCTGCGAGACAGCGGCGGCAGCTGGAGTCGCCTGGGTAAGGCCACGCTCGACGCTGATTCCCGCCGGGCACACCACGCTTACGTCTACGTGCAACCGCTCGAGCTCGTGTACTGCCCAGTCGCCCTCTTGTGCCCGAGTGACCGGCGACACCGTTCCACCGATGTTGTAGACCTCGAGCCGGCCGGCTCGCGACAGCACGATGGCGGCGTCGAGGGAGTTGGTCACGACCGTGAGCCCGCGGGTCTCGGGCGGGGCGTCGACGATGATGTGGGCAAGCGCGAGCGACAGATTGCCGGTGCCTATCAGGATGGTGCCGTGGCGCGGCAGCTCTTTCCAGACCCGACCGGCAAGCTCGAGGTCATCCTGGGCGGTCGGGCGGTGGCTGTTGCTGAGTGCCAGTGGAATAGTGACGATGCGAACCGCCCCGCCATGGACGCGTTGCAGCTTGCCGGCGTTCTCCATGGCGCGCAGGTCGCGACGGATGGTCTCTTGTGCAACGCCTAGTCGGCTTGCGATGTCGACGACGTCGACACGCCCTTCGGCCGTCAACAGGTCAGTGATCGCCTGAAATCGAGCCGCCGCTTGTGCGTGCTGGACGGTCATGATGCCCTCTCGCTGGTCGCCGGTCATCAATGTGAAAATGGTGCCAGAAAGGCAGCCATGACGATGTATCCGCCCGAGCGGCAACGGGCGATCACCGAGTTGTTGATCGAGCGAGAGGCGCGACGCGCGAGCGTCACCCAGATCAGTGAGCAGCTCAAGGTCACCACCGAGACAGTGCGCCGTGATCTTGACGTGCTGGAGCGGCGCGGCGTGCTGCGCAGAATCCGGGGTGGCGCCGAACTGATGGATTCCACGCCGTTCGAGCAGGCGCTTGCCGCACGGCACGCGGAGCAATATGAGGACAAGCTCGTGATCGCGCGTCGGGTGGCCGAGGAGCTTCCCCAGGACGGCGTCGTGGTGCTCGATTCCGGTTCACTCACCTTGTTCTGCGCTCAGGCGATGCCGAGGGATACTGCTCTCGCAGTGGTGACCAACAACCTTCCTGCGGCTCAGTATTTGGCTGACTACGACAACCTACGCATCTTCACACTCCCGGGGACGATCAGGGGATTGACCTCGGCCGCGGTCGATGCTTGGACCACGCGGCGGCTCAGCAGTTTGACCGTTGATCTGGCGATCATCGGCGTCAACGGCATGACGCCGACGCATGGCCTGACGACGACGAACCCAGAAGAGGCGGCAACCAAGCGAGCCATGTTGCTCTCCGCCCGACGGCGGATCGTGCCGGTGATCTCCGGGAGGATCGGCCGAAACTCGTTTTGCACGTTCGCCGCCGTCAATGAGGTGGATCTGGTGATCACTGATGCAGCGGCGAATGCCGAGATAGTGAGTGAGCTGGCAGCGGCTGGCCCAGAGGTCGTCGTCGCGAAGTAACCAGTCCTCTTGGTGCTGGGCTTTGCGTCGGATTGCGAATCCCGACAGGATTGGCGAGTGGCAGAGCAGGGACGGTCGGATCGTTCGCGACGCCGCGCGCCAGGGCGCGCCGGAGTCCCGCAGCCAAAGGCCAAAGGGGATCGGCAGCAGCGGGACCGCTCGGAACGTCCAGAGTCCACGGTGCAGCGTCGAGGTGATCGACAACGTCGGGAGGTCTCTGGAGGTACACGGCGGCCGACAGAGAGCGCGCGACCGGGTCTGGCGCGTCGGAGAAACGAACCGCCTATTCCCGAGGGCGTGGACTCGCGTTCCCTGCATGCGGCGGTCCGGGCCGAGCTGCGCAGCCTGCCCAAGGAGCTCGCCGAAATCGTCGCAGCGCACTTGGTGGTGGCGGGCCAGCTTGTCGACGAGGACCCAGAGTTGGCCTACGCCCATGCTGAGGCCGCTCGCCGTCGCGCGGCCCGGCTGCCGATCGTCCGCGAGGCTGCAGCAGAGACGGCCTACGCCGCTGGGCTTTACGACGTTGCGTTGACCGAATTCCGAGCGCTGCGTCGGATGACCGGAACGCCGGACTACCTGCCAGTGATGGCTGACTGCGAGCGCGCTCTGGGTCGCCCGCACAATGCCCTGAAGCTGGCGCGGGAGGCCGATCGCGCCGGGCTGGACCCGGCGCTGCGAATCGAGATGATCATCGTTGAGGCAGGTGCCCGGCGTGATCTAGGCCAAGATCACGAGTCGCGAAGGATATTAGAGCGGGCTGTCGCGCAGGCGGGACCTGAAGACGTTGCTCCGCGTGCCGTGGCCAGACTGCGCTACGCGTACGCCGATGCGCTGCTCGCGGGCGGCCAGCAGCCCGAGGCACGTCAGTGGTTTGCGTCCGCTGTGAAGCTTGATCATGATCAGGAGACTGATGCACAGCAAAGAATCGACGAGCTCGATGGGTTCTTGATCGACTACGACGAGGGCGACGAGGAAGACAGCCAGTCATCGCCTGAGCCGGGGCGGGACGTTCTCCCATGAGTGCACCAGCGGCGATCATCGACGCCTACGACGCGGTGTTGTTCGATCTTGATGGCGTCATCTATTTGGGTCCGGTCGCCGTGCTCGGCGCCGCAGCAGGCATTGCTCAGCTCCATGACCGTGGCACCAAGATCGGTTTCGTTACCAACAACGCCGCCCGCCCGCCAGCTGTGGTCGCCGACCATCTGGTCGAGCTGGGCATCCCAGCGAGTGCGGCGGATATTGTCACCTCGGCCCAGGCCGCTGCACATCTGCTAGTCAACCGCTTCGGTGTCGGCGCCAGAATCCTCGCCGTAGGGGGCGACGGAGTCATTGCTGCTCTGAGCGAAGCAGGTCTGGTAGGGGTGCATTCGGCCGATGACCAGCCGGTGGCGGTGATACAGGGTTATGGCTTCAACCTGGCTTGGCAGGAGCTCAATGAAGCCGCGATCGCCATCCATCGCGGCGCGCATTGGGTGGCGACGAACATCGATCCGACGCGGCCGACCGACCGTGGCCTGGTTCCGGGGAACGGCGCTGCGGTCGCCGCAGTGAAGATGGCGGTGCAGGCCGAGCCAGAAGTGGCTGGCAAACCCTATCGGCCGTTGCTGGACGACACGGTTGACCGGCTCGGTGCACGCCACCCGTTGTTCGTGGGAGATCGGCTCGACACTGACATTGCCGGAGCGGTCAACGCAGGTCTGGACAGCATGTTCGTGCTCTCGGGATCCCATCAGGCTCAAGACCTGCTCGCAGCCGCGCCCGGGGAACGACCGACGTTCGTTGGTGAGGACCTCCGGGCGCTGTTGCGTCCGGGGCTCACCGTCACTCCGAACATAGGTGAGTTCCGGTGCGGTCGGGCGACGGCGTCCGCGGTAGATGGTCGGCTGATGATCGACAGCAACGGCTCGAGCGCCCTCGAAGCGATTTGGGCGGCGGCGCACGCAACGTGGTGGGCCGTTGATCATGGATTGGCGCTTGACTGGCGCGATGCGCTGGAACGGCTGCGGTAACGTGGCCACTGCGGCGCTGCTGTGCCTACTCGTCGGCAATCAGCGCCTCCCTCAGGCGGCAGAAAGGCGTCAAGCGTGGTCGAGGCATTTCAGGCCTACATCAACATGGTGAACGGTGTGACCAAGAGCACCCAGGCGAAGGCCGCAGCCACCGCCCGGGCGCTGCTGAAGCAAGCCGGCCTTGAAGACGTAGCTACCGAGACCAGCGAGCGAGTCAACAAGCTTGCCGAAGAGATCATGAATGCGAGTCGTACCAATCGGGAGCTGTTGCAGCATTTTGTGACGTCAGAGGTCGACAAGGCGTCGGCGCGGCTCGGCTTCGCGCGAGCCGACGAGGTGCAGGCGCTCCGGGATGAGGTTGCTGGCCTACGAGCCCAACTCAACGAGGCGATGACGCGTACGAAGAAGAAAGCCCCGGCGAAGAAAGCAGCCGCGACCATGAAGCCCACCAACAAGGCAACGACGAGGCCTCCGGGTCAAAAGCCGCCGCGCAAGGCGGCGACAAGCGCGGAGAGCGCGGAGAGCGCGGAGAGCTCCTCGCCGCCAGGCGAGGAATGACTGAGCCCGACCAGGGGCAGCTCGACGATTTGGAGCCGGACCCTGCGACCAGCCCGCCGCAGACCGGGCACGCCCAGATCGACGACGCGCTACGCGGGATTGCCGATCTGGCCTCGGCGCCGCTTGCCGATCATCATGATCGGCTCGCGAAGGCCCACGAGGTGCTGGATGAAGCACTGCACCGACCCGACAACCAAGCTCACAATGCGGAGTCCGGCTGAACCGTGACTGAGCGCCTGGATCGCGAGCTGGTCGGGCGCGGGCTGGCCCGGTCGCGTAGCCATGCGCAGGCCATGATCAACGCCGGTCAGGTCAGCGTCGATGGCTCGGTTGTCGAGCGGGCTGGGGAGCAGGTGGCCGCCACGGCCGCCATCGATGCACCGCATGATCACTATGTCTCGCGCGGCTCCCACAAGCTCATTGGTGCGCTCGATGACCTTCAGCTCAGCCTGGCTGGACGAGCCCTCGACGCGGGCGCCTCGACAGGAGGCTTCACTCAGGTCTTGCTGGCCCGCGGCTGCAGCGGGGTGATCGCTGTGGATGTTGGGGTTGGTCAGCTGGCAGCTGTGTTGCGCGCCGACCCTCGAGTCAGGCTGCAGGAACGAACCAATCTCCGGGACTTGCGGCTCGAGCATGTCGGAGGCGTTGCGGTCGATCTGGTGGTCGCCGACGTCTCGTTCATCTCACTGAAGCTGCTGGTGGGCCCACTGGTCTCGGTGACCCGAGATGGCGGCTGGGTGCTGCTGTTGGTCAAGCCACAGTTCGAGGTAGGGCGAGAATTGCTGGGCAAAGGCGGGGTAGTACGTGCCCCGGTGGACCAGCTACAGGCGATTTCGGGCGTGATCAAAGCAGCTGGCGAATATGACTGGCATGCCGTGGATGCCGTCCCGAGCCGGCTCCTGGGGGCGTCAGGCAACCGCGAGTTCTTTGTGCTCTTGCGCCGCACAGCATCTGCGCCAGACCTGGATCTGACCGCGCTCGTCCAGACATAACCGACCGCAGCTCAAAACAATCTGAATATGCTGTAGCAGGTGACCGAGGCCTCAGCGCAGCGGACCGGGAAGCCAAGCGGCGTAAGCCCAGATTCGACCCGGCGCGTCGCCGTGCTGACCCACATGGGCCGGCCGCCAGCCGTCGCCGCGGCAACGCGTGTGGTCGAGGGGCTGAATGCAGCAGGCATTGTCTCTGCTCTGCCCGCCGATGACATATCTTCGCTGGACCCGCGGCTGGCGCATGCCATGACACCGCTCAGCAAGCCAGTCACGCTCGAGGATGGAATTGAGCTGATGGTGGTGTTAGGAGGCGATGGCACCATCCTGCGCGCCACGGAATGGGTCTTGCCGAGCGAGATTCCACTGCTCGGGGTCAATCTGGGACACGTGGGCTTTCTGGCTGAGGCTGAGTCATCAGAGATCGACACGATCGTCGCCCATGTGGTTGAGCGCTCCTACACCGTCGAGGAGCGATTCACCATTGATGTCACGCTCCGCGATTCCACGACATTCAAGCCCGCGTGGTCGTCCTACGCGATCAACGAGGTGTCGATCGAGAAGGCTTCCCGGGAGCGGATGCTTGAGGTACTGGTGGAGGTGGATGGCCGTCCGCTTTCTCGTTGGGCCTGCGACGGGATGCTGGTTTCGACTCCCACCGGCTCCACCGCGTACGCCTTCTCGGCCGGAGGGCCGGTGATCTGGCCAGGCGTCGACGCCCTGCTCGTCGTGCCGCTCAGCGCGCACGCTCTTTTTGCTCGGCCGCTGGTGCTCAGTCCTACTTCGACCGTGGTGGTGGAGGTTCTCGATGTCTCCCCAACACACGGCATGGTTTGGTGTGACGGACGTCGTTCGGTCGAGTTGCATGCAGGTATGGAGATCGAAGTGACCCGCGGCAAGCAGCGACTTCGACTGGCCCGGCTGTCGCAGGCGCCGTTCACCGACCGGCTGGTCCAGAAGTTCGGGCTCCGGGTTGAGGGCTGGCGAGGGTCGGCTGATCCAGCCATCACCATGATCGACACTCCTGCATGATCACCGAGCTGCGCATCGCCGATCTAGGTGTGATCAAGGACGCAACGATCGGGCTTCATCCCGGCCTCACCGTCGTTACCGGGGAAACCGGCGCGGGCAAGACGATGATCGTCAGTGGGCTTGGTTTGCTGCTCGGCGGCCGGGCAGACCCGCGGTCAGTTCGCCGAGGCTCAGAGCGGGCACGCGTGGAAGGCCGGTTCAGGATCGAGAATCCTGAGCTGCTACGGCGCGTCAGCGAAGCCGGCGGCGAGATGGACGACGACGAGCTGATCCTGGCTCGCCATGTCACAGCGGGAGGGCGTTCCCGGGCTTACCTTGGCGGTGCCCAGGTGCCGGCGAGTGCATGCGCAGAGCTGACTGCCGAGCTGGTCGCGATATATGGGCAGGCGGAACAGGAACGACTCACCGAGGCGGACAGGCAACGGCAGCACTTGGATCGTTTCGCCGGCGCCGCCGTCCTGGAACCACTTGCCAGGTACTCCGCCCTCTGGTCGGAGGAGCGCGGCGCACGGAGTGAGCTGGCTGAACTCCGTGCCGAGGCGCAGAGCCGGGCTCGTGAGATTGACCTGTTGACCTTCGGCCTGGAAGAGATCCAGCGAATCGGGCCTGGCCCAGGGGAGGATGTCGCTCTGGCGGCGGAGGCTGTCCGGCTCCAGTCCGCGGACGATTTGCGGGAGTCGGCGCAATCGGCTGTCCACGCTCTAGCCGGCCCTGACGATGAGGCTGGCGGTGCGCTGGCGATGCTCTACGCGGCGCGCAAGGCTTTTGAGTCGGCAGTCTCTCGAGATGCCGAGGCGACTCAGCTGGGTGATCGGCTGGCTGAGGCGAGCTATCAGGTCACCGATCTGACAGCGGATTTGGTGCGTTATCTGGATGGACTGGACAGCCAGCCTGGCCGCCTGGAACAGATTGCCGAGCGCCGAGCTCAGCTGAGCACGCTGACCCGGAAGTACGGCAGCACGTGTGATGAGGTCTTGCAGTGGGCTGCGGACTCTGCGGTGCGACTCACTCGACTCGGACAAAGTGATGAACGGATCGCCATTTTGACCGAGCGACTGGAGCAGCTGAGGACCGAGCTGACCTCCCTTGCAGCTCAGATCAGCGCGGCCCGGCGTGAGGCGGCAGCCAAATTCAGCGAGTTGATACGCGGTGAGCTTGCCGCCCTGGCCATGCCGCACGCTCAGCTGAGCTTTGAGCTAGCCAGCGGAGACCTCGGCCCATGGGGCGGCGATCGGGTGGATCTGGTGTTCGCCGCCAACCCAGGCAGCGAGCTGCGCAGTCTGGGGCGGGCGGCATCAGGTGGTGAGCTGTCCCGAGTCCGGCTGGCCCTGGAGGTGGTGCTTGCAGCTGATCGGGAGGCCATCACGCTGATTTTCGATGAGATCGATGCCGGCGTCGGCGGCAAGGTCGCTGTCGAGGTTGGTCGCCGCCTCGCCCGGCTGTCGCAGCACACCCAAGTCGTGGTGGTCACCCATCTCGCACAGGTTGCCGCTTTCGCGGATCGGCACTACGTGGTGGTGAAGGCGGACGACGGTCAAGTCACCACCAGTGGAGTGGTGACCGTTGCTGATGAGGACCGTGCGGTGGAACTTGCCCGGATGATGGCCGGTCTGGACACAACGGAGTCTGCCGTGGCCCACGCCAGCGAATTGGTCGAGCTGGCCGCCTCGACACGCGGCCCCCTCGTTCGGGATCTCCCTGTTCGCTGAACCCCACTCTGGCGCGGTGGGAGTATGGATCCCGAGATGCGACTTCCCACCCTGCTCCGCAAACGCGGCACACCGACTCAGATTGGCGGTGTCGCACGGCTTGATCGGCGTACCAAGAACCTCACCAAACGGCTGCGCGCTGGTGAGATCGCGATCATCCATCACAGCGACCTTGATCGAGTCAGCGCCGAGGCTTTAGTCGAGGCCGGTGCCGCGGCAGTGGTGAATGCGGTGTCCTCAGTCTCGGGTCGCTATCCCAATCTGGGGCCTGGGATCTTGCTGGAGGCCGGCATCCCGCTCATAGACAATGCGGGCGACCACGTCTTCACTCGGGTTCACGAAGGTGAGTTGCTGACACTGGATGGTGGCAAGTTGGTCAACTCGGCAGGCAGCGTGGTGGCGGACGGCACGCTCTACACCACCGAAATCCTGGAGGACCATCTCGAATATGCCCGGACCGGTCTTTCGGATCAGATCGAGGCGTTCGCCGACAACACCATGACCTACCTGCGGGTGGAGAAGGAGCTACTGCTCGAGGGTGTTGGAGTGCCTGAGGTAACGACTGAGATCGAGGACCGCCATGTGCTGATCGTGGTCCGCGGCTATGACTATCGCGGTGATCTGGCTGCGCTCCGGCCCTACATCTCCGAGTATCGACCTCTCCTGATGGGGGTCGATGGCGGAGCCGACGCGTTGATCGAGGCCGGATATAAGCCGGACATGATCATCGGCGACATGGATTCCTGTTCCGACGAAACCTTGCGGTGCGGCGCAGAGTTAGTGGTGCATGCCTATCACGACGGTCGCGCACCAGGGTTGGAGCGGATCGAAAATCTCGGGCTCCACGCCGTGGTTTTTCCAGCCCTCGGCACCAGCGAGGACGCTGCCATACTGCTCGCGGACTCCAAAGGAGCCAGCCTGATCGTGGCTGTGGGGACCCACTTCTCGCTCGTTGAGTTCCTGGACAAGGGTCGGGCTGGAATGGCCTCCACCTTGCTGACCAGGCTCCGAGTTGGACCCAAGCTGATAGATGCCAAGGGGGTGTCCCGGATCTATCGCAGCCAGATCAAGACTTGGCACCTGATCTTGTTCGTGCTGTCCGGCATTATTGCGCTTCTCACAGCGCTGCTGTTCACCGACGTGGGCTGGGCATTTGGCAATGTCATCGTCGCGCGGATCCGCGACCTGCTCTACTGGATAAAGGAACTCATCACTTGATCAATTTCCGCTACCACATCGTGTCGTTGATGGCGGTCTTCATTGCTTTGTCCGTTGGCATTGCAGTTGGTGTGTCACTCAGTCCGTCGGTCGACCAGGGATTGCTCCAGCAGGCAGCGCAGGATCGCGAGCAGGTGGCGGACCTACGCGCAGAGCTCGATCGGCGCAAGGCGCTCGACGAATACCGCAACGCCTATGACGAGCAGGTCGGTGCGGCCGTGACCGCGGGTTTGTTGAACGGGCAACGGGTGGCCATGGTTGCTATGCCAGATGCTCCAGATGATGTGCTGCAGAACATCTCCGAAGCCGTGGTTGCGGCCGGCGGCACCGTGGTACGCGATGTCACGGTCAATGCCGAAGCCTTTGATAGTGGGAAGGCCGAGGACGTTACAGAAGCCCTGGCTGACTATTTCGGCCCGCTTGGTCTCAGCGACTCCATGTCTCCTGCGACCAGGCTGGGGGTTGCCCTCGGTAGGTCAATTGCATCCAAGGACATGGAGGATCGTGACCAGCTGGCCCTGGCTGTGGGGGAGTCACTGGAAAGTCGGGGCTTGGTGACGATCAGTGATGGATCGCCTGCCCAAGCGCAGCTCATCATCGTGGTCACTGCTCCGGCATCGGATCCGCGACCGACGCCAGACGAGCTCACCGCACACGTGCAGTTTCAGGTTGGGCTGACGACGCGGGCCGGAGTGGTTCTGGGCGGCCCGAATAGCGAGGACATCGAAGGCACCGATGTGCTGGCGGCCCGGTCGGACCCGACTGCGGTGGATAGCCTCAGCACTGTGGATGTGGCCGATCTCAGCAGTGGTGTGACCACCGTCGTACTGGCAGGCAAGGAGCGGCTTCTCGGCCGTCCAAGTCAGCACTACGGGGCACTGACGCGGGCCGACGCACCGCTGCCCGAGCTGCCGGTGCGCTAAATGAGGCTACTGGCCTGCGCGGCATCGGGGTGTGCTGCGGCCTTGGTGGCAGCGGTGGCCAACCGGCGAACCGTGCGGGCACTGCCAAACCATGTTGCTCTGCCTCTCGGAAGCACCGAATCCGCCTCGCGCTGGATTCGGACCAACCATGCCGGGGCGAAGGTGACTCTTGCCGAAGGCCCGATCGCGGTCCTCGCGCTGCTGGTCGGTGCAGGCCTCGACTGGCTGCTGGACAAGTCGGGCCGCCGGAGCTTGGCAGTGGCTGTGGCCGGCCTCGGATCTGGGGTGGTCGGGGCGTACGACGACCACTACGGAACGACCCAGGCGAAGGGCTTCCGCGGCCATCTTCGTGCGCTACGTTCCGGTGAGCTGACCAGCGGGACGATCAAGGTTCTCGGTGTCGGCTGCAGCGCGGCGGCCGCCGCAGTCTTGGTCCAGCGCGCCCGGCCCGGCTGTCCGCAGCCGATATGCCGCGCTCTGGACGGCTTTTTCGACACCGCCCTCATCGCCGCTACTGCCAATCTCACCAATTTGCTCGACTTGCGGCCCGGCCGAGCAGCCAAGGCGGTCATCCTGCTCGGCGCCGGCCTGTTCGGTTTCGGCGCTGCGCCGGCGGTTGGCGCTGCTGCCGGCAGCCTGCCAACCGATCTGGCAGCGCGATCCATGCTCGGTGACTGCGGCGCCAATGCACTCGGTGCTGCGGTCGGCACTGCCGCCGCCCAGTCCCTGCCGCGGCGGTTCAGGCTCGTCGCGCTGGGCGCGGTTGTGGCGCTCAACGTGGTGAGTGAGCGGGTGAGCTTCACGGAGGTTATTGAACGCACGCCAGTGCTGCGCCGCCTGGATCAGCTGGGACGCCCCGCCACCGCAGTTTCCGCGCCGCGCGAGCAGAGACAGTCCTCCGCGTGAGAGCCGGTCTCGCTACCGTCGCCGCAGGCGTCGCGAGTCTCACCCTCGCAGCACGCCTCGTCGGCTTCGGCCGGTCACTGGTCTTCTCCAAGACCGTTGGAGACACCTGTCTCGGCGACACATACAACGCTGCCAACAGCCTGCCCAACGTGCTCTTCGAGATTGTCGCCGGCGGTGTCCTGGCAGGCGTAGTCGTGCCTGTAGTGGCACGGCATGTCGGCTCAGGGCGGAAAGAGCATGCTGCGCGCACCGCGTCAGCGCTGATGACCTGGACTCTGTTGGTGCTGACACCGGCCGGGCTGGCAGTGCTCGCCGGAGCACGACTCTTCGCCGCGACCTTTGCCAAGGCCGACTGTGCCAGCAGCGCGGAGGTACTGGCTGCGCTCGTCGCCATGTTCGCCCCACAGGTGTGGCTGTACGGCTTGGCGGTGGTCAGCGCCGGCATACTGCAGGCTCATCACCGGTTCCTCGCCGCTGCGGCGGCACCGCTGCTGTCCAGCGCAGTCGTGATCATTGCCTACCTCAGCTACGCGGCCCTTGCGGCTCCTGCGGCCAATGACGACCCGTCGCAGCTGACAGGCCAGGCTCTTGCGGCTCTGGGATGGGGCACGACCTTGGGTGTGCTTGCCCTGGCCGTCTGCACGCTGGTGCCACTTGGCCGGCTGGGCTTGCGGCTCAGGCCGCGGCTCCGGTTTGCCGCTGGTGACCGGTCAGTTATCGTGACGATCGCCGCGGCAGGGATTGTCGGCCTGATGTTACAGCAGCTCAGTGTGTTATTGATCAACTGGTCGGCGCAGCAGACCGGTGATCAAGGTGCCTTGACGCGGTTCACCTGGGCGAACGCCATCTACCTGCTCCCATACGCCGTGCTGGCCGCTCCGCTGCTGCAGCTGAGCTTCCCGAGACTGGCTGCCGCCGCCGAGCAGGGCCGTACCGAAGTCGGCGAGGTGCTTGCCGAAACGGGCCCAGTCACCGTCGTCATGGCATGGTTGGGCGCAGCGCTGTTGGTGGCGACAGCCATCCCTGTGGCGCGTGTGTTTGTGCTCGGACCCGGCTCGGGGCGCACGGCGGCACTCGCGTGGCCGATTGTGGCGTTCGCGCCCGCCGTCGTCGGGTTCACGTTGCTTGGCCTGGCGTCGCGAACCCTGCTCGCCCAGCACCTGGGGAAGGCGTCGGGTGTCGCCAACTGCCATGGGCTGGGCTGCCGTGATCATCAGCGTGGCCCTGCTGCGGCTGGTAGTTCCGGCCGACTGGCTGGTGGTGGCGCTGGCGGGAAGCGTGTCGCTGGGAATGGTCGTGGGTGCAGCGGCGGGGTGGGCGCTGCTGCGGCGGTCCGGAATGCCCTCCGTCGGGCTGGCGAGACCGATGTTGGTCAGCCTGGCTGCCGCCCTGCTGGCAGGTGGAGTGTCAGCGGCCGGTTCGCAACTGTTTGCCGATGTCGGCATCCTGGTAGCCGTGCTCGGTGCGACCGCCACGGCTGCGTTGTGTGTCGCGGTGTTCGCGGGGACACTGCGACTTCTGGCACCTGCCCTGCTCGCGCAGCTCTGGGCGCTGCGACACCGTACGCCTTCAGCCGAGGTGGGTTCTTCATGAAGATCGCGCAGCTGTTGACTGCCAGTACCGGTGGCATCGGGCGTCACGTCGGGAGCATCGCCCCCCGGCTGGAGCAGCGCGGGCACCAGGTGCGGGTGTTCTGCCCCAAGGACACGGCCGAAGCCCAGGGTTTCCATGGGCTGGGTCTTGATGTATGGCCGCTGACTAGCCTGCGTCGGTTTACTGGCGCTGATCTGGTGCACGCGCACGGGCTCAAAGCGGGATGGTTGGGACTTCCGATTGCCTGGATGTTCAAAGTGCCACTTGTTGTGACGTGGCACAACGCTGTGTTAGGCGAGGGACTTACACCGGCAGCAGTGCGGCAGACCCTTCGGGCCGTGGCGCTCGGGGCGGATGTGACGCTCGCAGCCAGCGGCGATCTGGTCGCTCAAGCGGTGCGATTCGGAGCTCGGAACGCGCGGCTGTCCCCGGTCGCGGCACCGGTGCTGCCGCCCGCCAGGATCAGCCGGGACGAGCAACGACGGGCTCTTGGTGCTGGCGCTCACGACACAGTGGTACTCACGGTCAGCCGGCTGGCCCCCCAGAAGAACCTTGGCATGGTGCTCGACATAGCTGCGGCCGTACGCGATAAGCACGATCTTCGGTTCGTCGTCGTTGGCGAAGGCCCGGAGCGAGATGCGCTGCAGCGCCGCATTACCGACGAGCGCCTGCGGGTGCGTTTGCTGGGCCGGAGCGACGACATCGGGTCGTTGCTCGGGGCCGCTGACCTTGCGCTGCTGACTTCCACGTGGGAAGCCCGCGCCTTGGTGGCTCAGGAAGCTTTGTTGGCTGGCGTGCCGCTGGTCAGTACCCGAGTGGGTGGGATTGAGGAGCTGGTCGGGTCAGCGGCAGTGCTGGTCACGCCTGGCGATGTCGAGGAGGCGGGACAGCAGATCATCGCGCTTGCCGACAGCCCCGATAAGCGTCGACGCTTGAGAGATGCCGGACTGCGTCAGGCAGCGACCTGGCCCAGCGAAGATGATGTCGTTGAGGACCTTATTCGTGTGTATGCCGACCTCGCTCGAGATCGGCGCTACAAAGGCTTTTGGGACGACTCCGGCGGGTTCACCGTCAGATAGCGCCCTACGACGTAAGCTGGAGGCCCGTGGGATACCGCGGCACACTCACCAAGCATCTTTTCGTGACCGGAGGCGTCGCCTCCTCACTCGGCAAAGGCCTGACGGCTTCCAGCCTCGGCAATCTGCTAGTTGCCCGAAGGCTCCGGGTTTCCATGCAGAAGCTCGACCCGTACCTCAATGTCGATCCCGGCACGATGAACCCGTTCCAGCACGGCGAGGTGTTCGTCACCGAGGACGGTGCGGAGACCGATCTCGACGTTGGTCACTACGAGCGCTTCCTCAATGTCAATCTGTCTGGCGAGGCCAATATCACCACCGGCAAGGTTTACTCCTCGGTGATCGCCAAGGAGCGACGCGGCGACTATCTCGGTGACACCGTGCAGGTCATTCCGCACATCACGAATGAGATCAAGGACTCGATGATGGCCATGGGGGGACCCGACATCGACGTCGTGATCCACGAGATCGGCGGCACTGTCGGCGACATCGAGTCTTTGCCATTCCTGGAGGCGGCACGTCAGGTGCGGCACGATGTAGGCCGCGAAAACGTCTTCTTCCTGCATGTTTCGTTGGTGCCCTACATCGGACCCAGCGGCGAGCTGAAAACCAAGCCGACCCAGCACTCGGTCGCAGCGCTGCGTCAGGTCGGCATCCAGCCCGATGCCGTCGTGTGCCGATCCGACCGAGACATCCCCGAGTCGGTGAAACGCAAGATCTCTTTGATGTGCGATGTCGACGAATCCGCTGTAGTAGCCGCGATCGACGCGCCGAGCATCTATGACATTCCGAAGGTGTTGCACTCCGAAGGTTTGGACGCGTACGTGGTCCGGCGACTGGACCTGCGGTTCCGGGACGTCGATTGGACGCGCTGGAACGACCTGCTTGACCGCGTGCACCACCCGAAGGAAGAGGTCACGATCGCGCTGGTCGGCAAGTACGTTGACCTGCCCGACGCGTACCTCTCGGTGTGCGAGGCGCTGCGCGCAGGTGGTTTCGCCAACCATGCCAAGGTCGTCATTCGCTGGGTGCCCTCCGACGACTGCCAGACTCGGGAGGGCGCGGCCCGGATACTGAGTGAGGTTGACGGTGTCGTCATCCCAGGCGGCTTCGGCATCCGGGGTGTCGAAGGCAAGGTCGGCGCAATTCGTTGTGCCCGGGAGAATCAGATCCCCATCTTGGGACTTTGCCTCGGCCTGCAGTGCATGGTGATCGAGGTAGCTCGGCATCTGGCAGGGCTCGACGGGGCCGACAGCAGCGAGTTCGCGCCCGATACGCCGCATCCGGTCATCGCGACGATGGCCGAGCAGGTGGCGATCGTCGAGGGCGATGGCAACCTTGGCGGGTCCATGCGGCTGGGTTCTTATCCGGCCGACCTGCTGCCCGGCTCGATCGTCGCCAAGCGCTACGGTCAGGCTCACGTCGAGGAGCGGCATCGGCATCGATATGAGGTCAACAACGCCTACCGCAACCGGCTGGAGGAGGCCGGCCTGGTGATCAGCGGTACGTCGCCGGACACCAAGCTGGTCGAGTTCATTGAGTTACCGAGCGAGATCCATCCCTACTTCGTCGCAACTCAGGCGCACCCAGAACTCAAGTCGCGGCCAACCAGACCGCATCCGCTCTTCGTCGGTCTCGTCGAGGCGGCGCTGGACCGCAAGCTGGCCACCCGGCTGCCGGTAGACGACGACCATCGATGATCATTCTCGGGCCCGACGAGCTGACCGATGTGCAGCTCAGCTGGCCAGTCGAGTCCTCCACGGTGCTGGCCGAAGGCATGATCACCACGTACGTTCAAGATCAGGTGATAACGCCTAGCGGCCACGTGATCACGCGGGAGTATCTCAAGCATCCAGGAGCGGTTGGAGTGATCGCGCTCGATGATCATGAACGGGTAGCTCTAGTCCGGCAATACCGGCATCCGGTACGGCACCGGCTGATCGAGCCGCCCGCTGGGCTTCTCGATGTTGGCGGCGAGGACTATCTGCCTGCTATGCAACGAGAGCTGGCGGAGGAGGTGGGGCTGGCGGCCGGGAGCTGGGCCGTGCTGGTCGACCTGTTCACTACGCCGGGAATTCTCGGCGAGTCACTGCGCATCTATCTCGCCCGCGATCTGGAGGCGGTCGACGGTCCGGATGATTACATCCGGGAGGGCGAGGAGGCGCACATGGACGTTGTGTGGGCGTCCCTTGACGATCTTGCTGATGCGGTCCTCGACGGCCGTCTTCATAACCCGACCGTCGTCGCGGGTGCATTAGCCGCCTGGACCGCGCGGCAGCGGGACGGTTTCGTGAGCCTCCGCCCCGCCAATGCCGCCTGGCCTGCTCATGAGGTGCTCGCGACGCTCGCATAGGTCCGCCTCAGTCGCCATCGCTGGCGCGCGGCTCGCCGCGGCATGCCAGATTGCTTCTGCGAATTCGGTGTTGCCGAGGGGGTGGGTGCCGGTGGCGTTGACCAGGTAGACGCGCCGGTGGGGTGATCGCCACAGCCAGGTTCCGGGTTCGGGTTGCCGGACCTGCCAATTGCTATGGGTTTTCAGTCGGTGATGCCGTCGGGTGTGGGATCCGAGGTTGCCGATCCTGGTTTGGCCGGGCGGTCCGCCGCGGTCAGGGTGGAGGTAGGGGATGGTGTGATCAACATCGATTGAACGGGTGACTGCCGCGGCGTAGGGGAACACATCGGCGGGGTTGCGCAGCAGTAGCTGTTCGCGGAGGCTGGCTGGGATTTCGTAGGCGTCTACCGGGGTGTGGCCAGCGGGCAGGTCGATCACCGGCTTCAAGCTGATCTGGCAGTGCCCACCAAGTAGCATCCACAGCCGGCCGAGCAGCACCGGGCCGATGTCTTCGATTCGGGCGATACCGGTGCCGGCGGTGAGGGCTTCGGCGCTGAGGTGGACATAGATCACTGCGCGGGGCCGGGCTCGGTCGGGATCGAACGGTGGCGGGGCGAGCTGCAGCGAGCGGTGGCTGGCCTCTTGGGTGGCCACAGGGTCTAGCTGGAGGTCATCTTGGACTGGTTCGTCGGCCAGATCCTCATCGGCAGCTGAGGGTGCAGGATCGCCGGGTTCAGCATCAGCTGGTTCGGCGGGTCCGTCCCAGTCATCGCCTTGGTGTTGGCTGAGTAGGTAGAGGGCTTGGGCGGGTTGGGCGAGGATGCCGATGGCTTTTGAGCGCCGCACGTCTACGGTGTCGTCATCGCCTTGTTTGGCGAGGATGTCGGCGATCCGGTCGATGGTGGCTTTGAACCAGATGGCATCTCCGGCAGCCGCGCGGGCAATGATCAACTTCAGTCCGTGTTCGGAGCTGCGGCCCAGCCGCACGAACCGCTCTTGAGCAGCAGCGGCGGCCTTTTGCTCGGCACCGTCTGGGTCGGCTTGGTAGATGGCGGCCTCTAGCAGGGTTTGCAGCCGGCCCCGAGACACCGCCCCAAGCGCTGGGGAAAGCTGTGCATCGACCAGGCTGGCCTGTTCAACAGTTAAGTGCCGGGTCGCAATGGCGATGTGTCGGACCTGGTAGGCCGGAACCTGCCCGGCTTGTGCGGCCGCCCAAATTAACGGCAGCCGGTGCCGCAAATCCAGCGCGTCAGCAATCAGACGCGACGCCGACCCATCGGAGATGCGTAGCACACAGCCCAGTTCGGCGGCGGCGAAGTCCCCGATGGTTGGGGTGCCTTCCCCGCCGAGCCGGACCGGGTGTTCGGTGCCGGGTAGCCGGCTTTGGGGGACCGCTTCGCCGGGGTGCAGATCGGCCCAATGTGCCGCGATTTGCAGTCGCCGTGTTTCGGCGGTGATCAGGGTGTGTTCGTTGGCTTCGGCGGCTGCGAGCGTGCTGGCTGCATCCAGCTCGACGAGATCATTTTCGAACACACATTCAATATATCGGTGGAGGTTGACAGTCCTTGACAGATTCGGCACACCGGCGCAAACGGACAACACATCACCGATTCGGACAACACTTACCAGCCCAAAGGCGGAAGCGGTCTCAGCCCAGCGCAAGCTAGGCCGATCTTCAGTCAGACACGGGCCAGAGCAGCATCACGTCGGGTACCGACCTTAGCTATCGCGGCAATGGAGCGGCACCAGCTGAACCGTGGCACACCATCCCTGCGTGGCATGATCAGGCTGATGCCCAGGTTCAGGAGGATCAATGAGAATCGGCGTGCCCAGTGAGGTCAAGAACCATGAGTATCGAGTCGCCATCACGCCAGCCGGGGTGAACGAGTTCACAAGGCACGGCCATGACGTGATTGTCGAGTCTGGCGCGGGCATCGGTTCATCCATCACCGATGACGATTTCTCTGCAGCCGGGGCCAAGATCGCTGCCAGCCATGTGGAGGTGTGGCAGCAGGCAGAGCTGATCTTGAAGGTCAAGGAGCCCATCCCGATCGAGTACGACCGGATACAGCCGGGCCAGGTGCTGTTCACCTACCTGCATCTGGCAGCCAGCCGGGACTGCACCCGGGCGCTGCTGGACCGGAAGGTCACCGGCATCGCATACGAGACGGTGCAGCTGAGCAACGGCACCTTGCCGCTGCTGGCCCCGATGAGCGAGGTGGCCGGCCGCCTCGCCCCTCAGGTAGGTGCCTATCACCTCATGCGGCAGGGCGGCGGCCGGGGAACGCTGATGTCTGGTGTCTCCGGCGTGTATGCAGCGAAGGTGGTGGTGATCGGTGCCGGTGTGTCGGGCATGAACGCAGCGGCGATCGCGCTCGGCATGCAAGCCGAGGTGCTTTTGCTGGACCGCAACATCGACCAGCTGCGGGAGGCGGACCGCATTTACCAGGGTCATCTGCAGACAATCGCCTCCAATGCCTACGAGGTGGAGCGTGCCGTGCTGGACGCCGATTTGGTGATCGGTGCCGTGCTGGTGCCTGGGGCCAAGGCACCAACCTTGATCAGCAATGAGCTGGTCTCCCGAATGCGACCCGGCAGTGTGCTCGTCGACATCGCGATCGACCAGGGCGGCTGCTTCGAGGACAGCCGGCCGACAACGCACGCCGAGCCGACCTTCCGGGTACACAACTCGGTGTTTTACTGCGTAGCCAACATGCCGGGCGCAGTGCCCAACACCTCGACCTATGCACTGACCAACGTCACGCTGCCGTACGCGCTCAGTCTTGCCGAGGATGGCTGGCGGGAGGCGATGAAGGCCGATCCCGCGCTGGCACTCGGACTGAACACTCACGAAGGCGCGATTACCAACACCCCAGTCGCCCAAGCGCATGGGCTCGAGCATCAGGAGCTGGCCGACGTCCTCGGCTGACGCACCAACGATGCTGGGACTCATCCAGACCTACCTCGACCATCTGACCGTCGAGCGAGGCATGTCCCAGCACACCGTCGGGGCCTACGGTCGTGACCTGCGCCGCTATGCCAGCTACCTGGCAGAACAAGGCATCAGCGACCCGTCCCAGGTCACTAGCGCGATGATCGGCAGCTATGCGGCTCGGCTGCGCGAGGGCGTAGCGGCACCGGACGGTGCCGGTTGGATCGAGCAGCCGCTGGCGAATGCCAGTGCAGCGCGGGCTCTGATCGCCGTACGCAGCCTGCACCGCTTCGCAACTGCCGAGGGGGTGACCGCCGAGGATCCCGCGCGGACCATTCGGCCCCCCAAACCACCCAGGCGGCTGCCTAAAGCGTTGAGCTTGGCGCAGGTCCAGGCCATGCTCGCCGTACCAGCGACCGACACCGAGATTGGTCTTCGTGACGCGGCGCTGCTGGAGTTGCTCTACGGCACCGGCGTACGGATCTCTGAGGCGGTCGCGCTCGATGTGGATGACGTTGGTCGGATCATCCGGGCGACGGCTGGTGAGTCAGCACCAGGATTGCGGGTTCTCGGTAAAGGAGGCAAAGAGCGCATCGTGCCGGTCGGCTCGTACGCGCGGGCGGCACTGGATGCCTACTTGGTACGGGGCCGGCCGATGCTCGCCGGACATGGTCGCGGCATTCCAGCATTGTTCCTGAACACCCGAGGCGACCGGCTATCGAGGCAGAGCGCCTGGGCAATCCTGCGGTCGGTGGCCGAGAAGGCCGGCATCACCGCCGACGTATCGCCTCACACGTTGCGGCACTCCTACGCGACGCATCTGCTCGATGGTGGAGCAGACGTCCGCGTCGTACAGGAGCTGCTGGGCCACGCCTCGGTCACCACAACGCAGATCTACACACTGATAACCATCGATCACTTACGGGAAGTCTTCCTCACTTCCCACCCCCGCGCGTATTAGTGTCGTGTCGACAAAACTGCTTGGAGGAGGCAGGAGTGCAGAAACTCCACGAGGGTGAGGCGCCACCCAAACTCCCCGCGACAAGTGTCATAGCATCCTCGCCCACCGTAGTGGCCGACCTGACCGACGAGCACTACCTCGATACCACCAACTTCGAGTGGCCGCTGCTTCGATCGGAGCAGCAGACCGAGGTGGGTGAGGACTCCGTCGTGGCGGCACCACCGGATGGCATTGCGCAGTCCGTCGACGCTGAGCCGCTGATCGGTCCCACTGGTCGACCATGGCCAGACCTGCCGACACCGCCACCGCTGACCGAGCACGGACCAGCCCTGATCATCGCCATGTGCAACCAGAAGGGTGGCGTCGGAAAGACCACGACGACGATCAATCTCGGCGCTGCTCTCGCCGAACTCGGCCGCGACGTGCTCCTGGTGGACTTCGATCCGCAGGGTTCGCTCTCCGTCGGCCTGGGCGTCAATCCCCACACCCTCTCCGCAAGCATTTACAACCTGCTGCTGAGTCGCGATACGTCGATCGACGACGTGATCGATCACACCAACGTGCCCGGTCTGGACATCCTGCCCAGCAACATCGACCTGTCGGCGGCTGAGATTCAGCTGGTCTCTGAGGTGGCGCGGGAGCAGACCTTGGTTCGCGTGCTAGAGGCGGTCAGGAGCCGCTACGACGTGATCCTCATCGACTGCGCCCCCTCACTCGGCCTCCTGACGATCAACGCGTTGACTGCAGCCGATCGAGTGATCATGCCCCTGGAGACCGAATTCTTTGCCTTGCGCGGCATCGCCTTGCTGACCGACACGATTGCCAAGGTGCAGGACCGGCTGAATCCGAAGCTGGAAATCCTCGGGATCCTCGGCACCATGTACGACCCGCGTACCCTGCACAGCCGTGAGGTGCTGGAACGCGTCGTCGAGGCCTTTGGAGAGCAGGTCTTCCACACTGTCATTCGACGCACCGTGAAGTTCCCGGAGACGACCGTGGCCGGGGAGCCGATTACGACGTACGCCCCCACATCACCGGGAGCGGAGGCTCACCGCAGCCTGGCGCGTGAGGTGCTCGCCCGATGCCGCGTCGCGTAGCCCTGGGCCTGGCTGACGCTTCGGAACTAACGACAGAGCCGGCCGGACGGCGCGGTTCCGGCCGGGTCCGCCACGAGGAGAAGATCACCGTCTATGTCAGTGCCGAGGAACTACTGGCGCTGGAGCAGGCGAGGCTGACCTTACGCGCTCGGTACGGCATGGCTGTTGACCGCGGGCGAATCGTCCGTGAGGCGATCGCCGCGATGCTTGCAGATCTCGAGGCGAGTGCCGACGACTCCGAGCTGGTCCGCCGGCTGTCCACGTCGTGAACCTCATCCTGTCAGCGGAGACAGAACGGGAAGCAGGGCGGCCAGACCGCGCCGCCGGGACGCCTGACCGCGGCGGTTTCGAGGTTCATCTCGACAACTTTGACGGTCCCTTCGATCTGCTGCTGCACCTGATCTCTCGGCACAAGCTGGACATCACCGAGGTCGCGTTGTCCCAAGTGACTGATGAATTCATCGCTCACATCAAGGCGGCTGGGCCGAGCTGGGATCTGGACCAAACGACCCAATTTATGGTGGTTGCCGCCACCTTGCTGGATCTCAAGGCTGCCCGGCTGATCCCGTCCGGCGAGGTGGAGGATCCAGAAGACCTGGCCTTGTTAGAAGCACGGGATCTGCTGTTCGCGCGGCTGCTGCAATATCGCGCATTTCAGCGGGTCGCCAGCTTCTTCGCTGCGACTCTCGAGGCGCAAGGTCGACGGTTTCCACGCGAGGTGGGGATGGAGCCCCGCTTCGCCCGCCTGCTGCCCGAGGTGACGATCTCGATCAGCCCAGTCCGGCTTGCCGACCTGGCCGCGAAGGCATTGGCACCGAAGCAGGCCAGCGTCTTGTCGCTGGCCCACCTGCATGCACCGGTGGTGAGCGTTCGGGAGCAGGCCATCGTCGTGGTCGACCGGTTGCGGCAACAGCGCGCCATGACCTTTCGGGCGCTTACCCACGACTCGTCCACCATGTTGACCACGGTGGCGCGGTTCTTGGCGTTGCTGGAGCTGTTCCGCGACGGTGCTGTCGCGTTCGAGCAGCTGACCCCACTCGGCGAGCTGACCGTTCGTTGGACCGGGGACGACGATAGTGATTGGGCCATATCTGATGAGTTCGACGAGAACACCGAGACACCCGAGATGGACGAATGAGCGATCAGGTTGACAACCCGGTGAATGTGGCGGGGGCGCTGGAGGCGCTGCTGCTGCTGGCTGCGGAGCCAGTCACCGAATTCGAGCTAGCGCAGGCGGTAGGTGCACCTGAGTCGGTTGTCGCGGAGGCGCTGGCGGAGTTGGTCGCCTTCTACACCGAGACCGGGCGGGGTTTCGAGCTCCGGCAGGTCGGGGGTGGGTGGCGGTATTACACCCGTGAGGAGTACGCCGACCTGATCACGCGATATGTGGTGGAGGGGCAGCAGTCGAAGCTCTCTCAGGCCGCCCTGGAGACGCTGGCGGTCGTCGCCTATACACAGCCGATCTCCCGGACCCGGGTGTCTGCGGTGCGAGGGGTTAACGTCGACGGAGTGATGAGAACCCTGCTCTCCCGCGGGCTGATCGAGGAGGCCGGTTACGACGCGGAGTCCGGCGCGGTGCTATTTGCCACAACCAGTTACTTCCTGGAACGGATGGGTTTGAAGACCCTGGAGGACTTACCGCCCCTTGCCCCACAACTGCCCGAGGTGGAGGAGCTGGAGGCCGAGCTCAGCCAGCTGGCGGAGGCTGCTGCCGGTTCGGGCCACATCGACCCTGAACCTGCTGAGCCGGACTCTGAGCCCGTCCAGGAGCCGCCTCAGTGACCGAGCCTGCAGCGGGGGTACGTCTCCAGAAGGTCTTGGCCGCAGCTGGAATTGCTTCTCGCCGGGCGTCCGAAGTCCTCATCAGCGAGGGACGCGTCGAGGTCAACTCTGAGGTTGTGCTTGAGCAGGGGAGAAGAGTCGATCCGGAACATGATGTGATCCGAGTCGATGGCTCGCGCATCCCGCCACCGCGCCGGCACCGATACCTCGCCCTGAACAAACCTCGCGGTGTAGTCGCCACCATGGACGATCCCGAAGGCCGGCCCACGGTCGCCGATCTCATTGCCGAACGCAGGAATGAGCGGCTGTTTCACGTGGGCCGGTTGGATACCGACACCGAGGGTCTGTTGATCTTGACCAACGACGGCGACTTCGCCCACCGGCTGGCCCACCCCTCGTTCCAGGTGCCGAAGACCTACATTGCCGAAGTAGCGGGCGTAGTAGGCGAGCAGACTCTCAGACGCTTGCGGCGCGGCATCACCCTCGAGGACGGACCGGTAGAGCTTACCGCAGTCAAGATCGTCTCCACAGCAGGTGAGAAGACCCTTCTCAAGATCACAATTCAGGAAGGCCGGAATCGCATCGTGCGCCGTACGATGGAAGCGGTTGGCCATCCGGTCCGCCGGCTGTCGCGGATCGGAATCGGACCGGTCCGGCTCGGGAACCTGAAAGTCGGGGAGCACCGGGACCTAACCCGTGAGGAGCTTGGCGGGTTGCTGGACCTTACCGGTGGCTGACTTGGCGGCAGGACTGACCGTGCAGGGCAGAGGAGGGCAGTGGACCGCAGAATCTTCGGACTTGAGACGGAGTATGGCGTCGCGTGCACCTCTGGCGGCACGCGACGGCTGACTCCAGACGAGGTGGCGCGCTATCTCTTCCGCCGCGTCGTGACTTGGGGACGGAGCAGCAACGTCTTCCTCCGCAATGGATCCCGGATCTACCTCGATGTCGGCTCACATCCGGAGTACGCGACGGCAGAGTGCGACGATCTCATCCAGCTCATCAACCACGATCGCGCGGGGGAGCGGATCCTGGAGGACTTGATCGTCGACGCCGAGCACCGGCTGGCGAGCGAGGGCATCACCGGCGACATCTACCTCTTCAAGAACAACACCGATAGCCATGGCAACTCCTATGGCTGTCATGAGAACTACCTGATTTCGCGGATCGGGGACTTCTCCAAGATCACCGACGTACTGGTGCCTTTCCTGGTTTCGCGGCAGTTGATCTGCGGTGCCGGAAAAGTGCTCCATACCGCCCGCGGAGCCGAATACAGCGTCAGCCAGCGCGCCGAGCACATCTGGGAAAGCGTGTCGTCGGCGACCACCCGCAGCCGGCCGATCATCAACACCCGCGACGAGCCGCACGCAGATCCGGAGCGCTACCGGCGGCTGCATGTCATCGTCGGGGACTCCAACATGAGCGAGACGACCACGCTTTTGAAGGTGGGAAGCGCAGAGCTGGTGCTGCGGCTGATCGAGGCGGGCGTCCCGATGCGGGACTTCACCCTAGAGAACCCGATTCGCGCGATCCGCGATATGAGCCGCGACCGGTCCGGACAGGTGCGAGTCGCGCTATCCAACGGCAGGCGGGTTTCCGCGCTCGAGCTGCAGACCGAGTACTACGAGAAGGTGTCGGAGTTCGTTCGACGGGAGAGTCTGGGCACGCGAATCGTCGATCGGGTGCTCGATCTGTGGGAGCGGACCCTACGGGCGGTTGCCGAGGACAAGCTTGCGCTTATCGACACCGAGATCGACTGGGCGATCAAGCTGAAACTGCTCGATCGCTACTCGTTCAAGCACAAACTCGGCTTCGCCGATCCGCGGATTGCACAGCTAGATCTCGCGTACCACGACATTCGGCGGTCTCGCGGGGTGTTCTCCTTGCTCGAGCAACACGGTCTGGCCGCTCGGGTCACCACCGACCCGGCGATCTTCCGCGCCAAGGCAGTACCGCCTCAAACCACCAGGGCCAAGCTGCGCGGTGATTTCATCCGTGCCGCGCAGGAGGGGCGCCACGACTACACCGTCGACTGGGTACACCTAAAGCTCAATGACCAAGCACAGCGCACAGTGCTCTGCAAGGATCCCTTCGTCGCCACAGACGACCGGGTTGAGCGTTTGATCGCTTCGATGCGCGGGTGAAGCCTGTACCCTTCTCCGGTGCCTTCTTCTCCGGTCAAGGTTGCAGTCGCCCTTGGGCTAGCGTCGCTGCTGCTGCTGGTTGGATGCGGCGAAGACGAGCCTGCTGCCGATGCTACGTCCGCCGCTCCCACGCCACCGCCGACGTCCGCGACTCCATCTGCGACGCCAACGCCTACGCCAACCCCCAAGCCCAAGCCGATCAAGGCGTCGAACAACTTTGACAAGGTCACCGTCACCGGCGGCTACGGGGAAGCACCCAAGGTCAAAGTCGATGCGCCATGGGCGATCGACAAGACCCGGACCAAGGTGCTTGATGCCTCCAATGGGCCGGTGATCTCAGAAGGCCAGGGTGTTGAGGTCAATTACTACGGCGTGAACGGGCGGACCGGCAAGAAATTCGACGAATCGTTCAGTACCGGGCAGCCAGTTGCCTTCAGCTTGGCGCAGGTCGTGCCTGGATTCAGCAAAGGGCTGGTGGGCCAGCGCAAGGGCAGCCGAGTGGTGATCGCCATGCCGGGGAAGGACGGTTACGACCCCATGGGCGGTAACCCCCAAGCCGGCATCGAGGTCGGTGACACGCTGATCTTCGTCGTCGATCTCGTTGACGTCCAGCTTGCCGGCCCCGAGGGCAGCTCGGTGCCGCCTAAGGCGGGGCTTCCGACCGTCACGGATAAGGGCGGCAGACCCGAGGTCACCATTCCGGAATCCGAGCCGCCCAGCAGCCTTCAGGTGCAGCCACTCATCAAGGGCGAGGGCAAGAAGATCGGCGCGAACGACACTGTCACCTTCAACTATCAATGGATGCGATGGAGTGACGGCAAGGTCTTGGAGGAGACGTACAGCGGCGAGCCGGCCGTTTCGCCGCTGTCCGGGCTGCTTCCGGGAATGGTGAAAGGTCTCACAGGCCAGACGGTAGGCAGTCGGGTGTTGCTCGTCATTCCGCCGGCCGATGGTTATCCAGATGGCAATGCGACCCCGTCGGTCAAGCCGGGCGAGACGCTGGTCCTCGTTGTCGATCCGCTCTTCACGCAGAGTCAGTAGAGATTTCACCAGGAGCGCCGTCTTGCCGCTTCCTCAGGCCAGGAGCGTAGTGGCGTGGCGACCGGCAGCGGCGGCAGCCAGGAAGTAGGCCGGATCGTCATCGAGGCCCCGGCCCATGCTGGAGAGTCGGATCGGTGACGCCGAGAGAACCGTTCTCAGACCGATGAGGTCGACGGTGACCAGCCGGTGCTGCGACAGTTGCTGCACCCCCGCGGTGACGGCGCTTGCCAGCTCGACCATTGCCGGTGAGCCGTCGCCAGCCAGATCGGGTACCGCAATATCGGCCTGGCGGAGCGCGACGCGACCGTACGCCGTCAGGCTGTGATGAGAGACTCCGCGATGCCGCTTACGGGAGTCGGCCCCAGAGATCCGCAAAGTCCCGACCGGACGGCCGCCTAGCACAGCGGCTGCGTTGATCGCCTCTCCGGCATTGACACCGGAGAATCCCCAGCGGGTACCGGTACCCAAGTTGCCGGGACCCTGAGTCACCACGACGAGTTCAGCGTCGAGCGCCAGCCGGGCGGCAAGAAGGCCCGAGTGCAGGCTCACCGCCTCTAGATCGCCCCCAAATGCCTGACCGACAGTGACTGTTCCTGCGAGTAATCCGCTGGCGCGGAGCTCCGCGACCGAACGAGAGAAGGCGAGCGGCAAGGCGCCTTGGTCGCTCATCACGTAGACGACCCGGGTTCCCGGACGGTCGTACTCGATGGCAAGCAGGATCGGCGCGAGGGCGGAGTGCAGGTCGGCGACGATGACGGGCATCCCGTTGATCGAATCAGCGTCGGCGAGCAGTTCATGATGCGCCGAGCCCTGCTCATCGGCTCCTGCCACCATGGCTTGCAGCGGCAGATAGCGCGCCTTCACCAGATGCCCGCTCGGCTGCGGCGGCTGCGCGGTTACCCTGCCCGCCGCGTCGAGGACGGCGATCACCAGGGCGTAGCCACCAGTGCCCAGGCCACGTTCTAGGGCTGCGACATTCAACAGAACCCGATCGCCAATCGCCGGCGCAGCCATCAGGTCGGTGTAGGCGAGGGCGGGCACCTCCGTCGCGGTAGCGTCACGCCTCGTCACGGTCAGCTCGACAGCGCCCTTCCACTGACCGCGCAGGCCGCTCACCGTGCCGTCAGCCCAAATGATCACGTGCCCGACCCTAGACCCTTGACTATCCATGGATGGCGTGGAAGGCGCCCAGGGTCGAACCGGCCGAGCAGTGCATCCGGCGAAACGCGTTCACCGTGTGATGCCAGATTCAACGACTCGGCAAAGAGGCCGAGTATCACTTCTGGCCCCACACCCCGTGCAGCCAGCTCTGGGAGTGTGACGGCGCCGTCTCGCTTGGCCAGCCGGCGGCCTGCCGCATTTACCGCGAGCGGAACGTGTGCATAGACCGGCGGCCGGTGCCCGAGCAGTTCGGCGAGGAAGGCCTGGCTGACGGCGGCCGGTAGCAGGTCGGCACCGCGTACCACCTGGTCAACTCCGGAGTAGGCATCGTCCACGACCACTGCGAGGTTGTAGGCAGCAACGCCGTCGTTGCGTCGCAGCACGACATCGTCAACCTCGGCGGTGATCTCGCCATGCAGTATGTCGCGGACTGTGTACAGGGCGCCGTCCGCACGTAGCCGAAGGGCGGGTTGTCGCTTCTGCCTGCGATCGATCCGCTCGGCCTCGGTCAGATTCCGGCAGGTGCCGGGATAGCGGGCCACGCTGCCGTGCGGTGCCGATGCGGCCTCCGCGATCTCCCGTCGGCTGCAGAAGCATTCGTACGTCCTGTCGGCCAGCTCCACCAGCGCCTCCTGATACGCAGCAAGCCGCTGTGACTGCACCACAGGCTCTCCGTCGAAGGTGATGCCCAAGGCGGCGAGGTCAGCCAGCTGCTGATCGGCCATTCCCGGTCGGACCCGCGTCGCGTCGAGGTCCTCGATCCGCAGCAGAAAACGGCGGCCGCTCGATCGCGCGAAGAGCCAGCCAAGCAACGCCGTGCGGAGGTTTCCCAGGTGCAACTCACCAGTCGGGCTTGGTGCGTATCGACCCGCGCCGGTGCTCATCGAAGACGTCGAGGAATCATCTGCCGAAGCACCCGCGAAGCTGGCCGGCATGTCAAACATCTGCTGGTAGCGTGCTCATCGAGGCTCCGGTGAGAAAGTGATCGCACGCAATGGCACCCCGCAAAACCGAGAGAATTCTCAACCTCACCATCTGCTTACTCGTATCGGGCCGCTATCTTCCCAAGAGCCGGATTCGGGAGGCGGTGGAGGGTTACCACAATCTCAGCGACGCTGCGTTCGAGCGCACTTTCGAGCGTGACAAGGACGAGCTGCGGTCCTTGGGCGTGCCGATCGAGGTAGGCAGCTTTGACCCGCTCTTCGATGACGAGCCGGGTTATCGCATCCTTTCCTCGGAGTTTGCCTTACCGGCGATTGACCTGGACGCTGAGGAAGCTGCCGTGGTGGGAGTTGCCGCGCGAGTGTGGCGGCACGCCAGCATGGCCGAATCGACAAGAAGCGCGATCGCGAAGCTGCGTGCGGCGGGCGTAGAGCCGGACGCCTCCCAGCTTGCTTCTCTGGAGCCATCGGTTCAGGCATCCGAGCCTGGGTTCGAGGTGCTATGGAATGCCGTGCTCGATCGCGCCCGGGTGAGCTTCATTTATCGCGACGGCAGCCCGCGCACTCTCGAACCGTGGGGTATGACTTCGTTCAAGGGCCGCTGGTACGTGATCGGTCGAGATGTGGATAGGGCGGCCACCCGGATGTTCAAGCTGTCGCGGATGACCGATCTACCGAGAAGGATCTCCCGAGCCGGCTCGTACGAGGTGCCGGCCGACCTCGATCTGCGACGGCTGGCCCGATCGCTTGCCCCTCGGGAGCCGACCGAGACCGCGGTGCTGGCAATCCGTGCCGGCAAGGCGCCGGCCTTGGCCCGGCGCGGCGAACCAACAACCTCTGATGTCAAACTCCCAGCCGGCTTCGCGGTGTACGCGGTCGGCTTCGGGGATCTCCATTCAGCAGCTGAGGAGATCACCCAGCACGCCGCCGATGTTGTGGTTCTGGAGCCCGCCGAGCTGCGTGAGCTGGTGGTCCGCGGCCTGACCGCCGTCGCTGAATCGGTGGCTGCAGCGTGACCTCCCGAGCTCAGGTACGACGACTGCTCAGCCTCGTCCCGTACCTACGCGAACACGACGGCGTGGCGATGACCGACGTGGCCGCGGCCTTCGGTATCAACGTCAAGACGCTGCGCGAGGACCTGAGCGTGCTGTGGATGTGCGGCATGCCGGGACTCACCCCGGGCGACCTGATCGACATCGACATGGATGCGGTCGACGGCGAGGGCGTCATTCATCTGAGCAACGCCGACTACCTCACCCGACCGCTGCGGCTGTCGGCCGATGAGGCGCTCGCGCTGGTACTGGCGCTCCGTACGCTGCGGGAGATCGCCGGACCGGGCAAGCGCGACGCCGTCGACCGGGCGTTGAAGAAGCTGGAGGCTGCCGCCGGAAACCTGCCAGCAACAGATCAGGCCACGGTGGCGGTAACCGCAGCGCGCGATGACATCCAAGCGCGGGTGAACGACGGGCTGCAGCGTGGCAAGAGGCTGGATCTGACCTACGATGTCGCTTCCCGTGCGGAGACAACTCGACGGATGGTCGACCCCTTGCGGGTCTTCGTCTTGGACGGTTACGGCTATCTAGAGGCCTGGTGCTACAGCGCCAGAGCGCTACGAACCTTCCGACTCGACCGAATCGCCGCCGTCGAGGTGACCGCTATCGATGTGGCTCCACATGAGGTTCAACTCAAGGATCTGTCGATGGGATGGTTCGAGGCCCTCAAAGACGCCCCGCTGGTCACTCTCGAGCTGCAACCCTCCGCGGCCTGGATCGCGGAGTATTACCCGACCGAGGCAATCACGACTCGTCCCGACGGCGGCCTCATCGTCTCGTTACATGTCACAGACCCAGCTTGGCTGCGGAGCCTGCTGCTACGGCTCCAGGGCGGCGCTCGGGTGCTTTCGCCTGACGGTGCCGGGGACTCGGCTGCCGAGGCCGCGCGGGAAGCCCTTGATCAGTACTCGGTGCTGCTTGGGTCGACCGCCTGCGTCTGATTAGGGTTGATGGCGTGCGCTTTGCCGGCGATGCCGACACTTACGACCGCTTCATGGGCCGGTATTCCGTTCGGCTTGCGCCGTCGTTCGCGGACTTCGCCCAAGTCGAATCCGGCCAAAGGGTGCTCGACGTCGGCTGCGGTCCTGGGGCGCTGACGACGGAACTCGTTCGACGTCTCGGAGCGGCGGCCGTCGCGGCGGTCGATCCGGCGGAGCAATTCGTTGCGGCCGCACGCGAGCGCCATCCGGGTGTCGACGTACGCGTTGCAGCCGCGGAAGAGTTGCCGTTCGCTGAGGACGAGTTCGACGCGGCCCTGGCGCAGCTCGTCGTCCACTTCATGAACGATCCGGTACGCGGATTGGCCGAGATGGCGCGCGTCACGTGCAACGGTGGTGTTGTCGCAGCATGCGTGTGGGACCACGCCGGCGGCCTAACGCCCTTGGCGCCGTTCTGGGATGCCGTGCATGGGCTCGATCCCAACGCCACTGGCGAATCCCACCTTGCCGGCGGACGTGGAGGACACCTGACAGAGCTCATGACGAAGGCTGGCTTGCGCAACGTGCAGGAGATTGCGTTGCCGATCTCCGTCGAGCACACAACGTTTGACGAGTGGTGGGAGCCGTTCACTCTCAGAGTTGGTCCTGCAGGCATATACCTGGCATCACTGGACAGTAAACGCCGAGAGGTGGTGCGCGAGCGCTGCATCGAACGCCTCGGACCCGGCCCGGTCACGATCGAGTCCCGTGCCTGGACCGCGCGCGGAGATGTCTAGTGCTGGCAATATAGGGTGCTGGAATGGTCTGGGTGATCGTCTTTGTGGGCATCGCACTGGCGGGGCTCGTGATGGTGATCTGGTATGCGGTGTGGCTTGCCCATAAGACCAGCGACGTCTGGAGCGAAGTCAGCATGCTGGCGGACAGGGCGGATGAGCTCGCGCAGCTGCTGGGGCAGATCCGGATTCCGGAGCGCGCCTTCCAGCCGGACTGGCCAAACGATCGCACGATCTATGCACAGATCGACGATGCATCGGCGACGTAGGATGACTCCGAAGCACTCATGGTGCAGGAAAGAGGAATCATGACTCCGCTCGTACTTGGTCTTGGCGTTCCCGAGCTACTGATCATCCTGGCCGTCGTGCTACTGCTGTTCGGCGGCGCTCGCCTCGCCGGCTTGGGCAAGAGCACCGGGCGTGCACTTCGGGAGTTCAAGGAGGAGACCAAGGGTCTCAAGGCCGATGAGAATCAGCAGCAGCCACCGCCTCCCAACCCAGGACCTGGGGTCAGTGCGGGGCCGACCAACGACTACCAGCCGCCGCCGCAGGCGAATAGCTCAGTGCAGCCGCCGAGCGGTGCCAGCTATCAACAGCCGCCGCGGGCCAACCAAGATCCGTCCGGTACTGACCTGCGCAGCGACTCCTGACCGTATGCCCTGAGCTGCCGTGTCTTTGACGATCAAGGGCCGGCCGATCCACTTCAGCTTGAAGTGGCTCAAGCCCCCGCCTGCACCACCAGACGGCACGATGACCCTGTTCGAGCATCTGCGCGAGCTGCGGTACCGGCTGATCGTCGCGGCGCTCGCGATCATAGTCGGGATGGTCATTGCATGGTTCTTCCGCGACCCACTGATGGCCATCCTGCAACGGCCGTACTTTGAGGCCATCGAGGACCTGAAGACCAAGAACCCGGATGCCGACACCTCCTTGGTCAACATCAATCTGACCTCGCCGCTCACCTTGGCCTTGAAAGTCTCCGCGCTCGCCGGCGCCCTCCTCACCGCACCCATCTGGCTGTACCAGCTCTGGGCGTTCATCGTCCCTGGCCTGCTGGCCAAGGAGAAAAAGTGGGCGCTGATCTTCATCGGTGTCGCGACTCCGATGTTCATCGGCGGCGTAGTTGTCGGCTATGTCGTCTTGCCGAAGGCCATCACCGTGTTGCTCAGCTTTACTCAGAGCGGAGTGACCAACCTCCAAGACATCAACGCCTATCTCTCCTTCTTGTTGCGCCTCATGCTGGTCTTTGGGATCGCCTTCTTGATCCCTCTCATTGTCTTGATCTTGAACATTGTGGGAGTGGTGAAAGCCAAGACGCTGGCCAAATACCGCACCCTGGTGATCTTCGGCACCTTCGTCTTCGGTGCCGTTGCGACTCCCTCCACTGATCCGTTCTCCATGCTCGCCCTTGCCGCGCCAATGACCCTGCTGTTCCTCGCGGCTGAGGCCATCGCGCACGTGCTGGACCGCCGCAAGGCCCGGCGCGCCGCACTTGCCGGCGACGATCTGCTGATCCGCGGCAGCGTCGACAAAGACAAGGCTCTGCGCGAACTCTCCCAGGGCAGTGACGACATCGAGTTCGATCCTCCAGGGTGAGTCGCCAGATCAGGTTGGTGGTCAACCCATCCGCCGGGAAGGGCCGAGCCCTGGAGCTGCTTCCGCAGGTTTCCGGAAGGCTGCGTGATGGCGGCGGGAACTTGGAAATCCTCCTGAGCCGTGATTTTGCCGAGGCGCAGTCGATGACCCGTGATGCGATCCAAGACAACGTGGACGTACTCGCCGTCATGGGCGGCGACGGGATGATGCATCTGGGTGTCAACACCGTGGCAGCGGCGCAGCTATCGGGCGGTAGCCGGACAACGCTAGGGCTGATTCCAGCCGGAACAGGCAATGACCTGTGCCGCGGTATTGGTCTTGACCCGCAAAATGCCGTGGCGGCGGCAGCCGTCATCGCCGCCGGCTTCAGCCGTTCCATCGACCTTGCTCGGGTGGGCGACACCTTTGTAGCAGCAGTGCTCGCGACCGGCTTCGATGCCCTGGTAAATCGCCGGGCAAACCAGATGCCTTGGCCCAGGGGCTCGACTCGATATGCCTTGGCAACCATGGCCGAGCTGCGGGTGTTCTCCCCGTTGAGGTACCGGTTGATCCTCGATGGCGAGGTGCGCGAGCAGCTGGCGATGCTGGTGGCCATTGGCAACACCAGCTCGTACGGCGGTGGGATGCTGATCTGTCCGAAGGCCGATCCCTACGACGGCATGCTCGATATCACGATCATCCATCCCGTGGGGCGGCTCAAGTTGTTGAGACTCTTCCCTGAGATGTACTCGGGGAAGTTCGTTCGCGATCCATGCGTCGAGCAGCTACGGGTTCGCGAGGTGACAGTGGAGGGACCGGGGCTGGTCGGCTTCGGGGACGGCGAGATGATCGCGGCGGCGCCGCTGACGGTCTGCTGCGCGCCCCACGCGCTGCGAGTGTTTGTCCCGCACGGTTAGCAGGGCAGGCGCAGATCAGAATGCTGGTCGACCGGGAGGTAATTTGGGCCGCATCATGGCCGACCCCTCGATCGACCCCGAAACCCCAAGCCCAGCCGAGGCTTACGCGTCGTTCCGGCTGAAGCAGGCCTCGCCATTACTCGCCGCCTTCGCTGACGGCTATGGGTTTGTCTTCGATGACTACCAGCGCGAAGCGTGTGCCCAGATCGAGGCGGGCTCAGGAGTGCTCGTCGCTGCGCCGACGGGAGCGGGCAAGACGATCGTCGGTGAGTTCGCGGTTTTCCTGGCGCTCAGGAACGGTCGCAAGTGCTTCTACACCACCCCGATCAAGGCCCTCTCGAACCAGAAGTACGCCGATCTAGTGCGCCGTCACGGCGCCAGCAGCGTAGGCCTGCTTACCGGCGATACGTCGGTCAATGCTGAAGCGCCGATCGTGGTGATGACCACCGAGGTGCTGCGGAACATGATCTATGCCAGGTCGTCCACGCTGACAAACCTGGGCTATGTCGTACTGGACGAGGTGCATTATCTGGCTGACCGCTTTCGCGGCGCGGTCTGGGAAGAAGTGATCATCGGGCTGGCCGAGTCCATTCAACTGGTGGCGCTCTCGGCGACGGTGAGCAACGCCGAAGAGTTCGGTGAGTGGTTGTCCGAGGTGCGTGGCGAGATGGCGGTCGTCGTGTCGGAACGACGGCCGGTCCCGTTGTTCCAGCACGTTCTCGTGGGACGTACCGTCTACGACCTCTTCGCCGAGGTCGCGCCCACTGCCCGCGAGATGCCTAGTGATGGCAAGACGGAGGTCAACCCTGCGCTGATCAAGATTGCGCGGGAGGAGTCCAGGTTGGTACGAGACGACGCCCGCCGCCCGCGTGGCAAGACTGGGCGAGGCCGCCGCACCGTGAGCTACGGCAGCGGCGCGTACGGGGGTGCTGCTCACCGGTCCCGCTATGGCGGCGTCGGCCATCGGTCCCGCTCGTTGCATATGCCGAGCCGCCCGGAGCTGGTCGAGATGCTCGACGAGGAAGCGCTCTTGCCGGCCATCGTCTTCATCTTCTCCCGGGTCGGCTGTGATGCTGCCGTCCGGCAGTTGCTTGCGTCCAGGGTCCGGCTCACCAGCCGCGTCGAGGAGCAGGAGATTGCTGCGATCATCGAGCGGCACCTCTCCGGACTCTCTGACAGCGATTTGCAGGCGCTCGACTACGACCGCTTCGCTGAGGCTCTCAGCATGGGCGTGGCCGCACATCACGCCGGCATGCTGCCCGCGTTCAAGGAGTGCGTCGAAGAGGCCTTCGTTCGTGGGCTGATCAAGGTGGTCTTCGCTACCGAGACGTTGGCATTGGGCATCAACATGCCGGCCCGGTCAGTGGTGCTGGAAAAGCTGGTGAAGTTCGACGGCGAGACCCACGCTGACGTCACGGCGGGGGAGTACACCCAATTGACCGGTCGCGCGGGGCGGCGCGGGATCGATGTCGAAGGTCACGCGGTGGTGCTCTGGCAACCCGGCCTCGATCCACGGGCGGTTGCTGGGCTGGCCTCGCGTCGTACCTATCCGCTGAGGTCCTCCTTCGCCCCGACCTACAACATGGCAGTGAACCTGGTGGCAAGCGTCGGGCGGGAACGTGCCCGTACCCTCCTCGAGCAATCCTTTGCGCAGTTCCAATCGGACCGTTCGGTAGTCGGGGCAGCCCGCACCTTGGCACGGAACGAGGAGGCAATTGAGGGCTATTGGGCTGCGGCGGCCTGCGAGCTTGGCGACTTTCGGGCGTACGCGAGCCTGCGGGCAGAGCTTGCCGATCTGGAAGCCTCGGCCGCCCGCGAGCGACACTCGGACCGCCGGGCTGAGGCGTTGCAGGCGCTGTCGATCTTGAAGCCTGGCGATATCGTCCGGGTACCCAGTGGGAAGAGCCAGGGTTGGGCGGTGATCATCGATCCGGGCGTTCGTCACGATCACGAGACGCCGCGACCACTGGTGCTCACCGAGGAACGCCATGTGCGGCGATTGTCACTTACTGACTTTCCCACGCCGCCGCAGGTGCGGGGTCGCATGAAGATCGGCAAACACTTCAATCCAAAGGACGCCGCATCCCGGCGTAATCTTGCTGCCGCGCTGCGCGCCCGGCTCAGCGAAATCGATCTTGACCAAGGCCGCCGCCGGCCGGCCGGGGTCGATCGGGAAACTCAAGCGCAACTTGATCATCTTCATGCCGCCGTACGGCGCCATCCCTGCCACAGCTGCCCGGACCGCGAGACGCATATGCGCTGGGCGGAACGTGGGCAGCGGCTCGAGCGGGAGAACGCCCGGCTGGAGGCCCGGATGGCGTCTCGCAGCAACACCATCGCCAATCACTTCGACAAGATCTGCCTGGTACTGGAGTCGCTCGGCTATCTCACCGGAGAGGGCGGTGGCCAGGTCAGCGAGCAAGGCAGGATGCTTGCCCGGATCTATGCGGAGTTGGATCTGGTTGCGGCCGAGTGCATTCGGGCGGGCGTCTTCACTGGACTGACCCATCCACAGCTGGCCGCCGCCTTGGCCTCCCTGGTCTTTGAGGCGAGGAAGAACGACCAGGCAGGTCGCCGGCCACGGATGCCAGATGCCCGGACCAACGATGCGATGGCAGAGGTACGCCGGATCTGGCGTGAGGTGTCGCTGGTGGAGCGCGACACAAGGCTGGAGCGTGGACCCGAACCCGATATCGGCTTCAGTGAGGTGGCGTTCGGTTGGGCGGCTGGCCGGACACTACCGGTGGTGTTGGAAGGCACTGACTTGACGGCCGGGGACTTCGTTCGTTGGATCCGCCAGGTCGCCGATTTCGCAGGACAGATCGCGGACGCGGCCGGTCCGGGTGAGCTACGGGAGACGGCCCGGCTGCTGGTGCGCTCGATGCGCCGCGGTGTGGTCACCTACGCGCCCGAGATGGCCTCCGACGAGGGCGACGATCTGACTGGTGCCGATCTCCCGTAGATCAGTTGTTCAGCCGACCTTGTTTCTGGCGGAATCTGTCCGATCAATCGCCAGACGACGCACCTCAGGGGTTGCGAGAGCCGCTACCGCAACCAGCAGGATGAGCGCCCCTCCGATCAGGAAAGGGACCTGTGCGCTCGATGCACCGGTCAGCAGTCCGGTGAGGGCGTAGGTGATGGGGACTGCGGCCATGCTGGAGAAGGACAGCGCACCCATCACCCGACCGATTTGACCGGTTGGCGCGAGCTGCAGCACGGCGGAACTGATCAGCGTGCCGTAAAACCCCGCGCCGATGCCCGAGGTGAGGCCGAGGACTCCAGCGGCAAGTAACGCTGTCGACACTGGTAGTCCTAATGCTGGCAGCAGTCCGAGCCCCAGGACGCTGAAGCCCATCGCCGTCAGCCCGGATAGGGCGGCGAGCCCAGTGCGGCGGAGGGTCTTGCGCCACAGAAGGAAGCCGGCCGCGGCAGCAGCCCCGAGGCCGAAGCCCCCCAGAACCCATCCGACTGTTCGCACACCCCAACCGGTCTCGTTGGCCAGCAGGGGCACTCCGGCAATCATCGGCCCGCTGAACCCAAGTTCCGCGACGAATACCACGATCAGCAACGTCGTCAGAGTCCGATACCCGCGGATCAACCGGATACCAGCCACGAGGTCGGCCCACACCGACACCTCGGACTTGCTTGAGCTCGGTTGAGAGTGAGGCACTGCTACCGGGCCTGGAGCCTCCTGAGGTAGGGCCATCCGGGTAATGGCTAAGAAGAAGACCGACACCGCGAACAGCCAGGCGTTGACCCAGAACGCGGCAACGGCACTGGCCACGACCAGCAGCCAGCTGCCCAGGGGTGCGCCGACGAATTCGGCGCCCCGGGCCACGATCGTCTTCGCCGCGACGACCCGAGTGATGGTTCCACGCGGCACCAGGTACCTAGGGGCGGTGTTGATGGCCGGCAGGAAGAAGCCGTCGACCAAGCCGAACATCACAGCCAGCGTGCCCAGCAGCAGCGGGCTGACATCGCCCCCGGCCACGACGATCGCGAAGACGACCATTATCAAGGTCCGCAGCACGTCTGAGGCGATGATGGTCGGCTTGGGGCCGATCCGATCGACGAATACTCCCCCCACTAACAGCAGAGCAGCCTGAGGGATGGCACCCGCCACCAGGATCAAGCCGACGTTCACCGGCGTGGTCGTCTGCACAGCGACCCAGGCGAGCGTGACCAGATAGATGTGATTTCCGACCAGCGAGGTTGCCAGGCCGATCAACCACCGCAGCACATGAGGCAACAATCAACTCCCCTCAGTGCGACGGGTATCGGTCGGGACATCCAGATTCCCCGACCGTACTCTCGGCTGTGCCGGGAGCGCACTTATGCCTGTGTTGCGGAGGCGGTGCTAACGGGGTATTGCTAGGAGGCCTGGCTGACGGTCGACATGTTGAAGTCGGGCACTCGGATGGGCGGCATGATCGTACGGTTGAAGTAGTCATTCCACTCCCGGCACAAGGTCAGCTCGGCAGCACCGATCTCGCTGATCCGGCCTAACAACTCGATCGGCGAGTCGTTGAAGCGGAAGTTGTTGACAGCTCCGACCACCTCCCCGTCCTCGACGAGATAGACCCCATCGCGCGTCAGCCCAGTCAGCAACAAGCGCTCGGGGTCGACCTCGCGGATGTACCACAGACAGGTCAGCAGCAGGCCTCTTTTGGTCGTGGAGATCATCTGTTGCAGGCTGGCTGTGCCGCCACCCTCCATGATCAGGTTGTCCGCTGGAGGTGTCGGCTGGGTACCTGTCCGCGCAGCATGGGCGCGGTTGCGGATCAGCTCCCGCAGCACCCCGTTCTGAATCCAGGTCGTCTCCTCGATCGGCAAGCCGCCGTCAAACGCCCAGGAGGTGTCGTCGCCGGAGGAGGTGAAATCGACAAACGGGATGGTCTCCAGACCTGGGTACAGCGGATCTGACGTGAGATTGATCGGGAGTTCAGCCAGTCGCTGCCCGATCTTGGTCGTGCCGTTCCCAGCCGCGAACACGTTGCGACCCTCTTCTGCGTCGCGGGCATTGGCCGTCCAGTACGCATAGATCATCAAGTCCGCAATCGCACTGGGCGGCAGCAGCGTCTCGTACCTGCCGGGAGGCAGATTCAGCTTCGTCGCTGCCCAGCCCAATCGGGTGGCCAGCTCATCGACCGCCTCGGCAATATCAACATCGGAGAAGTCTCGGGTCGCCCGTCCCAGCCAAGCCGAGGATGCGAGATCAGCTGTCTTGGCGTTGAGTTCCAGCCGGCCGGTTCGTTGCACGCCACGGCGCCGTAGACCGGTGCTGCTGCCCAGATACGTGGTCGCCACCGAGTGCTCTGCAAAGCCAAACAGCAGTTGCTGCGCCGCGTGAGCGCTGTCAAAAGCCACACCGAGCCCTTTCGCCACCTCGCTAAGGACATCGATGCTGGTGGTCTCCGGCGGCTCCGCCCAGGCATCGCGGTGGGCATAGTTCTCGACCATCGGCGAGGCATCCTCAGCCGGCCGTGCCGCCCGCGCCAGATGCTCGGCGGCTGCCACGACGCCGTCGACATCCTCCGCTCCGGCAATCTCCTGGGTGACGGTCCCGGCCGCAGTCCCACCCGCAACTTCGGCAATTGCGGTGACGGTAAGTCTCCGGCTGCGCATCTCGCCGTTCGTGATCAAGGCATTGTTGGCCCAACGCAGGTTGGCCTCGGCATGTTCGCTGACCCAGAGCACACAAGGCTCGGTCGCGACGCTGAGCGCTCGCTCGACGAGGTCCTGCGGGCTGGCCACGGCGCTCATTGCTGACCGCCTTCGGCTTGGGTGTTCAGCACATTCACCTTGCGAAACAGCGCTGATGGGCAGCCATGCGATACCGGGGCGATCTGCCCAGGCTGTCCCTTGCCGCAATTGAAGGCGCCACCCAGGACGTAGGTGTCAGGGCTGCCAACAGCCTCCATAGCCCGCCAAAAGTCGGTTGTCGTGGCCTGGTAGGCGACATCCTTCAGCTGCCCGGCCAACCTGCCCTTGTCGATCTTGTAGAACCGCTGTCCGGTGAACTGGAAGTTGTAGCGCTGCATATCGATCGACCAGGACTTGTCACCGACGATGTAAATGCCTTTGTCAACACCGGAGATCAAGTCGCTGGTGCTGGGCCCGCCCGGAGCCGGCTGAAGCGAGATGTTGGGCATCCGCTGCATCGCAATGTGGCCAGGGGAGTCGGCGTACGCGCAGCCATTCGAGCGCCCGAAGCCCTTTTCGGCGGCCATCTGCCGGTTCAGCTGGTAGCCGACGAGAGTGCCGCCGGAGATCACGTCGAACTGCTGCTGGGCAACCCCCTCATCGTCGTAGCCAATGGTGGCCAAGCCGTGGTCGACCAGCCGATCCCCAGTCACGTTCATCACCTCACTGCCGTACTGCAGCGTGCCGAGCTGGTCGAAGGTCGCAAAGGAAGTGCCGGCGTACGCCGCCTCGTAGCCCAATGCGCGATCCAGCTCGGTCGCGTGCCCGATTGACTCGTGGATGGTCAGGAACAGGTTGCTGGGATGGATCACCAGGTCGTAAGGGCCGGCTTCGACGGAGGGGGCGGCAACATGGGCGGCCAGCAGCTCGGGAATCTCGGCCACCTCGGCATCGAAGTCCCAACCGGTGCCGGTCAGGTACTCCCACCCTCGGCCGGTCGGTGGAGCCGTGGTACGCATGGTCGCGAAACCATGAGCGCCAACGCTGACTGCGGTCAGCTGAGCCTGGAGGCGGACCCGTTGCTGGGTCGTGCTGGTACCCGCAAGGTTCGCAAAGTACTTGTTCTCATGGACGTAGCCGAGGATCGCGGTCGCGTGTGTCACACCCGGCGCGGCAAGCAGCACCTCATTGAGTCCCAGGACCCGCCCGGTCTTCGTGGCTTCGTCAACCTCGAACGGGTCCACCTCATAGGCAGACACCCACGTAGCGTCGGCATAGATGTTCTCGTCGGCCAACTCGACCGAGGCGGGCGTCAGCGGGCGGGACACTCTTGCTGTTGTTACCGCGCGCTCCGCCAGGTGAGCTGCGGAGTCTGTCGACAACGTGATGTCGGAGGCGAACCCCCAGACACCGTTGTGGACGACACGAACCGACAAGCCGAGAATCTGGCCATCGGCTGTGGTTTCCAGTACATGATCACGGAAGCTGCGGTAGGCCTGGCGCAACCGCTCCACGCGGACTTCGGCATGAGTGCACCCCAGCTCTTTTGCCTTGGAGAGGGCGGCATCGCTCAACGCCCGCAGGGGCAGCGCAAGAAACCTTTCATCGAGCTGGGGCATGCTCGTCAGCGTAATGCCGTGGCTGGTAGTGCTGGTCCGGATCTGTGATGTGTCTCCTCGCCTAGAGTGTTCGTCGTGACTGTCGCCGTTCGTGTCATCCCGTGTTTGGACGTGCACGCTGGTCGGGTGGTCAAGGGCGTCAACTTCGTCGCGCTGCGGGACGCCGGCGATCCGGTGGAACTCGGCGCTTTCTATGACGCCGAAGGAGCCGACGAACTGACCTTCCTCGACATTTCGGCATCGGTGGAGGGCAGGGAGACCACACTCGAGGTGGTGCGCCGGACTGCCGAGACGGTATTCATCCCGCTGACGGTGGGCGGCGGTGTCGGCTCGGTGGATGATGTCGACGTCTTGCTGCGCGCGGGAGCTGACAAGGTGGCGATCAACACTGGGGCCATCCGGCGGCCAGAGGTGATCGGAGAGATCACCCGCCGGTTCGGCAACCAGGTGCTGGTCCTTTCGGTCGACGCTCGCCGGGCGGACTGGGCGCCCTCTGGATTTGAGGTGACCACCCACGGCGGGCGGACGGCCGCAGGCCTGGACGCGGTGGAATGGGCCCGCCGCGGCGTGGATCAAGGGGTTGGTGAGATCCTCCTCAATTCCATGGATGCCGATGGCACTACCGACGGCTTCGACCTCGAGATGATCCGGGCGGTACGTGCGGTTGTTGACGTGCCGCTGATCGCATCCGGCGGAGCAGGTCGGGCGGCGGATTTTCCACCGGCGATCGCCGCGGGCGCCGATGCGGTACTGGCGGCGACCGTTTTTCACTTCGGTACGTTGCGGATCGCCGAGGTCAAGTCGGCGATCGAGGCCGCAGGATTTCCGGTACGCCATGCCGCACTCGCTCCGATAGCGGGACACTGAGCCAGTGCAGAAACCGGGAAAGGTCGTCTGGCTGCCGTACGCCAGCGCCGAGGAGGCCGAGCAGCGACTCGGAGGCATCCCAGACGGTCTCTACGTCGACTGCTATCGGGCCGATGGGGGCAACTGGCCGGACACGGTGGCCGACGTCGAGTTCTACGTGCTGCCGTACATGAAGGGCGAGGAAGTTCTCGACCGAGTCGGCGAGATGAGCCGGCTCAAGGTGATACAGACCCTGACGGCAGGCGTGGAGAACTTCCTACCGTTCGTTCCCGACGGCGTGACCTTGTGCAATGCGGCTGGAGTACACGATGCCAGCACCGCCGAGTTGGCCATTGCTCTGGCGTTGGCAAGCGGCCGCTATCTCGATCACTATGCGCGGAACCAGCCGAGCGGTATCTGGGAGGGGATCCAGCTCGGCATCTCGCTCGCCGACCAACGGGTGTTGATCATTGGGTACGGCAACATCGGTGCCGCGATCGAGCGCAGGCTGGCCGGCTTTGAGGTCGCGTCGGTGACCAGGGTGGCCCGTCGACCACGCACCGAGCCGGTGGAGGTGCACCCAACCGAGAGTCTTCCGGAGCTGCTGCCGCTGGCCGACGTCGTCATTCTGGTGGCACCGCATACGCCCCAGACCGAGGGGATGATCGGCAGCAGCGAGCTTGCCGCGATGCCGGATGGGGCTTTGGTGGTGAATGTCGCCCGGGGCAAACTTGTTGACACCGGTGCGCTACTGGCCGAGACCTCGACCGGCAGGATCCGCGCAGCCCTCGACGTCACCGATCCGGAGCCGCTGCCACCCGAGCACCCGCTGTGGCGTACCCCCGGCGTATTGATCTCGCCTCACGTGGGCGGGGCAAGCTCCGCGTTCTTCCCACGCGCCGACCGACTCATCGCCGCCCAACTGGGTCGTTTTGCCGCAGGCAAGGAACTGGAGAACAGGATCACATGACGCCTTTCGAGACGCCTGAGACTCATCACATTGACCCCAATTGCATTTTCTGCAAGATCGTTTCCGGGGAACTGCCCTCCCGGCGGATCTACCAAGATGATCGGGCGGTGGCCTTTCTTGACATCGCCGCATGGCATCGCGGGCACTCGTTGGTGGTGCCGAGACGGCACGTCACCGACGTCATCACTGGCAGTGGTTCATTGACCGAGATCGCTCCAGCCGTGGACGCTGTTGCGAGGCTGCTGAAGCAGCGGCTTGCCGCGGACGGGATCAACCTGCTGCTGTCCGCGGGCGATGCGGCCGGGCAGGAAGTTTTCCACACCCACATGCACGTCGTGCCGCGCTACGCCGACGAGCCTGGCCTGCGCCTACTGATCAATCCAGGTGCCGCACCCGATGGAGAGCTGGATTCGGTCTACAGCCAGATACAGGCGGGCGCGTGACCCTGCCGACCCGTTCGGCTCCAGCGACATCATTACCGGTCAGTCGGCGGCTGACTCGCGCGGCAGTGGAGTTCCTGCCGCCGATGGTGGTCGCGTTGTTGATCTTGCCGTACATCATCCAGTACGGGAAGCTCGTCCCCTGGGCGCCGTCCACGATCGACCTGCAGGTCTACGTGTACGCGGTCAAGGACATGTTGGCCGGCAAGGACATCTTTGCCGCCACAACGCCGTTCTGGAATCTCTACTTCATCTATCCGCCGATCGCGGCGATCTTGATGACGCCGCTTGCCTTCGGCCCGTACGTCTTCTGGCAGGTGGTCTGGACAGGCGGTTTGGTTTGGGCTCAGCAATCGGTGCTGAAGCGCTGCGGCGCGCCACGTGGCTGGAAGCTCGGGTTGCTCGGCATTGCAGTGCTGCTCGCGGTCGAGCCGATCCGCACCACTCTCGGGTACGGCCAGGTGAACACGGTGCTGATGGCGCTGGTGATTGCTGACCTGCTCCCTGATCCGCCAGATCAGCCACGACGAATCCCGCAGGGCACCTTGATCGGCTTGGCTGCAGCGATCAAGCTGACCCCAGCGCTCTTCGTGATCTTCATGTTCTTGATCGGCAAGCGGCGGGCGGCGATTACCGCGATCATCAGCTTTGGAGTCTTTACCGGGATTGGCGCGATCCTGCTCTTCCGGGAGACGGTGGTGTTCTTCGGCGGACTGTCCGGGGGTGACACTCGTACGGCCTCACCGCTGTACACCGGCAACCAATCGCTGCTCGGGGTGTTCTTCCGGCTCGGTGACTCCTCACGGACTACGACGTTGCTCGGCCTCGCCGTGGCGGGAGTCTTGGCGGTGCTTGGCTGCCTGGTTGCCGAGTCCTGGTGGCGCAACAACGAGAAAGTCTTCGCGGTCGCCATCGTGGGACTCACCACCTGCGTGGCGTCGCCACTGTCGTGGACGCACCACTATGTGTGGATCCTCCCGATGGCGATGGCTGTGCTGTCTCCAGGCGTGCCGCGCTGGGCCCGGTACGTCGGTGGGCTCTGGGTGGTCTGGGTATCTGTGTGCTTACCGCTGGCCGTGCTGCCGTACGCCGGCGGCCGGGAGCGCCAGTTCGACTTTCTACAGCAGCTAGTAGCCAATCTCGGCCCGATGCTCGGTGTGATCTTGCTGGTTGGGCTCGCGTGGCAGCTGGTCGTCACGGCCCGCGCTAGGCCGGCCCTCGTCGCCGCTCCCTGATCCCCGGCCAGCAGACTGGGTCCAGCCGTTCTCCGGACGCCGAACAGCTAGATTGACCGCCATGACTCAGGAGAGCGTCACCACCGAGGGAGCCGACCCGACATCCGGCAACGGCATCGACATCAAGCCCCGTTCCCGAGTGGTCACCGACGGCTTGGAAGCCACCGGATCCCGTGGCATGCTTCGCGCCGTCGGTATGACCGATGAGGACTGGACCAAGCCGCAGATCGGCGTCGCCTCCAGTTGGAACGAGATCACTCCGTGCAACCTCTCCCTGGACCGGCTGGCTAAGGCGGTCAAGGACGGGGTACACGCGGCAGGCGGCTACCCGATGGAGTTCGGCACCATCTCGGTCTCCGATGGCATCTCGATGGGCCATGAGGGCATGCACTACTCCTTGGTCAGCCGAGAGATCATCGCTGATTCGGTGGAGACGGTCATGCTTGCTGAGCGGATGGATGGCTCGGTGTTGCTCGCCGGATGTGACAAGTCACTCCCTGGCATGCTGATGGCGGCTGCTCGTCTTGATCTTGCTTCGGTTTTCTTGTACGCCGGCTCGATCATGCCCGGCTATGTCGGCGACAAAGAAGTGACCCTCGTCGACGCCTTCGAGGCCGTGGGTGCCTGCGTCAAGGGGTTGATCAGTCGCGACGAATTGACCAAGATCGAGAAGGCGGTCTGCCCGGGTGAGGGCGCCTGCGGCGGCATGTTCACCGCCAACACCATGGCAAGCGCCGCTGAGGCCCTGGGCATGTCGTTGCCCGGCTCCGCTGCACCGCCTGCCGTTGACCGCCGCCGCGACGGCTTCGCCCGTAAGAGCGGCATGGCAGTGGTCGAGATGCTGCGCCAGGGCATCACCGCTCGTCAGATCCTCACCAAGGAAGCATTTGAGAACGCCATTGCGGTCACCATGGCTTTCGGGGGCTCCACAAACGCAGTGCTGCATCTGCTGGCGATTGCCCATGAGGCCGAGGTTGAACTCAGCCTCGACGACTTCGTACGAGTCGGCCGTAGGGTGCCCCACCTGGGTGACCTGAAGCCTTTCGGGCGCTACGTCATGACAGATGTGGATCGGGTCGGGGGAGTGCCTGTTGTGATGAAGGCTTTGCTCGACGCCGGCCTGCTCCATGGAGATTGCCTGACGGTGACCGGCAAGTCCATGGCGGAGAATCTTGACGACATCGCGCCACCTGACGTGGATGGCAGAATCCTCCGCGCCCTGGACAACCCGATTCACCCGACCGGCGGTATCACGATCCTGCATGGCTCGCTGGCGCCGGAAGGTGCAGTGGTCAAAAGCGCAGGATTCGACACCGAAGTGTGGCGGGGAACAGCGCGCGTCTTCGACGGCGAACGTGCCGCGATGGATGCCCTCGAGAACGGCATCGTCACTGCTGGCGATGTGGTCGTCATCCGGTACGAAGGACCCAAAGGCGGGCCTGGAATGCGTGAGATGTTGGCCATCACCGCAGCGATCAAGGGCGCTGGTCTTGGCAAGGACGTCATGTTGATCACCGACGGCCGCTTTTCCGGCGGGACCACCGGCCTGTGTGTGGGCCACATTGCCCCGGAGGCGGTCGATGGCGGCCCCATCGCCTTTCTTTCCGACGGTGACGAGATCGTCTTGGATGTGGCGAACGGCCGGCTTGACGTAACTCTCGACGAAGCCGAACTGGAACGCCGGCGGGAAGCGTGGACCCCAACTCCCCGACCCGCGCCTCGTGGGGTATTGGCCAAGTACGTCAAGCTCGTCCAGTCAGCGAACGTGGGCGCCATCTGCGGCTGACCGAGCACGGAGCGGGGGAGACCCATTGTCGGCGCGGCTCGCTACCGTCAAGGGCGTGGGCGTACGCATCGAAAATGAGGAGCGACGGGCCAGACTCGCCGAGCGGCATCTGCTGCTACCGCGTACTCGAACTGACAACCTTCCCCAGCTCGCTGACGACCTGGTGACCCTGCACTCTTCCGACCCGGTCACCGTTTTCTTGTCGGCGATGGCGCGGATGGTGCATCCCTCGATCGAGGCAGTGGAGCAAGCGCTGTACACCGATCGCAGCCTGATCCGACATCACGGGATGCGAAGGACTCTGTGGGTTGGAACACCGCCTGTTGTTCGGCTGATGCACGCCGCGGCGACCCGCGATTTACTCGCCACCGAGCGGCGGCGCACCTGTCAGTTGCTGGCGACGAGCGGAGTCGCAGATCCGGAGCGATGGCTGGCCGAGGCGGAGGAACAGGTGCTGGCCGACCTCCGGCAACATGGCCCAAGCACCGCCCGCGAGGTTGGCCAGCGGTCCACCGCATTGCGCCAGCGGTTGCAACTCGCACCCGGCAAGGCGTACGCCGCGGTGCAGTCGGCCCACACTCGGGTGCTCTACATCCTCGGCTTTGCGGGCCAGATGCTGCGAGCCAGGCCGAGCAACTGGATCAACGGCGCCTACCGGTACGTCGACGCGGAAACCTGGCTGCCGGGCGGGCTCGGGGATCTGGATCCGCGGCAGGCGGCTGCCGACTTGGCCGGTCGCTGGTTGCGGCGGTTCGGGCCGGCAACGACGGCAGATCTGCAGTGGTGGATGGGCTGGACCATGAGCCGGACGAGGCAGGCGCTAGCCGACTGTGGGGCGGTGCAGGCCGAACTGGACGTCGGGCCAGGATGGCTGGCTGTCGATGATCCGCCCCTCGGGCCGGTCGAGCCGTGGGTGGCGGTACTGCCCGGGCTAGATCCGACGATCATGGGCTGGAAGCAAAGGGACTGGTATCTGCCGAAGACCTCTATGGAGGTGTTCGACAGCGCGGGCAACGGCGGCCCGAGCCTGTGGGTGGATGGGCGGGTGGTCGGGGCCTGGGCGCAGACCAAGGATGGGACGATCCACACCCATTATTTTGAGCGGGTCACGGCTGCCCGCCGACGCGAGATCGACCAGCGAATCAATGAGTTGAAGTCCTGGATCGGTGACACACGATTCACGGTGCGGTTCCCCGGCGACATCCACGCCCGCCTGCTCGGAACCCGTACCGTGCCTGGCACTGCTTCGCGACGTACCGATTGAGACGAGGTGACAGCGGCGCGCCCAGTCAAGGAGGCGCCTACTCTGGCGGAATGATGGCGCGAGCAGGGCTTGCCGCGCTGGTCGTGTTGCTGCTCGCCGGCTGCCAGACAACGGCCGAGGACCCGCAGCCGTCACCGCCTGCGGGAGGCTCCGCACCGGCCACATCCAGCTCACCTAACGTCAGCCCGCCTCCAGCCACACGCGCCCCATCGCCGGCATATTCGGTGCCGCTCGCGCTTGTCGTCCACGCCACCCGGCCGACGGCCGATGTGGCGGTGGCCGAGGCTCGCAAGGCTGTGGCGTCGGGAGCAACCCGTTGGTCAGACATCGGACAGTCCGGCGGAAAGATGCGGGTGCTCAGCACGAAGGAACGCCGAGCCGGCGATGTGCTGCGTGAGGTGCGGGCCAGCCGCGACGTGCTGGGCATCGTGCCGGCCGACGCTGTGGACGCCCGGGTCCGGGTGCTCACGGTTGGCGGGCGCCATCCGTTGCGGGAACCGGAGCGCTATCCGCTCCAAACTCGGTCTGCGCGACCAGTACCCGAGGTCACCACCATGACTGCCGTCGGCGACATCATGCTCGGCCGCCGGGTCGGCGACCGACACCGTGACGACCCAGGTGCGCCGCTGAAGCCTCTCGCCAAGCAGTTAGCCGCTGCCGAGATCACCGTCGGAAACTTCGAGTCGACGCTGTCCGCCGACGGGTCACCCACGCAGGGCGGTGATTCTTTTGCCGCCAGCCCGCGGGTCAGACCTGCGCTGCGGGCGGCGGGATTCGACCTGGTGTCGCTGGCGAATAACCACGTCGGGGACTACGGCGATCGGGCACTACGGCAGACGCTTGCCCGCTTCGACTCGGGCGGAATCGAGACCGTCGGTGCCGGGCGCGATGTCACCGCGGCCCGCCGTCCAGTCATCATCGAGCGGGACGGCGTACGGGTCGGCTTCCTGGCTGTCGACTCCATCGGCGAGACACCGGCGGCAACCCGCACCCGGGCCGGCAGCAATCGACTCAACATGCCACCACGTACCGGTCCGCTGAATCGCTCTCAACTGCAGCGCATCAGCTCCGACATCCGAGCCCTCAGCAAGCGAGTTGAGGTCGCCGTGGTGCTCACCCACTGGGGCACCCAATACACGCACCGTGCCGAGTCCAGCCAGCGGGTCGCTGCCCGCGCCTTCGCTGATGCCGGCGCTGATCTGGTGATCGGTGGGCATCCGCACTGGGTCCAGGGCCTGGAGCTGGCTGGGTCGGCAGTCGTCGTGCACTCCCTCGGCAATTTCATCTTCGACATGGATTTCCAGACCAAGACACGTGAAGGCATCTTCGTGGAGATCGTGCTGTGGGATGGCGCCGTGAAGGCGGTCGAGCCCGTGCCGTACGTGATCGACAACGCCTTCACTCCACGGCTCATCCGCGGCGATCGAGCGAAAGGCATTCTCGACGACGTGTGGAACAGCGGCCGTGGACCGTTTGCCCAGTGAGCTGCGGTCAGTTCAGAGTCCGCAACCACGCCCACACCGTCCGGCCGACGCGATCGAGCTGACGCCGATCGACGACGCTTGGCACGTCGCCACGCGAGTGATAGCCGGCGTAGGGGATGCTGCCGAGTCGGACGGCTGGGACGCCGGCCTTTGCGTACGACCAGTGGTCGCTTGTGTAGTTCGTGCATGCGCGTGTGGCGATATCGTCGCGCCGCGCCGCCGCCCGCATGGCGTCCCGGAGCCGGGTGCCTCGCTCGGTCGCCGTGCAGATAGGCACATAGCCGGCGCGTACGCCGACCCGATCGAGAGACACCATCGCCTCGACGGCACGACGCTCTGAGCGCGAAAGATCGGCAACATGTTGCCGCGAGCCGAAGTGATGCAGCCCATCACCGCTACCGCGGGGCTCCTCCGCGCCGAAGGCTATGAACTGCACGGGTAGCGCCGCCGGCTGTTGGCTCACCATCGCAGCCAGCTGCAGCAGGACTGCGATTCCAGACGCGTTGTCCTCCGCACCCGGCGCGACCGGCACGGTATCGAGATGCGCACCGATGACGACGTGCGGCTCCTTTGGGTCGAAGCCCTTCGGTTCCGCGATCACGTTCAGCGAGGTCCCCCGGCGCACCGGCGTGCCCCAGGAGGTTCCGGAGGGTACGGGTACTTTGGTCCGTCGCACGTCGTAGTCGAGGCGCTCGAATCGCGACTGCACGAACGCGGCGGCCTCGGCGTAGTTGTCTGAGGTGGCTTCCCGCGGGCCGATCTCGGACGCTAAGTGGACGATGTCGCGGAGCGCAGCCCGTGCGTTCATAGCCGGTCGTGGTGTGGCCCGTGGTGTGGGCGTGCCGACCGCTGTCGGGCTCGGCGTTGTTGTGGTAGGGCTAGCGCTTGGCGCCGCTGACGTGCTGCCAGTCGCGGGTGCAGGGCTGGTGGACGCGGAGCCAGGCGCCGCCGCAGAACATCCGACGGTAAGCACCAGGAGCAGGAGCGCAGCGGCGGCACGGCGCATTCCCCGACCTTACGTCGGTCTAGGCACGCGCTTTACTAGGCCGCCCGAGGGTCCTTCCGGATCGCAAGACGCATGCGACCGAGAATTGACTGGGGCTGCCGGGCGGCTATTGTTGCCGCGTGCGCACAGGGGACCTTCTCATCGTAAGACAGCGTGTCGGCTGAGCTCAGCTCATCACCGACACGCTCCCTCGTCTGCCAGCTGGCAGCGGGGGTTTTTTGTTGGCGCGAGGCCCTGCGTGCGCAGGCGTAACATCCACAACGGATCCCAACGGCGGGGTCGTCAGGGGCAAGGAGACCCGAGATGTCTGAGAACGACAGAGCAGATGAGCTGACCGGAGCGCAGTCTCTCGTCAGATCGCTCGAGCGCGTTGGGGCAGACGTCGTATTCGGGATTCCGGGTGGTGCGATTCTTCCTGCCTACGACCCGCTCTTCGATTCCGAGAAGGTCCGCCACATCCTGGTGCGACACGAGCAAGGCGCCGGCCACGCCGCCGAAGGCTACGCCGTGGCGACCGGGAAGGTCGGCGTATGCATGGCAACCTCCGGCCCCGGCGCAACCAATCTCGTCACGCCCATCGCCGACGCCCATATGGACTCCGTTCCGATCGTGGCCATCACCGGACAGGTAGGCAGCGCGGCAATCGGCACCGACGCTTTCCAGGAAGCCGACATCCGCGGCATCACCATGCCGATCACCAAGCACAGCTACCTGATCACCAAGCCGGGTGATATCGCCGCGGCTATCGCGGCGGCATTCCACATCGCCGGCACCGGACGGCCAGGGCCGGTCCTTGTCGATATCACCAAAGATGCGCTACAGGCCAAGACCCGATTCGAATGGCCGCGCCAACTGGATCTTCCTGGTTACCGTCCGGTGAGTCGGCCGCACAGCAAGCAGGTGCGGGAGGCAGGCCGGCTCATTGCCGAATCACGCCGACCGGTGTTGTACGTCGGTGGCGGCGTGGTGAGGGCCCGCGCCTGGTCCGAGCTCAAAGAACTCGCCGAGCTGACCGGCATACCGCTGATCACCACTTTGATGGCGCGCGGCGTCTTCCCCGACAGTCATCCGCAGAACATGGGTATGCCGGGCATGCACGGCACGGTGGCCGCAGTCGGGGCATTGCAGCGCAGCGATCTGCTGATTGCGCTCGGCACCCGTTTCGACGACCGGGTGACCGGCCAGCTCTCTACCTTCGCGCCGCTGGCGAAAGTGATCCACGCCGACATCGATCCCGCCGAGATCTCCAAGAACCGTGTCGCGGATGTGCCTATCGTCGGCGACTGCAAGGACGTGATCTCCGAGCTGATCAGCCTGCTCCGGCCAGCTGAGCGGCGGCCCAATGTCGACGAGTGGATGAGCTATCTGCAAGACCTCAAGCGGCGCTACCCGACCGGGTATGACGAGCCGGCAGACGGCAGCCTCTCGCCGCAGTATGTGATCAAACGGATCGGTGAGATCACCGGGCCGGACGCCTACTACGCGGCAGGTGTCGGGCAGCACCAGATGTGGGCGTCGCACTATCTGCCGTGGGAGCTGCCAGGTCGCTGGCTCAACTCAGGCGGGCTCGGGACTATGGGCTACTGCGTACCTGCGGCCATGGGTGCCAAGGTGGGGCAGCCCGACAAGATCGTTTGGGGCATCGACGGCGACGGCTGTTTCCAGATGACCAACCAGGAGCTCGCCACGTGCGCGCTGGAAGGCATTCCGATCAAGATCGGGATAATCAACAACCAGAGTCTCGGTATGGTCCGGCAGTGGCAGACGCTGTTCTACCAGGGCCGGTACTCCAACACTGATCTGAACACCAATCGGATTCCTGACTTCCCGAAGCTGGCCGAGGCGATGGGGTGCGTCGGGCTGCGCGCTGAGGAGCCTGCGGACGTTGACGCGGTGATTGAAAAGGCGAACTCGATCAACGATGTGCCCGTTGTGGTCGACTTCGTCGTGCACAAGGACGCGATGGTCTGGCCCATGGTTGCCGCTGGCACCAGCAACGACGAGATCAAGGTCGCCCGCGACATGGCGCCAGCCTGGGATGAGGAGGAGTTGTGATGATGGCCACCAGTCCTAACACCCACATCCTGAGCGTGCTGGTGCAGAACAGGCCGGGCGTCCTGGCGCGCATCGCTGGCCTGATCTCCCGACGCGGTTACAACATCGAGTCGCTTGCGGTCGGACCAACCGAGTCAGCTGAGATGTCGCGTATCACCCTCCAGGTCAACGTCGAAGATATCGTCCTCGAGCAGATCATCAAGCAGCTCAACAAGCTGATCGAGGTGCTCAAGATCGTGGAGCTGGAGGAGAGTGCGATCCGTCGTGAGCTGGTACTGGTCAAGGTCAAGGCAACAGCCGAAACCCGTGGCCAGCTGATCGAGATCATCGGCCTCTTCGGCGCCAAGGCGGTCGATCTTACCGCTGATGTGATCACCGTCGAGGCCACCGGCAGCCCGGCCAAACTGGACGCCCTGCTTCAATTGTTCGAGCCTTACGGGATCCGGGAGCTCGTACAGTCTGGTCTTGTTGCTTTGGGCCGCGGAAACCGGTCGCTCACCGATCGGAACCAGCGCAGCGAGCGCCTGAAAGCTGTTCGTACCGGATAGGGCGCCGAGACAGCACGCATCGCTGTGCGCTAACTTCACCACGACCACACACCAAGGGAGACTACGAAGTGCCTGCACAGATGTTTTACGACGAGGACGCGGACCTGTCCTTGATCCAGGGCCGCAATGTTGCCGTCCTGGGATTCGGTAGCCAGGGCCACGCCCACGCGCTGTCGCTGCGCGACTCCGGCGTCGACGTACGCGTCGGGCTGCCGGAGGGGAGCAAGAGCCGGGCGCGGGCCGAGGCCCAGGGCCTTCGCGTGCTTAGCCCGTACGAGGCCTGCGAAGAGGCGGACCTGATCATGGTGCTGACACCGGATCCGGCACAGCGCAAGGTTTACGCCGAGGCGATTGAGCCGAACCTGGTACCGGGCGACGCGTTGTTCTTCAGCCACGGCTTCAACATTCGGTTTGGCTACATCAAACCCCCGCAGGGCGTCGACGTCGTCTTAGTGGCACCCAAAGGTCCCGGTCATCTGGTCCGGCGCGAGTACAGCGAAGGTCGAGGTGTCCCAGTTCTGGTTGCCGTCGAGCAGGACGCATCCGGCAAGGCGTGGGACCTCGCGCTCGCCTATGCGAAGGCGATTGGCGGGCTGCGTGCTGGTGGCATCAAGACGACCTTCACCGAGGAGACCGAGACTGACCTCTTCGGTGAGCAGGCGGTTCTGTGTGGCGGGGCTTCGGCGTTGGTTCAGGCGGGTTTCGAAACCCTCACCGAAGCCGGCTACCAGCCAGAGGTGGCCTACTTCGAGTGCCTGCATGAGCTCAAGCTCATCGTCGACTTGATGTACGAAGGCGGTATTGCCAAGCAGCGGTGGAGCGTTTCGGATACGGCCGAATACGGCGACTACGTGTCCGGGCCGCGCATCATTGATGATCATGTCCGCGCCAACATGAAGGCTGTGCTTACCGAGATCCAGGACGGCTCGTTCGCTGCCCGTTTCGTCGCGGATCAGGATGCTGGTGCACCGGAGTTCAAGGCGTTCCGGGAAGCCGCGGAGAAGCATCCGATCGAGGCGGTCGGTCGTGATCTGCGCGACCTCATGTCATGGGTCAAGCGTCACGACGACGACTACGTCGAGGGCACTGCCGCTCGCTGACCGCGGCGCTCGGCTTAGGAGTCGCTCACGCGGTGACTCGCGGCTCGTATCGGCGGGGGTGGGTGAGACCTGGGTGATCGGGTCCGTCTTAGCGGCGGTACAGACTCAAGCGTCTTAGCCCCGCCGACACGAGCCGCGAGCCCCCGCGCTCGCTTCTCTTGCCGAGCGATGCGGGGAGGCCGTGCCCTCTGGTCGTCTGGTGACTCGTTGCGGAAAGGCCTCGACTCTCACGACGCCAAGTAGCCGGGAAGCGAACGTGGTGGTGCCCGACTCGTATCGGCGGGGCTAAGAATCTTGAATCCTTACCAACTGGCAGACCGCACATTGTCGCCCAAGTCTTCCTAACCCCCGCCGATGCGAGCCGGGCACCACCACGTGAGCGCCGCGGTCAGCGGGACTTGATCACCATTCCGATGACGCGCGTGCCGTCCTTGCGTACGCCGGTACCGATCAGGTAAACGCGACTGCTCAGCTCCTCGGACTCGCTGAGGACGTCGTCATTTGCCATGACGCAGGTGGTGCGGATTTCCTTCGCGTTCAGTGGGGAGGGAAGCTCAGAGATGCAATTGCCGAAGGCCTGATTGAGGCTGATCAGGGCTTGGGCGGCTGAGTCCAGCGGCACCTCGATGATCGCCTCCAGTTGATAATCGTGGGTCGAGCGGTAGGTCCCGCTGACCACCGAACTGTTGTCGGGAAGATCAACATCGCCGAAGTATTCGACGTCAGCGAGGGTCATAGGCGAGCAGGTGTAGCCGGTGAGGTCGTTCGTGCACATCGAGCCACGATCGGTGCGGAACGTGAAGTACGGAACACCCCAGGCGCCGGCGTACTGGGTAAGAATCGCAAGGGTGACTGCCACCGACCCGAGCATCAAAACTATGCCGCCCAGAACTCGTAAGGGATTGTGTCGGTGGTCGTTTCCAGGCCGAGAACGTCTCCTGGCCATAGCCAAAGGATGCCCGACGGCCTGCCCGAGATATACGAAACTAAGGCATCAATACGATCACAAATAGCGGCGCAGAGATCGGGCTATTTCTTGACCGCGATCACTACTGAGGTGTCCTCGGCGACCATGACGTCAACGCTGGTGAAGCGCTCGTCGGAAAGCCAGTCCAGGCGGAGGGAATCCACCCGACCGCCTTCGACTGGGGGCCACGTCGGACAGGGTGTGAAATCGTCCAGAACGATCATGCCGCCTTCCTCCAGCAGCTCGACGATCTTCTCGCGCGGCCAGCCCTTCGCACTGGTGGCGTCCATGAAGATCAATGAGAAAGGGGCATGCTCGGTCAAACTGCTCCAGTCAGCGTGCATGACGTCAATGTCATCGCCGGCGAACATGTCCATGACACCGTGCGCCAGCTCAGGATCGAGCTCGGCCGTGATCACCCGCGTTTTCTTTGGCGCTCCACTACGCAGCCAGGCGGCACCCACGCCGCAGCCGGTACCACATTCGGCGATGGTTCCGGTGCGGGTCGCTGCCAAAGCGGCCAACAGCCGGCCGGTTTCAGTACGCGACGCCTGAACGTAACCGCGCTCCAAGGACATTCGCAGTGCCCTGATCACCAGCTCGGGCAGGTCGGGGGGAGCGCTCACTTCAACAGTGTGCCAGCGACTCTGATCGCAGTTCCACAATGTGGAACATCGCGGCTAAATAGATGGGCACACGATAGTCGGACACCCTACTATTTTCTTAGACCTTCTCCCGCGACTCACAGAAAAGCTGATCATGTACGACATGTATCCGGACGCATGGACGATCTCGGCCGATCGTCAGCATCAGGTACCCGCCGACCAACCGCGTCGCCGGGCCCGTAAGGAACACTCGGTCGTACCTGCAATTCTTCAGGCCCGCACCCACAAGGTCGTCAAGGCTGCCTGAAGCTGCGAGCGTCGATGCGCGAGCAGCTAGACGGCCGAAGCGATGGCGTCACCGATCTCACTTGTCGTCCGGTTCTGACCGGGCGTACGTGCGGCGATGTCGGTGATCACCGCCCTTTCGATTCGTGCCGCGTCCTCGGGGAGACCACAGTGATTCAGCAACAGCGCGACCGAGAGAATCGTCGCGGTCGGATCGGCGATGCCCTGGCCGGCGATATCAGGAGCCGACCCGTGTACCGGCTCGAACATCGACGGAAAGCGACGGTCGGGGTTGATGTTGCCGCTCGCTGCCAGGCCGATTCCACCAGTGACCGCTGCGGCCAGGTCGGTCAAGATGTCACCAAACAAGTTGTCGGTCACGATGACGTCAAAGCGTGCCGGATCGGTGACCAGGAAGATCGTTGCAGCGTCTACATGCATGTAGTCGGTGGTGACGCTGGGATATTCGGCGGCCACCGTGTTGAAGAGACGGTTCCACAGCCCACCGGCGTTGACCAGGACGTTGTGCTTGTGGACCAAGGTAATCCTGTTGCGGCGAGTGGTCGCGCGCTCGAATGCGTCGCGGATGACCCGCTCCACTCCGAACGCAGTGTTGATACTCACTTCCGTTGCGATCTCGTGGGGGGTGCCGGTCCGGACCAGGCCGCCATTGCCGCAGTACAGCCCCTCAGTGCCCTCACGAACGACCACAAAGTCGACGTCCTTGCCCGCGATCACCTGCTCGGACAGTGGGGTCGGAACGCCGGGATACAGCCGGCTTGGCCGGAGGTTCACGTAGTGGTCGAAGGCGAAGCGCAGCTTCAACAGCAGGCCACGCTCCAGCAGCCCGCTCGGCACATCCGTCGCCCCGGGCGCAGCGCCTACGGCTCCGAACAAGATCACGTCGGTAGCGGCGAGCTCGGCCAGCACGGAGTCTGGCAGGACTTCACCGGTACGCTGCCAGCGGCTGGCGCCGAGGTCATAAGTGGTCGGTGTGAAAACGCTGGACCCCGCGACCGCATTGAGTACCTTGAGCCCCTCGGCGACCACTTCTGGTCCTATGCCGTCCCCGCCGATAACGGCCAGCTGGAAGGACCGGTCGGTCTGCGGACGAAGATCGTTACCAGTTGCGGTGCTCGCGTGGGTCACGGGCGCATCGTAGCCGTGGGGACGGCCTTCGGCGATGAGATCTCAGAGAGGTGGCGGTAGCGTGACCGCCAGCAGCACGGTGCGGACGCCACGCCGGCACCATGAGCGAAAGCGATAGATGTGAGCCTTCAATTCGAACTCCGTTCCAATCCCAAGCCGCACAGCGAAAGCGAACGTGACGCCATCCTGGCCGATCCCGGTTTCGGTCTGCACTTCACCGACCACATGGCAGTGGCGACCTGGACGGCCGCCGATGGCTGGCACGACTCGGCGATCGTGCCGTACGGGCCATTCTCATTGGATCCGGCGACGGCCGTGCTGCACTATGCCCAGCAGGTCTTCGAGGGGCTCAAGGCTTATCGCCACGAGGATGGCACTATCTGGACGTTTCGCGCCGACAAGAACGCCGAACGGATGATCCGCTCAGCCCATCGGCTCGCTCTGCCGCTGCTGGAGGCCGAAGACTTTCTCTCCAGCATTGAAGAGCTGGTCGCCGCTGATGTCGCCTGGGTGCCAACGGCTCCCGAGCAGAGCCTGTATCTGCGACCGTTCATGTTCGCAACGGAGGCATTTCTCGGCGTTCGCCCCGCGAAGCGAGTCACCTATTGCTGCATAGCCAGCCCGGCTGGGCCCTACTTCGCCTCTGGCGTGAAGCCGGTGAGCATCTGGATCTCGACTGTCCATTCACGTGCTGCGCCTGGCGGCACCGGTGCAGCGAAATGTGGCGGCAACTACGCCGCAAGTCTGTTCGCCCAGCAGGAGGCGGCCAGTAATGGCTGTGACCAGGTGATGTTCGCCGACGCCAAAGACCACTGCTGGTTGGAGGAGCTTGGTGGCATGAACGTGTACCTGGTCACGACCGAGAATGAACTGATTACGCCGGAACTCACCGGCTCCATCCTCGAGGGGGTCACTCGCGACTCGATCTTGACTCTGGCATCCGAGTTTGGTCTGACCCCGGTTGAGCGCCGGATCGGCATCGACGAGCTGCTGGATGGTGTGGGTTCGGGGAAGGTGACCGAGCTCTTCGCCTGCGGCACGGCCGCGGTGGTGACCCCTATTGGAACGTTGAAGAACGACGCCGGCAGCTACCAGGTCGGCTCTGGCGAGAGTGGCGAGACGACTCTGGCCATACGACAGAAACTGTTCGATATCCAGTACGGTCGCGCGGAGGACACCCACGGCTGGCTGCGGCGGATCCTCTAAGACCCCGCTGACTTGTCAGAATCCAGTTGACCTATAACTCAACTGCGTTCTGACAACTCAGGATTTTGCCCAAGTCGGCAGAGCGGCTGGCAATTTTGCGAGATCTAGGGAACACTGTGGCACATGCAGTTTCTGGTGGTGATTATTTGATAGCGCGCTGAACATCGTCAGCGCGCGACCTCCTGTGTGCACACGGGAGGTTTTTTCATGCCAGGAAATGCCAGGACACCCGACAATCGACCTGAGGATCCGAATGTCTGCTCAGCCAAGGCCTAAGCCGGCGGAGTTCCACGTATTCGACACCACCCTGCGTGACGGCTCGCAGCAGGAGGGAATCAACCTGTCGGTAGCCGACAAGTTGGCGATTGCGGCCATGCTCGACGAGCTAGGGGTCGGATTCATCGAGGGCGGTTGGCCGGGTGCCAATCCGACCGACACTGCATTCTTCGCCGCGATGTCGGACGGAGCACTGACTCTGAAGAATGCCCAGCTGGTGTCCTTTGGCTTTACCCGGCGCGTGGGCATGACGGCAGCCGACGACCCGTTGACCGCGGCGCTTCGTGACGCGCGCGCCCCCATCGCCTGCATCGTTGCCAAGAGCCACGACCGTCATGTGGAGCAGGCGCTGCACACCACGCTGTCGGAAAACTTGGCGATGATCACCGACACTGTGCGGCATTTGCGGTCTGAGGGTCAACGGGTCTTCGTCGACTGCGAGCATTTCTTTGACGGATACCGGGAGAACCCTGGGTACGCCGTGGAGGTGGTGCGCACCGCAGCCGAGGCAGGCGCTGAGGTCGTTGTGCTCTGCGACACCAACGGCGGCATGCTCCCGCCGTGGATCGGCGAGATCGTGACGGCCGTAAACGAGACCGGCGTTCCGCTAGGCATTCACGCCCACAACGACGCGGGCTGCGCTGTCGCCAACACACTGGCCGCAGTGGACGCCGGAGTCATGCACGTCCAGGGAACCGTAAACGGCTATGGCGAGCGCACCGGCAATGCCGAGTTGCTCTCGATAGTCGCCAACCTCGAGCTTAAGTACGGCTGGCCGCTGCTTCCGGCCGGCTCGCTGCGGGAGGCAACCCGCCTCGCGCATGCAATCGCAGAGGTGACGAACGTGCCACCGAGCGCTCGTCAGCCTTATGTTGGTCTGTCGTCCTTCGCCCACAAGGCAGGGCTGCATGCCAGCGCGATCAAAGTGGATCCCAACCTCTACCAGCACGTCGACCCTGGCCTAGTTGGCAACGACATGCGGATGCTCGTCTCCCATATGGCGGGTCGGGCAAACGTCCAGATCAAGGGCGAGGAGCTGGGATTCGACCTATCCGACCGCGAGCTCGCGGCTCGGATCACCGACCGGGTGAAAGACGCTGAAGCAGCCGGGTACACCTACGAGGCGGCGGACGCGAGCTTCGAGCTGCTGTTACGCCGTGAGCTCGGGCAGCTGCCTGAGCTCTTCAGGGTGCACTCCTGGCGCGTCTTCACCCAGTCGACGCATGGTCAAGAAACCGATACCGAATGCACCGTGCGGCTGACTGCCAAGGGCCAGAGTCAGCGCGTGGTAGGGGAGGGCAATGGTCCAGTCAATGCCCTTGATCACGCAATTCGCAAGGCATTGCTCTCGGCGTACCCTGCGGTCGAGAAGTTCGAGCTCATCGACTACAAGGTGCGGATCCTTGACCAAGGTCACGGAACCGACGCGACCGTACGGGTGCTCATCGAGACCACCGACGGCCTCAGCGCCTGGACAACGGTCGGAGTCGGCCAGAACATCATCGAGGCCTCCTGGGAGGCGCTCTGCGAGGCGTACCTTTACGGCCTGATCCACACTGACGATGCACCCGAGCTGCCAGCCGCTGAGCTGGCGATGGCCCGCTAAGAGGTCGACGAGCTCGCCATCTAGGCGATTCGATCGAGGATAAGGGGGCGTTCCTTTGGTGCAGCGTCGCCGATGGCGTACGCGCTCTGGAGTGCCTCGCGCGCTCGGGCGAACCGCTCTGGCGTGTCGGTGTGCAGCGTGATCAGCGGCTGACCAGCACGTACCCACATGCCGGGCTTGGCGTGCAGGACGACTCCAGCTCCTGGCTGCACGGCATGTTCCTTGCGCGCGCGGCCGGCCCCTAGCCGCCACGCGGCCTCGCCGACACCGAGCGCATCCAGGGACTGCAGAAAACCGTCCCGTTCAGCTGTGATCACTTCCGTCTCGCGCGCTGTTGGCAATGCCGCGTCAGGGTCTCCGCCCTGCGCGCTGATCATGGAACGCCACACCTTCATCGCCGCCCCGGAGGCGAGCAGGTCGGCTGGGTCATGATCATCCCGTCCGGCCTCCTTGACCATCTCGCGCGCCAGTGCAACGGTCAGCTCGACTACGTCGGCCGGGCCGCCGCCGGCTAGCACTTCGATCGATTCCGCCACCTCCAACGCGTTTCCAGCGGTGAGTCCCAAGGGAACCGACATATCGGTGAGCAGCGCTACTGTGGTCACACCTTCGGCTCGACCGAGATCGACCATCGTCTGCGCCAGCTCGCGTGCCGACTCGGTGGTCTTCATAAATGCGCCCGAGCCAACCTTGACGTCCAGCACCAGGGCAGCAGCGCCCTCCGCGATCTTCTTGCTCATGATCGAGGAGGCGATCAGCGGGATCGACTCGACTGTTCCAGTCACGTCCCGCAGCGCGTAGAGCTTCCGGTCCGCGGGCACCAGCCCGGCACCAGGTGCGCAAATCACCGCACCAACGTCGGCAAGCTGGCGCAGCATCTCCTCATTGGTCAAGGAAGCCCGCCAGCCAGGAATCGACTCGAGCTTGTCGAGCGTGCCGCCGGTGTGTCCGAGTCCGCGACCGGATAGCTGGGGTACCGCTATCCCGCAGGCGGCCACCAGCGGAGCCAGCGGCAAGGTGATCTTGTCGCCGACGCCGCCGGTGGAGTGCTTGTCGACCGTCGGCTTGGAGAGGCTGGAGAAGTCCAACCGCTCACCTGAATTGATCATGGCTCGGGTCCAACGGTCCAGCTCGCGTCCGTTGAGCCCGCGAAACAGGATCGCCATGGCAAGTGCCGACATCTGTTCGTCAGCGACCTCACCAGCCGTGTACGCAGCGATCACCCAGTCGATCTGGGCGTCACTCAGCTCACCACCGTCGCGCTTGGTCCGAATGAGATCGACGGCATGAAATGCCGGGGCCTCGCTGGCGGTGTCCGGGGCGCTCATGAATCGAAGTATGCCTGGATTGAGACCTCGCTAGGCTGGGCCGGTGCGCATCGCCCGTTTTGCCGTCGGTGGAGACCCGAAGTACGGCGTCGTGGAACTCGCCGAGGACGGTGGGTCCCACCCCGACACGGTCTCGGTGTTGACCGGCGATCCGATCGCGATGTCGGTCCAGCTGACAGGGGAGCGTCTGGCACTCGACAGTGTTCGCCTACTCGCGCCGGTTATCCCGCGCAGCAAGATTGTCGCTGTCGGCCGCAACTACGCCGCGCACGCAGCCGAGATGGGCGACGAAGTGCCGAAGATCCCGCTCACCTTCTTCAAGCCGAACACGTCGGTGATCGGGCCGGGAGAGCCCATCATTTACCCGGGCGCAAGTCGTGAAGTGAGCTTCGAGGGCGAACTTGCACTGGTGATCGGCCGCATCTGCAAGGAAGTGCCAGTTTCGCGCGTGCCCGAAGTGATCTTCGGTTACACCGTCGCCAACGATGTCACCGCGCGCGACCTGCAAAGAAGCGACGGTCAATGGGCCCGGGCTAAGGGCTACGACACGTTCTGTCCGCTCGGGCCGTGGATTACCACGCATCAGCGGCTCGAGGAGGCTGCCGCCCTCGCCATTCGCACCACCTTGGATGGCGAGCTGCGCCAGGACGGCAATACCAAAGACATGATCTTGACCATCCCTGAGCTGGTGGCCTACATCTCCTCATACACCACCCTGCTGCCAGGTGATGTGATCTTGACCGGTACGCCGTCGGGCGTTGGGCCTATGCTGCCCGGGCAGGAGGTCAGTGTCGAGATCGAGGGCATCGGCACCCTGACCAACCCGGTCGCTGGCACGCGGCCCGATGAATCATCGGAAGAGGCGGAGCAGTGACCGAGGGCGATAGCAAAGCCCGCGACGACTTCGCTGTACTCGGGGACCTCGCGCCGCAGCAGGTGCGCGTCCGGTTTCCGCCGTCTCCGACGGGCAACCTGCATGTCGGCAACGTGCGGAGCGCGCTGTTCAATTGGGTTTTCGCCAGGCATTTCGGTGGGACCTTTGTACTCCGGGTGGAGGATACCGACGCGGGGCGGAACCTCGAGGAGTCATACCAGGTCCTCTACGACTCGCTTACCTGGCTAGGCCTGACGTGGGATGAAGGGCCACTGGTCGGTGGTCCGTACGGTCCCTACATCCAGACCGAGCGCGGCGACATCTATCGCGATGTTGTCGACAAGCTGCGCGCGGCCAACTTGGCGTATCGCTGCTATTGCACGCGGGAGGAGATCGAAGCACGGGAAGCGGCCCGAGCAGCAGGCGCGCCGTCTGGCTACGACGGTTTCTGCCGCAACCTCAGCGAACAGCGGATCGCTGAGCTCGAAGCGAGGTCGACGCCATCTGTGGTCCGAATGCGAGTGCCCGACGCAGACATCGTCTTCGATGACCTGGTGCGTGGACCGGTGCGTTTCGCAGCCGCCCACGTGCCTGACTATGTCATCGTGCGCGCTAATGGCGAACCGCTCTACACCCTCGTCAACCCAGTGGACGACTCGCTGATGGAGATCACTCATGTGCTCCGCGGTGAGGACCTGCTGCCGTCAACTCCGCGCCAGATCGTGCTGTACGACGCGCTCAAGCAGATCGGAGTCGGCAGCGGGCGTACCCCGGCTTTCGGTCACTTGCCGACCGTGCTCGGCGAGGGCAACCGGCGGCTCTCCAAGCGCGACAAGGGATCCGGCCTCGCCGAATACCAGCAGAAGGGCTATTTGCCGGAAGGGCTGCTGAACTATCTGGCTCTGTTGGGCTGGGGCATCGCTGAGGACCGCGACGTCTTCACCATCGCTGAAATGGTGGAGACCTTCGATATCCGACGGGTCAACGCGAGCCCCGCTCGTTTCGATGCCAAGAAGTGTGAAGCGATCAACGCTGCGCACATCCGGCTGCTTTCCCCAGCTGAGCTGACCGAGAATCTGGTGCCGTTCCTGGCCGCAGCCGGCTTGATCAACGAGCCGCCGCTACCAGCGGAGCGAGCCAAACTCGCAGCCGCCACGCCGCTGATCCAGGAGAGGATCAACACCCTCTCCGAGTCCGTCGGACTGTTGGCTTTCTTGTTCCTGCCCGATGACAAGATCACAATCGCCCCCGATGCTGGACTTTCGGCTGACTCGATACCGACGCTGACGGCGGCATACGAGGCGCTAGCTGCCCTCAACAACTTCGACGCCGCCGCTGTTGAGTCGGCGTTACGGACGGCGTTGGTCGACAAGCTGGGCCTGAAACCGCGCCTCGCCTTCGGGCCGGTGCGGGCTGCGGTCACCGGGAGCCGGATTTCACCGCCGCTGTTCGAATCGCTTGAGTTGCTGGGCCGGCAATCCACACTTGCTAGGACAAATGCTGCCTTGACCGAACTTGGGGAGCCGGCGTTCGCCGAATCCAGCCAGACACGCGACACCGCGCCCATATCGAGGCCGGGCGATGTAAGACCGTGACCAAGGACAAGGGGCCGTCGGTCCCCGCGAGGACCGTCTCCAAGGCCCGAAGCAGGTCTGGAAACCCTGCAGTGCGTGCTGGCGAGGCCCCGCCGGCTGCTCGGTCGGCGACTTCAGGCGCGGCCGCGAAGCGCCAACCCTCGCCGCCGCCTGCGGCCCCGGTTGAACAGGGTGCCTTCCCGCCAGACGGTGCTGCGTACCCACAGATCCTGCGCGGCGAATCGTACGTGTGGTGGCGATCCGTGCTGGGCGTGGTCTTCGGCCTTTCGCTCTTCCTGCTCGTGACCACGGTGGTGAGCCAGGCTCTTGTCATGGTGTTCTGGGCGACCACGTCTGGCGATCAGCCGATCCGGGAGTATTACGCCAGAGCACTCGGGTTCGAACAACCGCTCGGCATGCTGGCGGTGAACCTGGGCCTCGCTACGTTGATTCCGATTTCCTGGGCCTTGATGGCGATGATCCATCAGATGCGGCCGCGCTGGTTGTCCTCGGTTCAACCGCGGATCCGCTGGCGTTACTTGTTCGGGTGTCTGGCGATCGCCGCCGTTGTGCTTAACGGGATGATGCTGCTCTCGACGACGGTTGGCAAAGACCTCTCCTTCCAACCCCAAGAGGGTCTGCTGGGTTTCCTTGTGGTGATCCTGCTGACCTCGCCCATCCAGGCGGCAGCCGAAGAGATCTTCTTTCGCGGCTACCTGCTCCAGGCGCTGGGCAGCTTGGTCGCCAAGCCGTGGTTCGGCGTCATCGTCTCCTCGTTGGTGTTCGCCCTGCTGCACGGCACACAGAACTTGCCGTTGTTCGTTGACCGGCTCGTTTTCGGCCTGCTTGCCGCGCTCCTGGTGTGGCGCACCGGCGGCTTGGAAGCCGCTATTGGGGCGCACGTGATCAACAACGTGTTCGCCTACCTCGTCGCCGGATTGACTACCTCGGTCGCCGCACTCAAGGCGATCGATGGAATCGGCTGGATCGAGGCCGCGTTCAACGTAGGTGGCTTCGCCCTCTTCGCAGTACTGGCGTACGGGCTGTCGCGTCTGATGAAGCTCCGCACCCACGTGCAGCTGAGCTGAGCAGCGCCGTCGACAGGTTGCACTCGTCGGAGAAGCAGTTTGGGGCCGAAACTCCGCTTACAGTAAAGTTTGTCCTTGCGCCAGGGCGGGCGTGACCAGCCCGAACCAAGTGCAAATGGGGTATAGGGTAATTGGCAGCCCGACTGATTCTGGTTCAGTTAGTCTAGGTTCGAGTCCTAGTACCCCAGCGACGCAGATCCTCCTGATTCGCTGTACGACAAGGGGAATTGGTAGGCTTCCGCAGTCCAAGAGAATGATGATCATCGGCTAGGGCCCCGTTGTGTAGCGGCCTAGCACGCCGCCCTCTCAAGGCGGTAGCGCGGGTTCGAATCCCGTCGGGGCTACCAGGTAAAGCACCTAGTCAGGGGCTATTTCGCGTCTCGTCTCAATTCGACCACCTCCCCTCCGGTACCTACTGGGTACCCACCAGCGAGCGCTGAGGTGCGCGCTGCGTCCATTGCGTCGGCCACAATGTCGAGCCGATCGCCGAACAGGTGGCCGTACTGATCGAGGGTCATCACCGCCGACTTGTGGCCCAACATCTGCTGGACGATCTTGATGTCGGCGCCGACTGGCAATGGCCAAGCTGGCCGCGGTATGGCGCAGTTCGTGCGGATGGAAGCCAGGGATGCCGAGCTCGGCCGCGGCCCTGGTCAGCACTGCCCGCTGGAAGGTTTGAGAGCGCATCACGGCCCCTCGCTCGCCGATGAACACCAGATCGGCAGCTGACTTGTCCTCGACGTGGCGAGCCAGTTCCTCAATGAGGAACCTGGGCAGCGGGACCTCGCGACGCTCGTGTCCCTTCGTCGGACCGAACGTCATTACCCCCTTGACCGGAGTCACTGACTCGGCAACGAGCACCCGCCGGCGTAAGAGGTCGAGCCTGCCAACCCTGAGTGCTGCCATTTCGCCCCAGCGAAGACCGGTGTAGGCCAGGAACAAGACGATAAGCCGGTACTCCTCGCCCACGGCGTCGGCGAGCTCGGCGACCCGCCGGTCCGTCAGGTAACGCTTCTCAGGCTCTCGCACGCGCGGCAGGCTGACACCGGCAGCAGGATTGACCGCCAGCCGGCCATCCTTCATGGCGTACGCCATGATCATCGACAGCACCCGGTGCACCTTGCGGACCGTGGCCGGGGCTAGATCGAGCCGAGCGAGCCAGCGCTGGACTTCGGCGTGTGTGACATCGGATAACCGGACCTTGCCCCAGCGCGGCCGGACATGCGCGCGGATGATTCCTTCGTACCGATCCCTGGTCTTCGGCGCTAGGTCGAGCTTGGCCTCGAGCCACTGATCAGCCAGGACGCCAACGGTCACCTTGCTCCGGTTGGGGTCGACATAGCTACCGGTGATCTTCGACATCTCGACGCTGGTGAGGAACCGGTCAGCCTCGGCCTTCGTGTCAAAGACCTTCGTGTGCCGGTTGCCGCTCGGGTCGTAGTGCCTGGCATACCAGCGGACCCTGCCGTCGCGTACGCGACGCTCAATATTCGCCATCGTGATCTCCTTCGTCTTGATCGGGTACGTCGCCGTAAATCGTGCTTAGGTCTTGGCTGGGTACGCCGCCGGCAGCGACAAGCCGGCGGTACGCCTCGTCCAGGCGCTGGCTGGCCCGACCAAGTTCCTCGCCGATGGCGCGGCGCCAAACCGGGTGATGTGCTGCGGGTCGAGTTCACCCACATGCGCGGGAACGCGAGAGTTTTCGCGGTCGGCATCTATCGCGCAGCAAAGGGTGCGAAGTAATGCCCGCCGATTGGACCGCCGAAGACGACCGGGAATTCGAGATGGCTTCCCCCGGCCAGGCTCGCTCGTGCTCATGCTCACGTCGTAACACACCCCTCCGACTGCCGCGAGGCGCAGCGAAGTCAGAGGACGCTCTGGCGGTCGCTATTGGCCTGGTCGTCGAGCCAGGCGAAGACCTCCGTGCGCCAGTAGCGGACGCTGCGGCCAATGCGGAAGCTGCGCGGGCCGGTGCCGAGGTGGCGCCAGTAGCGCAGGGTCGCGACGGGGACGCGGACAACGTCGGCGACTTCCTGCATGGTCAGCAGTTCGTCGTCGGCGTGCGGAGTGACGGGCACAGCGGCCCATTGGATGTTGCTCATGGCGTACCTCCTGGCGGGTTGCCGGTCGCGATTCGCGAGGTCCGACGAATGTCGTTGCTTCTCCACAAGGACCGTGGACAGGTCCTGGTGGTCAATCGCGAGGAGAAGGAGGCATCACCGCCTTCGTACCCCTTTGGGGGTACGTCGGGCTTGCGCATGTAACAGGCATCCCCCGAAAGTTGTCTGGACCTCCTTGCCGAGCCGTCTTTCACCGAAATGTCGTAGCCCCGGTACCGGACAAAATGCCAGGCACTACCTCGAACAAGACGTCCGCGATCAGCAGAAGGGTTCGGCAACAGGCTCCGCTCAACCTCTGCCAGTTCCGGCAAGAATGAGTCCGCAGTAGCGCTGGGGATTTGTGGTGGCGAGCAGTTGCCGCCATGGCCGGTCTCCGTTTGCTCTTGGAAGATTCGGGTGGCGCGACCGAGCTGGCGTGGCCCGGTGGGTTGCAGCTCGCCAGCATCGACCCGGGTGGCCGCCCTCCACACTCGAACGTCGGCGATCAACTCGGCCGGCATGTGAGCGTTCGGCTCGGCAGCCCAGGCCGACGCTTCAGCTTCGGCGTTGAGGCGGACCTGGTCGGCGAGCTCGGCGACTACGTGTGATCGCGCGTCCAGGTATGGTCCCCACTTCGGGTCGGCGGCAGGCGGGGCAATGCTGGAGCCGCCTTGGGGATTCGAAACCCCGGACTACGCATTACGAGTCGCAAGCGTGTCGTCCAACAGGTGCTCGGCCCGCGTGGCCAGGGCCGTGGATGTGTCAAGCCGTCCATAATCGCCCAGTCCGTAGGCTGCTCGCTTGGCCGCTCAAGCTCTCAGCTTGGGAAGACGCCGGACGTCGTCGCAGCAGAGGTCGGCTGTGGGGTCTGGCTCCCGGTCTTTGCGATCTTGATCTTCTGAGCCACGTCACGCCGTAGGTAGGCGGATCCACAGCGACCTCGATCTCGCCGTCGATGTCACCGAGGCGGCGCTCGATCACCGGCTGCAGGCGTTCGTCCGGCATGGTTACAGGGTGGAGGCGGGCCGGCGACAGAGTCGCGTTGCACTTGTTGCGGACGGCGCACGCCTCATCGGACGTGCCGGCACCACGTAGCGCGTCGCTCGAGGCGGCCCGGAGAAGTGCCGATAGCCGGTGGCCTTTTGATCCGGCCCCTTGAGGCCCTTTAGCGTATAAGAGTTGTCGACCTGCGACGTTCCGGCAGCTAACAGCGGTCAGACGCGCCGCGGCGGACCAGCCCAGTCTCATAGGCGAATACGACAGCTTGCACCCGGTCGCGTAGGCCAAGCTTTGTAAGGATGTGGGTGACGTGGGTCTTCACCGTGCCCTGTCCGATGAACAGCGCCCTCCCGATTTCCTCGTTGGAACGTCCCTGCGCCAACTCATGGAGCACTTCCTGCTCTCGGGAGGTGAGGTCGTCCAAGCGCGCTGACCGCGTACCGGCTGGCGGTTCAGACAGGTATCGCTCGATCAGCAATCGTGTTGTCTCCGAGCCGAGCAACGCATCACCGGCGGCGACCACATGCACCGCCTCGCACAGCCGCGGCGGCGGTTCGGTCTTGAGCATGAATCCGGCTGCGCCGGCGCGCAGCGCGGCATAGACATATTCGTCGAGCCCGTACGTGGTCAGTATCAGCACTTTGGCCCGCGCACCGGCCGACATCAGCCGCTCGGTCGCCTTTATCCCGTCCAGCACCGGCATGCGAATGTCCATCATCACCACGTCGGGGTCTAGCGCCTGGGCCAGTGTCACTGCCTCCTGTCCGTCGTTTGCCTCGCCCACCACCTCGATCGCCTCGTCGGTCTCAAGAATTGTCCGCAAGCCGGCACGCACAACCGCCTGATCGTCGGCGAGCACTAGCCGCGTCATGACGTCGTGGGGAAAGACGCACCGATGCGCCAGCCACCGTCTGGCTGGCTACCCGCCTCGAAGCTGCCGCCGAAGACTGCCACCCGTTCCCGGAGCCCGGGAAGTCCGTGCCCCCCGCCGTTGCCACGTTGTGCTCCGCGGCCGTCGTCGACGATCTCAACCTCAAGATCGCTGGGCAGATAGTGAAGCAGCACGTTGACCTTGGCATGCCCGGCGTGTTTCAAGGCATTGGTCAGTCCCTCTTGTACCACGCGGTAGGCGTTGAGCTCCACCGCTGCCGGTAGTGGCCGCGCCGGCCCCTGGGTGTGAAGATGTACATCAAGTCCGGCCGCCCGTGCGCTTTCCACCAGCCGCTCGATGTCGGCGATGGTTGGCTGAGGATCAGAGGTTGGCGGGTCCTCACGGATGAGCCCGACAAGGGTGCTGAGTTCACCGATCGCCTCCTGGCCAGTCTGCCGGATCTGTGCGAGGGCCTCCCGGGCTC
>CAVSSB010000013.1:0-307992 GCA_963730505.1 uncultured Actinomycetota bacterium
CTTCTACGGAACGCCCTTGCCGCACTTCCTTGGCGTCTCACATCGATCTATGGCCGAGTCGGTGGAGGCCCTATGCCTCAGCGTGTCCGGGACGGGAAGAACTGCCGGAACGTGGCAGCGAGCGCCACCACGGCAATAGCGCCGACTGTTAGGAAGAGACCGACGGCACAGGTGGTGAGCATCGACCAGGCGCAGAGGGCCGGGAAGTGCCAAAAGAGGCCCCAAGCCCACGGATCAGCCAGTCGAAACCAACGGCCAGCCACCGCCATGGACATCACTGCGGAACCGAGCTGCATCGCGCCAGCTGACCGGAAATCATCAGCCAGGTACGCGAGCATCTTCGGATCCGTGGTGAACTCGCGCCAGTAGTCTTATCGCCGAGGCCGCGGCAGTGGTCGCCAGAGCGCGGTATCTGGCGATGCTCGTAGCGACGACCAGATTACGAGCGTCAGAATGCCGGGCAGAGAACCGTGCAATCGCTGTCGCTTTAATGATCACCGGGTTCCGGCGATGGTTTGCGGGCGTCCAACCGGCCCAACTGCCCAGGAGGTTTAAGGCAAAGCTTTTCAAACGATTGCGGGAGACCGCGGAGTGCATGGCCGCGGACGGTCGACAGAAGCCGTGCTTGTGCCCATCGTCACGACGCTCGCTCACACGAAGCGTTATTCCGGCGCCGCGCCGACCATCACCTCCATGAGATCGGCAGCCTCTTCGCTCGTGAGCGATCCCTCCCGGACGAGCGAGTGCCATGTCACGAACGAGATCGCGTGGCCGACGGCTGCCGCCGTGCGCACGCGCTTACGACCTCGCTCGCGGCGTCCCGTCATCAGTGAACGAGCGACGTGGCGGAAGTATCCGAAGAACGCCTCGCGGGCCGCCGGCGGGACAGCATCGATATCGCGGATGCCTACCGAGAGCATCGTCTCCGTTTCCTCGTACCACCGATACAGTTCGCGCACCGCGACGTGAAAGCGCTCGTCGGGTGAGGCGATGCCGACCCACGAGGTCGGGTCGGGCATGGGATGCCGCTCGTAGTAGTGGGCGTTGCACGCCGCGAAGAGCACCTGGAGATCGGGGAAGTGGTTGTACACCGTGGCACGCTGCACGCCCGCGCGCTCGGCGATGGCCTTGATGGTCGTCTTCGCGGGGCCGAGCGTTTGGTGGAGCTCGACCGTTGCTTCGACGATTCGTTGCCGGGTCTCGGCTTCGGTGAGCGCACGCATCGTCTTCCGGTATGGGCGTGGCGACGCTACTTTCACTGAACACATATGTTAGCCAATCTTGACGAGGCGCTTTGCTGCTGCTTCACTGTACACATGTGTCAACCAAATGGAGGTGCGCCATGAGTGCAGGGACCGTAGCGGCCACGACCGTCAAGGTTGTCCAGCCCGGTGAAGGTCGGCGCCGCGAATTGATGCCCGGCGTCGGGGTGATCTTCAAGATCGACGGTGCCGACTCCGGTGGGGCCCTCGCCGTCGTCGAACACCCCTTCGAGGTCGGCGGAATCGTCCCGCCCCACGTCCACCACCGCGAGGATGAGTTCTCCATCGTGCTCGAGGGCGAGATCGGCTTCCGGTCCGAGGACAAGGAGATCGTGCTCGGTCCGGGCGGATACATCGTGAAGCCGCGCGGCGAGGTCCATGCGATGTGGAACGCCGGGCTGACGCCGGCGCGCATGATCGAGATCATCTCACCTGCCGGATTCGAAGAGCTCTTCCGGACGGTCGTCGGCATGACCGAGCGCGGCGAAGCAGAAATGTCGAAGATCGTCGAGCTCGCGAACCGCTACGAGGTCCCATTCGCGGAGCCCGAATGGTTCGCGGACGTCATCGAGCGCTACCAGCTCTCCATGCCGACGCCTTAGTCCGGGACCGCCTAGATGTGAGCCAGGCGGCCTAGTGGTCCGGCGCTTCAGCTCTCGACCGGAAGCCGCCCCCTGTTGTGGGGTGCTGGTGCGAGCCGCCCTTGTCGATAAGTCGCTCAAGCGCCATGTGACGATCACCGTAAGCGGACCGCCCACCGGGATGCGTTTGCCCGGGAACCTTTGTCACGCCTGGAAGCGGATGAGCCGCCGGACACCGGTGATCCGGAGGCTGACCGGGAAGCCCAGCGGTGGCGGCAGGGGAAGCCCAGCGGGCGGTGGGTGATTTATTCCGTATGACCCGTCCTCTGAAACGCCCGATGAGGGTGGCACTACCGGACGCCTTACAGGGATTCAATCCGTACGCGAGTCAATCCCAGCCGAGTGCAGCTAGCCGTTTCTCCGTCGTGAACATCGAAGCTCTAGGACTTGGTCATTTTCAGCGGGCCTCTTCGCTTAGTTTAGCTATGGGTCTGACCACCATTTTGACCACCATTTGGGTTTGTCCACCGAAATACGCGTAAGTGCAAAATCCCTATTTTCAAGGAAAATTGAACGTCTGAAGACGTCCCCGGACACACTGCCGATGTCTGGGGCAAAGGGGCCATGAGTTCTTATTTTGTCCGCTGCCACCGTGATGATCTTGGCCCCATGATTGAGGATCTTGCGCCGCGCGGCGAGGCCCGGGAATCTCTGAGCTGATTCCTTCTTGGCATTCGGGATGGAACGCTCATGCGGCTTCGCGGCACTGCGCCAAGCCTTGGCCTATTGCGTGCGACCGGCTGCAACGTTCCGCTGGCCACCGATTGCCACCACTTGACGCTAGGACACTTGATCGCCAGCGCCGCAGATTTGGCTTAGGGATCTGTAGAGGCCTCGCACCAGAGTTTGGCAGTTGTCCCCAGGTCGAGTCGGCGGCTGGACACTCCCTCGAGTGGGCAGGTAGTGATTGATCGTCAGCGGAGAAAGGCGGTGATGAAGACGCAAATGGACGCAGCACATATCCCCACTTCGACGGGAGCTGTGGCGGAGGTCTCTGCCCGCGAACGCTACCTCAGCCCGGACGAGGCCGCCCAGTATCTGAATGTGTCGGTGGGTTTCATCCGCCGGATGGCGTCGGAGCGGCGAGTCCGGCATTACCGGTTGGGAAAGTTCATCCGCTTCGACCCGGCGGACCTCGACGCGTTCGCCGAGGTCAAGGAGCCGCTGTCTGGGCCCGACCCGATGCTGGGTTACACAAGTGTGGCGACGGAGTCGGAGGCTTAGTTGATGACCAGCCGCCGCTACTACGGCTCGATCCGCAGGCGCGAGTCCGGACGTTGGCAGATCCGCTACCGCACTCGCGACGGTGTTCGGGTGGCCTGGCCAGAGACCTACGCCCGCCGAGCCGACGCGGTCAAAGTACTGGCGGAGCTCGAACGGCAGTCGCAGGTCGCTGGCAACTGGCTGGATGTCGCCGGCAGCAAGGTTTTGTTCGCCGCATACGCCGATGAGTGGATCAACCAGCACCCGCGCCTTGGGCCGCGTACGGCCGACGTCTACCGCTCGCTCATTCGCCGGCACCTCGCCCCAGCACTGGGTCAGATACCACTCGGTCAACTCGACACGGCAACGGTGCGTGCGTGGCGCGCCGGGCTGCTCGAAGTCGGGGTTTCTTCGACTATGGTCGCCAAGTCGTACCGCCTGCTGCGCGCGATCCTGAACACAGCGGTCACCGAGGACGAGTTGATCATCGTCAACCCTTGCCGAATCAAAGGCGCCGGCGAGGAACGGGCCACCGAACGGCCGGTGCTGACCCTCGACCAGCTCTACGCCCTCGTCGATCTGATGCCAGATCGGTGGAAGGCGTTCCTGCTGCTCAAGACCTTCGCGTCACTCCGCTGGGGAGAGATCACCGCGCTCACCCGGAATGATCTTGATCTGGAACGACGCACAGTCCGCATTCGCCGACAGTTCCTCACCATGCCCCGCGGCCTTCAGCTAGGACCGCCGAAATCGAGGGCCGGAATCCGCATGGTCTCTTTCCCGGCCGCCATCCTGTCCGAACTACAGCACCACCTGAACACCTACTCTCTCGACGGCCCAGACGGCTGGGTGTTTATCAACGAGCACGGCCAGCCGTGGCACCGCGGAAACTTCAATCGAGCAGTCCGCTGGCGGGAGGCCCGCGAGCAGATCGGATTGCCTAACCTCCATCTACACGACCTGCGCCACACGGGGAACACGCTGGCCGCTCAGTCGGGTGCGAGCCTGCGGGACCTAATGACCCGCATGGGACATGACTCACCCGCCGCGGCCCTGATCTATCAGCACAGCAGCCGGGTGGCCGACGAAGCGATCGCGGCAGCCCTCGACGCCCGGCTCACACAGCGCAAATCGCGGCCGGCCTCAAATGTCGTGGGGCCCGTGGAGGGCCCGACCGAGCCGCAGTTGATCGCCGTTGAGCCGCGCCGTTCGGGAAAAATGGCGTCTGACCAGGGGTAATTATCTGGAGCGGATGACGGGAATCGAACCCGCACTATCAGCTTGGGAAGCTGATGTTCTGCCATTGAACTACATCCGCCTGACAAGGCATTTTGTACGCTTACGCCTGCTGTCACAGCTCCGCGTGCCTCAAGCCTGCCTCGAGCTTTGGAGCGGCGAAACTTCAGGCTAGCGCATGTCGGCATACCGAGCCGGAGCCGATCGCGCCCTGGCTCGCCGCGACTCGAGGAATGCCCGCAGCGCTGGCGTGCCCGACCGAGCGTCGGCGCCTCAGATAGGACCTCCGATGCATCGGCGGATCCAGCAGAGGGGTTTCCAGGTCTTCGCGACTGAGTGGATGCACTTCGGCAAGCTAGTTCCCAGTCGAGAAAGGAACACCACCGTGACTATTGGATTTGGCCAGGTTGTCATTGATTCCCAACGCGCTGACGAGATCGCCGCCTTCTGGTCGGCCCTGCTCGAGCGCCCGGTCAACGACGGCGCCAACCGGTTCTTCGCACTGATCCCAGCCTCGGGGGACCGCACCTTTCCCGCGCTGATGTTCCTGGGTGTACCCGAATCGCGCCAGGGCAAGAATCGGCTGCACCTCGACCTTGTCGCGACTGACCTCCCGGCTGAAGTCGAGCGCGCGGTCGCTCTGGGCGCCACCAAGATCGCTGACTTTGATGAGTACGGGACGAGATGGACGACCTTGACCGATCCGGAAGGCAACATCTTCGACATCGGCGTTCGGCACTCCCCCGGGGAGCCAGCCAGCTAGCCTCCATCAAAGTCAGGGAACTCCCTGAACTCCCGGGAGCCGGCCCTGAAAGCCCCCAACTGCTCCTCCGCGGTCTAAGGGCCTCCGGACTAGTTTGGGGTGATGACCGAGTCCGTCTCTGAACCCAGGAATGTTGGCCCCATTGCCGGTGGCCACCTGCGTGCCTCCGACGCCGATCGCGACCAAGTGGCCACTGTGCTCAGCACCGCGTACGCCGAGGGCAGGCTGACCCGCGAGGAGCACGATGAGCGCATCGACCAACTGATGGCGGCCAAGACCTTCGATGACCTGCTGCCGATTACCCGCGATCTCGTGGTCGTTGGTACGCCCAGCCCGGTCGCTACTCCGCAACCCACCAGCCGCTTCACGATCGACACCACGGGCCAGAGCCCCGACTCGGACAAGATGATCGCCATCTTCGGGGGCGCCACCCGCACCGGCAAGTGGCGGGTACGAAAGTACATTCAGGCACTGGCCCTCTTCGGCGGAATTGATCTTGATTTGCGTGATGCGATCTTCGAAGCCTCCGTAGTGGAAATCTCGGGCTTCTGGTGCTTCGGCGGGCTCGACATCAAGGTGCCCGAAGGTATCGAGGTACGCGACCAAACTGCCGGAATCTTCGGCGGCACCGATGTCAGCAATATCGGCGACCCGGCGCCGGGCGCACCGACCCTGGTCATCAAAGGCGTGTCGCTGTTCGGCGGGGTATCGGTCCATGGCCCGAAGCCGAACAAGCGGCGGAAATAAGCAGCAGTTGCAATCCCGTGCGTGTAGGCCTCGCTTAAGCCGTCCTTCTCGAGCCGGCACGTAGCCTGAACCTGTTATGGAAGAACTGTTCGCGCCGCCGGCGTACGAGTGGAAGCGGCTCTCACCGAAGTACCGCTCGATGCAATTGCTGACCAACCTGGTCATTCCGCCCGTCCTTCTGACGATCGCGGCGGTGATCGTGGGAGTCACCTCAGGCAAGTGGTGGATCTCGGGTCTCATCTGGGCGGTCGCGGCAGTGATCATGATCATCAGCCCACCTCTCGTCACCCGTAGCTGGCGCTCCTGGGGTTACGTGGAGCGGGAAGATGATCTCTACATCACCCACGGCATCATGTCCCGAAGCCTGATAGCGGTGCCGTACGGCCGGATGCAGTTGGTCGAGGTCGAGTCTGGTCCCTTGGAACGCGCCTTCGGGCTAGCCACGGTCAGCTTGAAGACAGCCAGCCCAGAGACCGGTGCTCGTATCCCGGGCCTCACCCCGGATGAGGCGACGCGGCTGCGGGATCGGCTCACTGAGCTCGGCGAAGCTCACGCATCAGGACTATGACCGCCTCGCAGCCGCCTCAGCACACGTCGCCCGCCGAGCCAATGGTGAGCGCCACACCAGAGGTGCCAGCTCCGGCTGCCGCACAGCTCAAGCCGACAGAGCGACCGCATCCATTGACCCCCCTTGTCCGTGGCTGGTTGATCCTGGTGGCAATCGCCATCGGCTGGGGCCGGGAGATCGTCACGAGCGCCAGTGGAGATCAGTTCGAGACTGGCGGCCTGGCCTGGTTCCTGCCTATCGTTGGCGCCGTTGTGCTCCTGGCCGCAATCGCCGGCTTTGTCACCTGGTACTTCACCAGATTCGTGATCGACGACGAGGAACTGCGCGTTGAGACCGGCGCGATCTTCAAGAAATCGACGAAGATCCCGTTCGAGCGGCTCCAGTCGGTCGACATCATCCAACCCCTGGCCGCCCGGATGGTCGGGCTGGCCGAGCTGCGCCTTGACGCCGGAAACAGCACCACCAAGCTGCGCTACCTCAGCCGCGGCAAGGCCTCTCGATTACGCGACTATCTGCTCACCCGCGCCCACGGACAGCAAGCCAGCATCCGCGATCTCGATCAGGAAGCAGCGGCGAGCATCTTCACCGACCTGGGCGCAGCCGATCGGCCACTGGTTCAAGTCCCGCCACAGCGGCTGATCGTCGGCTTTCTGCTGTCAACGGAATGGTTGGTGCCGGCAGCCATCACGATCATCATCGTCGTCGTGACCGCAGCCCTCGCAGCGCTTCCGTACGCGCTGGGTGGCTTGATTCCGTTGCTGATCGGCATGCTGACCTTGGTCTGGCGGCGACTGATCGGCATGTTCAACTTCACCTTGGCCGAGTCACCGCGGGGTCTTCGAGTCACCCGCGGCCTGACCAATCTGACAAGCCAATCAGTGCCCATCGATCGCATCCAAGGTGTCAAGGTGGGCCAATCGCTGCTGTGGAAGCCGCTGGGCTGGTACCGGATGGACGTCGATATCCTCGGCTACACCCAGGAGGACAGCGACAACAATGAGTCGAACGCCTCCAACGTGCTGCTTCCAGTCGCGACCCTTGACGAAGTTGAGCTTGCCATCGGACGTGTGCTGCCAGGTTTCGATCTTGATGCCATCGAGCTACACCCCTCTCCGAAACGTGCCCGCTGGCTACGGTGGTTCGACTTCTGGACTCTCCGTTATGGATGGGACGAACGCACGTTGATCACCGAGCATGGCTGGCTTACTCACGTACGCGACGTCGTGCCACATGCCAAGACGCAGTCGGTACGAGTCGAGCAGGGCCCGCTGCAGCGGCTGCTCCGGCTGGCCGACGTACACATCCACACCCCAAAGGGCCCGGTAAACGCTGTGGCGCATCAGCTCGATGAGCAGCCTGCGCGGGAGCTGGCGCTGAGCCAGCTGGATCGGGCCCGGGACGCTCGCGCCGCCGAGCGCCAGCATCGAAGGGTCGAGGCGGTACGCGCTGATGATCATCGAGGTGAAGCCGGGGTGCTGACGGCGTTCGGTATCGGCCGCGATCAACTAGTCGGCTCCGGAGGCGAGAGCGAGGTGTTCGCGATTGATCATGATCGGGTACTGCGGCTCTATCGGAACGGACACGAGGCGCCCCGCCAGACAGCTGCGCAGCTGCAGGCCCTCTATCAAAGCTGGCGTGCCAGCGACATCGGTCTGGAGCTGCCACTGATCATCGAGATGGGCGAGCGCAACGGGCGGTTCTTCACCGTGGACCGCCGGTTCTCGGGTCGTAACTTCTCAGGTTGGCTGCAACATGCCGACATGACCGAACGCCGCCCGGCACTGATCAGCTTTCTTGATGCCACCGAACGAGTGCAACACCTGCCAAGTCCAGTGCCGGGATTCGCACGGCTGGTCGGCGACGGTGCGCCGCTGCAATTCGGCACGCTAGCTGAGCTTCTCTCAAACATGCTCAAAGGGCCGACCCAGAGCAGCCGAGATCAGCTGGAACGCGACATTCCCGATGTAGCCGCGGTCTGGAACCAGCTGCACAGCGACATCGCGCAGCGGTCCGTCGTACCAGCGCTGGTACACGGTGACGTCTGTCCGCCAAACGCGTACCTCAGCCAAGGTCCGCAGGGGCCGGTTGTCACCGGAATTGCGGACTTCAGCCCGCACACCGTGCACGCTGACCCCCTGATGGACGTCGCTGGGGCGTTGATCTTCCTCGAGCTCGAGCCGTATGCTGACGCGGCCGCAGATGCGGCCTGGCTGGAGGCGGTCGCCGTGGAACGGCACGGGCGTCAGATCGTCCGCTGGATCGATGTGTACCGCCGCTTCTACGGCTTCTACTTCTCCAACGCGTACGAGTTCGACCCCACGCTCTATGCGTGGTGTCTCCGCCAGCTCAGTCGCTCTGACGGGTCTCAATAACGGTGTGCTGAAATCAGCCCCTCCCCCCAGAGGCCCGATATCGCTAGGCTCGCCAGCATGAGCGAAGAAACGGTACGTAGCAATCCCGTGCTCGGCATCGACATCGGCGGCAGCGGCATCAAAGGGGCCCCCGTCGATCTCGAGACTGGCGAATTCACGACGAAGCGACTTCGCATCACCACGCCTCAGAAGTCGACGCCGAAGAATGTGGCTGCCGTCGTCGCTGAAATCGTGGACGCATTCGCCGACGTCATTGGTGACGGACCGCTCGGGGTCACCATCCCTGCCGTGGTGACCCATGGCAAGACACGCTCTGCTGCGAACATCGACAAGTCGTGGATCGACGCCGATGCGGAGAAGATCTTCGAGGATCGCCTTGGTCGCGACATTCTGCTGGTCAACGATGCTGATGCGGCCGGTATAGCCGAGGTGCATTACGGCGCAGCAAAGGGTCATCCGGGTCTGGTGATCCTGACCACGCTCGGCACCGGCATTGGCAGCGCGATCGTCTACCGCGGCGTGCTGGTCCCTAACTCCGAGCTGGGCCATCTCGAGATCGACGGCCACGACGCGGAGAAACGCGCCGCCGCCAGCGCGAGGGAGAAGGAGGGCCTTTCCTTTAGCGAATATGTCCCACGACTCCAGCGCTACTACGAGCGACTTGAGGCCCTGTTGTGGCCAGACCTGATCGTGATCGGCGGTGGCGTTAGCAAGAGCTCCGACAAGTTCATCCCCAAACTGAAGCTCAACGCGGAGGTCGTGCCAGCCAAGCTGCTGAATACGGCTGGCATCGTCGGCGCCGCATGGCTCGCGGCTGACCGTCAAATACACCCCGACCAGCTGCGGTAGCAATTGGGCAGCAGCCTGGAGGTTGTCTCTGGCGGCAGCCACCTGTCGGAACGCACGTACACGTGCGCTCCTTGCGCTTTACACACGTTGCAACACGTGCATCGCGACAGCAACGAACGTGTACGTGCGTTTCGGCATTCAGCTGGCAGGCAGCCGCCCCCATAGCGGAGACAGCGGCTACATCCGTTCCAAGGGCTCGATTCCAAGCATGGTGAGCCCGGCGGCGAGCACTCGCTTCGTGGCCGAGCAGAGCGCTAGCCGCGAATCCCGAACAGCACCGGAGGACTGCAACACCGGACATTGCTCGTAAAAGATGGCCAACGCACCGGACAACTCATAGAGGTAGTTGCACAACCTGTGTGGCTGAAGTGTCCGGGCAACCTCGTCAACGACGTCGCCGAATCGGATCAGCAGCAGGGCGAGCGTCTGCTCTGCCGGCTCGTCCAACACCAGCACCTTCGACTGCTCGCCATACCCTCGAGCCGCGCCCTTCCGCAGCACTTGGGTCACCCGGGCGTGCGCGTACTGCAAATAAGGTCCGGTGTTGCCGGTGGTTTGCACCATCCGGCTGACGTCGAAGACGTAGTCCTTGTTCAGCCCATTGGATAGATCGGCGTACTTGATCGCGGCGAGGGCGACTGGCGGCGCAGCCTGCTCCTCTGCGGCGTCCAGCAACGTATTGAGATTCACCGCTGTGCCCTCGCGGGTCTTGAACGGCTTGCCATCGGGACCCAAGACGGTGCCGAACGCTACATGTTCGGTAGTCACGTCGTCAGGCAGAAAGCCCGCCTTACGCGCGACGGCGAACACCAAATCGAAGTGATCAGATTGCCGCGCGTCCACTACGTAGATGATCCGGTTGGCATGCAGGTCACGTACCCGCCGCCGGATGGCTGCCAGATCCGTTGCTGAATAGCCGAAACCCCCATCGCTCTTGCGCACGATCATGGGAGCCGCAAAGCCTTCGACAAAGACGCACAATGCACCATCGTCGATAACCGCCGTACCGTTGCGCTCCAGCTCGGCGACAAGCGAGGGAAGATCATCGTTGTACGTGGACTCGCCAGCAAGATCATCGTCGGTCAGCAGTACGCCCATCCGCCGGTATGCCTCGTTGAAGCCGACAAGGGAGATGTTGATCAACTGGTGCCAAATGTCGCGCGTGAGCTCGTCGCCGGACTGAAGAACGACAACACGACGCCTGGCACGATCGGCGAACTCCTCGTCTGCACGGAAGTGCTCACTGGCCCGGGCGTACAGCTCTTCGGCTTCCGGCAGCGTCAGGCTCGAAGCGTCGATGCCTTCGTCGAGGATCTGCTCAACCAGCATTCCGAATTGGGTGCCCCAGTCGCCTATGTGACTCTGCGCGATCACGTGGTGACCAACTCCGGCGATCACGCGACGCAAGCAGTCACCGATGACCGTGGAGCGCAGATGCCCGACGTGCATCTGTTTTGCGACGTTGGGAGCGGAGTAATCGATCACCACAACCTGAGCGTCCGAGACTTGGGTGACCCCTGCATACGGTTCGGTGAGCTGGTCGGTTACCGCCTGAGCCAGCACCTCGGTTCGTAGTCGGAAGTTGATGAAGCCGGGACCTGCGATCTCGGGCGGCTCGCACAGGTCGGCGATCTCCAACCTGGCCACAATGTCTGCGGCAACCTCGCGCGGTGACTTGCGTTCGCTGTTGGCCAAGCGCAGCGCCACATTCGACTGGTAATGGCCGAACTGCGGCTTTGTGGCAGGCCGAAGCTCCGGGTCAATGCCGGCGACGGCTTCAATCCGGGCACTCAACAGCGAGGAAGGTGAGGACACAAGGGGAGCCTATTTCACTGGACTGCAACGGCTCTCCACTGACAACACGCAGCGTCGACATTCACCGTTCGGGTGCCTTCAGCGGCTCCTGCCAGCGATAGATCTGTCCGTCACGCAACTCGACCACGGTGGGCGTCACTGGCGGTGCCGCATGCTGCAACCGTTCAATGACTTTGGTGCGGCCGCGTAGCTGGGTGCCGTCGGCCGCACGCCAGTGCAAGTACGGATGCAGGAGCAGACGCAACCCTTCCCAGTCGCGGTCCAGGATCGACTCGTACGCCGCCCGCGTCACATCGTCCACGTGGCCAGGATGGCATCACTCATGGACCCGGCTGGCAATGCGGACACCAGTAGCTGCGCCGTTCCTCGCCTCGCGGCCCGAACTCCTCGGTGCGGATGGGTGTTCCGCAGCGGCGGCAGGGCTGCCCTGACCGTTCGTAGACGTAGCTGCGCCGACCTGGTCGCAGATCTCCGGTGGTTGACTGCTCGGGACGCCAGCGGTTTGCCTGAAGCAACTGCTGGCCCCTCTCGACAATGCGTCGGAGGTTGCGGACTTGGTGAACCGGCGTCCGCGGATGAACGCCATGAAGGAAGAGCAGCTCAGCGCGATAGAACGTGCCAAGACCAGCCAGGTTCCGCTGGTCCAGTAACGCCTCGCCAATTGTGCGATCGGGCTGAGCGGCGATCCGCCTGACAGCCTCCTCGAGGTTCCAGTCGGGTCCCAGCAGGTCAGGCCCGAGGTGCCCGACGACTGTGTCCTCCACCTCCGTCGGCAGCAGCTCGATGACGGGAAGCCGATAGCCCACAACATCATGATCACTCGTCGCCAGCACGGCGCGGACTTCGAACACCGGCCCACCGCTCCAGCGCCGCCCACAAGGGTAGATCCTCCATGCGCCATCCATTCTGAAGTGGGTGTGCAGCGTGAAGTCATTGCTCAAGCGGAAGAGCTGGTGCTTGCCGCGAGAAATCACCTCGCGAACCCCAACGCCGGTCAAATCCGTCGTTGCCAGGGAGGGCACCCGAAACTCGGATCTGGTCAGCTCCCGGCCAGCGAGCACTTCGTTCAACCGATGGCATGCCCGCCACACGGTATCTCCTTCGGGCACGGGCTCATTCTTCCGGACCCTTTGCTGGGGCGGACAGCCGCCGTTCGCGCATCGCGCCGGAAATCCGACACTCACGCCCTTTACCCTGGGGGCGTGCCAACACCTCAGCCGTGTGGATCCGAGAGGCGGTGGCAGGCGCAATTGTTTTGGCTTGTAGCTGGAATGGGGATCGCCGGGCTTGCGGCGGTGGCGGCCTCGGTCAGATTCGTACGTGCAACAGCTGCGGACCATATCTATTCAGAGTCCGACGTGCCGACCGCACCGGTGGCTCTGGTATTGGGAGCGAAGGTCTTTCCCGACGGCACGCCATCACCGTTCCTGACCGCCCGTCTTGATCTTGCCAAGCGGCTCTACGATGCCGGCCGAGTCGAAGTGATCATTGTGTCGGGCGACAATGATGGCCCTGAGTACGACGAACCGGCCGCCATGCACGACTATTTGATCAAGGCTGGGGTGCCCGAATCGAAGCTGATCATTGACACCGCGGGCTTTGATACTTACGAGTCCTGTGTCCGCGCATGGCAAGTTTTCAACGTCTCAAGGTTGATCATGGTCACCCAGAGCTATCACCTGCCGCGTGCGGTTGCCACCAGTCGGGCCCTGGGTATCGATGCGATGGGCGTTGGTGACGATTCGGCTCGCCAGCATCCGAGGTCGTGGCGACGAGGGGTGATCCGTGATCAACTCGCGTGTCTCAAGACGGTCATTGATCTTGTCACACGTCCCGTCCCCAGCAAGCCAGCGGCCTCCCGCCTCGGGGCCATTCCTCGATAGCGCTTTCCCATATGAGCCAATGCCAGCCAAATGAAGCGTGCAGCGCTATGACAGCGTTGTCGAGATGCGGCGAGGAAGTCTTGCCGGTTTGGATTGACAAACTCCGGGGCCTCTAGCCCTGGTTTGGATTGACAACTCCGGGGGTCTAGCGCGGTTCGGATTCAAGGTCTTTAGCGACGGACTTCCGGACGACTGGCCGCCCATCACGAGGCATGCAGCACAAAGCCCTGCCGTGAATGTCCGACACAACGTCGGCGGCAATTCAAGGACAGACCAAAATCGTAATGAATTTGTTTTAATCAGTCTCTCAAAAATGTGAAACGCTTATGAGTCTCAAAAAGGATTCTCCCTCCCCTCACACAGTCACTGTGGTATTCAGCGACGTCAAATGTCCGATCAGGTTGGAGTGAGCGATGGCGCGGTTCTTAGCAGGTGTTATGAAGTTCCGCCTACTGATCTTGGCGGCCGCAATAGGCATCCTGGCCCTAGGCATTGTGCAACTCCGCGGCACTTCACTGGAGGTGTTGCCGGAGTTCAGTCCACCGTACGCGGAAATCCAGACCGAGGCGCTCGGCCTCTCAGCTGAGGAAGTCGAGCAGTTGATCACCGTCCCTCTGGAACAGGACCTGCTCAACGGGGTCGAGGGCGTGGACGTGATCAGATCGGAATCGCTGCCCGGGCTGTCCTCGATCGTGATGGTCTTCGAGCCCGGCACCGATATCTACCGTGGCCGTCAGCTGATTGAAGAGCGCCTCACGCAAGCTCACGCCCTTCCCAATGTGTCGAAGCCACCCACGCTGTTGCAGCCGCTGTCCTCGGCCAACCGGGTGGTCATGATCGGCATGTACACCACGGAGTTGACCCCTATCGAGCAGTCGGTGATCGCGCGTTGGACGGTACGCCCCCGGCTCATGGGAGTGCCCGGCGTTGCCAACGTCTCGATCTGGGGCCTTCGTGATCAACAGCTTCAGGTGCAGGTCGATCCTCAGGTCTTGCAGGCTCGCAAGGTGACCCTGAACCAGGTGATCAACACAGCGGGGAACGCGCAGGTCGTCTCACCGCTCACCTTCCTCGAAGCCTCCACCCCCGGCTCCGGCGGATTCATTGAGACGCCGCAGCAGCGCCTCCAGGTCAGGCACTTGTTGGAGAAGCTGACCGATCCTGCCGAGGTTGCCAAGGTTCCAGTGGAAGGAGCCGGCAATCTCACCCTCGGTGACGTCGCACAGGTCAAGGTCGATCACCAGCCTCTGATCGGGGATGCTGTCGTCAACGGCGGACCCGGATTGATCATGGTCGTCGAGAAGTACCCCGGAGCCAACACCGCCGACGTCACCAAAGGCGTTGAGGATGCTCTCGAGGCGCTTCGCCCTGGGCTCACCGGGATCAACACTGACACGTCGTGGTTCGCACCATCCGATTACCTGGGGGCGGCGGCAGACAATCTAGGCCTCGCGATTGCCCTCAGTGCTGGGCTATTAATCCTCACGCTGCTCGCACTGCGCTTCCACTGGCGCGCAGTGATCGTCGGCGTCATCACGGTGCCGGTGTCGGTGATCGGCGCCGCTCTGGTAGTCCATCTGCTCGGTTATGGGCTCAACGCACTGGTTATCGGCGGTCTTGCAGCCGCCGTCGCAATCGTGGTAGACGAGGCGGTTACACCACAAGCTGCGGTGCTGGGTCGGCTGGGAGCTCGGAGCGCCAGCCCGGATGCGGAGCCGACATGGGTAGGCATCCAGCAGGCTCTGGCAACGGTGCGCCGGCCGCTGATCTATGCCAGCATCATCGCCTTGCTGGCGATTCTTCCGATGGCCGTACTCGAAGGCCGGCCCGGAGCATTCCTCAACCCCATGGTTGTGGCATACGCGACCGCCGTGCTGGCCGCCCTGATAGTCGGCATGACAGTGGGTCCGGCGTTGAACAGCCTCCTGTTCGCTCGCTGGCAACCAAAAGCTGGCTCAGCATCCGGACCTGTGGCGTGGCTCGGTGCACGCTACAGCAGCGGTCTGCAAGGGTTCTCCCGGAGCCTTCGTCCAGCCTTGCTGGTTGCGGCTGCCTGCGGCGTGATAGCAGTCGCGATCCTGCCATTCCTCAACACCGCCCTGACACCCACGTTCCAAGACCGAAACGTTGTGATCAAGTTGCAGGGCGCCCCGGACGTTTCTGCTCCGGTGATGACCCAGCGGGCCACCGAAATTGGCAACTCCCTGCGGTCTCTGCCTGGGGTCGCCGGGGTTGGCGCGACCGTCGGCCGAGCGATAACCGGCGATCGACTCGTCAATGTGAACTCCGGCGACATTTGGGTCGCCATCGCCGGCGATGCCGACTACGACGCAACAGTCGCCTCGATCAAGGACACGGTCCGCGAGGTGCCGGGAATTACCACCGAGGTCGTACCCTTCTCGACCCAAGAAATGCGGGAGGTTGGAAGCCTGAACACGGGTGCCAACACGGTGACCGGCAACGGGCTGGACGTCCTAACTGGCCTGAACACCCCGGTCGCCGTCCGCATCTACGGCGAGGAGCCCCATGTCCTTGCTGCCGAAGCTGCGAAGGTGCAGCAGCTCATGACGACGATCGACGGGGTTGTCAACCCGCGCGTCGAAGGCCCTATCACTCAACCGACCATCGAGATCGAGGTCAACCTGGACAAGGCCCAGCAGCTCGGCACATCACCCGGGCACGTACGGCGCGCCGAGGCCACATTGCTCCAGGGCATTCAGGTGGGCAGTGTCTTCGAGGACCAGAAGGTCTTCGATGTCATCGTCATTGGAACGCCTGCCACCCGAAGCAGCGTGTCCGCTGTGCAGTCGATGCTCATCGATCGACCAGCCGGTGGTCATCACCGGCTGGGCGACGTTGCCGATGTGAGGATTGCGCAGACGCCGCCGGTCATTCACCGTGAGGCTGTTTCGAGGCACATGGACGTCGTCGCTGATCTTGACGGTCGAAGCGTCGGAGCAGTCGCTGCGGACCTGGAGCAGCAGCTTGCGACCATGAGCTTCCCGCTGCAGTACCACGCTGAGGTGATCGCCAACTCCACCGCCGGCGAAATCCAGCTCGGGCGCGTGATCGGCTTCGGCATCGCGGCCATCATTGCCGCATTCCTGCTGTTCCAGGCAGCATTCAACAGCTGGCGGCTGGCGCTGGTGGCCACGGCGGCGCTGCCGCTGTCGCTGACCGGCGGCCTGCTCACCGGGCTCATCGGCGGACGCACCTTCGGCTTGGGCGCACTGCTCGGGATGCTTGCACTTCTCGGCCTGGCAGCTCGCTACATCGCAGTGATGCTGACCACCATCCAGGGACCCGATGGTAGGCGCGGGAGCGACGATGACGCCGCGACCGTGCACGCCCAGCGCCGGGGAGTCCTTCGGCTCCTTGATCATCAGCGCCGCAGCGGTGGCAGCGGTCGCGCTGCCGTTCGTGGTGCTCGGTCCGCGTCCTGGACTGGAGATCTTGCATCCGCTCGCTCTGGTGTTGCTCGGCGGCTTGGTGAGCTCGCTCGTGGTCGCCTTGTTCCTGCTGCCATCGGCGTACCTACACCTGGTTCCGCAGCAGGCCGAGGACGAGCCGCCACCACATGAGGAAGAACCCGAGGCAGTAGCAGTTGGGGCGGCGTTCTGATGAGCAGCAAGACCGCACTCCGCAGAGCGTTTCAAGGCTTCGTGGTCGCCGTCGTGGCCACAGCTTCACTGGCCGCCTGCGCCGAGATTGAGGTGCCCTTGGCCGAGCCCTACGAGCCGGCTCACCTGGAGTCGACTGGCCCAGACCAGCCGGCCAGAGTCATCCTCACTGACGAGGCCCAGCGCCGCATCCAGCTTCAAACCACTCTCGTCAAGCCCCACGGCGCCGACGTCAGCGTGGACCAGGCTGCCCTCGTTTATGACAAGAAGGGCAAGCCCTGGGTCTTCACGGTCATCGGGCCTCTGACCTACGTGCGTGCGGCCGTGGGCATTAAGGAGGTGGACGAGAACAACGCGCTGATCCTGAGTTCTGGCCCGCCAGCCGGCACCGAGGTGGTAACCGTCGGCGCGATCGAGCTCTGGGGCACAGAACTCGAAATCGCGGGTTCGCACTGAGAGGCGGCTGCAGAGATGCGTTCCATAGTCAAGCTAAGTCTCCGGTTCCGCTGGATCGTGCTGTTTCTGGCCGCGTCCGTTCTGGCTCTGGGCTTCGTTCAGCTCCCCGATACGAAGGTCGACGTCTTCCCAGAGTTCGCTCCGCCTGAGGTCGAGATCCAAACCATTGCGGTCGGCAACTCCTCCGAAGAGGTCGAGCAGTTGATCACGGTCCCCATCGAGGACCAGCTGGGGGGCATCGAAGGCCTCGCCGAGCTGCGCTCGAAGTCGGTCGCTCAGCTGTCGTCGATCCGGTTGATCTTCGAGCGCGGTGCCGACGAGCTGAAAGCCCGTCAACTGGTGCAGGAGCGTTTATCGCAGATCACCCCCACACTGCCGACCTGGGCGAGCCCGCCGTTCATGATGCCGGCACTGTCGGCCACCAGCCGCATCCTCAAAATTGGCCTGACCTCGGACACGATCAGTCCAACCGAGCTGTCAGAAATTGCGTACTGGAAGATCCGGGCGCGCCTGCTTCGGGTACCCGGGGTGGCCCAAGCCGCTATCTATGGCGAACGTATCCCGCAACGCCATATCCAGCTGGATCCGAAGAAGCTTGCTGAGCACGACGTCACCCTGCGACAGGTCATGGACGCCGGAGCCGACGCCGTCGAAGCTGGCCTCATGCAATACACCGACGGCGCGGTCGTCGGCACCGGCGGCTTCATCGAGCAGGACGGTCAACGGCTCAACATCCGCCATGTGCAACCCATTGTCAACCCGGAGCAGATCGGCAAGATACCCGTTGTCGAACGCGACGGCAAAGTGATCCGAATGGCCGACTTGGGCCAGGTGGTGATCGACCCGGGACCACTGATCGGCGACGGTGTTGTTGACGACGGGTTCGGGCTGCTGCTCATCGTGCAGAAGTACCGCGGAGCGAACACCGTTGAGGTGACCCGCGGCGTGGAAGAGGCGATGCATGAGATGCAGCCCGGATTGCCGGGAATCACGGTCGACACCACGATCTTCCGGCCCACCACCTTCATCGAGCATTCGCTTGACAACCTGCGCGTCGCGATGCTGCTGGGCATTGCCTTGGTCGCATTGATCATCATCGCTTTCCTCTTCGAGTGGCGCACCGCATTCATCAGCTTGATCGCAATCCCGCTGTCCTTGGTCGCCGCGCTTTTGATCTTGGATGCGGGGGGAGCCACCGTCAATGTCATGGTGCTCGCGGGGTTGGTCGTCGCCGTCGGAGTGGTGGTTGACGACGCCATCATCGACGTGGAGAACGTGGTACGACGACTTCGGCAGGCGCGAGCCGAAGGCAGTACAGCGTCGACCTTCAGTATCGTGCTCAACGCCTCGGTCGAGGTCCGGTCGGCGATCACCTACGCCACGGTGATCAATGTCATTGCCGTGGTGCCGGTACTGTTCCTGGCAGGACTGTCCGGGTCATTCTTCCGTCCGCTCGTGCTCTCGTACGCGCTCGCGGTGTTGGTCTCCATGGTGGTAGCGCTGACCGTGACGCCGGCCTTATGCCTGCTGCTGCTTTCCCGTGGCAAGTTGGCTAGCAAGGAGTCCCCGCTGATGCGGGTGCTGAAGCGGGCCTATGCCGCTATCCTCACACCGCTAATCCGCAAACCGCTGCCTGCGATCGCGGTTACAGTCGCGCTGTTCATTACCGGATTGGCGGCGGTGCCCACACTGGGCAGCCAGCTGCTGCCTAATTTCAAGGAACGGGACTTCCTGATGCACTGGCTGACCGAGCCCAGCACGTCGGTCACCGAAGAGACGCGGGTCTCAATCTTGGCCTGCAAAGATCTCAAAGAGATCGAGGGGGTGCGCAACTGCGGCTCCCATATCGGGCAGGCGTATCTGGCGGACGAGGTCTACGGCGTGTACTTCGGTGAGAACTGGATCAGCGTCAGTCCTGAGGTCGACTACGACAAGACTCTGGACGAGGTGCATCGCGTCGTCGAGTCCTACCCAGGGCTCTATCGCGACGTACAGACCTATCTCCGGGAGCGCATCAAGGAAGTGCTGACCGGCAGCAGCGAGTCCATCGTGGTGCGCATTTACGGGCCCGACCTCACGGAGCTGCAGAAGCAGGCCAAGACCATCGAGCAGCGGATCGGCGACATCCCGGGTATCGAGGACGCGCATGCCTCGCTGCAGACCGACATGCCGCATATCCAGGTTGAAACCGATTTGGCCAAAGCTCGGGCGGTCGGGCTGACTCCTGGAGAGATCCGTCGGCAGACATCCGCAATGATCGCCAGTGAGGAGGTCAGTGACATCTTCTCGCGCGGCCGGGCATACGACGTCCATGTCACGTTGATCCCCTCAGCACGCGACAGCGTCACCGACGTTGAGAACATGCAGCTGGACACGCCGTCTGGGCGCAAGGTCATGCTGAAGGATGTGGCCACCGTCCAGATGGGCCCAACGCCGAACGCCGTTTTGCGGCAGAAGCAGTCGCGCTACATCGATGTCGGCGCCAACGTAGAGGGCCGCCCTCTGAATCAGGTGGTTGACGACGTCGAGCAGCGGATGGAAGGGGTCGTCTTCCCGCTGGGCTATCACGCGGAGGTGATCGGCGAATCCACGGAGCTCGACGCAGCGGAAGACACGCTGCTCGCTTTCGGCATCGCGACCGCCGTGGCGACCTTGCTGCTGCTGCATATCGCATTCGGCAGCTTCCGGCCCGCTCTGCTGACCTTCGTGCTCTTGCCGATGGCGCTCGTGGGAGGTGCGATCGCCGTCTATATGAGCGGACGAGTGCTCTCGCTTGGCTCGTTGGTCGGCTTCCTCGCGGTCTTCGGCATCGCGGCCCGCAATGGGATCTTGATGATCAGCCACTTCGAACGGCTAGAGCGCCATGAGGGCGTGAAGTTCGGCCCAGGACTGGTGATTCAGGGCGCCAAAGAACGGCTGGCGCCGATCATGATGACCGCGTTGGCAACTGGCCTGGCGCTGGTTCCACTCGTGGTTGCCGGCAGCATTCCTGGACACGAGATCGAACACCCCATGGCGATAGTGATCCTCGGCGGCTTGGTCACTGCGACCTTGGTCAACTTGTTCGTACTGCCCTCGCTGTATTTGGCGTTCGGCAAGAGTCGGCGCGAGAAGGCGGAGCTTGCGAGTGCCGAAGCCCCAGCTCCAGCCACTGCGGGCTGAGCCTCGATGTCGTCGTGGGGAACTGTCCGCGCGGCTAGGCAAACCCCCCGCTCTCGGGCACTGCTCGGGCGGGCTAGGCAAACGCGGCCGTTGGCTTGGGCGGGCATGTGTGGCAGGCCGCTGCCTAGGTTTCAAGCATCTTAGGTTTGCTACGCCCGCCCGAGCAGTGCCCGTGAGCTCCCCGTCCAGCAATGCGGGCTGAGCCTGTCGAAGCCCGCCGCGCAACCTAGAAGGGCCGTTTCGCAGCACAGCCGTCAAAAGAACCGCTCCATCCACCGCAGGCGGGGCCGTTTTGCAGCACAGGCGTCGAAACGACACCAGTCGCCTAGTTCGGCTGAGCGCGTCGCGCCCGCCGTGGATACGGGCGGGCTAGTTGCGCTGGGCGCGGTAATACGTGATCAGCGCCTGCGTCGAGGAGTCTTGTTTGGCCAGGGCTTCCTCGTCGCCGCCGACAGCGGGAGTTACCTGCAGTGCGAGCTGCTTGCCCAGCTCGACACCCCACTGATCGAAGCTGTCGATGCCCCACACCACGCCCTGGGTGAAGGTGATGTGCTCGTACAGTGCGATCAGCTGGCCCACGACCGACGGGGTCAGCGCCGGGGCCATGATCGATGTGGTCGGGCGGTTTCCGGTGAAGACGCGTGCGGGCACGATTTCTTCGGGGGTGCCCTCCGCACGGACCTCGTCGGCCGTCTTGCCGAAGGCCAGCGCCGCCGTCTGGGCGAAGAAGTTGGCCAGGAACAGCTCGTGTACGTCGTTGTCACCGTCGACCAACGGGTGCGCTGGGTTGGCCACTGCGATGAAGTCAGCGGGGATCATCTGGGTGCCCTGGTGGATCAACTGGTAGAAGGCGTGCTGGCCGTTCGTGCCGGGTTCGCCCCAGAACACCTCGCCGGTCTCGGTGGTCACCGGCAAGCCGTCGTAGCGCACCCCCTTGCCGTTGGACTCCATGGTGAGCTGCTGCAGGTACGCGGCGAACCGATGCAAGAACTGGGCATAGGGGAGCACCGCATGGCTTCCGGCCTTGAAGAAGTTCACGTACCACACGTTCAGCAGCCCCATCAGCGCCGGCACGTTGCTGGCAAGCTCGGTCTCGGCGAAGTGCCGGTCGATCGCATGGAAGCCTGCGAGGAAGTCCGCGAAGTTCGCTGGTCCGACTGCGACCGCAACCGAGGTACCGATCGCCGAATCGACTGAATAGCGGCCGCCAACCCAATCCCAGAAGCCGAAGGCGTTCTCCGGGTCAATACCGAACGCAGCCACCTTGTCGAGCGCGGTCGACACTGCCACGAAGTGCTTGGCGACTGCGGCATTGGCGGCGTCCTCACCTGCTTCGATGGCTCCGGACTCGCGAAGCTTGTCCAGCAGCCAGCTGCGGGCCAGGCGGGCGTTGGTCAGCGTCTCCAAAGTGGTGAACGTCTTGGAGGCAACGATGAAGAGCGTCGTCTCCGGATCGAGATCTTCGGTCTTCTCTGCCACATCGGTGGGGTCGATATTGGAGACGAATCGCGCCTTCAGCCCGGGTTTCACGTACGGCTGGAGAGCCTCGTACACCATCACCGGACCAAGATCGGATCCACCGATCCCGATGTTCACCACAGTGGTGATCGGTTTGCCGGTGACGCCGACCCATTCGCCACTGCGTACCTTCTCGGCAAAGGCGTACACCTTGGCAAGCACCTGGTGTACCTCGGGGATGACATCGGTGCCGTCGACGACCAGGCTGGATCCCTCGGGCGCACGCAGCGCGGTGTGCAGTACCGCACGGTCCTCGGTGACATTGATATGTTCCCCGGCGAACATGGCATCCCGGCGATCCGCCAGGCCCACCTGGTCAGCAAGATCAACAAGGGTGCTCACGATGTCGGTGTTGATCAAGTTCTTGGAGAGATCGACGTAGAGGTCGCCCGCTGTAAAGGTGAACGATTCCGCCCGAGACGGATCGGCGGCGAACCAACCGCGCAGGTCGGGCACCAGAGATTCGTAGAGGGCATGTAGCCGTGCCCAGGCCGGAGTCGTCGTCGGGTCTACAGGCTGGCTCATGGGGTTCCCCTCGTCGTGCGAACTCTTTGGGAGCTGTCGCGCAATGCCGACGCTCGCAGCTCTGGTATTCAGGTCACACTACTGAGCCGGGCTCGCTCACCTCAATCACCATCGCCTACTAGGAATGCGCCACCGACCGGTTCGGTAGCGTGCGGGCCATGGATCCCCGGCTGGCCAGGTCGCGTCCGGAGTCGGACCCTGCGTACGCGCCGGGTGAGTCGGCGTTCCGCACCGACCTCGAGCGGATTCGGTTCGCAAGCGCATTCTCGCGACTGGCCGATGTGACGCAGGTGATCACTTCGATGGCGACCAGCGGAGTCGTGCACAACCGGCTCACTCACACGATCAAGGTGACCGCAGTCGCCCGAGCGATTGCGGTGCGACTCCTCCGCACTCAGGATCACGAACTGCTTCAGGATCTTGGCGGACTTGATCATGTCGTGGTCCAGGCGGCAGCAACAGCCCATGATCTTGGCCATCCTCCGTTCGGCCATTTGGGTGAGCGTGTCCTTGATCGATTGGCCCGGGAACGGTTTGGACTGGAGGACGGCTTCGAGGGCAATGCGCAGACCTTCCGTATCCTCACCGAGTTGGAAGTGTTGGGACCTGCCGACCAAGGCCTCAACCTCACCTCAGCCACCCGCGCTGCGGTGCTGAAATATCCGTGGGCCTGTTCCCACTATCCCGATCCGCACCCGAGCGACTGGCCCATCCCGCCGCGCGGCGCCGGGCATGCCCGGGGCACCACCGGAGCAGCCAAGTTCTCGGCCTACTTCATTGACCTGCCGCAGATGTTGGATGCGCTTGCCGCCTTTCCTGAGCTGCCGCCTGGGCGGCAGACCCTGGAGTGCTCAGTAATGGACCTCGCCGACGACATCGCCTACTCGCTGCACGACGTCGACGACTTTCATCGCTCGGGCGTGCTGCAGTTCTCGCCGGTTTCTGGTGAATTTCGATCATGGGAGAGCGGACGAGCAGCGCTCGCCGATCTTGATGACAGCGATCTGGTGCGTGCCGGACGCCAGCCGGGAGCTGGCCTGGAGCGGCTGCGGCGACGGCTGAAGCGCAGGGATGGGTGGATTTTTGACGAGGACATTTTCGCGACGGCGGTACGAACGGTCGGCGAGGAGTTCGTCGACGGCGTGTTGGCCACGCCGTACGACGGATCCATGGCCGCCGATCGCGCCATCTCCGGATTCACCTCGCGGTGGATCGACCATTTGATCAGTTCCGTCAGTCCCAAGCCGGATCCCGCAATCCGCTCCGGCTACGTCTCGATGGATTCGCCGGCCTGGCATGAAGTGTCAGTGCTGAAGTTCGTCAACCAGTACTTCATCCTGGACCGGCCTGATCTGGCGATGTTGCAGCGTGGTCAGGAGCAGACCGTCGAACACCTCGTCCTCGCGTTTGAAGACTGGCTCTCAGACCGCATCGACGCCAGCCGGGCGCCGCGACGGCTGCTGGACCTGGTGAACACCGCCACCTGGGCATACCAGACGGTGGCCAAGGAGCACCCTGAGTGGCTCAGCGGGAACGTCTCCGATGCCGAGCTGGCGCGCATGGGCCGGGGTCGCGGGATCATCGACTTCGTTGGCAGCTTGACTGACGCTCAGACAATCGCGTTCGGTGCCCGGCTGGGTGGGGCCAGCGGGCTTTTGTGGAGCAGCAGTCTCTGAGGGCTGTCGGCGGGCCGCCAGCGGCTTGAATGACGGCCTGGTGCCCGCCCGTCAGTCATGCTGGAGGGGTGGACCTTTTTGCCGAGGTGTGGCGACGGGCACTTGCTGTGCAGCCGCCGCCGGCACCGGTCGTGGTCGCCCTGGCAGCCGTGCTGGCCAGCGCTCTCGTCTTGCCACGTGCAATCTGGCCGTACACCCGGATGCTGGTCACGATCACCCACGAGGGCGCCCACGGCGTGGCAGCTTTATTGACCGGCCGTCGCCTGCAGGGCATCCGGCTGCACTCCGATACGTCCGGATTGACCGTGTCCAGCGGGCGAGCAAGCGGCCCGGGCATGGTGACCATGCTCGTCGCCGGTTACCTCGGACCGGCCCTAGTCGGATTGGGTGCGGTCGGGCTGCTGATTGCCGGGCACAGTCTCGGCTTGCTCTGGCTGTTCGTGATCTTGCTGGCGCTGCTGTTGGTCCAGATCCGCAACTTCTACGGATTCGTTCTGGTCGTTGGCTGTGCTGTCGTGTTGATCCTGGTCAGCTGGTACCTTCCGGCATCCATGCAGTCCGGTCTGGCATATGTGCTGACATGGACACTGCTGCTCGCGGCGCCGAAACCGGTGCTCGAGCTTATCCGCCAGCGGCGGGCCGGGCGGGCGCCCCATTCCGACGCGGATCAGCTTGCCCGGCTGACTCGGGTCCCGGCCAGTTTGTGGGCCGGTGGGTTCCTGGTCGTCAATTGCGTCGGACTGGTCTTAGGGGCTGTGCTGCTGCTGCCGGTGCTGGCCGAGCTGGGCCACAACGTCGCCGAGCAGCTCGCCGCTACTGCCTGAGCCCAACCGGGAGTGCCAAGCCGGCATGACAAAGGCTCCCATCCGCAATCGGATGAGAGCCCTGTCGAGTAGGTCTTACCAGACGTTGCCAGCGCGCTGAGCAACCAGGATCAGCTCGTCGCGCATCGACGGAGTCGCTGAGTTGCTGATCGCACGATTCAGCTCCCGTCGAGTGCGGCTGATCTCACGATGGCTACGCATGACCTTAACGAGGCGTGACATCGCGACCATCCTTTCTCAACTATTGTTTGCGTTTGAAGATCACCTGTGTAACGGCAGTTGGGCCTTAAATATTCCGGTCAGGCTCGTCGAGCGGCGCCTCGGACAGGCACCACTCAGCTCGTGGAGCGGCGCCTGCGCGGGCTAGGCAAACCTGCGCTGGTTCGAGCGTTTGTCTGCGGTTCTCCTGTGGTGTCTTTTCAAGCATCTTAAGTTTGCTACGCCCGCGCGGGCATCGCTCCGCTCCACGTTCAATCCTCGACCTTGGCCAGCCGCGCAGGTGCCGCTCCACGAGACTCTCTGCTCGAACATCGCTCCGCCAACGCGTCGATGGAGGTGGCAGTCACGCCTCTGGTTGGCTTAGGCGGCTTGACCGTACCGCCGATCACTCAAGATGAGGCCCGCACGCTCCAACTCTGCTTCGACACGAATCCGTTCGATGTCGCGTTCGAAGCCTATGGAGTCGGCCTCCAGATCATGTTCGATCTCGAGCATCTCGCACACCTGCATGAGCAGTTTGTCGTACGCGAGCCGGTTGCCCATCTGGTGGGCGGCTGAACGATGAGCGTCAGTACTGAGAATCCCCCGCAGCCGCCGCAGGTCGGCGGCAAGCTGCTCTAGCGGAACACCCTGCTGGTGACGTAGCTCGCGTACGGCCCGCCGATGCGCGGCCGCCGAGGAGCGCCGTTCGCGCCACCGTCCTATGCCTTCATCCCACCTTCCGACCAGCAGATCGTAGAAGAGCACACTCAGAATCGGAACGAGCACCATGAGGGCGACGGCAATACCACCAAGTATTACTTGGTACAAGTCCACCGCCATGAAATAACACTAAGTCGGGCTCTGAGGGTTCACAAGCTGCGGTCAGAGGGTGAAACAAGACGTTACCTTTTGGTGAGCCTGGGAGGCCGCTAGGCGACCTGTCCAAACACCCACGGATTAGGCCGAACCGCTGTTGCCGTAGACCGAAACGTGCACGTGGTCCATGTGGTTGGCGGTCGGTGAACCGCGATCCGACATCGGTCGCCAGCCGTCCGAACTCCGCTGTACCGTCCAGATCTGCTGCCGGTAGATGACTTCGCTCACGCCCAGGCTCTTGGCGTTGGCCCGGACCCACTTCGCAGCGTCCCAACCGACTGTCGTGTTGGAGATCATGCAGTCGAGAGCACGACCCTGTCCGTGGTAACCGCTCGAAGATCGGCGGCCGAGGAAGCTGGTGAACTGCGGGTAGCGATGACAGAGAGCGCGATGGACACGGATGGCGTCAGAGGTGAGGCCGGACTCCACCGAGGATCCTCCCGGACACGGAGCTCCGGATATACCGCCGCCACGGCCGCTACTGCTGCTACTCGACGAGGTCGATTTTGGCTTCTTCTCCGAGAGGTACTTGTTCTTCACCCAGCGACCTTTGCCGCGGTAGGACACGTACCGAAATCCGTTGGTGATGGTTTTGGTGACCGCAACCTTGTTTCCCTTGTCGACGACCCCCACCACCGACCCGTCAGCCTTTGGCTCGGTCCGAACGTTCAGGTCGGTCGTGGCGTACTTCCGACCGATCACCTTGAGGATCGGAGTCATCTTCTCTGACACGGAAAGCTTCGGCTTCCGCAGTGAGGCGATCTGGACTGGCGGTCGGCTGACGCGCCGGCTGGGCTCCTGCGTTCGTTCACTCGTCTCACTGGGAGACGACACGACCGATGTCGTGGAGGCCGGCGCTGGATATGCGACCTGCGGATCATCACCCGGCATCACGGCACCGGCCACACCGACGCCCAACGCCGTTATCACGGCCGTCGGAATCGCCATTCGTGCGACTCGCGCCGCAAGCGGCGGCCGCATCGCCCGGCGTGGGCGTGGTCTAGACACGTGTTCTCACTCCCCCGATAAAAATGAGACCAAAGCGTTATCTCCCGGAGGAGTCTAAACAGTTCCATCACGATTGCCCAACCCTGACCCCAGGTTTGGACTGATTTTTTTTCTTCGGAAGACGAGATCCAGCGCGAGGGCGGCAGGAATCAGCCGGATGAAAGATTGCAGAGACAGACCAGAGCAACCGTTTCGTTACTTTGGCCCTGCCCATCGAGAGGAGCGCACCACCCATCGCCGACCGGTAGAAGTCGCAATAGCGTTGTGACCTACTTGTCGATTCCCAGGCGGAAGGTTGGAGACCCGGATGGCTCACTACGACGCAATCGTCATCGGAGCGGGTCAGCCCGGTCCAGGAGTTGCTGGAGCCTTGGTGCAGGACGGCAAGCGGGTCGCCCTGATCGAAATGGACCGCGCTGGCGGCACCTGTCTCAACCATGGCTGCAAGCCCACCAAAGCCCTTCGAGCCAGTGCCACCATCGCTCATCAGGCTCGCCGAGCTGCGGCGTATGGCGTCAACACCGGCGAGGTGACGATTGATTTCGCCGCTGCCATGGCACGGGTCCGCTCGATCACTGATCGGATGCGCGACTCGTTGGACGACTGGATCGCCGGGGTTGACGGTCTGGATCTGCTCCACGGAACGGCCACCGTCATCACCGATCCCGCCGGCCAACACCATCGAGTGACCGTTGACAGTCAGGATCTGACAGCGCAGCAGCTTTACCTCAACCTCGGCGCCCGCGCGACTAGGCCCGCAATTGCCGGCCTGGAGACTGTCGAGGCGATGACTGAGGTCGAGCTCCTGGCTCTGAATTCCCTTCCCGAGCATCTGATGATCATTGGCGGCGGCTATATCGGGCTGGAGTTCGGCCAAATTTTCCGACGTTTCGGTGCCCGCGTGACCATCGTCACCGGCAGCCGGGTGGCCGAGCGAGAGGACGAGGACATCTCGGCGATGATCGCGCAGATGTTGACTGATGACGGTGTCGACATCAGCTACGGACGCCCCGCTCGGGTCGGGCCGGATGCCGGTGGCATTGAAGTGGAGCTCACCGACGGTACGACGATCGCTGGCAGTCACCTGCTGGTTGCCACCGGCCGTCGATCGAACTCAGACCTGCTCGGTCCCGACCACGGGATCGAGACTGATGGCCGCGGCTTCTTCACGATCGATGGCAGATTTCAGACCTCCGTCAAGGGTGTGTGGGCGCTAGGCGATGTCAACGGCCATGGGGCCTTCACCCACACCGCCTATCAGGACGGGCAGATCCTGCTACACCCGCCGCGCACTGTCGACGGCCGAGTGACCATCTATGCGATGTTCACCGATCCACCACTCGGGCGGGTGGGTATGACGGTCAGTCAGGCACGCGCGTCAGGCCGGAACGTCCTGAAGAGCGACGTGCCGATGAGCAGTGTCAGCCGCGCCGTGTTGGAAGGCGAGACCACTGGGCTGATGCGAATCCTCGTTGATGCCGACACCGAGGAACTCCTCGGCGCAACAATCCTGGGTTTGCATGGAGACGACCTCATTCAGGTGATCGGCATCGCCATGCAGGCCGGAGTGCGGTATCCGGCGGTGCGCGATGCGCTCCCGATTCACCCCACGATGGCCGAGTACATCCCGTCGGCGCTGGCGGCGCTGCAGCCGTTGGACTGAATCGGACCCCTTGTCACGGGCTGCGAGCGTCGGAAATCGCGCGCCGCCGCACGGAGCCAGGCTGGCGCGCCGCTGTCCTGGACGAGCGAGCGAGCCTGCGAGCGAGTGAGGAAGGCAGCGGCTATCGAGCGCCAGCCTCAGCGAGCGGAGCGAGCAATGCGAAATGAAGCGAGCGGAGGCGTTGTTCTCTCTGCGAGCGACGACGACGGCGGCGGATCCAAAGCGCGATGCGCGAGCAGCACTGAAATGCCGTGCTGCGGTTTAGCCGTCCCATCGTTGCGCCATCGGAATGTCGGCGACTGCGCGCGGCGCCCGCGGGCTGCGCTTGTAGTCCGAGACGAAGGGGCTGTCGCCCATCCAGAATCGCCAGGGCCGATCCGCCTCAACAGAGACGCCGACACGCGGCCCAACCATGATCATCTGCGCCTCACCCGCTGGGATCTCCAGCGTCACCGGTCCGTCGCCAAACAGGTCGCAGCCCTTGTGCTCGGCATGCAGGCGGAGCGCCTGGCAGAGACGCCCTGGCCCGCGAGCAAGATTGCGGTCGCTTGCCTGGCCGCGTCGCGACCTGGCGACTTCGAGGCCCTCGATCACCTCGCCGGCCCGCATCAACACCCCGCAGCCGACTCCTTCGGGCCCGCAGCTGATGTTCGCAGCCCAGTGCATGCCGTAGCTGAAATAGAGGTAGAGGTGGCCAGGAGGGCCGAACATGACCGTGTTGCGAGCGGTGCGACCGCGAAAGGCATGCGACGCCGGATCGGTGGCACCGTCGTACGCCTCCAGTTCGGTCAGCCGAACCGCCACCGGTCCGTGTCGTATCACCGCGCCCAGCAGCCGGGGCGCCACCTGCTCGACCGGTTGGCAGAGATCCGGCTTCACGTGAGCACCTCGACGGTTCCTGCCGTCCCGTCCACCCGGACCCAATCGCCGGTCTTGAGACGCATAGTGGCGTTGCCACAGCCCACGACCGCCGGAATGCCCAGCTCGCGCGCGACGATCGCGGCGTGGGAGAGCGGTGCGCCGACGTCGGTGATCACCGCAGCAGCGCGTGGAAACAACGGTGTCCAACCGACGTTGGTAATCGTCGTCACGAGCACCTCCCCAGGTTGCAGTGCGGCACCCTCAGCCGCGTCGCTGAGCACTCGCACTGGTGCCTCGACAACTCCGGCCGACCCGGGGAAGCCGCGCACTGTGGCATTGGCTTCGCTCCGGCTGCCCTCGATGTAGATGTCCGAGCGCCGGTTCGGGTCAGCCGCCCACAGATAAGGGTTGAAAGTGCCTCGGATCAATGCTGGATACTTTGGCAGCGCCGTGTAGGCCTGGTACGCCGCGCGACGGCGATTGATCAAGGTCGAGCTGATCGTCTCTCCCTGCAGCACGCGAACGATCTCCGACTTGTCGAGAAAGAAGATGTCGTCGCCCAGTCTTGTGAGTTCACCGGCCCGGAGGGCGTAGGCGCGCAGTACCCAGAAGTACCTGATCACTTCCGACCGGGCCCGTTCCCGGTCCCGGCTGATCTTGGCCCAGACCCGCAGCTGGTGGTGCAAGATCCGGGCATGCACCGGGTGGCGTTGCTCCAATTCGACCCATGCTTCGTGGCGCTTCTGCTCCTGAACGCCGAGCATGTCCCGATAACTGGTTGCCGAGGTTGCGCGTGCGGCGAGCTGGGTGTTGATCCAGTGGGGATCCTCGCCAGATCGCGGCAGTGAGATCTCAAACTCATGCGGTCCGCGGTGACCAAAGCGCCGATTGAACGTGTCGCGATCGATCTCACCGGCGGCCAGCTGCTCCAGGCCGTCCAGCAGTCCGAGACTCGCCAGTTGCCCCGCCTGCGCGCCCAGGCCGGCGGTCAGAGCGTTCGCCGCGGCGTCACCGACCAAGCTCTGCAGTCGTTTTCGCGTGGTGATGAACGAGGCGCCACTGGATCGGGTGGCCGCGGACAGCATCCAACTCACACGATGGAACTCGGGACTGAGGACGTCAGTCCACAGGTCCGCAAGCTCGACGGGAGAGTCAACTGCGGCAATGTCGGTTCGACGACGATTACACAGCGCCGGATGCTCCGCGAGATAAGCATCCAGCACCCTGGCGTCGCGGCGGGCCTCCCCGATCACGTGCAGGGCCATCGGCAACACCGCGCGGATGATGTCTCGCTTGCGTGCCTTGACCGGCGGGATCTCAAGATCATCGGGCAACCGTCCGAAGACTTCCTCGGTCAGGCTGCGATAGCTCCGCTGATTGACCCCTACCGCGCCCGATAACGTCACTAGCACGCTGATATTGAGGTAGATCCGCCCGCCGATGCGACCGTAGCCAACGTAGGGCGGGATGGAGGCCGTCGCCATGGCGTCGGTAAGGAACACCTGCACCATTGACCAGGTCGCCGGTGTCATCACATCCGGAATTGCCTCGCCTACGTTGGTGTTGGTCCACAAGAAGTCGCCGGTGCGGCTGTCGTTCCACGGATCAGGGCGGATCGCGCTCGTGATCGGCCTGGCCTGCAGGACGAAAAGTTGATCACCGGTACGGCACCACTCGATGTCCACCGGATTCTTGAACAGATCCTCGACCAAGATCGCAAGATCGACCAGGCGTAGCGTTTGCGATTCGGTCAAGGTGGCAGCGTTCTGCCGATCCCTCGGCACCGGCTCCACAGTCGTGCCGCCGTCAGCGATCTGGGTCATGACGGTCTTCGTATTGATCACAGTGCGCATGATCCGCCGTGACGCACGCTCGACAGTGATCGTGTCGGGAGTCACCTGTCCGCCAACGACCGCCTCACCCAGGCCCCAGGCGGCGTTGATCTCGATCATGGCATCATCCCCAGTTACCGGATCGGCGGTGAAGACGATCCCTGACACCTCCGCGTCGATGAGTTCCTGTACTACGACCGCAAGGCTGATCTTGTCGGGCTCGATCTGGTGTTGCGCTCGGTAGCTGATGGCGCGAGCAGTCCACAGGGAGGCCCAGCAGCGGCGTACCGCCTCCAGAAGTTGATCAGTTCCAGAGACATTGAGGAAGGACTCCTGCTGCCCAGCAAAGGAGGCCTCAGGCAGGTCCTCCGCGGTCGCAGAGGAGCGGACGGCCACCGGCGGCGAACCCAACCGCTGGTAGGCCCGCACGATGTCAGCCGCCATCGCAGGCGGGATTTCCTGGCTGGTGATCAGGGCCGCAATGCTCGACGCCGCCTGGTCGGTTGCCTCGTTTGCCGGATCGCCGATGGTTGCTAGCTGGACCTTGATCAGGTCGCCGAGCTGATTCTCGGCGATGAAGTCGTCGTACCCGGAGGTCGTGATATGAAATCCGTTCGGCACCGGCAATCCCGCTGCTGCCAGTCGGGCTAAGGACTGGCCCTTGCCACCGATCTCGGAGAGGCCGAGGCCCTCATCGGCGAGAGCGCGAATGTAGGTCGCGGCCATGACTCGGGGTGCCTAGTGTCGCTTCACTAGTCGAGGCTGACCCACTCCCCGCCAGCTGCCGACCGCAGCATCGCGTCGCAGATTTCTGCGGCCCGGGCTCCGTCTGCGAAGGTCGGTAGGCCCTCAGGAACCTCACCGTTGCCGGCATGAGCGTCCACTGCGGCGTAGGAGTCGGTGACATAGTTCTCAAAACATTGGGCGTATCCCTGGGCGTGGCCTGCCGGCAGCATCGAGAGCCGGCGCTGCTCAGCGGAGCCCTGGTTGGGATCACGCACCAGCAGGTGCGAGCCCGCCTCATGACCGATCCACAGATGCTCGCCTGCCTCTTGATCGAAGACTGCGCTCTGGTGCATGCCGTCCACCTCGATCCAGAGGCGGTTCTTGCGGCCGGCACTGAGCTGGCTGATCACCGCGGATCCGGCGATGTCGTTCGCCGTGCGGAACATGATCAAGGCGCTGTCTTCGGTCTGCACATCCACCAGCGGCGCGTCGCTCTCCACCGCGCTCATGGTGGCGGCGGTTGCGGCTGGGCGCTGCTTGATCGTAATGGACGTAGTCGCGACGAGTCGGGCGATCCGGTCACCGGTAACCCACTCCATGAGGTCGCACCAATGCGAGCCGATGTCTCCAAACGCTCGAGACGGCCCGCCGGCCTGGGCATCGACTCGCCAGCTGGTGGCCCTGGGATTGAGCAACCAATCCTGCAAATAGCTGCCGTGAATCAGGTTGACCGCGCCGAACTCTTCAGATCCCACCCGCGCCCGCATCTCGCGCGCCATCGGGTGGAAGCGGTAGGTGAACGGGATGGTATTGACCACACCGGCATCCTCGGCCGCCCGTGCCGCCAGCTGTGCATCGTCCCAGCTGACGCCGAGAGGCTTCTCGCAGAGCACATGCTTGCCAGCCTTCATCAGAGCGACCGCGTACGGAACGTGGGAGGCGTTCGGCGTACAGATGTGTACGACCTCTGCTTTGCTCTCTGCAACTTCGGAGATACTGCCGTACGCCTGCTCGACCCCCCAGGCCTCGGCGACTTCTCGAGAGCGCGCTGGGCTGGATGCCATCACCCCGAGTATCTCGGCTCCTGCCAGCACCGCAGCCCGCCGGTGTACTTCGCCGATCATGCCGGCACCTAGAATCGCCACCCGCTTCGCCTTCACAGCCTCCATGCCGGAAAGATTAGTTCCGTCGATTCGCCTGCTCCCGGCGACCGTGCAAAATGACCGTGTGACAGCGGCTCGGATCCTGGTGGTCGAAGACAGCAACGCTATTCGTGTGCCCGTCGTCACCGCGCTGTCCGCCCAAGGTTTCGAGCTCGCCTCGGCGGCTGACGGAAGCGAGCTTGAAAGACTGCTGCCATCCTTTGCGCCGGATCTCGTGATCTTGGATGTCATGCTGCCGGGCCGCGACGGCTTCGAATTGCTCCAGGTGGTACGCCGGGCCAGCACCGCAGCGGTGTTGATGTTGACGGCTCGGGACAGCCTCGCCGACCGGCTGCAGGGACTGACTGGCGGCGCCGACGACTATCTGGTCAAACCTTTCGCTATGGCTGAGCTGGTGGCACGGATCCACGCAGTGCTGCGACGCAGCAGGCCCGGCGGCAGCTCGATCTCCATCGACGACCTCGTGATCAACGACGACGCCACGCTGGTGCAACGTTGCGGGGAGTCGCTCGATCTCACTGATACCGAGCGGCGGCTGCTCGGCTACCTGGCCGCGCACCGAGACAGAGTGGTGAGCAAGACCCAGATCCTGACCGCGGTCTGGGGTTACGACGGATTTGATGAGAACGTGGTCGAGGTGCACGTCTCCTCGCTGCGTCGCAAACTCGAGGCGGGCGGGCGCTCACGGCTTGTGCACACCGTACGCGGGCCGCGGCTACCTGCTCGGAACGACAACGTGATCCAAGACGAGCGTCCGGCGGGGGCAGCCAAGAACCGATTGAATACCGTCTCGCTCAGGCTGCGCGTCACCGCCGCGGTGATGATCGTCCTCGCGGTGATGGTGGTCCTACTCAGCATCGCGGTCAATGCGATCTTTATCGCGCAGTCCAATCGAAACCTCGATGCCCTGCTCGCGGGCCAGGCGCAGCTCGCCCGACAACTGGCCAGATCGGGGGCCGGACCACAGCAGATCGTGAATCGGATGCAGGCCGGTGGGGTGCAGGCGTATCTGGTGCTGCGGAACGGGGCTGAGTTCGGCACGCCGATCACCAGCGGCGCCGCGATCAAGACAACCACCATCACGCTCAATGCACCCTCGCGAGTGGATGGCGCAAGCCTCACCCTCGCCGTTGACGCGGCGCTTGTTTCAGAAGCGCGGCGTACCCTGCGCCGGGTACTGATGATCACTGGGGTGATCGCCCTGGCCGTCAGTGCTGTGCTGGTCGCGGCCGCAGTCCGTGTCGCCTTGCGCCCTCTCGACTCGATGGCTGCCCTGGCCAAGACCGTTAGTCAGGGCAACCGTGGCTACCGGCTGTCGCCGACTCGTACCGACACCGAACTTGGCCAGACTGCCCAGGCCTTCGACGAAATGCTGGACGAGCTCGAGGGTGCGGAGAGACGGGCGCAACAAGCGGAGGAACGCACGCGGGCTTTTCTGGCAGATGCGGCGCATGAGCTGCGGACCCCGATCGCCGGCGTACAGGCCGCGGCCGAAACGATGCTGCACCACGATGATCAGCTCGATCGTGATGAGCGCCAGCACCTGCAGGCATTGCTGGTACGGGAGGCCGAGCGCGCCGGCGCTCTTATTTCGGACTTGCTCGCCGCTGCCCGTCTGGACGCCGGGATCGATCTTGATCTGGCCCCGATCTCACTGCGGACGCTCGTGCACAGCGAACTCGATCGGGTGCGGCTGCTGCATCCTGAAGCGACGGTGACGATGAGCGGACCGGAGGTCATCGCCCGGGCTGATGCCGCCAAGGTCAGCAGCATCCTCCGCAACGTGATCGACAACGCCCTGCGGGCAACCGGACCCCAGGGCAAACTGCACGTAGTGGTACGTGAGCACGATCAATATGCGATCGCCGAATTCTGGGACTCCGGCCCGGGAGTCCCGCCATCAGAGCGAGAACGGATCTTCCAGCGGCTCGTACGACTTGATCATGGTCGGGCAGGAGACGCGGGCGGCTCTGGTCTCGGGTTGGCGATCGCGCGCGGCTATGCGCGGGCGCACGGAGGGGACCTCACCTGCGAGGAGCCACATGGCGTCGGCGCCATGTTCCGGCTCGTACTCCCGCTGGAACCGCGGCAGGTGGGGGTCCAAGGAAGTGATGCGGAGTGATCAAGAGCGGGGGATCTCGAGACGGATATCACCAAGGCCTCGGGCAACGAGCAAGGTACCGCCGGATGGAGTAACCCAGTCAGCGGCCGCTTCGTCCCAGATCCGGAACGCGCGGGGATCACAAGCGACAGCGACCGTACGCTCCTCACCGGACACCACTTCGTCGGCGACGGCATAACCGACGAGCCGTACCGGTGCGGATCCCTCGGGCCGCCAATAGACCTGAACCACCTCGCGCGACGGACGGTCGGCCGTGTTGACGACCATCACCGTGACCGACTCACCGTCGCGTAGCTGCTCGGCAGAGCGATAGTCCCAAACACCCCAGCCAAGCCCAGCACCAAACCAGAAGGCCGGCTGCACCCGCGATCCGTACCATCCGCGATAGCCCAGGTGTGTCCCCTCGGCGTAATCCAAGGCGCCGTCCTGCGGGGTGACGCTCCAGGCCGGACCATCACCGTCGGCTACCGGGAAGGTCGTCACCAGGCGGCCGGTTGGCTCGGCCTTGCCCAGCAACACGTCAGCAACCGCGTGACCGCCTTCCTGCCCCGGCAGGCCGATCCACAGCACAGCATCCACCTGGTCCAACCATGGCATCAAAACCGGTGTCGCCGAGTTGATCACCACCACGGTACGCCGCGCGGCATCCGCGACGGCACGGACAAGATCATTTTGTAGGCCTGGCAGTGCCAACGTGCTCTTGTCCACGGCCTCCGTCTCTTGCTCGGCGGTCAGCCCGACGACCACGATCGCTGGCTCCGCGTCGCGAGCTGCCTGCGCCGCTTCCCTGATCAACTGTTCGTCGGGAATAGCCGCCGGCTGGACTACCAGCCCGGCCAAGGAGATCCGTTCGGAGATCACCAGCCGTGCCACCAGGATGCGACCCGGCGCCGCCTCGACTAGGTGGGTCCAGCTCGGCGGCGCCATGAAACCCACCTCTGGCAAGTCGCCGGGGAGCAGGGCGGTCGCAAACGCGTACGTCTCGTCGCCGTAGCTCAGGGTCCACTCGCCGATTCCGCGTACGCCCACCAACACCCGCGTGCCGGGTGGCGCGACCAATTCGGCGGAAAGCTCCAGGACGCTCGCCCCCTCATGCGGTCCGCTCGTCATGCCGAGCAGGAACTCACCAACTTCGCTACTGGTCGATGCACGCTCCCCTCCCGAGGCGTCGAAGCTGGTGATGCGCATCCCCGGCCGGCCGGTCTGCGGGTCGATGATCGACTCCGGCGGCGCAACGGCCGGGTTGTGGCGTACCGCGACGCCGTCCAGTGCCCGCACCCGGTCGGTGCCGAGCGCTTCAGCCAGCCCATCGGCGATCGATATCTGATGCGGCGGACGGACTGAGGCCGAACCCCCGCCCTGGAGCGTCGTCTCCAGCGCGTGCCGGCCGATCAACACCAATGGTGAGTCTTCTGTGATCTGAGAACTCTGCAGCGGCAAGATGTCCTGACCCTTGAGCAACACCATTCCGGCCGTTGCCAGGTTTCGCAGGCTCAGCCGCATCGGCAGTGAGCCAGGCTCCACCACCGGACCAAGAGCGGCCGTCCGCTCGGGAGGAATGCCGTGCAGCGCGCCGACCCGTCCAGCCAGCCTGAGCAGTCGTGACAGATGATCATCGATCGTCACCTCCGCCACAGCGCCCGAACGCACCGCCGCCACAAGGTGATCACCCCAGGGCCCAGCTGGCCCAGGCATCACCAGGTCAAGTCCACCATTGGCAGCTGGCGCGACGGTCTTCGTGGCGCCCCAGTCGGACATCAACAGACCGTCCCAACCCCACTCGGACTTGAGTACGCCGTTGTTCAGCTCGTGCTGCTCGGTAGCAGCGACCCCGTTGACGTCGTTGTAGGCGGCCATGATCGTCCAGGGATGCGCGTCTGCCACGCAGATCTCGAACGGCAGCAGGTAGAGCTCGCGGAGCGCCGCCTCGGAAACCCGCACGTTCACGGTGCGCCGCTGGGTCTCCGATTCGTTTGCGACATAGTGCTTGACGCACGCCCCAATGCCGTAGCGCTGAACGCCACGGATGTAGGCAGCGGCCAACCGACCACTCAGCAGCGGGTCCTCGGCGTACGCCTCAAACAGCCGGCCACCAAGCGGAGAGCGGTGCAGATTGACGGTTGGTCCCAGGACGACATCGACATTCTGGGAGCGGCCTTCGCCGGCGAGCATCTCACCGACCCGCTCGGCGGCCACCTCGTCCCACGCCTGCGCGAGCAGCGTCGCGTTGGGAAACAACGCGACCTGCTTGCCACCAACGAACTCGCTGCCGCGGACTCCGGTCGGGCCATCACTGAAGATCATCGGACGTAGCCCAATAGCGTCGTTCCCGTGCAAGGAAAATGCGGCAGCGCCGGTGAGCAACTGCACCTTGTCTTCAAGATCGAGCTCGCGTACCGCCCGGATGATCACCTCGTCAATTGCACGAGCTGAGGCTTCGCTGCCCAGGGTCATCCGGCTCTCCTTCGTCTCGCGGCCGGTTGGCCACCAACTCAGACTCGAGAAGTACCAGCTAATCAGCGATTACGCAGCATCGATACCAGTTCGGACTTGTTCTTGCCCCAGTAACCAGACAAGCCCAGCTCTTTGGCCCGCTTGCGCAGATCTTCGACTTTCCAGTCCTCGTACGAGCCCGACTTGCCACCCTTCTTGCCAACCGAGGACCTGCTACGCGCTGCCGATGCGTTAGCGATACGAGCGGCTTTCTCCTTCGACCCACCTTGATCACGAATCGCCTCGTAGACCTTGTCGTCCTTGACACTGGGCCCTGGCTTCTTCTTGCCTGGCATGATCGCCTCTCTTCAGATGCTTTTGTCTTGACCGCCCCGGCTAGAGCGAAGGATTACTGGCAGCGCCGCAAGGATGATCAACACAAGTAGCGTCACGCCGGCGACAATGAGTGCAGTGCGACGATCAACCACGAAATCAAAGATCAACAGCACCGCACCGATCAACATGACTGCTACGCCTACCAGCATGATCCGCGTAATGACGTGCGCTGTTTGCACGATGATCATCTTCGCGCCTTCGCGGAACATGCTCCGGTGCAGGCTCACCGGCGCCAATCCAAGTGCGGTCGTCAGCACCGCAGCCGTAACGAGGACGAGGTAGATCCGAACCTGGAATGTGGTGAGTTCGCTGAACCTTGCCTGAAACGCAATGGTGAGCAAGAACCCGGTGAAAATCTGGGTACCGGTCTGCGTCACCCGCAGCTCCTGCAGGAGCTCGTTCCAATTGCGATCCATGCGTTCGTTCAGAGACTCATCGCGGCCGTCGGTCAGGTCGACGTCATCGGTGGCATCGGTGGCATCGGTGGCATCCTTGCCCCGGTTGTTGGTCATCTCAGCTCATCCCTCTGCTCTCTAAGAGTGTTAAAACCCAGCGGCGCCATAACCAAACAGCTCTCGTGCCGCCAACACCTGTGGAAGCTGGCGACCCCCGTTTGACCAGATCGTGCCTCAGCTGAGCGCCAACCTATGGGCGAGGGCTTGCGGTCGCGGAGCCGCCGACCGTGCGAGCTTCCACGCATGTCATGCTGAGCTCTGGCCCATCTGTCCTCGTCAGACCGGTGGGCCGCCACATTGGTCCTAGAGCAGCGTAGGGCTCAGGAGTTACCGACAATTTGCTCGATAATCGCGGTCGTGGAGACCGACGGCGTACGCGGTAGGTAGACCACCTGACAGACGTCATTGAGAAAGTCGAACTTGCCTGCCCAGTCGTCGCCCATCACCAAGATGTCGGCCTGGTGTTCCAGCACATAGTCCCGCTTCTGCTCGAGGCTCTCCTCGATGAACACGGCATCAACAGCCTTGACATTGGCGACGATCTCGAGGCGTTCTTCCTGGCTGAAGACCGGATTGCGTCCTTTTTTGGCGAGGTTGAGCTTGTCCGAGGACACCCCCACCACGAGCCGATCACCAAGGGCGGCCGACCGGTTCAGCACGCGTACATGGCCGACGTGGAATACGTCGAATGTGCCGAAGGTGATCACGGTCTTGGCCGCCACCTCAACTCCTCCTCTGCGCCGCGCTTGTTCCCGCCAACCCTATGGTCTCCGCCGCCAGTCACTGGAGAACGCACCGCTGACTCACACCACGAACCTCGGCTGAAGAAACGCACGTTTACGTTCGTTCCTGCTGCTTTACACACGATGCAACGCGTGCACTGCGCCAGCAACGAACGTGAACGTTCGTTGCCGACAGGTGATCAGGGTTCCCCGAGGGGTCATCGGAGTACGTCGGAAGGGCGGGTGAAGACGGCTCGCCAGTGGTGCATTCCCGGGGGATCCTGGACGAATTCCAGGCTCAACAGCTGGAGACCCTCGACGGCATAGGACTCAATGTCGGCGCGGCTGAGCGGCCACGGCGGCCCATCGATTGGCTCGTCAGCATCGCGTGCGACGGCCAGGACGAGCAACTTGCCTCCCGGAGCGACGAAGCGACCGACGTGGAGGACGACGGTGGGGCGCAGGCGTACCGGCAGGGACTGCGTGGTGTAGGTCTCCACCACAAGATCGAAATGGTGACGCCACTCAGCCGGCGGATTTAGTAGGTCGGCCACCCGGAAGTCCACCGGGGTGGCCGGGAAGCGGCGGCGTGCGGAGTCGATTGCAGATCCGGAGATGTCGAATGCAATGACGCGATATCCCTGGGCAGCCAGGAACGCTGCATCGTCGCCCAGTCCCGAACCCACTACCAAGGTGCGGCACACTGAGCTGGCCGGTTGCTGCGCGATCCACTCCACTAGCAGTGGGTGCGGTGCTCGGCGGTCCCAGGGCACTATGGCCTGTCCCTGAGCAGCGTCGGCGTAGAGGCGCTCGAACCAGCCAGTCGGGTCACCCTCGCGAAGGGCTTCCCCCCACAGTCGACGCACGTCTTTGTCCGGATCCTGTGCCGTCATGCCCCCTATCCTGGCGGACGAGGATGGGCACTGAGCGGGTTGGGCTCGCTGGCCACTGCGGGCTGAGCTTGTCGAAGCCCAACATGTACCCTTCGACAGGCTCAGGGCACATGTTGGCTCAGGTCGGCCAACGCCAGCTCGAGTTGGTCGAGGCCATGATCGAGCTGGGCTTCACTGATCACCAGAGGCGGGGCCAGCCGGATCGTGGAGCCGTGCGTGTCCTTGGCCAGCACCTGCCGCCGGGCCAGCGCCTCACACACATCACGGCCGGTGCCAAGGCGGGGATCAACGTCAACACCTGCCCAGAGGCCGCGCGAGCGGAATGAGACCACGCCGCGACCGAGCATGCCATCCAGCCGACTGCGGAGTTGGACGCCAAGCCTGGCGGCGCGCTCCTGGTAGGAGCCGCCCTCCAGCAGTCGCACCACGGCCCGCCCGATCGCGCAGGCGAGCGCGTTGCCTCCGAAGGTGCTGCCATGCTGACCAGGCTTCAAAACCTCCAGCACATCATGATCAGCAACGACGGCCGATAGCGGCACGATGCCACCACCCAACGCCTTGCCCAGCAGATAGACATCAGCTGTGACGTTCTCGTGCTGCAAGGCGAGCGTGCGTCCGGTACGCCCCAGCCCGGACTGGATCTCATCAGCCATGAACAGCACGCGATGCTGGCTGGTCAGCTCTCGCACCCCGGCCATATATCCCGCTGGTGGGATCCGTACGCCCGACTCTCCCTGGATCGGCTCCAGCAAGACAGCGACGACATCATCGGTGATCGCGTTGCGGAGCGCTTCAAGATCACCATACGGAACCATGACGAAGCCTGGAGTGTAAGGTCCGTAATGATCATGTGCCAGTGGATCGTCGGAGAAGCTGATGATGGTTGTAGTCCTGCCGTGGAAGTTGCCGGCAGCAACGACGATCACGGCCCGGCCATCTGGCACGCCCTTGACCTCGTAACCCCACTTGCGTGCCACCTTGATCGCGGACTCCACCGCTTCCGCGCCGCTGTTCATCGGCAGCACCATGTCCTTGCCGATCAACCTCGCGAGCCCTTCCGCAAAGGGAGCCAGCTGATCGTGATGGAACGCTCGCGAGGTCAACGTGAGTCGCTGAAGTTGCTCCATGGCGGCCGCGACAAGGGCTGGGTGACAGTGCCCGAAGTTCGCTGCCGAGTACGCCGCGAGGAAGTCCAGGTAGTCCTTACCGTCGCTGTCGGTGAGCACCGCGCCGGATCCGCTTGCTACCACAACATCCAGTGGGTGGTAGTTGTGAGCGACGTATTCATCCTCAATCCGCAGTAGCTGTGTGGCTTGGGTGAGGGTTTGGTCCGTTGTGATCACGATGCTGTCCTACCGGGGAGTTGGAATGGGACGAGTTGTGCAGTGCGCGCAGGCCTGATCTCTTGGGTGCAACACTTCACGCTGCCACCACCTTTGATCAGCTCGCTGAGGTCCACTGAGATAGGCCAATAGCCGGCTCCGGCAAGTAATTCACGCAGCTGACGGGCTCCCGCGGGAATGAAGACATGCAGCCCGTCGCTGACCGCGTTGAGTCCGAAGGTGTACGCGTCATGCTCACTCGCAATGAGAGCATCTGGGAACAGTCGATTCAGCAGCCGGCGGCTCGGCCGACTGAAGGCGTCCGGGTAGTAGGCAATGTGATCTCGCTGGTCGTCGAGGACGGCCAGAGCAAGATCGAGGTGGAAGAACCGCGGGTCGACGAGCTCAAGGCTGAACACCTCACGACCAGTCAGCGTGGCTAGCTCGCGATGAGCCTCCCGCGTTGTCCGGAAGCCGTAGCCGGCAAGGATTCGCCCCGACAACACGGCGAAATCGCCCTCAGCCTCATTGATCGCAATAGCCGGCTGCACGTCTCCGCCGCCGTACAGGGCGCTGTTCTGCAGATGCCACGACGCGTGAATCGCGGCTTCCGCGGCGCGCTCTGGGTTGGCGAATCTGGCGGGCAGGGTGCGGCCGTCCACCACGGTGGCACCGTTGGCGGCATAGACCATGTCGGGCAGATCGGCGATCGGCTCCAAAAGATCGACTCGATGGCCAGTCGAACGATAGGCGTCAACTAGCCCTGACCATTGCCGCATGGCCCGGGCACGATCCACCTGGCCGCTGGGATCCATCCACGGGTTGATCGAATAGGTCACGTCGAAGTACGTCGGCGGGCACATCAGATAATGCCGAAGCGTCGCGTGCCGAACGGGGTGGCCGAGGTGGCTCAACACCGTAGTTGTCACCCTTGAAGGGTAGGGTCCAGCGGGCGCAAGTCAGATAGTGTGATCAATGAAACAGAGGAGACTGTATTGCGTCTTGACGAAATAGATCACAAGATCCTTGCGCGGCTAACCGACCATGGTCGCGAGAGCTTTGCCATGCTCGGGCATCACATCGGGCTATCCACAGCCGCCACCAAACGACGGGTTGATCGGCTCCGCCAAACGGGTGTGATCCGGCGTTTCACCGCCGATGTCGAGCCTGCGGCGCTGGGTTGGACGATCGAGGCTTTTGTCGAGGTCTACTGCGAGGGACGAGTACCACCAGATCGGATGCGGGAAATGGTGAGCGCCATTCCAGAGGTCGCTGAGGCGTATACGGTCACCGGTGAGGCAGACGGGATCCTTCGCGTCCGGGCTGCGGACACGGACCATTTTGAGAAGGTGCTCGGGATCATTCGCAACCACCCGGGCGTGTCCCGTACCCGATCATCTCTGGTCCTCTCCCGACTCTGACGTCAAGCACGCAACGGGATTCTGCGGCTCACTCAAGGCCTGCTTCGGCCTCATTCCCCATGAGATCCGGGACGAGGCCCACCGTGCTGAGTCATGCGTTAAGTTCTGCAGAGTGAGGCTGCAGCAGTGAGCGAAACCAGTCCTCCGCCGATGCGCAGGATCCGCACCACCGATTTTCTTACCGCTAAGCGTCAACGCGAACGTTGGGCCATGCTGACCAGCTACGACCAATACACCGCCGAGTTGTTCGATGAGGCCGGCGTCTGGGCGCTATTGGTTGGAGACTCCGCAGCCAACAATGTCTACGCCTACGAAACCACGCTGCCGATCACGGTCGAGGAACTGCTACCGCTGGTCCGCGCCGTGGTGAAATCCACCAAACGCGCCTTTGTGGTCGCTGACCTGCCTTTCGGCTCATACGAAGACGGGCCGTCGCAGGCGTTGCAGACTGCGATCCGCTTCATGAAGGAGGGCGGCTGCCAAGCTGTGAAATTCGAGGGTGGGGTGCGCGTAGCCGATCAGATCCGCAAGGTCACCGACGCTGGCATCCCGGTCATGGGGCACATCGGCTTCACCCCGCAGAGTGAGCACCAGCTGGGCGGCTACCGGGTGCAAGGCCGCGGCGATGACTCCAAACGGCTGCTGACCGACGCTCGCGCGGTAGCGGATGCGGGCGCATTCGCCGTGGTTTTGGAGATGGTGCCCGGTGACCTGGCGCGCGAGGTCACCACTGAGCTCGACATTCCGACTGTCGGGATCGGGGCCGGCCCGGACTGTGACGCGCAGGTCCTCGTCTGGCAAGACATGACTGGGCTGCGACGCGGCAAGGTACAACGCTTTGTCAAGCAGTACGCTGACCTGGCCAAGATCATCGGCGACGCGGCCGTCGCGTACGTCGAGGATGTCAGGCACGGCACCTTTCCTAATGAGCAACACACATTCGCTTCGACGACACCTAGTTCAGAGGCCAAGTCATGAAGATCGCTCGTAGCGTTGCTGAGTACGCCACACTCCGTAGCGCACTCGAAGGGCCCAGTGCTCCCCGCGTTGCCTATGTGCCCACGATGGGCGCCTTGCACGAGGGCCACCGTTCACTTATCAAGTTGGCCAACACACGTGGCGACGTGGTCGTCGTCAGCATCTTCGTCAACCCGCTGCAATTCGGTCCTGGCGAGGACTATGCCCGTTACCCTCGGCCCCTCGAGGACGATCTCCAGGTGTGTGAGGCCGATGGGGTCGACATCGTCTTGGTGCCGAGCGTGACCGAGCTCTATCCAGCGGGACGGCAGGTCACTGTGGACGCCGGCGCCCTTGGTGCTGGCCTCGAGGGACATTCCCGCCCCGGTCACTTCAATGGAGTGCTCACCGTCGTCCTGAAGTTGTTCAACATCATCCGGCCGCACGTTGCCGTCTTCGGCGAAAAGGATGCGCAGCAGCTTGCCTGCATCCAGCGAATGGTGATCGACTTGAATCTCCCGGTTGAGATCGTCGGCGCACCTATCGTCCGGGAGCCTGATGGGCTGGCTTTGTCGAGCCGCAACGTCTTCCTCAGTGTGAGCGAGCGTGCGGTGGCGCGAAGTCTTTCGGCTGCGCTGGAGAAAGCGGCTACTCAAGGCTCGGTCCGCTCAGCCCGAGCGGCAGCGTATGAGGTCTTGGATCGAGCGGAGGCAGAGCCGTGCTTTGAACTCGACTACGCCACAATCGTCAACCCCGCCACGTTCGCTGAGGTGCCAGATGATCATGTCGGACTTGCTACCTTCGTCGTTGCCGCACGGGTCGGTGGAACGCGGTTGATCGACAACACGATGATCAACTTCGCACCAGCACCGTGGGGCTGATCTCCTAGCGCGGACCCGTGGATCTCAAGACTGCAGCCGACGATCTCTACGCCCTTTCACCCGATGACTTCATCGAGCGGCGCAAACAGCTTGTCGCGGAGGCCCGTCAGGCGGGAGACCGCGAGCTCGCCACCCAGATCAACCAGCTCAGGCGGCCCACCAGGAGTGCCTGGCTGATCAATCTGCTCGCTCGCCATGAGCCGGAGGCGCTAACCGCGCTCCTGGAACTCGGCGCCGCACTTCAGGATGCCCAGCAGCGAATGGCGGGAGATGAGCTACGCCAGCTCTCCGCCGAGCGTCGCAAGACGGTGGACACACTGGCACGCCGTGCGATCGAGCTAGGCCGGGAACATGGTTACAGCGCTCCCGAGGGAGCCGTACAGGAGGTCGGCCAGACGTTGCAGTCAGCGTTAGGCGACCCGGAAATCGCTGATGTGATACGCGCTGGGCACCTGACTCAGGCTGTCACCTACGGCGGTTTCGGACCTACTGATCTGGCGTCCGCTCTTGGAGCGTCGCTCCCGACGAAAGCGCCCAGCCAACCAAAGGAACAGGCGGTCTCGACAGAGCCGGCACCCGCACCTGATCCGAAGCAGCGTCGGCAAACCGAGAAAGCGGTAAAGGACGCCCGGGAGCGGGCAACCGCCACCCGTAAGGCCGCGGAGTCAGCGGAGGCGGAAGCGGAAGCAGCCACCCAGCGCGCGGATGAGCTGGCCGACCAGGTCGAGTCGTTGCGCAGCCAGCTCCGGCAGGCGGAGGCCGCCGAGCGAGAGGCCCGTGAGACGGCGCGAGCCGCGAGAAAGCATTATCAAGAGCTACGCCAAGCCGCCCTTGCGGCCGAGCAGGCATCAATTGCTGCAGATCAGGCGGTCGCTGAGTGAGGCCTACCCGACTGACTGGAGGTGGAGCAGCAAGGCCGACCCGCGACGCGCCGGCGGCAGCGGGATGCCGGCCGCGCCGAGTGCCTGGCCGGTCAGCACTGGAGCACCCGACGCCCAGGCCGGCGTGACGGTCTGAGCCTCGCCGGGCCGGGCGATGACCTCGATCCGGTAGGAGGTCGTCGGGTCAAGCCCATCGATGCGTACTCGCCGACTGGTCAGCGCCCGCTCCAGCCAAACCAGAGCAAACAAAGCCTCGTCGTGATCATCGGCCACCACGCCGTGGGCTACGAAACCTCGATCGCTCTCGTCAGAGCGCACCGTGGTTCCGGAGTGCAGCAACGATCGGAACCTCTTATACAGCGACAGCCAGCGATGGATTGAGCGCAGGTTCCCCGGAGCTTGCTTCCGGAGATCAATTCCCAGACCGAGCCGACCGAAGAAGGCAGAGATCGCCCGGTACGCCGACGAGGTCGCGTCGTCCGGCTCGTCGAGTGCTGGCTGCCAAAGCAGCCCCGGCGGCAGCAGCTGCACCAGGCCGGCAAAGTCGGCGTGGCGTACGGTCGAGTCCGAAGACAGCTCAGCCCCAATCGCCCTCGTCGTCATCGCCAAGTCAAGACTGGTGGTCTGGATGGTGAGGTGTGGGTAGCGCTCAGCCACCGCATCAAGCAGCCGGTACGCCGCCAGCGTGCTGCTGTGCTGGGTTGCGGTACCTCCTGGCCTGTGGGCACCTTGGGGGAGCGACCAGCTCAACAATGACACGTGGTGCCGGTCGAGGAGCTTCGTCAGTCTCTCCCACACGTGGACCATCGCGGGCCGCAGCGATAGATCCAACACTTGCCGGGTCACCCCATCGCGCTCGACAGTCAGCAGCCAGTCCGGATGGTCGCGGGCGATGGCGGGATCCGCCTCGACAAGCTCCAGGTCGATAGCCAACCCGACCTCAAGATCCATGCTGCGGATCCGCGTAAGAAGCCCATCGAGATCGGCCGATGATCCTGTCTCGGTCAGACCGGTGCTGTCGGCGTACGGGTCGAGGCCGGCGCGCGAGCACCACTCGAGGTCCAACAAGAACGTCTCGACACCGACCGCCTCGGCGTACTCGGCGAGGGTGAGCATCGCCTGCCGGTCGTGGTCAGCGAACGCGGGTGCGGCGGCGTTGAAGATGATCCGCTGGTCCTGCCGCGCTTCCGGCCGAACGTGCCGATGCAGGCGGGCCGCCGCAGCATCCAGCCCGTCGCCCCAGGTCCACACCACCCATGGGGAGTGATACGCCTCCCCGATACCGAGCACGATTTCCCCGGCCTGCAAGAGCTCTCCACCACCGAGATAGGTCCTGCCATAGACCGTTCGCTCAGCCCGATGCTGAACTGCGCCACTGAAGGCCACGTGCACCTGCCAGACCTGCCCGCGACGAAAGCCCGTTCCTGCCACCGCTAAAGCTACATAGGCTGGTCGGTCATCGAATCCCCGATGATCAACAGACCAGGAACCCGAGCGCAACGGAACTGTCGACAGCGCCGGTCCGTCAAACTCGACACGATGCGTGGCCAGGTCGCTGACTGGCAAGAAGAGCTCCAAACCCTCCAGCCGGAAGTCGGCGACATTCTTGTTGGTGACACCCGCCCGACAACGGACCAGCCCGTTGCCCGTGAGCTGCAGGGCGAGGTCCAGGGTTAGCCCGTTGACCGAATCCTCCGCTTCGACGATCAAGGTATCGGCGCCGACCTCGGTGAGACCTGGCAGCACCGGGGTCTCACTGATCAGCCGTGAACGGCTCGCGGTGAAGGACGCTGCGGATGTGTGGCCGTCGTGGGATCCGGCCAGCGCCGCGCGGGAGCTCCAGGCAGCAGAGATTTCTGGTACCAGCGAGGACATCATGGACGGCAGCGGATCGAGGCCGGTCGGCCCGAACGCCGCAACGAGTGCGGGCGCCGACAACCCTTCAAGATCACCAAGATCAGCACCCCAATGCAAGATCACCGGCAAGCCGGCCGGCTTAAGCTGCACCAGCAGGCTGACGCCCTGAGCTCGCATGTGGAGGAGGGAGGCCGCAGTATCGTGCTCAACTGAGAACACGGTCGCAGCATCGCCTACCGACATGGGATCTCCCCCAAGAACAAGATCTCTCGCTGAGCGCAAGAGTTTATCGGAACGTCAAAAAGACCTGCGACTCGACACCGCCATCGCGCGATCAGCACCATCGTAGATGGCGCGCTGATCACCCCCGTGAGACGCCAGACCGCGTGTCGGTCGCTTTCGCACGCTGTTTCACGGCCATCGCGACAGACTGACGCCGGCGGGCCGATATCTCAAGCAATATGGGGGTATTCGACTGGGATGGTGTATCGGCAGGACAGATCTGGGCGAAGGGAGCCGCGCTGTGAATGAGGAGTCGGGGCGACGCTGCGCGGTGGTCTACAACCCGATCAAGGTGTCCGATGACCTCCGTAACGCGATCAGTCGGCGGGCCACAGAAGCAGGCTGGGGTGATCCGATCTGGCTGGAGACTCCAGCAGAGGATCCTGGTCCAGCGATAACGGACAAGGTGGTTTCGGAGAACCCAGATCGTGTCATCGCCGTCGGTGGCGATGGCACGGTCCGGATCGTTGCGGACCGACTGGCGCAATCCGGTATCCCGATGGCCGTGGTGCCGGTGGGTACCGCAAACCTGCTAGCCCGTAACCTGGAGATCCCGCTGCCGGAACTTGATGCGGTCGAGGTCGCATTCGGCGAGCACACCTTGGACATCGATTTGATCAAGCTCACTGTCGACGGTGTGCCGGGTGAGCACTTCGCGGTCATCGCAGGACTGGGAGTCGATGCGTTGATCATGGACGAGACTAGCCCAGCGCTCAAGGACACCATTGGTGCCGGGGCGTACTTCATTGCTGCCGCCAAGGCGCTGGGCCGTACCCCGATCGACATGCGGATCAGCATTGATAATCATCGTCCGCGTCGCCGCCAAGCCATGATCTGTGCGATCGGCAATGTCGGCAAGCTGGCGGGGAACCTCACCTTGATTCCCGGGGCGCGGCCCGACGACGGCCGGCTCGATATCTACGTGGCGTCGCCGCATCGCCTCTCTCATTGGCTGCGCACATTGCTCCGGTTGATCACCAGGCGCCCGCGTGTGGATGACCACGTCGATCAATGGCAAGCCACTCAGGTCGAAGTGCGTCTTCGGCACCCCGACCCCTATCAGCTCGATGGTGACGTAATAGGCGATTGCCGAACGCTACGCGCCGAGGTGTCTCCTGGTGCCCTAACGGTCTGCGTCCCCGGCTGAGCATCCAGCCAGGGACGAGATCGTGAGGTTTGCCGTTTGAGTTAGCCGCTCATCGCCTTGTTAGCCGACTGGCGGAGAACCGTCGTAGCGATTCTCTTGTACGTGACGGGTGCGGCTGCGCTGTGCCTGCATCACCAACGCCAGCACCAACGCCAATGCGCCGGCCACGATGAGGATGATGCCGAGCGTGTCATCGGACACGAACGGAAGATTGACGTTGAGCGCAAAGAGCAAGATCGCTCCTATCACGATCAAGACAATGCCGACTCCGATACCCATGTGTTCCTCCTACCTGTTCCTCCCGAGTAGGCCAGCTCAACTGGCCTTTTTGGCTGACTTCGTCGTCGTTGTCTTCTTCGCCGCTCCCTTCTTTGCCGGGGGTTTCTTGGCGGCTGCTTTCTTGGCCGAGGCCTTCTTGGCGGTCGACTTCCGCGCCGAGGGCTTGGTTTCCGCCGTCTTCCTCGCGGCGCGGTTCTGTTCGACACTGCGCCGCAGCGCCTCCATCAGATCGACCACCTCACCACGGTCGGCCTGATCTTCGCCCTCCTCACCAAAGGTGGCGGCAGTGTCCAGTGCGTCGCCCTGCTCGAGCTTGGCGGCAATCAGCTGCCGTAACTGATCTTGGTACTCGTCGCTGAACTTGTCGGGCGCGAAGTCGGCGGACATGTTGTCGATCAGTGACGATGCCATCTTGAGCTCCTGGGACGACACCCGCACGTCGTCATTCAAGTTCGGGAAATCGGCCTCGCGCACCTCGTCGTCCCACAGCAGCGACTGGAGCATCAACACCTTGTCACGGGATCGCAATGCTCCCAGCCGGGTCTTCTGACGCAGTGAGAATTGCACGATCGCTGTCCGATCGGTCTCCTCCAGGGCTCGGCGGAGCAGGGCGTATGCCTTGGTGGCAGCCTTCTCAGGCTCCAGGAAATAGCTCCGGTCAAACCTGATCTCATCGATCTGCTCGGACGGCACGAACTCCACAACCTCGATCTCATGGCTGCGCTCCTCCGGCAGTGACTTCAGGTCCTCATCGGTGAGCACGATAGTGGTCTTGCCTTCCGCGTACGCCTTGTCGATATTGGCGTATTCGACGACCTTGCCGCACACCTCGCACCGGCGCTGGTAGCGGATTCTTCCGCCGTCCGCATCGTGCACCTGATGCAGGCTGATGTCGTGGTCCTCGGTCGCTGAGTAGAGCTTGATCGGCACATTCACCAAACCGAAGGTGATGGCTCCCTTCCAGAGGGCTCTCATGTTCCGCCTACTACCCACTCAGGCTCGTCAGAATCCAGTAGCCGGGGTTTTAGGCCGCCATCGAGACGTCGATACTGGCTGCATGGGCAGGACATCGCGCGACCAGGTGGTGACTGTTGAGGGCCGGACGATCAAGCTCAGCAACCTTGACAAGGTGCTCTATGCCGAGACACAGACCACCAAGGCTGATGTTTTGTCCTATTACGCACAAGTCGGCCCAACCATGCTGCTGCATCTGCATGATCGGCCGGCGACGCGGAAACGCTGGCCTGACGGTGTGGGTGGGGTGAAGGGAAAACCGCCGACCGTCTTCTTCAACAAGGATCTGGGTGCCGGCACGCCGGATTGGGTGCCGCGCCGTACCATCTCCCACAAAGATCACGACAATGACTATCCAGTGGTCAATGATCTTGCTACGCTCACCTGGCTGGCCCAGCTGGCCGCCCTGGAGATTCACGTTCCGCAGTGGCGATTCGGTCCCGACGGACATCCTCAGAATCCCGATCGCCTGGTTCTTGATCTTGATCCCGGTCCAGGTGTGAGCCTGGCAGAGTGCGCCTCGATCGCGCTGCTGGTGCGAGACATCTTGCGCGACATCGGACACGACCCGGTGCCGGTTACCAGTGGAAGCAAGGGCATCCATCTGTATGCACCACTGGATGGCTCGCAGACCTCCGAGCAGGCTACAGAGGTAGCCCGCGAACTGGCGCTGGCGCTGGAGTCTGATCATCCTGACTTGGTCATCAGCACCATGAAACGCTCGGAGCGCGACAGGAAGGTGTTCATCGACTGGAGCCAGAACAACGGAGCCAAGACCACGGTCTCCCCCTACTCACTGCGGGGACGTGACCGGCCGATGGTTGCCGCGCCGCGAACCTGGGACGAGCTAGAGAATCCCGATCTGCGGCAGCTGGAGTACGAGGAGGTGATCACCAGATTAACCACGCTCGGTGACCCACTCGCTGCCTTGGCGCCGGGCGGCGAGCAGGATCGGCTCGCCAGATATCGCAGCATGCGTGACCCGACCAGGACGCCAGAGCCAGTGCCTGCGGCAGCGGGACAGCAAGAGGACGGCTTTCGGTTCGTGATCCAAGAACACCACGCGCGCCGACTGCACTACGACGTGCGGCTGGAACGCGACGGCGTGCTGGCTAGCTGGGCGGTGCCCAAGGCCCCGCCGACTGATCCGAAGATCAACCACCTTGCGGTGCGTACTGAAGATCATCCGCTGGAATATCTGATCTTCCATGGCACTATCCCCAAGGGCGAGTACGGCGCCGGAGCAATGCGGGTCTGGGACACCGGGACCTACCGCCTCCACAAGTGGCGCGAGGGCAAGGAAGTGATTGTCACACTGTTCGGTCAGCCAGGCGGCGGGCTTGGTGGTGTGCGCAAGTTCGCTCTGATCCACACCGGTAGCGGAGACTCCCAACCGGAGAAGAACTGGCTCATGCACCTCATGGAGACCGATCCCGAAGACAGGCAAGGTGCCGAGACGGCGCCAGGCCACACGCCCGCAACCTCGGACCAGGAGGTCGACTTTCCCGAGCAGGTGGATCCCATGTTGGCAACCTCAATCGACGCGCCCAGGTTTGGCGATGAGGCTGGCTGGGCGTTCGAGATGAAGTGGGATGGCGTACGTACGATCGCCTACCTAGCCGATGGGCGGGTGAAACTTCTCAGCCGGAAGGGCCGGGACGATACCCGCGCCTATTTCGAAGTCGCCCGCGAGCTGACCAAGATCAGAGTCAAGACAGCGATCTTGGACGGCGAGGTCGTGGTCACTGACCCTGCCGGGCGACCGAGCTTCGGCCTACTGCAACATCGAATCAACCTCACCAAACCGGCTGATATTGAGCGGGCTGCCAAGGCCTATCCGGCACAGCTGATGCTGTTCGACATTCTGGAGCTGAATGGCCAGTCGCTGATCAAGAAGACCTACCAGGAACGCCGGGAGATCCTGGAAGACCTGATGCCGGCCGAGCCGGGATCGCTGATCCAGGTACCGCCGATCTTCGAGGGTGATCTACAGGCAGCGCTACAGACCAGCGATCAACTTCAACTCGAGGGAGTGGTCGCCAAACGCCGCACGTCGATCTATCAACCGGGACGGCGTACGCATACCTGGCTCAAGATCAAACTGCACCGAATGCAGGAGGTCGTCATCGGTGGCTGGCGGGAGGGCCAGGGTCGTCGCGGCGGCGGGGTCGGGTCGCTACTGATGGGGATACCGACCGAGGCCGGCTTGCACTATGTCGGCCGGGTGGGATCGGGGTTCAACGACCGTCAGCTCGATGAAATCCAGGCCAGGCTGGAGAAACTGAGCCGCAAGACCGCGCCGTTCGTCGATGTGCCGCGCGAGGATGCGCGCGATGCGCATTGGGTCACACCGTCCCTGGTTGGCGAGGTCTCCTATGGCGAGCTCACCGAGCCCGGCCGGCTGCGCCACCCGGTCTGGCGCGGCTTGCGCCCCGACAAATCACCCGACGAGGTGGTCTGGGAGCTGCCGGCCGCGGTCAAAGGCTGAAGACGACCTATCAGTCATCGACGATGGCGGCCAGTTCCAGGCCACGATGCGCGGCGAGTCGTTCCGCTTCCAGCTCCAGGCGCTTGCGGTTCGGCTTCGAGAGGGTCGTCCAAAGGTCGAGGCGTAGCGTGAACCCTTTGCCAGCCGTTTTCGGGCGCCAGATGCCCACGATCTCGGTTCCGGAGAGGATGGCGCCGGGCCGGCCAAGAATCGGCCAGAGCGCCTTGTGCTTGCTTGCATCGGGCACTATCAGGTCTCGGTCCTTGCCCTGGAGAAAGAGGTCGAAGCCGCCGAGCAGGCGTAGCGGTTCTCGATCATGCTCGATGTCGCTTACCTCACCCAGAATCCAACCAGGCCGGCCATCAACGCTGACCTCCACGGCGTCCTCGGGCCAGTGCGCCTTGATTTCGGCGACCGGCGAGTCAAGGAACGCGGCGACGTCATTCGGTGTAGCCGGTCCGAGGAACCTCAGGTAATTGCGGATCGGTTGCAGTGACTCGGGCGCGGCCATTGGGTCCGTCGCAGGGCCGGGGGTTCGTTTCCGCCATCCCGGAATGCGCCGCAGCACAGGCGGTGAGGTACCTGGCTCAAGTTCGAGGCCGGCGTACAGAGCGCCGATGCGGAAGGGAACTTCCCATGAGTGCGTCGCTTTGCAGGGCCTGCAGTACCGGAGGTAGGGCGGATCCAGTCGTCCAGTGAGCTGGGTAGAGACTTCGCCCTTGGCCAGGGGGCGGGTTACGACGTGGCGCATCTGGGTGGCAACTTCAGTGAGGCCTGCAGTTGTGGGAATGCCGGCCTCCTTGAGCGGTTTGTCAGCGCCAACCACCCGCTTGGCTGCATCACGGTCCGACAGCGGCGAGGTGGCGACAAGAACATCTGGCAGATCGACGCGCCGGTAGTAATGCGGCGCAGCCCGCAATGTCCACGCCAACGCCACGTCCGGACTGGCTTCGAGCTCAGCGGCGTGGTGGACGGGAATACCGCGGTTGGCCAGCGCCCAGCTCGCGCCATCCCGGCCGGTGTCTTGAACGCCGAAGTCGAAGACGGCTGCATCGGTGATCGCTCGCTCAGCCTCGGCTCGATCGAGCTGCTGCGCATGGATGCGGTGAGCGAGCGCCTGAGCACGTTGCATCCGTTCACCATAGACACAGGCCACTGACATCCATTCTGGCGAGAGAGGGTGTCATTGCCCTTCGCGACCATCCCGACCTCGTTGGCCCGATTCGGTGGCTTGTCCGCAAGGGCGAGCTGCAGGCGGTGCTGCCCGGGGTGTATGCGTCGCGGCTCGACGTTGACACCTTTGACACCCGAATTCGAGCTCTCCTGTCTTGGGACCCAAACGCGGTTCTGGTGGGCGCGGCCGCAGCGCGCGTCTCCTTCTGGCCCACCATCCGAGTTCCGACTGTCACGTGTGCGCTCAAGCACCACCGGCAGCCGCAACGCGGGTTTCACTTCAGCCGGCGTCAGGTGCCCGCCGAACTAGTGGTCAGTAGAGCTGGCCTCCGTTACACCTCTCCGGCACTCACCGCACTGGATCTATGCGAGTCCCATGGCGGCGACGCCATCGACGAGGCGCTTCGGGCACGGGCCACCACGTTGCATGATCTGCACCGTGCCCTGCGACTGACCAGCGCCCGCCTCGGAAACGCGGAACGGCGCAGGCTCCTGTTGGACTGCAAGGATGAGCCATGGTCGGGTGCGGAACGCAAGTTTCACCGGCTTCTTCGAGACGCAGGAATTACCGCCTGGAAGGCGAACCAGCCGGTCATGCTCGGTGGCTCGCTGTTCTTCCTCGATGTCGTCTTCCGAGGCGTCAAGCTGGCCATAGAGCTCGACGGCAGGCTTTACCACAGCGGCTCAGAAGTGTTCGAGACCGATCGCTGGCGACAGAATCTTTTGATCCTTCACGGCTGGTGCGTGTTGCGCTTCACCTCCGCCATGATCGATGAGCGGCCGGCGGAGGTCCTGGCGATGGTTCGCGAAGCCCTCGGGATGCTCGGCGCCGCATGACTCCCGCAGTACCTCACCCCAGCGCTATGACAGACTTGCCGCGGACGCTTGGGTTGCGCCGAGAAATGCTTGGCCAGGGTGAGGTTTCGCGGGATTCGCCAACGATTTTTGTCCTTGCTGAGTAGGGTGAACGTTCGGATCGCGCTCCGATGGAAGGAGCGACCACCATGGTCGGACGCGCCAACAGTGTGATCGCCCTTCGGTCTGAGGGCGTCTCGCTCGTGGTCGATGTCACCGCCGGGCAGCTCCCTGCGATTGTGCATTGGGGCGCCGACCTCGAGACTCTCGAGCTCGCCGATGCCGAGGCGCTGATTCTCTCCAACATTGATCCTGGCGGCCCGAACGTCGTCGACGAGCCGATTCGCCTCGCGCTACTGCCTGAGCATTGGACGGGTTGGGTCGGGCGCCCCGGCTTGAGCGGATCGAGGGCGGGACGGGCGTGGTCACCTAAGTTCACTGCAACGGAGGTCCGGGTCGACGGTAAACCCGTGACCACCACTGAGGGTTCGGCGACCATGATCAACGCCGGGCCCGGCTCGGTGGAGGTGGACGCGGTCGACGAAGTGGCCCGGCTTCAGCTCATCATGACCATCGAACTGACTATTGGTGGACTGATCAGGGCCCGCGCCGAGGTGATCAACCTCGGCGAAGATCCGTACGCAATCGACGACTGCGTCATCGCCTTCCCAATTCCCCAGAATGCCCGGGAGATCCTGGACTTCGCTGGCTATTGGGGCAAGGAACGGGTACCGCAACGGCGGCCGCTCGGTGCGGGGATGCATCTGCGTGAGGGCCGAAAGGGCCGCACGGGCGCAGACGCAGCCACCCTGTTGCACGTGGGAGAGCCGGGATTCTCCTTCACCGATGGGGAGATCTGGGCCGTGCACACCGCCTGGAGCGGAAACCATACCCACTATGCGGAGCGGCTCTTCACTGGCACACAGGTGATCGGTGGCGGGGAACGGCTGCTGCCAGGCGAAGTGATCTTGCAACCCGGCCAGGTCTACGGCACTCCATGGATCTACGGCTCGTACGCCCGCGGTCTCGACGCGGTAGCACGGCGGTTCCACCGCTTCCTCCGCGCTCGAGAGCACCATCCGTCGACCACCCGTCCCGTGACTCTCAACGTCTGGGAGGCGGTCTATTTCGATCATGACTTGGACCACCTCGCGGAGCTTGCCGAGTGCGCGGCGGCCATCGGCGTGGAGCGCTATGTGCTGGATGACGGCTGGTTCGGGGCGCGGCGCAATGATCGCGCCGGACTCGGCGACTGGACGGTGTCAACAGAGGTGTGGCCGCACGGCCTCCATCCCTTGGTGGACAAGGTGACCGGGCTCGGCATGGAGTTCGGCCTCTGGTTCGAACCTGAGATGGTCAACCTCGACTCTGCAATAGCCCGTGCCCATCCGGATTGGATCATGGCCACCGGGGACCGGCTACCTGTGGAATCCCGCCATCAACAGGTGATCAACTTGGGAATCCCGGAGTGCTATGCCTACATCCGGGATGCGATCTTTGAGATCCTCACTGAGTACAAGATCAGCTACATCAAGTGGGATCACAACCGCGACTTGATCGATGCTGGCAGCGCACCCGATGGCCGGCCCGGAGTTCATGAGCAGACACTGGCTTTCTATCGGCTGGTTGACGAGATCAAGGCTGCCCATGCCGGACTCGAAATCGAGACCTGCTCCTCCGGCGGCGCGCGTGTTGATCTTGGTGTACTGGAACGCACTGACCGTATCTGGGTGAGCGACTGCATCGATCCGCTGGAACGCCAGCAGATGAACCGCTGGACCTCCCAGCTGGTGCCGCCAGAGTTGTTGGGCTCCCACATTGCGTCCACTCGTTCCCATACCACCGGCCGGGTGCACGACTTGTCCTTCCGCGCCGTTACGGCTGTCTTCGGGCACCTCGGCATCGAATGGGACCTCACAGCAGCGACTGCCCAGGAGCTGGCCGAACTTCAAGAGTGGATCAGCTTCTACAAGGCCAACCGAAGGCTGCTGATGGGCGGTGACCTAATACGCCTCGACTTCCCGGACCCCAACATCTACGCGTACGGCATAGTCGCCTCGGATCGCTCGTCGGCCATCTACACCGTCGCCTTTGTCGGCCAATCGGAAGTCATGCTGCCTGGCCGGCTGCGATTCCCCGGGCTGGATCCGGATCGCCGGTACCGTATCCGCCCAGTCCCGGTCGGGCGCCCCCCGTCGGGTTTGAATCCACCGCCGTGGTGGGGAGCGAAAACCAGGGAATGGGAGCCGTCAGGCGAACTTCGAGGTCTCGGCTGGGGCCTGCCAGCCGATGGCGGTGCCGGCCTGGTACTGTCCGGCGCCGCACTGGGCTCGACCGGAGTGATGGCTGCCGGCATGCATCCAGATCACGCCCTCCTCTATCGCGTGGAGGCGCTTGACTGATCGCTGCTCCTGATATGCGGCCAATCGTCATAGCGTGAGTGCTGTTGCCATGCTGGGAGCGAGCGGAAGGCGCGGGATGAGGGTGGCCTGCACTGCGTGATACAGGTCTGGCTTGCCTGGCCAGACGGTGTCGATGAGGTGATTGCTGGCATCGAGCTGGTGGTGCCATGACCCGTACCTCCGATCGAACAAGTAGCGCTCGGCGTACACCCACCAGGCAGTGGCTAGCTCGGCGTAACGATCATCACCGGTGCGTGTCCGAAGAGCTGCGGCCGCAGCGATAGCCTCGGCGAGCACCCAATGCATCCGGTCGCGAACTACCGGTGTGCCTTCCCAATCGGTGGTGTAGACGAAGCCGTCCGCACCGTCGACGGCCCAGCCATCGACCACGGCTCGATCGAACAGCGCCTCGGCGGCCGGCAGCAGCCAGTCCGGCGGATCCGGTAGCGACGCTTCCAGATGCAACAGCAATCTCGACCACTCCAGGCCATGCCCGATGGTGGCGCCGTACGGCTGAAACTTGTCGTCCGGGTGATCGCGGTTGTGTTCGAGCTGCGGCTCCCAGCGCGGAGTGAAGTGTTCGGGTATCCGCCATGCATGCGGTTGGGCGAACTCGAGTGCCACCCGGCGAGCGACTCCCAGGGCACGCTCGCGCAGCGCCTGATCACCAGTCACGTTTGCAGCGGCCAACAGGGCTTCCACGCCGTGCATGTTGGCATTGACGCCGCGGTAATCACTGAGCTGAGTGAAGCTGCGGTTCCAAGAGTCGGCATACATCCCTGCCTCAGCGTCGAAGAACCGCTGGTTCCAAACCCCTAGCGCTTCGGTGAGCAGGTCGCGAGCCCCGGGCAGCCCCGCCACGGCGCCCGAGGAGGCGGCCAACACGACGAAAGCGTGGGTATAACACGCCTTCTCGTCCGGAATCTCGCCAGCGGCGTCGACGCACGTCACCCAGCCGCCGCTCGTACGATCCGCCAGCCGGCCGGTAAGCCCAGCGAGCGCCTGCGCTGCCAGATCAAGATCGCCGGCGCGGCCCAGTAGATGGCCGAGGGCATACACATGCACCATCCGGGCGGTGATCCAGGTATAGACCGGCCGTGACATGTCAGGTTGGCCGGTGACATCAAGCCAGGCGGCGCCCCCCAGTGGATGAGGAAAATGGCGGCCAAAGTCCAGCAGCCGCTGACACTCAGCCTCCAGAGCCGCCGCTGGTACGCCGGCTGCGGCGGTCATCAGCGGGCCGCCGACAGCAGGATCAGGGTGATGGGCACGTGTTCACGGTAGCGGCCGCCCTTGCCGGCGCAACAGATTCTTCAGGGTCAGCCGAATGGACGTCAGGGCCGAGTCAGCGGAGGGACGCGCGGAGCATGACTTCGTCGGTATCGGTCTGACGGATCTCCAGGTCAGCGATCTCGGAAGCCCGCAACGGCGTAGTACCGCTGGGCCGCATCAGCTTATTGGGCGTCGCAGGCCATTCCTTGATCTCCGAAGCATTGCCCGACCGGTCAACCACGAAGATCGAATAGGTTTCATGTCCCGCGCCGGGCGTCGGTTCGTTGACCTCGCCGTACTGGCACTCCACCTTGATTTCCGTGCCATCTTGACCGGGAATCACGTCAGCGTTTGCGATCATCGCCGAGGGTACGACCTGCGAAAAGGCGACTCGCTGCGGGTCATCAGGCCGCAGCGGGAGCAGCCCGGTTGCGATGGCCACGCCGCCGATCACGACAATGACCGCTGCCGCAATCCCCGCAACTGCAGCCACGATTCGGCGCCGTCGCGTCCGTACCTTCTTGATCATCTTCGGCAGCAGCAATGATGGCGGTCCGTCCTCGATGACATCGGTCTGAGCAGCACCCAACGCCGGTGCTTCGGCGGGTACCGGCACGCTGTCGTCCGCCAACGCCAACATCGCTGCATCGTCTGGTGAGAGCTGGGCAAGCAGACCAGGCAGGGCAGCCAGTTCCGAAACGGCCGCCTTGCAGGATGGACAGCTGGCAAGGTGCTCCTCGAACTCTCGTCGCTCGGCAGGAGACAGCGCGCCCAGCACGTACGCGGCATCCCATTGCGCAAACTTGTCGGGGATGGTGTTCACGGCCGAGTCACTCCTTTCTCCTGTAGAGCCAACCTGAGCGTTCTGAGTCCGTAGTGCAGCCGCGACTTAACGGTGCCTTCGGGGATTCGCAACCGGGCGGAGATCTCCGCCACCGACCTGCCCTCGTAGTAGGCAGCGTTGATGACGGAGCGGTGCTCCGATGACAGGCTGCCAAGTGCCTCGGCGATCAACCAGCGGTCGAGTACCACGCTGGTTGCGTCGCCCGAGCTTTCCTCCGGTGGCTCCTCCATCCGCTGCTCGTGCCGCGACGACGCGCTTCGCCAGCGGTCGATAATCAGGTTCCGGGACGCCGTGAAGAGCCACGCGCGAGCGGCGGCATCATCGCGCTGCCCGAGGCTGGGATCCTTCCACGCCTTGAGCAGCACTTCCTGAACGACGTCTTCGGATAGCTGGCGATCGTGGGTCAGCCGCATTGCGAACCGCCACAGCTCGCTTGCGTGTCGGTCGTGCAGCTCCTGCAACGCGGCCTCACGCTGTCCGCCGACCACCAAGCCTCCCTCCGGTCCCAAGGCCCGCCGCCGTCTGCAGGCATACCCCCGTAGCCACCTTTGTCCTGCCCTCATCTTTCACCGATAGGACGAGGGCGGCGCACTCTCAGTTCAACTTTGCTCGATTCCGACGGCGCCGTCTAGCGCTCCCACGACGTTGCGTGGTCGGGGCCGCTCGAGAATGCGCAGGAATCGAGACCGGGTCAGCTGGTCGGGGGATTTGAGGGGTCGGGATCCGCCGCCTCGCCTCGTACGCTGGGCCGGTCGGCAGCCTGTGGATGGGCCACCACCAGATGATCACCGGGACACAGCACCAGCAGCGACTTACCCTCATGAGGTTCCAGGGAGATCGCGAAGGTGTGCAGGTCGTCGACCTCCCCAACCTCCTCATCAGTGAACATGTCAACCAACACGCTGCCTGGCACCAGGTGCTCGGAGATGACACTTCCGGAGATGGCGTGAGCAGAGAAGTTCAGCACCGTGACCTGCTCTGCATCAGTTAGCTGGTGCACCATGACCAGCATCGCCTTGTTGGAGACGTGCGGCACGTCAAGCTGGATGCTGCTTGCGATGCCGTAGCGCTTGCGGACTGCCAGAATCTCGGCCAGCCGGTGGACAAACGAGGTGCTGTCCTGCAACTGGGCAGGCAGCGAGCCGTACAGACTGACACCGCGAGGCATCTTGGACAGCGACTCGTGAGCATGTGGCCGGTAGTCCATGAGGTCGTACGCGGAGCGGTGGATCCAACGGGTATCACCATCCCCGAGGAGCCGACTGACCTGCTTGCGGTCCAGAGTGAGCATTCCGCAGAGGTCCCAACCAGACAAGGCGAAAACGCCCGGCTGCAGTGCGTTGAACATGGCGAGCAGCAGGTGCGCCTGCTTGATCTGCTCCACCTGTTTTGGCTTGAGCTTGGCGATGTTCCTGATGCCTAGGGAGGCAGCGATGATCGTTGCAGTGGTCGATGCGATGCCGTTCTGGGTAAAAGTCGCGTTGTACGGCGCGGCTTCTCCGGTCAGATGATCAAGAAGGTCCTGCCGGATGGTCGTAGCCAGCTCGTGACCGGTGAGCTCATGGCTGCGGAACCTGAACAGATCTCGCGCATGCAGGGTCTCGAAGTGCACCAGCTCGTAGGTCATCTCGTCGTGGTTTTGCAGCGCGTGCACCAGTGAAGCCGGCTCCACGCCGTGCTCCTTCGCCAGGTTGAGGGTGAGGCGGACGAACTCGGTGTCGCCGGTCGCCAGCGCGTGCTGATAAGCCGGCCGGTTGATGAAGTCGTAAGAAAGGTCTGCGCCACGCTCGGCAGAGCTCTTGATGTCGTCGATGGTGAGGTTGAGCTCCTGGAAGGTGAAGCCACCGACCTTGCGGACCATGCTGGCGATCAGCTGGTTGGCGGCCTCGGAGAGTGGATGGCCTTCCGACCAGGCAGGTGAGTCCTCCGCACTCTTCTCCACCCCAAGGAAGCCGTTGGCATCCAACCGGAGGGCGCCGCTACCAAGATCACCTAGTGAATGCAGCGCATCTCCGATCACCAGTCGCATGCCGGCGAAGCTAGGGTCGAGCCAGTTGATCGAGGGCTGGCCTTCCTTGAAGTAGTGCAGATAAACCCAGCGTCGCTCCACACCGTCTGGCCCGAGCACTGGCGCGGTGGCACTCCAGTTGGTGTCCTTGACACCAGGCTCGTAAAAGATCACTCGCTGCATCCGCCCGATGATGTAGCCGTGCTTAGCCAGTTGATCTTCTGCCTCGATGTCGAGGTTGATCGAATCGCCAATGGTCACGATGGGCAACAGGTGCCAGTCCTTGGGTTCGATCTCGACCATGTGGTAGACGCCTGGGTAGTCGCCAACCTTCATCTCGGCCAGCCGGAAGTCTGAACCCTTACCGGTGTGGCCTGGCACGATGTCGTCGATCACCATCCCGAGATGGCCCGCGGCCACCTCAGACATCGCACCGAACTCCTCTTCGGTTCCGAATGCCTCGTCGATCGCGTTACTGATCCGGTCGAAGTGCCCATCCACGCTCGGGGTGTAATCCCAGCCGACGAGACCGCCAGCCCGCTTGACGGGGCCAGTATGGAGGCCGTCAATGCCGATAGCCTCGAAGGCAGCCCACAGATCCTCATCACCCAGGGTTCCCAGGAATGACGTGCCGGGCTTGGTGATCATGGAAATCGGGTACGCGGTGAACCACACTGACGACTTTTGGATCGCTGCCCGGGGATCCGGGTTGGCATAGGGGTTCTGCCACATACTGCCCTGGCCGGAGAACTGTGTGGCGAACCTCTTTGCATCCTCAAGCATCGACCGCTCAACGAGCCATCCGACGTAGGCAGGGTTGTCGCCCCTGGGTTTCCCGGTGCGCTCGGCGCGCGGTCCCACCGTGAAGAGATCCCGGAGACGGATCTTCGGTCGCAGCCGCCTGGGCCGCGCCGGGTAGCGCTGTTCGTCGTAGGAGATCTCACTTGGTTCGTGCGCCTCGGGTGCCGGCAGCTCAGCGTCAGTCTCGCTCATGGGCCCCCCAGTTCACGCCCGTCCGCTGGGAATTGCGGACGCTGCTCACGTTAGTGCACACGTCCGCAGCTACGTCGAGTGTCACCCGTCAGAACTGGGCGTGCCAGCTCGGGCTGCCCAGCTTGGCCTCAATCTGCTTGTCAAGATCGATTCCAAGCTGCCGAGCAAGGATCGCGGCTGCGATCACCACATCGGCGAGCTGCTCGCCGACATCGTCCGGGGCACTGTAGCCCAGGCCTTGACTCATCGCCCGCCGCAGACTCTTGACACTGTCGCCGGAACTTTCGACGAGACGTAAAGCGGTATCTGTCAGGGAGTCTTCGCCATCCCGCTCCCGCAGCCCATCTGCGAGCGCGATGATCCTTGGGTCTGTGGCGACCATCGCCAAATCAGGATCGGGGTCCCCACCCAGGATGAGAAAGCGGTAACCGATGATCTCTGCCCTGAATCCGCGCTCTCCGGGCCGTCGTTCCCGCAACTCGCTGAAGACAACGCCAGCTGCCCGGTGCAAGAGAAACAACCCGCTCAGCTCATGTGGAGACACATGGATCTGAAACTCGATACCGAGCCCACGCGGAACGATGTAAGGATCGCTCGGCGGCACCAGCTCGATGCGCGAGCGTGCCAGTGAGAGGCACGCGCGGGGCTGCTCCTGCTGCCGGACAGACTGATACTCGACCTTCCAGCCAGCCTGACTGAAGATCGACGCGGCGGCGTATGGATCCTCGGTTGCAAGCAGGGGGGCAAGCATTCGTGACTCCAAACACAAGCAGATGCGCTGCTCCTCACTCTTCCATAAATGAGCCGAACTGGCGTGCGACGCGACGCAGGAGTTCTCGACCAGATTGGAGAGTCTGCCGACGGCGTCGAGCACAGCGCCACCGCGAGCCACAACGGTCACATCAGCCTCCAAAGACGCGCAGCTCCGTGCCAGGTGTGAGGTCGGTAGGAAGCCTAGACTCGGAGCGATCATGCCGAGGCATCAGACGCGGACCGGCGATGCGACCACAACCCGGAGACTGGGCTCTCTGGGTGTAGCGGCGCTGTTAATGATCATCGTCGGAAGCTGCTCCAGCGCCAGGCCGCAGGCTCCAACCGAAACAGTGCGCGAACTGAGCTGGAGCCGCATCGCGTTACCCGAGTCGGTCGCGGCTTCCTCACTTGCTGCGGCTTCGGAGTCGTTGCTGGTGGGAGGGCTCGCATCATCAGGCGGAGATCATCCGGTGCTCTTCGTCGTGGACGCGTCCGCGTCGCCGCGAGCCGTGCCGCTGCGTCCGACCAGCCCGTACGCGAAAGTGGCCGATCTGATTTCGGTGGCCGCTCGTGGTGATGAGGTCGTTGCTCTCGGTGCCGCACACGGCGGAGCCCATGCGAACTTCCGCTGGACCGTCTGGACCGGCTCCGGGCAGCGTCTTGATGAGTACCCGCAGACGTTCGAGACGTTCGGAGGCCAGAACGCAGGTGCGCTGCTCGACATCGTGATCACTTCCGAAGGGGCAGCAATTGCGGGCACCTGGGCCGCCAGCGAAGGCGGGCTCGATGCGGCGGTATGGCTTCCGCGCGGCCGGAAGTGGCTCCGCCAGGAGTCTGCTGGCACTCCGCTCGCCAATACTCCGCAGCTTCAGGTGGCACCGCGCGCGGCAAGTGCCGCTGGCTCGACCATGATCATTTCTGGATCGGTGATCACCTTCGGTGACGGTGCCGAGCAACGAGCAGCGGTGTGGACCTGGCCGACGCGCCGCAGCGCGTGGACGCTGCGCCAGCTTCCCGACGCCGGCACTCACAGTGAGGCGTTGTCAAGCGGTTGCGCGGAGACCTGCTGGGTGTCCGGTTACGCGGACGGCACGGTGGCGTTATGGAGTTTTGACCCAACCGACGCCACTGGGACGGCAAGTCGCCACTCGACTCTGCCTTCGATGAAGATCGACACCGATGGCCCCGGGCCGAGAACCGTCCTATCGGGCGACCAGCCCGGAGTTCTCTTTAGCCATGCTGGCAGCACCCGCCTCGTGGTGAGCGACGGTCAGGACAGCTGGCAGACGTTCACGGCCCCGGCCGGTTCGGTACTCGACGCGACCACCGTCGGCGACCGTCTTTACGCCATCATCCGTAGCGATGGCGGGCTCGGGCTTTGGGTCGCCGACCTCTCAGCAACCCGCTGACTTGTCAGAAGCCAGTTGAGCTATAGGTCAACTAGGTTCTGACAAGTCGGCGTTGTCGGTGAGGGCGTCATACAGCGCCACACTGGTGTGGGTGTACCCCGCGGCATTCAGCACAGCGCCGACCGCGTCACCAGCCGACTGAGCCCGCCCAGCCTCCTGCACCCAATCAACGAGCTCGCCCTCGCGGTTGGTTTGTCGGAACGCCAGATCCCAACCCAGCTCGTTCGTCACCTCGAGGCAGGATTGTTCGACATCGGCCAAGGTCGCCTTGCCGTAGATCTCTGGTTCACGCAGGCCAAGCAAATTGAGGTTCGGGCCGTTCAAGACGTACGCCGTGGTCATGGTGGTACTCCATCACAGCTGCGAGTGTCGGAAATCGCGCACCGCCGCACGGAGAAGGAGCGAGCGGAGGCGTTCTTTCCTCTGCGGGCGACGACGACGGCGGCGGATCCAACGCGCGATGCGCGAGCAGCTCACGAATGGGTGCCCTGGGCTAGACGCGCGTACCGATAAAGAGCTCTCGAGGAAGCCGGTCTTCGGTTGTCATCTCGGCGACAGAGCGGGCCCGGAATCCAACCTCAGCGAGCACCTTCAGCCAGAGCGCCCGCGGAAAGAGCCCGAACTCGTGCGTATCGTGGGCGACCTGGACGGTGCCATCAGCTTCCCGGAGTAAGAAGGCGAACTCGCTGCGGGTCCGGGTGTCGCGCGGATCCGGGTCGCTGGACCACTCGAGGTAACGGACGCCGCGGCCGTCCGGTGCGTCGTGGCCGCCATGTTCGGTGCCCGGCTCGAAATTCTCGGCAATGTCGTCAGGGACGAAGACCGCTAGCCCACCTTCCCGGCAGTGCTCGTACGCGGTGCTAGCAGCCCGTCGTAGATCGGCCTCGGTCGTCATGTAGTCAATAGCGTCGTGGACGAAGACAGCATCGAAGCTTCTCCCAAGCCGCAGTGTTCGCATATCTCCGCGGACGTGCTCGCACTCAGGATTCAGCTGCCGGGAGACGGCCAGCATCTCCGCTGAGAGATCGACCAGCGTCATCTCGAACTGTCGCTTGAGATAGAACGCATTGTTCCCACCCCCGCTCCCCAGCTCGAGAACGGTACGAGTCGGCGGGTTGGCCGTGCGCAGCAGCGAGGCCGCGAATGCTGCCTCCTCGGCATATTCCTCGGGTGCGGAGATCAACGGCCACCACGAGGCAAGATCACTATAGAAGCGGTGTCGGGGAGCTGCGTCGCGATCATGATCGAGGTCAGCGGACTCTGTCACCTGCTCGAGCCTAATGCTGCTTGTGTCCTGATGCCGTTGGGCTCTGAGCTATGCGCCCTGAGCCTTTGGAAGGCCGCGCTCCGACAAGGGCTCAGCGCACATCACTCAGCGGTCCGCAGCGCCCGCTTGATGCCAGGCGCTGTCCCGCCGCTCGGCCAGGCCGCGTACGTAGGCCGCCTGGCCCAGATGCTGCATGGTGTCACCGATCACGCTCACCAGCCTGACTGTGGCCGTTACCGGTGGATCCCAGCGGGTATCGACTATCCGCTCCAACTCGGCGGCCGTGATGCCGTCTACATAGCGCAGGGTGAACTCGTGAACCGCCTGATGGTAGCCGCTGAGGAGATCTCCGCTCGCTCGGACGGTCGCTACATCGGCGGGGCCTTGGCCGTAACCAGTGGCCCAGTTGCCGAAGGGCAGCGCAAACCTCTCGCGCCACTCCGGCCACACCTGCTCGACCTGCGCCAGATCGGCCACATGATCGTCCTGGACTCGGGTCAGGTGCCAGATCAGCCAAGCAATCGAGTTCGCCCCGGGATCGGGTCGGTAGGTGGCGATGTCGTCAGTCAGGCCGTCGGTCAGATCAATCACCAGCTCGCGTACCCGCCCAAATGCATCCACCAGAATCTGTTTCGCGTGATCACTCATGTCACCGAACGGTAGTGGCACTTGTTTTTCAGCTGCTCGCGCATCGCGCTTTGAATCCGCCGCCGTCGTCGTCGCTCGCAGAGGAAGAACGCCTCCGCTCCCTCCTCCTCCGTGCGCCGGCGCGCGATTACCGACGCTCGCAGCTGTGTTTTTCAGCTGCTCGCCCATCGCGGTTTGTTTGGTTGCTCGGGAAGGTCAGGACAAATGAAGCGGCTCGGGATCCTTCTCGTGATGATCATCGGCGCCGACTGCCTGCTGGCCGCCAGCCCGGGTCGAGTGGCCGGTTCCGGGCTGCTCCATCCGGATGATCACCGACTTCGAGGTAGGGGTATTGCTACCCAGTGCCGTCGAGTCGAGCGGAACCAGCGGATTGGTCTCTGGATAGTAGGCCGCTGCCGAACCCCGGGGTGTCTGGTATGCCACGATCCGGAACGCGTGTGCTCGGCGGACGTGATCATCGCCCTCCCAGTGCGTTACCAGATCGATGATGTCGCCATCGTGGAAGCCAAGGTCCTCGATGTCATGCGGGTTGACGAATACGACCCGCCGACCACGCTCGATGCCGCGGTAGCGATCGCTGAAGCCATAGATGGTGGTATTGAACTGGTCATGGCTACGCACGGTCTGCAAGATCAAATGGCCCGGCGGCACCTGTAGTGCCTCAATCGTCGACACCGTGAACTCGGCGCGTCCGGACTTGGTGGTGAAGGTACGTGAATCTCGCGGCGGATGTGGCATCACAAAACCGCCGGGCCGAGCGACGTTCACCTCATAGCTCTCGCAGCCTGGCACCACGCGCGCGATGTGACGACGGATCCGCCGATAGTCGCCGCGCATTCCTTGCCAGTCAATGCCGTAGCGACTACCCAGCGTCGCCTCGGCGAGTCCGGTGACGATTGCCACCTCCGACCGCAGGTGATGACTGGCTGGACGCAGCGGTCCGTGTGAGGCGTGGACCGAGCACGTCGAGTCCTCCACCGAGACAAACTGCGGGCCGCTCGCCTGTATGTCGATCTCGGTACGCCCCAGCGTCGGCAAGATCAACGCTGTCGTGCCGCAGACCAGATGCGATCTGTTGATCTTGGTTGAGATGTGCACGGTGAGCTGCGCCCGGCGGAGCGCTGCAGCGGTGACCTCGGTGTCGGGAGCGGCTTGTACGAAATTCCCACCGAGCCCGATGAAGATCTTGGCCTGTCCGTCCCGCAACGCACGAATCGCATCCACGGTGTCGTACCCGTCCTTACGGGGAGGCTGGAAACCGAACTCAGACTGGAGCCGATCCAGAAAGTGAGCCGGCGGGCTCTCCCAGATGCCCATGGTGCGATCGCCCTGCACGTTGGAGTGGCCGCGTACCGGCAGCAGTCCAGCACCTGGCTTGCCAATATTGCCCTGGGCTATGGCCAGATTGACGATTTCGGAGATGGTGGCGACTGCATTGTGGTGCTGGGTCAGGCCCATGGCCCAGCAGAACACGGTCCGACTGGAGTCACGAAGCATCCGGGCCGCCTCGATGATCAGCTCGCGAGACAGCCCGGTGGTCGCGACCACAAAGTCCCAATCAATGGCCGACACATGCGCCCGCCAGTTCTCGAAGCCACGTGTGTGTTGGGCAAGGAATTCGTGGTCAAGAGCATTCCATTCGACCAGCAGCGCACCCCATGCCTGAAAGAGCGCCAGATCACCATTAAGCCTGATCGGCAGGTGCAGGTCCGCAAGGTCGGTGCCTCGGCCGGAGAGCCCGCGCGCCGTCTGTGGATTGCAGAAGTTGACGAAGCCGGCCTCGCGTAGCGGGTTGACCGCAATGATCTTGGCGCCTCTCCGCTTGGCGGTCTCCAACGCAGTCAGCATGCGGGGATGGTTGGACCCAGGGTTCTGGCCGGCCAAGATCAACAGCTGCGCGCCGTGGACGTCGTCCAGGGTGACGCTCGCCTTGCCAATGCCGATCGTCTCGGCCAATGCGACGCTCGTCGACTCGTGGCACATGTTGGAGCAGTCCGGCAGGTTGTTGGTGCCGTACGCACGCACGAACAGCTGGTAGCAAAACGCCGCCTCATTCGAGGTACGGCCCGATGTGTAGAAGATCGCTTCGTTCGGACTCGACAGTGAGCTGAGCTGATCGCCGATCAGCCGGAATGCTGCGTCCCACTCGATCGGCTCGTAATGCTTCGCTCCCGGCTTCTTGATCATCGGATGGGTGATCCTGCCCTGCTGCCCCAGCCAGTGCTCGCTGTGCTGGTCGAGGTCATGGATGCTGTGCCGGGCGAAGAATTCCGGGGTCGCGCGTTCTGTCGTGGCTTCTTCGGCGACAGCCTTGGCGCCGTTCTCACAGAACTCGGCCCTGCCCCGGTCACCGGGGTGCGGATCCGGCCAGGCACAGCCCATACAGTCGAAGCCATCAGCCTGGTTGAGGTTGCGCAGCGTCCGCGCCGACCTCATCGGCCCCATTTTCTGCACGGATCGTTTCAGCGCGACTGCTACGCCGGGTATCCCAGCAGCACGGTCGTCTGGCTCTGATATGCCGATCTTGGTTTCGTCGTGCTCCCGCGACCTGCGCATCTGCCCTCCATTGCTGCTGTGCGCTTCGCCTCATCAGTCAATCTAGCTGCTCTTTCACAATCCTTGGTTTGGTTACCGACGAGTAGCATAATGAAAGTTACTGAGAAGTAACTTGTCCATCGAGGTGCCGGATGAGTCATTACAAGTCCAATGTCCGCGATATCGAGTTCAACCTTTTCGAGGTGCTCGGTCGCGAGGAGATCCTCGGCACCGAGCCGTACGCGGACCTCGACCGGGAGACGGTCTCGGCGATCCTTGCTGAAGCGGATCACCTTGCTCGGACGAAGCTTGCCGAGTCTTTCACTGACGGAGATCTCCCAGTCTTCGATCCCAGGACCCATTCGGTTACAGTGCCGGAGTCGCTCAAGAAGTCCTTCCGCGCACTCATGGACTCCGAAGCCTGGCACCTCGAGCTGCCGGCTGAGCTCGGTGGTCAGCTGACGCCTCCGTCAGTGCAGTGGGCGATGCGTGAACTGAACATCGGCGCCAACCCATCGACGGCGCTCTACTCAGCCGGCCCCAAGTTCGCGTACATGGTATGGGCCGTGGGGAACGAACGTGATCGCCGCATCGCCGAGATCATGATTGAGCGCCAGTGGGGTGCCACCATGGTGCTGACCGAGCCGGATGCGGGCTCCGACGTCGGCGCTGGGCGGACCCGGGCGATTCCGCAGCCCGATGGCACGTGGCACATCGAAGGCGTCAAGCGCTTCATCACCGCGGGTGAGCATGACTTGACCGAGAACATCATTCACCTGGTTTTGGCTCGGCCGCAGGGCGTCGAAGGCGTCGGCGGACCGGGAACCAAGGGTTTGTCGCTGTTCCTGGTGCCCAAGTTCCGCTTTGATCTTGAGACCGGCGAGCTGACCGGCGAACGCAACGGAGTATTCGCCACCAACCTCGAAACGAAGATGGGTATCAAGGCCTCCACGACTTGTGAGCTGACTTTCGGCGACGCCGGTGTGCCCGCCAAAGGCTGGCTGCTGGGCGAGGTGCATGACGGCATCGCGCAGATGTTCCACGTGATCGAACACGCACGGATGCTGGTGGGCACTAAGGCGATTGCCACCTTGTCCACCGGTTATCTCAACGCATTGGAGTACGCCAAGACGCGAGTCCAGGGAGCTGATCTCACCCAGGCTGCAAACAAGACAGCGCCGCGGGTGACCATCACTCATCATCCTGATGTACGGCGTTCGTTGATCACACAGAAGTCCTTCACGGAGGGATTGCGCGCGTTGCTGCTGTTTGCCGCGACGATCCAGGACCGGAACGCCATCGCCCGGGCGTGCGGCACCGTCGACGATGCTGCCCAGCGACTGAACAATCTCCTGCTCCCGATTGTCAAGGGCTACGGCTCGGAGCGCTCCTGGGTGCTGCTCGGAACGGAGTCGCTGCAGACTTTCGGCGGCTCCGGCTTCCTTACCGACTATCCGATCGAGCAATACGTCCGAGATGCCAAGATCGACACGCTTTACGAAGGCACGACAGCGATCCAGGGGCAGGATCTGTTCTTCCGCAAGATCGTTAAGGATCAGGGCCGTGCTCTTGGTGACCTTTCGGCGCAGATCAGTCACTGGATAACCGCCGAGGGCGGGAACGGTCAGCTCAAAGATGAACGCGGCGTGCTACAACAGGCATTGCACGATATCGGGGCAATCGTGACAACGATGATCAACGATCTTCGTGCGTCAGTACCGGGCTCACCCCACGATCCGCGCAACGTCTACAAGGTTGGCCTGAACACCACGCGCTTGCTGATGGCGCTGGGCGACGTGATTTGTGCGTGGCTACTGCTCCGGGGGGCTGAGGTGGCACTCGAGCGGCTCAATTCCGAGCTGCCAGCTGAAGAGAGATCCTTCTACGAGGGCAAGGTCGCCTCGGGCCGCTGGTTTGCCCGTACGGTGCTACCCAAGCTGGCAGCCGAGCGCGCCATCGCTGAGGCCACCGACCTCGCCCTCATGGACCTCCCAGAGGCAGCTTTTTAACCTGACTTGCGCGACACGGCCTCCTCAGGTGTTGGCCCGGTAGCGCTCTGAAGCGCGCCGCGAGAGACGATTGGGACATGACTCAGTCCCCCAGCTCACAGCCGTCACGCATCGTCGTTATTGGAGCCTCACTGGCGGGAGGCACGGCCGCAATCGCGCTTCGAGATCAGGGATATCAGGGCGAGCTGACGCTGATCGGAGAGGAGAGCCAACTCCCGTACGAGCGACCGCCGCTATCCAAGGCTTTGCTCCTAGGAGAGCGGGATGAACCTGACTGGGTTGCCGACGAAGCAACGTATGCAGATAAGGCCATTACGCTGCGACTCGGCACGATGGCGACCCGGATTGACCGGGACCGCAAGGTCGTGGTCGCGAGTCGCCATGAGTACCAGTACGACAAGCTGCTCATCGCAACCGGTTCCTCGGCGCGAGGGCTGGACATACACGGCTCTGAGTTGGACGGCCTACTCACCCTGCGGACACTCGAGGAGTCGCTTGGGCTCCGTGAGCGGTTCACCGAGGGTGCCAGCGTCGTGATCGTGGGAGCCGGCTGGATTGGCTGCGAGGCCGCGGCCGCCGCGCGACAGCATGGGGCCAACGTGACGATCGTCGAGCCGCGGTCACAGCCCTTGCTGGGCGTCGTGGGAGAGCAGATCGGCGCCACATTCGCCGCGCTCCATCGCGATCACGGCGTCGACCTCCGGCTGGGTACCGGCGTCAAAGGTTTCGCCGGCGAGGGCACGGCTTCGTCGGTCCTGATCAAGGGCGGCCATTCCATACCTGCAGACACCATCTTGGTCGGGGTAGGTGCCGCGCCGAACATCGCCCTCGCCGACGCGGCCGGCCTCAAGCTGGCCGATGGCGGGATCGCAGTCGATGCCACTTTGCGCAGCTCCGATCCCGACATCTACGCCGCTGGTGATGTAGCAGCCCATGATCATCCGAAGTATCGGCACCGGGTCCGAGTCGAGCACTGGGCCAACGCCAAGGATCAGGGGTTGCATGTCGCGGGCAACCTGCTGGGCGCCGAAGCTCCCTACCAGTTGCGGCCGTTCTTCTTCTCCGACCAGTACGACCTCGGCTGCGAGTATCGCGGGCTCGCCGATCCCGCGAAGGACCGGCTGGTGGTGCGGGGGGATCTGGCATCCCGGGAGTTCACGGCATTCTGGCTGCGGGACGGCGCCGTGGCGGCTGCGATGAACGTGAACCAGTGGGACGACGGTGACGCTCTCCAGGAGCTCGTCGACACCGGCCGTCAGGTCAGCGACAAAGAGCTCGTCTCCTCCTAGCCGACTTGTCAGAATCCAGTTGGGCTATAGGTCAACTGGATTCTGACAAGTCGGCGTTAGTAGAGGAGGGCGAGGGCCGGGTCGCTGAGGATGGCAGCGACGTCGGCGAGGAAGGTCGAACCCTGGGCGCCGTCGGCAAGCCGATGGTCAAAGGACACCGACAGGGTGGTCACCCAGCGCGGTTCCATCCGCTCCTCCGATCCATCACCCACGATCCAGGGTCGCCGACTGATCTGGCCAAAGCACAGGATGCCGGACTCCCCTGGGTTCAGAATCGGGGTACCCGCGTCAACACCAAACACTCCGATGTTGGTGATCGAGAACGTGCCGCCCGCCATGTCCGCAGGCTGAGTCTTGCCGTCGCGAGCTGTTTTCACGACCTCCTGGAGGGCGGCGGTCAGCTCGACCAGGCTGAGCGAGTCGGCGCCCTTGATGTTCGGCACCAGAAGGCCGCGTGGAGTTGCGGTGGCGATCCCGAGATTGATCGAACTCTTGAGCACGATGTGCTGAGCCGGCTCATCCCAGAACGAGTTGAGTTCTGGCGTACGCTGCAGCGCCAGGCATACCGCCTTGGCAACGATCACGAGCGGGGACACCCGAAGATCAACAAATTCCCGCCGAGTCTTGAGCCGCTCCACGAGCTGCATCGTGGCTGTCACGTCGCAGTCCAGCCATACCGAGACGTGTGGCGCGCCGAACGCTGAGCGCACCATCGCATCCGCCGTCGATTTGCGTACTCCCTTGATCGGGATCCGCACGTCCTCGCCAGGCGCACGCCCCGCTTCGACGGGCGCCGTCGTGAGCTTGTCGAAGGGCTCAGCCCTCATCCGCACGCTCGCCGCCGTCACGTCGTCGCGGGTGATCACCCCACTGGGGCCACTGCCAACAAGGCTGCCAAGATCAACACCCAGGTCCTTGGCCAGCTTGCGCACCGGCGGCTTGGCGAGTACCGCACCCCCAGAGGGGGTGGCCGCAGGCGCTGCCTCGCCCGGCCCAGGCAAGGGGGCACCAGTTGGCGCGTCCTGCTCAGCCTGCAACGGCTCCCGGTCGTCGGCGCGACGCGATACCGGAGCATGGGTGGAGAAAGTATCTGCAATCTGATCGTGCGTTTCTACCGGCCCGTCCCCGGCGCCGCGGCGTGGGCGCCGTTTGGCTGTCGCGGTGCGCGGGCCGTAGCCAACCAGGTTCGGCACCTGGGCTTCGTTATCGTCGCCGTTAGGTTTTGCCGGTGGTGCCGCATCCAGCCCATCGTCGATCGAGATGATCGGAGTACCGACATCGATCGTGTCACCTTCATTGACCAACAGCTCGGTCACGGTGCCGGCGTACGGTGTCGGCAGCTCAACCAGCGACTTGCTGGTCTCGACCTCGACGAGGATGTCATTGATCTTGACCTGATCGCCAACCCCGACCCGCCAGGTGACAATGTCCGCCTCGACCAGTCCCTCCCCTGGATCTGGCAGCCGAAATGTGTGCAAGGTCATGGCAGCCCTTCCGCTCAGTAGGCCAGCGAGCGATCGACCATATCGAGAATCCGATCAAGATCAGGAAGATACTCCTCCTCGACGCGGCTCGGTGGATAGGGGATGTCAAAGCCACCCACCCGCAGTACCGGTGCTTCCAGCGAGTAGAAGCATTGCTCGGTAATGCGCGCGGCAAGCTCAGCACCCAACCCCAGATTCAGTTGGGCCTCGTGCACCGTCACCACCCGGCCGGTCTTCTGCACCGATTCGTATACCACCGCCATATCCAGCGGCGACAGCGTGCGAAGGTCGATCACTTCAAGATCATGACCTTCGGCGGTGGCGGCTTCAGCCGTGTCCAGGCACGTCTTGACCATTGGTCCGTACGCGATCAAGGTGACGTCGGTTCCGGGTCGAGCCACCCGCGCGGAGTGCAACGGCGCTGGCGTCAGTGACTCGTCCAGCTCAGCCCGTTCGTGATAACGCCGCTTAGGCTCGAAGAAGATGATCGGGTCGTCGGAGGCAATGGCCTGCTGGATCATCCAGTATGCGTCGACCGGATCGGAACAGGTCACGACTTTCAGGCCGGGGGTGTGGCAGAAGTAGGCCTCCGGGGATTCGCTGTGATGCTCGACGGCTCCGATGCCACCGCCGTAAGGAACCCGGATCACGATCGGCATCTGCAACAGCCCCCGTGATCGGTAATGCATCCGCGCGAGCTGGCTGACGATCTGGTCGAACGCCGGGTAGATGAAGCCGTCGAACTGGATCTCGCACACCGGGCGATAGCCGCGCAGCGCCATGCCCACAGCGGTGCCGACGATGCCGGATTCCGCAAGTGGTGAATCGATCACCCGATGTTCGCCGAAATCCTTCTGCAAGCCTTCGGTTACTCGGAAGACGCCACCAAGCTTGCCTACGTCTTCGCCTGCGATCACTACTTTGGGATCGGCTTCCAACGCTCGTCGCAGGCCCGCATTGAGCGCCTTCGCCATGGTCAGCGTGATCATCAGTGCACGCCTCCCGGGTATACGGGCTGAGGTTGTCCTCCGGATGCGGGCTGAGCCTGTCGAAGCCCGTCGACAGGCGCCTGACTCATGTCCTCAAACGTCGCCAGATACTCGGCGTAATGAGCCTTCTGCTCAGTCAGATGGGTAGTTTGCTCGGCGTACACCAAATCGAAGAAATCCAGCATCTCTGGATCGGGGAGGGCGAGGCAGCGGGCTCGGAGGTCGGCTGCGTAGTCGGACCCTTCGGCCTCCACGTCGGCGAAGAAAGCCTCATCGCCGCTGCCGCTTCGCCTCAGGTACGCCCGGACTCGCTCAATCGGATCCTTCAGCCGCCAGTGCTCAAGCTCGTCGGCGAGCCGGTATTTCGTTGGATCGTCTGAGGTGGTGTGGGCGCCCATGCGATACGTATAGGCCTCGATCAAGGAAGGGCCGCTGCCGCTGCGCGCCCGCTCCAGGGCTGCTGTTGTGGCCGCATAGACCGCGAGCACATCATTGCCGTCGACGCGTACCCCAGGGAAGCCGAAGCCAGAAGCCCTGCGATACAACGGAATTCGCGATTGCCGCTCGATCGGTTCGGAAATCGCCCACTGGTTGTTCTGGCAGATGAAGACGATAGGGGCGTTGTATGAGCTGGCGAAGATGAAAGCCTCATTGACGTCGCCCTCGCTGGTGGCGCCGTCCCCGAAGTAGCAGACCACGGCCATGTCGCGGTCGGGGTCGCCGGTACCGACGAGGCCGTCGCGTTCCACACCCATCGCATAGCCAGTGGCGTGCAGCGTCTGCGCGCCGATGACGATCGTGTAGAGATGGAATCGGCTCTTCTGTGAGTCCCAGCCACCAAGATCAATCCCACGAAAAAGGGCCAGCAGGTGCAACTGGTCCACGCCTAGGCACCAGGCCACTCCGTGTTCTCGATAGGTAGGGAAGACGAAGTCCTGCTTGCCGAGCGCGCGTCCGGAACCCACCTGCGCTGCCTCCTGGCCCAGACAGGAAGCCCACAGCCCTAGCTCGCCCTGGCGCTGCAGGGCAGTCGCCTCAGCATCGACCCGACGGGTCAACATCATGTCGTGATAGAAGCTCTTGATTTGATCATCGTCGCCGCTGAAGGAGTACTCAGGGTGTTCCAGCCGCTCTCCTTCCGGGGTAAGCAGCTGGACCAGCTCGACCTCTCCGCTCGCACCGCTGATGTCGCTCACGGGTGCATCCTCTCGTCACCGGATGCGGTGGTTCCGCATCTCATCGGTCCCGGTGCGGGATCACCGCGCTGGGTGGTACCACCACCCTCCGGGGCGTTGGCTCGCTCCGGCTCGCTGCGTGTAGCGAGCGGATTGGACTGGCTCAACCTCCTTGTGGGTGGCACCGGCCAGCCGAAACCCAAAGTACAGCCCTCGCTTCGGACACGAGAAAACCACTTGTATGTCCTATCTCTTTGATTCGCGCAAAACCTCACGCCAGCTGGACGCTCGGGGCCCGACACACCAAGCCGAGGTGCGACTGGCGTCAGCTTCTGAGGGATTGCTGGAAGCGCAGGATGCGGATCAGGGCAGCGGCTACCGCCTCCGGACCGGCCGCGAGCGACACGCGGACAGCTGCGCCACCATCACGTTGGTCGAAATCCGTGCCCGGAGTAAGCGCCACACCATGTTCTTCCAGCAGCGCCTCACACCAGGATTCCGAGTCAGGATGTGGACCGAGCTGGTCAGCAATGCCGGCGTAGACATAGAAGGCGCCATCGGCCGGGGCAACGCCAGTCCAACCAAGATCATCGAGCGCCGCCAGCACTACTGCCCGGGCGTCGGCGAAGGCTGCCACCCCGGCATCGGCTTCCCGGTAGGACTCGTCGGTGAAAGCGGCGATCGCCGCGTGCTGGGCAGGCACCGGTGGGCACAAGGTGAAGTTCCCCGCCAGTGCATCGAAGGCACCCACCAGGTCGGCCGGCACCAGGCTCCAGCCAAGCCGCCACCCGGTCATTCCCCAGTATTTGGAGAACGAGGAGATCACGATCCCCTCGCGATCATGCTCCCAGGCGCAGCTGGCTGCAATGGTGTGGTCAGTGATGCCGTGGTAGATCTCATCGCTGACCAGGCGGACTTCATGATCACGACACCAGGCTGCAAGCTCGGCAAGATGATCTGGAGCGATCATGGTTCCGGTGGGATTGGCCGGGGAGGCGACCACAAGTCCTGCCAAGGGTGCGACCGCGTGTGCCCGCTCCAGCATCCTCACCGATGGTTGGAAGCGTTCTGCCGGACCGCAGGCCAGCTCGACGACCTCACAACCCAGCGAGGTCAAGATGTTCCGGTACGCCGGATAACCCGGCCGAGTCAACGCCACCCGGTCGCCATGATCAAAAGCAGCGAGGAAGCCGAGCAAGAAGGCCCCGGATGAACCAGTAGTCAACGCGATCTGATCTTCATCGACGTCCAGCGCATACCAGCGCCGGTAGTGGGCAGCGATCTCGCGTCTTAACGGCCTAATGCCGAAGGTCTCGGTGTAGCCCAGCGGCGTACGGTCGACCATCAGCTCGGCAGCACGCCGCCGGACGTCCGACGGCGCGCCCTGAGACGGCTCGCCGGCGCAGAGCGAGATGACCTCCCGGCCCTGGGCGCGGAGCTGAGCCACGCGGTTGAGAATGCTCATCACCGCGAACGGCGGAACGGCAGCCCGGCTCGATGGCTTCATGGCACTCTGACCGTCAGCACGCCAGATTCGCCTCCTTCGTCGCTCGCCGTTCGAGCGTCGAGCCTCCGTATACCCATCCGCGAGCTCCTGCAGTCGGCGAAGCGTGCTGCCAGTCATAGTGCCTGGCTTCATGGCACTCTGACCGTCAGCTTCATGCGCTCTGCTGCCGTTTACGCGCGCGGTATGCGGCAACGTTGGTCCGGTTGCCGCAGTTGCCGGTGTCGCAGTAGCGCTTCGAGGAGTTCTTGGAGAGGTCGATCAGCACATCCTCGCAGTCATCGGCGGCACAGATGCGCAGCCGGCCAAGCGCGTCGGCCCTGATCAGATCGAGAAAGGACATCGCAGCGTCGGCCGCGATCCGGTCCGCAAGCGGGGCGTCCGGGCGAGTGACGTGCAGGTGCCAGTCCCACCCGTCGTGCCGGGCCAGGTAGGGCCGGGCGTCGGCTTCGGCAAGGATCTCGTTGGCGAGAGCCGCCGCCTCGTCACGGTCTGCGACCGTCCAGAACCTGCGTAGCCGAGACCGCAGGGCGCGCACCGACTCAAGCTCCTCTGGGGTCCGGCGAATGGCACCTGAGTAGGGATAACGGGCCAGGAAGCCGTCGAGATCAGCAAGCGTGACGAGCGTGTCACCGTCCAGCCCCACCGTATTGATCAGCGCCGCCATCTCCGCGAGTGAGCGCTCGGTGTCATGACTAAAAAGCATCTTGACTCCTGACAGGAAATCCTCTAGTGTCACTAGTGTACTTCATTTTTGGTCATGACACGATACGGGCCACGAGACCAGTTGAGGGAGGCGAGAGATGACCAGCACTGCTTCGGAAACCACCCGAACGGCCGCCGATCGCGGTTATCTGGGCGGGTTGGTCTTCGCACTGGTTTCGGCGTCATTCTTTGGGCTCTCGGGCTCCCTTGCCCGGTCGCTGATGGATTTGGGCTGGTCGCCCGTGGCCGTGGTCGCTACCCGTGTCGGAGGCGCATTCCTGATCCTCCTCATACCCACGCTGCTGCTGCTCCGGCGAATCGGTCTGCCGACCGGCAGGCAGTCTGTGCGGATGCTGGCTTATGGAGTTGTCGCGATCGCTCTCGCGCAACTTTGCTACTTCAGCGCCGTGCAATACCTCTCGGTTGGCGTCGCCCTGCTTCTGGAATTTCTCGCGCCGGTCATGTTGATCGGCTGGCACTGGGCGCGGGACTCGGCGTCGGCCAGCATGGTCGGTGCTGATGGGTGCAGGCCTATCGATCGTCGGTCTGGCCTTCGTCCTCGAGCTTCGCGACGGACTGACGCTGAACCCGATCGGTGTCGCTTGGGGTCTGGGTGCAGCGCTGTGCCTGTGTGCGTACTTCCTCCTCAGTGAGGAGGAAGGGACCGAGGCGCCGATCCATCCGCTGCTACTGACCGCGGCCGGCACTGGCATCGGGGCGGCTGTTCTCCTAGCTGCCACTGCGGCTGGCATCCTTCCGCTGGCCGCGCCTGCCGGGGTCGTGATCTTGGCCGACCAGGCCGTCGGCTGGTGGCTTCCAGTCCTTTTATTGATCTTGGTGAGCGCAGTGCTCGCCTACCCGAGTGGCATCATCGCCGTTCGCCGCCTCGGCAGCTCGCTGGCTTCGTTCGTAGCGCTGACCGAAGTGACTTTTGCGGTGATCTTCGCTTTCGTGCTGCTCGGGCAACGTCCGGGGCCAATGCAACTGTTTGGTGGCGCCCTGATCTTGGTGGGGATCGGCCTGGTGCAACGGCCCGCGCGAACGAAGGTCGTGGCAGAGCGTCCCGCCTTGACCCCGTGCGCAGCGAACAACTGAGTCAAGGGAATGCGGCCTGAGCCTGTCGAACGCCCTTCGACGAGCTCAGGGCGCAAACTCGGGGGGATCCTCAGGGCTTGCCGAAATCGGTAACTAGCCACACTTTGTCGTGCTCCGAGTCGCTGATCACGTCGATACCAACGTGGACGAAGGTCTCACTCAAGATGTTCTTGCGGTGTCCGTCGTTGGGAGGCTTCTCGTTGTACATCGCCTTCTGTACGGCGAGTACGCCATCTTCGGAACGGCGGCCGTTGTAAGCGACGTTCTCACCTACCGCGCTCCAGCGGTATCCGGCAGCGGAGACTCGAGAACCGAGCGCCGCCTCGCCTTTCAGTTGGTGGCTTAGCGTGTTGGCTTTGGCCATGGCCAGGTTGTGTTTGTGCGCCGCAGAGACGAGGTCGCTGTTCATCTTCAAGGCTGGCAATCCGTGGCTGGCCCGCTCTTCATTGAGTTCCGCCAGGACCGCGTTCGCCCAGTCCGAGCGCGTGGTATAGCCCGAAGAGCTCTGGGTAGTCGTCTTCGACGGTGTCGACTTTGCCGCCTGGGTCGGCCTCTTGGTCGGTGACGGCCTGGTGCTGCGGGTCTTGGAAGTGGCTGCGGTCGATCTCTTCGAGGCCTTCGGTGTGGTGCTTGGGCTCTTGCTGGATCGAGTAGTCGGCGTTGCTGTCGAGCGACGCGTCGGCTGGCGATGACAGATGGCCGGCTTCTTCTTGTCCCCCTGGCACTCAGGCCGAGCGTGCGCCCGAGCCCGAAGGGATCGGGTGGTGGCGCCACTCGGCGTCACCTTGGTTGTCGTGGCCCTCACGGCCGCCGCGCTGGCTGACGGTGAGGGACTCGCCGGTACTGCCACCAGCCGTTCATCCTGGCCACTGGGCACGCGCGAGTCGCTGATGGCCGAACCGCCAAACAGAGCACCAGCGACTGCTGCGCTGACGACCACTGCGGCAGTTGCCGAGGCGATGCGTAGGCCTTTGCTGGTCACGTTTCCTTCGTCATGCACGACGACCCCCGAACAGGTCACGATTCGATAACGACGGGTAAGCCAAACATAGTGGGGGCCGTTCCGGCAAGCGCCGGTCGTTATCTGGACACGCCGTACACTGCGCCGGTGAGCAGCGCAAAGGCGACGTCGAGCGGCGTCCTGATGGCGGGCACGTCCTCAGACGTGGGCAAGTCGCTGGTGGTCACTGGCTTGTGCCGCGCGCTCGCGCGCCGGGGCGTGGTGGTCGCGCCTTTCAAGGCGCAGAACATGTCGAACAACTCCTGCGTGTGCAGCGACGGGTCCGAGATCGGCCGCGCGCAATACCTTCAGGCGCGGGCCGCCGGGGTTGAGCCCGAATCGGCGATGAACCCGGTGCTACTGAAACCAGGTTCCGATCATCGATCACACATCGTGCTCCGGGGCCAACCCTGCGGCACCTTGGAATCTGGGGAGTACGCGACCGGGCGCGGCCACCTGGCAGCCGCGGCATTCGCGGCGTACGACGAGCTCGCGAGCCGCTTCGAGGTCATCGTCTGCGAGGGTGCCGGATCGCCTGCAGAGATCAACCTGCGAGCCGGCGATTACGTCAACCTCGGGCTAGCACAGGCCAAGAAACTGCCAGTCATTGTGATCGGCGACATCGATCGTGGTGGGGTCTTTGCTTCGCTCTACGGCACTGTGGCATTGCTCGATGATGACGATCGGCGGTTGATCACGGCCTTCTTGATCAACAAGTTCCGGGGGGATGTCGGGGTGCTGCAGCCTGGCCTGGACGAGCTCAGCGAGCGGATCGGCGTGCCGTGCGCAGGGGTACTGCCTTGGCTTCCGGACGTATGGCTGGATGCCGAAGACACCCTCGAAGTGGCGGCCTGGCGGCGTCAGGGCGCGCCCGAGGGCGCGCTCCGAGTCGCGGTGGTGCGCCTGCCGCGGCTGTCAAACGGCACTGATGTTGAGGCACTGGCGGCTGAGCCGGGTGTGGAAGTGCTTGTCACGACGGACGCGCGAGCGCTCGCGGCGGCCGATCTTGCGGTGCTGCCCGGTTCGCGTTCAACGGTCAGCGACCTGGACTGGTTGCGTCGCACCGGGCTATCGCAGGTGATCGAGGCCCGGGCACGCCGTGGGGCGCCGGTGTTGGGCATCTGCGGTGGATACCAGATGCTGGCGCTGGTGATCGACGACCCGATCGAGTCAGGTCGCGGCACCGTCGAGGGGCTTGGCCTGCTACCAGCGAAGATCAGCTTCGGCGCGAACAAGGTGCTGGGGCGCCCCACCGGCACGTGGCGAGGGCACCAGGTTCAGGCGTACGAGATCCACCATGGAACGGCAGAGATCGAGGGTGAAGCTGAGCCGTTCCTCGATGGCTGGCGCCAGGATCAGGTGTGGGCGACGATGTGGCACGGGGCATGGGAGAACGACAATTTCCGGCGGGCTTGGCTGGCCGAGATCGCCGCAGCTGCTGGATCCTCGTGGCGTCCTGAGCCCGAGGCAGCCGGGTTTGGCCAGCGACGAGAAACCATGATCAATACGCTGGCGGATGCGGTGGAGCAGCATGCCGATCTTGGCCTGCTGCTGGCCGGCACGTGCGTGGCTGGACGGCTGTGACGCTTCAGGCGCTGGTTATCGGTATCGGGAGCGGAGATCCTGATCACTTGACCCGCGAGGCCGTGGCGGCGCTGAATCGGGTCGACGTTTTCCTGGTAGCGGACAAGGGGGCTGCAAAGCAGGACCTGGTCAAGCTGCGCGAGGACCTTTGCCGAACGCTGATTACCCATGATCACTACCGCTTCGTCGAAGTGCCGGATCCGGAGCGAGGATCCGATCGGGAGCGCGATGCGACGGAGTATCAGGCTGGAGTAGCGGTTTGGCACGAGGCCCGCGCCCGGCGGTATGCCGAGATCATTGCCGCCGAGGTCGGCGACGGCGGCACGATCGGTTTCCTGGTCTGGGGTGATCCGGCCTTCTACGACTCGACGATCCGCATCGCTGAGTCGATCAGGGAGCTCGGAGTTGATCTTGAAACAAGCGTCATTCCCGGAATCAGCAGCATCCAGCTGCTAGCTGCCCGGCACAAGATCGTCCTGAATCGCGTCGGTCAGCCCATTCACCTCACCACCGGACGGCGGCTACTTGACGAATACTCCCCCACTCTCGGCGATGTGGTCGTCATGCTCGACGGCGAGCTAGCGTGTAGTGGCCTAGTCGAGCAGTTCAATGACCTCATGATCTATTGGGGCGCCCAGCTGGGGCTGGATGACGAGGTGCTCGTCTCGGGTCGGTTAAGCGAGGTTATCTCCGAAATCAGAGCCAAACGCGCGGCGGTGCGTGAGTCTCGTGGCTGGGTGATGGACACCTATCTACTCCGCGCCGCCGGCTAGTGGCGCGAAGACAGGCTCCGAAAGTGGTCAAATCCAACACGGAAATCGCCGTCTCGGATGTTGTGTCCGACCACTTCCCCCGCCGGTGGACGCCCGCAACTGCTGGCTGGCCATACCCTGACGAGGGGCCAAGGTGGGATGCTTGGTGCGTACCTGGCCTTGGAGACTGACTGGCAGCCATATGACCACGAACGAAAGCCGCCGCGCTGCAGGCGTTCCGCGCGAACGCGACCCGCTGGGGATGATCAACGGCGAAGGTGTGATCACGGGCACTGTCGTGTCCGCTGCCGCAATCGCAGCAGCGGCTGGGCATTTTGAGGAGACCCGCCTCATTCTCGCCATCCTCGGAACAGCGTTGATTTATTGGCTAGCGCACGTCCATGCTCGGACCCTGGGTGACGCCGTCAAACACCGCACGCATCCCATCGAGGCATTAAAAGAGTCGCTCGCAGAGACCTGGCCAATCCTGGCGGCGGCCCTTGTCCCCGCCGTGATCTTGATCGTGCTCCGAATCGTTGGCGTCGAAATTCGTACGGCGGCCTGGATTGCCGTGATCGCTTGCACCGTCTTGCTGACTGTCTACAGTTTCTTTGCCGGCCGAAGAGGTGGACTCAGCCTTGGCGGCAGCGTTGTGAGCGCCTGCGTAGGAGCGCTGCTCGGAATCATGGTCATCGGGCTGAAGGCTGGCCTGCACTGACATTGCCGCACCGGGCTTCGCCGGTAGTTGCTGATGTAGTCAGCCCGCTCGAACCTCGGCGAGCACTCTGCGCACGGCGGCAAGGGTCAGGTCGACGTCCTCCTCGGTGGTCCGCCAGTTCGAGACCGAGATCCGCAGCACTGCCTGTCCGTGCCAGGTCGACGGGGTCATCCATGCGGTGCCGTCCTTCAGCAGCCGTGCGGCGACTTCACGCGTCACCTCATCGGTACCGAACGACACGCACACCTGCGTGAACACCACATCGTTGACGACGCGTACCCCATCCATCTCGGTGAGCCCGGCAGCGAAACGACGGGCATGCTGACAAAACCGCTCCACCATCTCTGCCACCCCACGGCGGCCCAGCGAACGCAGCGCGGCCCACACCGTGAAACCACGGGCGCGGCGAGAAAACTCAGGCACCGTCGAGAACGGATCGGGGCGCTCGTCCTGGATCAGGTACGCGGCATGCACACCCATTGCGGCATACATCGCCTCGGCTTTGGCGACGATCGCAAGCCCGCTGTCGTACGGCACATTGAGCGTCTTGTGCGCATCGCTTGCCCAGGAATCCGCCCGCTCCACTCCGGCGACCAAGTGACGATACTGGGCCGAGGCAGCAGCCCACAGCCCGAAAGCGCCATCGACATGGACCCAGGCACCGTACTCATGTGCAAGATCAACAGCATCGGCGATCGGGTCGAAGGCCCCGCTGTGAACGTTTCCTACTTGCAGGCACACGATCAGTGGGTCGTTGCCGACCTGCGCCAAGGTGTCGGTCAGCGCGTCCAACCGGATCCGACCTTGATCATCGGCCGGGACCGCAATACTGCGTTGCTCGCCCAGCCCCAGGAAACGCAGTGCCACATCGACGGTCTCGTGTCGTTCCTCGCCAACGATCACCGTCAACCGAGGCGCGCCACGCAGCCCATCGCCTTCGACATCCCAGCCGGCCCGACGTAGCACGTCATGGCGGGCCGCCGCGAGACAGCTGAAGTTGGCGATCATCGCACCGGTGACGAAGCCGACCGCGGAGTTAGCGGGTAGGCCCAGCAGATCGAGCAGCCACTCACTTGCCACCCATTCCGCGCCCGCGGCGGCCGGCGATGACACTAATAGACCGGCGTTCTGGTCCCAGGTCGAGGTCAGCCAGTCGGCTGCCAGAGTTGCCGGCAGCACGCCGCCCATCACCCAACCGAAGAACCGTCCCGATGGGATTGCCAGAACTCCCGGCTCGGCGCCGGCGATCAGCTCCTCGATGACCTCCATCGGATCCGTACCCTCCTCAGGCAACGGGCGCCGTAAGGCGGTCGCCACGCCCTCGACATCGGTGCGCGCCGCAACCCGCCGGCCCGGAAGGCCTTCCAGGAAGCCTGTGGCTTCCTCGACCACTCGCTCCAGAATCTTCCGATCGTCGTTCATCGCTCACTCCCTGCGCCCACGTATCTGAGCTGCTCGCGCAATCGCGTGTGGAATCCGCCTAGTTCGTCGACGCTCGCAGCTCCAAGCCACACTCTGCCATCCTGATACCTCACGCCCGAAGGAGAGATGTGGACCATTTCGTACGGCCTGGGTTGCGCTTCGACGTTGTCGACTCAGGGCCCGCTGAGGCGCCGGCAGTCGTGCTGCTGCACGGGTTTCCGCAGCAGCCATACAGCTTCGACGTCGTCGCGAGCCGGCTGAACGCGGCGGGGCTGCGAACGCTGACTCCGACCCAACGCGGATACGCGCCCGCCGCTCGACCGACCCGGCGCCGGGACTACCGAACTGCTGCCACTGCCGCCGATGTTGTCGCGCTGCTGGACACTGCCGGCCTGGCCCATGCGCACATCGTCGGTCACGATTTGGGCGGCTACCAGGCCTGGGGGATGGCCAGTTGGCATGCAGATCGGGTCGCTTCGCTGACCGTTCTGTCAACTCCGCACCCAGCGGCGTTCGTCAAGTCGCTGTGGACCAGCAGGCAGGGCTTGCTCTCGTGGTACATGGCGCTTTTCCAGCTGCCCGCACTGCCGGAGTCGGGTGTTCGGCGAACGCTCGGGAAATCACTGCGGGACAGCGGTTTGCCGCCGGACTTCGCCGAACGTTACGCCGATGCGATGGCCGAACCGGGCGCGCTCACCGGTGCCCTGAACTGGTACCGCGGTATTCCGTTCTCCATGCGTGAACCGCTCGGGCGGATCACGGTGCCCACCAGCTACGTCTGGGGTCGGCATGACAGCGTTCTCTCCCGGCGCGCCGTCGAGCTCACCGCGGACTATGTCGTGGGGCCATACGAGGTTGTCGAGCTCGAGGCCGGCCACTGGCTGCCAGAGACCAAGCCGGAGGCACTCGCCGGTGCGATCCTGGCTCGCGTGGGTCAAATCCCGTGACGGGATAGAGCTCAACTCAGGACATCCTCAAGATCTCCCTCAACATCGAGATAGACCTGCTGAAGCTGAGTGATCAAGTCAGGATCAGGGTCCTCCCACAGCCCCCGATCGGCAGCTTCACTGAGCTTCTCGATAATGCCGCGCAGCGCCCACGGGTTAGCGTGCTTCATGAAGTCCTGATTGTCCTTGTCCAGCACGTAGTTCTCAGCCAACTGGGCATACATCCAGTCCGTCACCACCCCGGCCGTCGCGTCGAAGCCGAAGAGATAGTCGACTGTCGCTGCCAGCTCAAACGCACCTTTGTATCCATGCCGCTGCATCGCAGAGATCCAGCGCGGGTTGATCACCCGTGCCCGGAACACGCGTGCCGTCTCCTCGGTCAGCGATCGGGTCCGGACCGCGTCAGGAGTCGTCGAGTCGCCTACGTACGCCTTCGGTGCGACGCCGGTCAACGCGCGCACGGTCGCCACCATCCCGCCGTGGTACTGGAAATAGTCATCAGAGTCAGCAATGTCATGCTCGCGGGTGTCGACATTCTTGGCTGCCACCGCGATCCGCCGGTAGTTGGCCTCCATATCCTCCCGTGCCGGCATTCCATCAAGATCACGACCGTAGGCGAAACCACCCCATGCCGAATAGACTTCAGCAAGATCATGATCATTACGCCAGTTGCCCGCTTCCATCAACGGCAGCATGCCTGCTCCGTACGAACCCGGCTTGGAACCGAAGATCCGGGTAGTGGACCGCCGCTGGTCACCGTGCGTCGCAAGATCATCTTGTGCGTGCTGCCTGACGAAGTTCAGGTGGCGGGGCTCGTCAAGGTCTGCCACCAGTCGTACGGCGTCGTCCAGCATCGCCAGAACGTGCGGAAATGCATCGCGGAAGAAGCCGGAGATGCGAACCGTGACATCGATTCGCGGACGCCCCAGCTCACCGAGATCGATGACCTCCAATCCCACTACGCGGCGGGACGCGTCGTCCCAGACCGGTATCACGCCAAGCAGCGCCAGCACCTCGGCAATGTCGTCGCCGCTGGTCCGCATCGCCGACGTGCCCCAGACGGAAAGTCCCACTGACTGCGGGTACTCGCCCGTCTCATCGACATGCCGCTGCAGTAGCGACTCGGCCATCGCCTGGCCGGTCTGATACGCCATGCGCGAAGGAATAGCTTTGGGATCGACGGAGTAGAAGTTGCGGCCGGTCGGCAGCACATTGATCAATCCCCGCAGCGGTGAGCCGGACGGCCCGGCCGGAACGTACCCGCCGTCCAGAGCGTGCAAGATCGCGGTGAGCTCGTCGCCGGTGCGGGCGAGCCGCGGCACCACCTCCTGGCAGGCGAAGCGCAGTGCAGCAGCAACATTCTCCTGCTGCACTCCCAGCACGCGGTCCACGACTTCCGGGACGGCGTCGACGGACCAGCCGGACGCCGCAAGTGCGACGACGAGCTGCCGCGCCCGCGCCTCTGTGGCATCGACATCCGCAATCGGTGCGTCGTCTGCAAGCCCGAGTGCGGCTCTCAACCCTGGCACCCCGTTGACTTGACCACCGAAGACCTGAGGTGAGCGCAGCACCGCCAGCACCAGGTTGATCAACTCCTCACCTTGGGGCGGCTGGCCCAGCACATGCAGCCCATCGCGAATCTGTGCATCCTTGATTTCGCACAGCCAGCCGTCGACATGGAGGACGAACTCATCAAACACGTCCTCGTCCGGAGGCGCGTTCAGGCCAAGATCATGATCTAGCTGTGCGGCCTGGATCAGTGTCCAGATCTCACCCCGCAACGCGGGTGCCTTGGCGGGATCCATCGCGTTGACGTGGGCGTATTCATCGAGCAGTTGCTCCAGCCGCGCGATGTCGCCATATGTTTCCGCACGCGCCATGGGAGGCACAAGATGATCAACAATCGTGGCGTGCGCCCGGCGCTTGGCCTGAGTTCCCTCACCCGGATCGTTGACCAGGAACGGATAGATCAGCGGCATTGAGCCGATCGCCGCGTCGGTGCCGCAGGATGCAGAAAGGCCCAGATTCTTGCCAGGCAGCCATTCCAGGTTGCCATGTTTGCCGACGTGAATCACTGCGTGTGCGCCGAACTCGCGCTCCAGCCAGCGATATACGGCCAAGTAGTGGTGCGACGGAGCAAGATCGGGATCGTGGTAGATCGCGATCGGATTCTCCCCGAATCCGCGGGGCGGCTGCACCAAGATCACCACATTGCCTGCCTGCAGGGTGGCCGCGACGATCTCACCCTGTGGGTTGCTGCTGTGATCCACGAATAGCTCGCCTGGCGCCTCACCCCAGGCCGCAGTGACCGCCGCAACCAGATCCGCGGGTAACTCCGCGAGCCATCGCCGATAAGTGCTTGCCGAGATGCGGACCGGCTGGCCGGCGAGCTGCTCGGCTGTCAGCCATTCGGGATCCTGTCCGCCAGCCGCGATGAGCGCGTGGATCAGCGCATTGCCTGCAGTGGTGTCGGGATGCTCGCCCTCGACCGGATCGAGCGGCCCGGTCCCCGGGATCTTGCCCGGCTCACCCAAGTCGTAACCAGCCGCACGCATCGCTCGCAGCAACTTGATCACTGAGACCGGAGTGTCCAACCCGACGGCATTGCCGATCCGCGCATGCTTCGTCGGGTAGGCCGAAAGCACGATCGCAATACGCCGCTGAGCGGATGGAATGCGCCGCAATCGAGCATGGTTGACCGCAATCTCGGCGACCCGACGACACCGTTCATGATCAGCGACGTACGTCGGCAGGCCATCGGCATCGGTCTCCTTGAAGGAGAACGGCACGGTGATGATGCGGCCATCAAACTCGGGGACCGCCACCTGTGTCGCCACGTCCAGCGGGGTCATGCCTTCATCCGAGGCCGCCCAGGACGCCCGGTCCCAGGTAAGACATAGGCCTTGCAGGATCGGGATATCGAGAGCGGCCAGGGCGCGTACGTCCCAGGCTTCGTCGTCCCCGCCCGCTGAGGCGGCGGCCGGCTTCGTGCCGCCGGCCGCGAGCACCGTCGTGATCAGGGCGTCGCAGCTGCCGAGATACTCCAGCAGGTCCGGAGGAGCATCACGCAACGAGGTCGCGAAGATCGGTACGCCAATGCCGCCAGCTGCGTCAACCGCGTCGGCGAGCGCCTCCACATAACCGGTGTTTCCGGCAGCGTATTGAGCCCGGTAGAACAGGATGCCGATGCGTGGTCGGGAGGGTTCGGGCCGCAACTCCCGCGGCAGCAGCCCCCAAACCGGCTGCTCCACCGGTCCCTCGAAGCCGACACCGGTCAGTAGCACGGTGTCGCACAGAAACGCATGCAGCTGGCGGAGATTGACCGGTCCGCCGTGGGCCAAGTAGACGTGGGCATCGGCCGCGATCCCCATCGAAACCGTCGACATCTCCATGAGACTGGCGTCGGGCGTCTGCTCACCGCCGAGTACCACCATCGGCTTGCCCGTGCTACGAAACCGATCGAAACCACTACACAGCAGCTGCGGCGAGCCGAGGATGCGGGCCACGATCAAGTCACATGCCTCTAGCGCTTCAGCTAGCTCGGTGTGCGCTGATCTCGCTGGGTTGGCCAAGACATAGTCCGCACCACTTCCCCGCGCAGAGAGCAAGTCAGTGTCTGAGGTGGAGAGCAGGGCGATCCGCGGCACCACGGGAGCCTAACCCGGTCGTGGCCCTGGCTTCTCCAGTTGCGTTCGGGTGCCCGTCTCTCCGGGCAGATTCACGAGGTCTTGCTTGGCCTTGGCTCCTGGCCAGCGGCGTCGCTCCGCCGCAGCAAACGACGCGTCAAGAACGACCCCAACCACACCAGCCCAGACACTACGGCGGCGACGATGAGCAGGAACGGAACGTCCCCCGCCACCAACCGTGCTTCCCCTGGCTCGGGCGTAGGGGCGATCGCTGCGACCATCGCGACGACAACGGCCACGATCGCCGCCCACCACCAAGGTCTCTTCATGAGCGCCGCGACCACCCCGAGTATCAGGGGCAGGACTACAGCCGCCAGCAGCAAGCCCAGCTCGGCCACATTCACGAAGGGCATCCTAAGGCTTGCTCAAATTCGATCTGCCCACATGGACAGTCGCGGATGCTGAGGTCACTTACGATGGCGGGCGTGACGGACCCGGATCGCTGCCCTGGCGTGCTCCGGCCCCACTCGGCGGCCGATGGGGCAATGGTGCGCATCCGGGTGCCCGGCGGGCAGACATCTGGGACCGCGATTGGTCAGCTGAGCAGGATCGCTCAGCATTTCGGTAGCGGTGATCTCCAGCTCACCTCGCGCGCCAGCCTGCAGATTCGCGGCCTGGCCGACCCCGTGCCTGACGGCCTCATTCGTGCAGTACGGGCAGCCGGGTTTCTGCCGTCCCAGACCCACGAACGCGTCCGGAACATCGTCGCGTCGCCATTGACCGGCATCAGCGGAGGCAGGACCGACGCCCGACCGCTGATCGCGAGCCTGGACTCCGGACTCAACACGGAGCCGCGTCTCGCGACCCTGCCCAGCCGCTTTCTCTTTGCCGTCGACGACGGCCGCGGGGATGTAATTGGCATGCCCTTCGATCTTGGATACCAGGCTGTTGATCATCTCCACGGGTGGGTACTGCTCGGCGGACCGGAGCGTGGGCTACCGGTGCCAGCGCGTGATGCTGTACCGACGCTACTCGAACTTGCGCACCGCTTTCTTACGGCGAGTCAGGGATTCGATCACGTGTGGCATGTCCGCGACCTTGCCGATTGGGCAACGACGGTTCCTGGGGTACGCGCAGTGGAGCTACCTCGTGGAGTGAGGGCCACTCCGCTCGGTGCGGTTGCTGGCGCTGCCTCGGTTCAGGTGCCGCTGGCGTTGCTGACCCCGGCTCAAGCCGCAACAGTCGAGACCTGTGCCATCGGATCGGTTGTGATCACACCATCGCGGGGCTTGGTGCTGTCGGGAGCTGCCCGTCGTCTTCCGGAGCTTGCAGCCATAGGACTCATCGACAATCCGGCTTCGCCCTGGTCGGCAATTTCGGCGTGCGTCGGCGCTCCTTCCTGCGTGAGCTCCTTGATCAATACTCGCGCGTACGCGATGGCGTTGGCTCAGTCCGATTCACCGCTGCCACGCACCCACATCAGTGGCTGCGAACGACGCTGCGGCGCACCGACGGGTGATCATCAAGATCTTGTGGCACCCGATCCAGTCACTCTGCTATCACTGACTGGAGAGGTGCGGTGATATCCGCGCCGGCGCGACGCTACGACTATGTGACGGCGCCTGAAGAGATCTATCGGAGGTCATTCGCGACCATTCGATCGGAGGCCGATCTCAGCAGGCTGCCCGAGGACCTGCGCCCGCTCGCCGTCCGGATGATCCACGCCTGCGGCGATGTTGATCTTGTCAACGATCTTGCCTTTCATCCACGGCTAGCGTCTACTGCTCGAACGGCGCTCGAGGCTCACGCGGTGATCTTCACTGATACGCAGATGCTCGCCGCCGGAATCACCCGTAGACGACTTCCCGGCAGACAATCAGGTCTGCTGCCTGCTCGACGACCCGCGAGCGGGCCATCTTGCGACGCAATGGGGAACTACCCGATCGGCGGCCGCCGTCTCGCTCTGGAGCGACCGGCTGGCAGGTGCAGTGGTAGCGATTGGCAATGCTCCCACCGCCTTGTTCCACCTCTTGGAGCTGATCGCCGATGGAGGCCCACGTCCCGCTGCGATTATCGGAATTCCCGTTGGCTTCGTCGGCTCCGCGGAGTCGAAGATCGCGTTGGCTGAGAACCCGTGGGATATCCCCTGGCTCGTAGTACATGGCCGACGTGGCGGGTCTGCCATGTGCGCTGCAGCAATCAATGCCCTCGCTCGGAAATCGGAGATCGCGTGACTGGGCAGCTTTATGGAGTCGGCGTCGGGCCAGGGGACCCGGAGCTGATCACTCTCAAGGCGGCTCGCCTGATCACCAATGCCGACGTGATCGCCTACCACTCCGGAACGGCCGGCCGATCAATTGCCCGGACTATTGCTGATTCCCTGATCAGCGAGAACGTGATCGAGGAACTGCTGATCTATCCCGTCACTACCGGGACGACGGATCATCCGCTGGGCTACTACGGCGCGGTCGATGATTTCTACGACGAGTCCGCTGAGCGACTGAGCAAGCACTTGGATGTGGGCCGGACAGTCGTGGTGCTGGCCGAGGGAGATCCACTGTTCTATAGCTCATATATGTACCTGCACGACCGGCTGTCGTCCCGTTTCCCGAGTGAGATCGTGCCGGGGATCACCTCCCTGACCGCCGCGGCGACTGCGCTGCGAACGCCGCTCGCACGGCACGAGGACATCCTGACCGTGTTGCCCGGAACGCTGCCTGTGCCCGAGCTCGCGCGCCGGATCGCCGACACCGATGCGGCAGCCATCATGAAGCTGGGGCGGACCTTCGCTGGGGTGCGCGAAGCATTGCGGCAGGCCGGCAGGCTCGCCGACGCGCTCTACGTGGAACGAGCGACCACCGGTGAGCAGCGCGTTGTTCCGGTTCGGGAGGTCGACGCCAGCACCGTGCCGTACTTTTCCATGATCGTTGTGCCGGGTCGGGATCGACGCCTCGATTCAGCAGGTCGGTCGGCGGTACTGCCCTCAACGTTCGGCGTTGATCATGTCGCTCCACCTCGGCTTGATGTTGTCGGTCTTGGGCCTGGGCCCGACGGCTGGCTGACCCCGGAGGTTGCGGCGGTACTAGCCGAGGTTGATCACGTCGTCGGCTATGGCCCATACCTTGACCGGCTTGCGGGGCGACCAGGTCTCCAGCGGCACGCTTCCGGCAACACCGTCGAGCTGGAACGCGCGCGGCACGCTCTTGATCTTGCGCTGGCCGGTGAGCGGGTTGCGGTGGTCTCCGGCGGAGATGCGGGAATTTTCGGCATGGCCTCAGCGGTCTTCGAGGCCGCGGAGGATGACCGCTACGCCCAGGTCAAGATCACGGTGCTACCCGGGGGTGACAGCGGCACAGGCCGTCGCAGCCCGTGCTGGCGCGCCCCTCGGCGGGGACTATGCCGTTGTCTCGCTGTCGGACCGGCTCAAGCCGTGGTCGCTGATTGAACGACGATTGCGCGCTGTCGCTGAAGCTGATCTTGTGCTCGCCATCTATAACCCGGCCTCGCGTACCCGACGGGAGCAGTTAGTCCGAACGCGCGAGCTCCTGCTCGAGCTCCGTGCGCCGGACACGCCGGTCGTCATCGGTAGGAACGTGGGCCGGGATGGTGAGGATCTGACGGTCACCACCCTCGACACACTCGATCCTGACAACATCGACATGAGCTGCTTGCTGATCATCGGTTCTAGCCAGACCCGACTCGGCCACGGCACAACGGTGTGGACGAGCCGTTCTCATACCTCATGACGACGTTTCTCAGAACGACGTTTTCCATAAAGGTGGGACTCCACGAAGTCCTCGGCGTGTAACGCCTGTCCGACCATGATTACCGCCGCCTGCCGCAAGCCTGCCGCTTCAACCTGATCCGCAAGCGTTGCCAGCGTCCCGCGAATCACCAGCTCGGTTGGCTGGGTGGCATTCGCGACGACCGCGACCGGGCAGTCCGGCCCGTACGCCGGAGTCAACTCGGCACAGATCTGACGAATCCGCCGAATCGCCAGATGAATGATCATGGTGGCCCGCGTCTCGGCCAGAAAGGCGAGAGACTCCGTCTCGGGCATGGCGGTCGAGGCAGCCTGGGTACGCGTCAAGATCACCGTCTGCGCCAGCTCGGGAACCGTAAGCTCCCGCCCGATGATCGCTGCGGCGGCTGCGTACGCCGGCACACCAGGTGTCACATCCCAGCTCACGCCGGCCTGGTCGAGCCGCCGGGTCTGCTCGGCGAGCGCCGAGTAGATCGAGGGATCGCCAGAGCAGAGTCGCGCGACATCCTCGCCGCGCTGATGAGCCGCAACCAGATGGTCGGTGATTTGATCAAGATCAAGGTGTTGGCTGTCAACCAGGCTGGCACCGGGCGGGCAATGAGCCAGAATCTCCGCGTCGATGTAGCTGCCGGCATAGACGCACACCGGAGAGTACTCAATCAGCCGTACCGCTCGCACAGTCAGAAGGTCCGCCGCCCCTGGACCGGCCCCGATGAAATGGACAGTCACTCGACCGCCTTGATCGAACTCCACTGCACGACCGCTCGGGCTGGTCGCCACCCGTGATAGCGGCCAATAGGCTCGAGGTGCTCTACTGAGAGTCGAGACAGCTCACCACCGTAGCGTTTCCAGCAGTCGGCCAAGATCATCTCGGTCTCCTGAGTCACCGCGTGAACCACCAGTCGGCCGCCGGGCTGCAACGCCGACCAGGAGCGATCGATCGTTTCCGTGGTCCCGCCACCGCCAATGAAAACCGCGTGCGGCCGCGGCAGTGAGACCAGCGCACCAGGCGCCTCGCCATGCCGCACCTCGAGTCCGGGGACACCGAGCGCTTCGGCATTCCTGCGGATCCGCTTGATCCGATCGAGGTTGCGCTCGACGGCTACCGCCCGGCAACTGGGGTCGGAACGCATCCACTCAATCGCGATCGACCCGGCGCCGGCGCCGACGTCCCACAGCACCTCCCCTGGTCTCGGCATCAGGCGAGCAAGGGCGGAGGCACGAAGATCACGCTTGGTGAGCTGCCCGTCATGATCAAAAGCTTCGTCTGGCAATCCCGGCGTGAGCGAGGCCGCCGGGCCTTGGCCGACACAGGTCACGCAGACCACATTGAGCGCCGGGGCCGATCCTGCCCAGTCGCGAGCTGCGGCTTCGGTCCGGGACTCGGTCTCAGTGTCGAGGTCTCCCAACACGGTGATCATGCTCTCGCCATAACCCTCTTCGGTCATCAGGTGCGCAACCGCGGCGGGACTGGCGGCGTCGCGCGACAAGATGATCAAGCGCCGACCCGGGAAGAGGCACCGCCGCACCGCATCAAGATCGTCCCCGCGGAGCCGTACCAGCTGGGTCGACTCCTCCGACCAGCCCATCCGCGCTCGGGCGAGGGCCACCGAAGATACGGCCGGGTGGATCCGAACCGCCGCAGCCCCAAGTATCTCGATCAGCGTGCTGCCGATCCCCGCAATCAGTGGATCACCCGATGCGAGGGCAACGACACGGCGTCCGGAAATCTCGTTGAGCAGCATTGGCAGCCCTTCTCGCAGCGGACTCGGCCACGCCAGCCGCTGCTGAGCCGGAAACCGCGGGATCAGATCAAGGTGCCGCTGACTTCCCAGCAGTACTTCTGCCTGCTGGATCAGGGTCCGCAACCGCTCAGGGAGGTCGCTCCACCCCCGCGCGCTGAGCCCGACCACCTCAATCACGCCTCAGACTGTATTCCCGGAGGACCCTGCTTCTCACATCCAATTCAGATCTGCGATAGGGGCAAGACGGTAGCCCTGCTGTCAACCCTGGTCCGGGCGCCAACATGATGGCTCCATGAGCATGCGCAACGTCCCGAGAATCGACCGGTCCCACCTGGTGAGGCTCCGCCGGCGGCGGCACGTAACCGTCATGCTGGGAATTACCGTCGCCGTCTCGATGGTGCTGGTGATGGCCGCGGTGATCGCCTGGCTGCTCGAGCGCGATGCGCCTGGCACCCTCATCGACACGTTCCCCGACGCGCTGTGGTGGGCGATGGAGACTATCTCGACCGTCGGGTACGGCGACATCCATCCGGTCACCGCCGGCGGGCGGCTCGTCGCGGCGACCCTCATGGTCCTCGGCATCGCTCTCATCGCCATGATCACCGCGACGGTCGTCGCCTGGTTCTCCACCGAGCTCGAGCTGCTGCGCGAGTTTGCCGAGATCGAGGAGGCCACGGACATCGAGCGCGCCACGATGGTCCAGGTGCTGGCCGAACTCGAGGCGATCCGGGCGCGATTAGACCGCCTCGAACCCAAGGGCCGGGAGAAGGTGCGCGTGCTGAAACGCCGCGATCACTAGCTGGCCAGTGACGCGTTCTGTCAACGGCCACCTACCCCGCAGGCAGATCTTGCGGCGTGACGACGTCCGTCACTCCGCGGACTCGACGATGTCGACCCGAGCGTCCAGGACGGCGACACGGACATTTGCTGAGTTGTTGTCCGTGCGCAGGTGCTCGATCTGCGAGAACGCGTCGGCGGTCACAGTGATCACGTAATCGCCGTGACGGTCGCGGACATTCCACGTTGCCGTGACTTCGACCTCATCGCCCGGCGGCACAGCGGGGGTAGCGACGATCCGCAGTTCCTGGTCCATGTCGGGCCCCCGCACCCAGAAGCGCGTGGTTGTCTCGTTGGCGACGGATTCTCCGCGATTGCTGATCTTGACCATCACTTCGACCACGTACGGCGGGATTCCGCCGCCTTGCTCGGCGGAGCGCTGGGTGCCGTCGCGGACTCTGATCAAGCCCACAGCCAAGTCCGGCATCACGGGCTGGGTCACCACCTACGACCGACCTCCACGGGGCCACTGTCACGTCACTCCGCATCAGCTAGTTGGACTTTGCGCCATCTCCAGATGATGCGAAGTCCAACTAAGTGAGGCGAAGTGGAGCAGATGCCGGGGGCAGCGTCATCCTCCCGCGCCTCCGGGTCACGGCGCCAACACGCGGCGCACCCAGGACTCGCGCGCCTGCACGGCTCTTTGCGACACCGCCGCCGTCGGAACGATCGTTTGGAACCCGTGGAAGCCACCCGCCCAGATGTGGAGCTCGGCGCTGCCGCCCGCCTCCCAGATCCGGCTCGCTAGGGCGACGGCCTCGTCCCGGAACACCTCGGCACTCCCCGCCTCGATGTAGGCGGGCGGCAGGCCCGACAGGTCGGTCGCCCGTGCCGGCGCCGCGTAGATCGACACGTCGGCAGTGCCGCGGCGATCGCCGAGCAGCGCCGTCCATCCGGTCTCGTTGCTGGTGCGATCCCAGATCCCAACGCCGTCGATCTGCTTCGCTGAGACAGTCTCATTCCGATCGTCGAGCATCGGCCACATGAGCAGCATCGCCGCCGGCATTGGCCTACCGCGATCCCGTGCGAGCAGCGTCGTCCCGATACTGAGGCCCCCACCGGCGCTCTGGCCGCCGACCAGCACCCGTCGCGGGTCGAAGCCGAACGCCTCAGCGCGGCCGGCGAACCACTCGAGCCCCGCATAGCAGTCCTCAACAGGCACCGGGTCGGGGAATTCGGGTGCCAGACGGTACTCCACGGCGGCCGCGACGGCACCGTACTCGAGGACCCACTCGACGAGCATCGGTGCGACCGCCCATCGGCTCCCGCCGACCATGCCGCCACCGTGGATGAGAAAGACGCCCCGACCCTCACCCCCCTTGTGGCCACTGCGCCGCAGCACCGTGACGATGATCTCACCGCCACCGTGACCAGTCACGGCGTGGTCGGTGACCTCGACCGGCCGCCCCCTGATGACCTCGTCGAGCGACGACGGACGCGTGGTCGCCGCTCGGAACTCCGCAATGGAATCAGGCTCGAGCGTGGTGAAAAACCCGGGCACCGCGCCGAGTGCGGATTCGAGTTCAACGTCGAACGGTGGATGGGCACGCGCGGTCATCTCGATCCTCCGGTTCTCGATCACTGCTATGTAACCGATGTTCCCACCTTGTCGGATCAGGTGATCAAGGACTGCCGGGTGGAATGTTCTTGTTGTTGTGGAACACGTTCTCGGGGTCGTACTTCGCCTTCACCTCGGTGAGCCGCCGGTATGTATTGTCGCCATACGCCTCGCGGACGCGGCTCGAGTCGTCGTCGGAGTCGAGGAAGTTCACATAGACGCCGTCGCTGTGGGAGTGGAGGGCGTCGAGGAACTCCCGCGCCCACGCCGTCTCGGCGGCAGCAACCGAGTCATCCTGCTCAGGGAGCCATGCGGCGTCGATGATGATGTTGTTGCCCACGTCGCGGCCGGGGTACGCCGTGGCATCACGAGGGGCTCGGGCGACCGCGCCGCCCAGATGGAACATCAGTGCGTACGACCTCGGCGAGGCGGCGCGATAGGCGTGCTCGGCGACGATGTCGATGACCGCGTCGGACATGCCGGTGAGGTCAGTCGCTTTCCAGTAGTAGCACCAGCCGTGCGGGACGCTGTCGTCCATGACGCTCTGGTGGTCGACGTACAACGTGGGTCCGACGAGGTCCACGAGCGGGGTCCCAAACTCGCGGAGCGCACGGACGGCGCGCTCCCCATCCTCGACGGGCCCGGCATAGCAGCTGGTCACGGCGATCGCGGGCTGGAAGTGCAGCGCCTCGCTGATCACGGGCAGTGGCGGGATGGTTCCTAGCCGGATGATGTTGCCGAGCTTGTCGGGCGCGTCGGCGACGAAATCCCGGTAGAAGCACAACACGTCGGTGGTGTCCTCGGCCGCCCAGAACACCGGTCCGGCCATGACGGTGGGGCCGAGCGGGTGCAATGTGAAGCGGAACGCGCTGACGACGCCGAAGTTCCCCCCGCCGCCCCGCAGCGCCCAGAACAGGTCGGGGTGATCGTTGGCCGATGCCCGGATGATGTCGCCTTCGGCGGTGACCACCTCGGCCTCCACCAGGTTGTCGACGGTGAGCCCGTGTTTGCGCATGAGCCAGCCGATGCCGCCGCCCAAGCTGAGGCCGCCGACGCCAGTGTGGCTTACGATCCCGCCGGTCGTGGCCAGACCGTGTCTCTGGGTCTCATGGTCGACGTCACCCCACAGAGCGCCGCCCTGGACGCGGGCCGTGCGGTCGACCGGATCGACGGTGACGGCACGCATCGCCGAGAGGTCGATGACGATCCCGTCGTCGCACACGGCGCTACCGGCCACGTTGTGGCCCCCGCCTCGTACGGCGATCTCGAGCTCACGGTCGCGGGCAAAGCGCACGGCTGCGGCCACATCGGTTGTGCCGCTGCAGCGAGCGATCAATCGGGGTCGTCGGTCGACGGTGCCGTTCCACACGGCGCGGGCGTCGTCGTATCTATCGTGGTCTTGGGCGATCACGTCGCCCTGGAACCCCGGGATCTGCATCGTGGTGAGTGCTGTCATCGTTTCCTCCTCCGGTCGATAGGCTCATCGCAACATCGGTGGGCACCGAGGAGAAGTCAGCTATCTGGACTTGGAAGTAAAGAATCTGGACTTCACGGCAGTCGAGAGACGCGGGACACTGCGCTCATGAGGACCTACGGCCAGTACTGCCCGATCGCCCGCGGTGCGGAGATCTTCGCCGAGCGATGGACGCCGTTGATCGTCCGCAACGTGCAGCTGGGCTGTGAGACCTTCGGCGAGATCCTCGAGGGTGCGCCAGGGCTCTCCCGCACCCTGCTCACGCAGCGGCTCAAGCAGCTCGAACGCCTCGGCGTTGTCGAGTCGGCACCGAAGGCTCAGGGCCGCGGTCACCGGTACCAGCTCACAAGCTCCGGCCACGATCTGTTCAAGGTCTGCGAGACACTCGGCGAGTGGGGCGCCCGTTGGCTCGAGATCGCCCCGGAGAATCTTGATCCGTTCGTGGCGCTGTGGTCGATGTGCAATGCACTCCGCCGGGACCGACTCCCGGACCAGCGGGTCGTCATTCGGTTCGACTTCACCGGCTTTCGACCCCACGAGCGGTACTGGCTACTGATCGAGCACCGCGAGACCGAAATCTGCAAAACGTACCCCGGTCTCGACGAAGACCTGTACATCACCGCGGAGGCGGAGGCCTTCGTCAAGTGGCACGCCGGCCAGCTCACTTGGGCGGAGGCAACCCGCGACTCCCGCATCCAACTCAACGGTCCGTCATGGCTGGTCCGAGCCTTCCCGAGCTGGAACGCTCGCAGCATGTTCGCCCACATTCACCCCGACCCGAGTGTTGCCACCGCGACATTGACGACCTCATAGCCGAAGCCTTTGACCTGGAGATCGAGGAGCTCCACCCTCGACGCGAGGTTGACAGCCAAGGGTTTGGTCAGGCGACTCACCACGCGTTCGCATGTGACATCATCAAGGCGGCGACGGCAGAGGAATCCGGTGCAAATCCGGAGCGGTCCCGCCACTGTGACCCGGACAATTCGGTCATCAGCAACGATCCGGGAAGTCAGGACGTCTGCCCCGCCGGTCGTCGTCGCGTCCCGCGTACGCCGGCCGTACCCAGGCATGCCGCGGGCGCGGATACCCGCAGGAAGGGTGTGAGGTGCGGACGTTTCCGTTCTCTGCAGTCGTCGGTTCCGAAGACATGGCACTCGCTTTGATCTTGACCACCGTTTCCCCGGAGGTGGGCGGCGTTTTGGTGCGCGGCGAGAAGGGCACGGCCAAGACGACCATGGTCCGTGCTCTCGCGCAGGTGCTGCCCAGCATCGCGGTAGTCGAGGGCTGCCGCTTCAGCTGCGATCCCGAGGAACCCGATACGACGTGCCCGGACGGTCCACACGATCATCCCGTGACACACTCGCGGCCCGCCAGGTTGGTTGAGCTTCCAGTGGGTGCTACTGAAGATCGGGTGATCGGTTCGCTTGATCTTCGGCAAGCCCTAGGGGTTGGCGAAGTGGTCTACGAGCCCGGACTGCTGGCCGCGGCACATCGCGGAATCCTCTACGTGGATGAGGTCAACCTGCTTCATGATCATCTGGTGGATCTGCTGCTGGATGCAGCTGCGATGGGCCGCTCGAGTGTTGAGCGGGACGGAGTCTCGGTTGCGCACGCCGCCCGGTTGATCTTGATCGGAACCATGAACCCTGAAGAAGGTGAGCTCCGACCACAGCTGCTGGACCGCTTCGGACTCACGGTCGAGATCGCCGCCCCGCGGGATCCGGAGCAACGAGCAGAGGTGATCCGCCGCCGGATGGCATTCGACCGTGACCCGACATCCTTTGTCACCGCGTATGCAGCCCAGGAGGAGGAGCTGCGCATCAAGATCGTAACGGCCCGGTCGCTGCTGCCGTCGGTACGTCTCGATGATCGCCAATTGGCGACCATCGCCAGGGTGTGCGGCGCGTTCGAGGTTGACGGCATGCGGGCAGATATTGTCACGGCGCGGGCAGCGGCTGCACATGCCGCATGGCACGGCCGCAGCGAGATCACCAAACCCGATATCCGCGCGGCCGCCAGGCTTGCACTGCCGCATCGGCGGCGCCGCAATCCCTTCGACGCCCCTGGCCTGGACGAGGATCTTCTTGATCGACTTCTTGATGAGGAACCAGATCCGAAGCCGACCCCGCCGGACGACCGCCCACCCAATGGCCAATCGACCAACTCCGAGCGCAGCAACGGCGGCTCTTCGACAAGCTCAGAACAGGACGGATTGCGGCCTGAGCCCATCGAGGGCGCTTCGACAAGCTCAGCGCACAGCTCCCTGCAGCCTGCCAATGGTCCTTCCGGAAGCACAGCGCGGATCGTCTCCGCCGGCGAGACATACCGCACCCGCTTGTTCACCGCAGTCGGAATCGGCAGCGGCGAGGCGGGCCGCCGCAGCCGCGCCCTCACCTCAACTGGGCGTACCGTCGGTGCGCTCCCAGCCGATCGCAACGGCGGACGGCTGCACCTCACAGCGACCATCCGTACTGCCGCGCCGCGGCAGGTCGACCGCGGACGTCTCCCGGAGGAGCCGCTCCGCCTGGCCACCCCGGATCTGCGGCTCGCCGTCACAGAGGGGCGCGAGTCCAACCTCGTGCTACTGGTGGTCGACTCATCCGGGTCGATGGCTGCGAGACGCCGGATGGGGGCCGTCAAGGCGGCCGCGCTTTCCCTCCTGCTGGACGCCTACCAGCGCAGGGACAAGGTCGGCTTGATCACTTTCCGGGGAGCCGAGGCAACGCTCGCGCTGCCGCCGACCTCGTCGATCGACACCGCAGCGCGCCGGTTGCACGACCTGCCGACCGGTGGGCGGACGCCGCTAGCCGAGGGCCTGCTCTGCGCCGCTGAAACGCTGCGACTCGAGCGGATCCGCGACCCGCGCCGCCGGCCGTTGCTGGTACTCGTCACAGACGGCCGAGCCACGTACGGTCCGAACGCAGTCAGCCGATCGCGGCTGGTAGCTGATCAACTGCGCCGCGCTGGGGTGGCCTCCCTGGTGATCGACTGCGAATCTGGGCGGCTTGCCTTGGGTCTCGCCCAGACATTGAGCATCCACCTCGGCGCACAACACCTGACAGTGGGTGAGGTCGGCGCTGATCAACTGGTCCATGCCGTACGCCAAGGTCGGGCAGCCTGATGCCAGCAGGAACTCCGGAGCTAGTCCCGACGGACGGGCTGACCACCCGGCAACGACGGCAGCGGCCGTTGTTGATCGTCCATACCGGCGACGGCAAAGGCAAGTCAACCGCAGCGTTCGGTCTGGCGCTGCGCGGCTGGAACCAGGGCTGGTCAGTGGGCATCTTCCAGTTCGTCAAGTCCGCCCGATGGCGAATCGGTGAGCAGGCTGCCTTCGAGTCGCTGGGCGATTTGCACGACACAACCGGCTGCGGTGGATCGATCGAGTGGCACAAGATGGGCTCCGGATGGTCCTGGAGCCGCAAGGCCGGCACCGACGATGATCATGCTGCGGCTGCCGCGGAAGGTTGGCAGGAGATCAAGCGACGGCTTGCCGAGGAGCAGCACACCTTGTACGTGCTGGACGAGTTCACCTACCCGATCAACTGGGGCTGGGTCGACATTGACGATGTGATCGACACCCTGACGACAAGATCGGGCTACCAGCATGTGATCATCACCGGGCGGCGGGCAGATGCCAAGCTGATCGCCGCAGCCCAGCTGGTCACCGAGATGACCAAGATCAAACACCCCTTCGACGATGGACAGAAGGGGCAGCGAGGAATCGAGTGGTGATCGGCCCGAGATCACCCGAGGCCAGCCGGGAGCTTCCCCGTCTGGTGATCGCCGCTCCTGGTTCGGGTCACGGCAAGACAACCGTTGCCACCGGACTCATGAGTGCGCTGACTGGCACAGGTCTGAAAGTCGCAGGCTTCAAAGTCGGGCCGGACTACATCGACCCTGGCTACCACACGCTGGCCACCGGCAGGCTGGGACGCAACCTCGATCCCTATCTCTGCGGGGAGCAGCAGATAGCGCCGCTGCTGCTGCATGGGGCAAGAACTCCGGAACCCGCCGATATCGCGGTCATCGAAGGCGTTATGGGCCTCTTCGATGGCCAGATCGGCGCGGGGGGTTTTGCGTCCACCGCGCATGTCGCCAGGCTGATCCAGACTCCGGTGATCATGGTCATGGACATCTCCCACACCTCACGTACCGCGGCTGCAATCGTGCACGGGCTCAACACCTTTGACCCCAACGTTCGGCTCAGCGGAGTGATCATCAACAAGGCCGGATCGGATCGCCACGCCCGTGAAATCGTTGAGTCGATCCAGGCGATTGGCCTCGAGGTGCTCGGGGTGCTGCCGCGCGATGCCGGGATCCAGATCCCCTCGCGGCATCTGGGACTGGTCCCGGCAGCCGAGCGCGAGGAGGCGGCTGAGGCGGTTGCTGAGCTCGGCCAGCGGATCCGCGATCATGTCGCACTGAACTCGATCATGTCCATCGCACATTCGGCGCCCGCGCTGCAGACGAAGCCATGGTCGCCCGCCGACCACGTCCGACCGCCGTCGGATGCGCGTCCAGTGGTGGCGATCGCGGCCGGTCGGGCGTTCACGTTCCGCTATGCCGAGACCGACGAGTTGCTACGTTCTGCCGGCTGTGAACCAGTGGTTTTTGATCCGGTCGCAGATGAGCAACTTCCCCCGGGAACAGCTGGGCTCTACCTGGGCGGCGGTTTTCCCGAGGTGCACGCAGCCGAGCTGGCGGCCAACGACACGCTGCGATCCGAGATCCGATCCGCGGTTGAGGCCGGCATGCCGACGGTCGCCGAGTGCGCCGGGCTGATCTATCTCTGCCAAAGTGTCGACGGGCTGCCCATGGTGGGAGCGATTGAGGCAAACGCGATCATGACCAAGCAGCTGACGCTGAGCTATCACACCGTGATCGCCGATCATGATCAGCTCTTGGCGGCTGCTGGGACTCGGCTGACCGGTCACGAGTTCCACCGCACGACGGTTGAGCCGGACCGGGGCGTAACACCTGCTTGGTTGGTCGATAGTGAGCCGATCGGCTTCTCCGCCGATCCTGTTGGAGGCGGCCGGAGGACACTGCACGCGAGCTATCTGCATCTGCATTGGGCCGGCTATCCGGAGCTCGCCCAGCGCTTCGCCAACGCCGTCCACGATCACGCTGCGGCCCGCACGCCCGCTCCCGACCTTCACCACCACGGAGACTCCGACGTTGCAGAAGGCCTGGTCGATCTTGCGGTCAACGTCCGCCTCTCCGCTCCCCCGGATTGGCTCAGCGCAATCATCAACAGCACCACTCAGCACCTCGCGGCGTATCCCAACACCGACGCTGCAACCAAAGCCATTGCCGAGGCCCACAACGTGACAGTCGATCAGGTGTTGCCGACTGCCGGAGGCGCGGAAGCCTTCACTTTGCTGGCTCGGGCTTTTCGTCCTGAACGGCCGCTGATCATCCACCCGCAGTTCACCGAACCCGAGGCGGCGCTCCGGGCAGCTGGACACCAGCCGCAGCGGCTGATCTTGTTGCCGTCGACCGGTTTCCGGCTCGACCTCGATCTGCTACCGGCGGATGCCGATCTGGTCGCGATCGGCAATCCGACGAACCCGACCAGCGTGCTGCACCCGCGGGCTGTGATCAACTCCTTGCGCCGAACCGAACGCCTCGTCGTTGTCGATGAGGCGTTCATGGACGCCGTGCCCGGAGAAACCGAGACCATGATCGGGGACGACCTGACGGACGTGGTGATCCTTCGGTCGCTGACCAAGACCTGGGGCCTGGCCGGGCTCCGCGCTGGTTATGTGATCGGCGACCCGGAGTTGATCGCGGCGATGCGTCGGCAGCAACCGCCCTGGTCAGTGTCCACACCGGCGCTGGCGGCCATAGTCGCCTGCCTGACCCCAGAGGCCCGCAGCCTTGCCGCCGCCGCGGCGCAGGAGATCGCCGGCCGGCGGACCTACCTGATCGAGCAACTGGCTGATTTAGGCCTCAACGCCGCAGGCCAGCCGAGTGCCCCCTTTGTGCTGGTTGACACCAGTGGCGTACGCGAGCATCGGGATCCTGGCTGGGTCCGCCTTGCATTGCGAGACCATGGTTTCGCGGTACGCCGTGGCGACACCTTCCCCGGCCTCGGGCCAGACTGGATCCGGATTGCCGTGCGCGAACCTGAAGTCACCGACGAGTTGATGTCTGCTTTTGGCCGACTTGTCAGCATTGGAGGCGCGGAAGGAGGTGCGGCAGATGGGCAGCGGACATGGCCATGAGGTGACCGCCACCGGCGAGCACCGAAAACGCCTCATCGTCGTACTCGTGATCACCGGCGCTGTCATGATCGCTGAGGTGATCGGTGGTCTGATTGCAGGTTCGCTCGCCCTGCTCGCAGACGCCGGCCATATGCTGACCGACTCCACCGGCCTGATCTTGGCGCTCATCGCGGCCTCCCTGGCGACGCGGGCCGCAACTGTGAGACGCACCTTTGGCCTGCAGCGTGCCGAGGTCCTGGCCGCGCTCGGCAATGCGTTGCTGCTGGTGGCGGTCGGAGTTTGGGTGCTGATCCAAGCCGTCGATCGGCTGCGCAACCCCGTCGAGATCAACAGCCGCCTGATGCTCGCGGTAGCTCTCGTCGGCGTGCTGGCCAACCTGGCCGGACTGCTGGTGCTACGGCCGGCGCAGGCCAAGAGCCTGAACATACGCGGCGCCTACCTGGAAGTGCTCGGCGACCTACTCGGCTCGTTGGCCGTCATCGCCGCTGCCGTGCTGATCTTGATCACTGGGTGGACGCCTTTCGACGCGATTGCCTCGCTCATCATCGTGGTGGTGATCATCCCGCGCGCCTGGTTGTTGCTCCGCGAAGTCGTGGACGTGCTCCTGGAAGCCACACCTCACGGTGTGGATCTTGCCGAAGTACGTGACCACATCAAGCGGGTAAGCGGGGTGGTCGATGTGCACGACCTGCACGCCTGGACGATTACCAGCGGCGTACCTGTGCTGTCCGCGCATGTCATCGTGGACCAGGCCTGCATCAACGAGGGCCGCTCCGGTGAGGTGCTGGATCGGCTCGGCGAATGCCTTGGTGGGCACTTCGACGTCTCCCACTGCACTTTCCAACTCGAGCCAGTTGGGCACCAAGAACACGAGGCCGCCCACCACGCATGATGTAGCCCCTGGTCAATCCTCAGTTGCTGAGGAACCCGCCGAGGCCCGTGGTACGACCATGACCGGGAGCCGCGAGTGTCGGACGAGTCGGGCCGAGACGCCACCGAGCAGCACCCGGCGGATCGGACCGTAGCCACGGGACCCGCACACCAGCATGTCCACATCGTCGGTCCCCAGCCCTGCCAGTCGGTCGACCACATCACCCTCGAGAAGGACCGTCTCCGGCTCGAGCTGCGGCGGCACCCCAGCCGCTGCGTAGTCCAGCGCCTGAGTGTACGAAGCACGGGCAGCGTCGTAGAACACCTGCTCGTCCCGGCGGCCAGCGATGTAGGAATAATGCTCCGTCGAACGGGCCGAAACGCTGTACAACACGAGTCGAGCTGGGATCCGGCTGGCCGCGCGGACCGCGGCACGGAGTGCCTCGTGGCCGTCCTTCGTGTCGACGAACGCCACGCCGATCTTAGAGATCACACCGCTATCGGTTGCCTGCCAAGCCTCGGGGACTACGCAGACCGGCACGGTGGCTCCGTACAGCAAACGGTTGGGGACGCTGCCGAGCCTGCCGCCGCCAGCTTCGTCCTTGCGGCTGCCGCCGACCAGGACCGCCGCGGCATCGACGTCCTCGGCAAGGTCGGCAAGACCACGGGCCGCTGACGTCGAAGCGACTAGGCGGTAGATAGCCGCGTCACCGGCGGCGGCCTGCGCCTTGTCCAGGGTCTCCTGGCCGAGCTCCCGTACGTACGCCGCCCACTCGGCATCCACCCGACCCGCTCCGAGCGGGTGCTCCTCAGGGTAGACAGTCGCCACAACGGGCACGTCGCCGGTGGAGCGGCACCACGTCAACCCGAAGGCGACAGCGTCCTCGCCGGCATCAGACCCGTCGTACCCGATGACGACGCGCCAAGCCATGTCACTCGCTCCTGCCGGCGCCCGCCTCTGGCACCTTCTCGTCCGGTTCCTCGTCGGGCAGGTCCGGTGCGTCTTTGTAGTGGTGCCGCAGCCTGGAGTGCGAGTAACCGTAGGCGAGGTAGATCACGAGCCCGACCGCGAGCCATCCGACGAATCTGATGTAGGTGGCCAGTGGCAGGCCGGAGATCAGGTAGAGGCAGAGCAGGATCCCGATCGGGCACCAGATGTAGGGGATCGGGACCTTGAAGGGCCGTTCCATGTCCGGTCGCGTCTTCCGCAGCACCATCACACCGATGTTGACGATGATGAATGCGAACAGCGTGCCGATGTTCACCATCTCTATGATCGCGCCCAATGGCAATACCGCGGCGACGAGAGCGGCGAAAATGCCGAACCCGAGGGTCAGCTTGACCGGCGTCCCGGTACGCGGATTGACGGTTGCCCAGGACTCCGGCACGAGCCCGTCGCGGGCCATCGCGAAGAAGATCCGGGTTTGGCCGTAGAGGATCACGATCAGCACGCTGGTGATGGCCACCAGCGCTCCGAACGCGGTCAGCGCGGCCGCCCAAGGAAGGCCGGCCCCCGCTTCGAGGGCCTCCGACAGTGGCGCTTCGCTCTCTCCTAGCTGGGCAGCGGGTAAAGCGCCGACGGCCGCAACCGACACCAGCACGTAGATGATGGTGCAGATCAACAGCGAGCCGATGATCGCGATCGGCAGGTCACGCTTGGGGTTCTTGGCCTCCTCGCTTCCCGTGGCCACGGCGTCGAAGCCGATGTATGCGAAAAAGATCAACGCCGCTGCAGCGAGCACTCCGCCAGAGCCCTGCGGCGCGAACGGCTGCAGGTTGTCGGCGTTGAACGCGGTGAACGCAAGGCCGATGAACATAGCCAGCACGCCGAGTTTGATAAACACCATGACGGTGTTCAGGTTGGCGGTCTCCTTGACGCCGCGCATCAGCAGCAGCGTGACCAGCAAGACGATCACGACCGCGGGAATGTTGATGCCTCCCTTCTCAAGGGAGGTCGTGAACCTCTCCGGCAGCGCAACGCCGAATGCGGTCTCGAGGAAGGCGTTGAAGTTGGCGCCCCAACCGACGGCGATCGCCGCCACGGACACGCCGTACTCGAGGATCAGGTCCCACCCGATCATCCACGCCACAACCTCGCCGAGCGTGGCGTAGGCGTAGGTGTACGCGCTGCCCGAGACTGGGATCGATGACGCCAGCTCCGCGTACGACAGCGCGGAGAAGAGGCAGACGACTGCCGCCAGCGCAAAGGACAAGATCACTGCCGGGCCGGCCTCCCGAAGCCCCTCGCCCACAACGACGAAGATGCCCGTGCCGACGATAGCGCCGACCCCCAGCGCCGTGAGGGAAAGCGGTCCCACCGCTCGCTTGAGCTCGTGACCGCTCTCGTGGGTCTCCTCGACCAGGGACGCGACGGGACGGATATGGAACAGGTGTGCCTTTGTGTAGCGGACCATCATGTCCTCCACTGATCGGCTTTTTTGCATGCTAACCAGGTGCGGTGGGGCGTGGGAAGAGGATCGAGCTCCTGCTACCTGTCAGGCAGAGATTGTCGGTACTACGTGCGAGGCTGACCACCATGACGACGCAGTACTACACGGCCAGCAGTATCGACGGCTTCATCGCAGACCCAGACAACTCGCTGAGCTGGCTCTTCCAGTTCAGCGAGCCGAGCGGGATGGAGGACGAGTATCCGCGGTTCATTGCCGAGGTGGGCGCGATGGCGATGGGCTCGACAACCTACGAGTGGATCGCGGACTACACCGGCTTCCTTAACGATCCGACCAAGTGGGAGTACGACGTACCGACGTGGGTGTTCAGTAGTCGCGAGTTGCCTCGGGTCGAGGGCCCAGATGTCCGCTTCGTCTCAGGCGATGTCGTCCCGGTTCACGAAGAGATGGTGCAGGCCGCCGACGGCCGGAACATCTGGCTGGTGGGTGGTGGTGATCTCGTCGGGCAGTTCCATGATCAGGGCCTGCTTGATGAGGTGATCATCGGTATCGCGTCGGTGTTCCTGGGCACTGGCGCGCCTTTGCTGCCACGAAGGATCGTGACGCCGCCGCTGCAGCTCCTCGACGCCAAGGCTTATGGGGCGGACTTCGTGATGCTGCGCTATGCCGTGCGGAAAACTAACGAAACCTGAGCAGCCGCAAGCTGTTAGTCACCACGAAGACTGAGCTGAGAGCCATCGCTGCCGCCGCGATCATGGGATTCAGAAGGCCGACAGCGGCCAGCGGCAAGGCCACGACGTTGTAGCCAAACGCCCACCAGAGGTTGCCGTAGATCGTGCGGAGCGTTGCCCGGGAGAGCCGGACCGCGTCCGCGGCCACCCGTAGATCTCCGCTAATCAGCGTCAGGTCGCTCGCGTGGATTGCCGCATCGGTGCCGGTGCCGAGGGCGATGCCAAGATCAGATTGGGCCAGCGCAGCGGCGTCGTTGACCCCGTCACCAACCATCGCCACGCGATGCCCAGCGTCCTGCAGCCGGACCACCTCGGCGACTTTCTGTTCCGGCAGGACGTTGGCGATGACGTCGTCAATGCCGACCTCGGCCGCGACCGCCCGAGCTGCGGCTTCATGATCACCAGTCAACAAGACCGGGCGCAGGTCGAGCCATCGCAAGTCGTGTACCGCCTCCGCGGAAGTCGGCTTCACCACGTCTGCGACGGCAATCACGCCGCGGGCCTCGCCACCCCAGCCGACCATGACGGCCGTCCGTCCCCACGCCTGCTGTGCCGCGTACGCCTCCTGCAGCTCTGTTGAAACCTGCAGCCCTTCTTCCTGGAGCAGCTCCACCCGCCCCGCAACCACCGACTTGTCAGAACCCAGTCGACCTATAGCCGCACTGGTTTCTGACAACTCGGCGAGTACGCCGAGGCCGGGGCGGCTATTGAGCTTGGTGACCGGATTCAGCGAGCTGTTATTACGCGCGTGGTCGGCGATGGCTTTGGCGATCGGATGTTCTGAGCCGGACTCGGCTGAGCCGGCCGTCTTGATGACCTCCGCTGTCGTGGACCCCGCGCCAGCTGTGACGGCAACGACGGCCATGCGGCCCTCGGTGACCGTTCCGGTTTTGTCCAACACGATGGCGTCGATACGCCGGGCGGACTCCAGCACCTCAGGCCCTCTGATGACGATGCCCAGCTGGGCGCCCCGCCCGGTGCCAACCAGCAAGGCGGTCGGTGTTGCCAGCCCGAGCGCACATGGGCAGGCAATGATCAACACCGCTACGGCAGACGTAAACGCAAAGGACAGGCCAGCTCCCTGGCCGAGCCAGAAACCGAGGGTGGCGACCGCAAGCGCGATGACGATCGGCACGAACACGGCGGAGACTCGATCAGCCAGCCGCTGCACAGCCGCCTTGCCGCTCTGCGCAGCCTCGACCATCCGCGCGACCTGTGCCAGCTGGGTGTCTGCGCCCACCCGGGTCGCCTCAACCACGAGCCTGCCATGAGTGTTGACCGTGGCTCCGACCACAGCATCCCCCGGCCCGACCTCGACCGGTACCGATTCACCCGTCACCGTCGAGGCGTCCAGCGCACTATGTCCAGAAACGATCACACCATCGGTTGCTACCCGCTCGCCGGGCCGGACCACAAACCTGTCACCCACGTGCAGCTGGGAGATGTCGATGACCCTCTCAGCAGTCGCCGTGAGGAGCGTGACCTCCGATGGGGCCAGCTCGAGCAGCGCCCGCACTGCGGCGCCAGATCGACGCTTGGCGCGTGCCTCCAGGTAGCGTCCGAGCAGGATGAACGTGGTAATTCCGACGGCGGCCTCAAGATAGAGGTTCGCCGTAGGGGCATGCCTGACCAGGCGAAACTCGAAGGGATGCGTGAAGCCGATTTCGCCTGCGGCCCCGAATAGCAGCGCGTACGCCGACCACCCGAAGGCCGCTAGGGTACCGATCGAGATCAACGTGTCCATGGTTGCGTTGCCGTGCTGCAGGTTCAGCAAGGTGGCGCGGTGGAACGGCCAGGCGCCCCAGATGACGACTACGCCCGCAAGTGCGAACGACACCCATTGCCACCAAGGAAACTGCCAGGCCGGAACCATGGCGATCATGATCACCGGCAAGCTCAGCACTGCGCAGATGATCAGCCGACGACGCAGTTGGCGCAGTTCCAAGTCCGGGTCGCGCGGGCTTTCGGCCGGCAGCGTGGCGTGGTAGCCGGTCTGCTCGACGGTCTGGATCAGAGTCTGCGCAGTAGTTCCCTTCCCGGCATGAACCGTGGCCTTCTCCGTCGCGTAGTTGACGGTCGCCTTGACTCCCTCGAGCCGATTGAGCTTCTTCTCAATCCGTGCGGCACATGACGCGCAGGTCATGCCTTGAACGTCAAGTTCGATCGTCTGGACTGCGAGATCTACCTGAGTCATCGGGTCACCCGCACGGTGAATTCAGCAAGGTGGGGCTGGTCCTTGCGGTAGAAGTCGACGAAGAGCCGGTAGTCGCCCTTATCGGGCACAGCGCCCTGGAAATCCAGCCGTGGTCCGCTCCCCTGGCCAGTTGAGTGCAGGTGCAGATAGCCAAGATCGGCGGGACGAATGACCACAGCGTGGCCAAGTGCGCCGTGCGCCGGCTCCAGATCGGTCACCGGCTGCCGATCTTTGGTCACCGTAACGGCACTGCTGCTGTCGGCGCTGGTGCTCAGGTCACCGCCGAGCGTCACCGTAAGCACTTTGGCCTGGTCCTGATCCGTGGCTGGCGGCAGCGGCTCGGGCCGGTAGTCACCACTGACCGTCAGGTCGGTGGCCAAGGCGATCTCCCGATTGAGCGCCTTCGATTCGAAATGGATGATGACCCGCCAAGGACCCGGCGTCAGATTGAGGAAGCCCCACCACGACGTGCCCTCACCTTGCTGTGCGGTGAAGTGCTGATATCCGGTCAGGTCACGGCGGAAGGCAATCAGATGCATGTGCTCGCCAGCGTCCTCATCGAGCTCTGAGACGGCCTGACCGCCAGGCGCGGTGACGGCGAGCTCTACTAGCTCCTCCTTTCCCGGCTCCTGGGTGGGCTGCACTGCGCGCATCGCGTAGCCCTCCACGGTGCCCGCTGGTGTCACCATCTCGGAATCGTGCGTCGGCGCGGGCGCCAGCAGCGCCTGCGACTGGGTGCCCGTGAAGTAGGACACGCCGAAGACAACCGCTAGCAGCGCCAGGAAGGCGACCAGCTTGGCGGGTGGATTCATGTCAGGTAGGGATGGTCGTAGGCAGTCGGCCTAGGCTGTCGCGACGCGGTAGCCTGCCTCGTCCACCGCGGCTTCGATGTTCTCAAACGGGATCTCGGCGTCGCTGATGACAATCAATTGGCCGCTGCCGAGGTCGACCTTGACATCGGTTACTCCGCTGACGGCCGAGACTTCCTCGGTGACTGAATGCACGCAATGGTTGCAGTGCATTCCCGAGACAACGTACTCGTGGGTGACAGACATGGGCGTTTCCTTCGGCAGCTGGAAGATAAGGGCGAACTACGAACGAACCAAACGTGCAATGGCGCTGGAGGCTTCTTCGATCTTGCTATCCGCCTCGGGTCCCCCCTCGGCCGCAGCGCGTACCACGCAGTGGCTCAGGTGTTCATCAAGAAGACCGAGCGCGACAGACTGAAGCGCGCGTGTCATCGCGGACACCTGGGTCAGGATATCGATGCAGTACTGCTCCTCTTCGATCATCTTCTGCAGGCCACGCGCCTGCCCTTCGATGCGGCGCAGTCGTTTAAGATAGTCGTCCTTGTTGGCAATGTAGCCATGATGGCTGGCGTGATCAGACATCGACCCTTCCTTGATCTCGCGGGTACCCCCTAAGGGTATATGCAACCGTCAAGTCGATCATGTCCGACTGCTATGTGATGATGTGCGATCAAAGTCGCGTCCATGTTGCAATCTGTTTTCAACAGGTTGCGGATGAACCTGTGGGTAATACGTTCCGCTCGGGAAAATCCCAGCAATGCCCGCAGGTCGCTTCCGAGTCGTGAGATGGCTCAAAAAGAACTTCCATCCACGCCTCCGATCGAGGTATTTCCGCTAGTCAAACGGCGATTGTCGACCATGAGGGATTACCAGTCCCCAGGCCGATACCCAGGGTCTGCACAGGCGCACCGCGTGTCCCCCACAGGGCTGAATTCGTTATCCACAGCCCCTGTGGACAACAAGCTGTTCAGGTTGCCGCTGGCAGCGTACGGTTTCCCGCGTTGACCTGGCTCGACGCCGCGGAAATGTACGTGTCAGTGCATGTCACTAGTGTTCCGAACACGTATTCGATTGGCGCTGAGGTGGGTGTTTCCGAGGGGCTCGGGGGCCGTCCAGCGGATCTGTAAGGAGTAAGGGTGAGTGTTGCCGAGGTGATGCCGCCCTACAGCGGCGAGGCGCCTCGACTGTCCGACCGTACGCCGCCTCAGGACATGGAGGCCGAGCAGTGCGTGCTTGGCGCCATGCTGATGAGCAAGGACGCCATCGCCGACGTTGTCGAGGTACTGCGCGGCGCTGACTTCTACCGTCCGGCGCACGAGCAGGTCTACAACGCCATCATCGACCTCTACGGCCGCGGCGAGCCGGCCGACGCCATCACGGTCTCCGACGAGATGGGCAAGCGCGGCGAGCTGCTGCGCATCGGCGGCGCACCGTATCTGCACACGCTGCTGGCAAGCGTCCCCGTTGCCGCCAATGCGGGCTACTACGCGCAGATCGTGCATGAGAAGGCGATCCTGCGCCGGCTCGTCGACGCCTCGGTACGCATTGGGCAGATGTCGTACGCCGCCGAGGGCGATGTTGATGACATCGTCGATCGAGCGCAGGCCGAGGTCTATTCCGTCAGCGAGCGGCGAGCATCGGAGGACTACAAACCGCTGTCGGAGCTGATGCAACCCACCCTCGACGAGATGGAGGCCATCGAGTCTCGCGGGGCGGGGCTGTCGGGTGTGCCTACGGGGTTCGCCGACCTCGACGAGGTGACTAATGGCCTGCATCCCGGGCAGATGGTCATCGTGGCAGCGAGACCGGCGGTTGGGAAGTCGACTCTCGCTCTGGATATTGCGCGATCCGCATCAATCAAGAACGGACTCACGTCGGTGATCTTCAGCCTGGAGATGAGCCAGATCGAGATCACCATGCGCCTGCTGTCTGCCGAGGCGAGCATCCCGCTGTCCCACATTCGCGGTGGTCGGATGAGTGACCAGGATTGGAATCGGGTGTCGGCGAAAATGGGCCAGGTCTCCGAATCGCCGCTGTTCATCGACGATTCGCCAAACTTGACCATGATGGAGATTCGAGCGAAGGCCCGCCGCCTCAAGCAACGGCACGACCTCAAGCTGGTGATCATCGACTACATCCAGCTGATGACCTCAGGCAAGAGGGTCGAGTCCCGCCAGCTTGAAGTCTCGGAGTTCTCCCGGCAGCTCAAGCTGCTGGCTAAGGAGCTCGACGTGCCCGTCGTTGCCCTCTCCCAGCTCAATCGTGGTCCGGAGCAGCGGACGGACAAGCGACCGATGCTCTCTGATCTGCGGGAGAGCGGAAGCTTGGAGCAGGACGCCGACGTCGTGATCCTGTTGAATCGACCTGATCTTTATGACAGAGACTCTGATCGTGCCGGCGAGGCTGATTTCGACGTGGCCAAGCATCGCAACGGTCCGACCAAGATGATCACTGTTGCGTTCCAGGGTCACTACTCCCGCTTCACCGACATGCAGTTCTGACCATGGGAGACCGATGGCATACCTGACCTCTGCCGACGGCACCTCAATCGCGTATCAACGTGACGGCAGTGGACCGGCTGTGATCTTGATCGGTGGTGGGCTCGATGACGGTTCGGAGAACGAGTCGCTGGCGCGAGAACTGGCGGAACACTTCACGGTGTACAACTTCGCTCGCCGAGGTCGGGGCGACAGCGGCGACACATCTCCTTACGCGGTGCAGCGAGAGATCGATGACATCGCAGCGATCATTGCGGAAGCGAGCGGATCGCCACACCTGTTCGGCGCCTCGTCAGGTGGCATGTTCGCCCTGGAAGCCGCAGCAGCAGGGCTGCCGGTCGGCAGGGTCGCGGTATACGAGGTGCCTTACGACACTGCCGACGACGCTCGGCAACGAGCGCGGGAGTACCGCGCGCACCTCGGCCTGGCCCTCGTCGAAGGTCGACGTGCCGACGCGGTCGGCCTCTTCATGCGGTTTGCCGGCTCCTCGGAGCAGGACATCGCGGACGCCATGAGCTCGCCGTATTGGTCTGGATTGAAGGATCTCGCTTACACGCTGGCCTACGACGCTGCGCTCTACGGGCCGCCACCCATCAATCGGCTGGCGATGATCACACAGCCCGTCCTGGTCGCCACCGGCGGCAGCAACGACTATTTCGAGCAGGCGGCGGACGCGGTGGCCGCGTGCCTTGCAGATGCGGAGCGCCACGTCATCGAAGGCCAAGGGCACGTGGTCGATCCGAAGGTCATGGCTGCTGTGCTCACCCGGTTCTTCACATCCTCATGACGCATGAGGTGTCCTGGCCCGCGGCCAATCTCCGGCGTTTGCGGCGACATGCGCTGCTTGCGCCGACACCGTCGGGGACTGATCCCGCTGAGATTGCCGCGGTCATCTGTGGCGCCCACGCACAGGTGCTGTCCGCGGCTGAGCTGTCGCTGGCGCTGCGCATTCAGGGAGCCACTCGGACGACGGTCCGACACGCATTGTGGGATGACCATAGGTTGATCAAGACCTACGGTCCGCGAGGCACCGTGCACCTGCTAGCGGCTGACGATCTTCCGATGTGGATGGCCGCGCTCTCCGCTATGCCGGCACATTCTCCGTTTCCGGACGGCGTACGCCTCACGCCTGACCAGGCCGACGAGATCGTTGATGCCATCGGCCGCGCGCTCGAGGATGCTGAGCTGACCATCGACGAGCTGGACCAGGCCATCATCGACCTGGTCGGCGCGTGGGCCGGCGATCGTGTCATGCCCGCATTCCAGGATCTGTGGCCGCGATGGCGGCAAGCCGTCGTCCAGGCTGCCTACCGTGGTGTGTTGTGCTTCGGCCCGAACCGGGGGCGCCGCGTGACGTACACGAATCCGCGCCGTTGGACTCCGGGATTCAGGCTGACCCCTCCAGACAAAGCCATCGCCACGATGATCACGCGCTACTTGTATGCGTACGGGCCGGCCACGCCGCAGCAGTTCGCGCAGTGGATTGGTGTTCCGCCGACGTGGGCAGCCGAGCAGTTCGAGCGGCATAGCAGAAAGCTGACCAAGATCAACTTCGACGGTACGCCGGCGTGGGTGCCTCGCGGCGACACCGACATGCCTCGGGAAGAGGACACCAGAGGCAGCGTCCTGCTGCTGCCGTACTTCGATGCGTACGCCGTCGGCAGCCATCCGCGATCCCGGCTCTTCCCTGGCGAGGCCGCTACCCGCGCGCTCGCGCCATCCGGCCAGGCCGGCAACTATCCGGTCCTGCTCACCGAGGGGGTGGTCACTGGCGTCTGGCACCAGCGTCGCTCCGGTCGCCAGATTGAAGTGACCGTCGAGCCACTCATCCGGCTCACTGCTGGCCAGCGCCGGGCTTTGGAGGACCAGGTCGAGCGGATTGCCGAGATTCTCGAGGGCCATCCCCGGCTCACCGTCGGGAGGGTCACCGCCGGCGCGCACGCCTAGCCGACGACTAGCCAACTGGAGGCAGTGAGACCTCGCGCAACGGGTCGCCACTGTCCACGAGCAAGCGACCTCCGGGCCGCAGCACCGCAGCGATACGTGTCAGCGCCAGCCGACCAGCCTCGGGATGGCGACCATCGAGGGCGCCGACGCGGATGGCGAAGGCAAGATCAAAAGGCTCCTCGCCGGGCAGCAACACCAGTTCCTCGGCGCTGACCTGGCGGAGGCTCATCCGACCGGAAGCGATCTCCGCAGCAGCATGTCGTCGCGCCTGGGCGATCGCCTTGGCGGAGCGGTCGATCGCGAGGATGTGGCCAGTCCCGAGCCGCCCAGCGACGGCTCGCGCCGCGGCTCCCGGTCCGCAGCCGATCTCGAGCACCCGCATCCCCGGGCGGATCGGCAGCGCGTTCACGATCACAGCCAGACGCGGCGAGAGAGGGCTCATGTCGGTTGACCCCGCTCAGGTGGCAGCGACGAGTAGCGCAGCATGTGGCCACGGTATTGCGCCTGGCGCCAGCCGCGGCGCAGCCCACCGGTCCTCTCGGCTCGTCGCGACCGGCGCCGGGTCGTTTGTGATCATCGGCTGTAGTCGGAGTGTGAGAGGCTCTCGGCATGGTCACTGAGGCATTGGCCTTCCTCGGCGTGTGCGCTCTGGTGATCTGCACGCCCGGACCCGATACTGCGCTCACCATCCGCAACTCGATCGTGGGCGGGCGCCGCGGCGGCGTCCTCACCGCTGCTGGGGTGGCTGCCGGGCAGCTGGTGTGGACCGTGGCAGCGAGCGTTGGCATCGCCGGTCTGTTGCAGGCATCTCAACCGGCTTTCACAGCGCTCAAGATCGTTGGGGCGGCATATTTAGCGTTCCTCGGTGTGCAGTCGATCTTGGCTGCAGTTCGCGGTCACCATGACGCCGAGGAGCAGCACAGGCGACCACCAGAACTCGGACCGTGGAGCGCAATCCGCCAGGGTTTTATCAGCAACCTGGCCAATCCCAAGATGGCGGCTTTCTTCCTCAGTTTGCTTCCTCAGTTCGTTGGAGACCCTTCTGGCGGTTTCGCGGCACTCGTGCCGCTTGGTGCGATGTTTTGTCTCATGACATTTGGCTGGCTCTCGATCTATGCAGTAGTCCTCGAGCGGGTCGGACCATTCCTGCAGCAAACGCGGGTCCGTCGCGTACTCGACGCGGTGACAGGGACTGTTCTGGTCGCGTTCGGCATCCGCCTGGCGACAGAGACGCGTTAGATGTTTGTGGCCTCGGGGCGTGCCCAGCTGGCGTACCAGATCACCGGCGTCGACGATGGCGCCGACGTGCTGCTGATTCACGCCGGAGTTAATGATCGACGGAGTTGGCAGCATGTGATCGAGCGACTCGCTTCGCGGCACCGATGTATTGCCTACGATGCGCGTGGCTTCGGCGAGACGACCTACCAGCGCGAGGACGGCTGGTCCGCTGCCGCCGACGCGGGAGCTGTCCTCGACGCAGCCGGCGTCGAGCAGGCTGTCGTCGTCGCATCGTCGATGGGCGGCCGGACTGCGCTCGACTTCATCTTGGCCCAGCCCAACCGCGTGTCCGGGTTAATACTGATTGGTACTGCCGTACGTGGCGCGCCATATCCGGATCTCACGGAGGGACCTACGGCAGAGCTCGAGGCCATGCTCGGGTCGGCCGATGCTGCAGGTGAAATCGCGGAGATCAACCGGCTCGAGGCGTGGATGTGGCTGGATGGACCGGCCGCCGATGAAGGCCGGGTTGGCGGGCCAGCGCGTGAGCTGTTTCTCGACATGAATGGCAGGGCGTTGCGCGCAGAGAGTCCAGGTAAGGAGGCAGAGATGCCACCGGCGTGGCCGCGGCTCGGCGAGATCACCGCACCCACTCTGGTGATGATCGGCCGGCTCGATGTCGAAGACATTCAGGCGATCAATGAGCCTCTAGTCAAGATCATTCCGAATGCTCGACTGGTGTGGCTCGACGACGTTGCACACTTACCCCATCTCGAGGGCGACCAGAAGACCCTGGACGAGATTGCCAGGTTCGTCGACGCAATTCCGTGAGACGGAGCGTGTCAGTGACCCAATGACGGGTCGCGCCGAGGTGACTACGGGGAGAACAAGCTCACCGGGATCCCCGCTCCTCGGCCTGCGTGCAGCAGTCGCAACCTGGCCCGCAGCCGCATGTGTCCTGCTCGGCGGGATGAAGCACGACCGTAGGACCACAGCAGCGGTCGCCGCGCCAGGCTTCGACACCCTCCCGGACGGCGACACCGGCGATCATCAAGGCGGCGATCGGGTCGGCCCACGACCAGCCGAACAGCCAGTTCAGGCCGAGTCCGATCAGCAGTACCGCAGACAGATAGGTGCACAGCAGGGTCTGTTTGGAGTCGGCGACAGCAGATCGGGAACCGAGCTCCCGCCCGGCGCGACGCTGTGCCCACGACAGCACTGGCATCACGGCCAGACTGAGCGCAGCCAGGGCCAGTCCAACGAGGGAATGCTGCGCTTCACCAGTGCCGAAGAGTGACCGCAGTGCATCGATCGTGACAAAGACGGCCAGACCGAAGAATGAGCAGGCGATCACCTTCAGCGTTACCCTCTCCCGAGCTTCGGGGTCGCGCCCGGCGAACTGCCAGGCCACAGCCGCCGCGGAGGAGACCTCGATGACAGAGTCCAGCCCGAACCCGATCAACGCACTCGACGATGCCCGCGCTCCCGCCGTCAGCGCCACGACCGCCTCGAGCACGTTGTAGCTGATGGTCGCCGCCACCAAAAATTGAATTCGTCGACCTAGCACTATTCGGCGAGCTGGAGACAGACCCAGCGAGATGCTTGTCACGCCTACACCTCGCCGGTGGTCACCGTGTCGATCAGCAAGCGCTCGGTCGTAGTCATTTCCCCGCCGCAGCAGTCGGGGTCGACCACCAGCACCAGGTCGAGCAGATCGCCGAGGGCGTGACCGATCCGGGCATCGGTCAGTTCGTACCGAGTCCGCCGCCCTTCGGGGATTGAAACCACTAATCCGCAGCCGCGCAGACAGGCCAGGTGGTTCGACATGGTCTGCCGGGTGACCCCGGCCAGGTCGGCAAGGTCCGCCGGGTAGGCCGGGCCGTTCCGCAATGTCAGCAGCACCCGGGTTCGGGTGGGGTCGGACAGTGCGTGCCCGAACCGGGCCAAGGCATCCGTCGAGGTTGAGACCTTCACACAGCGATAATACAGATTCTGCTGTATTCAGCAGAACTCGAATCGATGTGGATCGGGCCAAACAATGTGCCCCCTTTGCTGCCGGTTACCGCTTGTGCTGACGGGTAAGTCATCAGGCAGAACCAGCTTTGCGAAGTCGCATCTTTTGAGGCACGAGGAGGACTGTGATGTCAGAACACCTGGCGACCGCACAATGCGAGATCGATGCCCCACCAGAGGACGTGTGGCGGGCACTGACCGATCCCGAGTTGATCAAGAAATACATGTTTGGCTCAGAGGTGAAGACCGATTGGAAGCCGGGCAGCGCGATCACGTGGCAGGGCGAGTTCGAGGGTCGCCCGTACCAGGACAAAGGGGAGATCATTTCCTTCGCACCGGGTCAGCGCCTGGAGGTCACCCACTTCAGCCCGCTCACCGGCCAGGAGGATCGGCCAGAGAACTATCACCGCGTCCGTTACGACCTGCAGCCGACGAACGGCGGCACATCGGTACGACTCACCCAGGACAACAGCAGCAGCGCTGAGGAGGCCGAGCACTCCGCAGCCAACTGGCAGATGATGCTTGATGGCCTCAAGAAGGTCGTCGAGCAACGCTCATCGAGCTGAACTCAACGCTCGGGCTCGGAGCGCGGCTCGAGCATGATCACCGGGATTTGCCGCGGCGCGACGCGGTGGTAGTCGTCCCACCAGGGATAGGCTTCGAGGCTGCGATCGACCCACCGCTGCCGCTCCGCGCCCTTGAGCTCCCGGGCACGCATGTCGATCCGGGACCCCCTCCACGTGATCATGACGTATGGGTTTGCGCGCAAGTTGTGGTACCAGCCGGGGTTGGCGGGCCGGCCGAAGTTGGACGCGATCAGCACCAAACGATCACCGTCCGCGAGACCCAGTACAGGTACGCTGCGCGGCTGACCGGTGCGAGCACCCGTAGTCCTCAGCATGACGATTGGAAGCCCTGAAACCCAAGCAGACAACGTCGTTCGTCCGCGGCTGAGCCGGTAGAAACCGCGATCAATTCGAGGCAGCATTCGCGACGGCAGCCATGACATCGGGATGATTTCCGCAGCCTTGCGAACCATCCGACGCAGCGGGCCAGGCCGAGGCTGTTCGAAGTTGATCATCTGTCTAGTAATTCGATCATGCCGATCGAACGAGGCGGAGCTTGCCACCCGGCTCACGCGGAAGCGTTGTGACTGGCTCCACATGGACCTCGGGTGGCACCGCTCCGGTTGATGCAATGGCGGCAACAAGGGCTCGTCGCAGCCGTTCTCCGACGTCGGCGGCGGCTCCTTGAGCCAGCACAACCTGAGCATGCAGACCCTCCGTGTCGCGTACGAAGGCGTATTCACCGACCTCGGCAAGCGGTGCGACAGCCGACCCGAGTACGGAGGGATGAACCGCGACAGTCGCTCCATCCGGGCCGGGAAAGTAGAGGATGTCTGCGGTACGCCCGTCCACGGAGAGCAGGCAGCGCCAGGGACGACCCGCAGGATTGGGCAACGGTGACTCCACGACGGAGTCGGTCAGCTCGTAGCGGATGAGCGGCTGGGCGTAGTTGATCAAGTTTGTCAGCAGGACTTTGGCGCCGGGCTGTCCGGGCGGCACCTCGACGCCGTTCTCGTCCACGATTTCGATCACCACGACGTCTTCGGCGATCTCCAGCTCCGGGTGTTCCGGACTGCTGGCAGCGATCGTCGGCGCCTCGGTCGCGGCGTACCCGCTCACCGGCTCGATGCCCCAGGCGTCCCGTACGCGTCGACGGACGTCGGCGGTAAGCGCTTCGCTGCTGAAGAAGGCGGCGCGCGGGGCGATCCTCAGCCGTCCCGCGAGCTGCTCCTCGGCGAGTGCTCTCCAGATACCGACGGCGCCGACGAGCACCACTGGTTGCTGGGCGTTCAGCGCAGCAACTAGCTCAGGGATCGGGGTCGCAGCCGAAACTGGGGGCGCCGGCACGCCGGGCGGGACGAGCACCTGCCTGGTCACGTGGACAGGGCTGGGGCTGCCGAGTGCAGCGAATCGAGACCCGAATTCGATTCCCATCCGCATCATGGGCCTCGCGCTCGCCGCCCGCCATACGGCGGCCTCGTCGTTGGTGAACGCGACTATCGACCGCCGGCCGGTCGTACCTGAGGTGGTAGCCACCCGGAAAGCGCCGAGAAAGGACTGCGACGGGTCGTCAGCAGCGAGGTGGGACCGCAGGTCGGCCAGTCGCAGCCGCGGATCGGTGACGACCCAGTCGAACTCGGCCATCAGGGTGGCCTTCGGCAACGGGGGCAACTCGGCAAGCGGCTGTTCGGCGGCATCTGGGCCCAGCACCTCGCGGTAGTAGGGCGACTGGCTCACCGCGTGAGCGACTAGTTCCCGCACCCGTTCCCGCTGGTAGGTCAGGAGGCCGTCTCGGGTCCAGCGGTCCCGCTCCATCAGCTCCGCTTCGAGCATGGCTCACCTTTCGCAGAGTCAGGCCGATGTCTTGGATCGTCAGTATGTCTGATGAAGTAGTGCGACATCGTCCTGACCTCTACGACCTCGGAGCAGTCACCATGAGCACTGTCACGATCACTGACGAACCGCTCACCTTGGAAGACCTGCTCGCCGTCGTCGACGGCGCACAAGTGGAGCTGGCTGACGGTGTCCGGGCCAGGATCGCGGCCAGTCGGGCGATCGTGGACGGCGCGCTGGCCCGCAACGACGCCGTTTACGGCCTGACCACGCAGGTCGGCCACGGCAAGGACACTCGGCTGACCGAGGAGGAGATCCGCAGCGAGCAGATGTTCCTCGTCATGACACACAGCGGCGGTGTCGGTGCGCCGCTGCGGACTCGGCAGGTACGCGCTGCGCTGGCCGTCCGGCTCAATGGGATCGCGAGGGGCGGATCGGGTGCCTCACCTGCGGTCGCCGACGTACTGGCGGCGATGTTGAATGCCGGCGTCCACCCAGTCGTCCCAGAGATCGGGTCCGTCGGTGCGGCCGACCTCGGGCCGATGGCCGGGATGGCTCAGGTCGCAGTCGGGCTCGGCCTGGCGGAATTCCAGGGTGAACTGCTCCCCGGCGGTGAGGCGTTGCGACGGGCCGGAATCACTCCGTTGGTGTTGAGCGGCAAAGACGGTCTGGCGCTGGTCTCGGCCAACGGGGTGTCTATCGGCCACGCGGCGCTCGTCGTCGCTCGGGCTGAACGGGTAGCCGATGCTGCGGATGTCGCAGCGGCGCTCTCGATGGAGGCGACGTCGGCCAACCCGTCGATCGTGCATCCCGCAGTCGGACGCGCTAAGTCGATCCCGGGGCAGGCGGCCGCAGCCGATCACGTCCGGAGTCTTTTGGAGGGAAGCGTGCTACTGCAGCCGGGTGGGCCCCGATCGGTGCAGGACGCCTTGTCCTTCCGGGTGATCCCGCAGGTTCATGGAGCTTTGCGGGAGTACGTCAAGGCCGCCCGGAGCGCCGTCACGACCGAGCTGAACGCCGCAGCCGACAACCCGCTGGTGTCGGTACCGGACCAGGCCGTCATCAGCAACGGCAACTTCCACCCGATGGTGCTCGCTATCGCCTGCGAGGCCCTGCGGATCGCGCTTGCCCATGTCGGACAGCTCAGCGAGCGTCGGATGTCTCACCTCTGGGACGGGTGCATGCAGCAGATGAGCGGGCCGCCGACGGAGCCACTGTACGGACTGCAGCTGCGGTACCCGGCCGCGGCGGTGTTCCCAGAACTGAAGCAACTAGCAGCGCCGGCCACTTTGGACACCCCGCCGCTGGATCTCGGCATCGAAGACCACAACACTGCAGCGCCGCTGAGCGTCCGCAAGGCCGACGCGGCGCTGGGCCTGCTCGAGGACCTGCTGGCAATCGAGCTCATGCTTGCCCGCGACCTGTTGACGCTCACACCAAGCGAGCCCGTCCTCGGGACCGGCACGGATGCTGCCCTCCGCCTGGTTGAGGAGGCGATCACGGTGGCGGACCCGCAGCCAGACGCAGTCCATCGGGCTTTGCGAGACCGCTTCCCGGTCAGGTAGGTGGATGAGTCCGCAGCCAACGTGCGAAGTGCGGCACGGTAAAGGCCAGCGTGCCGCGCTCGGATGAGTACACCAGCCCCTTCTTGAGCAGAGCATCGCGTGCCGGCGAAAGCGAAGAGGGCTTGCGCCCCAGAACATCTGCAACCTCAGTCGTGGAGACCATAGCGTCGGGGGCAAGCTCGGTAGTCAGACCAGCCATGGCGCGCAGGTAGTCCCGCTCGGCAGGCGTCGCTCGCTCGTATCGGGAGCCGAAGAATCCCACGGCCAGTTCCGCTTCCGCCTCGGGGGCGGCAACCGCCACATCAGAGGCGGTGATCGGCGAACCTGGCGCATGGTCCCAGGCGGCCTTTCCGTACGCCTGCACGAAGTAGGGATAACCGCCTGAGGTAACGCCCATCGCCTCAAGCGCCTCGAACGACCAGGTGGCGCCCTCACGTTCGGCGGGCGCTAGCAGGGCGCGCTCGACTCCCGCGGGGTCCAGGCGATCGATTCGGACGTATCGAAACAGCCGCTCCGAATACGACTTCGAAGCTGACAACACACTGGGCAAATGGGGCAGTCCGGCTCCGACCACCATGAGCGGCGCGCCAGTTTGAGAGAGCTCGTGGCAGCTGGCACAGAGCGCCGAGACGTCCTCAGGCGTCAGATCCTGCATTTCGTCGATGAAGACCGCCACGCCCACACCGACGTCGGCAGCCAAGCCGGCGACATCGGTGAGTAACTCCAGCAGGTCGATCTCCATGTCACCGGAGTCGGCTCGTCCGGCACTCGGCGGGCCGTCGATGGCTGGAGTCCAGCGCTCAATGAGCTTGCCGCCACGCGGATTGGTGCGTAGCCCGAACGCCTTGAGGGTGGCCAAAACCTCACTGACGCGATCTGGCGCTCGGTGCCGCACCGACAGCTCGCGTACAGCCGCGTGCAGCGCCCCAGTGAGGGGCCGGCGGAGGCTCGTGTCAGGTCGAGCCTCCACCTTTCCAGTACCCCACCCCCGGTCCAACGCCTTCGACCGCAGCGCGTTGAGCAGCACTGTCTTGCCGACCCCGCGCAGCCCGGTCAGCACCAGGCTGCGCTCCGGCCGCCCCCGCTCTATCCGCTCCAGCGCGACGTCGAACGCAGTCAGCTCGGCGTCGCGGCCGGCAAGCTCGGGTGGACGCTGGCCGGCTCCAGGCGCGTACGGGTTCCGGACCGGGTCCATATCTCGGACCGTATCAGCGCGTATAGCGCAGACCTTAGATTTCGTTAGAGAGCACTCGACGTGTCGCGGCGCACCGCGAGGGTAGGCATCGCGCGAGCGGGCTCAAGAGAATCAGCCTTGCATCCGGGTACAGGGTTAGCCTCGAATAGAGCACCTTGAGATCAAGATCTGAGGCAACAGTGAACGCGTGGATTGTTGAGGACTTCTGTACGCTGCCCGTCGCAGCTCAGCCCTTCCGCTTGATGGAGTTCGACGAGCTCTTTCGCAGCCAGATCAGACCACCGCGCCGGATCGACGCCCATCATGTCGAGTTCAGCTTCGCCAGTGCAAACGGGCTGTACGCCCATGTGTCCGATCTTGTAGCGCGCGAGAGCGCCTGCTGCTCCTTCTTCGAGTTCACGATCAACGAGCATGCTCAAGACGCGGCTGACCATGATCACCTGGTGCTTCGGGTCGGTGTACCCGCAAACCGGGATGACGTGCTTGAGGCCCTGACTGAGCGGGCGTTTGCGGCCATGGAGACCGGCGGCAATGAGCACTGACTTTTGCGGGAATGCGCAGTGCTCAGGTTGCTCGTGCGGCGGGTATGAGTCTGCACACCGACATCGGCCGTTATACCAGCCGCCAGCTAGGACAACCGGAGCTCTTATCGAAGCCGGTTTAACAGAGCCCTGACTTGGAAATAGCGACTATCGTCGATTGCACTGTGTTCAATTGCACTCTGACAGGCAGCCCGCCCGGTTGCCGCCCGTCGTAGCGCACTGTCCCCGTTCACTTTGGAGAATTCATGAGCTTCATCAAGGGCCTTCTCAAGACCGCAGTCGCGGCCAAGCTGATTCAGGTTGCTCAGCGTGAGCTGTCCAAGCCCGAGAACCAGCAGAAGATCAAGGACGGCCTACGCAGGCTGCAAGAGACTGCCAAGTCCCGTCGCTGAGCGCCCTCGGCTGGTCCCTCATCGGACCCGCCGCCTTCGCCGCTAATATCTGCTGGCGCTCTTGCGCACAAAACCGCAAAGGTGACTGGAATGCGGCTGATTGCGTCACATTTGTGGGCTTGTGCGCAAAAACGCGACCTGACGATCACGAGCCGGTCACGAGGCGGCGTCGCTCAACGACCTAGTCGTCGACACCCGTAACGCTCCGGCATCCATCGCAAGAATTCTTTCCATCCGAGCGTAACGGTCGATTATGGTGAGACCGCTGAGACTGGTGGTACCAGTTGGACGCGGGTAGACCGAGATCCCCGTGTCTGGGCCGATCACCAATCAGCGCTGTCGAAGGAGTGACCCATGGGCGCGGCGCGGGTGAGAATCCTCGCCGCGTTCGTGGCAATCTCTCTGCCGTCCTGATGCGGCTAGCTGCCGTTGATCATCTTTTCGGAGCAGCTCAACGGGCGGTGAGGACCAGGGGGCCATGAGAAGTAATGGCAATGGTGTGCTCCGCATGGGCACCGCGTGAGCCATCCCGGCTCCGCAACGTCCAGCCGTCAGAATCGGTGTAGATCTTGTCGGTACCGGCAAGGAACCACGGCTCGATCGCGATCACCAGGCCAGGCCGTAGCAGCAGCCCCCGACCACGGCGGCCGTTGTTCGGCACGTGGGGGTCGCCGTGCATGGTACGGCCCACGCCATGGCCGCCGAACTCAGTGTTGATCTTGTAACCCGCCTGCGACCCGACACGTGCGATCGCGAATGAGATGTCCCCGATCTTGTTTCCTGGAACGGCCGCTTCGATGCCCGCGGCCAGCGCCGCCTCGGCGGTAGTGATCAAGTGCTGATCCTGTCCCCGGGGGGCGCCGGCGATCACGCTGATCGCTGAATCAGACACCCAGCCGTTCAGCGATGCGGCAAAGTCGAGGCTGAGCAGGTCGCCGTCAACGAGCTCATAGTCGTGGGGAAGCCCGTGCAATACGGCATCGTTGACCGACGTGCACAGCACCTTGCCAAACGGGCTGGCCCCGAACGACGGGTGATAGTTGATGTAGCAGGACTCCGCGCCGCGATCTCGGATCATCTGGTGTGCCAACTCGTCCAGCTCCAGTAGGTTTACCCCGACATCGACCCGTGCGATGAGTGCGCTCAATACCTCGGCGACGAAGCGCCCGGCCGGTCTCATCTGCTCGATCTCGGCCGGTGTTCGATACTCGATCACGCTGAGATTCTGCCGTATGCCGCAATCGCGCTCAGGAGGTTGCGCCACGAACCATCGGCCTGAGCTTGTCGCAGAGCCCCGCACCGCGGACTGAATTACCCAGTAATTGAGTCCTCGTAATCGCTGATCTCGGCAACCTTCGCCCCGGACGGAGTGCTCGGGTCGAAGACGTAGTTGAGCCATTCTCGGGCGAGCCTGCGAGCGAGCTGGAGGCCGATGACACGTTGGCCGAGCGTGAGGACCTGACAGTCATTCGACAGAATCGACCGCTCGACACTGAAGGAGTCGTGGGCAACCGTGGCACGGATGCCTGGCACCTTGTTGGCTGCAATGGCGACTCCGATGCCGGTGCCGCAGACCAGGATCGCGCGGTCCGCTTCACCAGCCTTGATCTTCTTTCCTGCTGCGATTGCGACCGATGGGTATGAGGACCCCTCGAGGTCCTCTTTGAACACGCCAAGATCGACGACCTCGACTCGGTCATCGGCTTGCATATCGGCGAGGATGCGCTCTTTGTAGTCAAAGCCCGCGCTGTCACTTCCCACCAAGAGCCGAATGGGACCACTCATGTGGATCGTCCTTCCTTGTCCACGGACTCTGTCACTCCGGACGTGTCAGCCTCCGCCTCGCCGAGTACGTCGCCGATCGCGGTAACGATCAGCCCGAGCGAGATCGCGCCGGGATCCGGTGTGCCAACGCTGCGCTCTGCCAGCGGCCGCGCCCTGCCGATCTTCGGAACCAGAGCAGCGGTCTCTTCCGCGGCGCTCCGGCACGTTTCCGCAGCCGAACGCCAAGCTTCAGAAATCGAAGCTCCGGCATCGACCTGGCCGACTAGCGTGGCGACGAACGGGAACAAAGCGTCCAGCATGGTCTTGTCGCCGAGTTGGGCTTTGCTGAACCCCTGCAACTGCTGAGCCGAACCCTGAACCGCATCAGCCAGACGCTTCGCCGTCACTGCCTCGGTGTTGCCCAGGCCCTTGCCGACCCCTTCCAGCAGCAACCCCCACAAGATGCCGCTGGTACCACCGGCCTTGTCTCCAAAGGCATGCCCCGCCGCGCTCAGCACCGTCTCGACCCCACCTTGGGTCTCGTTCGCAGCCTCAGCGGCCGCCTTCGAACCCCGGGACATGCCGATTCCATGATCACCGTCGCCCGCTATCGCATCGATCCGACCGAGGTACTCCTTGTTGTCCTCTACCGTCGCGTAAAGGGCATCGACAGCCTTGCGAGCGATTGCAGCCGCTGCGATCGATTCCTCGCTCGCCTCAGCCGTCACGGTCTTCGCGACATGCCCGGTACTGGCACGCCGAGTGGTGAACCGCTCGCTCGCCACGGCGGTGCCGCGCCGGAAAGCCGGGGTGTCTGCGGGCGCGACCCAGTAGCCTTCGAGCTCCTCATCCAGCCAGGTGACTGAGAGTGAGCACCCGGCCATGTCAAGGCTGGTGACAAGTTCTCCCACCTCAGGAGATACCAGCTCGACTCCGGCCGCTTCCAGGAGTTCGTTGACGTGGCCGTACAAGACGAACAGTTCCTCGTACTTGGTCGCACCCAACCCATTGACGAGCACCGCGGCCCGACCGCTCACTCCCTCGGGACGCTCGGCGAGGACCGTCTCGACGAGCTTTCCAGCCAAATCGTTGGCCGACATCCAGGGAGCCGAGGTGATTCCGGGTTCGCCGTGAATCCCCAGCCCGAAGTCCATGTGGCCCTCGTCGACGGTAAACAGCGGCTGGTCTGAACCAGGCATCGTGCAGCCGTGGAAGGCGACGCCAAAGGAGTACGTCGCGGCATTGGCCGCACGCATCACGCGCTCGACCTCATCGAGGTTCGCGCCATTCTCCGCCGCTGCCGCGGCGATCTTGTACACCGTGAAGGTGCCCGCGATGCCGCGCCGCTTCTCCTGCTCCTCCGGGCTGGCTGAGGCGACATCGTCGGTCACGTACACGATCCGGGTATCGATGCCTTCGTTGATCAGCCGCTCAGCCGCGACTCCGAAGTTCAGCCGGTCTCCGGCGTAGTTGCCGAACCCCAGCACCACTCCGGCGCCACCGTCCGCCGCCTTGGCGATCCGATAGACCTGCTCTGCGGACGGCGAGGCGAACAAATCACCGAGCACCGCGCCGTCGGCGAATCCGGTCCCCACGACGCCGTTGTAGGACGGATAATGGCCGGAGCCGCCGCCAATGATCAAGCTGACCTTGCCCTCCAGGGGTCCGCCTGCCCTGACGAAGCCGGAGGCACCTGCGACGCGCTGAACGTATTGCGGATACGCCGCTGCGAAGCCCTTGATCACGTCGTTCTTGAACTCGGCGGGATCGGCGTAGATGTGTGTCATGGGAGCCTCCAGGAAATGCGTCAGTGCGACGGCTCTGACATCGGTTATGTGATCACGGGATGAGCGAGACCTTGATCGATTCCTTGCCGCTGGCAACGAGGTCGAGACCCTTTTGGAAGTCGGCCAACGGCAGCTGGTGCGTACAGATCTTGTCCATCGGCAGCCGACCGGACTCGAGCATCCGAATCGCGGCAGGCCAGCAGTCGGGCCCCAGGTGAGCACCGCGTACGTCAAGCTCCTTATCGTCGCTGATGATCGACCAGTCGACGCTGACGTTGCTGCCGAAGACGCTGTACTCAACATAGGTGCCGAGCTTGCGCAGGAGATTCAGGCCCTGGGCGACGGCGGAGGGATGTCCACTACCCTCGAGGTAAACGTCGGCCCCATAGCCGCCGGTCATGTCCTTGACCTTCGTCACTGCGTCCTCCGACCCGATGTTGATGATGACGTCGGCGCCGCATTCCTTCGCGATTTCCAGCTTGTCCTGGGCCATGTCGAGGGCGACGACCATCTTGGGGTTCTTGGATTTTGCGCCAGCGATCATGCCGAGGCCGATTGGGCCGCAGCCCGCGACGACGACGACATCGTCGAACTTGATGTCGCCCCGCTCCACGCCGTGCAGCGCACACGAAAGTGGCTCGGTGAACGCGGCATGTGCCGGAGGCAGGTCGGAAGAGATCTTGTAGACCAGTGCGTCTTTGTTGTAGATCATGTACTCGGCCATGCCGCCCGGCGTGCGGCGCTTGAAGCCGAACATGTCGTGCGGAGCGCACATCCAGTACTCGCCGTTCAGGCAGTAGCGACACTTCCAGCACGGCACGATCTGCTCTGCGACAACACGGTCGCCGACCGCGATTCCCCAGCGAGATGCCGCGGCGTCATCAAGCTGAACAACTGTTCCGACGAACTCGTGGCCCGGAATGACCTCGGTCTCGGCCCAGGCTGGACGGTTTTCATCACCCCAAAACTTCGCGGCACCGTGGTAACACTTGAGGTCGCTGGCACAAATGCCCGTCGCCTCGACCTTGATCAACGCCTCGCTTGGTCCCGGCCTCGGGACGGCAACTTCCTCCAGCTGGTAGTTCTCAGGCCCATGGCAGATAACGGCCTGCATGGTGTCGGGAATTTGGTTGGCCTGACCGGCCGGGGATTCGGACATGCGAGCCTCCATGCTGAGTTGCGGGGCAGCGAACTCGCGCTACCGACGCCCCGCCCAGTCGGGACGCTGATCAGCACACTAATCGCATGTCAATCCCGAGGACGACCTCCACCTTTGCCATCGCTAGTCCCTCCCTCTTGCCGACTTGTCAGAATATGGCGGATGAGAATCGTGGTAACCGGAGGCCAAGGTCTGCTCGGCACCGAGGTAGTGCGCAGGCTCGAGGCTCGCGGAGCGACTGTGACCTCAGCAAGCCGGCGTACCGGTGTTGATCTTGCCACCGGAGCCGGACTCGAGGCAGCGCTGCGAGGCGCCGAGTGCGTGATTCATGCGGCCACCCATCCGCTGCGCCATCGCAGAGTCGATCTGGACGGCACCCGCCGGATGATCAACCTCTTTGCCAGCCGGCCCGCGCCGCCACACGTGATCTACGTCTCGATCGTCGGCTGCGACCGAAGCCCTTTCCGGTATTACCGCGCCAAGTACGCCTGCGAACTGGTGTTGGAGGGCAGCAAGCTGCCGGTGACGGTGGTACGCGCGACGCAATTCCACACGTTGGTCGCTTCAGTTGCTCGCGCAGCGACCGTCGGCCCGCTGTCGTTCGTCGCCCGGGGCATGTCTTTCCAGCCGTGCGACCACCGTTGGATTGCCGCGGAGATCGCCGACATTGCGCTAGGGCCGGCGCCGTCGGGTTACCACCGGGCGGCTGATCGGGCAGGACCAGAGCGTCTCAGCCTCGCCGAGGCGGCAGCACTCATCCGCGCGAAGAAAGGCAAGCCGTCGCCGCGGCTCATCACATTTCCGCCCATCGGTGGCACGCTGCGGGCGTACGAGGCAGGCGCCAACCTGCCGGATCCCGATGCGAAGATCGGCGGCTCATCCTTCCGAGCCTTCCTGTCCTCATAACCTCGGTCTCGCGCTGTCGGGAACGCACGTGCACGTTCGTTTCAGACGCTTTGCACGCGTTGCAACGTGTGCATCGTGTCAGGAACCAATGTGCACGTGCGTTTCCGACACAGTGAGAGAGGTGGTTAGACGGTGAGGGCCTTGAGCTCGGCGAGCAGCTTGCCCATGGTGTCCTTGGCATCTCCGAACAGCAGAGTGGTTGTCGGCTCGTACAGCAGCTCGTTCTCAATGCCGGCGAAACCCGGTCGCATGGAACGCTTCATGAAGACGACCTGGCGCGCCTGGTTGGCATGCAGGATCGGCATGCCGTAGATCGGAGCGCCGGGCGTGGTCTCAGCCGCCGGATTGACTACGTCGTTCGCGCCAACCACCAGCGCAACGTCGGCCTGCTTGAACTCCGGATCGATCTCGTCCATCTCCTTGAGCTGCTCGTACGGGACCTGAGCCTCGGCAAGCAGCACATTCATGTGCCCCGGCATTCGACCGGCGACCGGGTGGATGGCGTAGTCGACGCGTGCGCCGCGTTCGATCAACAGATCGACCAGCTGGCGCAGCGTATGTTGCGCCTGCGCGACCGCGAGGCCGTAGCCCGGGACAATAATCACCCGTTGCGCGTACGCGAGCAGAATCGCCACATCGGCCGGCCCTGTCGCCTTCACCGGCCGATCACTGACGGTGGTGGCGCCGAGGGTCGATCCGCCCTTGAGTGCACCGAAGAGGATGTTAATCACCGACCGGCCCATGGCGTTGGCCATCAAGCGGGTCAGCAAGGTGCCGGCGGAGCCAACTAAGGTGCCGGCAACCAGCAAGAGAATGTTCTCGAGCAGATAGCCACTGGCTGCGACGGTCAGCCCGGTGAATGCGTTCAACAGCGAGATCACGATCGGTACGTCGGCACCGCCAACAGGCAACACCAGCAAGACACCCAGTCCGGCGCCGACAGCCGCGAGCAATAGCGCGAAAAACATGCTGGGGGCCAGGACTAGACCGACGCTGAGGGCCACCGCGGCCAACAGGCCCAGCCCATACAAGATCGGGTATCCGCGGAACACCACTGGCCGCGTCGTCATCAACTCTTGCAGCTTGAGGAAGGTGACCACGGAACCCGCGAAACTTATCGAGCCCACCACGATAGTGAAGGCGGTGGCGATCATGTCGAAGACCTGCGCCGAACTGGCGCCGAGTTCGGTCAGCTCGATGATCGCCACAATGGCGGCGGCGCCACCGCCGACACCGTTGAACAGGGCCACCAGCTGCGGCATCTGGGTCATTTGCACGCGGTACGCGCCGAGTACGCCGATGGCCGTTCCGGCCGTGATGGCCGCCACGATCGGCAGCAGATGGTCCAGGTCGGAAACCACAAAGACGATCACACATGCCAACACCGCGCCGGCCGCGCCGATCAGGTTGCCGCGCCGAGCGGTCTTGGGTGAGGACAACCCTTTGAGCGCCACGATGAAGCAGACTGCGGCCGCGAGGTAGCCCAGCTGCGCCCAGGCTGGGGTCACTGGTCGAGCTCCCGGCGTGCGGATTTCTCCAGCTCCCGACGGGGGCGAGAAAACATGATCAACATCCGGTCGGTGACCACGAAACCGCCGACCATGTTGATCGATGCCAAGACCACGGCAACCAGGCCCAATACCAGGATGGGTGTCGACTGAGCGGTACCGGTCACCAGAATCGCACCGATCAAGATCACACCATGGATCGCGTTGGCCCCTGACATCAGCGGAGTGTGCAAGGTCGCGGACACCTTGGAGATCACCTCGACGCCCACGAAGATGGCCAGTACGAAGATCGTCAACCAGATAATAGGTTCAGTGCTCAATTCCTCAATTGCTCCCCCCGGCCTGGATTCCGCTAAACACCTGTCCATCGTGGGTCAGGCACATCGCGGAAACGATCTCATCGTCAAAATCGGGGGCAAACCGGCCATCGCGTGTCATCAACATGATCACATTCAGCAGGTTTTGGGCGTAGAGCCGGCTGGCCGGTGCAGGCATCTGACTGGGTACGTTGGCACCACCCCAGAGCTGCACTGAACCCACGCGCACCAGGCTGCCGGCCACCACGCCTTCGACGTTACCTCCGGCTTCGGCCGCAAGGTCGACCACAACTGAACCCGGGGCCATCTGAAGGAGCATCTCGGTGGTCACCAGGAGTGGTGCGTGTCGTCCGGGCACGGCTGCTGTCGTGATCAACGCATCAGCGGCAGCGATGTAACTGCCGAGCAGCTCGCGTTGCCGCTCGGCGCGATCCTCACTCATCTCCCGCGCGTAGCCACCAGCGCCCTCCAGCGTCGGCAGCGGCAGCTCGATCGCCTGAGCGCCCATCGATCGAATCTCCTCCGCGGCCGCCGTGCGTACGTCATAGCCCTTGACCACCGCACCCAGGCGTCGGCACGTCGCAATTGCCTGCAGCCCTGCGACGCCAGCGCCGAGCACGACGACCTGGGCCGGTGGGACGGTACCGGCGGCGGTCATGCTCAGCGGGAAGAACTGGCCCAGCATCTCGGCAGCGACAATTGCTCCGCGATAACCAGCCACCATGGCCTGCGAGCTGAGAGCATCCATAGATTGGGCGCGGGAGATGCGCGGAACGTATTCCATCCCGAAGGTGGTGATCTTGCGATCACGGCGCAGAGCGATGTCGCGCGGGCGCCCCGCCAGCGGAAAGAACGAGATCGTCGCAGCTCCAGACGGCAAGGGGGCCAGGCATTCGGCGTCCAGTGGTTGCACGCTCAGCACCAGGTCCGCCTCGTCGAAGGGATGTTCGGTGACTAAGGCACCAGCCGCCTCGTACGCAACATCGGTCAGGAAGGCCGCCGCGCCGGCCCCGGCCTGCACGGCGACCTCGTAACCGGCAGCCCGAAGCTTGCCGACCAGGTCAGGAATCAGCGCAACGCGGGCCTCGCCGGGAGCCAGCTCCCGGGCTACCGCGATGCGCACATCACGAACCTAGTGCACGCCGACTTGTCAGAATCCAGTTGACCTATAGCTCAACTGGATTCTGACAAGTCGGCGTGTCGGGTTAGCGCACTTTGACTTTGATTGAGTGGTAGCCGGTCGCCCCATTCGGCGCTGGCGGAGCGACCTCGGCTATCTGGAGCATCCCAGTCGCATCGATGGCTCGAACGGTGAGGGTGTGCGTGCCGGAGGTTGCCGGCCACTCGAATTTCCACTGCCGCCAGGTGTCTGGGCCGCTGGTGCCGGCGAGCAGCGCCGGCTGCCACGCGCCCTGGTCGACCTGTACTTCGACAGCCGAAATCCCGGTGTGCTGGGCCCATGCAACACCGGCAACGACAACCTTGCCAGCATCAATGGTCGATTTGCGTGGGACGTCGATCCGCGAAGCCAGCTTGATCGGAGCGCGCGGCGCCCAGCCAAGCGGCGTCCAGTAGGCCTGCTCTTCGGCGTACCTGGTAACCCGCAGCGAGGTCACCCACTTCGTCGCGGACACAAAGCCGTAGAGGCCTGGAACGACCATCCGGACGGGGAATCCGTGCTCGATCGGCAAGGGCTGGCCGTTCATGCCGATGGCCAGGATGGCCTCACGGTTTGGGTCGGTGAGGGCCGACAGCGGCGTACTGGCAGTCCAGCCGTCGTGGCTCTTCGAGAGCACCATGTCGGCCCCCGCGAGAGGCTTCGCCTCGGCAAGCAGCTCGCGTATGGGGTATCCCAACCACAATGCGTTGCCGGCCAGATCGCCACCGACCTCATTGGAGACGCAGGTCAGTGTGGTCATGTGCTCCACGAGCGGCTTGGCGGTCAGCTCGGCATAGCTGATCTGAATGGGATTTTGCACCATCCCGGTGATCTTGAGAGTCCACGTTGCGGGCTCAATCATCGGAACCTGCAATGCAGTGTCAATCCGGTAGAAGTCTTTGTTCGGAGTCACGTACGGACTCAGTCCCTCGATACCGAAGTCGGCACCTGGTGGCGGCCCAGCCGTAGGTTTCGTGGGCGTCGGCAGCTGCAAGTTCTCACGCACGGTGTTGACCGCTGAAGAAGCCCTGACAAGGAGCTGGCCGGTGATTGCGGCGACCGCGGACCCGGCCCCGACGAGTATCGTCCATGCCAGGAACTTCCGCCGGGCGGCGGATTGGGCCGAGCCGTCCTCGGCTACTGCATTTTGTGGCGACCACTGTTGCAGCTTGCTGATCAGCGTGCTCAAGATCATGTAGCCCAGCAGCAGGCCGACGATCGTTGGCACGTAGGCGTTGATCGTCACACCTGGCTGTGCACTGATCCCAAGCAGCCCAAGCACGGCCACCACCGCGAACACTGCAGCGCCTGCGAAACGCCGACGCCACTCCAGCTCGCCGGCCAGACCGCAGATGATCAAGACCCCGGCGACAATGATGGCGAGCAGCACCGGTTTGTCGGCAAAGCCGAGGACCTCTTTCCCGAAGTTGATCAGCGGCGCGGGCAGCAGGTTGATAATCAGCTCGCCGACGGCAGGTACTGGGGAGCCGGCCGGCGCGACGACCCACGCCGCCAGCCCGGCGAGTCCAAGACCGGCGAGACCGGAGACGGCGCCCGCGAGCCGTGCCCACCAACGAGTGACGCGTGTCGCGTCCCGCTCGTCGCGCCTGTGCACCACCCCATCCTGCGCCCGGGCTGGTAACTGGACAACGAACCCACGCTTACGCAACCCTCACGGCACCGAGCGAAGTAGCGCCGACAGTACCTTGGCACCATGCGCCAGGACGCCCCAGGCTGCGTCGACTATTACCCGGGTTGGGTCGAGGACGCTGATCGGTTGTTCGGAGTGCTTCAGGATCAGATTGCCTGGGAACAACACCAGCTCACAATCTATGGACGCACCATGCCGACGCCGCGGCTAACGGCCTGGATTGGAGACAGTGCGTACCGCTACTCCGGCATTGTCAATGAGCCGGCCCCATGGCCGGAAGCCCTGGCGAGCCTCCAGGAGCGCCTTCGCCAGGAACTGCGTGTCGACTTCAATTCGTGTCTGGCCAATCTCTATCGGGACGGCACCGACTCGATGGGCTACCACAGCGACAATGAGCCCGAACTGGGCCCGCGACCGACGATTGCGTCCGTCAGCCTTGGAGATAGGCGGCGATTCGTGCTGCGGCGTCGGGCCACCGGTGAGCGATGGGGTTGGGACCTGGGCCAGGGCGACCTGTTGGTCATGTGTGATGATTCGCAAAGCGACTATGCGCACGCTGTTCCCAAGACGGCGCGACCGGTCGGGCCTCGGATGAACCTCACCTTTCGGCGCTTCCAGCCTCAACCCTGAAGACTTCACTCCAGCAGCAGCCACTTCGTCCAATTCACGCGTGACTGCGGGCCCGCAGGCTCGGCTGGAGTGAACTTTTCAGGGAATTTCGCTCCACCCGTTAACATCGGGCCCTTTTTTGAGGCCTTCACTAAGTGTGAGGGCTCTCCAACATGACATTCAGCAACTCCTAGCCAATGAGGGTGTAATCGCTCGCCGCGAGCACCCCAAACTTGCAAGCGCCATCGACTGGTTAGTCCGCAGTGGCGGTCTGCGCCCGGTCTTGCCGGGCGTGTATGCCCGGCCAGAGATGTGCGATTCGCTCCCGACTCGTATACAAGCGCTTATGCGTTGGGATCCCGACGCAGTCCTTGTCGGAGCGGCTGCTGCCTGGGTGTCCTTCTGGCCGGAGACCCGCGTCCCGTGCGTTTCTTGCAGCCTGAGGCACCAGCGTCGGCCGCAGCCGGGCTTTGATTTCACTCGCCGGCACATCCCGTCCGAGCTGGTCGTCCACCGGTCAGGTCTTCGCTACACGTCACCAGCACTGACGGCACTAGATCTGTGTGCGGTGGTTGCTGGCGATGCGATCGATCAGGCACTGCGGACCCGAGCGACGACCCTCGCGCACCTGCAGCAAGCTATGGAACTGACTGCCGCACGAGCTGGGAACCCAACACGGCGCAGGTTGCTACTCGACTCGCGGACCGAGCCCTGGTCGAAGGCGGAGCGCCTGTTCCATGGCCTGCTGCGAGACGCCGGAATCACCGGCTGGCACGCAAATCAACCGGTCGTGCTAGGTGCCTCGAGGTTCTATGTGGACGTCGTGTTTCGCCGCCTCAAGTTGGTCATTGAGATTGACGGCCGGCTCTACCACACGGGAACTGAGGTCTTTGAGACCGACAGGCGGCGGCAGAACCTCCTCGTCCTGGACGGCTGGTGTGTGCTGCGCTTCACCTGGACCATGATCGAGGAGCGCCCCGAGGAGGTCATTGCGATGGTGCTTGAGGCGATCGAGATGCTTACCGCCCTGCGAGTTTGAGGGCACTCAGAATGATCTGCGACCGGCCGCTGGCCCGGCACCCACGCGGGCCGCAGGCCGTTCCTCCTCCGGCTCCTCGATAGCCGCGGTGAATTGCGAGTTGTAGAGATCGAAGTAGTGGCCTCTGAGCCTCGAGCAGCTCCTGGTGGGTGCCCAGTTCGACTATTTGGCCATTCTCCATCACCAAGATCACATCGGCATCCCGGATCGTGGAGAGCCGGTGGGCAATGACGAAGCTGGTCCGATCGGACCGCAGCGCCGCCATGGCATGTTGCACCAGCACTTCGGTTCGGGTGTCGACCGAGCTGGTTGCCTCGTCCAAGATCAACAGTGCCGGATCGGCCAGGAATGCCCGGGCGATGGTGATCAGCTGCTTCTCGCCGGCGCTGATATTGCTGGCTTCCTCATCCAGCACAGTGTCGTAGCCGTCCGGCAACGCATGCACGAAGCGATCAACATAGGTCGCCTCGGCAGCGGCATGGATCTCCTCTTCGGTGGCCGTCGGCCGACCGTAGGCGATGTTCTCGCGGATGGTGCCATGGAACAGCCAGGTGTCCTGCAGCACCATGCCGATCTGGGCCCGCAGGGCTGACCGGGGCACGGTGGCAATGTCTACTCCGTCGAGAGTGATGCGGCCGCGGTCGAGCTCGTAGAACCTCATGATGAGGTTGACCAGTGTGGTCTTGCCTGCCCCGGTCGGGCCAACGATGGCCACCGTACTGCCTGGCTCGGCCACCAGAGAGAGGTCTGCGATCAGTGGCTCTCTACGCTCTTCCGGGGGTTCAAGGGGGTCGTCCCCTTTGTTGTTGTCGGCGTCATAAGAGAACCAGATGTGCTCGAACGCCACCCGTCCGCAGGTCGGGTTCAGCGAGCTCGCCTTATCCGGCACCTGCTCTTCTTCATCGAGCACCTCGAAGACCCGTTCGGCGGATGCAACGCCAGATTGCAGCAGGCTCGCCATCGAGGCCAGCTGAGTCAGCGGCTGGGTGAACATTCGGGTGTATTGGATGAACGCCTGTACGTCGCCGAGGTTCATCGTGCCGCTGGCCACCCGGAGCCCGCCGACCACGGCGATCGCCACGTAGTTCAGGTTTCCAATGAAGAACATCGTCGGCATGATCAAACCGGAGACGAATTGGGCGCCGAAGCTGGCGCGGTACAAGGTATGGTTCCGCTCTCCAAACACCGCCTCGACCTCGCGCTGCCGGCCGAACACCTTCACCAGCGAATGCCCGGTGAACGCCTCTTCGATGTGCCCGTTCAACTCCCCAGTGGACTTCCACTGCTGGATGAAGAGCTTCTGCGCGCGCCTGCCGATCAAGGCTGTCACCAAGATCGCTACCGGGATCGTGATCAACGCGATCAGGGCCAGCACCGGCGAGACGACGAACATCATGACGGTGACACCGGTAACGGTGAGCAGCGAGGTGAGCAACTGGCTCAGCGTCTGCTGCAGCGCCTGAGAGATGTTGTCGATGTCGTTGGTAACCCGGCTCAGCAGCTCGCCGCGGCTCTGCTTGTCAAAATAGCTGAGTGGCAGCCGGTTGATTTTCTCCTCGACCTGGCTACGTAGGGCGTAGATCGAACGCTGCACTGCGCCGTTCAACAAGTAACCCTGCAACCACAAGAACAACGACGCCACCAAATACAGCACCAGCGCCAGCAGCAGGAGCTTACTCAGCAGCGTGAAGTCGATGCCCTGCCCTGGTATCACATTCAGCCGTTCGACCATCTGGGCGAACTGGTCATTGCCCTGAGCTCGCAACTCGGCAACTACCTGCTCCTTGGTTGCCCCGCCTGGCAGGTTCTTGCCCAATACGCCGGTGAAGATCACGTCCGTGGCCATGCCCAAGATCTTTGGCCCGAGCACGTTCATCGCAACGCCCGCGACGGCCAGCAGCACGGCCAGGCTCAAGATCAACCGCTCCGGCGCCAGGTGCCCAAGCAACCGTCTAAGCGAGGGCAAGAAGTTCAGCGACTTCTCGACTGCACGCTGTTGCCCGAACATGCGCCCGCCGCCTGCCGGCGGACCATATTTTGGCCGCTCGGGAGCCTTGCGTACCGGCTGCCCATTGCCAGCGGCACGAGCTGAGCGCATCGAGTTGGTTTCGCCGTTCCCGCTCACGCTGCAGCCTCCTCTGCGCTGAGCTGGGAATCGACGATCTCCACATAGGTAGGACAGCGTGCGAGAAGCTCCTCGTGAGTACCGCAGCCCACGATCTCGCCATGCTCCAGCACAATGATCTTGTCCGCGTCGGCGATAGTCGCCACCCGCTGCCCGACGATGATCACTGCAGCTTCGGCCGTCTCCCGTTTCAACGCGGCGCGCAGTCGCGCGTCGGTGGCCACGTCCAGCGCCGAGAAGGAGTCGTCGAAGACATAGATCTCCGGCCGCTTCACGAGTGCTCGCGCAATCGAGAGGCGCTGTCGCTGCCCGCCGGAAACATTGGTGCCGCCCTGGGAGATCTGCGCCTCCAGCTGGCCGGGCATTTCGCGTACGAAGTTCTCAGCCTGGGCCACCCGAAGCGCCCGCCACAGCTCCTCGTCCGTAGCATCCGGCTTGCCGTAGCGCAGGTTGCTGGCGACGGTGCCCGAGAAGAGGAAGGCCTTCTGCGGCACCAGCCCGATCCTGCTCCAAAGCAGCTCAGGATCGCAGTCTCGCACCTCGACGCCATCCACCTTGACCCATCCGCCAGTGGCATCGAACAGCCGCGGGATCAGCGAGATCAGGGTGGATTTGCCGGCACCGGTGGAACCGATGATCGCCGTCGTCTGTCCGGGTTCAGCCGTAAATGTGATCTTCCGCAGCACCGGCGATTCCGCTCCCGGATAGGTGAACTCCGTGTCCTGGAAGGAAACCACGCCGCTGGCCGGCAGCTCATCGACCGGATGCTGCGGCGGCACCACCGAGGAGTTGCTATCCAAGACCTCCTGGATCCGTTCGGCGCTGACCGCGGCCCGCGGCGCGATCATCAGGAGAAAGGTCGCCATCATGACCGACATCAAGATCTGAATCAGATAGGTCAGGAAGGCCGTCAGCGCTCCGATCTGCATGTCGCCGGCATCGATGCGCCACGCACCAAACCACAACACGGCAACGCTGGAGACGTTCAGGATGAACATCACGATCGGAAAGATCGTCGCCATCAACCGTCCTACGGAGGTGGCCGTATCGGTGAGTTCGGCGTTGGCGCGTGCGAAGCGCGCTGTCTCGTACGGTTCACGGACGAACGCCCGTACTACCCGAATGCCGGTAATCTGCTCGCGCAGGATCCGGTTGACATTGTCGATTCGCGTCTGCATCAACCGGAACAGTGGTCCCATCTTCCGGATCACCAGGAAGATCGAGAACGCGAGCACTGGCATCGCCACTGCGACTAGCCAGGACAACCCGACATCAGTACGCAGCGCCATGAAGATGCCGCCGATCATGGTGATCGGCGCTGCGACGAACATGGTGGTGCTCAGTAGCACCAGCAGCTGCACCTGCTGTACGTCGTTGGTGTTCCGAGTGATCAACGTGGGCGCACCGAACTGGTTGAGCTCCCGGGAAGAGAAGGAGAGCACGCGCTCGAACAGTGACGCGCGTACGTCGCGGCCGAAGCTCATCGCTGTTTTTGCGCCCAAATAGGACGCCCAGATGGAGCAGCCGACCTGTACCAATGTGACGACGAGCATGATCGCGCCGGTACGCCAGATGAAGGCGGTGTCGCCCTTGGCCACGCCCTCATCGATGATCGCCGCATTCAGGCTGGGGAGCAGCAGCGCAGCCATGGTGCCGGCGAGCGACAAGATCAGCAGGCCCGCGATGGGGCGCTGGTAGCGAGCGAGGTAGCTGCGGAGCAGGCGGATCAGCATGGTGCCCGCCCTCCGTCGGGTGCCGGGTGCCGGCGGATGCCCTCCAGAACAAGATCAACGATCTGCTGCGGTTTGGCGAGACGCTGGTCACCGAGAATGGGATGGGTGATGGAGAAGGTGATGGTACGCAGAGCGCTGGCCGCCTCCATGACCTCCAATCGGAGCTGATCTTGGTCTGGCTCGATCACCAAGGCGATGGCACTGTTGAGCAGCTCATTGTCGGTCTGCTGCTTGGCCCGGAAACGGTCGTGATCATGGGCGGCGCTGCGGAGGCGCAACGATCCGAACAGCGTGACAACCCTCCGCAGTCGCTGCTGGAGGATGACGACTGCCGCACTCAACCGCTCCTCAAGCTCCAAGCCCGGATCGATCTGGGCGAGCTCATTGCAGGTGCGCCGGGTGTCAAAAGCATCCTCGATGACCGCATCGATCAAGGCCTCCTTCGTGGCAAAGGCCCGAAAGATCGTCCCTTCGGCGATACCTGCGGCCTCAGCGATCTGCCTGGTACTCACCTCGCGGCCGAAACGTTCCAGCAGTGGCTCCGTAGCCGCGATGAGTGCGGCTCGCCGCTCATCGAGAGGCAACGGGGCGGCACGGGTCACCTGGCCAGCATAATGAGTGAGCACTCACTCAACAATCGAATACGCAAAGAAAGTGCCCGTTCGGAAACCAACGGGACTATTGGCGGCCGTCGCGCGGTTGGCCACATTGAGCGCGGAGTGCACATGACAGTGTCGCCCGCTTGTCGATTCGTGGAGGAGTAAGCGGTGGGTTTGGGCCAGCTGGCAGATGAGGTCTTCGAGGCAGTCATCTTCGACTTAGACGGAACACTCATCGATTCAACCCCCGCGGTGCTCAGGGCATGGGCCACGTGGGCCAGTGAATACGGGGTCGCCCCGATCGACATGCACAGGCACCACGGGATCCCCTCAGCATCGGTGGTACGCGCTGTGATGCCCGACCATCTGCACGAGGCAGCTATGCAACGCATCAGCGACCTGGAGATTGCCGATCTTGACGACATCGTGGTCCTCCCTGGTGCAGTCGAGGCGCTGGCCTCCCTGGAGACCGCGAAGAACGCGATCGCAACATCGTGTACGGTGCCGCTGGCGCAAGCGCGGATCGCGGCGGCGCAGCTGGTGCCACCCTCGGTGATCGTGACCGCGGATGATGTAGCGCATGGCAAACCCCATCCCGACGCGTTCCTCGAGGCGGCCCGCCGACTTGGCGTCGACCCGCAGCGCTGCCTTGTGGTCGAGGACGCTCCCAAGGGACTAGAAGCCGCCCACGCCGCCGGTTGCTTCACCTTGGCCGTCGTCACGACGACACCGCGCGAGGCGCTGGACGCCGATGCCATCGTTGCTGATCTTTCCGAGGTCCGGTTTGAAGTAGACGACGATGGGGTGCGGGTCAGCCTGGCGGAGCAGTTCGATGGTGCCCTTCGAGTGGCTCACGGCACATAGGGCGGTTTTAGACCGCCGCTGAGCTAGCCGGAGGACCCTAGCCGGTCTTACGGCGAAACGTGCGCTTGGTCTCGACCGGGCCTTGGGTGTGCACAGGCTGTTGAGGATTGTCGATGTGGTCCTCGCCCTTACGTCCCTGCTTGGCGGCCAGGGCCTCACGGAACTTGCGCTTGGTCTCGTCCTCGGGTGTCTGATCTTGCTCAGGTGCCGGATCCTTGGATGTCATGGGCGGGCTCCTGGCTGATCACCCGCGGAGCCAGGAGATTGCTGCTCGGGTTCGTTGGACGGCCACGAACTCGGTGGCGGCCAGTTGCGAATGGTGTCCTCATCGGCCTGGAGTTGATCACCGCTCTCGGTAATTGGGCTGCTCTGCTCAGCAGCAGCGGCCTCCACTGCATCGTCCTCTCCCGGCACCAGTCTCACCGCTGTGCCGTACGCCGCTACCTCACTCAGCGATTGGGTGATCTCGCTGCAGTCGAACTTGAGCCCGACGACCGCGTCTGCACCTGCGGCCACCGCCATCTCGACCATCCGAGCCACCGCCTCTTGACGCGAGTCGGTGAGCATGACGACATAGCCGTCCAGTGGGTTGACGCCGCGCAAATCCGGCCGCAGTTCGCGGGTGCGCGCTACAACTCCAACCACGTCGCCGACCACGGAGGAGATCTCGCGACCCGGAACAGTCTCCATGGTCACCACTGGCAGCGGGCGCTGGACCACAGCAGGCTGCTTCATGGCAGGCGGTTGCGGAGTCCACTGCGTCGGCTGCTGGCCGTACGGCCCTTGGCCGGGCTGACCATACGGTTGTTGCGGCGGGTACTGACCCGGTTGCTGACCGTACTGCCCCTGCTGAGGAGGATAGGGCGGCTGAGGTTGCCGTCCGGCGGGCTGTTGTCCGTACTGCTGCGGCTGCTGACCGTACGGCCCGGACTGCTGCTGCCCGTACGGATTCTGCGGATTCTGCCCGTAAGGCGGCTGCTGCCCGTAATTGGTCATGCCGACAAGATATCGGCCTCAGACATCTGGGCCCAGACGGCTGCGACGTTCACCGCACGCCGTAGTAGCGCCGCAACTCACCGAGCGGGGCGTATCCGAGCAAGCGCGAGGCTGAGAGAGACCAGCAACCCGATCAGGTACGCCGCCACGTCCCTCTCCCGTTGCGACGTCAGTAAGCCGACCACGGCAAAGCTCCCATCACACGCAGCGTCCCGCGCAGAAACTCACGTGAACGTTCGTTTCAGTCACTCTGCATCCGTTGCAACGTGTGTGACGCGAGGGGAAGGAACGTGCACGTGCGTTTCTGCCAACCAAGTCCGAGGCCTAGCCGAGCTCGGTCATCTCGACGGTGACAAACATCTCCGAACGACCGCCGGAATATGTGCCGCGCAACGGTGCGACGTCGCCATAGTCACGACCGTTGCCCACCCGGACGTACCCGTCGGTCAGCCGCTGACACAACGTCGGGTCGTACGACACCCAACTGCCGCACCACCACTCCACCCACGAGTGGCTTTCGCCTTCCACAGTGGTGTTCGGCTCGCCGCTCCCCGGATGCAGATATCCCGACACGTAACGTGCGGGCAGGCCGATCGAGCGCAATGCTCCCAGCGCCAGGTGGCTGTAGTCCTGGCAGACCCCGCGCCGCAGCTCCCATACCTCAGTCGCCGTGCTCGTGACTTTTGTTGAGCCGCGTTCGTAGCTGAGACGATCATGAATCAGGGCACAGACGTCCAGGGCCGCCAGTCGAGGCGGCTGGGAAGTCGTCATCGCAGCCAGCTCGGACAGTTCTTTGGGTGGCTCGGTGCGCTCGTTGATGGTAAGGAATTCGGCCATCTTGTCCACCACAGCGCGGTCCCGAAGCGCTGCCCAACCAAGATCATTAGGCGCGACTCGCCGGTCGACATCCCAAGCAAGATCATCTCCATGGGTCTCCACTACCCCCTGTGCGTGCACACTCAGCCGATCGTGCGGCTCATGCAGCTCGAAGGTGGTAACGACGGTGCCCCAGTAGTCGGTATAGCTGAAGCTCCACGCCGCAGGCTCGATATTGACCCGGCTGCTCCAGACCGTCTGGTGGTCAGTCTCCGCCGGCGACATCCGCGCCTCGTTGTATGAGGCCTTGACCCGTGTTGCGTACCGGAATCCGGTCTGATGATCAATGCTCAGCCGCATCTCAACGCGTCCCTTCGGTGATCCAGGCGGTCGGGTCGGCAGCGGCGAAATAGCTGGTGGCGACGGTGATGCTCACTTGCGCCATCACATCCTGCACGGCTGACATCTCACGGTTGAGGTTGGCCAGCAAATCATCAGGATCGGCGTACTCCAAACGAGCCCGGAGCTGGCCGAGCGAGCGAACTGCAGCCTGGGCGTGCCGAGCGGTCAGCACATTGTTCTGAGCCACTTTCTCCAAGCTGTCGGTAGCAGCGATCAGCCCGTGCATGATCGAGCGCGGAAACCTAGAGTTCACGATCAAGAATTCGACCGCCTCGCGGTCAGTGTATAAACCTCGATAGGTCCTCAAGAACGCGTCATGTCCACCGCACCCCCGCAGCACCGCAGGCCATTGGATACTGCCGTGAGTGAGCGACGCCGACGCAACTAGCCGCGAGGTCATGTCAACTTGTTCCAAGGATCGGCCCATGGACATGAACTCCCAGCCGTCGTCCCGGACCATAATGCTGCGAGCGATTCCTGAGAACATGGCACTGCGCTCGCGTACCCAGTTCAGGAACACATGGGCGCCGCTCGCTCCGAATGGGGTAGTCGGGAGCTGGTGCCAAGTCGTGTTCACGCACTCCCAGAGGTCGAGCGGGATCACCTCGCGAGCCCGGCGCGCATTGTCCCGCGCAGCGGCGTACGCGAAGTAGATCGATGTTGGCTCAGCCGGGTCATAGCCGAGCACCCGCAGCAGGTCGGTCAGCGTCGGCTCTTCGACATGATCAACACTCATCAGCGCCAGCAGGTCGCGACAGGCATCCACCTCGGCGGCCGTGGTGTCCTCGATGAGCATCCTCAGGTGGGTCTGCAGCAGCCGCGCCGTGTCCTCGGCCCGCTCCACGTACCGGCCGATCCAGAACATGGACTCAGCGATCCGGCTCAGCATCACCGACTCCATTTCCGGCTCTGCTGTTGCTGATCTTGCTGCTGCCGCTGCGTTTCGGCGAACTTGGGCATCGCCCCAACCGGAATCTCGGCCACGGTGATCGGCACTGCCATCTGCGACTGGACTTGATCAACATTCTCGTCGTGCTCGATGGCGTTCCGAACTGAAGGTGATCGATGCGGAGGTGGGCTAAGCACCCAGGTGTCTTTGCTGCCGCCGCCCTGGCTGCTGTTGACGACGAGCTCCCCCTCAGGCAAGGCCACTCGGGTCAATCCTCCTGGAAGCACCCACACCCCATCGCCATTGTTGACCGCGAATGGTCGAAGATCGACATGGCGCGGCTGCAGGCAGTCCTCGATCAGCGTCGGCACGGTGGAAAGCTGGACTACCGGCTGCGCGATCCAACCACGTGGGTCCTCAATCACCCGCAGCCGTAGATCATCAAGTTCAGCCTTAGTCGCACGGGGCCCGATCACAATGCCCTTGCCGCCGGAGCCGTCAACCGGCTTGACGACCAGCTCCTCGAGACGATCCAGCACCTCCTCGCGGGCTTCGTCCTCCTCCAGCCGCCAGGTATCGATGTTGGCGATGATCGGGTCTTCGCGCAGATAGTACTTGATCAAGTCCGGCACGTAGGTATAGATCAACTTGTCGTCTGCCACACCGTTGCCGATGGCGTTCGCCAGTGCTACACCGCCGGTACGCACGGCATTCACCAGACCCGGCACGCCGAGCATCGAGTCGCTGCGGAAATGCACCGGATCAAGGAAATCATCGTCGACGCGGCGATAGATGACGTCCACCCGCTGCAGCCCGGCGGTGGTGCGCATGAAGACCTTGCCGCGACGGCACTCAAGATCGCGGCCCTCGACCAGCTCGACGCCCATGGTGCGCGCTAGCAGGGTGTGCTCGAAGTAGGCGGAGTTGTAGACGCCTGGGGTGAGTACCACAACGGTCGGGTCGTCGACCCCGGGCGGCGCCGCCTTGCGTAGGGCTGTGAGCAGGCGTGTTGGATAACCCGCCACCGGTCGGATTCGCTGGTTGGCGAAGGCCTCGGGCATCGCCGTGGCCATCGCATTGCGGTTGGTCATCACGTACGAGACCCCGCTCGGCACGCGGACGTTGTCCTCGAGCACGCGTACGTCGCCGGCTGGATTGCGGATCAGATCCACCCCAGCGACATGGATGCGTACCCCGTTGGCAGGCTTGATGCCCCACACCGCCCGGTGGAAATGGGTGGAGGAAGTGACCAGCTGGCTGGGAATGACCCCGTCGGTGATCACCCGAGCGTCGGAGTAGATGTCAGCCAGAAACGCCTCGAGCGCTTTCACGCGTTGCGCGACACCAGCCTCGATGATCTCCCACTCCGGCGACGCGATCACCCGCGGCACCAGATCGAGCGGAAAGGGCCGTTCCACGCCGCCGACGTCAAACGTCACACCGGCTTGGGTGTAGTTGTTGGCAAGAAACTCCGCGATCATGCGGAGATCGTCTGAGGTTGATTGGCTGAGGGCGGTGTAGACGGCCTGGTACGAGGGCCGGACGCTGCCCTCCGCGTCCATCATCTCGTCGAACGCCTCACCTGTCTGGTAGCTGGAGAGCACGTCCGCCATAAGGCGGAGCCTACTCACACTCTCGTTACCTCAGCGTTAAGTCTTCCGCAGTGCAGGCTGCGAGCGTCGGGTATCGCGCCTGCAGACAAGGCGGTTCGCGATGTTCGCGCCGCCGATCTGCAGGAGGAGATGGCGGGACAACGCTTTTCCGTCCGGCCAGATCCGACGAAGACGGCGGCAACCCAGCGAACATCGCAGCGAGCGGAGCGAGCAAATTAGACAGAGCGCGATGCGCGAGCAGCCTCAAAGAAAGAGGCAAGAATCACCGAACTCGTGCCAGAGATAATGCTCGGCTGCGGCCGCGTCGTATGCACGCTGGGTCAGCGCGGCGCCGGCCACGGATTCCACCAGCAGCAAGTGGGACGCCTCAGGGTTGTGCCATCCGGTGATCAACCCGTCGACAACGCGTACCGGGTGCTCCGGAGAGATCACCAGGTCGGTCCATCCAGAGGCGGCTGCCACGGTCCCGTCAGGACGAGCTGCTGATTCGATGGCGCGGGTGGCGGTTGTGCCTACCGCTATCACCCGGCCGCCCCGCGCCCGGCTGGAGTTGACCAGATGGGCGGTCGTCTCACTGACCTCGAACCATTCCGGCTGTGGAGCTTCCCCCGCCTCCTGCGAGGACAACCCGGTGTGCAACGTGATAGGCGCAAAGATCACTCCCCGAGCCACCAGCCGTGCCACCAGTTCGGCACTGAACGGTCGGGCCGCGCTCGGCATTTCCGCGCTGCCGGGGCAGAGGGCGAAGATTGTCTGGTACGCCGAGATCGGGAGCGATCCGTCGAGGTAGCCGTAGCTGATCGGCCGTGCATTTTCCCGCAGGTAGGCCGAGAGGCTCTGCGAGGCGCTCACCCGGCCACGCCACAGCCGATTTCCGACACCAGTCGGTGAGGAGGCATTCTCTTGATGAGCTGCTCGCGCATCGCGCTTCGAATCCGCCGCGCGCAGCTCTGGATACGCCGCGATCAACTCAAGGACGCCACCCGCCGGGAGGCTAATGCGTTCACCCACCTCGCCATCGAGGACCGGAGCCGAGGCGTCTGGCGCGGTGCGTAACTCGATCACCCGAGTACCGTCGCTGAGCCGATTCGCGACGTGCACAACGACGGCTGAACCGTTCCGCATGCCATCCAGCTGGCCGGGCACTGTGGCAGAGGTATTCACCACGAGCACATCGCCGGCGCTCAGCTGGTCACTGAGGCGGTGGAAGACGGTATGCCGGATACCAGCAGGGGTTGCGACCATGAGCCGAACGCCATCCCGTCGCAGACCCCGCTGCTCAGGCGGCTCTGTTGCCGTACGGTCCTCGGGAAAAGTGAATCTGGTATGGGGTTGGGTCGCCAGCATGGTGCTCATTGCGAACCGGCTCTGGCCGCCAGGGTTGTGATCAGGTCGGCACCCCGATAGCGGCCACTGGGCAAGTGAGAGGCAATCAGAGCCATCACGATCGGGGCCACGCTCTCTGGCTCGGGCCGATCGCTGATGTCCTCGCCCGGATACGCTGCCTGGTGCATGGCGGTCCGCATATCGCCCGGGTCGAGGCTGTACCACCTGAAGTCCGGCTCTTCGGCCGCCCAGGTCATGGTCTGGTGATCAAGCGCTGCCTTGCTCGACCCGTAGCCACCCCATGTCTCATAGTGCTCGACGCCCGCATCGGAGGAGACGTTGATGATCACAGACTGTGGGTGTAGTGAAGGCAGCAGCTCTCGGATGAGTTGCTGCGGAGCGATGACGTTGGTACGCAGCAGTTGCTCGTATGCCTCCGGGTCAAGATCACGCAGCTGCGGCAGCGGTGATCCACCGAGATCGCTCGCGTTGTTGATCAAAAGATCGAGCCTGCCCGCCGTCACTACAGCGGCCACCAACTGCTCGCGATGCGCTGGATCGGCGACATCGCCCGGAAGGGCTCGTACCGACGTGAGCTCTGACAGGGCCCATGCCGTGCTGGCAAGCGGCTCGGCGTGCCGGGCGTCGATCGTCAGGTTCCAGCCGCGCCGCGCCAGCTCGAAGGCGACAGCGCGGCCCAACCCGAGCGAGGCACCGGTGATCAGTGCATGAGGCATGGGTCCATTGTTCAACTTAAAGTCAGCTTGAATTCAAGCGCGGCTCTCGCCTCACGAACTGGCGGGCAGAAACCTACGTTTACCTACCTTGCAGTGAGCCGGTCGCTCAGAGCGCACGCCGGCCGCGGGATCCAGGGGTCTGGGGCTCGGTATCGCCGGGGTCGTGGAGGTAGCTGAAGTCTCCGAAATCATCGTCAGCCTGACGGCGTGAGCGGCGGCGCTTGGCTTGACCCTCCGAAGCGGGTGGCTCACCGCCCCCATTCGATACAGCCGGCTGGGGCGGCACGGGTGTACGCGGCAGTTGGGTGGTTATCGGCTCGGGCGGCTGGGGTGCCGCCTGCGGGCCGTGTTCCGGCTGGGGCAGCCCGCTCGTGCGCGGCAGGTGGGTAGTCGTCGCCTCTTGCGGCTGCGGCATCTCCTGGGGGTGGCGTTCCGGCTGATTCGGTAGCGCCGGTTCCGCGACAGCTGCTGGCTGTCTGGTACGGACGGGAGTCGTGGCGGGCTGGCGTACCGGACGGCGACCGCTTCCACTGGCATGCACTACGGCCACTCCTACGGCCGTGGTGAGCGGCACCGCCAAGACAAGCCCGATCGAGCCCACCAGGATGCTCAATAGTTCGGCCGCGAACCGCTCGGTCTGCAGCACATCGAGCAGTGGGCGGTTATTGATCTTGATCAGCAAGAACACACCGAGCGACGCGCCAGCGGTCGCAAAGGCGATCGTGTAGACCGTCGAGGCAATGTGATCCCTGCCGATCCGCATCGCCCGCGAGAACAGATGCTTGCGCGTCGTGCCTTGATCCGCGAGTTCCCAGACCGCGGAGGCCTGAGTAATGGTCACGTCGTTGAGAATGCCGAGACCGGCGACGATCATCCCGCAAATCACTACCGAAGTCAGCTGGAGATCGGGCGCCGCAGCTGCCAGCAGATAGTCGTCCTCCGCAGCAATACCGGTCAGGTGCGACCACTTGGTCGCAAGGTAGCCCAGGAGTGATATCAAGATCAATCCAAAGAGAGTCCCCACCAGCGCGGTCGTCGTCCGAGCGCTGAAGCCATGAGCGGCGTACAGTGCGACAAACATGATTGCCGAGGAGCCGATCAGCCCGACCATGATCGGATTGGACCCGGCTATCAGTGCCGGGAACATGAACGTGACCAGGATGAAGCCTGCAAATCCCAACCCGATCAGCGCAGCAAAGCCACGCCAACGGGCAACCACGATCACCACTGCGGCGAAGATCAAACCCACAACGAGCAGCGGCGTGCTCCGCTTGAAGTCAGAGAACTGGTATTGGGCCGGCTGATCGCCGGACGGCGGCACACGTACCAACTTGATGACCTGGCCGACCTCAACCCCTGAGGAGTAGATCGCCGCAGTTACCGGCACCGTCACAGCCTTGCCTTTGTCGTCGCCCTCCAGCAGCTGAGATGTCACGTCAGCGCAGCGTGCGTCGGTTGCCCCTGGTGTGGATCCCGCCAGGCCCTCGCACGAGATCTCCTTGATGCTGGTGATCCGCGCCGTTGGGTAACTGATGCCCGGAACGTTGTAACCGGCCACGTCGGCGTTCACGTGGCGCGAAATGTCGCCCGGCCAAAAGGCAACCAAGCCGACCAGCGTCCAGATCGCCAGCGGTATCAGGACCACGATGAGGATCCGCAGCGCACGTTGGCGGCGACGCAGCTCGTTCGGATTCATCAACGGCTGCGGACCGATATCTGAACGACGTTTTGACCTGGAGTATGAGTGAGCCACTGATGCCGCCTAGTCTTAGTCCCCGTGAGTCGGCTACCTGAGGCGACGAGTCGGGACGGCACTCGGCCGTACCGCACGATGGCTCGCCAGGCATCCAGGAGCGAACTCAGCCCACAATCTAACCCACACCATCCTGGTCATATCCGGGCTGATCCCTCTGCTGGGATTGGCAGGACGGTACGACGCCGCCGCAGCGCCGCTGGCCTCGTCGCCGGAATCATTGCGCTTGGCCTTGTCGGGCTGTGTTTACGGGCGGTGCCGACAGTGCTGACAGATAGCAACCTCCGCACTCAGGTCGCTGCCCCGCTAGCCGGCATTCCTGTCCCCCAGCCGAGCAGCACTGTGTCCGAATCCCCGTCCACGACAGCGAGGGCCGAACGTCCGACATCGGCCGACAAGCGCGTGACATCGGTCAAGTTGCAGGCGAAGCCCAAGTCCAAGGGCATGCACCAAGTCGAGGTGCCGGGCAGCGGGCCGGGAACGTACCGGGCAGCCAGGAAAGGCGTCAGACCAACGACGTCGTCCGGGTCCTTAATCCGTTACGACGTACGGGTCGAAGACGGTTTGTCCATCAATCCCGATGAGGCCGCTGTGCAGATCCAGAAAGTGCTCGACGATCCGCGCAGCTGGCGAGGCACCCGTCGTTGGCGCTTCGAGCTCGCGCCGGTTGGCCAGAAGGTCACCCTGCATGCCTACATCGTGACGCCGGAGACGACTGACCGATTGTGCGCGCCGTACCTGACCCGTGGGGAAGTGTCTTGTCAAAACGGCAATAGGGTCGTATTGAACGCCAAGCGTTGGCTGCTCGGCGCCGACGCATACGGTTCTGATCTGACCGACTACCGGCGCTATCTGGTCAACCACGAGTTCGGACACGCGCTCGGCAAGCGGCACGTGGACTGCCCGGGCCCACGGCGGCTGGCGCCAGTGATGATGCAACAGACCAAGGGACTCAGGGCTTGCCGGAAGAACCCATGGCCGCAAGCCAGCGAAGACTGAGCCCTCGCGGGTACAGCGCCTCCTCCTCATTTGAGGTGCAGCTCGTGCCGTTGCCGGTCGGGGTGGCTCGACTGATACTGGCCGGCCAGCTGCGCTCTGAGGTGGTGAAAGGGCACCAGGCTTCAACAAGCCGCTGGCATCGGGAGTATCCGATGCTTGACAGCGTCGATGCGATCGCGATGCTGTTCGCTGCCCATCGGGCCATGGCCGGCACGGTGAAGGACTCGCCCGCCTGGTGGATCCATCAGATCATCGTCGATGGCGTGGTTGTGGGTGACATCGGATTCCACGGGCCTCCGAGTCCTGAGTGGGAGGTCGAGATCGGCTACAGCGTGGTACCCGCCTGGCGTGGGCGGGGGGTTGCCACCCGGGCCTGTGCGTTGATCTTGCGGCAAGCGTGGCAGGACGGTGCGGATACTGTCGTTGCCGAGACTGATGATGGCAACGTCGCCTCGCAGGCGGTGCTGCTTCGCAATGGATTCCAGCGCCGTCTCGATGGCGTCTTCGTGATCAACCGCCCGGAGGCTCGATGAACGGCTTGACCCGCCACATCACGCTCGAGCAGCCCGTGATGATGCGGCCGATCTTTGCTCAGCTGCGCCGCGGCCCGGGCGACCCGACTCACCGCTGGCTCGGCGACCTGCACCTGCGCGCCACGCGTACGCCAGCCGGGCCGGCCTTGATCAAGATCATCGCGAACGGCACCCAGGTGTCCGCCCGCGCCTGGGGTGAGGGTGCGGAGTGGAGCCTTGACCAATTGCCGCGGCTGCTCGGCGGGGCCGACGATCCGGCGGCGTTCCGGCCGCGGCCTGAGCACGAGCCATTGGTGGAGGCCTGGCAACGCTATGGCCACTACCGAGTGGGTCGGACCGAGGCGGTGTTCGAGGCGCTGGCGCCAGCTTGCATCGAGCAGGTCGTCACTGGCAAAGAGGCATTCCGAGCGTGGCGACTGCTGGTACGCGAGTTCGGCGAGCCTGCGCCCGGTCCGGCGCGCGAGCCGAGTACAGCGGCGTACGGGATGTACCTGCCACCGACTCCTGAAGGGTGGTCTCGGGTGCCGAGCTGGAGGTTCCTCGCTGCCGGGGTGGAGCAGCGGCGGAGCCGCACCCTGGTCCGCACCGCCATCAGAGCGACGGCTTTGGAGCGCACCCTGACTAGCTCGTACGAGCAGGCCGATCGAGCGCTGTGCAGCTTTCCTGGCGTGGGGCCGTGGACATCAGCAGAAGTACGGCAACGGGCACACGGCGATCCGGATGCCTGGAGTATCGGCGACTATCACGTCGGCAGAGACATCACCTACACGCTCACCGGCGAAGAGCTCGACGACGACGCCTGTCTCGAGATCCTCGAGCCGTATCGCGGGCACCGGTTCCGGGTGCAAATGCTGCTCTCCATGCTCGGCCGGCGCCGACCGCGGCGGGCACCACGGATGAGCTTGCCTACGCACACGCCGTACGCGACCCGTGGGAGATCGTAACGGTCCTTTGGTCACGTGGTGGGCGCCAAACAGAGGGGTGGCGGTGTGTCCCAGGAAGAAGAGGAAAACCTCGTCAACCGGCTGGGCTGGCTGGGCTGGCGCAGCGGTCGCCTTGCCGGCGGACTGCAGGCTGCCAGCGGTGGACGGCTGGGCGCACGGCTTGCCGCCCGGCTACTGCCCGAAGATGTCCACGAGATCCTGCTCGTTCTCGCATTGCCGCCGGAGGAGGCGCTGGCCCTGGCGCGGCGCGTCCTCGCTTCACTCGGCGAACCGGCCGCTGAGACTCGGCTCGTCGACGATAAGCACGAGCTGCGCACCGTCGTCGGATCTGGAGCGCTGAACCTCAACCCGGCCGTGGTGACGTTGCAGCTCCTCGCCACGACGTCGGCATCGACCACAATCCGCGTCAGGGGCGTCGCTAAGGAGGGTCTGATCCGCCAGCGGGCGGGGCGCAAGGCCGCGGAACGTGTCGCTGCGCGCCTGCGGGCGGGCTCCTTGCTGTCTTGATTCCTTACCCGCGCTACGACCCGGTCGCCTCGTCGAGGTAGCTGAGCTCTTCTGGTGTCAACCGGAAGGATAGGGCGCCGGCATTGTGCCTTGCCTGCTCGGCATTCTTCGCGCCCGGAATCGGTACGACGTTCTCCTGCTCGAGCAGCCATCGCAGCGCCACCTGACCCGGAGTTTTGCCATAACGATCACCGATCAGCCGCAACAGCGTCACAAGCGGCCTCAGGGCGTGGAACGTCGGTCCGCGGAACGGCTCTCGGAAGCGGCGGATGCCGACGGGCCGGCCACCGTCGAGATACTTCCCAGTGAGCGCGCCACTGGCGAGCGGCTGGTAGGCGATCAAGGTGATGCCCAGTTCGCGGCAGGTGTCCAGCACGCCATTGGTCTCGGGCTGCCGGTGCAACAGGGAGTACTGCACCTGATTGGACGCCAGTGGTATGCCGCGCTGAGCCAGGGCCTCGTACGCGGTGCGCATCTGCGCTGCGGAGTAGTTGCTGACACCGACCGCTTTGGTCTTTCCCGCCTCGACCGCATCCGCCATCAGCCCCATGAGCGTTGCAATGTCCACGCGAGGGCTCGGGAAATGATGTTGGTAAAGATCGATCGAGCCGCGCCGCAAGTTTTTCAGGCTGGCCTCGAGTGCGTGGGGCAAGTCTTGAGCGCGCCCCAATGGTGTGATCGGGAACTTGGTGGCGATCACCACGTCCTTGCCCTCCGCCAGCTCTCCGAGGCGGCGCTCCGAACCACCGGCGCTGTACAAAGCTGCCGTATCGAAGAAGTTCACCTCCGCGGCAAGGCTCGCTTCGAAAGCCGCCTGCTCACCAGCAGGATCCGGGCCGCCATACGCGCTCTTGGCCGGCATCACCCGCTGCAGGCCGCTGGCCTCGCCCCAGATCATGACACCCAATCCGAGTCGTGAGACGCGTACATCGCTGCGACCCAGCACTGTTGTCTCCGCCATCTTGAGCTCCCCACTGTCGAAATATGCAACGAAATAACTACGGCGTCGTTGCGGTTCTTTCGGATAAGCCGAGACGAGGAAGGATTTATGGGCATCACCCGCTTGAACCACGCGGTGCTCTTCGTTAACGATATCGAGCGCAGCGTGGCCTTCTATACCGACGTACTGGGTTTCAGACGAATCGACATGACGCCTGAGGGATTCGCCGGTGCGGCGTTCTTGCAGGCGCCCGGCTCGACCAACGATCACGACCTGGGTCTGTTCGAGATCGGAGGTAATGCCGGGCCGTCCGGCGCCGGACGCACGACCGTCGGGCTCTACCACCTGGCTTGGGAGATCGACACGCTGGCGGAGATGAAGCAGCTGGCGGCATCCCTTGCCGACAACGGCGCGCTCGCCGGCTCGTCGGACCATGGAACGACCAAGAGCCTCTACGGCAAGGACCCGGATGGGCTGGAGTTCGAGATCGCCTGGATCGTGCCTGCCGATCGACTGGACGACGCGGCCCGGGAGGCCCGCAAGCGGATTCGTCGCCTCGACCTCGACCAAGAGATCGCCCGTTACGGCGCCGATACTCGCGGAGGGATCGGGATCTCCGTCCCGATCGGCTGACCGAGTGCCTCAAGGGTCGTTTGCGATCACAATCGCCCGAACGATCTCTCCAGCACTGAATTCGGGGTCGTTTTCGATCACAGCGGCGCAAACGTCGGTGAGTACCGCTCCGGCTGCCAGGACTGCGGCCACCGCGCCGGTCGCGAGCACGGTCTCCTGATAGGCGACATCTGCGACTGCATCAGCCGGCGTCGACGGATGATCAGCTCCTTGATCGCAAACGCACCCGTATCGGTATCAAGCCGCCATATCCGACCCTCTTCCCCACGAGCTACCATGATCAGCTCCTTGGCGGGGACTCCGAGAGCGTACGCACGGGCGATTGTCGAGGCATGATCGGACAACACCAGGCAAACTTGCCACACTCGCGCTCAGCTGCGGCGCGTACGCTACTCAGGCTCCGATCACGGTCCGCGCTAGTCTCGTGTAGATCATGACGGCTGCTTCGCGTGCACAACGCGTGCCGCGGCTGAGTGGTTCGCCCGTGCTCGGATCCATGGAGCTGCGTCGCGACTTTCTCGGCACGATCTCGCGCGCGGCTAGCGAGGTCGGCGGACTAGCCCGGATTAGCGCGGGGCCGCCGGGGTGGCGTGTCACGGTTTACAGCGTGTCGTCGCCCGAGCTGGCGGCCGAGGTGCTCGGCCAGCCGGAGCGGTTCCGCAAGAATGGGCCGGGTTATCGAGAGCTGCGGCAGGCGCTGGGCGACAACATGCTCACCAGCGAAGACGAGAGCTGGCACCGACAGCGTCGCTTCCTGGCGCCGATCTTTACGCGGCGGCGTATAGCTGGCGACTACGTCGACATCATGATCGACGAGACGGAGCGTCTCCTGGAGCGCTGGCGGGCCGCCGCATCAGAAGGCCGGCGCGTGGACCTCTACCCCGAGATGGTGGCCATTACTTCGCGGGTGATCGGCCGCATCCTGTTCGGCACTGACGTGGCTCGCACAGTTCCTGAGCTCACCCGCTTCAGTATCGTCAACGACGAGCTGCTGCGCCGCGCCGTAAGCCCTCACCCAATGCCACGATGGCTCCCGACATCTCACAACCGGCGGCTGACTTACGAGCTAAGCCAGGTACGTCGCATCGTGGACGAGATCATTGCCGAGCGGCACTCCGAGAGCGTGAAGCGACCCGTGGTGGACATGCTCGGCTTACTGCTTGCCGAACGCGACGCCGAGAACGCTTCGGACCGTCTCAGTGACACTGAAGTCGCCAACCAGGTGCTGCTTTTCCTGATCGCAGGCCGCGAGACGACGGCGGTAACGCTGGCCTGCACTCTTGTCCAGCTGGCGCTGGCCCCACAGTGGCAAGCGACCCTGCGGGGGGAGATCATCGATCGGCTGCACGGACGACCGCCGTCGGCTGAGGAAGTCCCACAGCTGGAGCGGACCGACCACTTTCTGCGCGAATCCATGAGGCTATTTCCAGCTGCGTACGGGATGAACCGAAGCCCCCGAGACGACGAGATCCTCGGCGGTTACCACATTCCGGCGGGCTCTTGGCTCGAGGTATCGATCTGGGGAATCCACCATTCACCTGCAGTGTGGCCTGAGCCTGAAGTCTTCGACCTTGATCGCTTCGATGTTCCGGCCGGACAGTTCCCAGGTGGCCACAGATATGCGTGGATGCCCTTCGGCGCTGGGCCGCGCGCATGCATCGGCATGCAGATCGCCATGCTCGAGATTCCGATCGTGATTGCCGGCATCCTGCAGGCATTCATTTTGGAAACTCCGCTGAGCTCGCTGCCCGTGCATGCTGCGATAACTGTGCTACCCAGTGGTCCTTTGCCACTCGAGTTGCGGCCCCTCTGATCAACCACGGCCTTGTTCTGGCAATACTGATCCGGTGGTCGAGCCTGGCCTGCAATGGCACCCGTCTCTCTATGCCGGGAGCGCGAGGTATTACGCGATTGGCCGCGTCGGCTACCCGACCGCACTCGGGGAGGCTCTAGCGAGGGAGCTGGCGCTCGACGGCTCCGGCCGATTGCTCGATGTCGGGTGCGGTCCCGGCAACTTCACCCTGCTGCTGGCGCCGTGGTTTGAGCAAGCGACCGGTCTTGACGCAGACCGGGACATGCTGGCAGAGGCGAAGCGGCGGGCGGCGCAGGCTGGGGTTGGCAATGTGCAGTGGCTGCAGCTGCGCGCCGAGGAGTTGCCAGCAGACCTGGGCCGGTACCGGGTCATGAGTTTCGCCCAGTCCTTCCATTGGATGGATCAGCTTCAGGTGGCTCGCGTCGCGCTCGGAATGCTGGAGGACGGCGGGGCGTGTGTGCACGTACACGCAACAACGCACGAAGGTGTCGACACTGACGCTCTACTATCCCATCCCAGCCCGCCTCGCTCGGCGATCAACGAGCTGATAGAGCGTTATCTCGGGCCGATCCGTCGTCGGTTAGCGAGCTCGCTTTGGGCCAATCGCGAGGAAGAGGTTTGGCGAGCAGCAGGCTTCGACGGCCCGCAGCGTATCGAGGTTCCTGGGGAAGTCGTGGAGCGCACCAGTGATCAGATTGTGGCGGGCATCTTCTCGCTCTCGAGCTCCACGCCGCACTTATTTGGGGAGCGCCGCGAAGCATTCGAATCTGATCTTCGGCGACTGCTGCATGATGCCAACCCCAGCGGAATCTTCAGCGAGCAGATGCGTGAAATCGCCGCGGACATCTGGCGGTCGAGTGAGGCTAAGCCGGCCGCATGAGATTCGTGGTATCGCTAGGTGATCTTGGTCAGGACGACCTCGCTACCGCTGGGGGCAAGGCCGCCAACCTGGGAGAGCTGGTGCGGGCTGGTTTCCCAGTGCCCGACGGCTTCGTTGTCACCACAGACGCGTACGCGACGGTCATCCAACCGCTCGATCTCGGCATTCCTGAGCGAATCGCCGCGGATGATGGAGCAGCTGTTCGGGCGGACATCGAGGCTGCCCCGATGCCCGCGGAGCTGCGGACGGAGATCACCAACGCCTACTCCGCCTTGGGAACCGGGCCAGTTGCGGTCCGCTCCAGCGCCACCGCCGAGGACCTGCCAGGAGCGGCCTTCGCAGGTCAGCAAGACACTTATCTGAACGTCGTTGGCGAGGCAGCACTGATCGATGCAGTTCGTCGCTGCTGGGGGTCACTCTGGACCGAGCGAGCCATTGCCTACCGCAGCCGCATCAAGATCGATTCCGCGGAAATCCGGATCGCGGTCGTCGTACAACGGATGATCAACTCCGAAGTCGCAGGTGTGATGTTCACCGCCGACCCGGTCAGTGGCGATCGCGAAACGATCGTGGTCGAGGCATCGAGCGGGCTGGGCGAGGCCGTGGTCTCCGGCCTGGTGACACCTGATCACTACCTGCTCGACAACCGCGGCCTGATTCGGGACTACCGACCCGGCAGCCCCGAGGTGATCGTCAGCAGCGTTCCGGGTGGTGGAGTCATCCATCAGGCTGGCCAACCCGACCACACTGAGCGACTGGCTGACACCGCGCTGGCAGATCTAGCGAGGCTAGGCATCGAAGTCGCCGAGCACTTCGAGCGCCCGCAGGACATCGAATGGGCGTACGCAGAGGGGCAGCTGTGGCTGCTGCAGGCACGTCCCATCACCGCGCTGCCGCCGCCACCGGTGAAGCTGAACGCTGCGCAACGTCGGCTCGGCTCAGTCCTCCTCGACTACCTTCCGGTGCGGCCGTACCCGATCGATATGAGCACCTGGGTGCCCTATGGTCCGGCCGGCCTGATGGCCGGCGTCACCGGGAGGTTCGGGTTTCGGGACGCGTTTGAGGGATTCCTTCCGGAGGATGAGTACGGGGTGGTCGACCGGTTCGTCCCGGTTGCACCGCGCCCAACGGTCGGCGCCTTGCTTGCGCCGTGGCGGATCGCGACCCTGGCCAGCCGCAACGATCCCCGCCACTGGAGGGATGACCCGCGCTTCCTCGACTTCCTTGACAAAGTCCACACACTTGCGGCCAAGGATTTGAGAGCCATGCCCTGGCCCCGGCTCAAGACAATGCCGAGGCAGTCGCTCGACTTGATCAAGCCGATCGGCGAGCTGCGGATCGACTACCTTCCCCGCACCGGTCTCGCACTTGCCCGGCTGTTTCTCGCGCTTCGCCTGCTGCGACGTTCCACCTTGTTCACAGACCTGATCGTCAGCCCCACTCGGACCACCGACGCCAACCGCGCCCTTGAGGCGCTCGCCGCTCGCGCCCGCAAGGATCCGCAACTGCTCGACGCCGTCAACGAACTCGACCCGCAGGCACTCGCCGCCTTCGGAGAGTTCAACCAGGAGTTCAACACCTACCTCGCCGAGTACGGGCACCGGGAGACTGTGACCCCGGTCCTGGTCACGCCGCCCACTCAGGGCGAGGCGCCGGAGACCGTCCTCGCGTTGATCAAGGTGCTAGCGGCTGAGCCGCCACGCCCACCAGAAGATCGTGATCGTGCCATGTCTGAACTGCTGAAACACCCGCTATTACACGGTCCGCGTCGGCGCGCACTCATGCAGCGTTGGGTTCAGGCCGCACGCGCCGGAATCACATTCCGCGAGGACAGTCATTTCTACTTCCTCATGCCGCTGCCCGTTCTTCGCAAGTCGCTGCTGGAGATGGGGCGCCGGCTACGCGACGTGGACGTACTCGATGGGCCGGAGGCGGTGTTTCATCTGCGGCTCAACGAGCTCGAGGCAGTCGACGATCCAGCCCACCTCACCGAATCCGAGAAGGACGCACTGCGCGCTGCCGTGCGGACCCGGTCAGCGCGGCGGGAGGAATTGAGCGGAGTGCGCCTCATCGACCCAGGCGCGGTCTTTCCGCGGCGCGAGCTCGGCGATGCGCTCATCACAGGCACCCCCGCCAGTAGCGGCTCCGCGACCGGGCCCGTCAAGGTGATCCGTGAGCCTGCCGAATTCGGCCGACTGGCCGCCGGCGACGTGTTGGTCTGCCCCTATACGAACCCCGCTTGGACCACGTTGTTCCAGCGCGCTGCAGCCGTTGTCGTCGACTCAGGAGGGCCGGCCTCGCACGCCGCGATCGTCGCCCGCGAGTACGGCATCCCAGCCGTCATGGGCACCGGCACCGGTACGACCGCTCTCACCGACGGTCAGCTGGTCACCGTCGACGGCACTAGCGGACGCGTGACCGCCGGTGTTGCCGGTGCATGAGTGCGGCTTCCTACGACCACAGCAATTGTGACCTGTTCCCAGGGCGGCCGTTGAAGGCTTGTGATGGCATACGTACGGTTTCAGGCCCTCACACCCGCCCATTTCGCCGGCTGTGATGGAAGACGTACGGTTTCACGCCAACAGCCATGTGCCCTCCGGCAGGCGGCTGCCGCAAGAGCCGGGACCAGGCGGTGCAAACTGGGCGCGTGCCCAACGTGGTTCGAGTTGCGAGCGAGACCTTCGTGGGGCGTGGCGACGAACTGAGCTCGGCGCTCGGCGCGTTACGCGGATTGCGCAATGGACACCCCGGTGTGGTCACTGTGAGCGGGCCCGCTGGCATCGGCAAGACTCGATATGTCTCGACCCTGGCCGACCAGCTGCGGGCGGACGGATTACGCGTGCTGGTCGGCACGTGTCTCGACCTCGGAACGGGCGCGCCGCCGTACTCCGCGCTCATTGCAGCGTTCCGCAGCGTCGACCCGCCTGCCGTTCACGTGCTTGACGCCTTGACTGGCGCCGTCGACATGCGTAGGTCCCGGCTATTCGAGCTGCTGCGCAGCACGACCGTCGCGCTCGCCCAACGCCGGCCGACTGTACTCGTCGTCGAGGATCTGCAATGGATGGATCGCATAACCGGCGATGCGTTGCTCTACCTGCTGGCGATGTCGCGCGAAGGTCGCTGGGCTCTGGTCGTGACCTACCGTGACGACGAGGTGTCGCCGCGACCTGTGGTACAGCAATTCCTAGAGGTGCTGCATCGTGACGCGAACGTGCGTGTGACTCTGGACGCCCTTTCGGCGAATGATGTCGCGGCACAGATCGCTGGCATCGTGGGTACGTCTCCGTCGATCGAGTCCACCGAACGCATCCACCGGCGTAGTGGTGGCGTCCCACTGCTTGTAGAGGAGGTTCTTGCCGCAGAAAGAGCAGGTGCACCGGGTGTGCCTGATCACCTGCGCGATCTGTTCCTCGCCCGGGTCACCGGGCTCGGCACTCATACGGCCGGAGCCGTGGAAGCGGTAGCCGTGGTCGGCGGGCGCTGTAGTCACCGACTCATTTCCGAGGTGCTCCAGATGGACGGGGCTGTGGTCGCGGTCATTATGGAGCGCGCGGTTAGGGCAGGCGTCCTCATTCCCGAAGGTAAGGGTTATCGGATGCGCCATGATCTACTGCGTGACGCGGTGTACGGCGCGGTTCCCCCGGAGCGACGCCGAGAACTCCATGACCGGATCGCCACGGCATTGGCCGCGGTACCGCAGCCAGACGCGGCGGCCCTTGCCCACCACTGGTACGAGGCCGATGAGCCTGAACGGGCTGCGCCAGCGAACCTGGACGCGGCAACCCTCGCGGAGCGCGTTCACGCCCCCGCTGAGGTTCACGCCTACCTGGAGCGGGTGCTCGAGCTGTTCGACGCGCTGCCGGCCGAACGTGCCTCGGCGGCGGGTGGACGCGGCTCGCTGCTGGCCCGAGCGGCTGAGGCTGCGTACCTCGGCGGTGAGTTCACTAGGGCAGTTGAGCTTGCGAAGCAGAGCCTCGAGGAGGAAGACGAGCCATCGGTTCTGGCTCTGCGGTGGGAGCGGCTTGCGCGCTATTGCTGGGTGAGCCGGGACGGGGCGGGCGTACAGCGAGCGCAACAGCAGTCCGTCGCGCTGCTAGACGACGACGCGCCGCCCCAGGTCCGGGCGCGGGTCCTGTCGGGCTACAGCTGGCACCTCGCAATGGCCGGTCGGCTCGACCTCGCGCGCACGATATCGCAGCAGGCCGTCGACGCCGCTCGGGCAGCCGATGATCCGCTGGAGCGGTGTCGCGCCCTCCTCGCGTGGGGAAACGCGCGCGGCGACAGCAAGCAGGGACTCGTCGCATTGCGGGAGGCGCTCGACCTGGCCGTTGCCTGCGACTCCGGCGACGAGCTCTGTCGTGCCCACTTGGGCCACGCGCTCTCTCTTGCCCAGCTCGGCCGCACGGCGGAGCGCGAACAGGTGCTTCGCGATGGGCTGCGGTACGTCGCGACATATGGGATGAGCAAGAGTTACACCGGCGCGATGCAGTACATGCTCGCTGAGCTGCTCATCGATGTGGGTCGCTGGAAGGAGGCGAATGAGTTCCTCGAAGACAATGTCGCCCGCGGAGTCCACGGTGTCCCGGCCATGTTCACGTATGCGTATCGGGCGAGGCTCGCTGCAGGCCAGGGTCGCTTTGCGACCGTGATCGCGAGCGCGGAGGAGGTCGCGGCGCTGTCCAAGGATCTGCCTCAGCAAATGGAGCCGATGGCGATCGCTCTCTCGGCTCGGGCCCAGTCGTGTCTGTGGGGGGGAGCCGCAGCGGAGGCGATGGCGTACGCCGTCCAGGCGGATGCGATCTCAACCGATCCGGTCTTGCGTGTTGAGGCAAAGGTGATGGTCGCTAGTGCCGCGGCCGACCTTTCCGAACTGGCGCGTAGGCACGGCCAGCCTCGCGACGAGCTGCCTGAGGCCGTCGTGCCAGGTGCTATGGAAGCTTCCCAGGACCATCCGCAGCTGCGCGCTTTCTGGGCAACCAAAGCGGCTGAGTTGTCCCGATGGGACGGCCGGCGCGACCCAACTCCATGGCGTGCTGCTGTAGCCGCCTGGGACGAGGCGTCGCATCCCTACTACGCGGCTTACTGCCGCTGGCGCCTTGCGTACGCGCTGCTTGCGACTCGTGCTGGACGCCGCGAGGCCGCGCGCGGACTCACTGCGGCCCATCAAACGGCGGTCGCCCTCGACGCCAGGCCGCTCATTGCGGCGATCGAGGCCCTGTTGGCCACGGCGCGCCTCGGCGTCGGCCAGGCAGGACCTGGCACGGTGGCAGCGATCGCGTCGGAGCTGGGCTTCACCCAGCGTGAGCTGGAGGTCCTGCCGCTGCTGGCCGCTGGCAGGACGAATGCCGAGATCGCCGAAAACCTGGTAATCAGCCCGCGCACGGTGGGCGTACACGTGTCGCGCATCCTGCACAAGCTCGGCGCGTCCAGGCGAGCCGAGGTGGCCGACATCGCTCATCGCCGGGGCCTGGTCATCGGCTGACGAGTACGCGTCGCAGCAAAGATACGTCGTTCGACAGATGTCTGAGGCCGGGTCGGTTTCTAGCGTGAAGGCAACCAATCGACAGGAGGATCACATGTCCGGACCACTCATCTTCATATCCCGATCAAGGGTCAGGCCGGGCCAACGGCAGGCGTACGAGGCGCATTGCAAAGAGGCCACCGAGATGGTGGAGTCGGAGGAACCGCGTGTCATCGCATTCAACTCATGGACATCCGAGGACGGCACCGAGGTGTCGACCGTGCATGTGCATCCCGACGCTGACTCGTTGGACACTCATCTCAAGCTGTTCGTCGAGCGGTTGGCCGAACGCGTGTTTGATGCAGTGGACAGCTACGAGGTCGACATTTGGGGGATGGCTAGCGACGATGCGCTCAATGTCTTAAAGGAGACGCCCGGACTGCAACTGCGGGTGTTGTCGGTGCACGAGGGCGGGTTCCTGCGCCCACAGCCACTGTGATCTGGGCGTGGCAACTGAGAGGACTTGCACATTTCGCCCTAGTGCAAACTGCATTTGCTGGCTTAGCTTCACAAGTAGGAAAAATCTCTCGCAGGAGGAACTGTAAATGACGCAATTGACACACATCCAGCCCGCGAATCTAGGCGAGGCCGATCAGGCATTGAAGACTAAGCACCGGGCGGTTTGGGCTTCAGGCAACTACGCCACGGTCGTTGACGATCTCGTCCATGAACTAGGCCCGATTCTGGTCGAGGCGGCAGGGCTCAAGCCAGGCGATCTGGTGCTGGACGTCGCGGCGGGTACCGGAAACGCCGCCATTCCCGCAGCCCAAACCGGCGCACAGGTGATCGCCTCAGATCTCACGCCGGAACTGATGGAGGTCGGCAAGAAGTGGGCCGCTGAGGTCGGTGTCGAGTTGACCTGGGAAACCGCGGACGCGGAGGCCTTGCCGTACGGCGACGATGCCTTCGATGTTGTCTTGTCCTGCCTGGGCGTCATGTTCGCGCCACACCACCAGCCTGCCGCGGACGAACTGGTGCGCGTCTGCCGGCCTGGTGGCACGATCGGCCTGATCGCGTGGACTCCGGCGGGATTCATCGGCCAGATGTTCGCCACCATGAAGCCGTACGCCCCACCGCCGCCTCCGGGAGCCCAACCGCCACCGCTGTGGGGAGACGAAGATCATGTACGCGAGCTACTCGGCGATCGTGTCGAGCAAATACAGACCGAGACCCGAGCGGTACCGCGTCAGCTACTTTGCTACGCCTGAGGCGTTTCGGGACTATTTCAAGGCCAACTATGGGCCCACGATCTCGATCTACAAAGCCATTGCCGAGGACCCTGAGCGGGTCGCCGAACTCGACCGCGCCCTGGTTGAGCACGCCCAGCGCTTTGGCGTCGGCACGGATTCGACCGCGGTGGATTGGGAGTATCTGCTACTCACCGCCCGCCGGAGCGAGTGAGCTTCTTCATAGCCGCGCTCCACTTCGACTTGTCAGCGTCGGTGGTCGCTATAGCAGCCATGGGCGCTGACAAGTCGGCGACCGGCCTCAGGGCGCAGGTGGGATGTTCTGGTTGATGTGGAAGAGGTTGTCCGGGTCGTAGCGCTTCTTCACCCGAGTCAGCCGGTCATAGTTACCGCGATACGACGCCCTAATCCGCCCATCACCCTCATCATCCATCATGAAGTTTACGTAGGCGCCTCCCGCGGAGGTGGAGTGCAGCTCTTCCCAATACCTGCGTGTCCACTCCGTGTGCTGCTCCTTCGCAAGGATCGCGGCCTTACGGAGTATGGGTACCGCCGCATCGCGGCTCAGCAGTCGTGCCCGGGCACGAAGCACCTCGGGCATCCACCATCGCTCGTCGTGCTGTTCGGCTTCTGCAAGAGCAGCATCGAGAATGCCGCGCGCGGCTGCTGTGCGCCCCGCCTGAACCATCACGTCGGCCAGCAGGTACAGCCAGTACGGCATGCGAACGTGCTGGCCCGCCGACCGAAGCTCGGCGATGCCCTGCTGGATGCGAACGACGCCGGCCTCACCGCCTTGCAACCAGCCGTCGACCACCACGCCCCACTCGCGGTAGTAGCTGAACGAGTAGCGCTCGCACAAACTGATGAGTTCGTTCGCCGCCTCGCCGGCGCCTGCGCGGTCCTGAACGAGCTGGTGCGTGATAGCCGAGTAACCCAGGGCCGCTGCAAGGCTGTACGGGTGGTCTGCTGACCTCGCGAGCTGGACAGCCTCCCGACAGCTCGCGATGGCCAGCTCCGGTTTCCCGAGTAGCCATTGTGCGTGCGCACTGTAGGCCAGGCCGTGCACTTCTGGCAGCGTGCCGGTGACGAGTGCCACCGAGCCCCGCGAGAGCTCGCAGCCGCGTTCGAAGTGATCGAGGGTCTCTTCGAGTTGGCCAAGAGTGGTCAGGGACGCGGCCATCATCAGGTGTGCCTGACCGGCCGTCTTGGGCTCGGCCTCCACCAGATCAAGGGAACGGGTCGCGAACTCGTGTGCATCGGTGACGTGGCCTTGCACCAAACGCAGGGCAAATAGACCGACCAAGCAGGACATCAGGTCACTGGGACGGGACAGCTTTTCGGCGAGATGCGCCGACCGTTCCAGCGTCGCCTGCGGCTGGGCCGAGGAGTAGCCGTGGATGGCGTTCAATGGCGGGGACATTTCCAGGAGCACGTCGAGCTCCTCTTCGTCGCGCGCTCGCCCAGCCGGCTGCTGCCCCACGAGCTCCAGACATCGCCGGAAGCAACGCACGGCCTCAGAGTTGGCAAACACGGCGGCGGCAAGCTGCGCCGCCCGCCGGTAATAGTGCCGCGCACGGTCCGGTCGGCCACCTCGGTCGTACTGTTCGGCCAGCTGAGCGGCGACTTCATCCTCGCGCTCGCCGTGCAGGATCTGGAGACTCTGCGCGATCCGACGATGCAACAGCCACCGCTGTGGTGGCGACACCGACGCGTACGCCGAATCGCGGACCAGGTCGTGCGAGAAGTCGTAACCGCTGGGCTGTTCCCGGAAGATGCCCTGCCTCCACAGTTCATCCACTGAGCGGACCACGTCGTCGACGTTGAGATCGCTGGCTTCGGTGAGCAGATCAAGCGTGAAGTCGCGGCCGATGGCGGAGGCGAGCTCGGCAACCTCGCGCGCGTGAGGCGATGCTGCTTCAAGCCGATCGCGCAGCACCGACGGAAGATCCGCGAGTGATGAAAGAGGTTCGTCCCGGTCTAGCTCGCTTGCGCTTCGCATGGCCTCCACGACGTACAGCGGGTACCCGCCCGTTGCGGTGACGAGAAGCGAGACCTCCTCGTCGCTGAGTTCCCGCTCGAAGAATGAGGCTGCGAGCGCCCGTACGCCGGCTCGTTCGAGCGGCGGAAGCGCCATCTCGATCAAGGAACCCGCCGACCTCAACCCAGGCAACAACCGAGATACCTCGGCGTTGTCTCCCAGCTCCCCGCGTCGCGCCGTTGCGGCGACCAACAACGGCGCCCCTGCCGCTCGACCGAGTAGGAACGGCAACCACGCGGTTGTCTCATCGTCGCACCACTGCAAGTCGTCCAGTACGAGCAGCGTCGGCTGGCCGGTGGCGAGGATTCCCCGGGCGAGGCCCTCGAAGAATCTGTGCCGGCGCCAGGCGTCGACCATCGCGCGAGACGCAGCGACGGGCTCGGGAACCCCCCTCCCCCGCTTTCCGCCGTAAGGGTCGCCCGCCGCACCAGGGATCAGTCGATCTACTTCTACTTGCCAGATCTCGTCGAGGGTGGCCAGCGATCGTTGGATGCGAGGATGGCGCAGCCAGTCAGCAACGGGTTTCAGAGCTAGTGCCCCAGCCATGCCGAAACAGCGTGTGGTGGCCACGACAGCGCCGTCCGTGCGGGCTTTGTGTGCAAGCTCAGAAATCAGCCGGCTCTTTCCGACGCCAGCGTCGCCGGTGACGACGAGCAATCGAGGCCGGCCCTCGACAGCGCTGTGCCAGCGCTCGAGGATTTGATCGAACTCCTTATCGCGTCCCACCAACCGCGCACGCTGGGCAAACCGCGCCCTGTGCCGTGGGCTGCGCGCAGGTGGCATGTCGGGACCGTCAGAGTTGAGCAGTCGCTCCGCGAGTGCCTCTGTGGCTTGGGCAGGCTTGACTTGGAGTTCGTGGTCAAGGATCTCGGCGCACTTGTGATACGTACTGATGGCGCCCGCTCGGTCGCCAGCGTCGGCCTGCAGCTCCATGAGCGTGCGGTATCCGAGCTCCTCGAGAGGCTCGAGTCGCACCCTGATCCTGCCGTACTCAACGGCCCTCCCAAGGTCGCCGACATCGCGCCAGCCGGCCACCAAGTGGTCGCAAAGTTCGACGCACTGGCGGCGCAGTTGCTCGCGCTCCACCAGTACCCAGTCGTCGTACATCCCCGGCAGCAGATCCCCGTGGTACTCGGCGACTGCGGCTGCACCACGCTCAAGCATCGCGTTATGGTCGCCGGCCGCTAGCGCCTGCAGCGCCAGTTGCCGCTCACGGTGGAACACACAGACGTCGACGCGGCAGGTCGGCAGCTCCCGCCACATCAGTGTGAGCGGCTCAACGACGAGAGACTGGTCGTCACCGAGCAGCACGCGCAGATAATGCAGCTCCCGTCGCAGGTTCGTCCGCGCTTGCGCCTCGGTCGAATCGGGCCAAAAGATGCCCGCCAGACGTTGTCGGGGCTGGGGCGCATTGGTGTGGACAGCTAGGAAGCCGAGCAAGGCGATGGGGCGCGACGAGCGTGCAAGGTTGGTCGCGGTCGATCCTTTGACGTGACTGCTCTCCGAGAAGTGACACTTCCAGCAATGCAAGGCCCTCTCCGTTTCGAGCGTAGAGCAGAGCACGCGGGCGCGTCGATGGGACCAATTACCCCGGCCAGCTGGCTGCCGACAGGTTTCACAAGGTCAAGCCTGTAGACCCGTGGACCACTTCTCCTCAATGCGGCCGTACTTCCAGACCGTGACAGCGATCACCCACGTAAGCACGAACAACGCGACGATTGCGTAACCGACGAAGTCCAGGTTGACGTTCGCGATTGCGGCCAGCGGTCCGGCGTCAATGCCGGTCTTCTCGGTCAGAATGGAGATCAGTTCGATGGTCCCGATGATCAAGGCAACCGCCACGGACAGCGCAGTGACCGTGATGTTGTAGTAGATCTTTCGAACTGGCTTGGAAAAAGCCCAGCCGTAGGCAAAGTTCATAAAGCAGCCATCAATGGTGTCCAACAAGCTCATCCCTGCCGCAAACAAGATCGGCAGCGTCATGATCGCGTACCAGGGCAGAGCGAACGCTGCGGCACCGCCAGCGAGCACCAGCAATCCGACCTCGGTGGCAGTGTCGAAGCCCAGCCCAAACAGCACACCGATTGGGTACATCTGCCATGGCATGCTCACCGTCTTGGTGGCACCCGACAAGATCTTGTTCATGAAGCCGCGGTTGTTCAGCTGGGCCTCAAGGGCTTGCTCGTCGTACGCGCCGCGGCGCATCCGGCGAAACACCTTGAGGATGCCGACCAACACGACCAAGTTGATGATGCCGATGACGTACAAAAAGGTTCCGGAGACCGCCGTACCGACCACGCCGGTGATCCGCTGCAGCAGTGAGGAGTCGTTCCCCACCTGCCCCGCCAGGGCGCGTACGCCCAGCGCCAGCAAGGCGACCAGCCCAAACACGATGGTCGAGTGTCCGAGAGAGAACCAGAACCCGACCGAGACTGGGCGTTTGCCCTCGGCCATGAGCTTGCGGGTGGTGTTGTCGATCGCGGCAATGTGATCAGCATCGAAGGCGTGGCGCATGCCGAGCGTGTATGCCGTGAGACCGAGGCCGACGCCCAACACCTCAGTTGAGCTGACTTGATAGTGCTGCGGCGCCACGATCCCCACGAGTACGCCCCAACCGAGCACATGGAGCAGCAGGATGAACCCGGCCATGGCGGCGATCGAGCGCCATTCCTGTGTGCTGAGCCTGCCGCGAAGCCGGGCAGGCACGCTTCTCACGGCCGCGATACCTGGTGCCGACAAGGCTGACCTCCTGCATATCGATTTCGTTGGGTCGTCCCAGATGCGACGCTATCGCAGCTGAGCCAGATGCGATAGCGTCGCAACTGCTTCCGAGTGCTTCCGAGCCGGTAGGGCGCCGGATTGGGGAGAATCAAGAAGTGCAGGTTGGAAAGCCGGGTTCAGGCCGATCGGATTCCCCGCCGCGGGTCCAGGCCGCGCTGAGCGTATTGAGAGATCAACACGAGCGGGTGACCAGAGCTCGCCAGGCCGTCATCGAGGTTCTGGACGGCACCGACGAGCACCTGGCAGCCGATGAAATCGTCGCTCGGGCCGAGGCATCCGCTCCCGGAGTCCACCGGGCGACTGTCTATCGCGCCTTATCGACACTCGGGGAGCTTGGTCTCATCACCCACACTCACGTCGGCGGCTCTGCAACGGTCTACCATCTCGCGGCGCCCCAACCGACCGGCCACGCAACGCCAGTTCCGCATGCCCATCTGCAGTGCACCAACTGCCAGGCGGTGATCGACATCCCCGCGGATGCCCTGGACTCCTTGATCAGCCGCGTGGATCGCGAGGTTGGCTTCCAAGTTGAGCCACATCATGCGGCTCTGTTGGGCCTCTGCGCCGACTGCCGGCGCTCATCCCTTCCGGAAACCGGTCACGGACAACGGGGCTGAATCGATTCAGCCCCGTTGTTTTCGACCGGTTTCGGCAAGAGATGGGCCGGCGGGTTGGGCAGGAGCAGAGGCGGCGGCCGGGGCACTAGGTGCGGGAGTCGGGGGTGGCGCAGTCGCCCCCCTGGATTGCGCAGGCTTGGTGAGTTCCTCGAGGCTGGTTGCTCCGGGCAGATGAATCGTGAACTCCGCCCCGCCCTGTGCTGAGCGCCCGGCGCGGATCCAGCCTCCGTGTTGAGTAACAGTCTGGGCAACGATCGAGAGACCCAGCCCGGTCCCGGGGGTCTGCCGCGAAGAGTCGCCGCGATAGAAGCGGTCGAAGATGAAGGGCATATCGACCTCTGAAATGCCGGGGCCTTGATCGGCCACTCGAAGCCGATCGCCTTCCAGCTGTACCCGAATGGTCCCGCCCGGCGGACTCCACTTCACTGCGTTGTCCAGCAGGTTGGTCACCGCCCGCTCCAACATGTCGGAGTCGCCGGCAACGTAGAACGGGTTGAGCTCGACGTCAAAGAGCAGCCCGTGCGCCCGCAGCCGGACCCGATCCACCGCCGCATTCACCACGTTACGGAAGTCCAACAGCTCCGGTGTTGCAGTGGTTTCGTCGCGCGCGAGTTGCACCAGGTCGCCGATCAGGTCTGTGAACTCGACGAGCTGCGCCTTGACATCGGCAAGGATGTCGATCCGATCCTGCTGCTTCAACATGCCGCTGGTGGCATCGGCTGCGAGCAACTCGATATTGGTACGCAAGCTGGTGAGCGGTGTACGCAGTTCGTGACCAGCGTCGGCGATCAGCTGCGTCTGCCGTTCCCGAGAGGAGGCGAGTGACTGAAGCACTTGGTTGAACGACTCGGCAAGGACCGCGATGTCGCCGGAGGCCTTGATCGTAATGGGGGTGAGCTCCTTGGTGACGCTGATCTGTTCGACCGCTGCAGAGAGCTCCCGTACCGGGCGCAGGCTGGAGCGGGCTACCGTCGCACCAACCACTGCGGCAACAATCACGCCGGTTGCCCCGAAGATGATCAAGACCAGCCATAGCGAGCTGAGGATGTTGTTGGTCGGTTCCAGCGGCCGGCCCAGAACCAGGGCGTAATTCCCCAGATCGGTGATCGGCACTGCGACGATGCGGTACTCCTCACCGTCGGTCGTCACGCCCGATCGCGCCGAGTAGCCGCTCTGCAACCGAGCAACGGCGAGCTCATCTGCGCCCAGCACCAGATGATCGCGCTCGTCGGGAACATAGAAAGCTTCGCCGTCGGTCCTGATCGCGGCGACGCTGACATTGCCGGCCCGCAAGGCTCGCTCGGTGAGACCGCCCAAAGTTCGAATGTCTTGGGCAACCGGCACCGCTGCCAGCGAGGTGGCAATCTCAACCAGCTCCTCGTCCAGCGCGCTGTACAGCGAGATGCGCAGCGTCACGTAACCGGCCACACTCGTCACCGCGACTGCCAGGGCCACTGCCACCGTGGTCAGGTACGCGACACGGCGCTGCAAGGGCAGCGCTCGTAGCCAGGCCTTTAGCCGGGCAACCATGGACTCTTCGCCCGCCGTCTCAGGCTGATCATGGTGGCGTCTCACGAAGCACGTAGCCGACCCCACGTACGGTATGGATCAGCCGGGACTCCTCGGCAGCCTCGGTCTTACGGCGCAGGTAGCCGATGTAGACCTCCAACGAATTGGCCGTGGTCGGGAAGTCGAACCCCCACACTTCATTCAGCAGCCAACTGCGCTCCAGTACCCGACGCGGATGCCGCATGAAAGCCTCAAGCAACGCAAACTCAGTCCGGGTCAAGTTGATCGACCGGGTCCCCCGTAACACTTCCCGGGTCTGAGTGTTGAGCACGAGATCGCTGAAGGACAGGCTCTGTGCCGACGGGTCAGTGGAGTCGGCCACCGTACCCGCCCGCCGGACCAGAGCACGCAGCCGCGCGAGCAGCTCGTCCAGAGAGAAAGGCTTGGCCATGTAGTCATCGCCGCCCGCGTCGAGTCCGTCCACCCGATCGCCCACCGCGTCGCGCGCAGTGAGCACCAGGATCGGCACATCGTTGCCAGCAGCGCGCAGCATCCGCGTCGTCTCCAGGCCGTCCAGCCGCGGCATCATCACATCCATGATCACGGCGTCCGGCCGGGTAGCGGCGAGCCGCGCGAGCGCCTGAACTCCGTCCTCGGCCCCACTGACCTCATAGCCGTTGTACTCCAGAGACCGCTTCAAGGAGTCGCGAACGGCTTGATCATCGTCGACCACCAGGATGTGCATTCCCCAAGCGTGCCAGACGCGGGGACCTACGCCGTACGGTCTGCCGTCAGCGCGTTCAGCGCGGCTGGACGGGGAACTGCGTCCGGCATTCCCCGCACGGCTGCGCGGCAGGCCGAAGCGATCACCGCCGGGTGGTACAGCATGGCGGGCGACGCCATCAGGTGGTAGACGCGGGCGAAGGCCAGGTAGGCAGCGCGGTCCCCATGCGCGGCGAGCTGCGCCAGGTGGCCGGTCCACCGACTGACAAGGCGCTGACTCCATGACGGACTGCCCGAGCTGCTCTCGTGGCGCCGGTCCTCCGATGTCGCGACCGACCATGGCAGGTCAGCGGTCGCACCGATCCGGCGTTGCAGCCGCCTGGTCTGCAGCGGCCCGCGATCGGCTGACGGGCGGTCCCGCTGCAAGGCGTTCCGTATTAGCACGGCTTGGCAGGCGGCGACGGTGATGCCCTGCCCGTACACCGGATTGAAGGCGCAGTACGCGTCGCCGATCGCCAACAGTCCGGCCGGCCAGGCGCGGGATTGCCCGTAGCGATTGCGTCGATTGCCCGTCTGTCGGTGGATGGTGACATCGCTGACCGGCTCGAGATGCTTGGTCAGGTCGGCGATGGCGGAATCGGGCAGCGTGGCCAGGAACTCATCGAACTCCGCTGCGTCACGTGAGGGTCGTCGATCACCGTAGCCCGCGGCAACGATGAGCCACTGACCATCTTCAATCGGGACGGCCAGTCCGCCGCGGCCGGTTTTAGGAGTGGCGGCAATCACCACGGCAATCCCAATCGGCAGCTCCCCGACAGCACGGTAGGTGCGGCAGGCATAGCCCAGGTGAGCATCCACCGCCAACGGCTGGCTCAGCGGGACCGCCAGCTCACTCAACCAGTGCGGGAGCCGGGAGCCCCGCCCGGAGGCGTCGATCACCAGATCGGCCTCAACGCTGGTGGCGTCCTCACACACCACGTGCCAGCGTCGCGCGCCGCGCTGCAGCTCGGTGACGCGTACGCCCTCGTGCAACGTCACGTCGGGGAGGTCGCGCACCCGCTGGCGTACCAGATGCTCAAGCAACGGCCGGGTTGCCGAGACCGTCTCGTACGCAGGGATCCAGGTGGGCAGCCAGCCATATTCGCCCAGCCAGGCCATGGTGCCGGTGTCCAAGGGCACAGCGCCCCGGCTGAGCAGATCCTCCCGGATGCCGGGAACAAGCTCTTCGGCAGCCAGCAGGCCGCGGTGCAAGAGGACGTGCAACTGCCGCCCCTGCGGTACACCTTTGCGCGGGAGAGGGGCGTCGGGGAGCACGTCGCGCTCGATGATCATCGTCGGGGCGCCCGCAGCAGCCGCGGCAGCCGCAGCGAACAGCCCGGCAAGGCTCGCGCCGATGATCACCACGTCGCGTTGCCCCGACGGCGGGCGGAGGCCCTCAGTCACCATTCGCGAAGACTAATCCGCCGAAACCGCATCGATGAAGTTTCGTCACAGCGGCGAATGGGGAATCCTGATTTCATGGGCATCCCCCGAGCCCAACCTCTCGGCCAGGATCGGCCGATTAGCCGTGCCTGGCTTTGGGCTATCGCTGTGGCTGTGGCCGCGTTCTTGTTCAGATTGGTTCCCGTGCTGCGCGGTGGCGGGCTCTTCGGCCTCGGCAATTACGACGATGGGGTGTACTACGCGTCAGCCACGGGGCTCATCCACGGCCTCATTCCCTACCGGGAATTCGTGTTCCTTCATCCACCGGCAATAACACTGCTCCTGGCACCGTTCGCCGCCGTCGCGCAGCTGACCAGCGACTCGTACGGCTTCGCGACAGCACGCGTGGCTTGGATGCTGCTGGGAGCGGCAAATGCCGTACTGATCTGGAAGATCCTGCGGCCCATCGGCCCGGTCGCGGCCGCATTCGGCGGATTCAGCTATGCCGTGTTCTACCCAGCGATCTACTCCGATAAGTCGACACTGCTGGAGAGTCCGGCCACTACGGCATTACTGATCGTCATCCTGCTGCTACAGCCCCTCGTCCACACCGACTCGTTGCCTCAAAGCACGGCCTTGATCGCCGGGGCGCTGTTGGGATTAGCGATGACGATCAAGGTCTGGGGAGTCATTACTCTGCTGATCGTTCTTGGCTGGCTGCTGCTGCTCCGCCGGTACGGGGTCGCTTTGCGTGTCCTCATCGCCAGTGCAGCCACCACCACGGTGATCTGCTTGCCGTTCTTTGTCGCGGCGCCCGCGGCAATGTGGAACCAGGTCGTCCGCAACCAGCTCTTCCGCGGTGACAGCGCCGTCACGAGCCTTGACCGGCTCGACCAGATGACGGGGCTCAGCATCATCAGCCGGTCGTACCCGCCCGCCATAACTGTCGCGGTGACAGTTGCACTGCTCGGCTGCGCAGCCCTGGCCTGGAGCTACCGCGAGGCTCGACTTCCCGTCCTTTTGATGCTTGGGCAAGGGCTGTACCTGCTCGTCGTCTCGATATGGTTCCCGCACTTCGCAGGCTTCACCGCAGCTCCGGTTGCTCTCACCGCAGGCGCGGCGTTGGGCCGCTTAATGGCACTGCTCCGAGCCAGACCCGCACAGATTGCAGTTGGTGTCCTCGCCGCCGGAGCACTGCTCGTCTACGCGAGCGACTCGGCAACGGTTACCTTCAATCGCCGGCTGCCCGATCAATTCCGAACGCTCACCGCAGCCACCCCGGGTTGTGTTACGTCCGACGACGCGACTGCCCTGGTGGTAACGGATACCTTGAGCCGCAACTTGAGTCGCGGCTGCCGGTTCATCGCCGATCTCGGCGGGCATTCCCATGACATGGCGGCCGACGCGGGAGTGCTCGTGTCACGCAACCGGAATCAGGCATTCCAACGTTTCGCGCTCGACTACCTGCGCAGCGGTTCGGTGACGATGCTGATCAAATACTCGGGCGGTCAGGGCTTCAACGCGAAGACGACTGCCGTTCTTGAGCAGTGGCCGTTGCTGGCGAGCTCGGGTCGGCTTCAGGTGCGGCAACCGGTCGCGCTGGATCAGCCAAGGTGACTGCAACCGGCGACCATCACACCCCCGAGGGCAATGAAAATCGTCAGTCAGTCGAGCTATAGCTCAACTGGATTTGACGTCGGGGCTTTGGAGCTCACGGATGCGGTCGAGCAAACCGGGCATGGCTGCTTCGATTGCGGTGAGCGTGTCGTAGAAGCCCGAATCAGACCCGAAAAAGGGATCGGGCACACCGGAACCCGGTACGGCCGTGGGGTCGAATTCGGTGAGCAGGGACACCCTGCTCGGATCAGGTGCGAGGTCCAGGACACCACGGAGGTGAACGTCCTCCATCGCCACTACTAGGTCGGCTGACTCGATCTGGATCTCGGTGATTCTGCGCGCCTTATGGTCCGCGTGGCGGTATCCGTGCTCCTTGAGTATGGCTGCCGCCCGATGATCCATCGGGTCGTCGTACTCCTCAGATATGGTGCCGGCGCTGGAGAACTCCACGCCAGTAATACCCGCCTCAGCAGCGGCGCGCTCCGCCACCCGCTCGGCAATGGGCGAGCGGCAGATGTTTCCCAGGCAGACGAAGACAACGCGCAGGGGACGATGGGTCGCTCCTTCAGTCACTTCTCTTGTCCGGGTCGGGCAGGAAAACATTCAACACAAAGCTCACGACCGAGATGATGAGGCCGCCCAACAGCGCAGTCCAGAAGCCTTCGACATGCCATCCGAGATCAAACAAACCTGCCAGCCATGAAGTGAGCAGCAACATACACGCGTTGATCACGATCAAGAACAGACCCAAGGTCAGCAGGATGAGTGGTGCAGTGAAGAGCGCGAAGATTGGCTTGATGATCACGTTCAGCACCCCGAAGATCACCGCTACGATCAACAGGGTCACGACCTCGTTGAGCGTGCTCGAGCCAGTCAGGGTGATGTCACTCAGGATCCACGTCGCGACCGCCAGCGCTGCGGCGTTCGCCACCAGCCTCAGAATCAACCTCATGTGATCGATCGTCCCACGGATCGCAAGTCGTCTACGGAACGACACCAAGCGACGGCCTCGGCGACCGTCCTGAGAAGAGGTACCGGCGCAGGCTCCGGGCGCGCGATGATCACCACCGGGATGCCGAGGTCGCCTGCGGCGTCCAGCTTCGCGACGGTGTGGGTACCGCCGGAGTCTTTGGTGAGGATGACGTCGATTTCATGCTCGGTCAAGATCTTCCGCTCGCCGGCGTAGCGGTATGGCCCGCGGGACAAGATGACCTTCCAGCGTTGCGGCAATGAGGCGGCCGGTGGATCGACCAGCCGGACCAACACCTCCCGATCCGCCCAGGCATGAAAGTCACGCAGAGACTGCCGTCCGGTGGAAAGGAATGGCCGGCGGGCTGACTCGGCCGCGGCGCGTGCCGCAGCAGCATCGGACACCCACGTCCACGAGTGGGAGCGGGGATGTTCTCGCCAGCCGGGTCGCTCCAGCCGGACCAGCGGCGTACCGGTAAGGCTCGCCGCCTGCACCGCGTTCTTGGTGATCTTCGCCGCGAAGGGATGGGTCGCGTCCACAGCGGCCGAAACAGACTCTCGGCGCAAGTAGTCGGCGAGCCCGTCGACGCCGCCGAAGCCGCCCACTCGAACGCGGCCCGCAGGCAGGCTGGGACTGCTGACCCGACCTGCGAGCGAGGAGATCACCTCGACGCCATCCGCAACGAGGACCGCAGCCAGCTCCCGCGCTTCGGCGGTACCACCCAAGATCAGAATCGTCATGGTCGCCAGCCACGAACCAGGACCGCCACGACCAGCGCGCTCAGCGATACTGCCGCCGCAAGGCGGTCGGCCCGTTTGATATCAGCGACGGTGACCGGTTGGCCGTTGCCCAGGATGCCTCGATCCTCGACACTGCCGTGGTACGCGTTCTGTCCGCCAAGCCGGACGTCGAGCGCGCCAGCAAAGGCGGCCTCGACGACGCCCGCATTCGGGCTGGGATGCCGGACGGCGTCGCGGCGTACGACGCCGATTGCCTTGCTGGCGGTGCCACCAACCAGCGGCGCCCATGCTGCCGCTGCCAGCGTGGCGAATCGCGCAGGCACCCAGTTGGCCAGGTCATCCAGCCGGGCGGCCGCCCATCCGAACCGGAGATAGCGCGGCGAGCGGTGCCCGATCATCGCGTCCAAGGTGTTGGCGGCCCGATATCCAAGCAGTCCGGGCAGGCCAGCGACTGCCCCCCACAGCAGCGGAGCGACGATAGCGTCCGACGCGTTCTCCGCGACGGACTCCACGGTGGCTCGCGCCACCTCTTCGGTTGACAGTTCGGCAGTGTCTCGGCCCACCAGGTGGCGAACTTGATCGCGGGCTGCGTCCAGCCTTCCGCCAGCCAACTGGCCGGCCACTGTGGCGGCCTCCCGGCTCAGCGAACGGCCGCCCAGGACGGCCCAGGTGGCCGCCGCCGTTGTCATGACGGTGGACAACGACCGATTCGAGATCAGCCGCTCGAGCGCCGCGCCCAACGCGATCGCGGCTCCTACCAGGGCGCCGGTGTGCACGACACCAGCGGCTCGTCGATCCGCATAACACCGGGCCTCCAGCCACGAGGCGGCTGCGCCGAACCCGGCGACAGGATGGCCGCGGCCCGGGTCACCGACGACTCGGTCGGCCAGGTATCCCACCGCAAACCCCACAGCAGACGGCCAGTGCCTCGATAGAGTCATAGACGATGACTCCACTGATCGATCCTGACCTCACCAGTCCTGATCACCGCATCCTCATCACCGGAGGCGTGCGATCCGGCAAGTCCCGTTACGGCGAGACGCTGCTCGCCGACAGTGCCGAGGTCACCTATGTGGCGACCGGACCGGTGCCCGACCCTGCGACCGACCCCGAATGGGCGGCGCGGATCGTCGATCATCGCGCGCGGCGGCCGGCACACTGGAGCACGGTCGAGAGCAGCGACGTCGCCAGTGTGCTGGGCAGCGTATCGGGGGCGATCATGATCGATTGCCTGGGCACCTGGCTGACCGCCGTGATCGACCGGCTCGGCACCTGGGAAGAGCCGCTGGCAAGCTGGCAGAGCGATTTTCACGATGAGCTGGAGAAACTGATCAAGTCGTGGCAGGCCCGTCGCGGCCTGGCGGTCGCCGTGACCAACGAGGTCGGTTGGGGACTGGTGTCGACGTACCGATCTGGCCGGGTGTTTACCGAGCTGTTGGGAGTCGTCAACCAGGAGATGGCCGCCGCAAGCGATGAGGTGATCATGGTCGTTGCGGGGCGGGCATTGCGATTGTGACGTCATAGCAGCATCAGGATGATCATGACGGTGAAAGCGATTTCGATCGCGGCGCCCATGACGTCACCGGTGACACCACCCAGCCGGCGTACGCTGCGGGCGACCAGGACCCCCACAGTTGCGGCGGCGGCGACTGCGGCCAGCACTCCGGTGACAGGGCTGTGACCGGACAGCCAGGCGGCCCCACTCATGATCAGCAGCACGGCGAGCCAGCAGGCCGCAGCGGCGGTGCGCGGCACCGAACCGGCCACTGCGACACCCAGGCCGTCACCTCGAGCAGCCGGTACGCCGCGGAGGCAGGTGAGGCAGAGCGCCGCTCGGGAGCAGCAGACCGCCGCGGCGACCAGCAGGGCACCCGGCGCGCCCTGGATCAGCTCACCGACCGAGGTGGCCTGCAGGCCCAGCACCATGATCAGCGCCACGACACCCATCGGTCCGACGTCGCCGCGCCGCATCACCATCAATGAGCGTTCCGCAGTCCATCCGGAGCCGAATCCGTCTACGGTGTCGGCCAGGCCATCCAGGTGCAACGCACGGCTGCCGAGGGCCAGGCCGCCGACCACCAGCAGGCCGACGGCCAAGGAGGGCAGCCCAGCGGTTCGGGCCAGCCAGCCCAGCAGCGCCACGGCCACAGCTAAGGGGAGTACGGCTAGCGGCGCGATGATCATGGCCCGAGCTGCCGTACGGCGGTCGATCTCGGCAATCGGGCCGGATGGCACGATGGTCAGCGTCCCGAGTGAGAGCCGTAGCGCGTCGAGCATGATCGGCTCAGCTGACTATGTGCCGAGATCGGCAAGCAGAGCCACGTCGCGCAGTATCAGCACGGCCGACCGCAACACCGGAAGCGCGGTAAGAGCGCCAGTGCCTTCACCGAGTCGCAGCCCAAGATCAAGAACTGGTTCCAGGCCGAGCTTGTCCAGAGCCAGCTGCTGAGCCGGCTCGGTCGAGCGGTGTCCGGCTACGCACCAGGCCACCACGCCCGGCTCGAGATCCTCGGCTACCGATGCCTCGGCGAGCGAAACGACCCCGTCGAGGAGCACCGGTACGCCGCCGCGAGCTGCCGCACGGAGAAAGCCGACACCTGCTGCAATGTCGGCCGATCCCAGTGCCGCCAGCCGATCGAAGGGATCTTCGGCGCGCTCGGCGACGCGATCCAGCGCGGCAGCAATCACCTGAGTCTTGTGTCGCAGCTGATCATCGTCCACACCGGTGCCGCGCCCAGCCACCTCCCCAGCAGGAAGTCCGAAGGACGCGCCTACCAGGGCAGCTGCCGGTGTGGTGTTGCCGATCCCCATATCGCCGATGATCAACAAGTCGGCGCCGGCTGCGATTTCCACCTCAGCGATCGCCTCGCCGGCGCGCAGCGCCTCCCGGCAGTCGTCGGCCGTCAGGGCATCGGCCTGGTCGATCGGCTCGGAGGGACCGAGGTGGTAGGCCGATACCTCGGCCGGCAGGTCTTCAAGATCATCGTCGACGCCCAGATCGAGGACCCGCAGCGTCACCCCGTGCTGGCGAGCAAGGCAGTTTGCGCCGGCGACGCCGGCGACAAAGGCCCGCACCATCACCGGCGTGACCTCCCGCGGATAGGCAGAGACCCCATCGTGGGAGACGCCATGATCACCGGCCATGATCACTGCCCGCACCCGGTCCAAGGGACGTGGCGGGCAGGTCGCCTGACAAGCCGCCAGCCACGCGGCCAAATCCTCTAGCCGACCAAGCGCGCCGACCGGCTTCGCTAGCGCGTCCAAACGGCTCTGGGCCTCGGCGTACACATCGGGGGAAGGCGGGCTGATCATGTCAGGACAGCTGCTCCGCGTAGTCAGGCTCAGCGATTTGGACGCCGGTGCGGCGTTGCAGCCGGTACAGCAGCTCGCCGAGCGCCACCCCGAGCGTGGCCCAGAGGGCGAGCTGGGTCAGCAAACTTGCCCCGCGGAACTCATACAGCACGGTCGCCGGGAAGTCAGCTGGCACTTCGGAGTAACTCGGCAACAGCACCATGGCGCTGATGGTCACCGGCAGGTAGCCGGCGATGGCGATCAGCGTGCCGTACCAGGCACCCCATCGCTCCGCGAGCTCGCGCCCCACCAGCACCGCCGTGACAGCGGCGATGATCGAGGCGGCCAGCATGATGAAGTACAGGGCGGTGCGAACGCCGATGGTGTCGGGATGCCCGATCGCGGGCGGGTTGGGCGGATACGCCATGAAGGGCATCAGACTGACGCTGACGAAGCCGATCGCCGCCAAGGACACGCTGACACCGCGTACGCCGAGGCGACCGAAGCGGCCGAGGGCGAGCGCGCTGAGCACGCCAAGCAGGCCGCCAAGCGTGACACCAGCCACCAACGTTCCGGTCAACAGGCCGACGGTCGACTGGAGTAGCCGCGGCACCTCGGCGGCACCTGAGCTGTCGTCCGCTGCTGCTGGATGGTGGGCATGATGATCGCCCAATCCGCCAGCTTCCTCGATGGCAATGGCGGCATTGATGGCGGGCTCACCGGCTATGTATGCGACGCCGAAGGCAACGAGTCCGGCGATCAGGCCTGCGAGCAGACCTCTGATCAAAAAACTGCGTGCGGAAGTCATGGCGCCGGGCTCAGTGGCAGGGGAAGCCGAGCAGGTGCCGTCCGTCGTGCACCCACTCGTGCACCGCAGTGCCCGAGAGGAGAGCGGTCGCACCTTGTTCAGCGGAGATGAAGTACAAAGCAACCAAGAACAGCATCGCGGCGAAGACCAGCCAGGGCAGCACTTGGGTGAAAGAGAACGGCGGAGCCGCGACCGCGACGGGCTTGGTGTGGGTCACCTCTGACATCAGTTCCTCCTCCGGGTTCCTGCGACCCGTATTGACGGAGCTCGTCGGAGGCAGGGTCTGACTCGAGCGTGGCAATGCTGTTTCAAGGCAGTGCAGTTCGTCCCAGCTCACACAGTGGCGCGACCGTGCCGGATTCTCACCGAACTTCCAGGACCTCCGCGAACCACTGCACTGTATCGCCAAATGAGATGACAGACGGCAACAACCTGGATTTGCATCACGAGCGTCGCCAGCCATGCCAAAGGACATCCGATCGAGCACGCTGATGATGCAAATTCAGGGTCTCGACGTCGGTATGTTGCCCGCATGAGATTGCCCCGGGGCGGTGGGATGTGGGGGACGGTGCTGGCCCACCCCTCCGCGATCTTGCTCATCGTCCAGCTGATCGGGGTCCTGGTCTATCCGTTCATGGAGGAGACCGGCCCGGGAGCCGTGCTGTTCGAAATATTCGGGGCAGTGGTGCTGGCATTGGCAATCTGGTCGGTTCGGGAATCAGCGGGACCAACGTGGATCGCGGTGACCTTGGCCGTCGTAGCGTCGGGGTTGTCGATCGCCGATGCGATCAACCCCACCCCCGCGCTGGATGTGGCATCGGCGGTATGCCATGCGCTCTTCTACTTCTGGGCAGCAGGCAGCCTGATGGTCTACATGTTGTCGGACCGCACCGTAACCACCGATGAGCTCTTTGCTGTGGGTGCCACCTTCACCCTTGTCGCATGGGGGTTCGCCTATGTATTCGAGGTCGTGCAGGCACTCCAACCGGGTTGCTTTACCGCGGCGGTGAACCCCGAGGGGCAACGCACCTGGATGGAGCTGCTGTTCCTGAGCTTCACCAACCTGTCCAGTACTGGCCTGTCAGATGTCGTCCCCATCACCGGGCAAGCACGCTCAGTGGTGATGTTCGAGCAGCTCTCCGGTCTCGGTTATGTCGCGCTCTTTGTGTCGCGGTTGGTGGGCCTGACCGTGGCTTGGCAGATGACCGTCGCAGCACGCGCGCGCGAAAATCGCCCCGGCAACAGCTGATGGCTCAGCGGCTGCTCGTTGTTGCCCATGCGCCAACGTCGACAACAAAGGCTTTGGTGTTCGGAGACCCTGGCGAGCTGGTCCGATGGGAGGAGTTCCGGCGGCTCAGCGGGCGTATCGCGATCTTGGGTGAGCGGACCGGAGAAGGTTTGCCAGGCCACTGCGCTGCGTTTGGGAGGAACGGCCGAAGCGATCCAAGAGCTGGGGGACTGCGACTTCGGAACATGGACCGGCAAGGCGCTGGCCGACGTTGCTTCCCAGAATCCGTCCGGCCTTGAGACCTGGCTGCGCGACCCACGCGCCGCACCGCACGGCGGCGAAAGTCTGGCGGTCTTGATCAACCGGGTGGGTCGGGTGCTCGACGATCAGCAGTGGCCCGACGGCCGAAGCGTCGCCGTCGTGACACCGCTGGTGGCCCGAGCGCTATTGGTGCACGCTCTCGGGGCGGCGCCCGAGGTGATCTTCCGGATCGACATAGCACCACTGGGTCGAGCCTTGATCAGTAGGAGTCAACAGACATGGCGGCTGACGAGCCTGGAGTCCGTGAAGGAGAGCCCCCGAGGGGATGGGCCCGGCTAGTCGATCACTGGTCGGATCTGGTCATCGTCGAGCTATAGCCGCTGAGTGCGGCTACATCGGAGCCGGGACGGCAATTTCGACATCGGACCTGCTGACTGTGGATGTGATCTAGATCACATCGTTTTGATGTCGAACTCCGCCTGGTGGTCGGGACGTAGCGGCATCAACTCACCAACCGAAGGAGTCGTCATGACCACCACATCCACCACACCGGCCGCTACCTCGATCGACCTAGCGCACGCACCGGCCAGATCGACCCGGACCCTATTGATCGCCGGCGCCCTCGCCGGACCATTGTTCGCCGCGCTGGCCGCCGCCCAGGTTCTGCTTCGCGACGGCTTCGACCTGCGACGGCATCCGCTTAGCCAGCTCGCCACCGGCGGTCCCGGCTTTGTTCAGGTAGCCAACTTCGTACTCGCTGGTATTGGAGTGCTGTGTCTGGCTGTCGCCGTCCGGCGCACCATCACCGAGGGCGTCGGCCGACGCTGGCTGGCCCCGCTGATCGCCATCTTCGGCCTCGGGCTGGTCGCTTCGGGTGTGTTCGTTATGGACCCCGAGAATGGATTCCCGATCGGCACGCCCGAAGGACCGGCGCCGGCGATGTCCTGGCACGGCATCGGCCACCTCGTTGCGGCGACGGTGGCCTTCACGGGGCTGGCCGCGGCCTGCATCGTGTTGGCCGTACGGATGGGCCGCCGCCATGCCGGCTGGGCGGCAGTGCTGAATGCGTGCGCCGCGCTGGTCTTCCTGGCACCGGTAAATCCGGCGTGGGCGAGCATCCAGGTGGCCTTCAACGGCCTGGTTGCCTTCATCTGGACGACTGCGGTGGCACTGTGGCTGCTGCGATCATCATCGGCCCGCTGACGAAGACCTTCACCCGTATCAGATTGAGGAACCAGTCATGAAGTACCTGTTGCTCAGCTACACCCCCATCGCCGAGTGGGACTCCTCCGACCCGGACATCCCCTCGGAGGAGGCGCTGGAGGCGTTCGCGATCTACGAGAAATTCCAGGCCGAGCTGGTGGCGTCCGGAGAGTTTGTCACAGCCGAAGGCCTCGGACACCCCTCCATGTCTCGGACCCTGCGCAAGCAGGCCGACGCTGTTGTGGTCAGCGACGGACCGTTCGCCGAGCTGAAGGAAGTGCTGGCCAGCTATGCGGTCATTGACTGCAGCGGCTATGACCGGGCTGTCGAGATCGCCCGGCAGGTGGTTGCGGGGATCGGTGACACGGTTGAGATTCGACCCATCATGGGTGAGGACTTCGTCGAGTCCACCGTCGAGAGCTAGCAGCCGCCACGCCACATGGCAGCCGCTACACCAGAGCTCGAGCACCTGTTGCGCACCGAGGCGCCGCAGGTGCTCGGCGCGTTGGTGCGCCGATTCGGCCACTTCGACATCGCCGAGGACGCGGTCCAGGACGCGCTGCTCGCCGCCACACAGCAATGGCCGACCCACGGCATTCCCGACTATCCCCGTGGCTGGCTGATCCGGGTCGGCTACCGCCGCATGGTCGACCAGCTCCGCGCCGAGCAGCTTCGGCAGCGTCGCGAGTACCAGCTGGCCAGTCAGCCGACGCCGGCTTCGCCCGAGGAACCGGCTGCCGACGACAGCCTGACGCTGCTGTTCTTGTGCTGCCATCCGATTCTGAGCCCGGTCTCCCAGGTCGCCTTGACGCTGCGAGCCGTGGGTGGGTTGACCACTGCTGAGATCTCCCACGCCTACGGAGTCAGTGAAGTTGCCATGGGTCAGCGGATCAGCCGCGCTAAACAACAGATCAATTCCGCTGGCGGACGGTTTGTCCTCCCATCGGCCGAGGACCGAGGGAACCGACTGACCGCGGTTCTGCAGGTGCTGTACCTGATCTTCAACGAGGGCTACGCGGCGACCGCTGGTGAGCAGCTGCACCGGGTCGACCTGACCAGCGAGGCGATCCGGCTGACTCGGATGCTCTGCCGGCTGCTGCCCGATGAGCCGGAAGTGGCCGGGCTGCTGGCGTTGATGCTGCTCAGCGATGCGCGCCGTCCCGCCCGCTCCACCGAGGCTGGTGACCTGGTCACGATGGAACATCAGCAGCGCGACCTGTGGGATAAGGCCCTCACCGCCGAGGGAACGACTCTGATCACCGCCGCCATGCGCCAGCGCCAGGTCGGGCCGTACCAGCTGCAAGCCGCGATCGCCGCCTTGCACAATGGGGCACCCAGCTACGCCGAAACCGATTGGCCACAGATCGCCACCCTGTACGCGTGGTTGGAGCAGCTCACACCAACCCCGCCTGTCCGGCTCAGCAGGGCGGTCGCCGTAGCGATGGCGTACGGTCCCCGGCGGGGACTGATGCTGCTGGACGGCCTGGCAGACGACCCCCTCATCCGGCAGCGGGAGCGAGCCGTCCGCGCGCACCTGCTCGAACTCAATGGCGACACCCAGCAGGCCGCCGATCTCTTTCGAGAAGCGGCCGCCCTGACCGATAACCTCGCCGAGCGCCGCTACCTCGAGGGCCGAGCCCAGCACCTCGAATCGTGAGACCAGCTGCCTTTGGTTAGGAACGCACGTGCACGTGCGTTGCCTCCACGATGCACACGTTGCAACGTGTGCATCGTGACAGGAACAAACGTGCACGTGCGTTTCTGACGCACCTCAGGCGGGCGTGAAGCCTGCAACGGCGCCAATGACAGTGATCGCCGGGGGCTTGATGCCTGCGTCCTTGGTGAGTTCTGCGATGTCGGCGACCGTACCGCGGACGGCCTGCTGGCTCGGCATTGCCGCGTCAGCGACCGTCATCGCTGGCGTGTCGACGGCTAGCCCGTGCTTGATCAACTCTGCGGTGATGGCCGGCAGCGTGGCGACGCCCATCATGATCACCAAGGTGGTGTTCGCGGTGGCCAGGGCTTGCCAGTTGAGGGTTGAACCGGCATCGCCGGGTGGCGCGTGGCCAGAGATCACTGTGAAACCCTGGGTGAGCTCGCGGTGGGTGAGCGGCACACCGGCCAAGGCCGGACCCGCGATGGCCGAGGAGACGCCTGGGATCACCGTGACGGGGAGGCCCGCGGCCGCGCAGGCCTGCCACTCTTCACCACCACGGCCGAACACGAAGGGGTCACCGCCCTTGAGCCGAACAACGGTCTTGCCCGCCGAGGCGTGCTCGATCAGGATCTCGTTGATCCGCTCCTGCGAAGTGGAGGTGCCTCGCGGAATCTTGGCGACGTCGATGATCAACGCCTCCGGCCTCGCGTGCTGCAGTGCGGCTAACGGCGCCAGCCGGTCGCAGACGATCACGTCTGCCTCGTTGATGGCCTCCAGTCCTGCGACGGTCAGCAGGCCAGGATCTCCTGGGCCGCCGCCAACCAAGATCACCGATCCAGCGCCTGTTGATCGTTCGACTGTGGCGGCAGCGGGAGACACAGCCGGCACACCATGATCACGAGCCACCGTCGCGATCATCTGATCACGTTCAGCCACACCAGTGGCCGGTACCACGAGTGCAGCGTCCCGGAAGTCTTCGGGTGCCGGTGGGCGTCGGCGCAAGATCAACAACCCGCGCGCCGCGAGGTCGGCGACGATCGCTCCAATCTCGGGCGCGACCACCGTCACCACGGCACCTGAGTCCAGCAACCCTCGGATGGCCGACAGCGCCGCCGGCCCGCCGCCGCAGACCAGCACTGGCAGCCCGTCCAGCTCAAGGCTGGCGGAAAAGCCCGATGGCGGCTGGATCTGCATGGCGGCGTGAGGTTATCACTCAGTCGTCTATTGCACTCTGACCGGGCAGCCCGCCTGATTCGCCTCCTTCGTCGCTCGCGAACAGCCGCTGCTCAACCACGCAAGCCGCGGCCGCGAGCTCCTGCAGTCGGCGAAGCGGGCTGCCCGTCATAGTGCCGTGCGGGCAGCTCCGAAGCCTCACGCCAGCCGTGCCCGTACCTGTCCCTCCATCACCCGTTGCAGCAAGGACACCGTCTCCGCATCAAGATCGACCCCGAGAGTCCGAGCTTGCGCCGCCAACTGCAGCGCGAGCCGCTCAGTCTCGGCCGCGTTTCCCGCCGCGTGCTCGGTGCGGATCCGGGCGGCCAGCAGCAGCTCGTCGCCAGGTGCAGCGAATAGTGCTCGCGCCGCAGCCCAGCGAGCCAGTTCCACCTCGCCGGCGAGTAAAGCCCGGTCAGCAAGCTCCAGCCCAATGTCGCGTACACAGGAGATCATGTCGGTCCGCAGTTCTTCGGCCCAGTGCCATTGGCCGGGCGCTGCATCTGCGAGGGGTGCACCGCGTACTAGTTCCAGCGCGGCCCGCAGACTGTCGTCGCTGGCGCGGTTGACCCCGGCCGAGGTGAGGATCTGCAACCGCTGCCAATCGGAGCTCACTGCAGGATGCAAGGTGATTCGTCCCGTGTAGGCGTCCGGCAAATACGCGTCTCCCACTGGGCTGGTGCCGAGCCAGCTGCGCAACCGGCTCATGTTGGAACGCCGAGTGCCCTCTGCCACGGCCAGCGCCGCCACCATGGCTTGTGCGCTGGTTCCGGGGTTTTCGAGCAGCCAGCCGCAGTACTCCAAGCACTGCTTGGCAGCCCGTGCTGGCGCCGTCCCCTTCGCGCCGAGCAGCTCGATGGGACCGAGCATCTGAAGCGTGGGATGGTGGACCGTCCGGTCCGGGTCCATCGCTGCCTCCATGATCAAGGCCCTTTCTGCTGTGCTTGCCATGCCCCACGTCGTTGATCGGCCGTCCAAGTAGGTGACGTTGTCGGGCGGCGGATCCGGCTGCTCGGCAATGTCGCTCCACCACGGTGCTGGAGTTGTGTCGGCGCTGCCGGTGCCCTCGACAAGATCAACAACCGCGGTCAACTCTTGGTGCTCCAACCACTGTGGAGACAGTGAGAGACCGGTCGGCTCTAGTACGACCCTCCGCTCAGCTGATGAACCATCGCCACGCATCGACCAAGCAGCACCTGGAACCGGTCCCGCCACCACGGCCGCCGTGGCAACCCTCGGCTCGGTGTTGATCACCGCGCTCAGTCGGGCGCGCTGCACAGCGCTCAATTCCTGTTCCACCAGGACGACCTCGGGAGCCCATGGATCTGCTAGATCCGGATCAATGCGGTGCTGGCTCAGTACCGGATGGCGACGATGTTCACGTTGCATAGCGGCTCGGTGTTCAAGTCGGTCCAGCATCCCGTCACAGTCCGTGGTGCGCAGGACATTGTGTTTGCCCAGCGCCTCCGGCAGCCGATCGCCACCGCCCAGCAGGGTCACGATCATCTCGTCAGCCCACGGGGAGAAGGAAAGTTCGACGGCCATCGCCGCCAGTAGATCGGCCGCTGGGAAGCCGGAGTCCGCGTCAAGCTCGAGCAGGCCGAACGACTCCAGATCGCCAAGCACCAGCCGCTCTCGTTCGTCGCGACCAAGCGAGACCAGGGCCGGCCACGGACGCGCAGCCTCGCTCAATCCGGGCACCGATTTGAGATACCTGACATCTGCCTGGTCCAGAAACCAGGAGCGCCCGCGCACGGTAAAACCCACTGGTGCAGACGGACACGCTTCCCGCAAACGGAGCTCGATCTCGGTCTCACCGATCAAGGCCAGCTGCAGTGGGGGCGGCGCGATCTCGGAGGCCCTGCAATGCGCCGCGATCGCCCGCATGGCGCGGTCGAGCGTGCGCAAGCTCAACGGCCGCTGCCGCTGCCCCAGAGCGACCTCGACAGGACGGGTTGCTGATGGCGGATGTACGATCCGGCGGCCGGGCGCTCTGGTTTGCAGCTGAATGCGCCGCCGCCAGGCCAGTCCGCCGACCACGCCTGCTGCCAGTAGCGCACCGACGCCCGCCAGCGATACCACCGATACGTCCACCGTTGGTCCCGTATCCGTGGCGGTTGTTCGGGAGCTGTCACCCTGCTGGCCTGCTGAAGCCATCGGCTCCGCGGATGCGATCGACGGCTCGGCGGATGCGGCCGACGGTTGGGCTGGTGATGCAGGACGCTGCTGCTCCTGTTGTGGGCCTTGAGCCTGGCGTTGCTGATCATCAGGCTTCGATTTGGTTTTGGCCGCGGGCTTCTTCGCTTCCGGCACCACCAGACGCATTCCGACCGCCAGCTCGTCGGGATCGCTCAGCTGAGCTCTGTTGATCCGAAAGATGTCCGTCCAGCGAGTTGATGAGCCGAGCTCGCGCTCGGCAATCGAGGAGAGCGTGTCGCCGCGGCGTACGGTGATCCTGCGATCTCCCGCAGGCAGGTCTTGATCCAGATCGAGGATCCTGAGTCGCCAGCCGACCTGCAGCCGGTCAGGCCCACCGGTCAGCACCGTGGGATTCGCTGCCGCAATCTTCCGCCATTCGCGACCGTCCCCGTAATACCGCTCGGCAAGGCTCCAAAGATCGTCACCAGCTTGCACCACATGATCGTTGGCATGATCAACTCGCTCAGTCCGCGGAGCTGCTGGAGCCGGCGTTTGAGTCTCGCTCGGCTCGATGATCACAGCCGTCGGCTCAGACGCCGCAGGCGCTGCTGCGACCTGGCGACTTGAGTCGGGATCGGCTTGAACGGCGTACGGCGTGGAGGTCATCGTGATCACCGAGATCAAGAGCCCGGCTGCGAATCGCTGTGGCGCATCAAGGCCTGGGAGGCGGATCTGAATGCGTTGCCGCGAAACGAGCGCCACCAGCTCACTGAACACCGACAGCACGAAGACCAGCCACGCTAGCCAGCCAACGATCGTGATCAGTCCAACCAGGATCGTGCCGTCGACCGGTGCAGCCAGCGCCCGCCGCATGGCGCTCCAGGACAGCTCATCCGGCAGCGGATTACCGCCGAGGAAAGCCAACGCGGCGGGAACGCCGGCAGTACCGACCAGCAGGACAGCGAGTGAACCAAGGCCACGAATCAGCCGAGCCATCAACAAACCGCTCGCTCTGGCATGCCGATCCCCTTCCATTTCCTGAGCCACTCGCGCAGTCGCGCGTCGATCCGCCTATTTCCTCGACGCTCGCGGCCCATCGAGTCCGCACCTACTGTTCCGAGCTTGAGTGAGGATGGGAACGGCTAGGTGTTGTCCGTTTTCCGAAGGTGTTGTCAGTTGCGGGAAAGGTCCCCGCCGTAGCGATTGCCTCGACATCAGCCGACCAGGATCCTGAGCATCGCGGCGACCAGGAAGATGAGGCCGAAGATCAACGCTGGCAACGTCATGTAGATCGTCATACCTTCTGCAGCAGCACTTGCCTTGATCTGCTCACGGGTCAGATGAGCGTCACGAAGCTCGCGTACCCGCGCGCGCAGCGTGCCCGAGAGTGCGGCACCGGTCTCGTCCAGCTGCATGACGTCAGCGACGTCGGCCAGTTCAGGGAGCTTGAGCTGGTCGGACAACCTGCGGAGTTCTGCATACGGTGACTGCTGTTCCAGCCGCGCCCGTTCAAGTGCCGTTCGGATGTGGACGAATAGCGGTACATCGCTCAGGGCGGCGGCGTTATGCAGGGCCTGCGTGGCTGAGGCATTCGTGAGCCGCTCCAAAGTCACCAGGTCGATGTAGACCAACAGCGCCTCAGTGGCACCGACCGAGACGTTCTTGGCGGCTCGCCGTAGCAGCAGATCGGGCACAAAGAATCCGATTACGGCACCAAGAACGACAGCAGCTGCTGGAACAGCGCTGAGGCGACCCGTCAGGTAGGCGAAGGCGCAGCCCGCCAGGCCCGGCAGCACTGCACCGATGATCGCCATCACAGCCTTGTCGGCATAGAACTCCGCAATCGACTTGTCCTGGAGCCGCAGCGCTCGACGCTGACCAGCTGAGAGAGGAATGGGCACCACGCGATAGATGAAGGCGCCCAGGCGCTCCGAACGGCTGCTGATGGGACCGACATCGCGCAACGGCGCCCGTTCCGCGTGATCGGCGCTGATCCGATCCAGCGCAGCGTCCAGACGTGGGGTGGAACGAGCGAAGGCGACCACCAGGCAGCTCATGCCCGCGGCCAGCAGTACGCCTGAGAGCGTCACCAAAGTGACGGTCATCGGTGCTCCCCAAGAAGGATGCGCGGACGATCGGCTTGCTGCGCCTTGCGCCGCATCAAGATCAGCGAGGCGACGTACATGATCAATAGCAGTGACAGCAAAGCCTGACCCAGCGGTGTTCGGTAGGGCGCAAAGAAATCAGGCGAGAGCAGGAAAACCAGTACCAGAGTTGACAGCGAGATCACCGTCACCTGGCGCACCACAACGTAGGGCTTGGATCGCTCGACCTCGATGGCCCGCCGTCCCTTGAGCTGCGCCTGGATCGAGTCGGCGAGGGCTTGGAGGGTGACCGAAGCCCCATTGGCGCCACGGCTCGACGCCAAGATCAGCGCGGCGATCACCGCGTCGGCGTCGGGTGAGTCGACCGCGTCAGCGAACCGCATCAGGGCATCGCGGGTCTCCCAACGGTTGTTCAACCTGGCCACCATCAGGTTGATCTCGTCAGCAATCAGTGGGGGTGCGGTACGTCGCGAGATACGGATTGCATCGGTGATCGATTTGCCAGTAGCGAGCGTCGCTGCAAGCGAGCGAATCCAGCGATCGAGCGCCTCGAGCAGCTCGACATCGTGCGGTTTGGGCAGTACCAGCAAATAGGGCAGGCCGATGGCGATTGCTGGTAGCACAACGATCATGATCAGCCAGTCTGTCAGCACCGCGACGACGACGCCCATGACGATACTGAGCAGCAAGATCACATCCCGCTGCCGGCCGCGTGCACCTGCAGGTCGCCTAGTGACACGAGCCCACAGCTCGCCGGCGGATTCGGTATGCCGGCGTGCTGCTCGCGGTGCCTGTCGTCTCAAGCCGGTCAGGATTCCTAGCATCCCGCCAATGATCAACAAGCCGGCGGTGATCGCCAGCATTCCGTTCATGGTTGACGCCCCGCTGCTGGCAGGCGGCGGGCCGAGCGGGGAAGATCACGGCGAAAGTGGAGCAGCTCCGCCTCGAACTCAGCATCGGGGAAATACCCTGCGGATTGGCTGCCAGTGCCCGTGGCGTGGTAAGTGAGATGAGTAACCGGGCGACCGTGCTCGATCGCTCGAGTAACTTGCCGGATCTCCGACACGTACCGGCGACGAGTGCCGCCCTTCCATGTCTCGTCAACCAGCTTCACATAGATAAAGAGGTGGATGTTGTGGGCGATCTGGCGGTAAGCCTCCTGGACCGAAAGCACGCCACCCTGCGCGACCCGGGAGGCGAGACGGTCTATGGTCGACTCCGCCGAGTGCGAATGGGTCGTGCTCAACGTGCCAGTGCCAGCCTGCATAGCCTCAAACATGGCGGCCGCCTCGCTGCCGCGAACTTCACCGACTACCAGTCGCGACAGGTTCTGCCGCAATGCTTCCGGCACCAGATCTGAGATCGAAAAGTCACCAAGGCGGCTACCGCCAGACGTCTCACCGTGGCCGACGCGAGCCTGGAGCGCCAGGATGTTCTCACGGCCTGGCTGTAGATGGGTCATCAGCTCGTAGTCAGTCTCCAGAGTGCCGAAGCGCTCATTGAGCGGGATGGAATTGATCAAGGCGCGCAGCAGGGTGGTCTTCCCAGCACCTTGATCACCCGAGATCACCATCGACTTCCGTGCCAAGATCGCAGCATCCAGGAACTGTGCTACCTCGTACGGCATCAGGCCACCGTCGGCCAGATCTGCCAGGGAAACGTCGGTGAGCGTGTGCTGACGGATCACAATGCTTGGCCGGTGCGACAACCCGAAAGCCATGGCGTGCAGACGAAACCGCTCCCCGAGAGCCAGTGTCATCGTGGGATGGGTGTCATCGAATGGCCGCGAGGGTTCGCTGTTCTGGCCCAGAAAACGGATCGCCTCCACCAACTCGGCATCGCTGTCGGCGACGGGCGGCCTCCGCTCACGGCGTCCGTCGCCGTACTGAATGACCACCGAGTTCCAGCCGTGAATCTCGACGTTTTCCACGTCAGGCATCTCGAGCAGCGGCTGCAGTCGGCCATAGCCGAAGACCGCATTCTCGACCGCGGTGACGTAGGCCTCCTCCTGAGTCGGCGACCAGAGTTCGGCGCCGCTTCGGTGCAGCGAACGAACATGATCAGCGACGACGCGGCGAATGAGGGCGCGGCCCAGCAGCATCCGGTCATCGCTACCGAGCGGACGACCCTTCGCCCCGGCACGCTCCTGGATCTCGTCAGTGATCATTTCGGAGGCACGTCGGCGAAGTTCCACTACCTGAGCCCAGTCAAGATCATCGGTAGGCCACTGGGTGCGACTGGACCGTAGCTCATTTGAGCTGTAAACCCCGAACAGCTGCTCGTGAGCCGTCATACCGGCTCCTGGCTGGGCAGCCGGTTCCGCCAACTCATCCTCGTATTCGGCAAGCATAGGAATCTCTGCCAGCGCGGCAGGCTGCTCAATCGAGCTCGGTTCCTTCATGATCAACCACTAACCAGGTCGGCCGAGCGCTGCAGAGTGTCCGACAGTTGGGCAGACGCATCCCGGATGCTGCGGACCAGCGGCGAGGAATCGAACCGTCGATGTCGCGGACTGCCGTCAGAAAGATGGGCAGCGGCCTTCGGGTCGTGGGCGATGTTCGTGATCACCGGCACCTCCAAGGCCCTGGCGATCTCACCTCGTTGGTACGGCCGGCCCTCGCCAACGACGATCAGCCCCAACTGTCCGTGTTCAGTCGTGCTGAGCCGCGGGTGATCACGGAGCGTCGGTAGATGAACCCGAGCGCTCATGATCGATCTGAGTGTCGACGCAACAACCACTGCGGTCGCCGCACTGCGCTCCAGCAGCGCGGCAGGCAATCCGTAAGGCCCCAGTCGACCGCAGTCGATGATCACGTCCATATCGACCTCACCCAGCCGGTCCAAGGCCTCGGCCAGGTCTTCCCATACGCTGCCGAAGTGCATCGCGCTGCCCGGCTTTGTGAAGCCAGGCAAGAAGAGCCGGCGACTCTCCTCCTCGGCCGAGAGGGTCAGCGTCTGGTCGAGAACCGCCTCCCGAAGCGAGCGACGGTCACGGTGCGCTTCAGCCACCCGCAGCAAACCTTTGCCGTTGACCGAGCGACCGGCAAGATAGCCAGCCAGAATGGCCTGATGCGCTCCGGGGTCGCAGTCTGCGAGCAAGATCGGCCGCGGCCACGTGAGGGCCAGGCCGACAGCCAAGGTGGTGACACCAGGTGATCCACTCATCGAGGTCAGGAGGAGTATCGCCATCCTTCATCACCCGTCCGCATCCCGCACGATGGCGATCCGATCTTGGGCGGCCAACATGGCGATTGTTGGTGCCGCGCCGGCTTCGACATCGACATTGACCATGATCGATGTGCCGTCTGGTGCCGGAGATTGGTCGATCACCCTGCCGACAAAGATGCTGCCTGCGAGCTTGTCCGCCGTAGAGCCATCGGCTACGGCCGGCAGAGCAATCAGGCGTACGAGCGAGGAAGGCAGCAGCAGATTGCCAGGCGCCCGGCCAGATGCCAGTTTGAGGCCCACGATCGCGCGGCCCTCAGCCGGAATCGTCTCCGCAACGATTGCCGTGAAGGGAATGACCGATCCTTCGATGAGATCGAACCCGGCTCGCTTACCCACAAGATCAGTAAGCCTTGCCGCGGGAACGGCCTGCGGCAGCGAGCCGCCACGCAGCGTGATCGTTGTCAGGTCATCCTGTTCGATCGTCTCGCCCCGGTAGATGGTGTGGGCGGCACCGACAACCGCGACTTCGCTTGCGACCCGCACATAGATCATGTACGACAGCAGGCCGCCAAGACAGAGCGCAACGATGCCGAGAGCGATCCACTTGGGGTTGCGACGCCCTGGCATTCGGGGTGGCTGCGGTGTCACAGGTAGCGCTGCGGATGCCGCCTTCTGCTTCTGCGTCTTCCCGGCCGATGCCGCGGTGCGCGGCTTGGTGTCGATCGTCATGGTTTCGTTCCTGAATATTGGAGGAATTTAGTGATCATCGGGAATCACCGGTGGCCACGATATTGACCCGGGCGGAACCTCGCCCGCTAACGGAGCTGATGCCGATGACCGAAAGCAAGATCGTTGGCTCGTTGGCGCTGGTCGTTACCAAGACGACTCCGTTGGAGATGGAGACCGTGCCGTCAACGCCGGGCTGGCCCGCAAGGTAGGTCTTTGCGGCGAGCACTGCGGCACTTGCCGAGTCCGCACCACCCAACTGTTGGGTGGCCGCCGCATTTCCAGCGGCCCGACCAGCACCAGCGGCGGCGGACTCGGCGCGACTAGTCGCAGTCACCTTCTGTCCACCGTCGATCACTAGTCCGGTTGTGATCATCAAAGCACTCATGATTACTAGTACGAACAGACTGATCGACTGCCCGCGTTCGTTTCGATCTCGAGGAGTCGGCAACATCGTGATCAACGCTGGCATGATCATCGGCTGCGATAGGTGTCTAGAGCTGCCGATCCGCGGCCGGTGAGCTGGATGGAGCCGGGCCAGCCTGGAAGGAAGACGTCGGAGAAGTCGACCAGGCACAAGATCGTTGAGGTAACGGTCGACGGCGTACCTACTGGTACGGCGAAGGCCGCCGTGCTGATCGAGACTGAGGTCGACCTGCAGCGGAGTCCAGCAGTGGCGAGCGATTGTGATCCGGCATCTCGTCCCGCAGTGGTCGCAGCGGTCGCCGATCGAGCCAAGGATGCTGCACGAGCTGCGGTCTGAGCGGCTTCATTGACCGTGGTACGCGCAAACCAGAGACGCCCACCGGCTACCAACAGACCAAGAACGAGTAGCAGGGCTGGCACCAACAAGGTCAGCTCGACGGCGGCAGCTCCACGCTGGTCGTCGAGTGCGGTGCGGTGCCAGTTGATGATCACGGCTGAGTGACCCGCTCTATCGGCGCAGTTGCTGTCTCGTCGATCCGGCCGAGGTCAAGGTCGAAGATCATCGGTGCGTCTCCGGAGATGTCAGCGCTGACTGTGGTCCCGCTGCGCAGGACGCGTACCGAGATGTTCCTCAAGCCTCCTGCGCCGGCAATTGTCGCGCCCAGCTGCTCAGCGTCGGTCACGCTGCCGTAGCTGCCGCGTGCCGCGTCGACAGCTGCGGTCGCTGCTCGCTGCGCCACATTGCGGCCGTGCAGGAAGATGCCAGCCTGGATGATCCCGAGAGTCACGAGCATCAGGAGAGGCCAGAGAACCGCCCACTGCACGCTCTCGCTGAGCCCGCGCTCGTCGCGGGCCAAGGCCTGCACAGCTCAGAGCTTGGGGAGCTTGGCGCGGACGTAGACCGTGATCAAGGTGATCACGATCCCGGCCACCGTTACGGCTCCGGCGAGCAAGATCGCGTTCTCGGCTGACTGGCTAAGGCCGCGTTCGTTGCGTGACTGGGGATCTTTGAGCAGGACAAGTAGTCCCACCATGACGGCGGCGTAGTGCTGAACCTTCATGGATTTCCTTTCGGGGGGCAGGCTTCGTGATCATGAAGCCCTAGGGGGATCGTCGACCGCGAGCGGCAACTGCTCGCGGTGGGTCTGGAATGATCATCGAACGAGCACCTGGAGCTCGCCGACCGGGAGCTCGGTGGTATCAACGGCGGAAACGTTGATCACCCCCGATTGGCCGTTGCTGGTCCAGGTGACAGCCCAGTTGGCGATGGCGGCCACCGTGTACGCGCGGTCCGGCAACGATGGCTTGGCGTAGGAGTAGCCGCAACTCGGAGACTTGGTGCCCGGCTGCACGCCCGCTGTCCAAGGGTGGCCCGATCCGGCGCATCTGACAGTATGGCCGTCGCCCATCCGGAAGGTCAGGCTGCTCACCTCTGCTTCCAGCGATACGGATAGGCCGGCGACTGAGTCGGAAATCGGGCCAGCATGGGTAGGGCCGTCGGCCCAGAGCCAGAGCGGGTAGCCAACCGCTGCCATGTTCCACGGGTTGATGTCAGGCGACGGGCCGATGCCTGGCGGGATACTCGGGAGCTGCAAGCGAGCGACAGCGATCGCCGCTGCCTGACCAGCAGTGATGCGAATCGGCTGGTTTCCACGGCCAGAGAAGGTATCGGAAGCGAATTGCGGTGCGTTTGGCGGGGTAGGTGCACTGCCACAGCCGGCCTTGTTCAAGCTCGGATCGAAAGTCTGTATGCAGCGGTTGTAGCTAGCTAGCCGGCGGTCATACGCAGCCAGTGCTACGGAGAATTTCTTGATCGTTTCGCGGACCCTTTGGTTCTCTTCATCTCGACGGTCGCGGCTGATACGTGGCTGAGCACGCGTCGGCCTACTCGCCGGTTGGACGCTCGGCCGCTGTCGCGACGATTACGCACAGTGCCGGCGTTCCGTGCAGGTCACGTCTGATCCATCAGCTCGAGCCACTGGACCGGCCAAACTGTCGAGGCCAGCAGCGGCAAGATGCCGACTGCAACAACATAGCAGCCCTCATGCTGCGCACGGCTGACCCTCGAAGACTTTCACCGTTGGTAGTCAAAGCCGTCGACACCTTCCAGCGACCAGCGACCGTTGACGACTGTGAGATGCCTGGACGATAACGCCGATCGGCCCTCGGCGTCACGTCCTTGCCCTGATTGGTCGAAGAATCGCACGACGCTGCTGTCCTCGCAGCTCGTCAGCCCGACTTCGCTTCTCCTGCCAACCGCCATCTCGCACGACGCCCACGATTTTGGTGCTCCCGTTGCACGCCAGCCGCTTCCTGTGACATGCGCGCAGCGACTCAACGACTGATCCGCAGATATGCGCCTGTTGCGGTCGCTTTGAGCACAGCGGTCGCCTTCGTCGCGCCACCTGCCTGGTACAGCCGATCCTGCTCCGCAGTGTTCGCCCGATACGCCTCCTCTGCCGCCTCATAGTCGAGTCGCATCTGGCGCTCGATCTGAGACTCGGCGGGCGTTGTTGCGACCAAAGTCGGTGTCGGCGTATTGGCTGGCGCCTGATCGGGACTACAAGCGGTGGCGAGCGCGCAGCAAGCGACGACGGCTCCGACACTCACGAAGCCCCGTCTCCTGAGCGCCACCCGATCTCCTCAGTTCGAAAGCCACGACAATCGCAGACCCCACGCTTGAGCGCTATGCATAGTTCAATCCGTGGGACACACATTGCGAGCGCCTGGGACAGGCGCGTCAGCGCGCAACAAAGCCGCGCAGGATCGGAGCCGCGCGAACCGACCCCTCCGTACACCGTGAACCTCGGGTCAGTCGAGCTGTCCATTCATCCGCCTCCGACGTCATCTGCCGGGGCTCAATCTGCCAATCAGGTGTTGTCCGAGGTGTTGTCCGACCCGCCCAAGGTGTTGTCCGCGAAGTGCATGTGTTGTCAGTTTGTGCGGCTGCAACCCGCGGCGTAGCTAGCTGCCTGATTCCCCCTGGTCAAAGCTCATTTCCTGGGGCTGCCCTCGATACCGCAGAAGTGCCGGCCGCCGGGATTGGCTGCTCGTGCACCGGGACGCCACCCGGCATCATCCACGCACAGCGGACCGCCTCGTAGGCCTGTCGGCCGGCGGCGGACCACTCGCCTGCCTTGACCAGCGAAAACGCCGTGCGGGCGGCGAACACGACCGAGTACGCCAGCGCCTTGCGCGTGGTTAGGGCCCGTCGGTTCGGCGCGACATAGGCGCTCACCACGCCGATCGCGGTGACCCGCTCCCGGACGTTCGCCCCCGTCCGGATCCGCGGCCAGCTGTCCGAGGTGTTGTGCCGCCGGTAAACGGCGAGCACCTCGTCGACGAACACGATGGGGCCCTGCGCCGCGAGTCGGGTCCACATGTCCCAGTCGGCTGCGTGCGGCAGGTCGGTCCGGTAGCCGCCGACGCGCTCATACGCCGCACGGCGAACCACGATCCCAGGCGCCCGTACGCGGTTCGACACCGCGAATGCCTCGAGCGCGTTCGTCCATATCCCGGTCCCCTTCCGGTAGGACCGGGTCGCATAGAGCGGCGTGTTATGGGCATCGAGGTCTCGGACCCTGCAGACAGCGGCGACCACGGTGGGCTCGGCGAGTGCTTGTTCCATGGCCGTGTAGAAGCCGGGGAGGACCGCGTCGTCGCCGTGCAGCAGGTGCACCAACTCTCCCGTCGCGAGCGCGAGGCAACGGTTGAACGTACCGACGGCGCCGAGATGCCCCGGATTCGGCCGGTACCCGACCCGACCCTGGCCCAGCCGATCGACCACCTGCTCCGGGTTGTCGCTCGAGGCGTCGTCCACCACGATGATCTCGGCGTCGTCGCGGTTCGCTAGCTGTGAGACCACCTCAGGCAGCGCTTGGGCGAGATAGTCGGCGCAGTTGTGCACCGGGATCACAACAGACCATCGCGGTCGATCCGCACCGGTGGCGGCAGGAATACTCGCGATATCAGGCACCAGCGGGAGTGTACTGGGCGCTGGCGCGGTTAGGGTGGCGCCTGTGATGGCGACACCACTTCCCGCACAGTGCTCGAGCTATAGCCTTCCCCGGCAGCTGCGCAACGACCGATCGGGGGCGGGACGGTGAGGTTCGGCATCGCCGGCGCGGGGTTCTCAGGCGCGGTGATCGCCCGCCAGGTCGCCGAGGCGGGTCATGACGTGGTCGTCTTCGAGACCCGGGACCACGTCGCGGGCAACTGTTACACCGAACGTGACCCGGAAACCCAGGTGATGATCCATCGGTACGGACCGCACATCTTCCACACCGGCAACGAGCGGGTGTGGGACTACGTGAACCGGTTCGGCACGATGATGCCGTACAACCATCGTGTCCGGACCACAGTGCAGGGCCGGGTCTACCTGCTGCCGGTCAACCTCCTCACTATCAACCAGCTCTTCGAGACGGCGCTCAGTCCCGACGAGGCAAAGGCGTTCATCGCCGAGCAGGCCGACTCCTCGATCGCCGAGCCGCGCAACTTCGAGGAGCAGGCGCTGAAGTTCATGGGCCGCCGACTCTACGAGGCGTTCTTCCTCGGCTACACCCGCAAGCAATGGGGACTGCCACCGACCGAGATTCCGGCGGCGGTGCTCAGGCGGCTGCCGCTGCGGTTCAGCTACGAGGACTCCTACTTCAACCACCCGCACCAGGCGATTCCGCGGGACGGCTACACCGCCATCGTCGAGGGCATCCTCGACCACCCCCGGATCGAGGTGCGGCTCTCGACGGCGTACACCGAGGCGGATCGCGAGGGGTTCGACCACTCGATCTGGACTGGACCGCTGGACGCGTGGTTCGGCCACCGCTTCGGCCGGCTCGGTTATCGGACCCTGGATTTCGAGGAGATTCGCGCCACCGGTGACTACGTGGGGTGTGCGGTGATGAACTACGGCGACCTCGAGGTGCCCTACACCAGGATCGCCGAGCACAAGCACTTCGCCCCATGGGAGGAGCACGAGGGCACGGTGTGCTTTCGTGAAACGAGCCGGTTCGCCGACGAAGGCGACATTCCCTACTACCCGATCAGGTTGGCAAACGACAAGAGCCTGCTGAGCCAGTACCTCGAAGCGGCTCGGAACGAGGCTGGCGTGACCTTTGTCGGCAGGCTCGGCACCTACCGATACCTGGACATGGACGTCACCATCGCCGAAGCGCTAGCCGCGGCCGACGGGATCCTTGAGGCGGTCCAGGCTCGGGCTGCCATTCCTCCCTTGTTCGTCGACGCCTGAGCGCGATTCGGGTCGGGCGCCGAGCTCGACGATGTGGTGCTCGATGTCGCCGAGCCGGCCCTCCAGGTCGCCGAGCCGGCTGTCCAGGCCACGGAGCCGCTGCTGTATCACCATCAGGCCGAACATCACGTCCTGCTGGCGCCGGTCGCGGCCGACCCACGCGACTCGGCTGACGGTCCGCGAGAGCCGGCCTCCATGCAGCGCGTTGCGGATGTACCGCCCGGCGAGCACCGCCGTGTGCTGCACCCCGGAGTGCTTCATGTGGTACGCGGCGGTGATGACCGGGTTGCTCGAGCCGGGCCGGCTGGCCAGGGTGCGTGCGAAGCTGCCGTACTCACGCTTGGACACCGCCAAGCTGAGCCGCAGGGCAGTCGCTCCCTTGTTGCCCTCCCGCACCGCGATCGCGACCGCCGCCTCCGAGTACTTGGCGAAGATCGGAACCAAGGTGTCGAACAACGCGCGACGCAACGGCGGCGGAGTGCGCTGGGCGATCCATTCCATCTGCGAGATCACCCACCCGAGCAGGGTGGTCTCGTAGACATCGAGCAGCTGTCTCCCGGCGAGCCAGGTGCGGATCGTGTCGTGGTGCTGGAAGATGTGGAACAGCCGCTCGTCGGCAGCGGCCATGGTCTGCCCAGTCCGGCCTACTCGGTGGTAGCACAACACCTCCGGAACGACCGCGATCGATTGCGCTGAGATCACCGCGAACCAGTGGAATGGGTTGTCCTCATAGAAGCCGTCACTGACCGGGAAGCGGATCGCATTGTTCTCCAGGAGGCTGTGGCGGTACAGCTTGCGCCAGGGCACGGAGATGAACCGGAGGAACTGCCTGCGGGTCTGGACGTCCATTTGGTAGCAAGACGCCGTTAGCTCTGCCCACCGGCGCGCATCGGCCGGATCCCGACGCTCTCCGGAGCCATCGATGACCTCCTGGTATTGGCACATCGCCAAATCCGCGTCACATCCGGCGGCAGCATCGACCAGCCGCTCGAACATGGTCGGTTCGACGTAGTCGTCGCCGTCGACGAAGCCGACCCACGGCGCTGTCGCGCGGTCGAGACCGGCGTTCGCAGCGGTAGCCACGCCACCGGGACTGTTCTCCGGCAGCAGCACCGGGATGAACCGCGGGTCGCCGGCACAGAACTCGACGATCTTCTGTGGTGTTGAGTCGGACGAACCATCGTCGACCACCAGCACCTCAAGGTCTCTCAGCGTCTGCGCCGCGACGCTGTCGAGACACTGCTCGATGTAGTCCTCGATGTTGTATGCGGTGACGATGATGCTCAGGTCAGCCACGTTCGGTCCTTTCGGCCGTCACGCCAGCGCGCTGCGGATAATGCGAGACGCCAGTGCGGGGTCGCGTCCCAGCCGGAGTCGGGTGAAGTCTCCTAAGTCCATCCTCAGCAAGTGGTGCTGCAGGCGGAGGTTGTATTCGTCGAGCACGTCCGGCGTCATGCGTGTCCTCGCCCAGGCTGAAACCCGCAGCGCGAAGTCCCAGTAGTGGTGGGAGAACCGATTGCGCTTCTCCGGACGGACCTCGATCGCGGTGTAGGTCTCCTCCAAGGCGTCGACCAGACTCAGCCGGGCGCGGCTCTCGCGGTTGGTCAGGTTGCGGCCGCCCTCATTCACGATGTGGGTGCACAGTGGTTGGTCGAGCAAGAGGATCGTCATTCGCGTCCAGAAGGGTCAGCCAGTGGCCGAGGATGTCGTTGTGGACGGGCGTGCTCCCGTACCGAAGGCCGGTACGCCGGTAATGATCGGTGCGGGCGAGCTTGTTCCACGGGTAGTTGGAGAAGCCGAGCAGCCTGGGTACGTCACCGAGCCGAGTTACTCGACGCGGTGACGTTGCGTACTGGGCCCACACGACGGCGTCGAAAGAGTTCATCCCGTCGAACTGTGGCGAGAGTCCCCGGCGGTACCGGTAGGGCATCATCGCGACGTCGGCACCGGTGTCGTCCAGCGCCGCGATCACCGAGGTAAGGGTCACCGGATGGAGCTCGTCGTCCGCGTCGAAGAAGAGCGTGTATCGCCCGCTGGCCCGCTCGAAGCCACGGTTCCGAGCCACCCCAGCACCCTGGTTGGTCTCGAACTGCTCGACGACCACCTCGGGCCGGCCCAGGGTAGTGACGCGTTCGACCGAGTCGTCGGTCGACGCGTCGTCAACCACAATCACCTCGACGGCGGACCCCTCGACCGCCAGGAACGACTCCACGACTCCGGTGACCGTCGCACTTGCGTTGTGCATCGGGATGACCACCGACACGTCGGGCTTGTTCGTCACAAGTGGTCCACTCCTGGTCTGGTCGGCATTTGCTGATGCCTCTACGAAGGTCGACGCCCCTTGCACCTGCAGAGATGTCGTGTCGTCGCCGGGCCGCGCGTAGGCCACTCGGCGGGCGCGGCAGGCTGTAGATTACCTGACCACCGGCGCCAGAGGTTGCATTCAGGTCGCAGGGTCGATATTGAGCGATGTTGGACGGCATCGTCCGGATGTGGCCGCACCAGGCTGGCTGAACGCGTTCTTTTGGTATTGGGTCAGTGTTCTTTCAGCGTTTCACGTAGCATTCACCATCGCCGGACAGACTATCGTTGCATCGACTCACACGGATTTGGTGGCAGGCAACGATCGGGGGGTGATGGCGTCGACTAGTCCACAGCCGATCCGGCGCCGCACCGTGGCCCGGACCGGATCCGCAGCGCTCGAAGATGAACTTGGGGCGTCGGGCAGCGCAGCCCAGATCTTCGCACCGCGGGAACTCCAGCCCGGAGCTCTGGTGACTCTCCCGCCCGCATCTTCGGAGGAGATGGGGGTAGCGGAGAGTGCTGGCCGCGAACCCAAACACGACATTGCGGTCGTCGTGCTCACGCAAGCAAACCGCCCCGCCGAGCTCGCGCGTGCCATCGCATCGGTTCGAGCGCAGCAGCATGTCGATCTGCAGCTCGTGCTCGTCGTCAACGGCGCCCATCCGCCGCAGACTGAGCCTGGGGATCAGCTCATCGTGCTGCCCGAGAATGTGGGGATCCCCGCCGGCCGCAATGTCGGCGCTACCGCGGCTGACGCGCGACTCGTGATGTTCCTCGACGACGATGCGGAGCTCCTCAATCCAGGGCTGCTGGCTGCGGTGGTCGACCGGTTCAAAGCCGATCCTCGGCTCGGTGCCATGGCGATCCGACTGATCGATGAACGCGGCCGCACGCAACGCCGCCACATCCCGCGGGTGGGTGCCCGGTCGGCCGAAAAGTCGGGTCCGGTGACTTACTTCATCGGTGCCGCGTGCGTCGTACGCGCCGAGACGTTTCACGGGGTCGAGGGGTTTGACGGGCGATTCTTCTACGCGATGGAAGAGGTCGACCTGTCCTGGCGACTGCTCGATGCCGGCTGGTCGATTTGGTACTCCGCCGATCTGATGGCGTTCCACCCGCGTACCGCCCCATCGCGACACAAGGGGTACGCACGCCTGACCGCGCGGAACCGGCTGTGGATGGCGTGGCGCTTGCTGCCGGCCCCGGTGTTTGCCGGCTACCTGCTGACCTGGACCAGCGTCGCCGCCGCCCGCGGCGAACCGCTGCAAGATATGCTCGCCGGTTACCGGGAGGCGTGGTCGGCTCGCCCGGCGCGGCAACCGATCCGCTGGCGCACCATTGTCAGGATGACCTTGCTGGGCCGACCGCCCGTGGTGTGACTGGCTCCGGCGGTGGCGACATCGTGCGCGGTCGGCGCGCTCTGCACCGGTCGAGGAAGTATCTGCTCGGCCCCGGGCCGGTGCAAGCGGGCGAACCCATCACGCGCACAGCCGGCACATGCGCGATCGACCGCCCAAATCGCGGTCGCAAATCAACTTCGATCGATCAGCCTTGAGTCCCGGCCTTGCGCCGCACCATGCGACGCAAGGTGGCGGGAGGCAGCCAGCGGACGCGCCTTTTCACCTCCGCCGCAGACAGCGTTCCCACGCCCGCCTCGTCCACCGGTTCGCCTGGCACCCGCTGCGCGACATATACGGTCGTTCGCTGCACGAACAGCCGCCTGGCGGTGAAGCCCGGGTGCGTCATCCGTATCGCCAGGGCAGCCCTGGCGGCGACGTCCCCGGAACCAAGGATCCACGTAGTGCCCTGGTGGGCGAGGCGCTTGCTGACGCGAAACGACGCCGTGACTTCCTCGAACTCCGAGCCGGTGATCCGGATGACGTCGAACCGACCGCCGCCCTCGTGGAAGAGGTCGGCATACTGCTGGAGCTCTAGGTCGTAGAAGTCGATCCCCGAGGCGGCGTAGGTGCGCGGGTCAAAATCCAAGCGCGGACTCACCGCGACGCGGGTCGGTGCGGTGGATCCAACGACCAGCTGGGGACTGGAGGCGCCTACGTCCAGGAAGCGCTGCGGCTCGAAGTTGGCGAGGACTCGTTCGAGGATCGCGTCGTCGGCCCTCGCAGCATCGCGGGCGGTTGGGACAGGTACGTCGAGGATGTCGAGGATCTCCGAGGCGTTGGGGCTGATCTTGGAGACAACGCGCCCTTGGGCCCTGAGCAGCCGCTGTCGTTCGAGGCTGTAGAAGGATTGGTCGACTCGGCGGGCATCGCCGATGGTGTGGATGTTGCGGTGCTCATGACCGTGCCGCCGGAGGATGTGGAACTTCTTCGACGCAACGTCCTTCAGCAGGATCAAGATGTGGAATGCCGACCCCTCCTCACCTGCCACGATCTCGGCCCGGCCGAGGTGGTCCAGCTGCTCACGAATGCTGAGGGTTTCCGGATGTGCGATGGTCCAGCCTGCCTCCGCGAGCCGCCGCTCGGTCGGTGCCGAGTTGAGGTCGCGGACGTCGCTCGCGATCTTGCTGCGGGACAGCCAAAGCCGGTGGCCAGGAACCTGCGCCGGCCCCTCGTAGCGGCCCAGGAACTCGGCGTGTTCGGGGTGGAACCTGTCGTCGTAGCGGTAGCCGATGTCCGGGACGTGCAGCAGGTCGAATCGGGCGGGTTCGGCGATGATCCTCGTGGGGTTCTTGATCATGAGGATGTCGAGGATCTCAGACTGCCATGGCTGCAGCTCGTACCCCTGCCAGGTATGTGCCCCCGCCCAGACGAAAGGGACATCGGGATACCGGTGGGCGTACCAGGCGCGGGCCAGGCTCTCGAGCAGGAAGTGGCCGAAGTGGAAGTAGAGGGTCCCGGCGTAGATCGCCTCAGGCGCGTCCGAGTCCGCTGCTACGGCGAACAAGTCCCGCGGGACTGGCGCGCCCTGCTCTCCGGAGCGCCGGTTCAGAGCCGTGTCCTCGACATAGTTGTCGTCCTCGTCGTAGACGCCCATCAACAGCTTGCCCGGGTGTGACGCGACGCGAATCGTCGGATAGACCACACTGTTCTTGATCAACCGCACCGAGAGCGAGTCCACCGACCACCTCCCCTCAGCAGGCCCCGAGCTCGTATACGAGCCAGTCAGGGCGCGTCGTCACCAGCGCACAACCGATGCGCAGGCTACCCGAGTGTCGGGATCGACCGCAGGAGGTCCTTGGCCTTGTCGATCAGGGTCGCATCGCCGGACTCGCGCGCGGCCACGAGGAGCGGCCACGCCTCGGAGGCGAGCAGATCCGCTGGATCGACCGCTGCGGAACGTGACATGTATTCCTGCGGTGGACTCTGCGGGTCCTGCGCTGTCGCTGGGTGCACCGCTGGCCACAATCCGTCAGATCGAGCGCATTCCACTTTCGGGGGTTCCACCACTGGTTCCTCCGTCTCACTGACCAGCACGGGTCGTCCGACGATGCCGACCCGCGCTTGCGGGCCGCTTCCCACCCTCACCCGCACCTTCGGCTCAGGCTGTCCCCAGCTTCGTCAGGGGCTGCGACAGCCCGACGGCAAGGCGTCTCACCTCCACACGGTTCCGTGGCACACGAGTTGTTGCACCAGATCTGGCGCCAGGCCGCCTAGGGAAGCTGGTGATGGCCAATCCCAGCCCTTTCGCCCATGCCGAGGACTACTTTGCGAGATGGCAGACTGTGCCCGCTACTCGATGAAGGAGGAATCGTGCTGCAATCGCTTCGCCGAACGGCAGTGGCAACCGTGAAGCCCCGGGTCAGCCAGACCACGTGGGAGGCGCTGCGCAATCTTGAGCACGGCCTCCACAAACGGGTTCGAAGGAATCCGGGCCGACAAGAAGCGGGTAACCCAGCGCCCAACAATCATGCCTCCGGACAGCGGTCTGAGGAATTGGGCCCGATGGAGGAGTGGGATCTAGTTAGTCTCGCCCAGTATTTCGGAACAGACAAATGGGGCGCCCATCGATACGCCCAGCATTACGAGGACCACTTCGGCAAATTCAAGCACGATAATTTCACCCTGTTCGAAATCGGAATCGGTGGCTATAGCCGGGAGAAGCAAGGCGGATCCTCACTACGCATGTGGAAGGCGTTCTTCCCGAAGGCGCAGATCATCGGTTTGGATGTTGAGGACAAATCGTTCGTCGTGGAGCCGCGGATCGCAACGTACCAAGGGAGCCAGACCAACCAACCGCTGTTGCGCACTATCGTGAGCAGCGCCAAGAACCTGCGCGTAGTGGTAGACGACGGGAGTCATCGTCCCGGCGATGTCCGGCGAACCTTCGAGATACTGTTTCCCCTGTTGCCGGCTGGAGCCCTGTACGCCATCGAAGATACGCAGACCTCTTACTGGCCTCGGTACGGCGGTAGTTTAGATCTAAACCATCCTTCGACCACGATGGGTCTGGCGAAGCGCTTAGTTGACGGGCTGAATTATGAAGAATGGCAAGACGACGACAATAAAGCGACGCCCGTGGATCGCAATATTGTTGCCATTCATTGCTATCACAATCTCGTCATCATAGAAAAGGGTGCGAATAATGAGGGCACGAACAGGGGATCCAAGGAGCGCATGAAGCACCCCCCGTAGGGCGCCGGAATCTTCGCGGATGGGACGCAGGTTTCCCGCGCTGCGGCCGGGCTGTGCTGAACACCGGCGGCTGGACGGACCTCGCACGCTGCTATGAAACTACTGAATTGCGCCTTACTCCATCCGTGACCAACGATCCAGCTGATCACCTCCGGCGCACCCTCCCGTCACATCCAGATGAGCATCAGCATTGCCATACGTCCCAGCGACAGGCGTCGGCTCATGGTGGGTGGCCGCACAGGTCCGGATTAGCTTGTGGCGGGAACTGATCCCTGGCCGCATCAATCGCCTGATCTGCAGCGCAGCTTTCGTCCTTGGTTGAGCCGGGCATGGAAGCCGATCATCCCGTCCTCCCTATGCCATCAAGCAGTGGAGCGGGTTCAAATCACTTGGGCATTGGGTGTCGTGGTCATGTCGATGAGTGCGACGAGGTCGGGGCTGTCGTTGAGGAGTCGACGAGACAGCAGTCGCTGCCCTCGCGGTCGGTCAACACCCCGTGGTGGTGGCCCTACCCGGCGCCGATCCCAATCCAGCCCTACTCGCCTGCTGACTGCCAGATTGCCTGCGCGAGCGTCTCTCCAGCGTGAAGCCTGAAGCTGAGGCGTCCTAAATTTCGTGCCGCTCTCGTCTGGGTTGCGTCCGGGCTTGAGCGCAGGTAGTGGGCTTGCTTGTCTCCACGGGCGGGACCATTGCGATTGATCCGTCGAGCCTGCGGGCTGTTGTACCGGTCGACCCGCGGCGGCGTGAGACATGCCCTAGTCTCGACGATCATGCCGTCTCGTGCCGCCTCCGGTCCTTCCCCGCCGGTCGAGCCGCTCGGCGTCGTGTCGCTGACGAACGCCACTATCTATACGGTCCATCCGTCTCCGAACCCGCACAGGATGCACTACGGGGTCCTGCGTGAGGACGGGATGCTTCTGGAGTCGACGGTCGACGACAGACACCACGGAGCGCACACGTTCATCCCTCCCGACCCCACCCGCTTCGACGCGTTCGATTCGATCCCTCGCGAGGCGATATACGCGGGCCCCCTATACCACGTCTACGGTCATTTCATCATCGAGAGCTGCCAGCGGCTCTGGTGGGCTGCCGACCACCCAGACCTGCCCATCGTCTGGACGGCCGACGACGGAACGGCGCCCGAGCTCAACAGCTGGGAGCAAGACATCCTGGAGATCCTGGGCATCCGCAATGAGGTCATCATTCTGACGCGGCCCACGCGCTTCGACTGCCTGCACATACCGGACGCGGGCTACAAATACGCCGACTGGAGCCATCCGCAACACATCGCCTTCCTGGCCGCCTACGACGGTCCTCCCCAGGAGTACGGCGCGAAGTTGTGGCTCTCCCGAGACCCGGCTCACGGGAGGGGTCTGATCAACCGGCAAATCATCGAGCGCAGGCTCCATGACCTCGGGTGGACGATCGTCACGTTCGAGCTGATGCCGGTCCGCGCCCAGCTCGATGCGCTCGCGCGGGCGGAGGTGGTCGCCGGCGAGGAAGCCTCGACATTCCACAACCTCCTGCTACTCAAGGACATCCAAGGCAAGCGGTTCCACGTCTTCCGCCGGCACGGGCCGGAACACCTCTCCTTCAGGACGATCGGCGACGCGCGAGGGGTCAACCAGCAGTTCCACTCATGCAGTCAAGACGCGCTGCTCTCGGCCAGCGGGCGGGCCGTCATCCGCCTCGCCCCGAACCCGGCACAGTACATGAGTCACTTGGGGGTGCCCATCCCGCGGGGACGAACATTCCCGTCGGACTGGAAGCCCGGGCACACTATCCGCCGCCTGAACCGGCTGGCCGGCATCACCGGCGCCGAGACCTACCTGCAGCTTGGCTGGCTCAGCCACGCGGCTTTCACTCAGGTCGAGGCCGCAAGTCGCGACATTGTCGATGACGAGTTCCGCTTCGACGTACGCAGCTACCGCAACCAGGGTGCGCAGTTCTACGAGGTGTCTCTTGATCAGTTCTTCACCTGGTTTGGCAAGGGACGCACCTACGATCTGGTGATGCTCGACAACCAGCGCGACTGGCGAGACGCGTTGGACAAGGTCCGCACCGTCTTCACCGTCGCGGCACACGACCGTACGGTGGTCGTCCTGAACAACGTCAGACCGGCCGACGAGTTCTCGGCGCCATCGGACCGCGAGACGGCTCTGCGCCTGCGGGCTGAGTCGGGAGGGCATGGCGAGCCGTCGCACCCTGACGTCTGCAAGACGGTGCTCGCGCTCCATGACCTCCACCCCGAGCTGGACTTCCGGACCATCGGGGCCAACGGGGACCCACAGACCGTAATCTGGCAGCGGCGTCGGACCGTCAGCCCGAGGTTCGCCGGGGAGGAAGAGATAGGTGCGTTGACCTACGCCGATGTGGAGAGGCACCGCGATTTGTTGGCGACGGTCACCGAGCACAAGGCGATGGCGGAGGTCCAGAACTGGTTGTTCCCGCGCCCGATCGGGCGTCTCTCGCGATTGGGCAGGAGAGTCAGCGCCTGGCTCGGATGAGCCGTGGCAACCCAGCGCGCCGAGCCATCGATTATGGCCATTCGTGCGAATCACTTCCGCAAGTTCAAGAACGACAGATTCCCCTGGAAACTTCACTCCAGCCGAGCCCGGGATCCTCGACTCAGGCGTAAACGCCGTAAGCAGACCGCAGCTAAGGTGAAGGTTTCAGGGCGCAATGCCAGGTATCGCCAAGAGCAACGCACGGGCTGCCTGAGCAAGTGTCCGATTGTGGGCACTGGGCATGCGTAGCCGACCGGTCCATGATCACATCGATTAGGCCGCATCGGCCAGCTCAAGTGAATGCGTAGCCAGCTCTCGGACCACCTTGCTGCACCGCACGCGGACCATGCCCGCGCTGGTACGGAACCGCCGTGCAGCTTCGGTGCTGGTCATGCCGTCGACATAAACGCTCTGCAGCAGTGCGGCGGCCGAACCGTCGATCAACCCCAATGAGGTGCTGGCCTCCAATACCCGGTGCGCTTCCATGTCGACTGGCTGCGGCGAGTCGCAACGACTCGCGTCAAGACCGGCCGGTGGCAGCAGCTCTTCCAGCGATTCACTCGACAGCGTGATGTCGCCTCGCCCCATGCACCGGCGTTCACGGGAGACTGCCTTCAGGGTGTCCATTGAGAGGTTTGCCGCGATCCGCACGGGACGCCTATGAAGCGGATAGCTGTTGATCGCACACCACAACCGTGCAAGGTAATCATCAACGCTGGCGCGTGGGTCTCGCTGCGCCATCCGGACCATCCGACCGATCAAAGCTTGCAGCACCACACGGCCTGCGAGTTGATCTCCCATAGAGACCTCAGTCAGGAGAGCAGCAAGGACGGGATCGGAGTACAGCCTGGCGGCCGACAGGACGTCGTCGAATGATCGGCAGGACGCAAGCACGTCATGTCGATCAGCCCAGCGACTGACGGTTTCCGGACGTCTTCGGTCGAGTTCGCGCCACTCTCGATCAAGCGCTTCCACGACGCTGAATCCATGCCGTCTGCGGGATGCGCTCGCCATGGGACGACTTTGTCCACCAGGTGTTGTCCGACATGTTGGTCGACACACTTCAGTTGTTGTCCATCCCGGCTGGATGTTGTCGTGGCGTGCCTCGACTCGTGCTGGTTCTCGCAACGAGTCGTTTAGGGCGCTCGCTGGTGGGAACCCTCACGATCGGAACTGCTCACTTCAGGAGGCGCCATGAACGCAGATGTTGCCCGGAAGTTCGCTGTGATCACCGGAGGGTCCAGCGGCATCGGCTATGAGTTCGCCAAGGTCTGCGCTGAGGAGAACTTCGAGGTCCTCATCGTCGCCGACTATGGGATCGACGAGGCGGCAGAGCAGCTGCGGGTTGACGGCGCAGCGGTCACCGCGCTCCGGGCCGACCTGTCCACGTTCGAGGGCAACGAAGGCGTGGCCGCGACGATACTGCAGCGAAGCCAGCCGGTGGACATCTTGGCGCTGAACGCCGCCGTAGGCGTCGGCGGCTCGTTCCTGGATACGGACCTGGATCGCGATCTTGCGCTGATTCAGTTGAACATCGGGTCGGTCATCCATCTGTCGAAGCGCCTGCTGCCAGCAATGGTCACCCGCGGCGAGGGCCGGGTCATGATCACGTCCTCGATCGCCGCGACCATGCCGGGGCCGTACTACGCGACGTACGCGGCATCGAAGGCCTATCTGTTGTCCTTTGCCGAGGCGATCCGGTACGAGCTCAAGGACACCGGCGTGAGCGTCACGGCGTTGCTGCCCGGTCCGACCGACACCGAGTTCTTCGACCGGGCGGGCATGCAGAACACGCCTGTCGCTGAGGCCCCCAAGGACGACCCCGCAGAGGTGGCGCGAGACGCTTTTGAGGCCTTGATGGCGGGCGATGACAAGGTGGTGGCGGGGTCGGTGAAGAATCTGCTCCAGGCGGCGGCAGCGCGGCTGGCGCCCGAGCAGTTCAAGGCCGCCCAGCACGCCGCCAAGACCAAACCCAAGGACCTGGAAGAGGAGTGACATGTCAGGAGTTCCGTCGCTGCGAATGTACAACGGCCTGGAGATCCCACAGGTTGGTTTCGGGGTGTTCCTCGTCCCTCCGGAGGAGACCAAGCAAGCCGTTGCCGAAGCGATCAAAGCCGGCTATCGGCTGATCGACACCGCGCAGGGCTATCGGAACGAGGAAGGTGTTGGCGCCGCGATTGCCGAAAGCGATGTTCCTCGCGACGAGTTGTTCATCACCACGAAGCTGACCAACAGCGAGCACGGCTACGACACGACGCTTGCCGCCTTTGACGGCAGCATGAAGAAGCTAGGCCTCGACGTACTCGACCTGTTTCTGATCCATTGGCCGCTGCCGATGTTCGACCAGTACGTCGAAACCTGGCGGGCGTTCGAGAGGCTGCTGGCCGACGGGCGGGTGCGCTCGATCGGCGTGTCCAACTTCGAGATCCCCCACCTGCAACGGCTCCTCGCAGAGACGGACGTGAAGCCGACGGTCAACCAGGTCGAGCTGCACCCCGAGTTTCCGCAAGAGGAACTCCGCGCGTACCACGACGAGCACGGGATCCTCACCGAATCGTGGGGTCCGCTCGGCCAAGGCAAAGGCCTGCTGGAGAACCCCGACATCGTGGAGGTCGCGCGACGCAAGGGCCGTACGCCGGCGCAGGTCGTGTTGCGTTGGCATGTGCAGCTTGGCTGTGTCGTCATCCCCAAGTCAGTGCATCCCGATCGGATGCGGGAGAACATCGAACTGTTTGATTTCGAACTCGATGCCGGCGACATGGCCGACATCGCAGGAGTCCGGACCGGCCAGCGTCTCGGTGGCGACCCGAACGTGTTCGCCATGCGCTAAGTGTCAGCTGCGAGCGTCGGAAAATCGCGCGCCGCCGTGGTGAGGAGGAGCGAGCGGAGGTGTTCTTCCCTTCGCGAGCGACGACGAAGTAGGCGGATTCCACGCGCGATTGCGCGAGCAGCTAAGAAACAATTTGTAGGGACTCAGTGCCCTCGTTCATGCTGAGGCCGCGGCTGATCAGCGCGAAGCCCAGAGCAATCAGCAGGTAGCAGACGGCCATCACGACCAGAATGATCACCGACTTACCGTTGGCAGGCAAGATCACCGCGCCGATCACCGCTGCCACCACAAGCGCGACATTGAAGATCATGTCGTAGAGCACGAAGACCCTGCCTTTGAACTCGTCAGCCACATGCGCCTGGACCAGGGTGTCGACACAGATCTTGATGCACTGCGCAGTGAGGCCCAGCAGGAAGGCGGCCACCATCAGCGGCGCCCAAGAATAGATCGCGCCAGGCACCAGCTGGAAGACCGCGGAGGCCAGCAAGCAGATGATCATTGTGCTCCGCAGGCCCAGCCGAGCACTCATCGGCGGTGTCACCACTGAGGCGAAGACAAAGCCGGCGCCAGTGATGACCACCAGCAGACCGAGGTCAGCAATGGCAGCCTCGACCTGGTCGATTCTGTGGAAGTAGTTGCGAAACACCAAGATCGTCGCCACCGTCACGATCCCGTAGATGAGCCGGTGGGCTGCGATGGTCAGCAGTCCGATTCCCGCGGCACGCCGGTCCCGCAGGTGCACAAGCGCCTCGACTAGGCCGCCGACAATATCGCGCGCTTTCGTCGGTTCCACACCGTCGGGGCCGAGCTGCCGTCGGGGAATCCGCAGCGCCAGGCCGGCGCTTACCACAAACCCCGCCGCGGCGACGACAAACAAGATCGCATTGGCCCTGTAGTCGGGCATCACCTGGCCCAAGATCAGGCGCAGACCCGTAGCAACGCCGACACCGATCAGCGCGCCAGCCGGACCGACGACTGGTACAACCGAGTTGGCGACCATGTACTCGCCCGCGTCGATGGTGTGAGGAAGTGAGGCGGACAGCGCCGCCAGCAGGAAACGGTTGAGGCTCATCGCTACCAGCACGCCGCCATAGAGCAGGGTCTCGATGCCTGGGGTCCGCAGCCCGGTCGCGACGAGCACGGCAAGGCCAACGGTCACTGCTGCGCGAGTCAGATTGCCAACGACGAGAACCTGGCGTCGGGAGACCCGGTCGAGCACTACCCCGACGAATGGTCCCAAGATCGAGAACGGGAGCAAGGTGATGGCCAGTACGACCGCAATTGACGCCGCGTCCGGCTGCCGCTCAGGAGAGAAGAGTACGTAGGAGGCGAGCGCTACCTGCAGGACTCCGTCGCACGACTGGATGGCGACGCGGACCGCTAGCAGACGCCGGAAGTATCGGTGCCGCCACAGCTGCTGAAGGCTCCGAGCAAACTCCATCCTCAACCTTGCGGATATTTCTTCACATACTCCGAGAGCTTGTCCTTCTTCATGGCCCGGACCAGTTCGGCCATCTTGGCCGTGTCCACAACATCAATGCTCTGTCCGTTCCCCAAGGTGGCAAAACCGGAGATCGGCGCTTGCAATAGTTCGATGTCCTTGCCGGTCAGGCGTAGCGAATGAGCGGTGCGGGTGACCTCGTCATCGCTGAGGTCGTTGTCGACCGTCAAGTACTTCGCGACTTTGTTGAGGAAGTTGATGAAGGTCGTCGGATCGGAGATCACCCGCACGCTCAGGCCCTTTTGCACAATGGCCTTGATCACATTCCGCTGATTCTCGGCGCGATCAAGATCACCTCCGGGTAGCGACTTGCGCTCCCTGACGAACCACAGTGCTTCCTCACCGGCGATCGTGATCTCGCCCTTGGGATAGTCGAACCCGTGTGCGCTGAACGCTGACTTGTTGGTGACCGTCACGCCACCCAGATCCTCGGTGAGCCTGATGAAACCCTCGAAATCGATCAGCGCCACGTGATCCATGCGGACCCTGGTCAAATCCTCCAGGGTACGGACGGCCAGCTCTGTGCCTCCGAAAGAGAATGCCGCATTGATCTTGTTCTTGCCATAGCCGGGGACATTGACGTACATGTCGCGCGGGAACGAGATGATGTATGCCTTGTTCCGCTTGGCGTTGAGGTGAACCACCAGGATCGTGTCGCTGCGCCCGTTGCCGTCGCTTTCGGGATCACGGCTGTCCGAGCCGAGTAGCACGTAGTTCAGCGTGCCGGTTTCCTGCGCCTCCTTCTGAGGACGGAGAGAGGACTCATCGTTGGGCAGCTCGACGCCGCGGGTGAGGTTCTTAGTCAGGCTGCGGTCGATTGTCGCCAGGTAAACCTGGCCAGCGGCTAGGGCCACGACAAGCGCGACGGCGACGCCGATCAAGATTTTCGGCAGCAGTCGACGCTTTTTGGGCATCGTCTCATTGCCGTCTGGTTCCGACTCACGCGCCATGATGGTCTGAGTCATTGACTTCCTAGATCGAAGAAAGAGCAACCGGCAGTCTATGCGACCGCCTGCGTTCGCTCTGCGCGTTCGCGATCTATGGTCACGTGAGTTGCCGCACAGCCGCTGCATGGTGGTGACCGTTACGATCCTGGTATGTCACGCGCCGAGGAAGCCGCCCGACGCGCCGAACTCGCGGCAGCTCAGGACCGCGCCGAATCACGCCAGGCTCAGAAACTCATCGATGAGTTCGTCGCCACGGCCACGGCCCAAGGCATCGCTCCCGGTCCACTGCGCGCGACGCTGTATACCGGCCATTCGGTGAAGACCGACAAGGTCGGCTGGTACCTCCGTAAGAACGAGAGCTTGGCGATCGGTGAGGACGGTTCCTATTACGTGCTGACCGTTCCCGGTGGTCTGCGAGAGCGTCTCTCCGGTGTGAAGCTGAAGCCGACACCGCCGCCGTTGATCGTCGGCAGGGGTGGCCGCGACGGCGAGTCCGGTGACATGGCCGACTTCCTCAAATGGCGGCTTGAGGCCGGATAGTCGCGTAGCGGCAGTCGGGCGGAGCAGCCAAACCGACCGGGGGTCATCAGCCCGCAGAATCGGGAACTTCGCAGCGAGCGCCAGGGTTAGTCGGGACGTGAGCAGCGCCCAACGCAACCTCACGTCCGAGCGACTGAGGCTCGCGCTGATTTCGACTTCGGGGCTGATCTGGTCGCGTATCAGACTCGCCTTCCTGGGGGTCTCAGTCACTCTCGTCGCCACTGCCTGCGGTTCTTTAGCGCAGTCAGCGCCCACCACGGCTGAGGCGCCATTGGTGCAGCAACTGGCTGGTGAGGTGAGTGATGCCCGGGCAGTGAAGCATCTTCAGGCGCTGCAGAAGATCGCCGACCAGAACGACGGCAACCGGGCCGCCGGGACCTCCGGCTACGACGCCAGCGTCAAGTATGTGGTCGATGTGCTGCGCAAGGCCGGGTTCAAGCCCAGCACCCCCACCTTTGAAGCCTCCGACGGAGATGGTGAGGGCAGCGGGCCGCAGCGCAATGTGATAGCCCAGACCCGCACCGGAAACCCCGGCCAGGTGGTGATGATCGGTGCCCACCTGGACTCAGTCGAAGACGGCCCGGGCATTGTCGACAACGGCTCCGGGGTGGCGACCCTGCTGGAGATCGCCACCCAACTCGGCGCCGACCCGACGGTGAAAAACACGGTCCGGTTCGGGTTCTTCGGCGACGAGGAGAGCGGCGCCCAAGGCTCGACTGGTTATGTGGAGGGCCTGTCCGCGCAGGACCGCAAGAAGATCAAGCTGTACCTGAACGTGGACATGGTGGCCTCCCCAAACGGCGGCTACCTCGTCCAAGGCGGCAGCCCAGGTGGTTGGTGGCGGCGACTCGGTGAGGGCAGCGACCCAGAAGCCACAGGCCCTAAGGGTTCGGCCACGATTGGGCGGGTGCTGGCCGATCAGCTGACCAAGACCGGCGTTACCAACCCGGAGGTGATCGAGTTCGTCGGAGACGATGAATCACCGTTCATTGAGGCGGGCATTCCGGTTGGTGGTGCGGAGAGCGGTGATGATGAGGAGAAGACAGCCCGGCAGGCCAAAGCCTGGGGCGGGCAGGCTGGCGAGGTCTATGACCGGTGCTACCACCAGGCTTGCGACACCATCGACAACGTCAACCGCGACCTGCTGGATCACTACCTGCGGGCCATCGCCGGCACCCTGGCCCACTTCGCAACATCTACAGACCAACTGCGCTGACTCGATGGGCGGGCGCTCGGGAGGGCGCTGGAACCCCTCGTACGCCGTCTCGGTTCAGGTTGAGTCCAAGACGACGGCGGTCAGCAGGATGCCTCGGTCCCGGATCCAGCGGCCGTGGAGGCGGCGGACGTGGCGGCCGTCGATGATCAGCCCATCCCTTGCTAGCCGGGCGGTGAAAGTTCCGTCTTGTGGGTCGAAGATGAGCTCGGCCTGCTGGTGGTCCAGCCACTCCCCCACCAACGGAAACCATGCCTTATAGACGGATTCTTTGGCGCTGAACAACAACCGGTCCCAGTTCAGGTCGTCCGGCCCCGCCTGGACCGCGGCGAGCCAATCTTGTTCGGCTGGTGTGGCCACCAGGTCCAGCACGCCATCAGGAAGCGGTGCATCGGGCTCGGCATCAATACCAATAGCGCCGAACCGGGAGATCGGGCCGACCGCAGCCGCGGCGTAGCCGGCGCAATGGGTCATGCTGCCTTGTATCCCGACCGGCCAGATGGGCGCACCGCCGACACCGGGCAGGATCGACACCGACGCATATCCCAGCCGGTCTAGGCAGGCTCGGGCGCAACTCCGCACCGTGGCATACTCACGCCGCCGCGCCTCCACAGCGTGGGCGATGATCTGCTCCTCCTCCGGGAACAAGAATCCACCGGGTGCCTCGCCGAAGCACTCCTGGCTCTCCACCCCGGCCGGCAAGATCAGCTCAAGCATGAGGTGTCTTTGCGGCAAGCGCTGGTTGCTTAGCCGTGCCGGCGCAGCTCGTGGAAGAAATCGTCAATGACCTGCAGGTCGCCCGAAGACACCATCTTGTCGTAGACATACTTCCCGACCGCCAAATCCAACACCCCCAAACCGAACGGGGAGAAGACCACCGGACGATCCGCCGGCACTGTGACCCGCCCAGCCATCACCTCATCCAAGGTGCCGGCCAGGAAGTCCCGGCTGCCGGTGAGCTGCTCAACCAGATGCGGTGAGGTGTTGGCCTTCAAACAATGCTCAACATCATCAACAATGTTGGTCGAAGCCAACAAGATCTCCGGCGCCAGGTCACGCAGCGACACATGCAGCACCAACGGATGGTGGTGAAACCACGACACATCCTCAACATGCGGCTGAGCGGCGATGGTGGCAAACACCACCAGATCACTGGACCGGATCAACCCCTCCGCACTGTCATGCACACTGACCTGGCCGGCGGTACCGGATTGTTCCAGATAGCCGGAGAAACCCGCCGCACTATCCGCGGATAAGTCATGCACCCCAATCTCATCAAACGACCAACCCGTCCCGGCCAGAAACGTGTGAATGTAGCGAGCAATCAAACCCGTCCCGACAAACCCGACCCGCCTCGGACGGGGCCGGCCACGGCTCAACCAATCCGCCGCCAAAGCCGCCGACGCAGCCGTCCTACTAGCACTAATAATCGAGGCCTCCAAGCAAGCAAACGGATACCCGGTGTCATGATCATTCAGGATCAACACCGCCGACGCCCGCGGAATCCCAGCCGCCACATTCTCCGGGAAACTCGAAATCCACTTCAACCCATCCACCCGGATCGGACCGCCAATAGAGGCCGGCAACGCAATAATCCGAGACGACGGCCGATCCGGGAAACGCAGAAAATACGACGGCGGATTCACCGAATCCCCAACACCATGCAGCCGGTAGGTAGCCTCCACCAACTCCACAACCTCCTTCTCCCGACCCCGCAGCACGCGCTGAACCTGCCCACCAGAAATCACCGCAAACGGTGGCACGGTGAGCGGGTCGGAGATTGCGGACCCGGCTGAAGGGAGACCGGTCGTCGTCATCCAGCCGGTCACCAGACTGTCGGCGAACAGTCGGCCAGCCCTACCGGGTCGGCCATCCCCACCAGGATCTCGCGTGGCCCCTCGTAGGCCTCCCTGCTGTGCGCGGTGCGGATGTTGTCGACCAGCATCAAATCGCCAACCTGCCACGGCTCCCGCACAGTGTTGGCCTCATAAACCTGGTTCAACAGCTGTACGACGTCCGCACCAATCGGGTCGCCATTGCCGAAGCGGGTATTGAACGGCAGGCCCTCCTCGCCGTACATGTCCACCAGGTACTCACGTACCTCGGGATCGATCGTCCACTCATTGAGAAAGGCGATCTGGTTGAACCAACAGCGTTGACCGGTGACCGGATGAAGCACCACGGCGCTGCGACGTTGCCACGTGTACAGTCCACCGTCGGGCTGCCACTCGAAACCGATCCCGTTCGCGTGACAGTAGCTCTCCACCGCGCCCCGGTCGTCGGTGCCGAACGCCTCCGCGACCGTTGCCCCGATCTCGTCGTTGTAGCTGCGGGTGAGCATCCAACCGTCCCGCTCGAACCGTGTGACCAGCTCGGCGGGAAGTGCGTTGAGCACCGCGCGTGAGTCCGCCACCGCCGTCGCCCCGCCGCTAGTTGGAGCGCTGAGGCAAGCGAACAGTAACAAGCCCGGGAACTCGAGGGTGTAGCTCAGCTCATGGTGCATGCACATCGGCTGGTTAGCCGGCCACGTCGCTGAGGAGTACACGCCGTCGGAGTAGATCCGTCGGGACGCAAAGGCCTCTCTCTCGGTCATCAGCCCTGTAGACAGCTGTCGGAAGACAGCACTGACCTCCGCGGCGTCGCGCAGTTCGAGGCCGCGGACCATGACCGAACCATGCTCGGCGACGGTAGCGCGTAGCGCGTCCTTGTGCTCGGCTGCCCAGCTCGGCCCGTCGCCGGGGGCATTGGCCAGCAGGATCGGAGCCTTGTCGGGTTGCCGGTCGATGCCGAGCAAGGGCACCGGGGCTGGGTACGACATATCAATTTCCTTTCAGTGACCACTCACGAGTAAGCGAACAGTTTGGCAGCATAAAGCACCGCCTGTGCCGCCTGTGTCGGTCGGGTGCGCACGAAGTAGTGGCCGCCGTCGGGGAGCTCGTGCAGCTCGACGTGTTCGGCCAGCAGCTCCCAGTCGCGTTGCCGAGGCGGCATCGGCGAGGTGACCGAGTCGTCGGCGGCAACGATCACAGTGACCGGAGCGGACAGTTTCACCAGTGGCGGACTTTCCAGGGCGTCAGCAAAATAGCTGTGTGCAGACAGACAGTCGTGCCGGTACGCGGCAGCGACATGCTCGGCTCGTTGCGCGTCCAGCTCACCAAGCTCGGTGTAACCGCCGTCGGCGCTCAGATCGGTCACGATGTCAGCATTGCTCCGCGCAGTCAGCTCGGTGATGGAGACGCGACGGTCCGCGGCATCACCGAGCAGTTGCGCAGCAAGGAACACCCGCTGGACCTCCACCCCACGGTCCTGAAGCCTTCTGGCCGTCTCCACAGCGAGGGCGGTGCCGGAGGAGTGTCCCCACAGCAGGACCTCCTTCAGACCGAGTGCGGTGATCTCGGCGACCACGCGGTCGACCACCTGGGCCATCGGCGCGAACGGTTCGCTGGTGGCAGCGAGGTCGTGGCCGGGCAGCTCAACCGCATACACCGCCAGGCCGCTGCCGCGCAGTGCTTGAGCCATCGGCTGGAAGTTCACCGCATTGCCGCCTGCATACGGAAAACACACCAGGGTGCCGGTCTGCGCGCCATTCGATTCCGACAGCGGCTGCAGCAGCTCGACGCGCCGCTCGGACCTACCGTCGACCAGCGCAGCCAGATCGGCGAGGACCGGATGGCCGGTGAGGTCCTTGAGGGAGAAAGCACGATCCAGCGTGACCGCCAGCTTCACCGCCGACAGTGACGTGCCGCCGCGGTCGAAGAAGTGGTCTTCTCGGCCGATTTGGTCCTGCGGGATACCGAGCACCTTAGCCCAGCCGGCAGCCAGCCGCCGCTCGGTCGACGTCGCGGGCGCGTCGTAATTGTCCTCGACAACGTTGAGCTGCCCGGCCAGCGCCGTCAGCGCCTTCTTGTCGATCTTGCTGTTAGCCGTCAACGGCAGCTGATCCCGCCAGTGAAATGCCGCCGGGACCATGTACTCCGGCAGCGATTCAGCCAACCGGTCCCGCAGCACGTCGATGTCGAGCGGCTGCTGGCTGGAGTAGAACGCCACAAGATGTTTGCTGTGGTCGGCCCGCTCAGCCACCACCACCGCACCATCGCGAACCCCGGGCACCCGCAACAAGGTGTTCTCGATCTCACCCAACTCGATCCGGAAACCACGAATCTTCAGCTGGGAATCCCGGCGGCCCAAAAACTCCAACTTCCCATCCGGCCGCCACCGACCATGATCACCACTGCGATACCGGCGCCGGCCGTCGGGATCGGTCAAAAACGCCGCCCGAGTCCGTTCCGGATCATTGATGTAGCCGCGACCCACGCATACCCCGGAGAACACGATCTCGCCCGGGGCGCCGAGTGGCACCGGTGCCAAATATTCGTCAACTACCTGGACCTGCACATTGTTGATCGCGCGACCCAACGGAACCCGATCGCCGTCAGGAGCACGGTCCATGACCTCATGGTTGGTGTCATCAGAGGTCTCAGTCAGCCCGTAAGCGTTGACCAGCTTGATCTGGGGCTGTGCGGCGAACCAGCGCTGGGTGAGCTCCTTCTTAATCGCCTCACCAGTCACCGACACATACTGAAGGGCCGACAGCTCGCGCGGTTGCTGCTCCAGATAGGACAAGACAACTTCGAGATAGGACGGCACCACCTGCATCACGGTGACCTGGCCCTCGACGATCGTGTCGACGAACCGTTGCACATCCAAAATCACCTGCTGCTCAACGATCAGGGTCCGGCCGCCGACCAGCAGCGCGGAAACCAGTTGCCACAGCGAAATGTCGAAACATTGCGGTGCGGTCTGGGCAACCACCCGTCCCTCACCGATCTCCAGGTCGTCGATCTTGGCGAACAGGTGGTTGACCATTCCGGCGTGCTCACACATCGCACCCTTCGGTTCACCGGTGGAGCCGGAGGTGAAATAGATGTAGGCGAGCTGGTCCGGGGCGACGTCGATGCCAAGATTGTCGTCGGGATGGTCCTCCTGGCAGCCGGCTTCGATGAAGAGCGTCTGGACGTCCGGCAGCGACATGAGGGCCTGGTCCAAGGTCGAAGTGCTGGCGGGTTCAGTCAGCACGAGACCGCAGCTGGCGCGGGTCAGCATCGCCGCAATCCGGTCAGCCGGGAAATGAGGCTCAATGGGCAAATACACGGCACCGGCCTTGAAGATCGCGAGTACAGCGGCCAACCAATCCAGGTTGCGCTCCGTCACCACCGCCACCACACCTTCGCGGCCCAGCCCACGTGCCGACAGCGCCCGAGCTAACCGGTTGGCACGGCCGTTGAGCTGCCCGTAGGTCAGGCTCCCCTCTCCGGACACCGCCGCGACGGCGTCAGGATCAGCCGCCACCTGCTGCTCAAACAACTCATGGACCCGCAGATCCGGCAGCTCCCGCCGCGGCCCTGCCAACCCCTCCAGCTGGAAATAGCGCTCCTCCACCGACAACAAGCTCTGCTGTCGGTGCTCGGCATCCACATCGGCGGCCATCAACTCCAACGCCGCCAGGTGATAACCGGCAATCCTGGCTGCGGCATCCGCATCGAGCACATCAGTTCGATACCGCAGCCTCAACCCCAACTGGCCGTGCGCCGCCCGAGGTGCCCACCCACAACACGGTGTCCCCAGAAAGATCGCCATCGTTACCGGTCGGATCCAGCGCACTCGGATCCAGCCCACTCGGATCCAACACAGTCTCGAAGGACGGTTCGGTGAGGAGGCCCAGGTCGCGCCTGAGATCATCGACCGGGAAGTCACTGTGCGCGAGCAGCTCCGACTCGGCTCGATGGGCTGCTAACAGCAATGTCCGCCAAGAGTCAGGTTCGGTCGTCAGCCTGCAAAGCAACGGTTGGCCGCCTTGCTGGCCGACGTAGCCCGTCGCAACCTCCGGTTCCCCGGAGAGTGTGGCGACCACCTTCGCATGCGCAGCCAACAGCACCGAACTGACGGTGACCGACAGCTCGTCCGCCAGCCGGCGCAACGTCGCCATGAGGTCATCGGGCATTTTCGCCTCATGTTCGGCTGTGCCCGCTGCGGGATCACGTGTCCATCGCGGGATAGCGCTGAACCCACCTGCGACGAGCGCGCTATGCCAGAACTCCCGGTCGGCCTCTGCCTGAACTTTCATCACTCACTCCTCCACTCACCATTGGCAAGGGCTAATTATCGGGGCCAGTCACGAACTGGTAACGAGCAGCACAAAGAGCTGGGCGGTTAGCAGCGCTGCAGAAAACATGATGGCCACATTGGCGCAGGCCAGGGCGGCGCTCCGGCTCTTGCTGCGGTTTTGGTGAACAGTGAACGCGTCCGGGGCCGGCATTCTTCTGGTTGGGTTTGGGCCCAGCGCGGCGGGGATCGGCCTCTCCCAGACTGGATCTAGGTTCAGCTCGGCAGGAACCGGCATCTCCCCCGCTGGATCTAGGCCCGGCGCGGTCGGGACCGACATCTCCCAGGCTGAATCTAGGACCAGCGCGGCAGCGACAGGCACCTCCCAGGCTGGGGTCACGTCCAGTGCGGCCGGTACCGAGATCTCTGCGGCTGGGCTTTCGCCCCATGCGGCTGGGACCGGCAGTCTCCTGGTTGGATTTACGTCCAGCGCGGCCGGGAGCGGCAGCTCCCCCGCAAGATCTAGGCCCAGCGCGGCCGGGACTGGCATCTCTGCGGCTGGGCTTTCGCCCCACGCGGCGGGGACCGGCATTCTCCGGGTTGGATTCAGGGCCAGCGCGGCCGGGAGCGGCAACTCCCCCGCAAGATCTAGGCCCAGCGCGGCCGGGACTGGCATCTCTGCGGCTGGGCTTTCGCCCCACGCGGCAGGGACCGGCATTCTCCGGGTTGGATTCAGAGCCAGCGCGGCCGGAACCGCCAACTCTACGGCTGGATCTAGGACCCGCGCTGCCGCGCCAGGCATCTCCCAGGCTGGAGTTACGCCTCGTGCAGCGGGGACCGGCACCTCGCGGGCCGGATGTACCAGCGCGGCGCGGACCGGCGGTTTCCTGGGTGGCTTGACGCCCTGCACCACGGGAATCGGCATCTCACTGGCTGGGTTTCCGCCCCAGTACTCGTGCGGCGGGACCTCCTCGCCCTTCATGAGGAAGGAGTCAGGGGCGATAACTGCGCCGTCGCCGATCGTCACGCCGTAGTGGACGAAGGCACCCACTCCGAGCGTGACGCCGGCACCGACGGTGCTGACGTCGGACTTGAAGGCTCCATCCTCCTGCGAGTGAGACTGGATTCCGCCCCCCGCGTTGAAGGTGCAGTCGTCACCGATGACGACAAGCGTCCTCTCCGTCACCCAGAGGCCGTCATCGAAGACCCTGCGGCCGATCCGGACACCGAGCAAACGCCAGAACGCGGTCTTGAACGGCGTTCCGTTGAAGACCTGGATAACCCCCGGCCCCGCCGGGACCTTCCAGAATCGTTCGTGTCGCCAGAAGCGGCGGTCGTAGATCGAGCAGAACAGAGGTCGCACCGGGAGGAACAGTGTGACGAGACGGTCGACAAGGATCCAGTAGACGATGCCGAACAGCAGGATGACGACATTGGCAACAGCGATGACCAATGCACCGAGCGACGCGTAAAGGTCCGCGACGGCCCCGGCGACCAACATGACCGCGAAGAAAAACAGCCAACGTACGAACAGGTACAACCCCATGGTGACGATGTTGTGCCTGTTCTTGGCGGCGAGACGCCTGCGCAGCCCGTCCCCAGCGATCAGATGGTCGAACAAACCGTCCCGCTCGACAGTTCGCGGAATCTCGAAGCTGGGTGAGCCCAGAAGTCCGACGTTTTCTCGCACTTTCCCGTCGATCGGAACGAGGACCTTCGTGGCGAGGAGGCAGTTCGCGCCAGTCTTGCCCTGCGCGGGATAGGCGATGCTGTTCCCGAGGAAGTTGTGTGGCCCGATCGTCACCGGTGACACGCGAAACGATGTGCTGGAGAAGTCAGCGTTGATGATCGACAACCCGTCAGCGACCATCGTGCCGCGGCCGATAGTGCTCAAGTACGGGTTATCGTGCTTCACCATCTGGCCGAAGTTCGACCCGGTCTGAATAGGCCGCCAGAAGTTGTAGCCGAGCCGACGAAGGTAGTTGACGATGTACGAGCTGTCACCGAAGAGATAGGTGAGGGCCTTCAGATTGGTCATGCGTGCGATCGTTCGATGCAGCACGTAGTGGAAGCCGTATAGCGGATAGACCTTGTCCGGCGTGATGGCGATGTTGAGCATGCGAGGGACAGTCATCACGAAAAGGAATGCGAAGATCAGACCACCGAAGAAGAGCACCAAGGAAACGACGAGTGCGTGGACGTAGAACGCCGAGGTCGTGACCCCCTGAGTCCCGGGTTCCAGCAGCACCTTCAGCTGCGGCACCCACTGCAGAAGCACGATCAAACCGCTGATTCCCAGTGGCACGGACACAACCAGCAGGTTCAGCAGCTGCATGACGGTGTAGCTGACCCTTCTCAGGGCGCCGCACTTGGTGGGTTCGACCGATCGGTAGTCCACTTCGGTCCGCTGCGCCGGGGACCCGTGCCAGCGCTCGCCGTCTGGCACAGCTTGACCGGCGTGTAGCGAGGAAGCGCGACCCAGCTGGGTCCCCTCGCCCATCGAGGTCTCGATGTCGATGACCGTCGACTCGCTGATCACCGCGTTCTTCCCGATGGTGATCGGCCCAACCTGGATAAGCCCGGAGTGTGCTCGGTAGCCGTTGATGAAGGAGTCTTTCTGGATGACTGTGCCATCGCCGATGGTGAGCAGGTCGGTGCAGATGGGCACATGCGTGGAGAAGATCACCACGCCGCGCCCGACCTTCGCCCCCAGCGTCCGCAGATAGAACGTGAACAGCGGCGAACCCGTGAACAGCACAATCGGGTTCCGCTGAACCAGCGTCTTGACGACCCAGAAGCGGAGGTACGCCAGGCTCCAGATGCGGATTTGCCGGGGCTTCCATCGACCGATGAGGATCCACTTCGCGAGGATCGGAACGGTAAACAGGTAGAGGAACATTGCGCAGCCGGAAAGGAGCGACCGGAGGTACATGTCGAGCACGCCTGAGGACGCCGAAATCCACTTGAAGCCTTGAACGACGAGCAGCGCGGCAAGGTAGCCGTATCCGAGGAAGATCAGGATCTGTAGCGCCCCGCAGAGGATGACCTGCGGCGTCCTCGCTGGTTTCGCCGCCTTGACCGGGGCCGGTGCCGCCACCTTGACCGGGGTCGGAGCCTGCGACTCCACCGGAACAGGCAGGTCGCCTGCTACAGACGGGTCGCCGGCGAGTGCGGTGGCCAGGCCTTTGATCGTGCGGTGCTGGTAGATGTCCTTGATCGACACCGCCGGCAACTCCGGCCGCTTCCGCACCCGGGCACAGAACCGGGCCATCACCATCGAATCCGCGCCCAGATCATCAAAGAAATTGCTGTCCACCGACACCTGCTCGAGACCCATCACCTCAGCCAGCACCTCGGCGAAGATGCCCTCAAGAGGGCTCGGCGCATCACCCCCGAGCGCAGTGGCCAAGCTTTTGATCGTGCGGTGCTGATAGATGTCCTTGATCGACACCGCCGGCAACTCCGGCCGCTTCCTCACCCGGGCACAGAACCGGGCCATCACCATCGAATCCGCGCCCAAGATCATCAAAGAAATTGCTGTCCACCGACACCTGCTCGAGACCCATCACCTCAGCCAGCACCTCGGCGAAGATGCCCTCAAGAGGGCTCGGCGCATCACCCCCGAGTGCAGTGGCCAAGCTTTTGATCGTGCGGTGCTGATAGATGTCCTTGATCGACACCGCCGGCAACTCCGGCCGCTTCCTCACCCGGGCACAGAACCGGGCCATCACCATCGAATCCGCGCCCAGATCATCAAAGAAATTGCTGTCCACCGAGACCCGGTCGAGACCCATCACCTCAGCCAGCACCTCGGCGAAGATGCCCTCAAGAGGGCTCGGCGCATCACCCCCGAGTGCAGTGGCCAAGCTTTTGATCGTGCGGTGCTGATAGATGTCCTTGATCGACACCGCCGGCAACTCCGGCCGCTTCCTCACCCGGGCACAGAACCGGGCCATCACCATCGAATCCGCGCCCAAGTCATCAAAGAAATTGCTGTCGACCGACACCTGCTCGAGGCCCATCACCTCAGCCAGCACCTCGGCGAAGGCGCTCTCGGTGCTCGAGTCCGAGCCAACGGCCCTGATCTCTATGGTGGGCGCCTCATCCAGATCGACTGTCAAGGCACCGAGAGCTTCGTCAACCGTGTGGAGTCCCTGAACGGGAATTGACGATTTCGTGATTGGTTGACAAGTCATGTGATCAACGTGGGAGGGGCGGTTGCGGTGTCTCGGGCTCAGCCGGACCGCGATGCGGTGGTCAGCTCATCAGAGCTGATCACGTCCTCGCTGATCACGTCCTCGCCGTACAGATCCAACACCCAGTTGGCGTGGTAGACGGTGTCGAGATAGCGCTCGCCGAGGTCCGGGGCGATAGCCACCGCAGTCAAGTCTTGCCAGCCATGCAGGCTCAACCAGTCCATCGCTCCACTGATCACTGTGCCGGTGGAACCGCCGAACAGGAATCCCCTGCTCGCCAGTCGATGGCAGGCACGGATGGTGTCCGCCTCCTCTACGCGTACCACGTCGTCCACGTAGGACTCATCGAGCATGGGCGGACGGACGCTGGTGCCGAGCCCCGGGATCATTCGGCGTCCCGGCGGGCCGCCAAAGGTCACCGAGCCCACGGTTTCCACTGCCACGATCCGGACCGGCCGGTGCCACTCTCGGAAGTAGCGGGCACAACCCATCAGGGTCCCGCAGGTACCGGCGCCGACGAACAGTACGTCGAGTTGCGGGAACTGGCGGGCGATCGCCGGCGCCGTGCTGCGGTAGTGCGCCTTCCAGTTCTGCTGATTGGAGTACTGATTCAGCCACACATAGCGATCGTCAGAAGCACACAACGCCCGGACGTAGTTGATCCGGGCGCCGAGCAAGCCGCCGACCGGATCCGGCTCGGTGATGACATGAACCCGGCTGCCGAACGCCTGCATCTGTCGCTTGGTCGACAAGTTGCAGCGGGAATCCGTCACGCACAAGAACCCGTAGCCCTTGTTCGCCGCGACCATGCTCAGCGCAACGCCGAGATTCCCAGACGAGGACTCGACCAAGATCGATCCGGGTGTCAAGACTCCGTCACGCTCGGCCGCCTCCACCATCTCCAGCGCGGCCTTGAGCTTGATCGACCCGGCAAAGTTGAATCCCTCGCACTTCAAAAACAGCGAGTACCCGAAGGTCGGCTCAAGATCGACATAGAGCTCTTCCTCGTTGAAACCCTGGGGGGTCGAAATGATTGGCACCTTGTCCTCCCTCTCTACAGCAGCGCAGTCTGCTGCTGTTGGCGCAGCTCATGGAAGACGCCGTGGAACCCGTTCGTGAACGCGACCACATTGACGCTACGGACCTGTGATTCTCGACGCTCGAACACCGAAACATTCGCCAAGTCGATGGTCATGGATATCGCTTTGCCCCCGAAGAAATAGTGTCGCGACCTATGGAATGGAAGCGCGAGCCGACGCCCAGGAGCGGGAAATTAGGCTGCTAATAACGACGCCTTGGCATCGCTATCCGTGCTCGTGCACCGCGCTGGCCGGCGGCGTACAAGCGCACCTTTGCTACCCGACCCATTGGGTGAGCGCTACGCGCATCGCTATCCATCAAGATGGTACGTAGCGGACCCGTGGCGGTTCAGCGATTGGCACCATTCCGCACGATTCGTTATGCCAAATACCGTAAGTATCGGATAGGTTACGAATAGGTCACGGGCGCCGTCAGAAATGGCAGCTACATATCCTCTGTGGCCGACTCCGACTTCTTCACCTTCACGAATTTCATGTAGGCCTTGACGACCTCCGCGGGCTCGCCACGCATCATCAGCTTGCCGCGGTCCAGCCACATCGCCTCGTTGCACATCTCCTTGATGCTGCCCAAACCGTGGCTGACCAGGAACATAGCCCGGGCGCTCTCCCGCAGCTCCGCCATCTTCGCGGTCGCTTTCTCTCGGAAATGGGCATCCCCGGTCGACAGAGCCTCGTCGATCATCAAGATGTCTGGCTTCATGTGAACGGCAACGGAGAACCCCACACGCGCGTTCATGCCTGAGGAGTACGTCCGCATCGGCATGTCGATGAAGTCGCCAAGCTCGGTCCACTCCGCGACCTCGACAGCACGCTCCTCAACTTCACGGCGAGTCAGGCCGGCAGCCAGCCCGCCGAGAATGATGTTCTCCCGGCCCGACAGATTGTGGTTGAAACCCACACCGAGTGCCAGCAGGGTGCTCGCGCGGCCCCAGACCTCGATGGAACCGGTGGTGGGCGGCAGGATGCCGGCCATCGCCCGCATCAAAGTGGACTTGCCAGCGCCGTTGGAGCCGATGATGCCCATGGAAGTCCCATTGCGCACGTCAAAGGAGACGTTCTTGATCGCCTCGATTTCCCTCACAGCGCGCTGCCCACGGCCGAAGCGGACCAGTGCCTGCTTCAACGTTGGCTTGCGCTCGAAGGTCGTGCGATACGTGATCGACAGGTCATTGACCTTGACTGCCATCGGGACTTCGCCGTTAGACAACACGGACAGCAAACTCACGCTCCCTCGAGATGAAATACAGGAAGCCAATCACCGCGGATGCCAACGCCCACGCTGCCGCAGAGATCCACATGTAGGTCGGCGGGATCGCCTCATTTTGCAACAGCTCGGTGTAACCGCCGATCATCGAATACATCGGGTTGAGCTGGATCAGCGTCAGGATCGGTCCGGAGAACCGGCCGATGATGTGTTCCGGCGCCCACAAGATCGGAGACAGGTACAGCCAGATCCGCACAAAGAACGGCAAGAAGCTTGAGGTGTCGCGGAAGTAAACCTGCAGCGCCCCAAAAAACGCCGCCAACCCCATCCCGAACACCACCATCGTCGCCAAAAAGTACACCGACAACAACATCTTCGGCGTCCACACACCGGTCAGAAAGATCACATGGAAGACGAAGTAGACCGGCACCGTAGGCAGGAACCGGAAGAACGCCGTACGCACCGCCGACAACGGAATCAGCAGTCGCGGAAACGGCGTATTCAACAACAACTTCCCCGAACTGGTCACCGACGTCGCCCCGCTGGTGATCGAAGTGCCTACCAGCTGGAAGGCGAACAACCCCAAAGTCAGATGAGCAAAAAACGCCGGATCGCTCTCCCGGCGAATGATCGTCACCAGGATGTAGTACACGCCGGCTAACAGCAGCGGATTGAGGATCAACCACGCCTGCCCGAAAAAGGTGGAGGTGTTAGCCCCCCGCATGGTGGCTCTGCTCATCTCGGTAGCGAAGCCTCGCCGCCGCCACAACTCGCGGAAGTAGGGAATCAGTGGGGGCAAGCCGGCCCGGTGAGGTCCGTAGTAGTGGTAGACCGGCTCGAACTCCGCATCACGGGCACGGCCCACCCGCGCCCGGCCCTCATCAGCGCCGCCACTCTTCGCCAGCGCCGCCAGCCACCGTCACAGCCGCACTGTCATCTCGATGCCCATGGCGTCGGATCTCTCGTACCTTCACCTAAGTCTCTTTTTCGGTCTCACGCAGGTCTGGGCACGCTGGCAGCGACCACGGATGAATAGTCTGCCATGCAGCGGTCCCGGAGAATTGTCCCTCAGATGTCGATTACGAGGATCGGCTCGCGTAGAGAGGTGTCAGAACACTCCACCTCCACAAGGAGCAGCACCATGAAGTATGTCTTGATGTACACGAACCGTCCGGATCTCGATGCCGCAGTGCCTGAGGAGCGCCGGGCTGAGGTCTATCAGGCGATCTTTGGCTGGTTCGAGAAGCACGGCCAGGTCATGGCCGACAGTGGCGCCGAACTGCAAGGCCCCGAGACTGCGACGACGGTCAAGTACGGGCCGAATGGCGGCGAGCCGGTCGTCGTCGACGGTCCGTTCTCTGAGGCAAAGGAGAATGTCGGAGGGTTCAGCATCATCGACGTTCCCGACCTCGATGCCGCGATCGCCATCGTGAAGGAGTGGCCCTCGTTGCAGTATCCGGGCGTTGCGGTTGAGATCCGGCCGATCATTGACCACAGCGGCGGTATGTGAACACCGAAGACGCAGTCCTGGCCCGCATTGTCCGCCGGGAAGCAGGTCTGATTGTTGCCCAGCTACAGCGCCGCCTTGGCAACTTCGATATCGCCGAGGAAGCGGTGCAGGAAGCCATCGTCATTGCGCTGCGGACCTGGCGCCGTGACGGGGTACCGGCCAATCCTGGAGGCTGGCTGGCTTTGACGGCTCGACGCCGAGCAATCGACCTGTTGCGGAAGCGCTCCCGCGAGGTTCCGCTGGACGATGAGTGGGATGCCGATCCCTCATCCGGGGTGGGCGCCGGGCGTCGTCTCGGCGACGAGCGGTTGCCGATGCTGTTCGGCTGCTGCCATCCAGCCCTGAGTGTGGAGGCCCGCCTCGCTCTCACGCTGCGGGCTGTGGTCGGCATGACGACGCAACAGATCGCCAGTTCGTTCTTAGTGCCCGAGGCGACAATGGCGCAACGTCTGGTACGCGCCAAGCGCAAGATCACCAACGCTGGTATTCCCTTCTCCATCCCGGAAGCAGCTGATCTTGCTCCGCGGCTGGATGATGTGCTGACGGTGATCTATCTGAGCTACAACGCGGGCTATCTGGAACCTTCAGCATCCGGTCGCGAGTTGAGCGAGGATGCCATCTGGCTGGTTGAGCTGGTGGCTCGAGCTATGCCGGATCAAGCTGAGGCGTGGGGACTGCTTGCGCTGCTGACGTTTTTGTCCTCGCGTGCCGAATCACGATTCGATGATCAAGGTCGGCTGGTGCTGCTGGCAGATCAAGATCGGGCTCGCTGGGATGAGGTGGCGATCAGTCGCGCCGACGGCTACCTGGCGACTGCGGCCGCTCTCGGTCATCCCGGTCGATTTCAGCTGCAAGCCGCGATTGCCGGCTGCCATGCCAACGCGGCATCCTGGGCCGAGACGGACTGGCTCCAGATACTGACCCTTTACGACCTGTTGCTGCGCCTCGACTCATCCCCAGTGATCCGGCTCAACCATGCCATCGCGCTCAGCCATCTCCGCGGGCCCGCAGCCGCACTCGCTGAAGTTGATCAAGTTGCCGATCGGTTGAGCGGCTATCACCTCCTGCATGCCACCCGTGCCCAGCTGTTGACCGCATTAGGCGATCATGCGGCGGCACGCGTCGCCAACCAGCGGGCCCTCGCATTGACGAACAATCCGGCCGAGCAGCAATTACTCCGATCACGGCTTGAGGTATCAGATCTAGAGCTGGCAGGCCAGGCTGCTGAATTGAGCTGATGATGATGAATTCGCTGGAAACTTCACTCCAGCCGAGCCTGCGATCCTCGACTCAGGCGTAAACGTCATGCGTAGACCGCAGCTAGGGTGAAGTTCTCAGCACTTGGTCACGAATATTAGTTGCCAGCCGCCCGATAGCGCTCGACCACCTCAGTTGGAATGCGTCCCCGAGCACTGACCTCAATGCCGGTAGCTTCAGCCCACTTCCGGATGGCCTTGGTGTCTGTCTGGTTGGATGAGGTTGACTTGCGCCGCTTGCCGCCCACTTTGCGGCCATGTGCAATGAAGTCGCTGAGACTGTTGCGGAGCCTGTTGGCGTTGCGCTCGGAGAGATCTATTTCCCACTCAACCCCGTCCAGAGCGAAGCGGACAGTCTCGGCCGCGTCTGAGCCGTCGATGTCGTCCTGCAGAGTGGTCAAAACCTTGGTCGCCATGGTGGTCCTGCTTCCCGAGTGTGTGCTGGATGACGTGATTACAACTGCTATACCCAGGAATTGTCAAAAGTTGCTAACTCACAATTGGCCATAAACTTCAAGAAAATCCTGAAAAGCACGAAGTCTTGACCACCGGAGCGGCAAGTACAGCGGTCGATAAACGGCGGTGCGACCGTTAGCGCGTTTCCCTTATAGGTCCATGGCGCGATGACTGCCGAATTCCGGAGACCGGATCGTTTGCGATCACAAGGACGCAAGGAGTTCGGGTGCCAGCGCGAGTCTCAGGAGTGCTGATCGGCCCACCAGGCCAGTAGCTCTTCGCGGGCGCGTTCCTCGCCCAGTGGACCATCCTCCATTCGCCGCTCCAACAGAAACGCGTATGCCCGGCCGACGTCGCGTCCCTCCCGGATGCCGAGGATCTCCATGATCTGACTTCCGTTCAGATCCGGGCGGATCGACTTCAACTCCTCCTGCGCGGCCAGCTCCGCGATCCTTCGCTCCAGGTCGTCGTACGCCACCCGCAACCGTTCCGCCTTGGCCGCGTCCCGAGTCGTGCAGTCCGCTTTGGTCAACACGTGCAGCCGCGCCAATTGATCGCCCGCATCGCGGACATAGCGACGAACCGCCGAATCGGTCCACACCCCCTCACGGCCCTCCCCACCGCTGTAGCCGTGGAAGCGCAGATGCAACGCCACCAAATCGGAGACCGCCTTGATCTCCTCGCCACTGAACCGAAGCGCCGCCAACCGCTTCCTAGCGAGCTTGGCGCCTACCACGTCATGGTGGTGAAACGAGACCTTCCCGCCCGGTTCGAACCGCCGCGTCGCCGGCTTGCCGATGTCATGCAGCAATGCCGCCAGTCGGATGATCAGATCGGGCCGCTCCGGCAACCGATCCTCCAGGTCAATCGCTTGCTCCAGCACGGTGAGGCTGTGCTGATAGACATCCTTGTGCCGGTGATGCTCATCCCGCTCCAGCCGCAGCGCGGGCAGCTCAGGCAACACTTTTGCGGCCAGCCCCGTCGATACCAGCAGGTCGATGCCGGCCCGCGGTCCGTCGGTCAGCAGGAGCTTGCTCACTTCATCGCGGATCCGCTCGGCAGAGATGATCGAGATGCGGTCGGCCATGCCTTTCATGGCCGCTACCACCTCCGGGTCCGGTCGGAACCCCAGCTGTGCGACGAAGCGTGCCGCGCGCAACATCCTCAGTGGATCATCACTAAAGGAGCTCTCCGGCGTCGCGGGAGTCCGGATCATCCGATGCGCAAGATCATTCAACCCCCCGTACGGGTCAACGAATCTCTTGTCCGGTATCGATACCGCCATGGCATTGATGGTGAAATCGCGGCGACGAAGATCACCGTCCAGAGTGTCGCCGAAGGCCACTTCCGGCTTCCGGCTGTGCCCGGTGTAGACATCGGACCGATACGTGGTGACCTCGATGATCCAGCTGGCAGCGCCGGCGTCGACCTTGCAGCCGATAGTGCCGAACTCCTTGCCGATGGTCCACACCGCTGTCGAGAACTTCCGAAGCAGCTTCTCGACCGCATCGGGACGCGCCGAAGTCGCAAAGTCCAGATCGTGTCCCAGCCTGCCCAACAGGGCATCGCGTACGCTGCCGCCGACCAGATAAAGCTCGTGTCCGGCATTGCTGAACAGCTCCCCCAGCCGGTCAGCGACTGGCGCGATTCTCAGCAGCTCGGCCACTGCCGCGGCCTGCACTGAGCTCAGCTGGAAAGTAGACACGCTGAGCGATTCTAGCCTTTTGGGGCGTTCGCCCAATCGCGCCGAAATCTGCATACCTCGCCCTCACTCCCAGACGAAAGCGCGTTTGCTCGCTCCTGGGAATTAAGATGACTAGGTGAGGAGGTGGTGCGCGGCGCGTACGGCCCGCGCACTGCGAGCAGTCGCGGTTTCGGGGCTCTGCTTAGTTTTGGGCTCACTATTGTCGCTAGTGGGCTTGGTGCTGTTGCCGTCGCCGGCTGCGGCCACCGAGCCTGTTGCCTCTGTCGCGATCACCCTGACATCGCTGAACCCGGAGTTGCCGACTCGAGATGACGAGATCACCGTCACTGGCCGGGTTACCAACATCACCGACGAGCGGCTCTACCGGTTGGAGGCACTCTTTTGGCGACATCAGGCGCCCATCAGCGGCCGGGTTGGGTTAGAACAGGCGCTGAAATCTGAGTCCAACGACCCACTCGGCGCTCGATACACCGGCGCCTTCCAGGACCTGTTCACTGCCGAAGAGCCAATCCTAGAGCCCAATGCCTCCGTCGACTTCAGTCTGCGCGTCAAGGTCTCCGATCTAGAGCTCTCCCCCACCGACGGCGTCTATCTGATGGGCGTTCACGTCTTGCAGCGGGGCAATAACGTAGCCATCGGTCGCGCCCGGACGTTCGTTACCGTATTGGCGGCTAAGCCCAGCAGCTCGGTGACGATGACGTCGGTCGTGGTCCTCAACACTCGTCCTTCACTGGTGCGGAAAGGCGTGTTGTCTGATGATCACCTGGCAGCTGAGGTGGGCCAGAACGGCCGGCTGACGGCTCTGCTGAAGGCTGCTGAGACCCCCAACACCAGCTTCGCAGTGGACCCCGCGCTGATCCGGGAACTCCAAACCATGGCGGCCGGCTATCAGGTGCTGGACTCCGAGGGCACGACGTCGGCAGGCACCGGCCAAAGCGATGCCACGAGATGGCTCGAGGGCTTCCAGCGACTGCAGTCTTCCCACGACGGCTATCGGCTGCTGTACGGCTCACCCGACGTTGCTGCACTGGTCCACGACGGCCAGCAGAACGTGCTGAGCGATGCGGCTAGTGCCAGCAACCTGGTGGAATCCACTCGATCGCTGCCGCTTCTGGTATTCCCTGCCGGTGGCGCTGCTGATGCGGCAATTGCCGAGGCGGCTGCTGCAGTGCACCCCAAGGCGATCCTGCTTGCTGACACCTCGGCCAAGGGCCCGACCCCGCTGCTCGCCGGGCCCGATCAGGTACCGATCATCCGATTCGCAGCGGCTGCTAATAAAGGCGGGCCTGGGCCGGATCCGCACGACACCCCTATCCATCTGCGTCGGCGGCTGCTTGCCGAAAGCTGGATTGAGGCGGTCACCGAGCGAGATGACCTGAGCCACGGAAAGGTTCGGCTCATCACCACCGCCGCGCAGGCCGCCGGTGCTGGTCCCCTCGAGGCACCCTGGCTGGAACAGCGCACGTTGAGTGAACTGCTGAAATCCGCACCTGCGGATTGGGCGCAGAAATACCGCTACAGCTCGGCGGCGCGGGAGGCCGAGCTCACCAGCGGCCAACTCGCCACCCTCAAGAAGTTCGACTGGAGCAACGACACCTACGCCGATCTGTTGGTTGATGCCACGAACTGTGCGAGCCGAGGGCAGTGCCGCAGTCGCCCAGGCGGCGAGCGCCAAGTGGCGCAAGCGGGACACGGCGCGCCGAGCTTTTCTCGGTCCACAGCAGGCAGCACTCAATGAGATCTTGCTGGACAAGATTCAGATCCGTAGCAGCGCAAGAGTCCAGACCGTGGCACGAGAAGGCGTCGAGTTCCCGATCACCATCCGAAACAACCTGGAAGCTGACGGATCAAGGCCGGACGCTGGGGCGGTCAAGGTAAGACTGGTATTCACCTCCGAGAACCGCCAACGGCTCAGCATCAAGACGATCAACGCTCCGCCGATCAGGGCGCAGGACAGCTTTACGGGGAATGCCGAGGTCACCGCAAAGGCCAATGGTGTGGTACCGGTGACCGCCCAGTTGATGACCGAATCGGGTCGGCCGATCGGGCGCCCGTTCGACATCGAGGTGCAAGTGACTCAGAACGGCACGACGGGCTGGGCAATCGCCATCGCCGCCGGCATCGTTCTCGTGGGCACTACATCCCTGCGCATTCGCCAAGTGGCCAAGGAGCGTGCCAAGGCGGCGAGCGGCGAGCCGGCGGCAGGCGCTGGCACACCTCCTCCGGATCAGCTCCCCGCGCTGAGCTCGGCGCCAGCAGAGAGACTCGATGTCTGACACCTCCACACCGAAGGTGAGCCCGTCCGGTCCGGGCTCGGGGGGGCGCGGGGGGGCCGTTCCCCCCGGGATCAACAGAGACAGTGACGAGCCGTCGACGGAGGAGCGGCGCCACACGCGCCGGTTGGTTTCGGCGAGCGCGCTGATGGCGGGGGGGACCGCAACTTCTCGAGTGCTCGGCTATTTCCGGCTCATGTTGCTGGTGTACCTGTTCGGTAACGGCACCCGCCAGGCGGAGATGTTCACCATCGCCACGACCGTGCCGAACAGCATGTACATCTTGCTCGCCGGCGGCGTGCTGAACACCGTCTTGGTGCCTCAGATCGTGCGCGCTATTCGGGGTGAAGCCGACCGCGGCGAGGCGTACACCAACCGCATCATGACTGCAGGACTGATCGCGCTCGGGTTGATCACGCTGCTGCTGACACTCGCTGTGCCGGCGATCGTGTCGCTCTACTCGGCGGGTGGCTGGAAATCACCGGAGCTTTCTGCCCAGTACCAGTCCATGATCATGTTGGCCTACTACTGCATGCCGCAGGTCTTCTTCTACGGCGTACACGTCATGGCCGGGCAGGTGCTCAACGCGCGCGACAGGTTCGGGCCGATGATGTGGGCTCCGATCGCCAACAACATAGTGTCGATCATGGTGCTGCTGCTGTACTTGATCGTCTTCGAACGCACCAGTACGGGCGCACCGTTCACCACAAGTCAGGAGTTGCTACTGGGCCTGGGTTCCACGCTCGGCATCGCTGCGCAGGCCGCGGTACTGATCCCCTTCCTGCGGGCCAGCGGCTACCACTTCCGGCCGCGCTTCGACTTCAAGAACACCGGGCTGGGCAAGACCTTCCGGCTAGCCAAGTGGACTCTGGGCTTCGTCCTGGTGACACAGGCCGCATTCATCGTGGTGAGCAAGCTCGCCAGCGGCGCCACCGTCGGCGGCGAAGGCGCCGGGCTCACTGCATACTCCAACGCGTACGCGGTGTGGATCCTGCCCCACTCGTTGATCACAGTCTCCTTGGCCACTGCGATGCTGCCGTCTGCTTCCCGGCTCGCCGACGCCGGCGACCAAGCGGGTGTGGCTGCGGAAACCATGCGGGCCATACGGCTGGCAATGACTGCGCTACTGCCGGCCTCGGTCGCCTTCTTGGTATTGGGGCTGCCGTTGGCCCATCTGGCCTTCGGTTTCGGCCAGGGCGCCAAAGACGCCTCGTACGTCGGCGGGGCACTGATGGCGCTGGCGATCGGGCTGGTGCCGTTCACGGTGCAATACGTCTGCCTACGCGCTTTCTACGCGCTGGAGGACACACGTACTACCTTCTTCTTGCAATGCCTGATCGCCGGGATCAACGTTGTGCTCGGCGTGGGCGCTGTTCTGCTGCTCGACGATCCAGCGCTGGTAGCGACCGGCCTGGCCTTCTCCTATTCGGCGGCGTACCTGATCGGCCTGCCAATCTCTTTCGCGACGTTGCGTCGCAAGCTTCCCGATCTTGATGCCGAAGAGCTGGTGCGGCATTGCGTACGGTTGCTGTTGGCCGTGACTCCAGCGGCAATCGCGGCCTGGCTGATCTCCTGGGCGTTCACGAGTCAGTTGGGTTCCCAGCTTGCATTAGCACTCGGATTGGCGGTTGCCGGCGTGGTGGCCGTCGGCTTGTTCCTGGTGTTGGCGCGGCTGATGCGGATCCATGAGGTCAGCCAGATCGTGGCGATCCTGCTGCGGCGGGGTGACGATGCGAACCGCGAGACGTTGGAGACCCGTGAGGAGGCCGTGATCGAGGCGAGCGGTGATCGATTTGCCGACTTCGCATCGTCCGGCGATTCGCCAACGGTGATCAGGCCGCCGTCTCCTAACATCGAAGGAGCTGGTGAGGAGGGCGCAAAAGCCATGGTTCAGGCGACAGCTGCCCAGGGTGTCGAGGAAGGCGGGGACGAGTTGCCGGCCGCGACCCTGCCGGCCGGGACGGTACTGGCCTCGCGCTACCGCCTCGAGGAGTTGATCGGGGAATCCCAGCCGACCGTCACCTGGCGAGCCTTTGACCAGGTGCTGTCCCGATCAGTGCTGGTCCACCTGCTAGCGCCAGGAGATCCCGGCGAAGACGAGCTGTTGACCGCGGCCCGCAAGGCGTCGGTGGCCACAGATTCTCGGTTCCTCCGGGTGCTCGATGCGGTACACAGCAGCGATCCGGCCGTGGGTTCCTACATCGTGTGTGAATACGCGACCGGGCAGTCGCTCGAGATGATCTTGAGCCACGGCCCGCTCTCCGGCCTAGAGGCCGCCTGGATCACTCGGGAGGTCGCCGACGCGCTTGCCGGCGTACACAGCCTCGGTCTCTACCACCGCCGGATCAGCCCTGAGACGGTGATCATCACCCCGACCGGGAACGTCAAGATCGTGGGTTTGCTGATCGAGGCTGCGCTCCGGCCTACCGCCAGTGATGTGGTGCAGGGTGCCAACACCCCAGAGCTGGTCGACACCACTGACCTAGGTCGATTGCTTTATGCCTCGCTGGTGTGCCGGTGGCCCGGTGGCCCGGCGTTCGGCCTACCCAATGCCCCGTCAATGGGGCAGCGCTGGATGACGCCGCGGCAGGTGCGGGCCGGAGTATCGCCGGCGCTGGACAATGTGTGCGATCAGATTCTCGGCGATCCGCCGCGACATCACGCATCCGCCATCACCACCGTCGGAGGCATCGTGACGGCGTTGACCAAGGTGCTCGGCAGCGCTGATGCGGCGCCCGACCTGGAGCGACGGCTACGTCAGCCGATCCCTACCGTGACCGGCAGCCCCCAAGCAGCCGATCCCGCGGCAACAGCGCAGCCTGTCTCTTCGCTACTCGACCAGACGACCACGCGACAGGAAGCAATCCGCACCCGCACGATCCCAGCCGCCAGCGCCCCGCCAACCACTCAACACACACGGGTCTCAACTGGCAGGCCTCCGTCCGGACCTGCAACGGCCACCCGGCCATCACGAGCCAGGCCCTCGGCCCAACCCCCCGCCACTCAGCAGCGCAAGAGGCGCTGGATCGGCTTGCTGCTGGTGCTCGCGGTGTTGCTGATCGCGGCTGGAATCATTTCCGCGATCATTCTGGACCGGCGTCTGTCCGCCGCACCAGAAACCAACGATCAATCAGGCACCTCCGAGCGCTCGCCGGCTCAGCCGAAGAAGCTGACCATCGCCGGGGCGCGGGATTTCGATCCACAGGGCGACAACAAGACCGAGAATCCCGATGAGGTTCGCCTCGCCTACGATGGCGACCCCGCCACCCGCTGGCGTACGGTTCAGTACTTTGGCAACCCGAAACTGGGCAACATCAAGCGCGGCGTCGGCCTGGTCCTCGACCTGGAAACTCCGCAGCAGGTGCGCTCGGTGCAGCTCACCCTGAGCGGCTCCGGCACTGCTGTCGAATTCCGGGTGCCGGAGACCGACCCCGCTCAGACTCCGCAGCCGCCGATGGGCTCCGACAAGCGCTGGCGTACGGTAGCCGCCGAATCGAAGGCCGGCCAATCGGCCACCCTGACAGCGAAGCAAGATGTGACCACCCGATATGTCCTGGTGTATCTGACCTCACTGCCGAAGGAAGGAAACGGCTACCGCGGCGGCATTTACGAAGTCGAGGTACAGCAGTGATCTTGCTGATCGGGAGATCTTGATCTCCGAGCCGCGGAATATCGACCCGTAGGACAAGCCGCAAAATAAGGAACCCCGACCGAATCGTGGTCGAGGCTCCGTATCAGCCCGAATAGCCGGCTGGTGAGGCTATATCAGCCCTTTGCGCCAAGCCTGGAACTCTTGCACGTCATCGACAATCACGCCGTATGGCTCAAGTGCGGCCATATCTTTGTAGTCCTCCACGTCATTGCCGGTCCACAGGATCACCCTGATGCCGTTGCTCTTGTACGTCCTCATTTGGCTCGCGGGAATCGATTTCTTGGCGTACAAGTAGGTGCCAAAACTCTTCACCCTGGAGACCGACGGCCACCCGCCATCCCCTCCGGTGGATAGCGCATAGTTGATGCTGCGGCTGGAGTCGGCCCGGTCCAGGGCCTTGACCTTGTTGAGTGCAGCCCGGTTGGACCAAGCGGCATGCAGGTGCACCTTGGAGTTCTTGAGGTGACCCCATAACTGCTTCGCTTGCGCGTTGGTGATGGTGGAGTTCTTGAGGTTAATAGCGAGCGTCTTCCCTTTGGAATTGGCGTACGCGACCAGGTCATTGATTCGGATGAGCTTTTGCTTGGCGACGTCGGTGCGGCACTTGTCACGGATTGAAGTCCACAGCCAGGAGGAGACCTTACCCGAGCAGTTCGTGAGCCGGTTGAGCGTCGAGTCATGGATGATGAGGATGGAGCCCACCGAGTCTGAATCGTTGGGGCTGTCCTTGGTCCAGTGGATATCACCCTCGAGGATCTGAGCGCCGTTAGCCACTGCGTCTTGGTAGGAGCGCAGCGTGCCTTCGCCAAATCGGGTCACCGCTCCACCGCGGTGAGCGACGACAATATCGTCCAGAGGGTCGGCTTCCGCGGCAGGCGCTAGCAGGACTAGGGCAGCCCCAACGGCGATCATCGCCTTTAGAGCACGTACGACATTCCTCATAGCTCTCCTGTGGTCGTGGATCGAGGCAGATGTCGCAAGGAATCTAACTTGCTGGTACCGACCCGTGACGCAAGCCACGCCGCACAAGCAGCGCACAAGTAAGGAGCCTCGACCGAATCGCGGTCGAGGCTCCTTTTCACTCCCGGAGAATCCGGCTCATCACGTCTATGTTTGCGTCTCGCGCCAAGCCTGGAAGTGCTTCACGTCATCGACAATCACGCCGTATGGCTGAAGTGCGGTCATTTCTCTGTAGTCCTCCACGTCATTGCCGGTCCACAGAATCACCCTGATGCCGTTTTTCTTGTAGGTCGTCATTTGACTCGCGGGAATCGACTTCTTGGCGTATAAGTAGGTGCCGAAACTCTTCACCGTGGAGACCGATGGCCACCCGCCGTCCCCTCCCGTCGACAGCGCATAGTTGATGCTGCGGCTGGAGTCGGCCCTGTCCTGGTCCCTGACCTTGTAGAGCGCAGCCCGGTTGGACCAGGACGCATGCAGGTGGACCTTGGAGTTCTTGAGGTGGCCCCATAACTGCTTGGCTTGCGCGGTGGTGATGGTGGAGTTCTTGAGGTTAATGGCGAGCGTCTTCCCTTGGGAATTGGCGTACGCGACCAGGTCATTGATTCGGATGAGCTTAGGCCGACTGGTAACGCCAAGGTTGACGTAGCACTTGTCACGGATTGACCCCCAGTACCAGGAGGAGACACTACCCGAGCAGTTCGTGACCCGGTCGAGTGTGGAGTCATGGATGATCACGATGGAGCCGACCGAGTCTGAATCGCTGGGGCTGTCCTTTGTCCAGTGGATATCACCTTCGAGGATTTGGGCGCCGTTCTTCACCGCGTCCTGGTAGGAGAGCATCGTGCCTTCGCCAAATCGGGTCACCGCTCCACCGCGGTGAGCGACGGCAATCTGGTCCAGGAGACTCTCGGCTTCCGCGGCAGGCGCTAGCAGGGTTATAGCAGCCCCGACGGCGATCATGACCTTCAGAGCACGTACGACATTCCTCATGACTCTCCTGAATTTGGCAGACGGCGCAAGGAATCTAACTTGCGGCGGCCAGGCCCCGAGGCCAGCAGAGCCGACCGTGTCCGGGCTGTTATCGGCCTGTATTAATTCGAGCCAGGAGATGGTGGAACGTGATCAAAACGTTGTGGAACCCACCTGGGCTGGCCCTTGTGTTCGGTCCGCAGTCTGATCTGTCTCTGAGCCGCCCATGCACTTGGACAGGCTCTGGCGTACGGTGGCCGCCGAGTCGAAAGCGGACGGATCGGCGAAGCTGCAGTGATCAAGGGTGAGACCGAGGGGGACTCCGTAGACGATGCTGCGCTACTGCGCGCGCACGTCAATGGCGACCCAGATGCGTTTGCCGTTCTGGTAGCGCGACACCAAGATCGAATGTGGGCAGTCGCTTTACGCATCATGCGGAACCCTGAGGATGCCGCCGACGCCTTGCAGGATGCCTACATCGCGGCGTTCCGGCGGGCCGCAAGTTTTCGAGGAGAGTCTCAGGTAACGAGCTGGCTGCATCGGGTGGTGGTCAATGCCTGCCTGGACCGGCTGCGCAGCATGAGGCTGCGAGAAACCAAGCCGTTGCCAGAGAATCTTGATCGATCGCGCAAGATGGGCGTCATCACCAAGGACCCTGTAGAGATCAAGGAGCAGCGCAGCGTCGTCGCCGCCGCATTAGGCAGCTTGAACGCTGACCAACGCGCGGCCCTGGTGCTGGTGGACATGGAAGGCTATTCGGTCGAAGAGGCGGCCCAGATCCTCGGGTGCGCGCCGGGCACGGTGAAGAGCCGTTGTGCCCGCGGCCGGGCACGGCTGGTGCCGCTGCTCAGCCACCTCAAGCAGCCGGAGGCGGATTCCTAGATGGCGCACCCGCTCGAGCTCTCCTACAACTGGCGAACCCCAGCGTTCATCGCCAGTGTCGCTGCCGCGATCTGTGTGGGCGCGCTGGCCCGCAGCCAGAGGACCGGCTGGGTTTCGGCGCTCGTCGTCGTGTTGGGACTCTGGGCGCTCGTTGTCGGCGTGATTTATCTCCGTACCAGGGCCTATTTGCTGATCGACGGGTCGCGGCTGACGGTTCGGCGCTTTCGAAGGTTCCACACCATCGAGGCCGCCGACCTGATGGCCGTCGCGGAGTTCGTGACCCCGAACGGACCCAGCTACCGGCTCACCGTGCGAGCTCCGGACGGGGCAACCACGCGCATCGTCGCCCCGGTCGCATTGCTGCGCGGCGGGCATTCGGCCCTCTTCACGTGGATACTGGCCCGAGCACCTCAGGCAACCCTTGACAAGGGCTCGCTGAAGACTTTGGCAAGGCTGAAGACCCGAGGCGTGATCCCATGAAAGCTCAGCTCCCATGAACGCCCAGCATCTCTCGATCGATGAGTTGGCCGATGCGGCCGAGGGTTTGCTTGACCCCGACCGCGCCGCCTTGGTCAAGTCGCACCTCGCCAGCTGCGCGGCATGCCAAGGCCAATCGGAGGCCTTGCGGGAGGTGGCGGCTGCGCTGAGAGGGGACGTGTCGCCGCCCATGCCGGACGCAGTGGCCCATCGCCTGGAAGACGTGGTCGATGCCGAGAGCGCCGAGCGAGCCCAGGCCTCCGCCGACGGCGCCGCTGGTGGTAACGGCCAATCAGCTTCCCGCCAGCAGCCGCGCGTGACGCTCGGCACCTTTGGTCAAGACCTGGACAAGCCGCGGAAAACCCGTTGGGTCATCCCGGCGATAGCGGCTGCCGCGGCCGCCGCCGTGGTCGGCTTCGGGGCGTACGTCATCAGCGCCGGCGCCGGCTTGAATGAGCCGCCGGTCGTGGCTGCGGTTGACATCCGCGACCTCGGCGCTGAAGCGAGCGCGCTGGAACGGACCAGCGGCGGTCTCAGCCCGCACCGCTTCTCTCAAGCTTGGGGGTGTGCCCGGGAGGTCACCGCTGGACGCATCACCGGACTCGTCTCCAGCAGCGTGGACGGGACACCGGCGCTCCTGGTCTACACAAAGTTCGATGGCTCGACACAGGTCACGGTCGTCACGGGTTGCGGGGGCGGCACGCCGTCGGCCGGCCCCTCAGCGGTCCTGCCGCGCTGAGGTTTCCGGTTCGGAATAGCCGGCAGGCCAAGGCCGTTTCGCGGATAGGGTTACAGCCCAAATGGCACATTGACGAAGGGCACTATGAGCAGCGAATCCGTACGGGACGTCATCATTGTCGGCAGCGGGCCGGCCGGCTACACGGCCGCCATCTACGCCGCCCGGGCCGATCTGAAACCGCTCGTGTTCGAGAGCGAGATCGACGCCGGTGGCGCCTTGATGACCACCACCGAAGTGGAGAACTTCCCCGGCTTCCGCGACGCCATCATGGGACCTGAGCTGATGGACAGCATGCGTGCGCAGGCCCAGCGCTTCGGTGCCGAGATGGTCACCGAGGACGTCGTGGAGATGGATCTGACCGGCGATATCAAGATCGTCAAGGACGGCTACGGCAACACCTTCTCGGCGCGTACGGTGATCTTGGCTATGGGTTCTGGCTACCGCAAGCTCGGTCTAAAGGGCGAGGATCGACTGTCCGGGCATGGCGTTTCGTGGTGTGCCACATGTGACGGCTTCTTCTTCCGGGACAAGGACATCGCCGTAGTCGGGGGCGGCGACTCAGCCGTTGAGGAGGCGACCTTTCTGACGCGATTCGCCAAGTCAGTGACCATCGTGCACCGCCGTGACGAGCTGCGGGCCAGCAAGATCATGGCGGCCCGAGCGTTCAAGAATCCCAAGATCAAGTTTGCCTGGAACTCGGTGGTCACCGAGATCCATGGCGACAAGACCCTGACAGGGATCACGGTGAGCGACACCATCACTGGTGAGGAGCGTGAGCTGCCGGTTTCCGGCCTGTTCATCGCCATTGGCCACGATCCCCGGTCGGAGCTGGTGAAGGGTCAGGTGGATCTCGATCCCGACGGCTATGTGGTCTGTCACGGCTCGACCACCAAGACCAACCTGACCGGCGTGTTCGCTTCCGGGGATCTGGTTGACCGCATTTACCGGCAAGCCGTGACGGCGGCCGGCACCGGCTGCGCGGCCGCACTCGACGCGGAGCGGTATCTGACGGCACTGCACCACGGAGATCATGCGACCGTGGCAGCGGAGGAAGCGCTGCTTACCGGTGCGGCGAGTTGACGTCGATGAGTGTCAGCGGGCGCCGGGACACTAGCAGGACCTAGAGGACGCAGAGAGGAGTTTCGATGGGTGCAGTAGCCGAAGTGACCGATGCCACGTTCGCCGACGTTGTCCTGAAGTCCGATAAGCCGGTGGTGGTGGACTTTTGGGCAGATTGGTGCGGGCCGTGCAAGCAGGTGTCGCCGATCATTGAAGAGCTCGCGAATGCGCACGGTGACAAGGTGCGCTTCGTCAAGATGGACACCAACACCAATCCGGTGACCCCAGCCAACAACTATGTGCTCGGCCTGCCGACGATCCAGGTCTATGTCGGCGGGGAGCTGGTCAAGGCGTTCAAAGGCGCGAAGTCCAAGTCAGTGCTGCTCGGGGCCATCGAGGAATATCTGTAACCCACCTTGGATTTTGGCGGACCATTTGCGCTGCCGCAATATGTAACTGGAATGGTTACAACCTTCAGTCGGCTCTTCCCTCATCTCGGTCAGGCGGAGGTGGTGGAGCTTAGGCAGTACACGTTGGTGCCAGGCTCCAGATCGACCCTCATCGAGCTCTTCGAGCGAGAACTCATCGAGCCGCAGGAGGCCGCCGGCATGGTGATCGGCGGGCCCTTCATCGATCTCGAAGATCCGAATAACTTCGTCTGGTTGCGGGGATTCACGTCTATGGACGCGCGCCGCCGCGCCCTCGAATGCTTCTACGACGGACCCGTCTGGAACGCCCACAAGGACGCCGCTAACGCGACCATGGTGAACTCCGACAACGTCCTACTGCTGCAAGCGACCAGCCCGGAACACCCGCTGTGTAGTCCCGAAGGCCGCCAAGCAGATTTTGGGTCACGGCATGCCGTCCCAGACCGTCTCCACATCACCATCTACGAGCACCCGGCCGACGCGGATCTGACCAACTGGCTATCGACCGTTGTACACGCCCATCTGGAGGAACGCCTCGGGGTCCCCGTCGCGACGTGGCGGACGAACCCGGCACCCAATACTTTTCCGCGGCTGCCCGTACGAGAGGACAACGTCTTCGTATGGACTGCTGCATTCCGCGAGGAAACCACCTGGCAGCACGCGCAACATAGGCTCAGCGAAGACCCAGTCTGGGCCGAAGAGATCCAGCCGGCTCTGAGTAAACGGATCAGAAGTGAACAGCAGCTCCGCCTCAGGCCAACGGCATGACCACACCGCCCGCTCCGCCGAGGAGCCAAACGCATTGAGTGCAAACAGCAAGCTGACCATGGCAGTCCACGCCTTGTGCTGGTTGGAGCTGGCCCGCCGCCGAGGCGCACGCTTACTTCAGAGCGGATCGCCGCAGTCTCGCCAGTCACCCGGTCGCCGTGCGACGCTGCCTGGGCCAGTTGCGGAGTGCGCGACTTGTGCAGTCGGCCCGCGGGTCGGGATTGGGCTGGTCGCTGACGAGGCCGGCCGATCACATCAACGTGCTCGATGTCCACCAGGCCATCGGAGGCGAGGAGCTTTTTGCGCTACATCCGCACCAGCCAAACCAGGAATGTCCCGTGGGCTTTGGCATCCAGCCGGTGTTGCGCAATGTCTACCAACACGTCCAGCAGGGAGTGACTGCTGAGCTGTCTCAATGGACGATCGCCGCACTATTGGACGACATTCTCGCGGTCCCTGACTCGCCCGAGCTATCCGCGTTTGCCCTTGGGCGGAAGGCTCAACGCCACCAGAGTAAGAAACCTTCGACGGTTTGACCGACAGTCTCGGCCAGCGTAGCGAGCAATGTGCATGGTGCGAGCGGAGGCGCTTGTCCTCTGCGAGCGGCGACGAAGTACGCGGATTCCCCGCGCGATTGCCCGAGCAGCGCAAAAATATGGTCGTGCCGCCCATTGCTGAGCAGCTGAGCCTGCCGAGCAGCTACGGGTCCCCCGACCGCCTTCTCGACTGGACATCGGTTGAGCAGCGGCTGGTCGACTCGATGCGTTACTGGCTCGCGACCGTCCGCCGCGACGGGAGTCCGCATGTGGTGCCTGTGGACGGCATGTGGCTCGACGATGGCTGTTACTTCGGCGGCGATCCGGCGACGGTACACATCCAGAATCTGCGCCGCGATGGCCGTGCAACGTTGCATCTGGAGGATGGTGAATCGGCAGTCATCGTCGAAGGCGTTGCGGAATGGGTAACGCCGTCGAGGGCAGTTGCACAACGGCTTGCCGCGGCGGCCAAAGCGAAGTACGGCTATGCGCAGTCGGCTGCCTCGTATCAGGAAGGGGTTTGGCGGCTGCAATCGGTCAAGGTTCTGGCCTGGAACACGCTGTACGTCGACGCAACGCGCTTCCGCTTCAGCGCCGCGGACTGAGCTAATCGCGCGTTGTAGTGCTGCTGACCGATAGATTTGACCGCCTTTTGCCAATCGAGAGACAAATTATCTACATCTGTGGAAAACTGAGTCCGTGGCGAAACTCAGGTCTGTGGACAACTCACTGTCGAGCGGCTCAGATCGGTTCCTGGCGGTGGGTGCGGTCAGCCATTCCGATCAACTTGCCGTTGAGCTAGTCCAGCCGCCCGACACGCCCGCCGCGATACTGATCAAGTGGCCTCCACAGCCGACCGTCACCGATCCCGCGAAGCTTACCGCGACGATTGCTGCGATCGTGCGCGTCTTGGGCACTGCGCAAATCGAGTTGGCCGCGCGCCGCGCGGCTGGGCGCTAGTCTCGCGTTCCACTGCGTTCAGGATCGCGCGCCGCTGTCCTGGACGAACGAACGAGCAGACACGCTTTTCGTCTGCGAGCGAGAGAGGAAGGCAGCGTCGTCCAAGCGCGATCCTCGCGAGCGGAGCGAGCAATCAAACATTGCGCGAGCAGCGCACAAATCAAAAGAAGTCGGGGCAGAAGGGTGGCTGGGACCAGCCAAAGGCAGCCGCCGTTGCCGCGGCAACGCCTTTCGTCCGCTCGGCGACCAGGCCGGCACGGGCAAGAGCCGCGAGCGAAGTCCCACCGAGGTAGATTGCGCTGAGGTCGCGCACGTTCATGATCAGGTCAGGCCTTCTTCGGCTACGGGTCACGCGGGTCACGGAGGCGCCATCAGGACCTGTCTCCAGCCGGATGGTGCCGGTGTTGTGGCTGAGCAGCGGATCCTCGACTCGGATGGTCACATCAAGCTCGGCGAGGTAGCGACGCGCCTCGAGCGCGCGCGGCACGTCCACCAAGCGGGCGTACGTCCCGTCCTGATCCTCGGCCTTGACAGATCGGAGATCGGCGACCAGGTAACGCACCGATTCGTCCGGGGGCGAACCTTGCCTGACGAACCTGCGCACCAAATCAAGATCAAGAACGAACCGCCACAGTGCAGCGCGTGCTACCGCGGTGTCTGCATCGAGTTCCTCGACGCTGACTTCTGCGCCCGACTCTGACCAATCGTTCTTGACTCGAAACGCCACGTAGCCGTCCGGCTGGCCGCGGCGGTCGTAATGCAGCGCAAATCGGTACGCCGACGAGCCATGCCGCTCCTGTTCGGGATCGTGCCATCTGACGACCCACCATTCGTCGTTGCGATTCAGCGCGCCGACACGCCTTGATAAGAGGTTCTGATGGAGACGCTTCATGATCGGAATCGCCTCTTCGCGCTCCACCTCACCGACCGAACCGGAGCCAAGATTGACATCGGGACGGAATGCAGTCGTCTTGGTTTTGCCTGACAACCGCACCTGCGGGCAAGCATGGCCATAGCCGAAACGTCCGTAAATAGTCGACTCCGAAGCCCAAAGCAGAGCGACCGGCTCCTCGCCCCGTTCCTGAATGTCGTTCAGCTGATGCTTCATCATCTCGGTGAGCAGGCCTCGACGTCGGTAGGACGCCTGCACCGTGACAAGGGTGACGGCGGCGACCGGGACTGTTCCACCGGGAACCGTCAGCCTCCTGCTGTACGCGCCACAGGTGGAGATCCAGCGTCCATCCACCTGGAAACCGAACATGCGCTCAGGCTCGAAGACCTTGTGCATGGGCGCCCAGCGGTCCGCGACGTAATCGCTCGTGAAAGCCGCGCATGCCCGCAGCGAAGAATTCGTCGGCCCGCTCAGATGTGGCGTACACCAGGTCGCGCTGGGCCAGGTGCGGAGCGGTTGATGACGCAGCTCGCCTCCGGGGCGGGACCACGGTGGCGCTCGGGATCCTTGGGCCGACCATTAGGCCGTTGATCCAGCTTGCAGCAGCGACTCGCCTCGCAGCCGAGCGTCGACGGGCGTCTCCAGTTCGACCGTTCGTGTCACAGTGCAGAGCCGGTCATGAGACTTGCGAATCGCTATTTCGAGCACGTCTGCGGCGGCTCGCCCGCCTTCGCTGTCGGGGAATTCGACATCGAAGTCGACCTCGATATCGGTGATGTGGTTCCCATGGACAGACCTGGTGTTGTGGCCGGAGCAGCTGACCTGGAAGCGGATTGGCTCGGACCGCTTGACCGTGATCGCGTCGACGTCCATCGCCGTGCATCCTGCGATGGCGACCAGCAGCAGCTCCACCGGAGTGAACTCACCCCGCTGCGAGATACCGAACGACAATGTGCCGCCGCGGGAGTTTGTGGCTTCGAAATGGTGCCGTCCCAGTCTGGAGAGATTGACCGTACGGCGCGAATCACCGCTCATGCGCCAACTCTCCCAGACTTGTCAGAATCCAGTTGAGCTATAACTCAACTGGATTCTGACAACTCGGTGAGTCCCCTCCGCTCCGCGGCTGGCTACTCAGGCGCGAGAACCGGCGTGTCGTGGTGCAGCGACTCGCCGCGGAAGAACGGCTTCTGCTCGCTGCGCCGGCCGATCAAGAACATGATCGGCAGGCCGAGGATGATCGAGCCGATGCCAAGCAGGAACACGCTGCCAATCTCCACGCTGGTCCCCGGGATGGTCCAGCCGCCCAGGTAGCCGTAGTCGGGCGACCACATGGCGATCGCGCTCCACACGAACGCGAACAGCAGGATCAGTCCGCCCAGCATGGGCAGGATCCCCTTGATCCACAGGTCTCTGCCGCCATGGGCGATGTCCTTGCGGAAGTACCAGACGCACGCGAAGGCAGTTATGCCGTAGTAGAAGGAGATCTGCAGACCGATGGCCAGCAGCACGTCGCCGTACGCATTCTCCCCCAGCAGGCTGAGCAGAACGTAGATCACGATGGCGACCCCGCCGATGAACAGAGTCGAGACGGTCGGCGTCTTGAACCTGGGATGCATCGTCGCGAACCGCGAAGGGAGCGCCCGGTAGACACCCATGGCGAGCGTGCCGCGTGCCGCCGGGAGGATCGTCGTCTGGGTGGACGCGACCGCCGACACCAGGACGGCCACTAACACGATCCAGCTCCAGTCTCCGAGCACCGGCTCGCTGATCGCGCGGAACACGTCGCCGGCGTTCTCCTCGTTGCCCAGCCCGATGCCTTCTGTCCCGACCCCGGCGTACGAGATCGCCGCCACGGTGGTGAGCATGTACGTCGCCACCAGGATGAGCGTCGCGGCGACAGCTGCGCGTCCTGGGGTCTTCTCCCGTTCCTTCGTCTCCTCGTTCAAAGACAGGATCGTGTCCCAACCCCAGTAGATGAAGACCATCAGCAGCATGCCCTCGGTCAGCGCCGCGAACCCGCCACCGTCCTCGGCGAAGAAGCCCAATGGATTGAACCAGGACGCCTCGACCGGAATTGCCGTGTCAGGCGCATTCGGACCAGCGACAGCGATAAGGGCTACCACCACGAGGACACCCAGCGCGAGGTACTGGATGGCCACGAGCACGTTCTGCAGCCACTCGGCGATCACGATGCCGCGGAAGGAAACCCAGGCCATGACCGCGATGAACACGACTCCCAGCACCGTCACCCAAAACGTGTTCTCGGCGAGAGAGTCGGCGCCTAAAAGCAGGAAGGTGTACTGGGCCGCGACCTGGGCCAAGTTCGCCAGCACGATGATCCCGGCGATCGTCAGCACATACCCGCTAAACCAGCCGGTCCTCGGCCCGAACGCCTTGGTCACCCAGGTGAACGTTGTGCCGCAGTCCGGGATGACCTTGTTCAGCTCCCGGTAAGCGAACGCGGTGAGCAGCATCGGAATGAAGCCGGCCACCACCGCCACGGGGGCTAGCGTCCCGTCCTCGATCACGACATAACCCAGCGTGGCCGCCAAGGAGTAGGCCGGTGCCACCGAGGCGAGGCCGATCATCAGGGTGCCGAAGAACGTCAGTGCGCCCTCGTTGAGCCCCTTGTGTTCGGTTAGGTCGTGTGCAGCAGGTACCTCATGGCCAGCATGACTCATCGCGGCTCGTTTCTCTGCAGTCACGGCGCCGGCCGCCGTTACGACGAAATCTAGGCCCATTTATGAGAAAAATCTGCCAAAGATAGGGTCACGGTATGCCGGCACGCCGCGGTCGAGACGCGCAGGCAGATGGGAGCGAACCGACCTGGACGCCACGGGCGATGCGCTCGTTGGCCGAGGCCCAACCCTCCGTGTTCTGGCTCGACGACCCAGCGGCACCGCCTGCGTTGCCCTCGCTGGTCGGTGCGATCGACGCCGATCTGGTCGTCGTCGGCGGCGGTTACACCGGTCTGTGGACCGCACTGCAGGCCAAGGAGGCCGATCCCGGCCGCGACGTCGTCCTGCGTCGAAGCGGCGACCGTCGGCTGGGCGGCGTCCGGCCGCAACGGCGGCTTCTGTGCCAGCAGCCTGACCCACGGCGAAGCCAACGGCCTGGACCGGTTCCCGGACGAGTTCGACACGCTCGAACGGCTCGGCCGGGAGAACCTCGACGGCATCGAAGCCACCATCACCAGACACGGGATCGACGCCGAGTTCGAACGTACAGGAGAACTGGACATCGCGGTGGAAGACTGGCACGTGGCCGAGCTCACCGAGTTCGCCCAGCTGCTCGCGGAGCACGGCACCGAACCGGTCCTGCTGGACCGCGAGCAGACCCAGGCGCTGGTGCACTCGCCGACCTACCTCGCGAGTCGCTACGACGCCGATGGCGTGGCGCTGGTCCACCCGGCAAAGCTGGCCTGGGGTCTGCGGCAGGCGTGCCTCGACCTCGGTGTGCGGATCTACGAACACACTGAGGTCACCAAGATCACCTCCGACGGTGCCGGTCTGGCGCTGCGCTGCCCGTTCGGCTCGATCCGGGGGCGGCAGGTAGCGCTGGCCACGAACGCCTTCACCAATCTGCTGCGTCGGCTCGGCAACTACATCGTGCCGGTCTACGACTATGTCCTGGTCACCGAACCCCTCTCGCAGGAGCAACAAGATGCCGTCGGCTGGAAGGGCCGGCAGGGCCTGGCTGATCTCGGCAATCAGTTCCACTATTACCGGCTCACGGCCGACAACCGGATCCTGTGGGGCGGATACGACGTCATCTACCACTTCGGCAGCCGGATCCGTGCCGAGCAGGATCAGCGGCTGGCCACACACGCCGCACTGGCCGAGCAGTTCTTCACCACGTTCCCTCAGCTCGAGGGACTGCGTTTCACTCACCGATGGGGCGGAGTCATCGACACCTGCAGCAGATTCACCACGTTCTGGGGCCGTGCGTACCGGGACCGACTGGCCTATGCCGTCGGTTACACCGGCCTCGGCGTCGGCGCCAGCCGGTTCGGGGCCCGAGTCATGCTCGACCTCCTGGGCGGCGCCGACAACGAGCGCACGAGGCTGACCATGGTGCGGACCAAGCCCATCCCTTTTCCACCCGAGCCCTTCCGCTACGGCGGGATCCAGCTGACCCGATGGTCGATCGATCATGCCGACCGTAACGGAGGGAACCGGAACCTCTGGCTGCGCACCCTCGACAAGATGGGACTGGGTTTCGAATCTTAGTGTCCTGCGCCTGTGCAGCACCGAGACGAACCCGATACGACGACATGCGGCAACCGAGCGACACAGTCAGGAGGCAGGATGGCACGCGAAGCTGATGTGATCATCGTCGGCGCGGGACTGTCGGGGCTCGTCGCGGCCCGAGAGGTTCTCGACGCCGGACGGGAGCCGCTCGTCCTGGAGGCTGACGAGCGGATCGGCGGACGAATCCTGACCGAGGAGGTGGATGGCGTCCCGCTCGAGCTGGGTGCGCAATGGATTGGCGACACCCACCACCGGATGCAGGCTCTCGCCGAGGAGCTCGGCGTCAAGATTTACGACCAGTTCGAGGACGGCGAGACCACGTACGAATTCGCCGGGGAAGTGCTGCGCGGCGAGGTGTTCCATGCCAAGTACGCTGCCGAGCTGACCGGTCTCGAACGGGTGCTCCGTGAGCTGGATCGGATGGCCGACACCGTGCCCGTCGAGGCCCCATGGACCGCGCCCCGGGCGGATGAGTGGGATCGCATCACCGTCGGCCAGTGGTACGACAGCCAGGGCCTGTCCCCCGTCGCGCGCACTCTGCTCGAGATCTGCACGGTCGGCATCTTGGCGATGCCGACGGTCGAGGTCTCACTGCTGTGCCTGCTGGAGAACGTGGCCGTCTGCGGGGTGACCGCCGATCTGCTTGCAGAGTCCGAGGGCGGAGCCCAAACCAAGCGCTTCGTCGGCGGCACCTCACTGATTCCGCTCGGGGTGGCCGCCACCCTCGGCGATCGGATCGTGCTGAACTCACCGGTTCTGACCATCGATTATTCCGATGACCAGGTCACGGTGACGTGCCGAGGAGGACTGACCGCCACTGGCCGGCAGCTGGTCGTGGCTCTGGCGCCAACGCTCGCCGGCCGAATCATGTACGACCCTCCGCTGCCCGGCATACGCGATCAGCTGACTCAGCGGATGCCGCAGGCGTCAGCGCACAAGATGTTCGTGCTTTACGACGAACCCTTCTGGCGGGCCGAAGGCCTGAACGCGCAGCTCATCTCGGAAGTGGGCCCGGCACGGATGTCGAACGACAGCTGCATGCCGGACGAAACCGGCGGCCCCGGCATCATCCTCGCATTCCTGGAGGGTGAGTCTGCTCGACTGGCGGGTCGATGGCCGGCCGCGCAACGGGCGGAGGCCCTCCGCGCGGAGCTCGGCCGCCACTTCGGGCCGCACGCCGCCAAGCCGAGCCTGATCGTCGAGGGTGGTTGGGCCGACCGCCAGTGGACCCGCGGGTGCTACAACGCCAACACCGGACCGTGTGGCCTGATCCACTTCGGGGAGGCACTCAGCAAGCCGATCGGTCCGATCAAGTGGGCCGCGACCGAGACGGCGAATGCCTGGAGCGGTTACATGGAGGGCGCCGTCGAGGCCGGTCGCCGCGCCGCCCGCGAGGCCCTGGCCGATCTCTGAGCTGCGCAGAGTTGTCAGAATCGAGTTGAGTTATAGCTCAACTGGATTCTGACAACTCGGCGCGATGGGTGTATGTGGCGGGCTCAGGAGTTTCGGGTTGCCGCACTAGACCGGTGAGACGGTTCCAGGCTGCGCTAAGCCCCGGCCGCCAGCGCACCGCGTTTTGCAGATCCATTCGCAACCGCGGAGTGATCGGGTGGGGACGTACCACCTCGAAGCCGACCGCCTGCAGCCACCCGACCGGCAACATGCACGACGGGCCGTCGTGGTAGGTGCCAACCGCCTCCAACGCCCGAAGGTCGCGACGCGCCACAAGTCCAGCGGCAAAATGCACCAGCTGCTTGCCGAGGCCCTTGCCGCGCAGCTCGGCCGCGACGTGTGCTGACATCACCACCGCAGCGTCCGGCCCGACCGGGGTCGTTGCGAATGCACCCAGCCGCGGCACGTACATGGCTGGGGCTAACGTCAGGTGGCCGATCGGCTGGTCATCGGCAAACGCCATCACCCCGCAATAGCCCCAATGTCTAGTCACGGCCTCGGCCCAATCGGCCTTGACCACACCCCGATCGACATGGTCCGTCGTTGCCGCAAGATCGCTCAGGCTTGCCTCCCAGAAGGCACACCGCGCGCAAGGTTCCGGCAGCATGTGTAAGTCGGCTGCTGTCATCGGGCGCAGGCGGCGGGATCCCATTGCGCTAGCTCCTGACGCGTGGCCTGGCTAGCCCGAACGCAAAGCCTAGGGCGAGACCGAACAACACCCCGGCGCCGAGCCATAGTGACCACCGCACCCGTTTCTTGCCACCGGACGTTGCCATGGATTCATGGTAGGCGAGGGGCTGCGAGCGTCGGTAATCGCGCGCCGTCGCACGGAGCCAGGCTGGCGCGCCGCTGTCCTGGACGAGCGAGCGAGCAGACACGTTCTTCGTCTGCGGGCGAGTGAGGAAGGCAGTGGCGATCAAGCGCCAGCCTCGGCGAGCGGAGCGAGCAAATGTATATGGAGGGAGCGGAGGCGTACTTTCCTCTGCGAACGACGACGACGGCGACGGATCCACAGCGCGATGCGCGAGCAGCTCAAACAACCGCGAAGGTGCATGCGACCAGGTGAATGAGGCACGCTTGTGCTGTGAGCCAGACTTCCCCACCTGAGCCCGAGGAACCGGTGCTGGAGCGGCTGCGGCGCCAAGACACCCGTCTTGATGACTACATCGACCGGTACGCCGCCCGCGCGCACGGCATGACCGCGTCCGCGATCCGCGCACTCTTCGCCGTTGCCAACCGCCCAGAGGTCGTATCGCTCGCCGGCGGCATGCCCAACATCACAGACCTGCCCTTGGACGTGGTCGGCGCCGCGCTCAACGATCTGGTGCTCCAGGACGGCCGGCGGGCCATGCAATACGGCTCGGGCCAGGGCGAGCCGGCTATTCGCGAAGCGATCTGCGACGTGATGAAGCTGGAGAACATCTCGGCCCATCCAGACGACGTGATGGTCTCCGTTGGATCGCAGCAAGGCCTCGATCTGCTCACCCGCATCTTCTGCAATCCGGGCGATGTGGTGGTGTGCGAGGCACCCAGCTATGTCGGCGCACTCGGAGTCTTCCGCTCCTATCAATGTGAGGTCGTCCACGTCGCCATGGACGAGCAAGGTCTCAATCCCACTGCTCTTGCCGATGCGCTCAGGGCGCTGCGCCGCGCGGGGCGTACGGTCAAGTTCCTCTACACCATTCCGAACTATCAAAATCCCGCAGGGATCACCCAGACGCTCGATCGACGACTTGAGCTCTTGCACCTCGCCGAGCGGGCAGACCTGCTGGTGGTCGAGGACAACCCGTACGGGCTGCTGGGCTTCGACGGCGAACCCATCCCAGCCCTCCGATCGCTGAACGAAGATCAGGTGATCTATCTCGGCTCGTTCTCCAAGACCTTTGCGCCCGGCTTCCGGGTCGGCTGGGTGCTGGCGCCTCACGCGGTACGCGAAAAGCTGGTGCTCGCTCAGGAGGCGGCAACCCTGTGCCCGCCGGTCTTTTCCCAGTTTGCCGTCGCGGCTTATCTGGCCAACCACGACTGGCGTGGACAGATCAAGATCTTCCGGGAGATGTATCGCGAACGCCGCGACGCGATGATCACGGGATTGACCAGTCACATGCCGGCTGGCACCACCTGGACTTACCCAGAAGGCGGCTTTTTTGTCTGGGTGACTCTGCCCCCAGGAATCGATTCGCACGCCATGTTGCCGCGTGCGGTTACCGCCCGGGTCGCTTACGTGCCCGGGACCGCGTTCTATGCCGATGGTTTTGGCAGCCGCCATATGCGATTGTCGTACTGTTTCCCCACGCCAGAGCGCATCATCGAAGGCACCCGCCGACTCGGTGAGGTGCTGGAGTACGAGGCGCGCATGCTCGAGATCTTCGGTACCGCTGTTGAGCCTGAGAGTGGCCGGCTGGCTCTCGGACCCCGCGAGGCACCAGGTCCTGATCAAGCTTGATGATCATGGAGCTCGACAGAAGTTGATCTTGATCGATGTTGATCAAGATCTGGTGATCATGAAAGAAGGAGTAGGGTGGCCGACAACGGATACCTGCCGACAGTGGTCGTGCTCTCGGGAGGCCTGTCACACGAGCGCGACGTGTCGTTGCGCTCCGGGCGGCGCGTGAGTCAGGCGCTGCGCTCTCGGGGTTACGAGATCGTGGAGTCCGATGTTGACCCGAGCTTGCTGGCACGGCTGTCAGAACTTACCGGTTCAGTGGTCTTTCCGGTCTTGCACGGTGAGGCTGGGGAAGACGGCGCCCTGCGCGAGGTGTTCGACCTGCTGGGCGTACCCTTTGTTGGCTCTGTCGGTTCGGCCTGCCGGGTGGCATTCGACAAGTCGATCGCCACGACAATCATCGGCGCCGCTGGCATCCGAACACCAGCCCAGGTGGCGCTGCCGTACGAGACTTTCCGCGAGCTGGGCGCCCACGTCCTGGTCAAGGCTCTCGGCGATCAGCTGGGCTTCCCGATGATGGTCAAGCCATCCCGCTGTGGCTCCGCTCTCGGGTGTAGCAAGGTCACTCGGGCCGAGGAGCTTCCAGCGGCCATGGTCGGGACGTACGCGTACGGCTCGGTGGCGGTGATCGAGGAGTTCATCGAGGGCACCGAGGTGACCGTGGCCGTGGTGGATCGAGGGCGCGGTCCGATCGCGCTTCCTGCCGTCGAGATCCGTCCGGAATCTGGGGTCTACGACTACGCCGCCCGGTACACCGCGGGCGCAACCCGCTTCCTGTGCCCGGCTGAGCTCGACCCCGACGTAGCAAACAAGTGCGCCGACGTGGCTTTACGGGTGCATGCGGCGCTCGGCCTCCGGGACCTCTCGCGAACCGATCTCATCCTCACGTCGGACGGCGAGCCGGTCTTCCTGGAGGTCAACGTGTCACCTGGCATGACCGAGACGTCGGCGGTCCCGCTGGCTATCGAAACCGCCGGCTGGAGCCTGGGAAAGATGTGTGCTGACCTGGTCCATGCGGCCGCGGCTCGGGGTGGCCGCGCACAGACGATCTCACTGGCGGCGCACTAAGCCCAGGTCGATATGACCCACCTCAAACAGGGCTTGATCATCGCAGTCGGCATCGGACTGGCGGGGATCATGGTGGCGCTCGGCTTCTGGCAGCTTGCGGTTTACGACTCCCAAGGAGCAGAGGCTGCGGAACGCCGGGCCTCAGCTCCGCCGGTTCCGCTCGGCTCGTTGGCCCGTGCAGGGGAACCGGCGACGGAAGGATATGGCCGATCGGTGACCTTGCAAGGAACCTACAATCCGGCGCTGCAGTTGCTGGTGCCAATGGAGAATGGGCAGTTCCGCGTATTGACGGGCCTGCGGCAGGCTGACGGCAGCGTGGTTGCGGTGGTGCGCGGCGTCGCTTCTGGTCCGAATGCTCCGGCGCCGCCCAGCGGTCCGGTTCAACAGGTCGGGGTGTTCCTGCCGACCGAGGAGCATCTGCCCGGCGCTGATTTACCGAGCGGCCAGATTGCGTCCGTCCGGTTGCCGGCCTTGGCGCAGCAGTGGCCAGGACCGATGATCAGCGGGTACGTCAACCTGTCCAGTGCCGACGCCACGAGCCAGGGGTTGACACCGGTTGTGTTGCAGCTCCCCGAGGCGCCTGGGCGGTTGCGTAATGCGGCGTACTCGATGCAATGGTGGCTGTTCGCCGCGTTCACTGTTTTCATGGCATTCCGAATAGCTCGAGATATCGGGCGTAATGACACTGAGGTGGTTGAGATCACACCGGAGCGTCCGGTTGAGCCGACATAGGCTTCAGCCCATGCGCAATGCCTGGATCCGGTACCGGATCATGGCGTACGTCGTAGGCACCCTGCTCGTGGTTTTGGTGTGCGTCGGCCTGCCGTTGAAGTACCTGGGTGGCAACCCCCACGTGGTGACCTGGACCGCAATCCCGCATGGCTATCTCTACATGATCCTGCTGATCACTGCCGTCGACCTGGGGCTGAAGGCGAAGTGGAGCTGGAAACGGCTGATCTTGATCGCACTGGCTGGAACGGTGCCGTTTCTGTCCTTTGTCGCCGAGCGCTCGGCCACCAAAGACGTCAGAGCCAAACTCGCTCAAACCGAAGCTGCTGAACCAGCGCCCACCCCCTCTTGAATGTCGCCCACTCCAATATCGATTTGTCGATATTGTTCAGTGGCGTCCGGTTGCGTCTCGATGAGGGCAACGATGCGCTCCAGGTCGTCAATCGTGGCGAACTCGATGACGATCTTGCCCTTGGCTCTGCCCAGCTCGACCCGAACTCTTGTATCGAAGTGATCGGAGAGCCGATCGGCCAGATCTTTGACCTTAGGTGCGACCATCTTCGGGTGTCGCTGCCGGCGAGGTCGATCAGCAGGTTCCCCAACGGTCACCAACTCCTCGACCGCTCGCACTGATAGCCCTTCTGCAACCACCCGATCGGCGAGGCGCTCCTGGCTGGCCGGATCCTCGATGGCCAGCAAAGCCCTGGCGTGCCCAGCGCTGATCACCCCAGCGGCAATGCGCCGTTGCACTGTCGGCGGCAGCCGGAGCAGCCGGATCGTGTTGGAAATCTGCGGCCGGGAGCGTTTGATCCGACTCGCGAGGTCCTCCTGGGTGCAGCCGAAGTCCTCGAGCATCTGCTGGTACGCGGCAGCCTCTTCCAGTGGGTTCAGCTGAGCGCGATGCAGGTTCTCCAGAAGGGCATCGCGAAGCAACTCGTGATCCGCGGTTTCGCGGACGATTGCGGGGATCGTCTCGACACCGGCCTGCTGCGCGGCCCGCCAGCGGCGTTCGCCCATGACGAGTTCAAACTTCGCGCCGCCCATCGGCCGTACCACGATCGGTTGCAGCATGCCGACTTCGCGGATGGATTCCACCAGCTCGTTCATCGCCTCCTCATCGAAAGCGGTTCTGGGCTGCCGAGGGTTGGGAGAGATCGAGTCCAGAGGAAGGTCGGCGAAATAGGAACCGACGGGGACCGGTGCCATCGGCGCGGGTTCCGGCTGGCCGTTGCCTGGCGTGTGCGTTGGCTGCGGCTCGGTCCGCTGGAACAGCTCACCCAAACCCCGGCCGAGGCCGCGGCGCTCCGTACGATTGTTCATGCGATCTCCTCAACGCCCCGACGGGCGATCTCTTGTGCGGCTTCAAGGTAAGAAATGGCGCCCGCCGAGCTGGGCTGGTACGTCAAAACGGTCTGGCCGTAGCTCGGCGCCTCTGAGATGCGGACCGAACGCGGAATAACCGTTGGGAGCGTCTCGGCAGGGAAGTGGCGGCGAACCTCATCGGCGACCTGGGCGGCGAGCTTGGTCCGCGCATCGAACATGGTGAGCAGGACGATGCTGAGCTGGAGCTCGTCGTTGAGCTCGCCCTTGACCAGATCGATCGTGCGCATCAGCTGCGTGACGCCCTCGAGGGCGTAGTACTCGCACTGGATCGGAACCAGGATTTCGTTCGCGGCCACCAGGGCGTTGAGTGTCAAGAGGCCCAACGAGGGCGGGCAGTCCAGAAAGACATAGTCGGCATGATGGTCCTGGAGATAGGCGCGCAATGCTCGCTTGAGCCGGTTCTCCCGCGCGACGATGGAGACCAGCTCGATTTCGGCACCTGCGAGGTCGATCGTGGCAGGCAGGACCTTGAGGTTGGGCGCCTCGGGGGAGTCGACCACATGATCAGATAGCGCGGCGCCGGCCATCAGCACCTCGTACGTACCAGGTGTCCCCGGCGGGTGGTCGACTCCGAGGGCGGTGGTCGCGTTGCCCTGGGGATCCAGATCCACCAGCAGCACCGACAGCCCGCCCAACGCGAGCCCGGCCGCCAGGTTGACGCTGGTGGTGGTCTTTCCGACCCCACCCTTCTGGTTCGCGACGACGAAGATGCGGGGGAGTGGCGGTGCGGGCAGCGCGGCAGTTGTCACGCGCTCTGCGGTTAACAGGGCTGCTGGTGGGTCCTCCTCGATCGGAGGTGAGCCGAACTCGTCCTCGTCGAAGCGTGCACGTCGCGGACCTGGCGGTATCTCGATCATGGGTGCGGCAGTTGTCGTATCAGAGGGGCTGCTCGGGATCACTCCTGCGGATGCCACCTTGGGCCAATCGAGTGTTTCACGTGGAACGGTGGGCCAACCGATCCTCGGATCGACGTCGACATTCCTTGGCCAGCCGAGAGTGGGCGTTACCCGATTCTCCGCTACGGGCGGTGCCAGCATCCAACCCCTTCCTCACCCTTTCGCCCACAACGTAACAATCAGGAAGTCGTTCCGTTGGCCGCCGCGCCACAATCGCAAAATTGATGTTCATGGGTCGCGGTGGCCACCGTGCGGGCGGTCGCAAGAACTCTGTGGTGATTAAGCGGCACGTTCAGCCGAGCGACCCCGCAGGTTTCAGGCATCTTAGGTTCTTGCGACCGCCCGCACGGCGTCCACCGCTCCTCCGTCAATCAGCGAGGGCCCGCGGCCTAGAAACGTGGGGGTCAGCCACAAAAGCAGGCCTTAGTGGCGGGCGGTGAGGCGGACGACCGTTGCGGGCTCGGCGTCGGGATGGGCCTGGACCGTGAGTACCTCGGCGTCGAGGTGGGCGGACTCCAGTTGCGGCCTCGCTGCGGCGACTTCGTCCGCTGCGGATTCGCCCTTGAGGGCGAGGATTACGCCGCCGCTAGTGCGCAGCGGATTGCACCAGCCGATCAGTCGGTCGAGGGGAGCGACGGCTCGTGCGACTACGACGCCGTAGGTCTGGTGGTGATCTTCGGCGCGCGCTCGAATGACCTGGACTCGGTCCGTGATCCCAAGCTTCTCGATGGTCTCGGTCAGAAAAGTGCTACGCCGCAGCAGCGACTCGATCAGTGTCACGCGAAGGTCCGACCGCAGCAATGCCAAGGGGATGCCGGGCAAACCCGCTCCGCTGCCCACGTCGGCGACTGAACTATGGTCGGCGATCAAACCGCTCAGTGCCGCGCAATTGAGGATATGGCGATCCCACACTCGGTCAGCCTCGTGAGGTCCGATCAGACCCCATTCGACTGCCGTGGACGTCAGAATGTCGACATATCTATTTATCAGCGGGTACTGAGCGCCATAGACCTCCTGTGCGGCGTCCACCGGTCAGCACGTCGAGTTTCAGCGTCACGTCGCCGCGAAAACTTCAGCGAGCACATCGAGTCCTTCGTTCAGCAACTCATCGCTAATGGTCAGCGGTGGCAAGAAGCGCAGCACATTCCCATAAGTGCCGCAGGTCAGCACAATGACCCCCTTCTCGCGAGCCGCCGTGGCGACTGAAGTAGTGAAGCTTGGATCTGGATCAGTGCTGTCCTGGTACACCAGCTCAACCGCGATCATTGCCCCGCGACCGCGGACATCACCAATGCGGTTGTCCTCGGCCTGCATGCGATGCAGCCGGCTGAGCATGATCCGCTCGATCTCAGCCGCGCGGGCAACCAGGTTCTCTGCCTTGATCGTCTCCATCGCCGCGAGAGCCGCCGCACAGGCGACCGGATTGCCGCCATACGTCCCGCCGAGGCCACCGACATGAGCCGCGTTCATGATCTCGGCGCGCCCGGTGACTGCGGCGAGCGGCAATCCGCCGGCAATGCCCTTGGCTGTGGCGATCAGATCGGGGACAACGTCGAATAACTCGCAGGCAAACATGGCGCCGGTACGAGCGAAGCCGGTCTGAATCTCATCGGCAATGAAAACGACCTCGTTGGACCGGCACCACTCCGCCAATGCCGGGAGGAACCCATCAGCGGGAACGACGAACCCGCCTTCGCCCTGGATCGGTTCGATGATCACCGCCGCCAGATTGCCCGCGCCGACCTGCTTATCGATCAGGTCCGTAGCCCGGTGGGCGGCAAGTTCGCCGTCCATCAGCTTGTCGTCGCGGTACGGGTAGGACATCGGCGCGCGGTAAACCTCCGGCGCGAACGGCCCAAAACTGTGTTTGTACGGCATGCTCTTGGCAGTCAGAGACATGGCGAGATTGGTCCGACCGTGATAGGCGTGATCGAACGCCACAACTGCCTGCTTCTTGGTGTAGGCCCGAGCGATCTTGACTGCGTTTTCGACCGCTTCCGCGCCGGAGTTGAACAGCACACTGCGTTTCTCATAGTCGCCAGGGGTGAGCTGGTTGAGCTGCTCGGCAACCGCAACGTAACCCTCGTACGGAGTGATCATGAAGCAGGTGTGAGTGAACAACTCCACCTGATCGCGGACTGCTGCTACTACGCGAGGCGCGCTGTTGCCGATCGTGGTGACGGCAATCCCGGAGCCGAGGTCGATCAGGCTATTGCCGTCCACATCGACGACTACACCGCCGCCAGCTTCCACCGCGAAGACCGGCATGGTCGTCCCAATGCCTCTCGCTACCGCACTCGTCTTGCGCGCCATCAGTTCCTGCGAGAGTGGCCCGGGAATTGCGGTTTTCAGGATGCGGCGTTGCTCCAGTTCGGCCATGGCGGCATTCTCCCCCATCAGAAAAGTCTCCCTTCAGCGACTAACATCAGCCTTCCGAAACGACTGCCTGTGAGCTCAAGGGAGTGCATATGTCGATTGGACCGGTTGTCGATCAGGCCTCTGGGTCGTGGGAGGGCAGCAACGGCTTCAGGATGATGCCGACGGACCCATTCAGCGAGTTTCCCGCCTCCGCCACCCTCTCAGTGACTGCTGGCGGGTACCTGGGAACACTCGGCTACACCTGGACCCACCCCGAGGACGGCCTTCAAGACGGGCTGCTGGCATTCGGCAACGCCAGCAAGGACAACGCGGTCGTGGCGTTGTGGGCCGACTCCTGGCATCAACACCCCGAGGCCAGGGTCTGCGAAGGCACCGTGGACGAGCAAGGTGTGATCAGCGTCGGCCTTGAGTACGGCGATGGCTGGGGTTGGCAGATCGTCCTCGATGCCACCAATCGCGACGTCTTGGTGCTGCGGATGGACAACGTCATCCCGCCTGAGGTAGCAACCGAGGAAATCTCAGCCGGTCCGTACCTGGTGATGTCGATGGAGCTGCGCAGGGCCCCGTAGGACCGCGAGCAATCACAAATCAAACAGGCAGCACGATGACGTGCCGGTCGGGTTCTTCACCTTCCGATTCACTCGTCAGCCCGGCCGCCGCGACGGCATCGTGCACGACTTTGCGCTCGAACGGATTCATCGGTGCCAGCGGCACTGGCTCCCGGGATTGCTTGGCCTCGCCCACCGCGTCCTCGGCAAGCGCCATCAACTCTTTACGCCGGCGCTCGCGATATCCGGCTACATCCAGCATCAGCCGGCTGCGTTCGCCGGTCTCAGTCATCACCGCCAGCCGGGTTAGCTCCTGCAGCGCGTCGAGCACCGCACCGTCAGTACCGACCAGCACGGTGGACTCGCTGATGATCGACACGTGGGCACGATCACCCTCAAGGTAGGTGTCGATGTCGCCGTCCAGGTCGGCTATGTCGAGCAACTCTTCGAGGTAGTCAGCGGCGATTTCAGCCTCGATCTCGAGCGGATTCTCCGCCGTGTCGCCCGGCTCGGACTCAGGCTCGGGCTTCGGCTCAGGCTCGGTCTGATTCGACTCGGCCTGATTCGCCTCGGCAGCTACTTCGGTTTCCGTTTGCGGCTCGTCAGCCACCTAATGCCTCCGTACTATGTGCAGTTTTAGCGTTTGCGCTGGGATCGTGGTTGTTTTCGGGGCTGCTGCCTCGCCACCTTGGATGTGTTCGGCGTCGCCGCTTCAGGTGCCGGCTCGGGATCGGCGACCGCCGCCAATGCCACATCAGCCTTGCCTTTGGCCTTGCGTCGTGCCTCCCAAGCGTCGTACGCCGGTGTGCCGGGGGCAGGGTTGCGGCGGATCACGTAGAACTGCTGGCCCATCGTCCACAGGTTCGAGGTGAACCAGTAGATCAGGACGCCGACTGGGAAGTTGATGCCGCCGATCGCGAAGACCAGCGGAAAGACGTAGAGCATGATCTTCTGCTGCTGCGCGAACGGGCCGGTCAGCGCCTCGGGGGGCATGTTCTTGCGCATCAGCTGTAGCTGAGTGATAAACAAGGTGACCGTCATCGCGATGATCAGCACAAAGGTGACGACGTGCACGCTGGTGATGCCGTTCTCGAAGCCAACCTTCAAGAAGGTGTCGGAGATGCCAGCACCGAAGATCGTGGCCTGGTTCAGCGAGGCCAGCAAGTCAGGGTTGACCTCCAGCCAGTGGCCGCGGGGAATACCGCGGGCAGCGCCGTCGAGCACTCGGAACAGCGCCAAGAAGATGGGAATCTGCAGCAGCAGCGGCAGGCAGGACGACAACGGATTGGCGTTGTTCTCCCGATACAACTTCATGGTCTCCTGACCGAGCTTCTCTCGATCATGACCGTGCTTCTTCTGCAACTCGCGCACCTTGGGCTGCAGCAGCTGCATATTGCGCGAGGACTTGATCTGCTTGACGAACAGCGGGATCAAGGCGATCCGGATGACGACGGTGAGGAACATGATGGACAGCACCCAAGTCCAGCCGCTGTCGGGGCCGAACACCGGCGCAAAGATGTTGTACGCCAGCACGAGGATTCCCGAGACCACCCAGTAGAGCGGCTGCATGATTGCGCTGCCGAACGCGATGAAGGGATCCCAGATCGACAGCGGAATCAGCGTCAGTATTTCCATCAACTCACACCTCGTTGTGGCGCCAGCTCAGCACCTTCACCCATTCTTGCTGCGCGCAGCGCTTGCTCACGCATCTCTTCGTCGAATTCAGGGGTTCCCGGTACGGGGTCATACCCACCCCGGGCCCAGGGGTGACACCGCAGCAGCCGTCGAGCTGCCAACCAGGTGCCGCGTACGGCTCCGTGTACCTCGACAGCTCGGAGCGCGTACGCCGAACAGCTCGGGTAATAGCGGCACACATTGCCATAAAGCGGGCTGATCAGCAGCCGATACAGCTTGAGCAGGCCAATTAACAGGTACTTCATCCCGCACCGCCGTCCTGACCCGGCCGGCGAGCGCTCAGCCGAGACACCACCTCGTGCCAGGCGGATCCCAGATCTGTGGGCACTTCTGCAGGAGTTGTCGCGGCCCGCGGCAGCGCCCGTACCACTAGGTCCATCCCAGCCGGCGTGTCCGCGAGCTGGGCGGCGGCGAGATGCCGCAACCGGCGCTTGATGCGATTGCGGCTGACGGCGTTTCCCAGCGCTCCGCTGACGACGAACCCAATCCGCGGCCCGGAGCGGCCTAGACCATCCTTCTCCGACCCCACATCAAGGACGTCGACGGCATGGACAACTAGCGTCGGTCGACTCACTCGAATCCCTCGCCTCGTCGTCCGCTGGAAGTCTTTCGAGTTGTGCATCCTCAATCGTCGCGGCAACACCGTAGTCGCTCAGGCACGAATGTCAGGCGGACAGACGGCTGCGGCCCTTGCGGCGCCGGGCAGAAATGATGGCACGGCCGGCGCGGGTCCGCATCCGCAGACGAAAGCCATGGGTACGGCTGCGACGCCGATTACTCGGCTGGAATGTGCGCTTGGTCACGGGAAAACTCCCACCATCTTCGGAGTGCTCGACAATCAGGTACGGTGCTCACGCGGCACGCATCGCAGGTGGAGCGGGCAGGTGGCAGCGGTCGCCGTAAGCGACCTCCTAACGGTACGGGGCACCGCCAAACCGGTCAAACCGACGCGAACTCGGGGGGATTGAGGAATAGTGGTCGCCGATGTCCAGTCGACACGCCGAACATCATGGCGAATATCCCCGACTCGCTTGCATGGCGACCCGGCGATTGCTAGCGTCGCCGTTCGCCTCACAGTTTCAGGCAGCTGCTGCAGCCGGCAACGTTCACTCGTTCACCTCGATGCCGGGGGAACCGTGGTAGGCGTAACCGGTCGTAGGTGCTTTCGTACACAGTCTGTGGATATCTGTGTGGAAGTAAGAGAGGTTGCAGGCCCTCACGCACGGATGCCACGTCGCGAAAGTCCAGACAACAGCAGATTCTTGCTTCGCGCATCTGGTTCGAGGGCGGGTGCACGAAGAGCAGCGGAGTACGAGTGAGCGAATCTCCAGAGAGCGCCGCCGAATCGACAAGGCTGGCCTGGGACCATCTCTACTCCTCCTCCTCGCCAGGCTTACGACGCTGGCTTAACACCGGTCAACCGGTGGCGCTGCACCACGACATGCTGATGATCGCCGTGCCGAACACCTTCACCCGCAACCAGCTGGAGAACCGTTTCCGCTCTGACATCGAGCGTTTGCTTTCCGGATACTTCGGCCGCAACATTCAGCTGGCCGTCATCGTGGACGAGTCGCTGAAACCCGACGAGTCGCTGGCAGAGGAGGCGGTATACGACGGTGGGCTCGGGCAAGCCGCCTCCGCACAGTTCTCAGACTCCGGCACCAATCCCACCGATCAGCCTCGCGAGGATTACGGCCAGGACAACTACGCTGCGCCGGACTTCCAGGGCGAAGGGTTTCCCAGCGCCGAGGAGTACGCCGCGCGACGCGCTCTCCGAGATGAAGGCGGCACGCCGGCCGCAGCACCTCGGCCGGAGAACCCTGAGATCGAACCTGGATACCGCAATCGGGACCCGTACCGGGAGATGGAGGGATTCCGGTCGCGTCGCGAGAGCGATTCCCGGCTCAATCCGAAGTACACCTTCGAAACCTTCGTCATCGGCGGATCCAACCGCTTCGCCCATGCCGCGGCGATCGCGGTGGCCGAGAATCCTGGCAAGTCATACAACCCACTGACCATCTACGGAGACTCCGGGCTGGGTAAGACCCACCTGCTGCACGCGCTTGGCCACTACGTACGCAACTACTTCGATCGCGTTCGGGTCCGCTATGTCTCCACCGAGGAACTGACCAACGACTTCATCAATGCGATCAGCCAGAACAAGGGTGCCGACTTCCGGCGGCGGTATCGCGACGTCGACGTGCTGCTGATCGACGACATTCAGTTCCTGGAAGGCAAGGAACAGACTCAGGAAGAGTTCTTCCATACCTTCAACACGCTGCACAACGCGCAGAAGCAGATCGTGATGACCTCCGATCGCCCGCCGAAGCTGCTGGAGAACCTGGAACCGCGGCTACGCAGCCGGTTCGGCTGGGGACTGATCACCGACGTACAGCCCCCAGACCTGGAGACCCGGATCGCGATCTTGCGGAAGAAGGCTGCGCAGGAGCGCCTGGTGGCGGGGCCGGAAGTGTTGGAGTTCATCGCCAGCCGAATCCAGACCAACATCCGCGAGCTGGAGGGTGCGCTCATCCGGGTGACCGCCTTTGCCAGTCTCAATCGCCAGCAGGTGGACTTGTCGCTGGCCGAGATCGTGCTGAAGGACCTCATACCAGAGGGTGGCGAGGCACAGATCACCACCGGGATGATCATGGCCCAGACCGCGTCGTACTTCGACATCACCATTGATGATCTGTGTGGCCAGAGTCGGACCCACGTACTGGTGACCGCACGGCAGATCGCGATGTATCTATGCCGCGAGCTCACCGATCTTTCATTGCCCAAGATCGGGCAGCAGTTCGGCGGCCGCGATCATACGACGGTGATGCACGCTGATCGGAAGATCCGGACGCTGATGGCAGAACGCCGCAGCGTGTTCAACCAGGTAACGGAATTGACCAACCGGATCAAGCAGCAGGCCTCTGGCCGCTGAACTGGCTCAGGCCGTTTCTGATCACAAGCGTCGAGTCGTCCCTTCGGACCACGCGCTGAGGGTCGTCTTTGATCACAAACGTCCGGACGATCTTCAACCGGACAGCGCGCCGTACGCGCCAATTGATGTACATCCACACAAGTGGGGAAAACATTGTGGAAAACGGTGATCTTGGGCTTGACGGCCTGGGGATGATCAGGGGACAAGGGGAATCATCAGGTAGCCCGTCCCAAGATCCTCCCCGTGTGATTTTCTGTTCTGCACAGCAAGACTCGCACCACCAAATTGTCTCTGACTGGGCGAAAGACACGTTCTCCACAGAGTCCACAGCAGCTACGACTACGACGATGAGATACATAAGGTGAAGAGGGTCTAAGTCAGTGTGGCTGGGGCCTGTGAAAGCAGCGCGGCGCAAGCCCTACCTATGAAGGAGGAGCTGGTGAGCTTTCTGCGCAAGTTGTTCGGCCGGGAAGAACCAGAAGATGTTCCGGTCAACTTGGATGTAGCTCGTCGCAAGGAGCAGCTGCTTCGGCTGGAAAAAGCCCTTGACGCGCTTGCCGCTGAGATGCGTGCCGATCACACCACGAACGATCCGGCCTGGCGGGAACGGGTCAACGAGTACAGCAGGCTGGCCGGCGACGCGATGAATCTGCGACGGGGCACGCCAACTCGGGAGAGCGTGCTGGATCTGGTGTTCGAGGTCCGTCCGTTGTTCACCGGGCCGATTCCTGAGGGAATGGAGAAGTGCGGGCCGCTGCAGCAAGAGGTGATGGCGGCGGCAGCTGATCTGCGTGAACTACTGCCCGGCGAGAAGGGGTCCAAATAGTCGAATGAGCTGGCTGGACAGTCCGCCGTATGTGCGCTGAGCCCTTCGACTAGCTCAGGACGATGGCTGTCAAAGCGGGCTTCTTGTGCCCTTCGACCAGGTCAGGGCACATCCGTCGTATCATCACCTGGGCCGGATGACCTCATCATGTGAGGTCACAGAGGAGGTAGCGTGAAAATCCGACTCGAGCGTGACGTCTTGGCTGAGGCCGTGCAATGGGCGGCACGCAGCCTGCCGCTACGCCCGAGCGTGCCGATCCTGGCCGGTCTGCTCGTACGCGCGGACGCCGAGGGTGTCACCTTTTCAAGTTTCGACTACGAGACCTCGGCTCAGATCCATGTCACCGCAGCGGTCGCCGACGAGGGTGTTGCGCTGGTTTCTGGCCGGCTGCTCGCTGATATCTCTCGTAGCCTTCCGCCGAAGCCAGTCGATATCACCTCCGACGACACGAGAGTGGAGCTGATCTGCGGCAGCGCCCGGTTCACCTTGCAGACCCTTCCGGTTGCGGATTATCCGTCTTTGCCCAAGATGCCCGTGGCCACGGGCACAGTGCCCAGCGCCGCATTTGCCCAAGCCGTTGCCCAGGTCGTCGTTGCCGCTGGTAGGGATGAACTGCTGCCGGTCTTCACCGGCGTACGGGTGGAGATCGATGGCGACACCATTTCGCTGCTCGCCACGGATCGCTACCGGATGGCGCTGCGGGAACTGACCTGGAACCCGAGCTCAACCCAGATTTCGGCGACTGCGCTGGTCCCGGCGAGGGTGCTCAATGACACCGCACGTTCCATGACCGCCGGCGAGGAGGTGACGCTGAGCCTGTCCGACGGCGGCGCTGGCGACGGGATCATCGGCTTCGAAGGTCACGGCCCGGCCGGCCAGCGCCAAACCACGACCCGGCTCTTGGACGGCGAGTTCCCCAAGGTCCGCCACATCATGAACACAGCCGCATTGATGAATGTCCGGTTGAACACCACGGAGACGATTGCGGCCGCCAAACGCGTTGCCCTGGTCGCCGAGCGAAACACGTCACTTCGAATGCTCATCGGCGAGGGTGTCGCCACGTTGGAAGCCGCGACCGGTGACCAAGCTCAGGCATCGGAGGCCATCGAGGCAACCATCGACCAGCCCGGTGGTGGCGATCTCGCGGTCACCGCGGCCGGTTTCAATCCGACCTACTTGCTCGATGGGCTTGGGGCTTTCGACACGCCGTATGTGAATTTCGCTTTTACCGCGCCGAGCAAACCCTGCCAGCTCACTGGGCTTCAGAGCCTCGATAGCGACCCGATCACGGACTATCGGCACGTGATCATGCTCATGAGGCTGCCGACCTGAGGGGTAATCAGCGTCACCCCTGAATACGCATCACCAGTGACGCCGAAATGGCCGAATCCAGCGGGTATCGCAGTCACTCGTGATGCAAAACCAGGGTGCTCGGCTCGGCTCTATCGTGCGCTAATCAACCTCTGTTATGTTGACGAAACCATCGAGGATGAGGGGTTTCCATGCAGCTGGGAATGGTCGGTCTGGGCCGGATGGGTGCCAACATCGTTCGCCGTTTGATGCGTAACGGGCACGAATGCGTCGTCTTTGATGTGAATCCCGATTCCATCAAGCAGCTTGAGGGTGAGGGAGCGACCGGCGGCTTCACGCTGGAGGAATTTGTCAGCAAGCTCGAGCGGCCGCGCGCGGTCTGGGTGATGATCCCCGCTGGCATCACCGGGAAGACCGTTGACGAGCTGGCCGGGTTGCTCGACCAAGGCGACATCATCATTGATGGCGGCAACTCCAATTACCGCGACGATGTACGGCGCGCCAAGAAGCTCAAGGAGCAGAGCCTGCATTACGTCGACGTCGGAACTAGTGGTGGCGTCTTCGGTCTGGAGCGCGGCTACTGCCTGATGGTCGGCGGTGACGAGGAAGCGCTCAAGATCATCGATCCGATCTTGAAGACCATCGCTCCCGGTGTCGGTGACATCCAACGCACGCCTGGGCGTACTGGTGAGCTAGCGCCCGAGGAACAGGGTTATCTGCACTGCGGATCCTCAGGTGCTGGTCACTTCGTCAAGATGGTGCACAACGGCATCGAGTACGGGATCATGGCCGCTTTTGCCGAGGGCCTCAATATCCTGCACCGCGCTGATGTGGGCATCCAGGCTGGTGAGCACTCAGCCGAGGTGGCGCCGATGGAGGAGCCGGAGTTCTATCAGTTCCAGATCGATACGGCCAAAGTTGCCGAGCTGTGGCGCCGCGGGTCGGTGGTTTCCTCATGGCTGCTGGACCTGACGGCGGCTGCCTTGCAAGCGAACCCGAATTTGGACGGCCTCGCCGGACGGGTATCGGACTCCGGTGAGGGCCGCTGGACGGTGAAGGCCGCAGTCGACATTGGAGTCCCGGCTCCGGTGCTCGCGGCTTCGCTCTTCGAGCGTTTTGCCTCCCGCGATGAGGACCACTTTGCGAATCAGGTGCTCTCGGCGATGCGGCAGCAGTTTGGCGGTCACCAGGAGCTTCCCGCCGGTTCCGAACTCGAGGCGGGCGGAGAGAAGGCGGACAAGGTCGACGCGCCGAGCAACCGGTGACGAGGAACGAACCGGGCAGCGTTAGTAGGTCCGTCGGCCGCGACGCCAGGTGCCGCAGACCTTGACGTCGGCCAACTCCGCCGGAGGTACCGTCCGGGGATCGGCGGAGAGCCACACCATGTCTGCCTGGGCGCCGGGCCCGAGGTGCCCGCGGAACTTTTCCGCGCGCCCCTGATAGGCGACGCCGCGGGTGGCGGCGGTGAGAGCCTCCGGGACGGTGATCCGCTCCGCCGGCTGCCAGCCGCCCTCGGGCATCCCATCGGGGGTCTGCCGGGTGACCGCGGTGCGGATGCCGGCCAGGACGTCCGGGCTGGTCACCGGCCAGTCGCTGCCGAAACTCATTCGGGCACCGGTGTCCAGAACGCTCCGCATCCGGTACTGCAGCGCGCGGCCCGGGCCGATTCGGGGCAGGGTCAGATCTCGCATCACGGCGTCCTCGGCGGCCCACAGAGGCTGGAAGCACACCGTCACGCCCAGGGCAACGAACCGCTCGATATCGCTCTGGTCAATCAGCTGGGCGTGCGCCACGGTGACCCGTTGGTTGCTATCCCTGGTGACCGACTGGAGATTCTGCACGGCGTCGAGGGCGAGGCGGACGCCGCCATCGCCGATGGCATGCAGGTGCAGGTCAAACCCGAGCCGGTCGGCATCCACGAACGCCGCCAGCAGCTGATCAGCCCGCCACACCGGCAAACCACGGGTGCAACTGTCGGCGTAGTTCTCCAGCAGATACGCGGTGTGGTTCTCGATGATCCCGTCGATGAAGAACTTCAGCGTCCGGCAAGTAATCCCGGGTGCCTGGTTGATCCACTCGCGCAGAGTGGGCAGCTCGGCGCGCTGCTCCGCCCAACGTGTCGGGTCGGCTCGGATCGCCAGGTCGGCGTCAACGGCCAGTACGCCCTGATGTGCCGCGCTCACCCATGCCTCGATATCGCCCGCATCCACCCAAGCGTCTTGCACCCAGGTGATACCGCAGGAAGCGGCATACGCGGTGGAGCGGCGAAGCTCTTCGACCGCTGTTTCGACTGTGGTCGGCGGTATCAGGTCAAGCACACGATTGGTCGCCCCGGACTCGATCAGCGTGCCCAGTGGCGATCCGTCGGGTCTGCGGGCGATGATCCCGTTCTCCGGGTCGGGAGTCTCGGCCGTGATGCCCGCCCGCTCCAGCGCCAAACTGTTGCACCAAGCCGTGTGGTAGTCCCAGGCACGTAACACGACTGGCCGGTCGGTGACAGCCTCGTCGAGCCATCGGGCATCGAAGAGGCCGTCGGGGGCGAGGGTCGAGTGGTAGCTGGCACCGACGATCCACTCGGGCTCAGGGTGGGCCAACGCCCACGCCTCGACCGAGACCACGATGTCGTCCACCGATGTGGCCGAGCGGATCTCCGGCCCCGAGCCTTCCCGCCCGGCCTGCAGCAGATGGGCGTGGCCGTCGCCAAAGGCGGGGCCGAGATAGCCGCCGGCCAGGTCGATGATCCCGGCGTCGGCCGGCACCGGTTCGCTAGGGCCTGCGACCCGGCCGTCTATCACTTGGAGCGTGGCCATGTCGCCACGCTCCGACCCGGCGGCGATAGTCCCGCCCTGGAAGACGATGGACGTCACGGGTACGCCGGACCTATCCAAGTCGTCTGCGCAGGATTTCCTCAGGCGCCGATCGTCGTACGCAGCTGGTCGAGCATCTTCTGTTCGCCTTCACTGACCTGGATCGCGCCGAAGCCCATGAAGCCGCCTTCCTTAGCAGCGTCCGCAGCGCCTTGCGCGCTCGTGAGCAGCCATTGCTTATAGGCGGCTGCCTCCTCGGCAGTCGCCTTGGAGCTCACCAGGTCAGTCGCCGCTCGTACTTCATCGAGGATCTGTTGAGGTGCCTGCGGCTTGAAGTCGCTCAGGGGGTTCTGCCTCTGCTGCGTCATCGACTGGATGTCCAAGGCGATCTCGGCAATCAACTGCTCTCGACTGGGTGGATTTGTCGCCGACTTGATCGTCCCCATCGACTCTTTGGCTAGCTCGATGGGACCGCCAGGGTCGGCCATGGAGATCGCCAGCCCTGCCACGAACGGCGCGCGCCGAACCCGGGCCCATTCCTCTTCGGTGAAGTCACTCTTCGTCGTCATGATGCGTCCTCCTCGTGTGAATCATCGCCGCCAGTTAGCTTGGCATGTCGTTGCATAGCATGCTCACACCGGCTTCCGGCGAGTCCTTGGGGACGGGTCGGACGGATAGGCTTCCGGTCGTGTATGTCGACCACCTGCAGCTGACCGATTTTCGGTCCTACGAGTCGGTCGACCTATCGCTCGAATCAGGAGTGACCACCTTCGTCGGCGCGAACGGGCAGGGCAAGACCAACCTGGTTGAGGCGATCGAGTACCTCTCCACCATGAGTTCGCATCGGGTCGCTTCGGAGGTGCCTTTGGTGCGGTCAGGTGCCGCGCGGGCTGTGGTGCGGGCCAGGGTGCAAGCCGGTCTCGACGACCCGCGGCAGCTGACGCTGGAGCTGGAGATCAACCCTGGGAAGGCCAACCGAGCCAGGCTCAACCGTTCCCCGCTGCGCCACGCTCGCGAAATCATCGGAGTCGTTCGCACGGTGGTGTTCTCGCCAGTGGATATCGCGATCGTCAAAGGGGATCCCAGCGAACGGCGGCGCTTCATCGATGACCTCATCGTGGCGCGGTGGCCCCGCATGGCCGGCGTACGTGCGGACTACGAGCGGGTACTGCGACAGCGCAACACCCTGCTGAAATCCCTCAGCGGTCGGGCGCGGGGTGGCCCGCCACCGAGCGACGCCGAAGCAACGCTCGACGTATGGGATACCCACCTGGCACGGGCCGGCGGAGAGCTGCTTGAGGCGCGGCTCACCACACTCGCCGACCTGGCGCCGCACGTCAGCAAGGCGTACGCCGATATTGCGCCGACCAACAACGACGCCGCGGCGGAGTACCGAGCGTCGGTAGACCTGGAATTCCCGCAGCAGGTCGAGGATGGATCGGTGCATGGTGCGCTGCGGGCAAACCTCAGCGCTGCGCTGGCGGCGGGGATGGCTGAGCGGCGGGCCGAGGAGATCCAGCGCGGGGTGTCGCTAGTCGGGCCACATCGCGACGACATCGCGCTTTCCTTGGGCATGCTGCCCGCCAAGGGTTATGCCAGTCACGGTGAGTCGTGGTCATTCGCGCTGGCCCTTCGGCTCGGCAGCTTTCATCTGTTGCGAGCCGATGGGGTAGAACCAGTGCTGGTGCTTGACGACGTGTTCGCGGAGCTGGACTCCGTGCGGCGGGATCGTCTGGCTTCCGGAGTGCGGGGTGCTGAGCAGGTCCTGGTCACCGCCGCGGTCGGGGCCGATGTTCCCGAGCTGCTCGCCGGTCGCCGGTTCCGGGTCGCTGATGGGGAGGTCGTGCCCGATGCCTGACGAGCAGGGTCACCGGAGCAGCACCCCCGACGGCCAGGCTGAGCATGATCCAAGCGGCCTGGAACTGGCGCAGACTGTAGCCCGCTCGCTCGGCGCCCAGGCGCGGCGTAGGCGCCGCAAGCCGCCACGGTCCGTTGGGCCGCAAGTGTCCGGAGCCCGTGCGGACGATCGGGATCCGAAGCCACTCTCCGATGCAGTCGAGCGACTGGTGGAGAGCAAGGGATGGACAACCGAGATCAATGTGCACACCTTGTTGGCGCGCTGGGGGTTGCTGGTGGGCGCCACTAACGGGGCACATTCGGCTCCAGAGGGGTATGCGGACACCGTATTGACGGTCCGCGCCGACTCGACCGCATGGGCTACCCAGCTGCGGCATCTGGCACCACAGCTGGTGGCCATGCTGAACGAACAGCTGGGAGACGGCACCATTACACGGATCAAGGTTCTCGGTCCTGACGCGCCCTCCTGGAAGAAGGGTCCCCGCTCGGTCCGTGATGGTCTGGGCCCTCGCGACACCTACGGCTGAGGGATCCCGCAAAAACTGACGCTGGTTCGCAGCTGATGGCTTTCTGACGGCGTGTCGCACAAACCAGCGTCAGATTCTGGGAGACCTGGCCGCGAACCTCAGCGACATTAGGATGCTCGCGTGCTTTGGACCGACCTCAGAATCCTGATCGTCGACACCGGGCGCGTGTGGTGGCGGTTGCTGCCCATGATTATCGGCGTCTACTTGCTCGGCTGGCTCGGTTCCGAGCTGACCTTGCGGGTAGCCGTCATCGCCGGCGACATCAGTGCATGGCTGGCCCTGGCCTTGTTCGCGTTCAGTTTTGTCTGCACGCTCGTCGCGGCGATCATCATCTTGACCCTGGCCGGTCGAGAGCTTGGCATCAGCCAACTCCTGCCCGAAGACGAGCGTGAGATCGACGATCGTGACACCAGCCTCACCCACCTGATTGCCATCACCCTGCTGCCGTTCCTCGGCATGTACGCCGCATTCGGCCAGGTAGCTGAAGCCGCCCAGCGGCTGGTCACTCAGCAATGGGTGAGGTACGGCTTCCTCAGTGACCAGAAGACCGTGCTGGGCGTACTCAACGATCTGGCAACCAATCACCTCCTCTGGCTCGTGGCCTTGCTGCTAGGCATCTATGTGCTGCGCCGACTGCTCGACTACGTCGCCGAGCGCACCGGGCTGCGCATCCTCGGTCTTGTCGTGGTATTGGTCGAGGCGTTCTTCATGCTGCTGGTGATCACAGGCGGCATCCGGGTCTTTCAGATCTTTCGGAACTGGTTGCGTGACCGAGCGGTGATGCAGTGGCTTGCCGAGATCCAAGATGTGGCGGCTCGCTTCTTCGCGATCTTCAGGATCGACCTGCCGGAGTTGGTGACGCGGGCGTGGGCCTTCTTCTCCGACCAGGTTTGGCCGATCCTCATTGACGTCGTGGCACAGCCGCTGTTCTGGTTGGCTGTGGCAGCACTGGTATTCGGGTCCAAGGTGCTCTCCCTTGCCGACCTGTGGCGTCAGGGTCAGCCGTACGCAGCCCGCATTCCCGGCGCGACGGTCTTCGCCCGTTACAGCGAGAAGCAAGCCCTACGACGTCTGGGGCCACCGCCGAAAGGCCTTCGCTTGGCCGCGGCCCGCTTCCAGGAGGCTTTCCTCGGCGACATCGATGACAAATACCTGCCGGCGTTGCACGCGTTGCGCTTGGTTGTGCGGGCCGGGCCGATCCTCCTTGGCTCGTACATCTTCGTCTACAACCTGGTGATCATTGCCCGGAACTACGTCGAGATCCTGCTGTACCGGATCGTCGGGGGGAATGAGGGTCCGTTCTGGGTGCGCTGGGAGCCGGTATTCGACCTCATCCCGGACGTCCTTGTCGAGCCCATCAGGTTGTGCCTGCTCGCGGTCGCCTTCCGCCGCTGCCTTGAGCTCTTTGGACAACGGGCCGCCGTACGGCCGGGCCGCGCTGCTGATCCTGGTTCCGCAACACCACCACCAGCGCTGGCTCACGCGGAGGCAGGCTCGTGACTCTCGGCCCAATGCGTGCTCAGGGCACAACACGCACCAAACTCACAGGCGTGTTGGCCGCCATTGCACTCATCGGGCTCTCCGCCGTTGGTCTGCAGCTGAGCGAGCCAGAGAAGTTCCAAGTGATCAGTGGCATGCCCGGCGAGACCGTCAAGATCAACAACGGTGAGGTGAGTGTTACTCAGATTCGAGTCGGCACCTTTATCGAGGAGTACGACCAGATGGGGGACCGCACACCAGGAATGTTCGTGGCTGTCCATGTGACCGGCGCAGCCACGGGTCCGAAGGAGTTGAAACTGACAGAGGCACGGCTGCTCAGTAAGGACGTGCGCTACGAGAGCTACAAGATCGCCGGCGGCCTCAACATCAGCCCGGGTTTTCAGACCTCCTTTGACACCGTTTTCGAGGTCGACCCGGCCCAAATTGACGATCTCACCATTGAGATGTGGGCCAACGAGGTGATCTCGGGCTATCAGCAGCGCGTGCAGATCAAGCTGGGCGTCACCGCTGCCAATGCTGAGCAATGGCGCGCGGCGGCCAGAACGACTGGAATCGAGGTCGCCAGGGAGACCAGGCGGGCCATTCCATGAGACCTCTGCCGATGCAACGCGTCCTGTTTCCCATTGCGGCGTTCGCAGCTGTGGCAATCTATTTGATCTGGTGGGTGACCTATGCCGGCATCCATTACAACGCCCGTTACAGCATCCGCCCGCCCGGCGCCGCCGCCGAGGTCGAGGGCTCATCGGTACGACTGCTGTCACTGGTCCGCTCAGATCGGTTGGCTGACGCGAGCGGCGGCATGCCATTGTTCCCTGACCCGGGCGCGGTATGGGTCGTCGGCGAATTCGAGTCGGTGCGACACGATCCAGCCGAGAATTTCTTATGCGGCACCAGGCTGCTCGGTCCGCAGCGGCGGGTCTGGATTCCGGAGCCGTTTCCAGAAGTCAAACGCGTGACAGAGGATTGCCAGACGAACAACCCCGTTGGTCAGGCTATTCGGTTTGAGTCGATCTTCATGGTGCCGGCTCGCTACGCCGACCAGCTAATCGGCATCGAGCTATATGACCCTTCCACTGCGGCGCGTACGCCGGTACTCACGCCACCCCTTTAAATCTGAGCTGCTCGCGCATCGCGCTTTGGAGACGGTTTGATTACCTGAGATCCTTGGGCGGCAGCACCCTGACCGGAAGGTGGAACTGGTAACCAAAGGTCCCGTTTTTCCAGGCTTTCTCATCGCTGGCCAGGTACCTCTTGCCATAGACCACATCCCAGATGACGAAGCGGATCGTGGGCCCGGGCTGATACCTGTCGTCGTACTTGAAGACCACCGAGTAGGGGATAAGCGGCAGACCGGGTGTGAAATTGCGCCGGTCGAAGCCTTCCCCCTCGCCCATCTGCACGCCGTCGGGCATGGGGATTTGCTGAGTGACATCGTCCTTGCTGACGAACATCCCGCTGTCGGGCATATAGCTGGGACTAATGGATTCCCTGCCGGTCGTCCGGCCCTCGCCGACCATGACGACGTTCCAGTACACGGTGCCGTCGTAATCTGTCCAATGTTGCGCAGTCGCCTCGGTGAAGCGGAACTCGTACGGGCCGGTGGTGATCAGGGTGCCGGGTGGCGTGGTCTTCAGAATGTCGGTGCGCTTCTTGAAGCCGCCGAATCCCCACATGGCGACGATCAGCAGTACGAGTACGAGCAGGATCGAGCCGTACACCAGCCACGCCGGGATGGTCTTGCGGCTCGTCGTATCGGAGTTGCTCAGACCGCTGGGTGGCGGCCACGCTGGATCAACCCCGCCCGAATCGACCCCACCTGAACCGGCACTGGCTGCATCGAAACCGGCAGTGTCCTGACGGGACTCAGCTGGGGCGGGCTGCACCGCCACAGTGTAAACAGCCAACGGCTCACGGCGCTCTCAGCGGGCAAGGGTATGTATCGGGAGTCATCGGGCAGTCCGCGCAGCCGCAAATTGGCCACCCAGACCTTGCCAGACGCTCTTTTGTGCCGAGCGAGGTCTGCCGGAACGCCTTCTTCGCCATGCCAGCGCGGTAAACTAGACAGGGTCGCAAGAGCGGGTCAAACGCCTCGTACGGCTGCTGCGAAAGGGCCATCGAATCCGTCAACGTGACTACGAGAACCAAGAGAACGAGAACCTTGGCGTGCCGCCTGCCTCACCTGATGACGAGGTGAGGTCCGGGCGGCGCACGTCTGACAGGAGTCCCGAGCCGGTGCCGCATTTCGACCAGCCCGACGATATGAACCCGACCCCACACGACCCGAACACCGTCAACTCGAAGCCCCACCCGGCAGCAAATGCCGTCATCAACCACATCGAGCCGGGCGCGTACGACTCAGAGTCGATTACCGTCCTCGAAGGCCTGGAGGCGGTACGGAAGCGGCCGGGCATGTACATCGGCTCGACAGGGGAGCGCGGCCTGCACCACTTGGTCTCCGAAGTGGTGGACAACGCCGTCGACGAGGCACTAGCCGGATACTGCGACACGATCGTCGTCCGCATCCTGCCTGAGGGCGGGATCCAGGTAATCGACGACGGTCGCGGCATCCCGGTCAAGGAGCATCCGAAGGAGAAGATCCCGGCCGTCACCTTGGCGCTCACGGTGCTGCATGCGGGCGGCAAGTTCGGTGACGGCGGCTACAAGGTCTCCGGTGGCCTGCACGGCGTCGGGGTTTCGGTAGTCAATGCGTTGTCAGCCCGGCTGGTCGTCGAGGTCAAGCGCGACGGCTACCGGTGGACGCAAAGCTTCTCCCTCGGCGAACCGGATGGGCCGCTGCAGCGACTGGAGCCGAGCGAGGAGACGGGCACCACGGTCACCTTCTACGCCAGTCCGGACATCTTCGAGACGACGAACTACTCCTACGACACTCTCGCGGCACGGCTCCGCGAGATGGCCTTCCTCAACAAGGGCCTGACGATCACCATCGTCGACGAGCGCGCTGACCGCACAGATGAGGTCGGCAACGCCTACGTCGACACGTTCCGTTATGACGAGGGCTTGATCGACTACGTCCGGTACCTGACCGGCAGCAAGGAGCCGGTGCACTCGTCGGTGATCGCGTTCGAAGCCGATCGGTCCGATAGGGGTATCAGCCTCGAGGTCGCCATGCAATGGAACAACTCCTATACCGAGTCGGTGCACACCTTTGCCAACACGATCAACACCCATGAGGGCGGAACCCACGAGGAGGGCTTCCGTGCAGCGCTCACCAACACCGCCAACAAGTGGGGCGAGAACTGGGGATTGATCAGGAAGCCGGAGGACCGGCTCTCCGGGGACGACATCCGGGAGGGGCTCACCGCGATCATCTCGGTGAAGCTTGCCGAACCACAGTTCGAGGGCCAAACCAAGACCAAACTCGGCAACACCGAGGCCCGGTCCTTCGTGCAGCACGTGGTCAACACCCAACTCGGCGATTGGCTCGAGAAGAACCCCGGCGAGGGGAAGTTGATCATCCGGAAGGGTCAGGCGGCCGCCATCGCACGGATCGCCGCCAGGAAGGCGCGCGATGCGGCCCGTGATCGAAAAGGATTGCTGGGTCGCAGTGGGTTGCCGGGCAAGCTGTCGGATTGCCAGTCGACCGATCCGGAGGAGTGCGAGGTCTTCATCGTCGAGGGCGACTCAGCCGGCGGGTCTGCCAAGGGTGGTCGCGATCCTCGGGTTCAGGCGATCCTGCCCATCCGCGGCAAGATCCTCAACGTTGAGAAGGCCCGGATCGATCGGATCTTGCAGAACAACGAAGTCCAGGCGATCATTTCCGCCCTCGGCACTGGTGTTCATGAGGACTTCGACATCGCCAAGCTCAGGTACCACAAGATCATCATGATGGCCGATGCCGACGTGGACGGGGCGCACATCCGTACCCTGCTGCTGACGTTGATGTTCCGCTTCATGCGGCCGTTGATCGAGGCCGGGCATGTCTTCCTTGCTCAACCGCCGCTGTTCCGGATCGGCTGGACCAATGCGCCGCATGAGCTGGCCTACACCGACACCGAGCGGGACGCGCTGCTCCGGGTTGGAGCTGAGGAAGGCAAGCGGCTCCCCAAGGAAAACGCGATCCAGCGCTACAAGGGTCTCGGCGAGATGAACCCTGATCAACTGTGGGACACCACGATGGACCCGAACAATCGCATCTTGCTCCAGGTCACCCTCGAAGACGCCGCTCAGGCCGACGAGATGTTCTCGATCTTGATGGGAGAAGACGTCGAGCAACGCCGTACCTTCATCCAACGCAACGCCAAAGACGTCCGCTTCCTCGACATCTAACTCCGAGTTGTCAGCGTCGGTGGCCGCTATAGCGACCATCCGCGCTGACAAGTCGGAAAGGAGAGCCCCAATTCATGAGTGATATGACTCCGGAGCCGATCACCGACCGCCGCGAGCCGGTGGATCTGCAGGACGAGATCCAGAAGTCCTACCTCGATTACGCCATGAGCGTGATCGTGGGCCGCGCGCTGCCAGATGTTCGTGACGGGCTCAAACCGGTGCACCGGCGGATCCTCTACGCGATGTACGACGGCGGCTACCGCCCGGATCGGGGTTGGAACAAGTGCGCCCGCATTGTGGGTGAGGTCATGGGCCAGTACCACCCCCACGGCGACACCGCGATCTACGACACCCTGGTGCGGCTCGCGCAGCCGTGGGTGATGCGTTATCCGCTGGTTTCAGGGCAGGGCAACTTCGGCTCACCGGGCAATGACAAGGCCGCCGCCATGCGCTACACCGAGTGCAAGATGGCGCCATTGGCCATGGAGATGGTCCGCGACATCACCGAGAACGCGGTGGATTTCAAGCCCAACTACGACGGCAAGGAATCCGAGCCGGTCGTTCTGCCGAGTCGCTTCCCGAACCTGCTGGTCAACGGGTCCACCGGCATCGCCGTCGGCATGGCAACCAACATTCCGGCCCAGAACCTGCGCGAGGTCGCATCGGCGGTGCAGTGGTCGCTGGAGCATCCAGATGCTCGGCCCGAGGAGCTGCTGGAGGCGGCCCTCGAGCGCGTCCAGGGCCCCGACTTCCCCAATGGCGCACTTATCGTCGGTCGCAGAGGCATCGAGGATGCGTATCGAACCGGCCGCGGCTCGGTGATCATGCGCGCGGTCGTCGACATCGAGGAAGATCGAGCCGGCCGCACGCAGCTGGTCGTCACCGAGCTGCCGCACATGGTCAATCCCGACAACTTGGCGCTCAAGATCGCTGAGCTGGTTACTACCGGCAAGCTGAATGGCATCGCGGATATCCGCGACGACACCTCAGCGCGCACCGGACAGCGACTAGTGATCGTTCTCAAGCGTGACGCGCAGCCGCGGGTGGTATTGAACAACCTCTACAAGCACACCCAGCTGCAGGACACCTTCGGTTGCAACATGCTGGCGTTGGTCGACGACGTGCCGCGTACGCTGCGGTTGGACCAGTTCATCAGCTTCTGGATCAGCCATCAGATTGAGGTCATCCAACGGCGCACCCAACACCGTCTGGATGACGCGCAGGCGCGGGCACACATCTATCGCGGCTTGGTCCTTGCACTTGATCAGTTGGACGCGGTGATCGCCTTGATCCGGCGCAGCTCGAGCACTGACGATGCCAGGGCAGGTTTGATCATGCTCCTGGAGATCGACGAGCTGCAGGCTAACGCGATCTTGGATATGCAGCTCCGCAGGCTTGCAGCGTTGGAACGGCAGCGGATCATTGATCAGCTGGCCGAGTATGAGCGCATCATCGCTGATCTGATCGACATCCTGGCCAGGCCGGAGCGGCAGCGCAAGATCATCAGCGATGAGCTGGCCGAGATCGTTGAGAAGTACGGGGACGAGCGGCGTACCAAGATCATTGCCGCCGACGGTGATCTTTCGAACGAGGATCTCATCCCCGACTCCGATGTGGTGGTGACGATTACCCGAGGTGGTTACGCCAAGCGCACCAACACTGATCTTTATCGGGTGCAGAAGCGTGGTGGCAAGGGAGTACGCGGGGCGACGCTGCGTACCGACGATGAGGTCGAGCACCTGTTTGTCACCACCAACCACCATTGGATCTTGTTCTTCACCAACAAAGGCCGGGTGTATCGCGCCAAGGTCTGGCAGCTGCCGGAAGCCGGGCGGGACGCGCGGGGCGGGCATGTCGCCGGCTTGCTGTCTTTCATGCCGGACGAAGAGATCGCACAGGTGCTGGCAATTCGGGACTATTCCGCGGCGCCGTATCTGTTGCTGAGTACCAAGCGCGGTCTGGTGAAGAAGAGCGCGCTGGCTGCGTACGACTCACCGCGGCAGGCCGGAATCATCGCGGTCAACTTCCGTGAAGAGGACGACGAGCTGATCGGTGCGGAATTATGCGGCCCTGATGATGAGGTGCTGTTGATCTCTCGGAAGGGTCAGTCGATTCGCTTCCCTGCAAGCGATTCCGAGCTTCGCCCGATGGGTCGCGCCACCTCCGGGGTAACCGGAATGAAGTTCCGTCCGGGCGATGAGCTGCTGTCGATGTCCGTCATTCGAGCCGGTGTTGAAGCCGACGAACGATACGTGTTTACCGTGACTGACGGCGGTTTCGCGAAACGCACTCACGTCTTCGAGTACCGCCAGCAGGGTCGCGGCGGCCTCGGGATCAAGGCGATGAAACTCAACGAAGATCGCGGATCTTTGGTTGGAGGGCTGGTTGTGACCGACAATGATGAGGTCATCGCCATCAAGGCAAGTGGTCAGATCACTCGTAGCGCGGTTGCCGAGGTTCCGGTCAAAGGGCGTGACACGATGGGGGTCAGGTTCGTTGGGGTAGGTGAGAACGACTCCGTCGTCGTGATTGCTCTGAACCCCGAAACAACAGCAGAAGTAGCACGACTTGCAGACGAGGCTCCTGCGGGTGATGATTCCAATTCGACCTTGGGCGTGGTCGAGGACGATTCCTCGCCCGGGTCGGGACCGGAAGTGTGGCCCGTGACCCCGGACGGGGTACCTGAAGACGCGGTCCAGGAGGATGACAGTGAGTAATGGCAACGCGGAACGGCCCCCCGCCCAGGCTCCGAGAAGTCACGACTCAGCTCCTCGCGTCGAAGTGAATGCGGAGGGACGTCAAAGTGCGCCCACTGCGAATGCCCACGGCCAAGAGGGCACCAACGGTCAGCGCAAGGAACAGCGTCCTGAGGAACTAGCGGCCACGCGAGCGGGTGCAGCTGCCGCTCGTCCGGGAGGCGCTGGTGGCACTCGTCCCGCAGGGTCGCCCGGCACTCCGCCGATTCAGCAGAAACACGAAGCCGCGCAGCAGACAACGCAGAGGCAAGCTCCTTCGCAGCCGACGCAACAGAGGCAGGGTCCGTCAACGACGACTCAGCCGCCGCAAGCAAGGTCGCCGCAAGCTCTTCCACGACCGCAAGCGCAGACCGGCGGCCAGGCCGCGAATGCCTCCGCTCAGACGCAGCCGCGTCCTTCATCGCCCCCAGCGGCTCCCGGTGCGCGTCCGGCCCCTGGTGCAATACCGGTATGGGATCCGCCGCCGCCTCCAGGACCTAAACAAGGCCTCTGGACGCGGCTGGGGTTTGGTCGGAAGGCCGAGCGGCCTGAGGGCAATGAGGCAGCGCCACCTGCGCAGCAACCTCGGGTTCCTCCCACGCAGCCGCCGCCAACCACACCCGGTGTGTCGAATGCGCCGACTGTGCAGCCGCGTCCGAGTGCTCCGTCCGGGCAGCAGGCTGGTACGCCGGTGCAGCCGCGGCCCGCTGGAGCGCCGTCTCGGGGCCAGCCTGGAGCACCTGCTGGTGCGGCCGCTGCAGCGGCCGCCGGTGTGGCGGCCGCAGCAACGACTCAGGTCCGTCCGCAGGCACCAGCCGGACAGCCTGGCGCGCCGCCCACTGTCCCCAGTCGCCCTGGCGGGCCGACCGGCCGTACGCCCGCCGGCCCCAGCGGACCAGCTGGTCCTCCGGTCGCTCCTCCCGGAGGACCACAGGCACGCATGCCCGCCGGGCCGGCCGCTCCTCCGACGAGGACGCCAGGTCCGCCGATGCAGCCACCAGCTCCGGCGCCAATCCCGGTGCCTGAACCGGAGCTCACCGACACCCTAAGAAACCAGCGCGTAGCCGCTGGTGCCGAGGCTCTTGACCCGGAGGCCCACCACGCGGCCAAGCACAAGGCGGGCCTGGCTCGGCGGACTCGGAAGGCGAGGCTGCGGCTGTCACGGCTGGATCCGTGGTCGGTAATGAAGACGTCTTTCCTGTTCTCGATTGCCGCCGGGATCATGCTCGTTGCAGCCGTCTACTCCCTCTGGACGGTGCTGAGCACATCCGGACTCTTCGACTCGGTCAATGAGATTGTCCGCAGCGTTGTCTCGACGCCGGGGGACACCACCCCGTTCCGGCTCCAGGAGTACATCAACACCCAGAAGGTGATGGGCGTGACAGCCCTGATCGCCTGCGTGGACGTGGTGATCTTCACCGCGCTGGCGACGCTCGGTTCGTTCCTTTACAACCTTGCCGCCACCATGCTCGGCGGCCTCGAGATCACCCTCGCCGAAGACTGACTCCACTCCTAGCCCGCCTTTTGGTGCCGCCTGTGTTGTCGGGAACGAACGTGCACGTGCGTTCCTGATGCGATACACACCCTGCAACGTGTGCAAGGCGTGTGGAACCTATGCAGAGTTGGGTATGGGCGCCCTTGATGGCGTACGCCGGAACAGATTTTGGGGGTCGCTGGGGATCGGATAACCTGTCGGTTTGTGCCCATCCGGGCGCTTCACCACCATGCGGGCCTATAGCTCAGTCGGTTAGAGCGCTGCCCTGATAAGGCAGAGGTCAGTGGTTCAAGTCCACTTAGGCCCACCAAAGTGCTTCCGACTAGGCTATTTACCCAAGGCAATCCATGGCTAAGCGGTGCTATTCCTCCCCGTATCCCCCTGCGGCGCAGCCTGACTTGTACGGACATACCGTTGACTAGGTCCTTTACGCAATCTTGGCTTTGGGTGACCTCTGCCTGCTTGGGGCAGCACCCAGTACGTGGCACAAGATCAAGCCGGACTTGACCAGGTGTTTTACTTCTGGTCGAGCTGATGTGACTAACTGCGTGACAACGGATCGTCGATCCGGGCTGCCCGCGCCTCCGCAGGATTGGGGCAGAGCGGGATTGTGTCGTGGCGAACAGCGGGAAGACGGGATCCGGCGGGCGGCGTCAGTATCTCCAGCCGGTGCCGGCTCCGGCAGTGGAGATCGAGGCGGCTTTCGATCTTGATCCTGTTGAGTTCATCGAGTCGATTTATGCCGATCTTGCGCGTGATGTCGGCAAGTCGCGCGGCCCGCTGGAGGTCGAGTGCGGCATCGCCGATTGGCTGGCAATGACTACCCAGATGATCATCTCCGGGGTGCCGGATAACGAGGGGAGGTTGCGGTCGCCGGATTCCTTGGTGCGTTGATCGACGTCGCCCGGCCCTGAGTGTGCTGCCCGGTACCCCGTCGGCGGAGGTGGCGCCGCGGCCGCCGGCCCGAGCACCAGCTCCGGCAACTCGCCAGAGGGTTACCGACCACCTCAACCGGCGGGACCCCAAGAAGCCCGAAAGGGACATCCTCCCCCCAACGTGGCCTCCTCACGATCGGGATCGGACTGCGGACCGGTGGAGCGCTAGTGGGAATGATCGACGGTGATGACGACATTGCCGATCTTCTGCCCGGTCTCGACGTACCGGTAGGCCTCGACGATCTCGTCCAACCGATACGTTCTGTCGATCACCGGCTTGAACTGTCCGGACTCGATCAGTTCCCTGAAGTGCACCATCATCTCCTGGTCATGCTTCGGAATGGGGAACATGACCCTTTTGCCCCGCTGGAGCGGAGCGATGAGCGCCAGGAACGGATTCTGGGCATGAGGACCGAGCTCCGACGAGATGTAGATTCCCGCCGGTTTCAGGAGCGGCCTGCACTGGCTGTAGGAGCTCTTGCCCACCGAGTCCAGGACCACGTCGTAGGTCTGATCGTCGTTGGTGAAGTCCTCGGTTGTGTAGTCGATGACTCGGTCGGCGCCCAGGCCCTTGACCAGGTCCATGTGGTCCGTCGCGCAGACTGCAGTCACGGTGACACCGAGACTCTTTAACAGCTGGACCGCCGCCGAGCCGATGGCTCCCGTTGCGCCATAGACGAGGACGTCCTGTCCTCTGGCGATCTTTGCCCCTCTGATGTGTGCGAGGGCATAGTGCGAGCCCTCGGTGCTGGGAGCGGCCTCCTCGTAGGTCACGTTCGCCGACATGGTCGTGATCGAACCGTCCTCCGGAATCGCCAGGTACTGGGCATGAGCACCGAACGGGCCCTCGTTGTATCCGAACACGTTCTCGCCGACCGAGAACGCCGTGACGCCACTGCCGACCTCCTCGACCACCCCGGCATACTCGCACCCCAGGACAGTCGCCCGCGGCCCGATGAGCCCGGTGAACAATCTCATGAAGGAGGGCTTAGCCGCCCGGCACGCGCAGTCCGTCCGATTCACCGTCGTGGCACGAACCTGGACGAGCACCTCGTTGTCCCCGATGGTCGGCTTCTCCACCTCAGCGATCCGAACCACGTCCGGTGGGCCGTACCTGGTATAGACCGCCGCCTGCATACGGGCACAGTAGCGACCGCACCCCACCGAACTCCGCGTCGGGCCACTCCATCCACGCTCACCCACACGCGCTGCAATGCACGTCGGCGCTGGGATTGGGTTCCCATCCCTTGTCGAAGGAGCTCGGACCCGCCGGCTATCCGGGTCAACACCATCAGCCCGGGCCCAGTGGAACCGAACTGTGGCTGGGCGATCACGGCGTCGCCCAGACCGTCGCCCAAGCGGCCGGTACGGACCCGGCCGAGGGTGCCGCCCAAGCAGCCGCGGGAGCCGTCACCGGCCGATTCACCCGCCCGGCCGAGATCGCCGACCTCGTCCTCATGCTGGCCAGCGACCGCACCGGCAGTGTCACCGGCTCGGACTTCGCGATTGACGGCGGCCTCGTCCAGGCCCTGTAATCGCCCGAACGACTATCGCGACGTCGGAGGCGGTTTCGGCCTGTTGTTCCGGTCGCGTCCCCGGTCCTGTTGGCTGGCACCTAGCCGACGGTGTCGCGAGCTGGCATTTCCGGGGTCGGGTGTCCACAGAGGAGCACGAGGTGGCCCCGCGACGGGAGGTGCACCGTCGTTCGGTGCGCCGGGCGGTCGAGGCGCTCAGTTCGTGTTTGCACATCACTGCCACCGACGCGTGTGGGGATCCCAATCGTGTGTTCCTACGTCCGCCTGGAGCGCGGGATCGGCGAACGCGATGACCTCGTTAAGGACGTTTGCGAACGAGGACGGTACCCGGTCGTCGAGATGTTGCCTGCGCCGCCAGGCTGCCCAGCGGGCCTGGCCTAGGGTGGCGTAACCGTCGAGCGCGTCTGCGAGTGGTGACAGTTCAACGTGCCGGTAGGCCGCGACCTCGGCAAGTGCGCGCCGCAGTTCGGTTCCCTCGGTCGTGTGGCGTCCCGTCAGGATGTAGAGGTCGGCGAAGTCGCGCCAGCGGGTGTTGACGGTGCCGCGCTGCAGTGCGGTGATGATCTTCTCCGCGTACACCATGGACAGCGGGTAGCCGGCCAGGGTGATCGTCCCGCCGAGCAGTTTGGGCAGGTGCACGGTGCGTGGGGCTGGCCAGATCGGGTCGCCGATGCTGACGTCGATGTGCAGGCTGAGCTTCGCGCTGGCCAGCGTCGCGGTCAGGGTGACGCGGACGCCGCTGTACTCGTCGTCGTCGCGGATGATGTCTACCGTGGCGGCGTCGGTGTCGAAGACGAGTCCATCGTCCAGGGCCCCAGCCGCGATGTCGCGGACGAGTCGTAGGACGTCGTCGCGGTCCCCGATGATCGCTCGGGCTTGGATGTCGACGTCGCGGGTCGGGCGGCGCGCGTCGTAGGCGGCGAGTAGCACGCCGCCCTTGAGCACCAGTCTGTCGGCCTGCGGGGATCGTGTGAGCCGGGCGAGGAAGCCTTCGAGTGCGTAGAGCTGGTGCAGCTCGTCGGTAGGACGCTGCTGGCGGCGGGCCAGGTTCTGCAGGTCCAGGTATGCGCGGCCCGCGACGGTGGCCCGGGTGGGTCGCCGACTGGCGGTCACAGCAGGATCTCGAGGGTTGAGCGCAGCGCCGGCTCGGCCTTCGGAAACGCCCGGGCCATTGCCAGGAGTGTCGTGGGTTGCGTGCCGGGTCGGCGGAGCCACCGGCGCAGCGCTTCGACGGCGGTCTCGGTCCCCCCGAGGTGACGCAGCCGGAATGCGTCGATGATGCACCGCTCCTGATCGTAGAGACCGATGGCCATGCTCGCGGTCAGCGTGAGATCGCCGCGGCCGATGGCGAAGGTGTCGGGGGCAAAAGTGTGCCAGGTGACCGGAGCCTGGGTCAGTGGGTGCCGGTGACCGCGCGGGAGAGCGACGTCGATGCTGGCTGGGATCGCATCGGTCAGCCCGTGTCGGGCCAGCGCCGTGGTCAGGCACAGTGTGGCGCGCGGCGCTCGGTGCGCGATCTCCAGCAGATCTGGATCAGCGTGGCCGACCGCGTCAGCCCGCTGGAACAGACCGCGACCGAGTTGCTCGATCAGTCCGGCGTCGCGGAGGGCATACAGCCGCCGATCCGACAGGCCGCCCGCCCGCGCCTCGGTGTAGGAGAACGTCGCTGGCAGTCCAGCAAGGATGCTCTCCAGGGATTGCTCACCCAGCCACGTCATGGAGGAAATCGTATACACGTTATCCATATGTGTATACGGTTTCATCCGATCAGGTATCCCCATGGTGCCCACATGGCTGGGAGCGTTGGCGTCAGCAGGGATCAGGCTGGGCAGGGACTTCGTGCTCACCGCTGAGGACGGTGCGTGACTAAGTGCGTGACAACGGAGGCGCTTCTCGATACACCGCAGTGGACGTTCCTGGACGCTCGCCGAGCGTGAGTGATCATTTCTAGTCGGGTGCGCCGGACCTGATAAGGCAGAGGTCAGTGGTTCAAGTCCACTTAGGCCCACCCTTAGACCACCTGCAGTTTCTCTTCTTCACCAGGACCCCGAACGGGCGCCAGGCCGGCAAGGAGTTCCTGGCACGGCTGGAGGAACGTACCAACGACCGCGACAAGGCCATCTCGGTGGGCTCGTTCCGCGCCCAGCTCAAGGCCATCCACCGATGGGTCAGCAGAAGCCCGCGAACCTCGAGCATCCACCAGCCGGTGCTGGTGATGAACGGTGACAGCGACAAAATGGTGCCCACCAAGAACACCATCGACCTCGACCGACGACTCCGTAACAGCCAACTCGCCGTCTATTCCGACGCTGGGCACGGCGATGTGTTCCAGTTCCACGAGGCCTTCGTTAAGCGGGCTCTGGAGTTCTTCTGAGAGGGGACTGTCATGAAGGCATTCGTGGTCGAGCAGTACGGCAAGGACGGACTGCGTGCCGCCGAGGTGGGTGAGCCTGAGGTCGGCGCCGGTGATGTGCTGGTCAAGGTGAGCGCTGCCAGCGTCAACCCGCTGGACAAGATGGTCCGCAACGGCGAGTTCAAGCAGCTCCTGAAGTACCGGCCCCCGTTTGTGCTCGGCCACGACGTCGCCGGTGTGGTGACCAGGGTCGGTTCCGCTGTACGCGACTTCGAGGTAGCCGATGAGGTTTACGCCCGGCCCCGCGACCTGCGGATCGGGACCTTCGCGGAATACATCGCGATCAACCAGGACGACGTCGCACCCAAACCAGACGCGCTCACCCTGCACCAGGCAGCGGCGGTGCCGCTGGTGTCACTGGCGGCTTGGCAGGCCCTCGTCGACCGCGCGCAGGTGAAACCTGGCCAGAAGGTCCTCATCCACGCCGGCTCCGGCGGCCTGGGATCGACTGTGATCCAGCTCGCCAAGCACCTCGGCGCCACGGTAGCGACGACCGCGAGCGGAACGAACGCGGAGCTGCTGCGCAGCCTCGGCGCCGACGTTGTCGTGGACTACAAGAAGGAGGACTTCGCCGACGTCCTCTCCGGCTACGACGTTGTGCTGGACTCCCTCGGCGGCGAAAACCTCGAGAAGTCCCTCACCGTCCTCAAGCCTGGCGGACAGGCGATCAGCGTCACTGGCCCGCCGGACCCCGGGTTCGCCAAGCAGCTCGGGGCGCCGAAGTACATGGGCGTGGTGATGGGGCTGCTGAGCCGCAAAGTCCACAAACAAGCCCGGAAACTCGGTGTGAGCTACTCCTTCCTGTTCATGCGGGCCAACGGCGCCCAGCTGCGCCAGCTGGCCACCCTCTACAACGCCGGCCACCTCCGCCCGATCATCGACAAGACGTTCCCATTTGACCAAACCCTCGACGCGCTCGCGTACGCCGAGCAGGGCCGCGCCAACGGCAAGGTCGTCATCACCCTGGACTGGCAACCGTGAACGCCGCCCACCGCCTGTCACGTCGAACGTAGCTGAAGATTGTCCCGCCCCTCCGACTAACCGAGGGCGAAGGCGTGAGGCTGACCGTCGACACGAACCGGTTCTACATGTTCGACGCCGACCGGAACGCCATCCACTAACCGTCACCGCACACGCCCGGCACATGTTGAAGACCCAAAGGGGCGGTCGAGGTCCATCAGCCGCGGATGAACGGATCAGATGACTCGGCACTGCGAGAACAGGTTCACCGTCCACGCCGCATAGGCACGTCGCAAGACCCCAGTCATGGGACCCCGCTGGGTCGCGATAGTCCAAGGCATTGTTTGACTCACAGGTGTCGCCATGGCGGGGCGGCACCTCATGCCGTAAGCGTCGGGGAGTTGGCGGTGGCCATCATGATCAACTGCTTGTGTCCCCGGCAGACGCGCAGAGGAAACCGTCGACGGCGAGGCTACCGAGCCGGAAGACGTCGCGCTGTCTCGGGTGTCAGCTTCGATCATTGAGCGGTGTAGCCGCCGTCGACGGGGAGGGCGACACCGACGACGAAGCTGGCGCCGGGGCTGCACAGCCATAGGACGGATGCGGCAATCTCCTCGCCCTGGCCGAGTCGGGCGATCGGTGTCGCGGCGGCAGCTTGGGCCGGGTCGAGCTCGCCCTTGGTGATCATGTCGGCGACCATTGGAGTCTCGATGGTGCCGGGGCAGACTGCGTTGATGCGGATGCCGCGGGGGGCGTACTCCAAGGCGGCGCTGGTGGTCAGCCCGATCACGCCATGCTTGGATGCGTGGTAGGCAGCCCGGCCCGGGAGTCCGACGAGACCGCCGAGGGAGGAGCAGTTGACGATGGCGCCGCTGCCCTGGGCGCGCATCTGGCCCAGCTCATGTTTCATGCACGCCCACACCCCGCGCAGGTTAATCGCATTGACCCGGTCGAAGACCTTGGCCGGCTCGTCGGCGAAATCACTGGGTGGGACCTGAATGCCGGCATTGTTGAACGCCATGTCGAGCCGGCCGAACGTGTCGACAGTCGCCTTCACCATGGCCGCCACACTGTCCTCATCGGACACATCACAACGAACCCCAAGGGCCCGGTGGCCAGCAGCCATCAACTCGTCGGTGGCCGCGCCAAGCGTGGCCTCGTTGATGTCAGCGATGACAACCGCGGCCCCGGCCTCGGCAAACGCGCGTGCGGTGGCCAGGCCCATGCCGGAGCTGCCACCCGTCACCAGTGCTACCTGTCCAGCGAAGTCGTAGGTCGGGTTCACGGCCTTAACTCTCCTTATCGATGTTGTCCTTGGTCGGGCTCAGGTTCAGCCTCGATCGATCGTCACTTCGAACCCGTCTGGTTGGCGCTCGATGACACTCATATCCTCGGCGTCGAGTCGACCGATCCGTACGATCCCGTTGAAGTAACCGACATCGCCGTAATAGAGAACCAGATCGCCTGAGGGAGCGTAGTAGCCGATGTCGTTGATCTCGGGGTCGTCTCCGGCGGGAACCCCGTCCATGGTCAGCGGCCGCGGCAGTTTGGCGATCTTCTCGACACGGTTGAAGTCCCGGAACCGCAAGGTCAAGGGGAGCTGGTCGACGAGGTCGCGGGCAGTGGGGTTCTCGGCGAGCTGAGCGGTGAGGGTCTGATCACCGATGGTGATCCGGATGTCTGTCACGGAGGGCTCCTCGATGGCTGGCGTTGCCGATGGGGTCACGGTCGATGCCGGGGTGACCGGGGCCGTACCGGCTGAGGGCGCGAGGTCGGTACTTGCGCACGCAGCACCCAGTAAGACGACGAGTGTTGGCGCCGCTACGCGCGTCAGGCGACTCCGACGCGAGCCGCGCTGGCCGAACATGACGACCACAGTAGGAACGGATTGCTTAATCGAGGAACACCCTATGAGAGGGTGCACCGCCAGTACACCTCTAGTGCACCAGCGTTCCCGCCGCGGATCGGCCGAGCGGGTCGCCGTCGGGCGGCTCCAGCGATCGTTCTGGGGCACCGGCGACGGCTCGCTCTGGCAGCCAGATGACGAACGTGCTGCCCGGACCAGAGCGCTGGGTAAGCTCCAGCCGACCCTGGTGGCTCTCGATGATCTGCCGGGCGATCGTCAGCCCGAGACCCGAACCCTGCGAGAGCTGGCCGGAGCCCCGGTGGAAGCGCTCGAAGATCCGGTCCCGATCCTCGTCGGCGATCCCGGGACCCTCGTCGCGGACTGCCACCCAGGCCCAGCCCTGCCGGCTGCCGGCGGCGACGGTGATCGTGGTGCCCTCCGGTGCCAGGCGGACCGCGTTGGACAGCAAGTTCGACACGGCCCGGTCGAGGGAGGCCGGATCGGCGTAGACGATGGGACCGCTCGCCAGTCGAAGGTCGAGTTGAAGCGACCGCTCGGCGACCAGCAGCGCGTACTCGGCCGAGATGTTGCGCGCCAGACCGGCGAGGTCGACCTCGCGGTCGACGTACGCGGATGATCGTTTGCGTGCCGTCGCGAGCAGGTCGTCGAGCAGCCGGCTCATGCGTCCAGTGGCCCGGGTCACGACCGTGGTCGCCTCCCGGCGCTCGGCCGGGCTGGACTCGGAGTTGGCGAGCACCGCTTCGACGTTGGTCTGGATCACCGCGACGGGGTTACGCAGCTCGTGCGAGACGTCCTCGACCAGCGCGCGTTCGGCACGGAACGCGCTGTCCAGCCGCCCGAGCATGCCGTTGATGGTGTCGGTGAGGGTCCCGAGCTCATCCTTCGGCCCGCTGGTCGCGATCCGGCGCGAGAGATCGGTGGCGGTGATCTCTCGCGCAGTGTCGTTGATCAACGCGACCGGTCGCAGAGCGCGCCCGGCGACCCACCACCCGATCAGCAGACTGAGCCCAAACATGATCACTAGGGCGATGATCGAATAGTCGCGCAGCGTCTGCAGGGCGGTGAAGTTGACCGCCTTCTGCACGCTCGCCAGATCGGCAGCCTGGAACTGCTCGCCCGTTCGGTAGACGATCGACCCGTCCGAGCTCCGGGTGAACTTCTTCACGGTCACCGGGTCCAGCGGGGCGGCCTGAATGGTCTGTGACAGGGCGAAGTAGACGCTGGCCAAGATCAGCGCAGTGATGCCGAAGAGCACCGGCTGTTTAGAGCAAACCCCGATCAGGCGGAACCACGTCATGGGTAATTGGCTCGCTCAAACAAAGGGCTAAGCAGGCTTCCTTGGCTCGAACCTCGCTTCGCGTGGCGTAGACCTTTGATACCAAAGCCTGCTGAGCTGTTGTTCGTGCGCGAACGCCCAGGAGTTTGCTGAGGGCAGGCGCAGGGAGCGCTTGCGAACGGAGCATGCCCTGGCCCCGCCCGGTTCCCCGGTCAGGCCGGGACGCCGACGACCCATTCGACCGGCACGCCACGGCAATCCATCTCGAATTCCAGCTCGACCACCGGCGGGCGGCAGAACTGCCACGTCAGCCCGTGCCGCGCGGCGCCGCGGGCGACGATCTCCGCCGCCAGGAAGGGGTGCGGGTCGTGCACGGTGTACGCCTGCACCGCCGTGGTCGCGTGCCAATCCGCCCCCAGCGCCGCCATGCGCCGCTCCATCTCGCCCAGCACGAAGCGTGCCTTGGCGCGCAGCCCGGCGGGCGAGAGATCGCCGCGCGCGGTGATGTGGTCGCGGTAATTCGCGTGGCCTTCCTCGGCCTCGCCGCTGCCGGCGACGACGAAGGAGGGCGCCGCCGCCGCGTCCGGCACGGTGTAGCAGAAGGCGTGGAACCCCGGCTCGGCGGGTGGCGCGAGTTCCGGGCAGACGTTGCTGCGCGCGACCGGGTTCCTGCCCTCGTGCAGCACGCCCCAATCCCCCAGCACGGCGGCATAGCCGCGGTTGAACGCGACGAAACCCGCTTCGGTGAAGGGCGCGGGCGAGCGCAGCTCGCAGGCGCAGAACGCCGTGCGCGGGCGCCCCGCCGCCTCCAGCAGCGCGGCGATGCGGCGCCAGCCCTCCGCCAGCGCAATCGGTTCGGCGAAGCGCACGCGCTCGATCCGGAAGCCGGGCAGCGCGGCGACACCGGCGGAGTACTGGAACACCGCCGGGATGAACCGGTAGCCGGCCGCCGGCAGGTCGATGGTGGCGGTGGGCATGGCTGCGGCTCCGGCACGCCGTCCGGGGCGGAACGGCGGCGGCACTCAAGCCGGGCACGGCACGCCCGGCAATGGCGTCCGCGACGCGGTGGGCGGTCGGCAACGCGCGTGCACGGGCGCGGCACGTCGCATCCGAAGGCATGGCACGCTGCGTCGCAAGGCCCGATGCGCCGCGTTCATGGTCCTGATTCACCGGCGGCGTGGTCTCGCGCGCCGCCGGCGAAATCCCGCTTGCGGCGTCCGGAGCGAGACGCTTGGCGGGCCGCGCACGGAGCCGGTCACGCGCCGCTCTGGCGCTCGCTTTCAAGCGCCCCATACTGGGGAGGAGCAAGGAGGGTTGCGATGACCGATGCGCCGCCACACGCCCGCGCCACCGGACGCGGACGGTCTTGGCGTCGCACTGGCCGGTCGCTGCGGCGGGGGAGGGGCCGGACCGCCCGGTCCGCCTGATCGTGCCCGGCCCGGCCGCCGGCGCCGGCGACGTGGTCTCGCGCATCACCGCCGACCGCTTGCAGCGCGCGCTCGGCCAGCCGGTGGTCATCGAGAACCGGCCGGGCGCCACGACCAATCTCGGCATGCAGGCGGTGGCCCGCGCCCCGGCGGATGGCTACACGCTGGGCGTCGCGTCGGCCGCCAGCCATGGCGCCAATCGCTGGCTGTTCCGCGCCCTGCCCTTCGACCCGGTGGCGGATTTCGTGCCGATCAGCCTGATGGCGGTGGTGCCGAACCTGATGGTGGTGCCGATCGCGCTGCCGGCGACCTCGATCCGCGAATTCATCGACTACGTGAAGGCCCGCCCGGAACAGGTGAATTACGGCTCGATCGGCCCCGGCAGCTCGCAGCACCTCGCGGGGGTGCAGTTCGACCTCCTCGCCGGCACGCGGATGGTGCACGTGCCCTATTCGCAATCCAGCCAGATGAACACCGACCTGATGGAGGGCCGCGTGCAGGTGCTGTTCCAGTCCGTCTCCTCGGTGGCGGAGCTGGTGCGCGCGGGACGGATGCGCGCGCTGGCCTGCAGCGGGGCGGAGCGGCTCCCCGCCTTCCCCGATGTGCCGACCCTGCGCGAGCAGGGCGTGGACATCACCACGCAGGGCTGGTTCGGCTGGTCACGCCGGCCGGCGTCGCGGAGCCGATCCTCGCCCGGCTGCATCAGGCGACGGTGGAGAGCCTGCGCGACCCGGAAACCGCCGCCCGGCTGGTGCAGGGCGGCGCACTGCCCCGCCCGCAAACCCGCGCGGAATTCGCCCGCTTCATGGCTGAACAGACGGAGATGCTCGGCGCGCTGGTGCGCGCCAGCGGCGCGACGCTGAATTAGCGGAACGTCGCCCGCGCCACGCCGCTCGCGCGCGTGCTGCCCGCTCGGGTCACCGCCCCGGCCGCCGCACCAATGCCTCGATGGCGGAAAGCCGGCCCTCCGCCATGTTGCGCGCCGAGTTGACCTGCAACTCCCGCATCCGCTCGCCCATCAGCACGTGCAGGCCGAGTGGCGGCAGGCCCTCCGCTTCCAGCCGGCGGCGCATCTCGGCATAGCCGTCGCGGATCGCCTCGGTCGTGTCGCGGAAGACCAGTGTCTCGAAGCCGGCATCGTCCAGCGCCCCGCGGGTCTGCTCGGGCGTCGCCAGGAAGCTGTTCTCCGGCACCGCGGCCCAGGGGACCGGGTAGTGCGGCGGGCCGGACGGGCCGGCGCCCAGGTTGGACAATGCCAGCACGCCGCCCGGTTTCAGCACGCGGAATGCCTCGCGGTAGAAGGTGGGCTTGTCGGCGATGTTCATCGCCACGTTCTGCGAATAGGCACGGTCGAAGCTGGCATCCTCGAACGGCAGGGCGAGCGCGCTGCCCTGCCGGATGTGGACGCGGCCGGTCATCCCGGTGGCGGCGTTCAGCGCCTCGGCGGCGCGGCAGAACTCGGCGGTGAGGTCGATGCCGGTGACCTCGCAGCCGAAACGCGCCGCGATCCACCGCGCCGGCCCGCCGATGCCGCAGCCGATATCGAGGATGCGCTCGCCGGCGCGCGGCTCGAGCAGCGCCACCAGCTCGCGCGTCGCCGCCACGCCGCGGCCGTGGAAATGGTCCAGCGGAGCCAGCGCATCCGGCGTGATGGGCGCGTCCGGCCCCTGCGCGGCCCGCAGCGCGGCAAGCAGGCGCGCGGCGATGTCGGTGCTGGCGTAGTGGTCGGTGATGCCGGCGGATGTCGGGCTCAAGCGGAACCTCCTTCGGTTGGCGTCTCGATACCGAGCCACATGCTTGGCGCGTGCGCACGGTCGCGGCGCGGAACGCTGCCGCACCGCGCGAATCCCCCCTGCTATCCGTTGCCCACCGCAACGGCCGGACCCGCCGGGGATCAGCGCGCAGTGTTGGCGTGGCGGCTGCGCGCCACACTAACATTCATGCCGGCCGCGCGACCGCTGATCATGGGTCAGGATTTCGCGCGGCCGGTATGACACCGCGATCCGGCGCGGCTTCGCTCCACGGACCGGCGCCATCGCCGCAGCACACCGCCAGCGACTCCCCGAGGATCGCCAGATCGCCCTCGGCGAGAGCGATCGGGTTCACCGCCAGCACGCCGCGGCGCAGGCGCGCGGCATCGACATGCACCGCGGGCCGACCGGCGCGCAATCGCGCTTCCGCCGCCGCGGCCGCCCTGCCGTCGGCGAAGCGCAGCTCGAGCAGCGGCAGTCCGGGCTTCGCGCCATCCGGCACCACCACCAGCGCCACGCCACGGAGCGCGCCCGCCGCCGCGCGCACCGCCTCCAGCCACGCGGTCCAGCGCGCGGTTCGCGCCGCCGGGGGCCGAGTACGTGAGCGCGAGCCGGACCCGGATCGTCCGTGTCCAGGCCGGCAGCCTCTCGACCAACCTGGCGATCATGATCACGACGCCACCGCAGCGGCCTCGTCGTCACGCAGCCGGTAGCCCCGTCCGATCAAGGTCTCCAGCAACTGAGGCTCGCCGTCGATTGTGAGCTTGCGGCGCAGCGTCCCGACCGTCACCCGCACGGTCTGGGTGAACGGGTCGGCGTTCTCGTCCCAGACGTGCTCGAGCAGTTCCTCCGCCGAGACGAGATGCCCGGGCCGGCTCAGCAGATAACGCAGCACACCGAACTCCTTGCGCGTCACCTTGAGCTCGCGTCCGCCGCGGTAGGCCAGCTGGCGGGCCACATCGACCCGTACCGGTCCGGCGGTCAGCACGGAGGAGGCTCCGTTGGTATCGCGGCGCAGCACCGCCCGAAGCCGCGCGGTGAGCTCCACCAGTGCGAACGGCTTGACGAGGTAGTCGTCGGCCCCAACGTCGAGGCCGCGGACCCGATCGCTCAGCTCCCCGCGGGCGGTCAGCATCACGATGCGCAGGTCTGGTCCGGCCATGCAGCCAACGCTGCCGTCCCGAATACCGCGGGCCAGCGAGAAGCCGTTGCCGTCGGGCAGGTTGATGTCGAGGAGCGCGACGTCGTACTCGGCGTGCGCCAGCTTCTCGGCCGCCTCACCGCACGTGCCCGCCACGTCGACCGCGTAGCCCTCCCGGATCAGCCCGACCCTCAGGGCGCTCGCCAGGCCCGCCTCGTCTTCCACGATCAAGATCCGCACCCGTCAAAGCTAGCGGGGCGACGCAAAGGGTCCGTGCATTTCTTTCGCTCGGCTTTCTTCCTTGTTTCCCGAGGTTTTCTGCGTCGTTTGGTGAAGTGAAGGTGTCCCCGAAACCCGGGACTTTCTCGATCACAAAGGAGATTCACAGTGTCGACACCTTCGACGACACCATCAACCAACCGGCGGCTCGGTCGGCGCGTGGCGCTTGCCGGCGTGCTTGCCGCCGCGGTCATCGGCGGCGGGGCCGGCGTCGCCTACGCGACCGGCGGGAGCGGCGCAATTGTCGAGACCGGCTACGCGACAGAGGTGGAGCGTGTCCGCGCCGCCGAGGCACCAGCGGCCGGCGCCGATCGCGACTGCCCAGGTCGCGATGGCCCAGGCCGCGATGGCACCGCCGGCCCGCGCGACGGCGGCTCGGCCAGCCCGGACAGCGGCGAGACCAGCCCGGGCGCTCCGACGACCCCGCAGAGCCCGACCATTCCCGAGACGACCCCGGACGGCGAGCTGTGACGGCCGACCAGGCCGTACGGGCCGTCCCGACGGCGGTCCTGGAACGGACCCTGTTCGAAGTCAAGCGGGTCGTCGTCGGCCAGGACCCGATGGTCGAGCGGATGATCGTCGGGCTGCTCGCCCGCGGCCACGTGCTGCTGGAGGGCGTGCCGGGCGTCGCCAAGACGCTGGCGGTGCGGACGCTGGCCGACACTTTCGGCGGCACGTTCTCGCGGTTGCAGTTCACGCCCGATCTGATGCCCGCCGACATTGTCGGCACCCAAGTTTGGCGGTCGTCGGCCGAGCGCTTCGACACCGAGCTGGGGCCGATCTTCGCCAACCTGGTGCTCGCCGACGAGATCAACCGGGCACCGGCGAAGGTCCAGTCGGCGCTGCTCGAGGCGATGGCGGAACGCCAGGTCAGCATCGGTGGCACGACCTACCCCTTGCCCGTGCCGTTCCTGGTTCTGGCAACCCAGAACCCGATCGAGACCGAGGGCGTCTACGCCCTGCCGGAGGCCCAACGCGACCGGTTCCTGCTCAAGGTCGACGTCGACCATGCCGAGGAGCTCGACGAGCTGGCGATCTTGCACCGGATGAGCGTCGCCCCGCCGCGGGCACACCAGGTCTTGACAGTCGACGAGCTGGTCGCGCTGCAGACCGAGACCGACCAGGTCTTCGTCCATCCGGCCATCGCTCACTACATCGTGCAGCTGGTTATGGCGACTCGGCACCCGCACCGCTTCGGCCTGCAGCTTGCCGAGGGGCTCGAGTACGGTGTCAGCGCCCGCGGAACACTCGGGCTCGCCGCGGCGGCCCGTGCTCTCGCGATGCTCCGCGGCCGCGACTACGTGCTGCCGAATGACGTGGCCGACCTCGCGCGGGACGTTTTGGCGCACCGCCTCGTGCTGTCCTTCGACGCGGTCGCCGAAGGCGTCGACCCACGGTCGATCATCTCCTCGATCCTCGATGTCGTGCCACGTCCTCGGGTCGCACCCGAGGACGACGAAATCGCCGGGTGGCCGCATGAGGACAGCGGTGGAAACCGGCACGAATCGGGCAGTCGGCTCGCTGCAGAGCTTCCGGGGTCTCGACCTCACCGTCCGGCGGCGGCTGGACGGGCTGCTGCATGGCGAGTACGGCGGCGTACGGCTCGGTCCCGGCAGTGAAGCCGAGGAGCTGGCGCGCTACCAGCCCGGTCATGACGTACGACGCATCGACTGGAAGGTCACCGCGCGGGCGCGGCAGCCGCACCTGTGGTTGACGCAGGCGCAGCACGAGCTCGAAACCTGGCTGCTGCTGGACCAGACGCCGAGCATGGCGTTCGGCACGGTCGTTGCGGAGAAGGCTGACCTTGCCACCACCGTGGCCGCCGTGGTCGGCCTGCTGACCGACGGGCCGGGCAACCGGCTCGGCGTCGGCGTACTCAGGACCGATGGCGTCGCCTGGTCGTCGCCGCTCGCGGGTCGGATCGCAGCCCACCGCGTCCTGCGGACCGCGCCAGGACGCCCGGGACGGGACCGTGTCCCAGACCTTGGCCGAGGCGTTGTCGGCGCTGGCCGCCCGGCACCGCCGGCCGGGGCTGCGGGTGATCGTCTCCGACCTCATCGACCCCGCGGGAGCGGTCGAGCGCCCTTCGACTGGGAAGCACCTCTGCGCCGACTCGGCGCGCGCCACGACGTGGTGGTGGTCGAGGTGGTGGATCCGCGCGAGTTGGAACTACCCGCGGTTGGCCAGCTGGTGCTCGTCGATCCCGAGTCCGGGCGGCAGCGTGAGGTCAACTCCGGCGACCGCCGGCTCCGGACCGCGTACGCCAGCGCAGCAGCCGTCCACCGCTCAGCCACGGCTGACGCGGTCCGGGCCGCTCGTGCCGGGCATGTCCTGCTGCGGACCGACAACGACTGGGTCGCCGAACTCGCCCGCTTCGTCCGCGCGCGCCGTCGTCTGCCGGTGCGCCGCACCCGAGAGGAGAACGCGATGACCTTTCTCACACCGATCTGGCTGCTTCTGCTGCTGCCGGTCGCGGCGCTCGCCGCGGCCTACGTCGTGGTGTTGCGGCGTCGGCAGCGATACGCCGTGCGCTTCGCCAGCCTGCCGATGCTCGAGCGCGTCGTGCCCCGCCGCCCGGGCTGGCGCCGGCACGTCCCGGCCACCCTGGTGCTGCTCGCCCTGACGTGCCTCGGGCTGGCGGCGGCCCGGCCGGAAATGACTCTTCGATTGCCGTACGACCGGGCGACCGTGATGGTCGCTATCGACACCTCCGGGTCGATGGCGGCGACCGACGTGCCGCCGAACCGGCTGGAGGCGGCCAAGGCGGCTGCCGTGGCCTTCGTCGACGACCTGCCCGACACGGTCAACGTCGGCGTCGTCTCCTTCGCCGGGAGCAGTGTCGTCGTGAGCGCACCGACGACGGATCACGCCCAGGTCCTGGAGCAGATCGGCGCCCTCGACCTCGGCGGGGGCGGCACGGCGATCGGCGAGGCAGTTTTCAGCTCGCTCGGTCAGGTGGGGCGGATGACCGAGCAAGCCGACGCTGAACCGGTGCCCACTCGGGTGGTGCTGCTCTCCGACGGCGAGAACACGGCCGGGCGTTCACCAGAGGTTGCCGCGGCTGCCGCGGCCGAGGCCGCCCTGCCGGTCTCGACCATCGCGTACGGCACCCCGAACGGGACCATCCAGGGACCGCAGGGCAGCTCCCGGGTGCCTGTCGACGAGGCCGCCCTGCGCGAACTCGCCGAGGCCACCGGCGGGACTGCGTACACCGCGCAGAGCGGCGAGGAGCTCCGCAGCGTGTACGACGACATCGGCTCCTCGATCGGCTGGCGCACCCAGCAGCAGGAGGTCACGCCGTACCTCGCTGCTCTCGGGCTGCTGGTCGCCGTCGGGGCCGGCGCCTTGTCCCTCCGCTGGTTCTCCCGGCTGATCTGAGCTGGGAAGGAGGCCTTGACATGAACGAAACCCACGAAGCCTGGCAGGGATTGGGAACCCCCGCGGGCCCCCAGATCGGGTGGGCTGCCCCCCAGCCCTCGCCGGGACCGGTCCGCCGTCCCCGCACCACTGCCGCCGGTCGCCGGTCGCCTCGCCATCCCGTGCAGAGCCGATCGCCGGCCGCGCCTCGCGGCGGTGATCGCGGCGGCCGTTCTCGCCGGTGGGGCGTCCGGCGCCGGGGTCGTGGTGGCCCTGGACCGCGGCGCCCCAACCGCCGGCCCGACGATCGTCCAGGAGCGGGCGCCGGCCAACGGCAGCGCCTCGGCCGGCTCCACCGAAGCCGCGGCCAGCCAGGTCCTGCCCAGCGTCGTGCAGGTGCGGGCGGGCCGCGGTAGCGGCTCGGGGGTCGTCATGGACGGCGAGGGTCACGTGCTGACCAACCACCATGTGGTGGCCGGCGCGAGCAGCGTACGGCTGGTGCTCTCCTCTGGACGCACCGTGACCGCGGAGGTGGTCGGCAGCGACGCCGACGACGACATCGCCGTGCTGCGCGCCGACGCGAGGTGACCTGCGGGCCGCTCGGCTCGGCGTCAGCGCCGACCTGCGGATCGGTCAGCCGGTGATCGCCGTCGGATCGCCACTCGGCCTCAACGGCACCGTCACCTCCGGGGTGGTCAGCGCCCTCGACCGGGGGGCGACCGCGGAGGCCATGATCCAGACCGATGCATCGATCAACCCAGGCAACTCCGGCGGGCCGCTCGTCGACCTCGATGGCCGCGTCGTCGGCATCAACACCTCGATCGCCACCCTCGGCGGTCGCGGATCGGGCAACATCGGGATCGGCTTCGCGGTGCCGATCGACCGGGCCCTCGACGTCGCGCGCCAGATCCTCACGCGCGGCTGAGGCGGCTGAAGCCCGGCGTCAACCGGCAAAGCGTCGCTAGCAGCAACGCAGCCGCGAGACCGGTGATGCCAATGATCACCGCTGCCTTTGGCACCGCCCACTGTGATCGTCTGTACGACGCCGCGAGATACTCCGTACCCGACGAGAGAGGTGCGGCGAAAGGAAGCACATGACGCGCATCTTCATCACCGGTTCCGCCGACGGGCTGGGCCGGGCAGCCGCGGAGACGCTGCTCGAGGACGGCCACGAGGTAATCGTCCATGCCCGCAGCACCCAGCGACTGACCGCGGTCAATGACCTCATCGACGGAGGCGCGTCAGCCGTCGTCGGGGACCTGGCGGACTTGGACCAGACGCGGGCCGTGGCCGAACAGGTCAACCGGCTGGGCCGGGTCGATGCAGTCATCCACAACGCCGGTATCTACAGCGGCCGGCACATCATGCCGGTCAATATCGTCGCACCGTACCTGCTCACCGCCCTCATCAATCGCCCGCAACGGCTGGTGTACCTCAGCAGCGGTTCGCACTACGGCGGACGCGCCGAGTTGGCCGACGTGGACTGGAGCGGACAACCCCGGACCGGCTCCTACTCCGACAGCAAACTCTTCGTCACCACCCTTGCCGTCGCTATCGCCCGCATCTGGCCCGATGTGTACAGCAACGCCGTCGACCCCGGCTGGGTGCCTACCAGAATGGGCGGACCCGGTGCTCCCGACGACCTCCGGATGGGGCACCTGACCCAAGAATGGCTCGCTACCAGTGACAAACCCGAGGCGCGCAGCAGCGGCGGATATTGGTTCCACCAGCAGCTCCGCACCCCACACCAGGCAGTCCACAACCCACAGTTCCAAGACGACCTGCTCGACGGGTTGGCGCGCTTCACCGGTATGCCGCTTGCCTGAGATGTGACCCGCCGAAGTCTTGTTTAGTTGTCGGTCATCATTCTTATGCTGACGTTCTGCCGTTGAGGCGGGCGGCTCCTGGGTTCTTCCTTGGTCCGGCGCGTAAGTTCAGCCTCGATCAATCGTCAGTTCGAGCCCAACTGGTTGACGCCCGATGACGCTCATGTTCTCGGCGTCGAGTCGACCGATCCGCACGATCCCCTTGAAGTAACCGACATCGCCGTAATAAAGAACCACATCGCCCGAGGGAGCGCAGCGCGACGCCTTGCAAGAAAGTGACTGTCAATGGATGTACTGATAGGGCATCCCAACCATCCGGCTGCGGTCGTACCGTCGTTGACGTGGACAATCGCGCCGAAGTCCGTGAGTTCCTGACCTCGCGGCGTGCCAAGATCACACCGGAACAGGCGGGGGTGCCGCAGGTCGGGCGACGCCGCGTACCCGGGCTGCGTCGCGGCGAGGTCGCCGCTCTGGCCGGGATGAGCGTTGAGTATTACGCCAAGCTCGAACGCGGCTCACTCGGAGGGGTCTCCGCCTCCGTCCTGGACGCGATCGCACGCGCTCTCCAGCTTGACGAAGCCGAACGAATCCACCTGTTCAACCTGGCCCATGCCGCCGACGGCACCGGCGCCGCCATGCGGCCCCGACGGCGCGCCAAGCGTGGACCGCCCGGCCCAGCCTGCAATGGACCCTCGACTCCATCACCACCGGGCCGGCGATTGTCGGCAACAACAGGTCCGACTTGCTCGCCACCAATCTCCTCGGCCGCGCGCTTTACGCCGACCTCTACAACGACCCAGACTGCGCCCCGAATTTCGCCAGGTTTACCTTCCTGGACAGCGCCGCCCACCGGTTCTACCCCGATTGGGACGTCGCCGCGGACACCACAGTGGCCAACCTTCGAACCGCGGCCGGGCAGGACCCGCACAACAAGAGCCTCCACGATCTGGTCGGGGAGCTGTCCACCCGCAGCGAGGAGTTCCGCCGCCGCTGGAGCTCTCACAACGTCCGCACCCACGGCACCGGTGTTAAACACTTCCACCACCACATCGTCGGTGGCCTCACCGTTACCTACGAAAGCCTCGACCTTAGAGCCGAACCCGGCCTCACCATGACCATCTACACTGCCGAACCCGACTCACCCACCGCCCATGCCCTTGCTCTGCTCGCCTCCTGGGCAGCCACCCAGCAACTCAGCCCTGTCGAAGCCCAGACTCAATCCTCTGCGGAGCAGTTACCTCGACCGGCACAGTTAGACGGCATCGACCCCTGACTTCATGGCCAGATCGATCGCGACCAACACGACCGTCGAGTTGGCAGAACTCCTCGACTTCGTCCGTCCACGTCATCGGATGCTGCTCGCCACCACCCGACGCGACGGCCGCCCGCAGATTTCTCCGGTGACCGGTGGTGTGGACTTCCAGGGCCGGATTGTCATCTCCACCTATCCGGCCCGAGCGAAGACCCGCAACGCCGAGAGCGACCCACGGGTATCGGTGCTCGTCCTCTCCGACGACTGGAACGGCCCGTGGGTGCAGATCGATGGCGACGCCAAGGTGCTGCACATGCCGGAGGCAGCCGACGGCCTCGTCGACTATTTCCGCTGCATCTCCGGCGAGCATCCCGACTGGGAGGAGTATCGGGCGGCCATGCGCATTCAGAACAAGTCGCTGATCCGAATCACGCCCGAGTCGCTGGGGTCCGATCGCGACTGGTGGATTCCCGGCCGACGTGGCCGCGCGACTCGATCGCTGAGCTGCTGCAAAAGATGACATCGGCTGCCCTCGTGGCACCTTGAGCAAATTGGCTACGGGGTGAGACGGTTAGGCGACGACCGGAGAAGGGGGCTTTATGCCAAGGTTCTTGTTTGAAGCGTCGTACACAGTGGAGGGCCTCAAGGGTCTCCGACGGCAGGGCGGAAGTGGTAGACGGGAAGCCGTGGCCAAAGCGGCCCAGAGTGTTGGCGGACGGCTGGAGCACTTCTACTTCGCCTTCGGCGATCATGACGCCTTCGCCGTCGCCGACCTTCCTGACAACGAGAGTGCCGCCGCGTTCGCACTTGCCGTGAGCGAGGCGGGCGGCGCCAGCGTACGGACAGTGGTG